>JAZKFH010000054.1:0-63702 GCA_040386535.1 Myxococcota bacterium | reverse complement strand
TGCGGTCCGCGGGGCGGGCTTGGCGCTGGCCGGCCGACTGAAGTGGATCACACCCCCCCCCGACTTCGTCCGCCCCGCGGACGAAACCCGCCCACCTGTCGGACAGGCTCCCCGACTTCGTCCGCCCCCTATCCCCCGGTCACGCTCAAAACATACCCCACCCCAAGTTGGATCGTCCCAAGCGTCGGGCTCTCGACCCGGGTAGCGTGGGTTCGCGTGATGGTCAGGATGTACGGGGTCGTGCCGTCCGGAGTCGGGAGCTCCACCCGCTCCGCCCCGTCGTCGTCGAACGCGCAGATGACGCTGGTGCCGGCGTTGTCGTAGTAGTTGACACCCACGCGCGCACCCGGCGCCGCGGCGGGCACCCACGACAGGTCGAGCGAGCCGGAGCCGTGCCACCCGTGCACCGCGTCGTCCACGCTCGCGTCGAAGACCAGGTCCTCCGGGATGACAGTCGTCCCGGTCGCGTCCGCGAAGGTGACCGAGAAGCCGGGCTCGGCGAAGGGGGCGGGCAATCCTTCGTGGGCCCAGTACTCGGGGCCCATGGACCAGATCTCCTCGTTGAAGATGGCTTCCTCTCCATTCGCCCACAGGCTCACCCAGGGCCCGACCGAGATCCGATCGGGGCCAGCATCGGGCCCCGCGTCGGTCGGTGACACACACCCTTCACCCCCGCCCATCGTGTAGCCGAACGCGTACGGCGCTTCGTACGGCTCGGCGCGGAACTCGCCCATGCCCCACGGCGGGTACTCTACCCAGTCCAACGCCGCATCCGCGTAGCGGGCATCGCGCCCGCGGTCGACGTAGATCATCCCGTCCCAGGGCCCGAGGTCGGGCGAGAGGGCGCCCGTGTCATTGGGCACCTTCTCCGGATCCGAACCGTCCACACACGCCAGCAGTTGGAACACGAGCCACATGGACCCCCCCACGCGGGCGCTCGTAAGCTGTCCCTCCCACGCCCGCCCCTCCTCCCCGTCGCCGCAGCGGCGGCCGTCCGCGGCCGTCCGTCTGCCCAGCCCCCACGTCCCCCACGTTACCAGCCCGCGATGCGTCGCCCGCTCCTCCTGCTCCCCCCATTCGCGCTCCTGCTCGCGTGGGCGGCGGCGACCGCGCGGCCGCGGCCCGTGGACGACGTGTACATCGCGCTGGTCTACGTGTACGAGCTGCTCGAACACGGGCGCCTCGCGTGGAGCACGGGCGAGGCGGTCGAGGGCGCGTCGAGCCCCCTGTTCCTCGCGCTGCTCCTGCCCGGCGTGGCCGTCGGGCTCGACGGCGCCTGGGTCGCGCAGGCCGTCTCCTTTGCCGCGGGGCTCGCCACGATCGCCCTGCTGTTGCGACGGGGCGCCGTCGCGCTCGCGTTGGGCCTCGTCGCCTGGGCGCCGTTCGGGTGGTGGTGCGGGCAGGGGATGGACGGCGTGGTCGCCGGGCTCGTGTGGGGGGTCGCGTGGTCGCGCTTGACGACGAGTGGCTTCGGCGCGGCCGCCGGTTGGTTCGTGCTCGGCTGCCTCGCGCGGCCCGAGGGCCACCTCCACCTCGCCGCGGCCGGCCTCTATGCCGTCGCGACCGCAGGAACGCGCGGCACGCTCGCTGATCGCCGCGTGGTGCTTGCCGCGGCCGCCCTCGGGGCCTGGCACCTCGGGCGCGTGGCCTGGTTCGGCGCCGTCATCCCGGCGCCCGTTCTCGTCAAGACCGCCAGCCGCGCGCCGTTCGCCGACGGGCTCGGGCAGCTTGGCGTCGAGGCCGTCGGGAGCGTGGGGTTGCTCGCGCTCGTCGCCCTCGCCGTCCGGCTCGCGCCCCGCGCCGCGCTCCTGGCCTCGGCACCGTTCGTGATCCAGGCCGTCGTCCTGCTCGAGGCGCGCGGCGACTGGATGGGGTGGGGCCGCCTGCTCCTCCCGGGCGGGATCGCCGCCGTGCTCGTGGCCGCGGCCGCGGGCGAGCCCCGCTCGTGGACCCCCCAGCGCGCCGCCCTCGGCGCCGTCGCCATCGCCGCGCTGGCCTACGTCGGGCTGCCCGCGGGCGCCGCGGCCTTCGCCCCACGCGCCTGGCCCACCGCCGCCGAGGCGCGCCGCGCGTGGGCCTCCGGCTTCGAGACGCCGCTCCCCGCCGACGTGGCGTGGCTGGTCGCCCATCTGCCCGACGGCGCCGCCATTCTCACCGGCGACGTCGGCCTCCCCGGGCACGTCCCCGGCGTGCGCGTGCTCGACGACAACGGTCTCGTCTTCCGACGCATGGCCGAGGCGCGCGCGGCGGGCGGCGACGCCGTGGCCCGCCTCCAACAGGCGCTGCTCGTCGGACCGGGCCGCGAGGCAGACTGCATGCGCCTCGTCGATTGGCACACCCGGCAGGCCTACACGATGGACCCCGTCACCGAGGCCGCCAACCCCTGGTCGATCGTCTACGACGACGGCCCCGCGCGCATCCGCGTGCTCTGCGCGGCCGACCGCACGGCGCCGATCGATCCCGCTGTGTCATTGGCACGTTGGGAGGCCCTCGTCGCTCGGTTCCCCGAGCACCCCTGGCTCCGTTGGCAGCTCGGCCGCGCGCTGGCAGACCTCGACCGGGCCGACGAGGCCGTCGCCGTCCTCCTCGCCGACGATCGGCTCGCCCGCGCCGAGGCCATCGACCGCGTGGGCTTCACCCGCGGCCCCACATCGTACGGCACCCGGCGCGGCCACGCGTTCTATTGGAACGGCACGCTCACCAGCCGCCCGCTCACGACCACGGACGTGGTGCGCCTCGAGCTGTCCCCCGAGCACCCCGGCGCGGAGGGGGTGTCCGTCCGCTTCGTCGGCACCGGCGGCTGCACGTGGGAGGAGTCCCGCACCCTCCACGATCGCGCCACCATCGACGTGCCCGTCTGCACCGCGCCCGGCCGCGTGAGCGTGAGCTTCCTGAACGACGCGACCGGCCCCGCCGGCGATCGCAACTTGTACGTGCATTGGCGGGAATAGCGGCGGCAGGTTGTCTGGGCGACCGAGGAAGGGCGCGGTGCCCGGCACCCAGAGCGGTGCCGCCACGCCCCGCGAGCCCCGCGGTGCATCGCTGCGATGCTATCCTGCCGCCGTGCCTTCCATTCCTGACATCGTGGTCCACTACGCCTGTGGAGCCCCGTTCCAGTCGATGATGGACCTGGATGCGGCGGGGCGAGAGGCCGTACTTCTCGAGGGGCGCGTCTCGTATCCCGAACGTTTCCGGGATCCGACGTACGTGGACACACGCACGCGTGTCGAGGCCGAGATGTACCGCCAGTTCGTCGGCGCGGGTGGCGTGCCGCTCCGCCAGCGCCCTCACTACGCGATCCTCGGGCGGAGCCTCCGCTCGGAGGCCGCTGCTACGCCGGGCAAACGTGCGTATGTGCTGCGGCGGGAGCAGCTGTCGCAATCCTGTGCGAGCTTCACGTGGGGCGACAGTTTCACGTTCGATCCCGCGTATCGTCTGCTTACGGGCAAGGGCCACCCGATTGCGTCCGGCCGCGTCTATCGATGGAGCGAGCTGTCCCACGTGCTCGAGCGCTGGGCCGATGACACGCCTCGCCCCGCCTGGCAGGAGCTGGAGATCCAACTGTGGTTCGACCCCGCGCCCGAAGACTATGAAGTGGTCGAGCTCGGATCGTGCTGAAGCAGGTCCGGGTGCAGCAGGGCCGAGCCGATGCCCCTCCCCGCGACCATATTGAACCGCAGGGGGGCTCGAACATGGACCGTGACGACGAGGTCGAGAAGAAGCCGGGTGACTGGGATGACGTGCGGGACGAGGAGCGCGGGACGGAGGGCGGCTACACGACCGGTCCCGACGTGCAGGCGCGGGCGCGGCTCCCGCGGGCGGAGGGGAGGCGCTCATGCCCACCGCGTGGGTATCGACGCCCGGACGAGCGCATCCGGGACGACATCTACGACCGGCTGTGCGGGCAGACGGGGGCGGACGCCTCCGACGTCGTGGTCTCGGTGCACGACGGCGAGGTGACGCTGTCGGGGACGGTGCCCGACGGCGAGGACGAGCGCCGGATCACCCGCGTCGCCGAGCGCGCCGTCGGGGTGAAGGGGATCGTGAACCAGCTGCGCGTCCTGGCGCCCGCGTAATCGGAGGGCGCCCCTTCCGGCGTTCGCCCGTGGAGACGACTTGTCGGTAGATGTTCCATCGGCCCTGCGATGTGGTCGCGGTCGGGTCGATCGTGCCAAAAAGTGTTCGCACCGCCGGGCTGCCGCCCGGCCCCGGGCATAGAGGTCCGCACTTCCCCGGGACCGCTCCGCATGCCCAGTACGACCGCGCACATCGGTGCGAAGGAACTCGCCGCACTCCGTGACTACTGGGCCGTGTACGAGCCGGCGGCGGCCGAGATGGACGCCGAGCTGCGGGTCGCGGTGCAGGACATTCCGGAGTTCGTCCCGATCATGCGCGCCATGAGCCCGGAGATGAGCGCGCGTCAGCACGAAGCCAGCCTCGCGATGCAGCGGCAGGCCATCCTGAACGACGAGTGGGCGGGGTACGTCGAGAACCTGACCTCGCAGGGCATCGGGTACGCCCAGATGGGGATCAGCTTTTCCGTCTGGTTCCGGGTCATCGCGGCGTTCCGGACCGCCATGGTGCCGCGCATCGCGGCCATCGCGCGGGAAGATCTGGAGCGCGCCAACAGCGTCACCTCCGGGATGAACTGCCTGCTCGACCTCGCGATGGGGACCATCGGCGACGCCTATCTGCTCGCAAAGGAGGACATCATCCGGAGCCAGCAGGAGGCCATCCGCGAGATCTCCACCCCGGTGTTGCAGATCCGCGACCAGGTGTTGATCCTGCCGATCGTGGGCCTCGTCGACACCCATCGCGCCCGCCTGCTCACGGAGACCCTGCTCGGGGCCATCCGCACCCGCCGCGCGCGGGCGGTGATCATGGACATCACCGGGGTCCCGCTGGTCGACTCCAAGGTTGCCAAACACATCGCCCAGACGTGTGAGGCCGCCCGGTTGATGGGGGCGACCGTGTTCATCACCGGGATCTCCCCCGAGATCGCCCAGACGCTGGTCACCATCGGCGCCGAGCTCATGGGCGTCCGTACGCTGGGCGATCTGCAGGGCGGCATCGAAGAGGCCGAGCGCATGTTGAGCACCAAGGCGCCTGCGCCGGCCGCGGGGCTGGTCGCATGAGCTCCGCCCGCGTCCCCATCCTGAAGCTCGGCGTCTACCTCGTGGCCGCGGTCGAGGACGAGCTGTCCGACAGCGGCTGGCAGCGCTTCCAGAACGAGCTGCTCACCCGCGCCGGCGAGCACCGCTCCAAGGGCGTGGTGATCGACGTGAGCGCCATGGATGTCATGGACTCCTACGCCACGCGGGTGCTCGACGGAATCGCGCGGATGTTGCGCCTGCGCGGCGCGGAGACGGTGATCGTGGGCATCCAACCCAACGTCGCCTTCTCCATGGCGCAGCTCGGCCTGAGCCTGACGAGCACGGCTACGGCGCTGGATCTCGACGATGGGTTGGAACAGATCAACCGCCGGATCCTCAATGGCCCGTGACACACTGGTCCAGGTGAACATCGAGGCGGACATCTTCGTCGCGCGTCGCGCGGCGCGTGCCATCGCGGTCGACCTGGACTTCTCCCACCTGGAGCTCACCATGATTGCGACGGCCATCTCCGAGATAGCCCGAAACATGATCGTGTATGGCAAGGGCGGGCAGATGCGCTTCGAGACCGTCCCGCACTCGTCGCGGAAGGGAATTCGCGTGATCGCGCGCGACTGGGGCCCGGGCATCGCCGACCTCGATCGGGCGATGGACGACGGCTACACCACCGGAAAGGGGCTCGGCCTGGGGCTCCCCGGCGCACGTCGCCTCATGGATGAATTCGAGCTGGAGTCCACCGTGGGGGTCGGCACCACGGTCACCATGACCAAGTGGCGCCGCGGATGAACGTCCGCTCCGGCGTGACCCGCGACATCGAGTGGGCCATCGCCGAGCGTGCGCTCGACGATGCGCCCGAGTCGGGTGACACCGCGGTGGTGCTGCAAACCCCGCGCGGCGTGCTCCTGGTGGTGATGGACGGGCTGGGCCACGGTCCCGCCGCGGCCGTGGCCTCCGCCGAGGCGGTCGCGACGATCGAGGCGGACTCCACCGGCCCGGTCGAGGACATCCTGGCGCGGTGCCACCGCGCCATCACCCGCACGCGGGGCGCCGTGATCTCCCTCGCGGCCATCGAGGACGGGGTGGTGCGGTGGGTCGGGGTCGGCAACGTGGAGGGGCTGATCGTACGGCGCGCGCCGGCCGTCCGGGAGCGCCTGCTCCTCTGGGGCGGCGTGGTCGGCCACAATCTCCCGACGCTCCGCGCCTCCTCGATCCCGTGGGGGGACGGTGACCTGCTGGTCTTCGCCACCGACGGGCTGCGTCCCGACTTCGCGGACGCCATCGCGCCGGGCATGGCGCCCGAGATGGCCGTCGTCAGCGCGTTCGTCAAGAGCTACGGCAAGCGCGACGACGCGCTGATCCTGGCGGCGCGGTGGCACCGGCCGCAGGCGTGATCGCTTAGGCTCCGCCGAGCTGCCGCGGGCCCGCCCCCGCCACGAGGGGGTGCTTCGGCTGGCCTCCCAACGTCTGGCGGACCTGCTCGCGGCCCACGCCCGCGGCGCCC
Source organism: Myxococcota bacterium (assembly GCA_040386535.1). Lineage (GTDB taxonomy): Bacteria > Myxococcota_A > UBA796 > UBA796 > SXON01 > CAJBVW01. The sequence continues at coordinate 57,090 of JAZKFH010000054.1, read as the reverse complement.
CGAAGCACCGGCCAGAGCCAGTGGCCGCCGCCGTGGGCCCCGATGAACGCGCGCGCGGCACCGACGTCGTGGATGACCTCGGTGCAGCGCGCGGGGTCCTCGAAGTTGGCGACGAACGCGTCGGCCAGCTTCTGGGGCGTATCGGTACGCACGCCGTCGCTGCCATATTGGGCCACGAGCACTTGTTTGCCCGCATCGGGGAGGGGCTCGAGGAACAGGTTGTTGAAGCGGGTGGTGGGGGCGCCGTGACGCGCCCAATACGCCTCGAACGTTTCGGTCATCCAGCCGGCGTCGAACGGGCGGTCGCCCCGGGCCACGATGTGGTCGACCAGGTTGCGGGCCATCTTGTTTCCGCTGTTGGCGCCCTGGCCGGCGATGGGATCCATCGACACGGCCGTGTCACCCAACGGCATCACCACGCGTCCGGACGGCAACGTGCCAACCGGGGCCCGCACCGTGGGTGTAACCCCGCCGGTGAGCCACCCGTTCGCATCCGCCACCTCCATGTCCTTGGCCCACGCGTAGTCCCACGGCACGAGATCGCGGATGACCTCCTTGCCGATGGCGAGCGTCTCTTCCGCGCTCTTCGCGCTCCCGAAGCGGTCCATCGGGCCGCCCGCCTTGGCCTCGAAGAGCAGGTTCCACGTGGGGCCGTGATCCCGGTGGTGGTAGGGCACCCAGAACGCCTCGCCCCAGGGGGCGAACAGGTTGAACTTCACCGGCACGAAGGGCACGCCTTCGAACCCCATCGGGGCGCCCTTGGTGATGATCATCGCGAGGCGACGTTGAGGTGTGTCGTACACGCTGCGCGCCGCGTCCCTTGGGAACAGGTTGCACAAGTCGGCGCGCCCCGCGGCCACGATGGTCAGGTCGTTCTGGGCGGTGATTACGTCGAGCCTCTCGACCGTGACGCTCTCGTGGATGACCTCCGCTCCGGCGGCCGGCAGGTCCGTGAGCCACCGATGGCTCTGCAGGCGCAAATCGATGGCCTTGCCCGGCTTCGGCAGCTTCGCGGTGAGCGTGAGGAGCCGGTTGGGCGGCGCGAGGCTGAAGGTGAGGTGGATGCCCTCGATCCCCACGGCCGCGTCCTGCCAATGGTCGAGCCCCAGCTCGCGCTCCCAGGCGAGCGAGGGCTCGAAGCGCCCGGCGGTGCCAGTGGGGCGGCACCGCTCCAACCACTCCTCGGCGGTGCGGTCCGTGTAGACCGTGACCGTGTAGCCGCGTTGGGCGAGCGCGTGGGCGGCGAGGAGGCCGGCCTGACCAGAACCGATGATGGCGATGCGACGCATCGGCGGAGGATAGCGCAACGTGTGAGCTTGCGGGGGTGGAGTTGCCCGAATTGGCGCGGATCGCCAGACGACGGCGGGTGAGCGCTTTTGACAAAGCATTGACGCGATGCGTCGGAACGTGCTCTTCTCGCACCTCACCGGAACGCTCATGCTCCTGCGCACGCTCCCCTCCGTCCTCCTCGCCCTGGCGCTCGTAGGTTGCGACGGCCCGACCGACACGGACAAGGACACCGGCCCCGCGGACACCGATACCGACACGGATACGGACACCGATACGGACACCGACACCGATACGGACACCGATACGGACACCGACACCGATACGGCCACCGACACCGATACGGACACCGAGGTCGACGTCGACGCGGACGAGGACGGCTCCCCCGCCACGCTCGACTGTGACGACACCAACCCCGCGGTCCACCCGGGCGCGGACGAGCTGTGCAACAGCGTGGACGACGACTGTAACGGCGCCGTGGACGAGGCGGCGATCGACATGACCACCTGGTACGGAGACGGAGACGGGGACGGCGTCGGGGCGGACGCGGTCTCCGTGCAGGCCTGCGAGGCGCCCTCCGACGCGTTCGTGGCCACCGCGGGCGACTGTGACGACGCCGACGCCGCGGCTTACCCCGGCGCCGAGGAGACGTGCGCCGACGCCGTCGACTACAACTGCGACGGCTCGGTGGGCTACGCGGACGCGGACGACGACGGGACGGTCGCGTGCGAAGACTGCGACGACGCGGACGCGAGCGCGTTTCCCGGCGCGCCCGAGACGTGCGACGGCCTGGATGACGATTGTGACGGCACCGTGGACGAGGACGCCGTCGACGCGACGTTGTGGCTGACCGACGCCGACCTGGACGGCTACGGCGAGGACGGCACGGGGGTCGCGAGCTGTGACGCGCCCCCCGCCACCTCCGCGCTGGGTGGGGACTGTGACGACGCCGATGCCGCCTACCACCCCGGCGCCACCGAGACCTGCGCGGTGCTCCTCGACTTCAACTGTGACGGGTCCCTAGGCGAGGAGGACGGCGACGCGGACGGCACGCCGGCCTGCGACGACTGCGACGACACGAACGCCGAGATCTACCCGGGCGCGGTGGAGGTCTGCGGCGGCGCGGACGAGGACTGTGACGGCGCGATCGACGAGACGGGCGCGATCGGCGAGGAGACCTGGTACGCGGACGCCGACGGGGACACGTTCGGGGACGCGGCGACCGCCACCATCGCGTGCGAGGCCCTCGAGGGGTTCGTCGACGATGCGAGCGACTGTGACGACGACAACGCCGCCGTCCACCCCGACGCCACCGAGGTCTGCGACGCCGCCGACGTCGACGAGAACTGCACCGGCACCAGCGACGACGCCGATCGGTTCCTCGACACGTCCACCGCGATCGTGTGGCACATCGACTACGACGCCGACGGCTACGGGATCTCCGGCTCGTTCGACCGCGCCGCGTGCGCGTCCCCCGCCGGGTACGTCGCGAGCGCTACCGACTGCGACGACGGTGACAGCGGCGTGCACCCCGGCGCCGCCGAGATCTGCGACGCCGCGGACACGGACGAGGACTGTGACGGCACCCGCGAGGACGCCGACTTCAGCGTGACGGGCCGCACCACCCGGTACTTCGACAGCGACGGCGACGGCTACGGCGTCTCCTTCTCCACGCTCTCCGCGTGCGACTTCCCGGCAGCCTATGTCGACAACGACGACGACTGCGACGACGCGGACGCGGACATCAGCCCCGCCGCGGACGAGGCGTGTGACGCGGCCGACACGGACGAGGACTGCAACGGGCTCTCGGACGACGACGACTACGGCACGGTCGGCGAGGGCTCGTTCTACTACGACGGCGACAGCGATGGCTTCGGCGACCCGGACATCGCCGCGTCGAGTTGCGACGGCGGCGGGCGCTGGATCGTGGACGCGACCGACTGCGACGATGACGACGCGGGGGACTACGTGGGCGCGGCCGAGACCGTCGGCAACGGCGACGACGAGAACTGCGACGGCGGCGAGCTCTGCTACGTCGACGGCGACGGCGACGGCTACCGGACGAGCGCGGCCTCCTCCGTGGTCTCGGCAGACTCGGACTGTGCGGACGCGGGCGAAGCGTCGGCATCGACCGCCACCGGAGACTGCAACGACGCGAGCGCGGCGGCGTCACCCGCGGCGGTCGAGTCCTGCAACACGATCGATGACGACTGTGACGGCGCGACCGACGAGGGCGTCGGGAGCACCTGGTACGCGGACGCGGACGCCGACGGCTACGGAAACGCCGCCTCCGCCATGCTCGCCTGCACCCTCCCCAGCCGGTACGCGGCGAGCGCCGGCGACTGTGACGACGGGACCGCGCTCGCCCACCCGGGCGCGACCGAGGTGTGCGCCGACACGTACGACAACGACTGCGACGAGGACTTCACGGACTGTGTGCTCGACGGCGCCTACACCGCGTCCACCGCGGACGTGCGGCTCACGGGCACCCTGACTTCCGACTACCTCGGGCGCAGCGTCGCCCTGGGCGACTTCGACGGCGATGGCAACGGCGACCTCCTCGGCGGCATGCCAAACCACGACCTCCCGGCCTCCACCACCGGTGCGGCGGTGCTCTGGTACGGCCCCGTGACCACGTCGGGCACCGCGGGCGCCACTTCCAGCGCGATGCTCACCGGTACCGCCAGCTCCGCCTACCTCGGGTACTACCTGGCGGCCGGCGATCACGACGGCGACGGCGCCGACGAGCTCGTGGTGGGTGCCTACGGCGTGTCGTCCTCGGCGGGCGCCACCTACATCCTGTACGGCGGCAGCCGGTTCTCCGGCTCGAGCCAGATGGCGTCCGCCTCGGGCGTGGCGACGCTGACCGGGGGCACCTCCTCCGACTACCTCGGCAACAACGTGGCCGCCGGCCGCGACATGGACGGTGACGGCACGGACGAGATCATCGTCGGCGCGTACGGCCAGGACACCGCCGCCAGCAGCGCCGGCGCGGCCTACCTGCTCTACGGCTCGGCCACGCGGCGCTCCGGCTCCGCGGCGGCCACCACGTCGGACGCGACGATCCGCGGCGTCGCGTCGAGCGCGTACCTCGGGTACGCGGTGTCGTTCGTCGAGGACATGGACGGCGACGGCCTCGACGAGCTCCTCCTCGGCGCCTACGGGGCGGGCAGCTCCAGCACCGGAGCCGCGTACCTGTTCCTCGGCGAGGCGACCCCCCTCACCGGCGCGATGAGCGCCTCGACCGCGGACGTGACCTACACCGGCGTCGCCACATCCGACTACGCCGGGTACGGCGTGTACGATCTGACCGACCTCGACGGTGACGGCTACGCCGAGGCCGGCGTGCACGGGTACGGCTACGACAACGGCGCCACCTCGTCCGTCGGCGCCCTCTGGGTGTACGCGGGTGGCACCACCCTCTCGACCACCGCGAAGGCCACGTTGTACGGCGCCACGACCTTCGACTACTTCGGCGAGGACGCCATGTCGGCCGGGGACCAGGACGGAGACGGCACGAACGACCTGCTCGTCGGCGCGTACAGCCAGGACACGGCGTACTCCTCGGCGGGGGCGGCGTACCTCTTCTACGGCCCGGTTTCCGGGAGCATCTCGGCCGCCGCCGCGGACGCCACGTTCTACGGCGGGACGACCGGCGACGGCTATTTCGGCCGCCGCCTCCCGGACCGCCCCGGCGACGTGACGGGGGATGGCATCGACGACATCGTCGTTGGCGCGCTCTACGACGACACGTACGCGTACGACGCCGGCGCCCTGTACGTGTGGGCGGGGCTCGGCGGGGAGTGATCGGGGCGCGCTCAGCGCGCCCAGCGGAACCGCGCGCGGTTGGCCTCGAAGGGGGCCACCGTGGTGCGCCCATCGAGAGCGAGCTCGGCCAGGATCCGCCCGGTCAACGGGCCGAACTTGAAGCCGTGTCCCGAGAAGCCGGCGCCGACCACCACCGCGGGGCTCTCGGGGTGGTGGTCGAGCACGAAGTCCTCGTCGGGCGCGACCGTGTAGAGGCAGCGCTCGGTCGCGAGCACCTCGCGCGGCGGGGTGACGAGATGGTCGTTCAGGAACGCCACGACCTCGCGCACGTCGGGGGCGTCGTGCGGGAGCTCGGAGGGGTCGACCGCGGGCCCGTCGAGCACGTGTTTCGCCGCCTTGATGCCGGGGCGTTGGAACTGGGGCAGGCCGTAGAAGAAGTCGCCGACGCCGCGCCACGCCCAGAGCGGGAAGGCGGCGGGGTCGCCGTCGATGGCGAGGTGCGCCACGGTCTGGCGGACGGGCGTCAAGATGGGCGCCAGGCCGGGCAGCAGGCGCCCTGCCCATGCGCCGGCGGTCACGACGATCCGCTCGGCGCGGAGCGTGCCGCGGGACGTGTCGACGGTGCGGCTCACCGGATCGATCCCGTGGACGGTCGTGCCTTCGAGGACCGTGGCGCCGGCGCGCACGATGCGGGTCAACGCCGCGATCGTGTCGGCGGCGGCGACGATCCCGGCGGTGCGGTCGTGGAGCACCCCGAGATCGCCGGGGAAGCGGAACACGGGGAAGCGGCGGCGCGCCTCGGCCGGATCGAGGGCCTCCACGTCGACGTCGATGCCCGCGAGCGCGTCGACGTAGTCCTGGAACGGCCCGCCGTTGGGGCCGAACAGGCAGGCGTCCCGACGATGGATCAGCCGGGTCGCGGCGTCGGCCTCGAGCGCCGGCCACGCCTCGGCATGGGCGACCTGCATGAGGCGCACGTACACGGCGTCCGCGTAGGCCGACCGCGTGATGCGCGAAGCGCCGTGGGAGGAGCCGCGGTCGTGGCCGAGCGCGAACTGCTCCACGAGGCCCACCCGCCCGACTCCGCGGCGCAGGAGCCACCACGCCGTGCACAACCCGTTGAGCCCGCCGCCGACCACCAGAACGTCGAATTCCACGTCCGCCTCCACCCGTCGTTGCCCGCCGTCGTCAGTGCCGGCTCCACGTCGCCATCCCCGCCGCCACCCGCGCCACCAGCGCCGCGCGCGCGTCGTCCCCGCCGGCCCCCACCGCCCACGCCGCCGCGACGCCGGGCAGGTCCACCTCGACCGCCCCCGCGACGATCACCACCGGAACCCCGCGCCGCGCCGCCCGCCGCGCCACCACGAACGGCGCCTTCCCCTGGAGCGAACCCGCGTCCACCCGCCCCTCGCCGGTGACCACGAGGTCGATATCGGCCAGCAGCGCGTCGAACCCCAGGCGGTCCAGGATCAGCTCCGCGCCGGGCCGCAAGCGCCCGCCCAGCAGCGCCAACGCGGCCCCGGTCCCGCCGGCCGCGCCGCCCCCGGGCAGCTCGTGCAGGCGCATCCCGGTGAGCTCCTCCACCACGTCCGCCCAGCGGGTCAGCCCGCGCTCCAGCCGCTCGACGCCCTCCGGCGTGGCGCCCTTCTGCGGCCCGTAGCGGCGCGCGGCCCCGGCGGGCCCGATCAGCGGTGCGTCCACGTCGCAGGCGATGTCGATGTCCACCACCGGGATGCGCGGCGGCTGGAAGCGGTGGAGGCGTTCCAGCGCGCCGCCCCCCTCGGGGAGCACGTTGCCGTCGGCGTCCCAGAAGCCCGCGCCCAGCGCGCGCAAGAGGCCGGTGCCGCCGTCACACGTGGCGCTGCCGCCCAGCGCCACGAGGTAGCGCCCACACCGCATGTCGAGGCCCGCCCGCAGCGCCTCGCCGACCCCGCGGGTGCTCGCCGTGAGCACGTCCCGCCGCGCCGCGTCGAACCCGCAGATGCGCGCCAGCTCGATGACCAGCCCGCTCCCGTCCTCGCCCAGCCGCACCAGCGTGGAGGCGCCCCACGCGTCGTGGACCCGCACCGTACGTGTCGGCAGGCCGAGTACGTCGAGCGTGCCTTCCCCGCCGTCCGCCACCGGCCGCAGCAGCACGGTTGCGTCGGGCCGGGCGAGGCGCACCCCCTCCGCGATGGCGTCGGCCGCCTCCGTGGCGGAGAGCGTGCCCTTGAACGAGGCCGGCGCGACGAGGACGCGCACTACAACGGGTCCTGCGGGTCCGCGTAGACCAGCCCCGTCGCGTACAGCAGCCACACCGTGATGTTCTGGCACATCGGGTACGAGAGCAGGGTCACGCCGAGCGTGAGCGGGATGATGATGTTCTCGGCGCCGTCGAGCGTCCCGGCGTTGAGGAACGTGACGATGAGCACGATCGCGAAGAGCCCGCCGACGCCGTACGCGAGGACCACGGGGAACAGCCAATTGCCGCTCCAGCGCTCGAACCGCACGTGGCAGACGGGGCACCGCTCCGCCATCGTGATCCAGGTCTTGCGGATGGAGCCGCGGTGGCAGTTCGGGCAGCGGTTGGTGAGCGCGCTTAGCAGCGATCCCATGGGGTTCTCCCGGCGATGCGCCGCCATCGAGACGTCGGGTGGCTCGTGCTTCTGTCCTAACGCCGCTCCCCGAGGAACGTAGTGAGCGCGTCGAGGTACTGCGCGGGCGCCTCGAATTGGGGCACGTGCCCCACGTCGTCGAGCAGCACCAGCCGCGCGTCGGGGATGGCCGCCGCGGCGGCGCGGGCGAGCGTGGGGTAGTCCCCGAGCGTCGCGCGGACCTCGGGGGGCGCCAGGGCCTTGCCGAGGGCCGTGCGATCCCTAGCGCCGACGAGCAGCAGCGTGGGGGCCCGCACTTGGTCGAACTCGTAGAGGACTGGCTGCGTGACGATCATGTCGTAGGTGAGCGCCGCGTTCCACGCCACCCGGGCGCGGTCCGGCCCGCGGATCCACCCCACCTGGATGTCGAGCAGGGGCGCGTAGGCGTCCTTCCACTTCCCGGCGAAGTAGCTCTCCGTCATGTACGCCTGGACGCTCGCGGGCGTGCTCGCGAGCTCCTGGGCGTACCACCACTCCACCGGCCGCCACGGCACCACGCGCTTCCAGTCCTCGAGCCCGATGGGGTTCACCAGCGCGAGCGACGTGGTGCGCTCCGGGTACATCAGCGCAAAACGTGTCGCGAGCATCCCGCCCATCGAGTGGCCGACCACGTGCACGCGGCCCACGCCCCGCGCGTCGAGCAGCGACCGGGTGAGATCGGCGAGCGTCTGGAAGCTGTACTGGAAGTGCGCGGGCTTGCTCGACTTGCCGAACCCGATCTGGTCCGGCACGACGACGCGGTAGCCGCGCGCCGTGAGCGCGGCGATCGTGTCCGCCCAGTACCCCCCGGAGAAGTTCTTGCCGTGCAGGAGGAGCACCACCTCGCCGTTCGCCGTGCCGGCGGCGGGCACGTCCATGTACGCCATCTCCAGGTCCTGCTCCTGCGCGCGCACGGGGTGCATCGCGACGGGGTGCGGGTAGGCGACGCCGGTCAGGCGGGCGTCGTAGCCGGAGGCGCCCGGGGTGGCGGCGCTCGTGGCGGCGGGGGCCTCGCGCGGGACGGGGAGCGGCGCCGCGACACCGTGTTTGCCCGCGCACGCGACGAGCAGGGCCAGGAGGACGAGGTGGGGCACGGGGCTCTCCTGCCGCGAACATAGCGGTCAGCAGAGGGGGAGGGGGGTCTCGAGATGTCGGGTGGGCGCTGGCCTCGGGCCGGGCGGCGAGCGGATCAGGTGAAGTACGGCCCCACCGCCCCGTGCAGCGCGACCAGGGCCTCCGCCAGCACCTCTTCCAACGCGACGAGCCGCTCCCGCTTCTCCGTGATCCGTCCGGGGACGTAGATGGCGATGCGCGACGCTCGCTTGTCGTCCAATCGTTCGAAGGTGATGGGGAACTTCGTCGCGTGTCGGATCTGATCGGCGTGCGCGGCGACCGTGTCGAAGAGGAGCTTGTTCTTGGCCTGATCGCCGGTGTCGATGTACAGCTCGGCGCGCGCCCGGCTCCGGGTGGTGAACGCCGCGGCCAGGGTCACCCCCGGCACGACCGTGCCGAGGTTGTACCAGCTCGTCCCGAGGGGCAAGCGACCGGACATGGGGAGCCCGGGCGTGTTCCGGAGGCGTGCCGACAGGTTCACGAAGAACTCGAGGTAGGCGCGCCCCTGCTCGGCGATCCGTACGAACGCGACGTGTCGGTCGCTCAGGTTGAGCGTGCCGGTCCGCCAACCGGCGTCGAGCCAGACGCTCGAGTGCCCGTCCGCCTGGTTGGCCCACCAGGCCCGGTGGCGAAGCGCGGAGGGGGGAAGGGGGCCCTGGAGGATGTCCGCCAACGTCTCGAACGAGAGCTCGACACGGTCGGTGCCCTGGACCGCGCGAAGGTACGCTCCGAGCCGCGCATAACGGCCCTCGGTCGGGTCGATCCCCTCCTCGTAGGCGGGCGTGGCGTCCGCAGCGGGCGCCGCTCCGACGTCGGGAAGCGCGGGTGTCGGGTGTGCGCTGGCGCGGCCGCGTTGGAAGCGGTCGAAGTGACGTTGCATCCACTCCGCCGCGAACCGGAGGCGCTCCTGTTGGTCCGCCGGCAACACCTCGACCTGGAAGTGCGCGAGGCTGTTCCGGTAGCGATTCACGTCGTCGAGGAGGACGCGGATCTCCTTGCGCTTGGGACCAAAGGTGGGCGCGAACACCGCCTCCCACCGGGCCTCGTCCGTGAACATCTGGACGTAGTCGGCGAAGGTGAGCTTTTCGAAGGTGCGCGGCTTCGGCGCGAAGTGCTCCGCTTCCAACAGTTTCGTCCGCGCGTCGTCCAACGGCGTGCCGTCCTGCAGATAGGCGGCCAACGCCCGTCGGAAGTGCTTCCGGTACGTCTCGGGTCCGCGGGGCTCCGGTGGAACGGCCTGGTTCAAGCCGGCGTCGTTCAGCCGGCCCGTCGGGTCCTCGAACGCCGCGCGCAGGAAGTCCTTGAGCGTGGTCTCCACGTCGCGCACGAGCATGAAGTCTTCCGAACGCAACCGGAAGAACTCGCTCATGTCCCACGGGGTCAGGATGTGGGTGAGCTTTCCCGCGTCGTCCGTCACCAGCACGGCGGACAAGGTCTCGAGGTGCGCGAGCACCTCCCCGAGGTCGGTCTCGCTCTCGACGCACGCCCACGCGTGCTTGGGCGCCACCGCATCGACGACGCTGAGCTTGTCGAGCGACGAGCAGAGATGGCGCAGCGTCTGGAGGATCGACCCCTTCGTGACCATCCCGATCGGACGGTCACCCTCCACGACCGGGAGCTGGCTGAAGTCGTTGTCGAGCAGCAGGCCCAGGGCGACGTGCAGGTTCTCGTCGGCCCGCACGTGGACCGGCGCGGGGCGGTTCGGGAGGAGCGAACTCACGCTGATCGGCATCCCGACGAGTATCCGGCGGAGGCGACGCAGGCTTGCCGATGCCGCCTCACTCCCCGTGCGCATGCCCCCCGTGTCCATGCCCGCCGTGCGTGTGCGCATGGTGGCCGTGCTCATGCCCGCCACGCCCGCCGCGGCCCTCCTCGGCGTCGGCATGCGCGTGTGGATGCAGCAGCGGCTCGAGGAACCCGGCGGCGCCGTTGCGGACGAGCGCGGCGGCGAAGAGCGCCAGCACGCCGACCGCGCACGCGATCTCGAACGGGCCCTTCACCTGGAGCGAGGTGGCGTGCAGCGCGGGCGCCGAGAGGGCGGGGAGGAGGTGGTCGACCGCGAGGCCAAGGCCTACGGCCACCAGCGTGACGACACCGCCGAAGGCGGCGGCCACGCGGGCCCCGTGGAGCCGGCGCAACAGCACGAAGGTCGCGACGTTGGTGGCGGGGCCGGTGACGAGGAAGGCGAGCGCGGCGCCCGTCGAGAGGCCCTTGTGGAGGAGCACGGCGACCAGCGGCGTGGCCCCGGAGGCGCAGACGTAGGCGGGGATGCCGACGAGCGCGGCCGCGACCACGGCGAGGGGGCCGGGGAGGGCGGCCATCGCGTCCCCCGCGAGCAGGGGCTCCGCGAGCGCGGCGATGCCGAGCCCGACGAGCACCCAGGGCGCGGTGTGATCGACCACGTCGACCAGGCCGAAGCGGAGCGCGCCGCGCACCCGTGCGCCGAACGCCTCGGGACGGGCGCGCGGAGCGGGCGTGGGCTGCGGGGCCCCGCGGCGGATCACCGGCGCCACGACCAGGCCCACCACGAGTGCGACGACGACGGCACCGGCGACCCGCAGCGCGGTGATCTCGCCGCCGAGGAGCGGCACGCTCACGAACACGGTGCCGACGCCCACCTCGGGGCCCGCGACCAGGAAGGCGAGCGCCGCCGCGGGTGGGGCGCCGCGCGCGAGCAACCCGCGGTAGACCGGCAGGGCGCCGCACGAGCAGACGGGCACGGGCACGCCGACGAACGCGCCGCGGGCGGCGGCGCCGAGGCGGGCGACGGGGCCGTGGGCGGCGTGGGCTGGGGCGGCCGCCTCCGGGGGGTCACGAGGCACGTTCAACCACCGCACGAGGGGCGCGGGCGCGAAGGCATGGAGCGCGCCGGCGGCGAGGTAGCCGAGCAGCAGGGCCGGGGCGGACGCGAGCAGGAGCGTGACCAGCGCGCTCTCGGCCCCGAGCTCGCCGGCGTGGGGGAGGGGGATCGGGTCGCCCAGCACGAGCAGGATGACGATGCCGACGCCGACCAGCCCGCCCCACCCGGCGGGGCGCCGCGGGAGCCCCTCCCCGGCGTGGCCGAGCACGTGGAGGAGCGCGCCCGCCACGGCGCACTGGGCGAGGCCGAGCGCGGCGGGAGAGGCGCCGTGGAACACGGTGTCGGCGGTGAGCCAGCCCGCGGTGGTGACGGCGGCGGTCGCGACGAGGAGCCCGAACGCGAAGGCGGCCCCGGCGCGCTGCCGGCTGATGCGCCACGTGGCGAGCCCGACCGGCACGGTGTGCAGGACCACCGCCCACGCGAGCATGCCCTCGCCGGCGTCGTGTCCGTGGGTGTCCGGCGTGGCGAGCGCGGCGCCGTCGATACCGGCGTGCAGCAGCAGCGCGAGCACGGCCAGCGCGCCCGCCGAGCGCTCGCCGCCGGGGATCCGGTGCGCGAGCACCCCGACCATCGCGCCGCCGCCGAGGGCGAACAACGCGGGCCACCCCGCTGTCGCCAGCCCGAACGGCAGCACGTGGACGAGCAGGATCCCGCCCACGACCACCTGGATGAGCCCATCCGCGAAGCCCGCCACACGGGGGCGCGCCCCGACTGCGCGGTCGAGCAACGGCGCGACGGCCATCGCGAGCAGGCTCAACAGGAGGGTCGTCATGGCGCGCGCCAGCGTGCCCCGTCCGAGCCCCCCGTGCAACTACATCATGGATGTAGCAACGCGGTGGCCTCGCCGGCGGGTCAGAGCGGCGTGTACCGCGTCGTCAGCGGCTGGAGCGCCTCGATCCGCGGCCCGAGCGTGGCCTCGAGCGTGACGGCCTGGGGATGGGCGGGATCGTAGAGACTGGTCGTCTCTGCTGGATCGTTGGTGAGGTCGTAGAGCCAGCGCTCACCTGTGGTCCAGCGGTACACGAGCTTCCACCCGTCGTGCACCACCGACTGCACGGGGCCGAGGCGGGCCACGCTCACGAAGTCGAGCACGCGGTCCTCGGGGGCCTCGCCCACCGGAAAGCCGGTGATCGTCGCGTCCATCGGCACGTCGAACAGCGAGAGCACCGTGGGCGCGATGTCGATCAACGACGTGGTGCCCTCCCACGCGCCCGGCACCATGTTCTTGGCCCACAAGAACGCCACCCCGTCGTTCTCCTCGTTGTTGAGCCCGTACGCGTGTGTCTGCTCGCCGTGTTCCCAGAACTGCTCGCCGTGATCGGTCCAGAACACGACCAGCGTGTCGTCGAGGTAGCCGCCCGCGTCGAGCGCCGCGAACGTGTCGGTGAGCTGGTCGTTCATCCACCGCACCTCGCCGTGGTAGCGCACCAGCAGGTGGGCGAGCAGGATCTCGCGGTCCTCCTCGGACATCTCCGGCCACGCGTCGCCCGCGTCGTACTGCTCGTCCGAGTCGGTCAGGTCGTACGGGGTCGGGGGCAGCCCCTCCAGCCCGGCGAGGTACTCCTCGGGCGGGTTGTAGGAGGGGTGCGGCTCCTTGATGTGCAGGTGCAGGTACCAGCGGTCGGTGCCGAGCGCCTCGACCTCGGCCAGGCGCTCCATCCCGGTGCCGAAGATGCTCATCGTGCGGCGATCGTCGGGGCGCTCCGAGGTGGCAAAACCGATGTCGCTGTTGCGGTCGGACGAGAACCAGCCGTTCGACGTGACCAGCATGGTGTGCCACCCGGCGGCGGAGAGGCGGCCGGCGAGCGTCGGCACGTCGTCCGGGGCCCAGGCGTTGTCGGGGTCGCGCAGGTCGGGGGCGTAGCCGATGTCCAGGTTGCTCGCGCCGTAGTTGGCGCACAACACGGAGGGGAACGTCCAGTTCGAGCAGCTCCGGTGGGCGTCGAGCGCCACCCCCTCCTCCGCCATGCGGTCGAGCAGCGGCGCGAACCCCTCGCCCCCGTAGCGCGCCATCAGGTCCCGCCGGAACGTGTCGACCGACACGATGAGCAGGTTCTTCGGCACCTCGCCGTAGAAGCTCGGGAACGTGTCCGTCGGCACCAGCACGGGCGCTTCACCCGTGTCGTCCCCGTCGGGAGGGAGGACCGGCACGGACGGCGCGGTGCAGGCGAGGAGGAGGGAGACGAGCATGGGGCCGAGAGACTATCGCCCGGCCTCACGGCGCCGAACGCGCCCGTGACGGAATTCGACACGCAGCCGTGCGCGGGCACGGGCAGATCCGCGGGAACGCGGCGGGATCGCTACGCGTCGCCGCGGATCGCCCGGATCGCCGCGGCGCGATCGGTCGCGCCGAACACCGCCGAGCCGGCCACGAGCACCTGGGCGCCCGCGTCCACGAAGCGCCGGGCGTTCGCCGGCTTCACGCCACCGTCGACCTCGACCAGCGTCTGCAGCCCGCGCTTCACGATGATCTCGCGCACGCGCTCGATCTTCGGGAACACGCGCTCGATGAGCGACTGCCCGCCGAAGCCCGGGTTGACCGTCATGAGCAGCACGTAGTCGAGCTCGTCGAGCACGTAGTCGAGTACGCTCTCGGAGCTGTTCGGGTTGAGCACCACGCCCGCCTTCGCGCCGGACTGCTTGATGGCCTGGATCGAGCGGTCCAGGTGCGGGCAGGCCTCGGCGTGCACGCTGATCCAGTCGGCGCCGGCCTTGCGGAAGTCCTCGATGTACTTGTCGGGCTCCACGATCATCAGGTGCACGTCGATCGGGAGCTTCGTGGAGCGGCGCACCGCCTCGACCACGAGGGGCCCGATGGTGATGTTCGGCACGAAGCGCCCGTCCATCACGTCGACGTGGATCCAGTCGGCGCTCTCCACGGTCTCGATTTCGGCGGCGAGGCGCCCGAAGTCGGCGGACAGGATGCTGGGGGCGACGAGGGGGCGGTCGATCATGGGCGCTCCTGCGGGCGGCGCTCTTTAGCGTGCTGGCCCGCGACGCGCCGTTCCGCGCATCAGTCGCACCGCGACAGGACGCGATCCGGCACGGGCATCAGGACGAAGCTCTCGAACCGCCCCTGGATGCTCGTCTCGACGTCACTCGCGAGCACGTGGTCCGCGTCGTTCGTGTCCACGCAGGGGGCTCCGTCGAGCAACGCGGTCGCCTGCGCCCACATCATGGCGAGCTCGAAACCTTGCGCCCCGGTGAGGTCGGTGTCGCACGCGGGCTCGGGCCAGAGATCACACGTGACGTGCGGAATCAAGGGTTCGACCCCGTGCTCGGACTCGTGGGCCAGCACCCACCCCGCGCCGGACGCGGCGTAGGGGTCGTCCGCGTAGGGGAAGTCGGGGTCGATCGAGCGCGGGATGTACAGCGCGTCGTCCGCCGAGCCGAGTCCGGCGCTCGCGTACAGGGAGTCCCCGGGCAGGAGATCCACCCCGCGGATGCGCGTAGCGACGAGGTCGTAGAGCACCTGTGCCAGCGGTGCCGTCTCGTCGAGGCCCCGCTCGGCCGCGGCGTCTCCGACGACCTCCACCCACTTCGCGTCGACGTAGGGGCCCTCCTCGAGCGCGCCGACCGTCCCGAAGTCGGCGCCCACCAGCCAGTAGAGCCCCCAGATGGTGACGGGCAGCCCGTCCATCGGCTCCTCCGCGAAGCGCGCCGCCTCCACGTACGCCCCGAGGTCGGCGCCGCCGTCGAACGCCGCGAGGAGCTGGTCCGGGTGGCCTTGGAGGTCCCGGAGCAGTCGTGATGCACAGTCCCCGTCGACCGAGAGCCCGTTCCGCGCGCCGTCCGTCGGGAACACCGCGGCCCACTCCACGGTGTCCCCGTCGGTGAACCCACACGTGGCCCGCGCCCGGGTCCAGGGGTCGGGCGCGCACGCCGTCAGGAAGATCAACAGCGAGGCGGGTTTCATGCCCGGAACCTATCGAGCGTGCGGCTCGTCGCAACCGCGACATGAATGGCGCGGTTGCGAACGGGCGTCGTAATAGGACTTGTAGTGGACTCCGCTCCGGGACCGCCCTACTGCCCGGCCTGCGCAGCCTTCCACGCCCCGTCGAGCGCGCGCTCCCACGTGTCGCCGCCGTTCAGCGCGGCGATCTCGACCTGCAACATCTGCCCGTCGCGGGTGGTGACGATGAAGGCGTCGCCGAGCGCCACCTCGCTGCGCTCGATGTTCGTGACGTCGGCGAGCGCGAACGCCGTCGTGACGCCTTCCTTGTGGTAGACGATCCGCTTGTCCGTCACCAGCGCGATCTCCGAGCCGTCGAGCGACACCGTGGTGTCGTAGTAGGCGCGCACGTCCTCGCCCTCCTGGAGCAGCTGCTTGTCCCGGATGTAGCCGCGCGCGGTCTCGTCGAGCTGGTTCGGCAGGCACACGCCGCTCTCCCGGGACATCCCGGCGCAGGCGAGCAGCGAGAGCGCGAGGGCGACGAGCACGGGGCGGAGACGCATGGAGACCTCTTGCGCGCAGTGTACGACGCGTAGGCGCCGCGCCCCTGCCTCACCCCAACCGCTCCCCCGGCTTCACCCGGCTCCCGTTCACGAAGTCGACCCCGCGCACGCCCTTCTTGCCGGGGAGCTGCACCTCCAGGAGCTCGATGGCGCCTTCGCCGCAGGCCACCACGGGCCCGTCGAGGAACGTGCCGGGCGCCGCGTTCGTGGGGGTGTCCCCCAGGACGGGGCGGGCCTTGAGCACCTTGAGCGGCTCGCCGCGGAACGTCGTGACCGTGCCCGGCCATGGCGAGAGCCCGCGCACCTGCCAGTCGATCTCGCGCGCGGGGCGCGCCCAGTCGATGCGGGCGTGGTCCTTGGTGAGCATCGGCGCGAGGGTGACGCCGGCGGCGTCCTGCGGCGTCGGGGCCGGAAGCTCGGCGAGGGTGCGGAGCAGGAGGGGGGCGCCCAGCTCGGCGAGGCGCACGAACAGCTCGCCGGCGGTCTCGGTGGGGCCGATGGGGGTCTCCTCCATCAGCAGGATGTCGCCGGTGTCGAGGCCCTCGGCCATCTGCATGGTGGCCACGCCGGTCGTCGCATCGCCGGCGAGCACGGACCACTGGATCGGCGCGGCGCCGCGCCACCGGGGGAGCAGGCTGGCGTGCACGTTGACGCAGCCGAGGCGCGGCGCCTGGAGCAGCCGCGGCGTCAGGATGCGGCCGTACGCGACGACCACGGCGATGTCGAGCCCGAGGCGCTCGAGCGTCTCGGGGAGCTCGCCGGTCTTGACGCGCCGGGGCTGGAGCGTGGTGACGCCGCGCGCGCGCGCCAGCTCGATGGTGGGCGGCGACTGTACGGTCTGCCCGCGGCCCGCCGGCTTGTCGGGCTGCGCCACGACCAGCGCCACCTCGTGCTCGCTGTCGAGCAGGGCGCGCAGGGTGGGGACGGCGAAGGCGGGGGTGCCGAAGAACGCGAGCTTCATGGTCCGGGGCTTCTATCGCCGCGCGGGGGCGCGGTCCGGATCCGGACGGGGTCTGACCTTACGACTTATAACCTGGAGGGGCGGAGGGGGTCTGACCTTACGACTTATCACCTGGAACGGAGCAACGCCGCGTTTCGACGGGTGGGGTCTGACCTTACGACTTATCACCTGCGACGAGTGAACGCCGACAATTCGGCGGTGCGCGAGGTGATAAGTGATGAGGTCAGACCCCCATGGGATTTCACGGGTGCGCGCCAGGCCCACGGCGCCCCACGGCGCCCAACCCACGGCGCCCCCCCCGCCCCCACGGCGCAGCCGCGCGCTGTGCGCGTACCGAGCGCGGAGCGCGCGGCGTCAGCCGCCCAGATCCGGATCCCTACTCGACGAGCAGCTCGTCCCGGCTGCGCGTCTTCGTGCGGCGCCCGAGGTAGCGGCTCTTCTTGAGGCGCGACACCTTGTCGAGGATGACCGTGCCTTCGAGGTGGTCCATCTCGTGCTGGATCACGACGGCGTCGTAGTCCTCGAACCACTGCTGCTGGTTCTTGCCGTGCTCGTCGAACCACTTGATGAGCACGCGCCGGGGCCGCGCCACGTCCTCGTTGAACTCGGGCACGGAGAGGCAGCCCTCCTCCCACACGATCTTCTCGCGGCTCGCCTCGACGATCACCGGGTTGATCATCGCGACGAAACGCGGCTTGCGGGGGCGCCCGTTCGCGTCCTCTTCCCGCTTGGCGTTGCCGGGATCGGCCACGATGATGCGGCGCAGATCGCCCACCTGGGGCGCGGCGAGGCCGACGCCCGGCGCGGCGTACATGGTCTCGGCGAGGTCGGAGACGAAGGTACGAAGCCCGTCGTGGAATTCGTCGGGGCCCACGAGCCGACACTTTCGCGTCAGGACGGGGTTGGGCACGGTGAGGATGTCGAGGACGGCCATGGGCGGATCTTAGCCTCCCGCCGCGACGGTTTCACGTAGGCGACTTCACCACCCCACGACCCCGGTGCCCCAGGCCCCCACGCCGTCGTCCCGCACCACCGTCGCGATGCCACCCTGTACGGAGAACGATTGGAGCCGGTCGCTGCCGATGTCCACGCAGTCCGCGGCCGGGTCGCCGGGGCTGGCGCGGCACAACGCGGCCCCGTTCTCGCCGAGCACGCCCCACACGACGAACGCGCCGTCCCACGCGGGCGCGAGGTGGGGGAGCGGCGCGCCGCCGTCGGGCAGGGCCACCGCGTCCGCCCAGGTGCGGCCGCCGTCGTCGCTGGTGGCGGCGGCAATCACCACCGCGACCTCCGAGCGCCCGAGCATGGCGATGCTCGCGACGTTCCCGGTGGCGGTCAACGCGGCGTGTTCGACCCGTGTGTCCGCGCCGAGGAGGGTGTCGAGGGTGAGCTCGACGGCCTCGTCCACCTGCATCGTGGTCTCGCCGACGAGCACCGGCACCACGCGGATCCGGCGGGTGTAGCGGTAGTCCGGGTCGCCCAGGCTCGTGCCGACCGCCGCGACGAGCCCGCGCTCGGTCGCGACGAGCGCCACGTCCGTCGGAAAGATCGCGCGCGCCCACACCCGGTCGGTCCAGCCGGTCGTCGGCGCCCACGAGGCGATCGCGAGCCCGACGCCGCCCTCGTCGCCCACCTCGGTGTTCGCATGCGGATTGTTCGGCCACGCGGCCCACGTGCGCTGCCCGCGCTCGATCAGCGCGGCGCGGAAGAAGGGCCCGACCTCGGCGTCGGGAAACCCCATCTCGATCCACGTGCCGTCCCCCTCCGCCAGGCACCGCGCCCGCCACGGCAGGAACCCCGCGTCCTCGACCGCGTCGAGCTCGCGGAAGCACACCAACGCGCCTGCCTCCGTGGAGAGCAGCGTCGGCGCTTCGGCAGCGTAGATGCCCGGCGTGGACACCACCGCGCCGTCCACCCGCACCTCGCTGCGCGCCGCGCGCCCGCCGAGCCAGCGCTGGTCGGCCGTGTGCTCACCGCTCGCGACGATGTTCGCCGTGCCGGTGCGCGCGACGCCCGGCACCACCTCCGCGATCGGCAGCCCCTCGGCCCACGGCAGGGGGATCCCGAGGTGCGCGGCGAGCGTGGGCGCGAGATCGAGCTGGGAGATCGGCCCGTCGAGCTCGACCCCCGCGATCGCCGCGCCCCCGAGCAGGAGCATCGGCACCTCGCGACACCCGGTACACGAGTCGCCGTGGCTGTGCCAGCCGTCGTCGTCCTCGTGGCGGTGGCGGCCGTGGTCGGTGGTCACGACGAGCAGCAGGCTCTCGACGTAGGCGGGGTGCTCCTTTCGGAGCCGCTCGTAGAAGTCGGCGAGCAGCTCGTCGAGCGCGAGCACGCCCTCCTGGTAGGCGTCGCCGTCGCCCACGTGGCCGGCGCGGTCGGCGTCGTGGAGGTTGACCACCACGATCCGCGGCGGGCCCGCGTCGATCAGGGCGTCGAGCGCGTCGATGACGGGGGCGTCGTCGTTGGCGGGCTCGCCACGGTCGGCGTCGACGACCAGGTCGTAGCGCGCGCCCACGCCGAACCCCGGCGCGAGGCTCGCGGTGACCGGCTCGAGCAGCTCGGTGTTGGCGAGCAGCACCACGTCGTCCTCGCCGAGCCCGAGCGACACCCGCGCGGCCTCGAAGATCGTCGGGAGCGCGGGGCGGTAGAGGCCGACGCCGCGGTCGGCCTCGACGGGAAAGTTGGCGAAGGGCTCCGGGCGCCCGGTGAGGAGCGCGGCGTGGGCCGGCGCGGTGATGGTGACGCCCTGGTTGATCGCCGCCCGCACGGCGGTGCCGCGCGTCGCGAGGCGTTTCCACGTCTGCTCCGAGTACGCCTCGCCGCTCACGCCGGTCAGGTCGGACTCGGTGGTGGTCGAGAACTCGTCGGTGCGCACGCCGTCGAGCACGAGGACGAGCACGGACGGGGGCAGGGGTTCGACGGCAGGGCCGCAGCCGTTGGAGCAGCCGCCCAGGAGGGCGAGGGGGATCAGGCCCCTCACCACTCCACGACCGCGGTCTCCCACGCCCCGCTCCCCGCGTCCCGCACGACCGTCGCCTCGTCCCCCTCGACCACGAAGCTCTGGAGGCGCGGCGAGCCCACGTCGACGCAGCGCGCGTCGATGTCGCCGGGGGCGGCGCGGCACAGGCGGGCGGCACCGTCGACCAGCGTGCCCCACACCACGTCGGGGCCCTCCCAGGCCGGGGCCAGGTACGGGAGCGCGGGGCCGCCGTCGGGCAGCGCCACCGCCTCGGACCACGTTCGGCCGCTGTCGGTGCTCGTGGCCGCGGCGATCGAGGCGCCCGCTTCCGTGATGCCGACCATCGCGACGCGCACGTGTTCACCATCCGCGGCGAGCGCCGGAAGCTCGACCCGCGCGCCCTCGCCCAGCAGCCCCGCGAGGGTGATGTTGACCTCCGCCTCTACCGTCGGCGCCGCGTCCGTGATCGTGACGGGCACGATGCGCACGTGGCGCGTGTACCGGCTGTCGGGGTCGGCGAAGCTCGCCCCACACGCGACGACGAGCCCGGCGTCGGTCGCGACGATTGCGGCGTCGGTGGGGAAGATCGCCTGCGCGTTCACGGCCTCGGTCCACCCCGCTTCGGCGGTCCACCCGGCGAAGGTGAGCCCGATGCGGCCGCCGGTCCCCGCCTCGCCGGCGCCGCGGGGGTTGAACGGCCACGCGGCCCAGGTCACGCCGTCGCGCTCGGCCAGCGCGGCGCGGAAGAACGGCGCCACCTCGGTGTCGGGGAAGCCCATGTCGGTCCAGTCGCCGGCGCCGTCTTCGGCGAGGCACCGCGCGACCCAGGGAAGCCCGCCGTCCACCGGCTCGTTGCCGAGCTCGCGAAAGCACACCCGGCCCCCCGCTTCGCCCGCGAGGACCGACGGCGCCTCGGCGGCTAACGCGTCCGCGGTCGAGACGATCGAGCCGCCCACGACGACCTCGCTCCGCCCCAACGGATCGTCGCGCCAGCGCTGCACGGCCGTGAGGGCGCCGTCGGTCGCGAGCGCCACGTCGCCGGTGCGTACGCTCCCGTCGAAGCCCGGGAACACCGTCGGGCTCGGCAGCCCCTCGGCCCACGGCATCGTGATGCCGAGGTGCGCGGCCAGCGCCGGGACGATATCGAGCGCCGTCACCCGCTCGTCGAACACCTCCCCCGCCGCGCCCCCGCCGCCGACCACCATCAGCGGCACCTCGCGGCACCCGGTACAGGAATCGCCGTGGTTGTGCCAGCCCTGGTCCTCGTCGTGGTGGTGGCGGCCGTGGTCGGAGACGACGACCAGCAGCAGGCTCGAGGTGTACCCCGGGTACTGCGCCTGGAGCGCGTCCCAGAGGCGCGCCACCTGCTCGTCCACCACGGTCACGCCCTCGGCGTAGGCGTCGCCCCGGCCGTAGTGGCCCGCGCGGTCCACATCGTGGAGGTTCACCACCGCGAGCCGCGGCAGGCGCGTCTCGAAGCGCTCCAGCAACGCGTCGATCACGGCGGCGTCTTCTCCGGTGGGGCGGCCCTCCTCGTCGAGCAGCTCCACGGTGTCCGCGCCGGCCCCCAGGCCCGGGTACAGCCCGTGTTCGATGGGCTCGAGCAGCTCGGTGTTCGCCAGCAGGAGCACCTGCTCCTCGGGCAGGTCGAGCTGGTCGCGCGCGGCCTCGAAGATCGTCGGGAGCGTGGGGCGGTAGAGACCGGGCCCGAGCGTCGTGTCCACCGGGAAGTTCGCCAGGGCCTCCACGTGCCCGGTGACGAGCGCGGCGTGGGCGGGCGCGGTGATGGTGATGCCGGTGTTCCACGCGGCGCGGACCACGGTGGCATCGGGCGCGACGGTGGCCCACGTCTCCGCGGCAAACGCCTCGCCGCTCGCGCCGGTCACGTCCGAAACCGAGGTCGACGTGAACTCGTCCGACCGCACCCCGTCGAGCACGATCACGATCACCGACGGCGCGTGGGGCGCGCGGTCGACCTTGGGGTCGGTGCAGGCGGCGAGGGCCAGCAGCGCCAACGGGAGGGCCATCCCCCCCTCTACTCCGCGGTGGCGGCTGGGGCGGGAGCCGTCGTCAGTAATAGACGTTGCCGTACGTGTTCCCGCTGTAGGTGACCCCGGAGAGCGTGGGGGTCGCGCCGCCCGTGGGGCACACTCCCCAGCGGCTCGAATTGGACACCACCGAGTCCACGATCGCCACGCGCGGCCCGTTCCCGTAGATGTAGACGTTGCCGTCGGAGCCCCCGCCGTAGGAGACCTCGACGTTCTGGAGCAGCGTCCCGGTGTCGTACGAGTGGAGCACGAGCCCGTCCCAATCGCCGATGGCGGGCACGGTGTCGGCGGAGGTGAACACGATGGGCGCGGAGGCGGTGCCGATCGCGTAGAGCTTCCCGGGCTCCCACGCGCCAGTGGTGAGGCGGGTATTGACCTCGAACTCGAGCCGAGAACCTGGCTCGATCGTGAGCGTGGGGCTGGCCGTTCCCTGCACGAGGATGTTCCCGCCGACCTTCCACGGCAGGCCGAGCTCCTGCCATGTGGTGGTGGACGCGACGGTGCCGTACAGCAGGTAGATCCGGTCGTCGCCGTTGCCCGTGTAGGTCGAGCTCGAATCGAGCTGATCGGCCGACGAGGCGGGCACGACCACGGGGTTCAGGCCGTTCCCGGTGACCGTGTTGCCGGTGAAGGTGGGCGCCCCCGTCGTCTCCAACCCTGCGCTCGCGGCCACGTACAGGCCGTGATCGGCGTTGTCCGAGAGCGTCGAATCCGTCACCGTCACGTCGTAGACGTTCGTGGTCACGTACACGCCGCTCTGGCTCCCGTCGGTGATCGTGCACGCGTCGATCAGCAGCGAGCCGCCGTAGTAGCTCCAGCTGTAGACGTTCCCGTACCCGTTCTGCCCGGCGTACTCCACGGTGGCGCCGCGGATCGTGGAGGCCTGGTTCCATCCGCCGAAGGTGAGGCCATACCAGTCGCCGGGGGCAGGCGTCGGCTGCGACGAGGTGAAGGTGACCCCGAGCGCCGTGCCCTGCACATCCAACGAGCCGTAGAGCTCGGTGCCGATGCCGATGCCGGCGTCGGGATCGAAGCGGAGCTCGGTGCCGTCCTCGATGACGAGGTGGGGGCGGGTCGTCGGGTCGGCGACCGTGATGTACCCGGTCACGCGATAGCCGGAGTCGAGCGCCTGGAGCGTGAAGTCCTCGTGCACCTCCTCGGCGCGGAGGATCACGTCGTCCGAGCGGTTGCCGGTGTAGGCGCCGTCGTCCACGAAGGAGCCGCCCTGCCCGGCGCTCACCGACACCCCGACGTCGTTGGCGGTGAACGTGTTGCCGCTACAGGAGCCGTCGCCGGCGAGCGTGCCGGTGTCGTGCACGTAGAGCCCGTAGTCGGCGTTGTCGCGCACCACGGAGCGGTCGATCTCGAGGCCCGCCTCCTGGCTCACGTACACGCCGTAGGTCGAGCTCTCCTCGATGACCGAGTCGGTGATGCGCAGGGGATTGCCCTCGTCGCCCGTGTAGAAGAGGTACAGCGCGGCGACGCCGTTGCCGCCTGCGTAGGCGATGGTGGCGCCGTCGATCGTGCCCGACGCCGAGCCGCCCAGGAAGAGCCCGTCCCAGTCGCCGGGGCCGGGGGTGCGCTCGGCGGAGGTGAACCGGACGCCCTCGGTGTGGCCGTCCACCAGCAGGTCGACGTAGCCGGTGTAGCCGATGGAGAGCCCCGCCCCGGGCGCGAACTGGAGCTCGGCGCCGTCCTCGATGGTGAGCGTCAGGGGCGTGGCGCCCCCGAAGGTCACGTCCCCGACGAGGTAGTACGGCACGTCCAGGCCCGCCCAGGTCGAGTCCTCCGTCACGGTGCTCGAATAGACGTACACGGCGTCGCTCGTGTTGCCGACGAAGGTGTTGGTGCCCTCGATGTCCTTCACGGACGCGGCCGGGGTCACCAGCGGGTAGCCGTCGTTGCCCGTGATCGTGTTTCCGGAGAGGCTCGGGAGCGTCGCGTCGTCGAGCGCCGCGGTCCAGTTCAGGTAGATGCCGTGCGCGTCGTTGTCCGCGACAGTGGTCCCGGAGATCGCGACGGCGCCGGAGCCGGAGACGTAGACCCCGGCGTGGGAGGACTCGCGGACGGCGCTGTCCACGAGCGTGACGGTGGATGTGCCGGTCACGAGCACGTTCCCGTAGCCGTTGTCGCCGCCGTATTCGATCGTGGCGCCTTCGAGCCAGCTCCCACGGTCGTAGCCGCCGAACGTGAGGCCCTCCCAGTCGCCGGGGCCGGGGCGCCGCGCGTCGGACGAGGTGAGGACGACCCCGTCCGTCGTGCCGTCGATCCAGAGCTCGCCGTAGGAGCCGTACCCGACGTACAGCCCCACGCCGGGAGCGAAGGTGACGACGGCGCCGTCCTCGATGGTGAGGAGCGGGGCGGACGCGCCCTGCACGTACACGTCGCAGGTGACCTCGTGCACGTCGGTGCCGCTCCACGTCTCGTCCGCCGCGATCGTGCCGCAGTGGGTCACGGTCGCCGGGCAGGCGTCGTCGGCGGCTCCGTCGCAGTCCTGATCGAGGCCGTCGTCACAGGTCTCGGACGCGGAGGGCGAGAAGGTCGCGTCGCCGTCGTCACAGTCGTCGGACGACGCGACGTAGCCGGGGGGCAGCTCGCAGCTCGTCGTGGACGTCGCGGGGTCGCCGTGACCGTCGCCGTCGGTGTCGGCGTAGGCCAGGGCGCCGCCGGAGTCGTCCACCGCGCCGTCGCAGTTGTTGTCGAGCCCGTCGCAGACCTCGGTGGCGGCGGGGCTCGTGCCAGCGGCAGCGTCGTCGCAGTCCGCGGCGTCGACCACGTACCCCGCGGGCACCGCGCACCCGGTGGTCACGACGCCCGCGTCCCCGTAGCCGTCGCCGTCCGCGTCCGCGTAGAATGTGGCCCCGCCGGCCTCGTCGACCGTGGCGTCGCAGTCGTTGTCGACCCCGTCGCAGACCTCGGCCGCGCCCGGGTGGATGGCGACCGCGCCGTCGTCGCAATCGGTCGAGAGCACGACGTGCCCGGTCGGCGCACCACAAGCCGTCACGGAGTCGGTCGCGCGGCCGTACCCGTCCCCGTCGCCGTCCGGGTACCAGGGGGTCGGACCGTCCTCGTCCACGGTGCCGTCGCAGTCGTTGTCGGCGCCGTCGCAGCTCTCGAACCCGACGGGCGAGGCGAGCGCGTCGCCGTCGTTGCAGTCGCTGGCGTCGGCCACGTAGCCGGCCGGCGCGTCGCAAGCGGTCACGGTCGCCCCCGCGTTCCCGTAGCCGTCGCCATCTCCGTCGTAGTACCAGCCGGTCGCGTCCTCGGCCGCGCAGTCGTCCTCGGGGGCAACGGGAGGGGCGGTGTCCTCCTTCGTGTCGCCGGTGCAGGCCAGGAGGGTGACGAGGAGAGGGAGCATGCGCGGCGTCCGGGGGCGATACGCCCGCCTAACGGGGCGCCGCCCGCACAATTGGCTCGAACTCGGCTCAAGGTTGGGTGCTGCCGTCGCGCGCCGGCCCGTCATAGACGGCCCCCGTGCCCCTCTCCGCGCTGCTCCTCGTCCTCGTGGCCGCGTGCACGCACGCCACCTGGAACCTGCTCGCGAAGCGCGCCGCCGCGTCCGAGCGGTTCGTCTGGATGTACTCGTGCCTCGCGGTCGGGATCTGGGCGCCCGTGGTGGTGGGGGTGCTCGTCGTCACGCGCCCGGTGTTCGACGGCGTGCACATCGGCGCGCTCGTCGGCACCGCGGTGTTGCACGCCGCCTACTCCATCGCGCTCCAGCGGGCCTACCGTGCCGGCGACCTCTCGCTCGTCTACCCGCTCGTGCGCGGCGTGGGGCCGCTGCTCTCCTTCGTCGGCGCGCTGGTGCTGCTCGGCGAGGCCCCCTCGCTCGTCGCCGCGGCGGGGGCGCTCGCGGTGGTCGGGGGCGTGTTCCTGCTGGCGGGCGGGACGGCGGTGTTCCGCGGCGGCGCGGATCGCCGGGGCATCCGAGAGGCGGTGCTCGCGGGGGTTTTCGTCGCGAGCTACACGTTGTGGGACGGGTGGTCGGTCAAGGTGCTGGCGCTCTCGCCCATCTTCATCGACTACGCCGGGAACGCCTTCCGGGTGGCGCTCCTCTCGCCCGACACGTGGCGGCACCGCGCCGGGCTCCGCGTCGAGATCGCGCGCTACTGGCGCGAGGCGCTCGGCGTCGCGATCCTGGGGCCCGCCGGCTACATCCTGGTCCTCTACGCGATGCAGCTCGCGCCGGTGAGCCACGTGGCGCCCGCGCGGGAGGTCTCCCTGCTCATCGGCGCCTGGCTGGGCGCGCGCCTCTTGAAGGAGGGCGACGGCGCCCGGCGGCTCGTCGCGTCCGCGCTGGTGGTGATGGGGGTCGTGGCGCTCGCGGTGGGATGAGGCCCTTGGGAAATCTCACCCCATCCTCATGCTTGGCGATCCCTTTACGGGCGCCCGCGTGCCCCCGATTCCCGTCCGTGTAAGGGGGCCGGCCATGCCAAGCGCAGACCTGGACAAGACCCCGCGGAGGCGCCACATGCTGGAGCAACTGTTCCTGAACAACCGCAAGTGGGCGGCCGACATCGTCGCCAGGGACAAGCACTTCTTTGAGAAGCTCGCCGCCCGGCAGTCTCCCGAGTACCTCTGGATCGGGTGCTCCGACAGCCGCATCCCGCCGACCGAGCTGTTGGGCCTGTTGCCCGGCGAGCTCTTCGTCCATCGCAACATCGCGAACGTCGTCATCCACACCGACCTGAACTGCCTGTCCGTGCTGCAGTTCGCGATCGACGTGTTGCGCGTCAAGCACGTCATCGTATGCGGCCACTACGGGTGCTCGGGCGTGCACGCGGCGCTGATGCGGCGTCGCGTGGGCCTCGCCGACAACTGGCTCCGGCACGTGCAGGACGTGCACCAGAAGCACGAGCGTCACCTCGGCGAAGAGCTGCCCGACAAGCTGCGCCAGGACCGCCTGTGCGAGCTCAACGTCATCGAGCAGGTGATCAACGTCGCGCAGACCACGGTGGTGCAGGACGCGTGGGAGCGCGGCCAGCAGCTCTCCGTGCACCCCTGGGTCTACGACATCTCCGACGGCCTCCTGCGCGACCTCGGGGCCGGCGTGTCGCAGCCGGGCGACCTCTCGTCGGTGGTGACGTCGGCCGTTGCCCGATACCACAAGGTCGGGGGGTAGAAGGGGCGGAGCGTGGCCCCGCATACGCGACACGGGCCCCGGCCTGCTGTAGCGTGTGATCCCGTGCGGCTTCCCACGAGGCCCGCTCGGTCGCGGGCCTCCGTAGCTCGCCCGGCGCCTTGAATTCCCGACGCATCCTCGGTAGAGGACGCGCGCACCCGTCCCCTGGACAGCCATGTATTTCGGTCGAATCCCCCGCTTCAGCCCGAGCTTCTCCCCCGCCGAGGCGCTCATCGCGGCGCGTTTCCTCGCGGTCCCGCCGGAAGACGAGCCCGCCGTGCGCGGCTTCGAGAAGGAATTCGCGTCCTACATCGGGGCGAAGCACGCGATCATGACGCCGAGCGCACGGTACGCGTTCTACCTCCTGCTCCGCGCCATGGGCATCGGCCCCGGGGACGAGGTCATCATCCCCGGCCTGACCTACTTCGCCATCCCCTCGATGGCGGTCACCGCGGGCGTGCGCCCCGTCTTCGCCGACATCGGCCTGACCTCCCACGTGCTCGACCCCGCCGAGTTCGAGAAGGCCATCACGCCGAAGACCAAGGCCGTGGTGCCCACGCACCTGTACGGCACGCCCTGCGACATGGACGCGATCAACGCCATCGCCAAGAAGCACGGCATCAAGGTGATCGAGGACTGCGCGCAGTCCACGGGCGCCAAGTACAAGGGCATCCGCGTCGGCAACCTCGGCGACGCCGCGTACTACACGTTCGGCCTCACCAAGAACATCACGACGCTCTCGGGCGCGATGATCACCACCAACGACGACGCGGTGGCGAAGTTCGTCCGCAACGAGATCGACACGTCCACCCCCGCCGACTTCAAGAAGGCGAGGAAGGAGGCCGTGACCGGCGTGGCGATGATGATCGCGACGCACCCGATGGTGTACCCCTTCACGCTCCACCAGGCGATCCGCCTCGGCGGCCTGCTCGGGAAGGACCCCATCCACGACCGCTTCGGCGAGGCCGAGGTGCTCTACGACGAGGTGCCGAAGAGCTTCCGCAGCAACCGCCCGCGCGCGGTGCAGGCGGCGGTCGGCATGAAGCAGATCGAGCGCATCGAGGCGCTCAACGGCGCGCGCATCCGCAACGGCCGCTACCTCGACGAGCACCTCGCGAACGTGCCCGGCCTCACGGTGCCGACCTACCCCGCGGGCGCCGAGCCCATCTACATGAGCTTCGTGGTGCACCACCAGAAGCGCAGCCAGCTCATGCGCGCGCTGCTCAAGCGCGGCGTGGACACGACGTTCGGCTACATGAACGACTGCTCCGATCACAAGCTGTTCCCGTCGTTCCGGCGCCTCTGCCCGAACGCGGCGGCGGTGAAGCGCGAGCAGGTGCACATCCCCGTGCACCCGAACCTCGACCGCAAGGACCTCGATCACATGGTCGAGGCCGTGCGGTCGGCCTGCCTCGAGATCGTGCGGTGAACAAGAGCGGCGCGCTGCTCAAGAGCGGAGTCGGCGCGGCGCGGTACCGCCTCACCGGGCATCGCATGCCGCTCAACGTCACCCTGCTCGTGACGATGCGGTGCAACGCGTTGTGCACCTACTGCGCGCTCCCGTTGCGACGGCACGCTGAGCTCGACACGCGCGAGATGATGGCGCTGATCGACGCGATGGCCGCCGAGGGCGCCGTGCGTGTCGGCATCGGCGGCGGCGAGCCCCTCGTACGGGACGACATCGCCGCTATCGTCGAGCGCTGCTCTGCCCACGGCATGTGGACCACGCTCGAGACGAACGGCTACCGCTACCCCGCCCTGGCGGACGAGCTCTCCACGCTCGGGCGGCTGATGATCTCGCTCGACGGCGGCGAGGCCGCGCACGACCTCAACCGGGAGCCCGGCGCCTGGAAGAAGGCGATGGCGGCGATCACGGAGGCGTCGCGACGCGGGGTGGATCTCCACACGATCACCACGCTCACCCGCCACAACCTCGACCAGGTCGGCACGGTGCTCGATCTGGCCGACACCTACGGCTTCGTGGCGGACTTCCAGGTCCTTCAGCAGCGCCCCTACCTCGCGCCCGCGCGCGCCGCCGAGCTCGCTCCCGACGCCGACGCGCTCCGGAAGGTGCTCCGTGGGCTGCTCGAGGCCCGCATGGCCGGGCGCCGCGTGGGCCCCAGCGAGAAGTACCTGCGCTACCTGCTGGCGTGGAAGGACTACGCGCGCCCCACGTCCCTGGCCCCGCAGGAGGACCTCCACTGCATGGCCGGCCAGCTCTATTGCGCCGTGTTGCCGGACGGCACGGTGACCCCCTGCTCCCTGCTCGCCGGGGGCTTCGCGGGACGCAACGTCCGCGACGGCGGCTTCGCTGCCGCGTTCGAGCATCTACGCGACAACTCGTGCCGGGCCTGTACCTCGACGGCCCTCACGGAGTACAACTACCTCTACAACCTCAACGCCCCGACGTTGTTGGAGTGGGCGAAGTCCCTTCGTCCCCTCCCGACACCGGGCTCCGGCGCATCCCGCCGAGGTGCAGCATGAACCTCAAGATCCCCGGCTATGCCCGCATCGCGGAGGCCTTCGTCACCCGTCGGGTGCCGGTCTACGCCCACTACGGCATCACCCACCGGTGCAACCTCACCTGCAAGATGTGCGGCATCTGGCGGTACGGAAACCGCAAGGAAGAGCTGGAGATCCACGAGATCGAGGACATGGCCGCGAAGATGGCCCGCCTCGGCGTCGTGCAGCTCTCGATCGGCGGCGGCGAGCCCTACGCGTGCGACTACCTCGAGGAGGCCGCCAAGCGCTTCGTCGACGTGGGGCTCAACGTGCGCGTGCTCACGAACGGCGTGGGCGTGAGCGAGGAGCGCCTGAAGAAGACGGTCGACTACGGCGTCCGCAACTTCTCGATCTCGCTCGACTCGCTCTACCCCGCGCGCTTCGACTACATCTGCGAGATGGACGGCAGCTGGGACATGGCGGTCAAGTCGATGACCACCGTCGGCAAGCTGCTCGACGGCACCAACGGCATGCCGACGATCAACTGCGTCGTGTCCAACCTGAACCTCGAAGAGCTGCCCGATCTCGTCCGCTTCGCGCGCGACCTCGGCTTCCACATCAGCTTCCTCCCGGTCGAGCTCCTCGCCGACGCGAAGGCCGGCCAGCGCAACTGGGAGGCGCGGTTCATCCGCTTCCGCCCGGAGATGGGCCTCAACACGGCGGACGCGCCCGAGGTCGTCCTCGCCCGCATCGACAAGGCCTACGACACGCTCATCGAGATGAAGAACGCCGGGTGGCCCATCCTCAACTCGACGCCGTACCTCGAGGCCTCGCGGATGTACCTCAAGACGGGGCGCTTCCCCGCCGAGGGCTGCGACGCGGGCCGGCTCTACTTCAGCGTCTCGCCGAACGGCCAGTTCGCGATCTGCCACCGCACCGAGCACCAGCACAAGCACATCCTCGACCCCCAGTTCGAGACCTACTTCAAGTCCATCGAGTTCGAGCGCAAGCGCATGCTCGAGGCGGGCAGCTGCGAGGGCTGCATGCGCGCGTGCTGGATCGACACCAGCTTCATGTTCCGCACGATGGAGGGCTTCTTCGAGACCGCCCGCAACGTGCTGACGCACGAGATCCAGTCTCCCGCCACGTGGGAGGAGGCGCAGCTGTGGGCGCGGCACGAGAAGGTGGACATCGTGCCGCAGTCGGAGCCGATCGCGGTCGCGAAGTAGCGCGGGGAAGGGGCGTTCGCGCGAAGAAGCCGCGCTTCGCGCGAAGACGAAGAAGCTCCGGAAGGCAGGAAACTAGGAAGGCAGGAGGTAGGAAGGCAGGAAGTAGGAAGGCAGGAAGTAGGAGGGTCGGAAGAAAGCGGCGTGATCGTCCTCCGTCCTCGTTCCTGTCCTCTCTATTTCCTGCTTTCGTGCCTTTCTTCCTGCCTTCCTGCCTGGTCTTGGGCTTCTGTCCTCTCCATCCTGCTTTCCTGCCTTTCTTCCTGCCTTCCTGCCTGGTCTTGCTGCTGCCGCCCTTGGTCGTTCCCTTCGCCCAGGCGTCACCGGACAGATTCTGGCCCTCGCCCCTTGTGCATTCCGCGAGGACAACGGCTAAGCCCCCGGACGCATGACGAACGTCCTCGCCATCGCCCGCCGTGAGCTCGGGGCCTACTTCGATTCGCCCCTCGCCTACTTCGTGGTGCCCGTCTACGTCGTGCTCGTGGGCGGGTTCGCCCTCTGGTTCGACGACCTGTTCGCCGGCGGCACCGTGTCGCTGCGCGGCGTCTTCTTCTGGGCCGCGGTGTTCCTGGTGCTGCTCGTGCCGGCCATCACGATGCGCCTGTTCGCGGAGGAGCGCCGCACCGGCAGCCTCGAGATCCTCGTCACCCTTCCTATCACCGAGGGGGAGCTGGTCTTCGGCAAATACCTCGCGGCGATGAGCCTCGTGGCGGTGGCGGTGTCGACCACGATCCCGTACGCGTTCACGATGGCGTGGCTGGGCACGCCCGCGATCGCCGATGCCGACGCGCCGCCGATGATCGTGCGGGTGTTCACCGAGACCGGGCTCGACTTCGGCCCGGCGCTGTGCGGCTACCTGGGGCTCTTGCTCCTGGGCGGGGCGCTCGCGGCCATCGGCACGGCGGCCTCCTCGCTCACCAGCAACCAGATCGTCGCGTTCCTGCTCGCGCTCGTGGTCGGGATGTTCCCCTACGCAATGGGCTTCTTCCTGGAGCGGGTGCCGAACACGATCCTGCCGCTGGTGCAGTACCTCGCCTTCGAGACCCACTTCAACAACCTCGCGCGCGGCGTGATCGACACGCGCAACCTGCTCTTCTGGGGCTCGGTCGCGGCGGCGTCCCTCCACCTCGCGGTGTTCAGCCTCGAGCGGCGGCGGCTCTCGTGACCGCACGCAAGAACCTGCTCGCCAACAGCTGGCTCCAGCTCGCCCTGGTGATGCTGATCGTCGTGTTGGCGAACGTGTGGGGGTCCGAACACTTCGGCCGCCTCGACGTGACACAGGACCGCCTCCACAGCCTGGACGAGTCCAGCAAGCGGCTCGTGGCCTCGCTCGACCGCCCCCTCGTCGCCAAGGTGTGGCTGTCCAAGGGCCTCTCCGCGCCCTACAACAACCACGAGCAGATCATCCGCGACAAGCTCGACGAGCTGCAGGCCTACTCCGGCGGCCGGATGAAGATCACCGTCGTCGATCCAGGCACCGACGCCGTGCTGCTCGCCGAGGCGCAGAAGTACGGGCTCACGCCGCTCGAGCAGAAGGTCACCGAGTCGAACCGCGCGGAGCTCCGTCGCATCTGGCTCGGCGCCGTGCTGCTCTACGGCGACAAGCAGGAGGTCCTGCCCGCGCTGACCGATCTCTCGGCCCTGGAGTACGACCTCGCCTCGGCCATCCACCGCCTCAAGCAGAAGCCCAAGGACGCGCCGGTCCTCGCGTGGACCATGGGCAGCGGCGAGCCCGACCTCGTCAAGCCCGAGGGCCCCCTCCGCGAGATGATGGAGCAGCTCGCCCGTAAGTTCGTGCTGCAGCCGCTCGCGTTGGGCGGGGCGGGCGCGATCCCCAAGGAGGTCGACGCGCTGCTCGTCATCGGCCCGCAGAAGCCGCTGTCCGACCGCGCGATCTACCAGATCGACCAGTTCCTCATGCGCGGGGGGGCCGCGGCGATCTTCGTCACCCACACGCGGCCCGACCTGCGCACCTACCGCGCCACGCGCACCAGCTCGGGGCTCGAGCCCCTGCTCGGCCACTACGGGATCCAGGCCAACCGCGACATCGTGATGGACCGCGTGCAGAACGGCGTGATGCGCTTCCCCGTGCGTGTCGGCAACAAGCAGAGCACGCGGGAGGTCAACTACGCCCTGATCCCGCAGGCCACGGATCTTTCGCGCCGCAACGTGCTGGTGAGCGGACTCGACGGCATGTTGTTCCCCTTCACCTCCTCGCTCCAGGTCGCGGAAGAGCTCAACCCCGGCGTCGAGGCCGAGGTGCTCGCGCGCACGTCGGCGTCGTCGGGCTCCGTGCAGGATCTCAAGACGGTCGACCCCACGCAGCTCACCGGCGTGCTCTCCAGCGAGAAGCGCGGGCCGTTCCCGGTGCTGGTGACGCTGACGGGCCCGCTGCGCTCCTTCTTCGAGACCCGGCCGCCGCCGCCGCCCGACCCCGACGCCCCGCCGATGACCGAGGAGGAGACCCCGGAGGAGCCGCCGCTGGTGGTCGAGGGCGCCCCGACGCGCCTCGTCGTCGGCGGGTCGGCCGACTTTGTCGCCAACAACCTCGCGTTCATGCTGAACCTCACGGATTGGCTGGTGCAGGACGAGTCGCTCATCGGCATCCGCAGCAAGAACGCCACGCTCCCCACGCTCACCGCCACCACGCCGGGGCAACAGTTGGCGTGGAAGGGGTTCAACCTCCTCGCCGGGCCGCTCGCGCTGTTCGCCTTCGGCGTCGCGCGCCAGGTGTGGTTCCGCCGTCGCGCGCGCCGCTCCGGAGCGGCAGCATGAGGCTCACCCGTCGAAGCGTCGTGCTGCTCGCCGTCGCCGCCCTGTTCGCGCTGCTCAACGTCTTCGGGCGCGGCGGGCCTGCGGTCGTCGAGGCCCTCCCGTCCCTGCCGGCCGTCGTCCCCGACACCGTCACCGTCGTGCAGATCTCGACGCCCATCGAGAAGCTGCGCATCGAGCGCGAGTCCAGCGAGAAGGGGACCCCGGGCTTCGATCGGTGGCGCATCGTGACCCCGCTCGACTTCCCGGCAGACGCTGCGCAGATCCGCACCGTGCTCGACACGTTCGCGGCCGGCCTCCCGATGGACGCCTTCGTGGATGGCGGCAACCAGGAGGACTACGGCGTGGACGACCAGAACGGGCTCCTCGTCGAGCTCTACGTGGTCGGACAGGACATCCCCGCCGCGTCCGTCGTCGTCGGCAAGACCGCGGCCGGGCCGTCCACGTTCGCGCGGATCCCCGGCTCGGAGGATGTCTTCCGTGCGGACGTGGGCGGCCGCGCCCGCTACGCGCGCCCCGCGGCGGAGTGGCGCGACAAGGTCGCCATCGAGCTCGACACCGCCACGGTCGCCGGGCTCACGCTCACGCGCGGCGCCGAGGCCCTGCGCTTCACGCGCGCCGCCTCCACCACGATCGACCCCGCCGGCAAGGTGCTCCCCGGCCCGTGGCAGCTGGACGGCGCGGGCTTCGTGGTGGACGACGAGACGGTCGAGGTCACCCTGCGCGCCATCGCCCGCATCCGCGCCGCCGCCATCCACAACCCCACGTACGACGGTGGCTTCGACACGCCGCTGGCCCAAGCCACCCTGCTGATGGACGATGGCTCCACCCGCGACATCACGCTCGGCAGCCGCATCGTGGACGGCGCCGCGTTCGTGCGCGTGACCGGCCGCGACGAGGTGTTCCGCACCTCCGGCGTCGTCGGGCGCGCCATGACCCAGCCCGTCGAGGCGTTCCGCGATCGTAGGCTCCTCTCGTTCGAGCGCGACACCGTCGCGTCGATCGCCTACGTCGACCGCGGGCTCACGGTCGTGATCGAGCAGTCCGAGGACGGCGCGAGCTGGGCCGTCACCCAGCCCGCCAACATGGACGCCGATCAGAAGCAGGCCCTGTTCACCGTCAACACGCTCGCGGCGCTCCGCGCGGCGGCCATCCCGGCGGACACCCGGTTCGACGCGACCGGCGCGCGGTTCGAGGTCCGGTTCCGGGACGGGCGTACGGTCGCGCTCGAGCTCGGCCAGACCGAGAAGGACGCCGAGGATCGGCCGTTGGTGCGGATTCGCGCCACCGACCGGGCCGGAGTGTACCAGGTGCGCGAGGCCACCCTCGTCGAGCTGCGCAAGGCCTTCGGTCGCGGTTGACGAGGTTCCGGTGAATGGAACCGCGCGGCACGGCGTTTGTAGACGTAAGGTCGATCCCCACCCTCCGGAGGACCTGATGCTCCGCATGCTGCTCCCCACGACTCTCGCCCTCCTGCTCGCGCCCTCGGTGGCGTTCGCCGCCCCTGCCGACGGTACCGACGCCACGGCCGACGCCCCGCTCACCCAGGAGAGCGCCGTGTCGTCCGCCTCGCCCGACCAGGCCGAGCGCTCGATGCGCCGCTCGCGGGGCGGCGGCGGCAGCTCCAGCAAGGGCGAAGGCAAGAAGGACGGTGGTGGCTCCAAGGACTCCAGCCGCCGCTCGGGCCCCAGCGGCTCCCGCCCCAGCGGCTCGGGCGATTCCAGCCGTGGCGATTCGGGCCGTGGCGATTCCCGCGACAGCGGCTCCGGCGAGCGCCGGGACGACGGCCCCACCGCGCGGCCCACCCCGGCCCCGGCGCCCCGCTCCGAGGGCTCCGGCGAGCGCGAGGGCTCCCGTGACGGCGGCCGCGAAGGCTCCCGTGACGGCGAGCGCGACGACGCGGGCAGCCGCACGGCGCGCCCCGCCCCCTACGGCGGCGAGAGCAGCCCCCGCCCCGACCCGGCGCGCCCCACCGGCGCCTCGGCGGAAGGCCGCGAGCGCTCCGTCCGCACCTTCGACGGGTCGCGCCCCGCGCCCACCGCCTCCTCCACCCGCCGCGTGAGCGCTGGTGCGCCCGTCAGCGCGTCCGGCCGCCCCGCCGCCTCCTCCGAGATGCGCGCGTCTGCCGGCGCCCCCGCGAACTTCCGCGGCGTGTCGTCCAGCCGCACCGCCGTCTCGGGGCGCGGCGAAGCGGGCCGTGGTGAGCCCGGCCGTGGCGAGTCCGGCCGTGAGTCCGTGGGCCGCGACGAAGGGCGTGATGGGCGCGATTCCGGTCGCCACGCCGACGGTGGCCGTGACGGCCACGAGTCCGCCGAGCGCCACGGTGGCCGCGGCTCCGATGCCGAGCGCGCCACCTACGGCAGCCGCGGCGAGGCGTCCCGTCGCCATGAGGACGTGCGCCACGCCCGCTCCACGGCCGCCTACCACCGCTCCTCCGCGGCCTACCACCGCTCGTCCGCGGCGTCGCGGCACTACGCGTACTCGTCCCGGTACGGCCGCGGCGACCGTTGGTACCGCCCCGGTGGCTGGTTCCGGCCCTACCGCCCCGGTCACGCCTACTGGTACCACGGGGTTTTCGTGTACGGCCCGTCCCCCTGGCACCACCGCCACGCCGTCGCCATCGAGCGTGACGGCGGTGGCCGCGGCGGCGAGCGCGAGGTCTCCGAGGCCCCCGTGCGCAAGGTCGAGCGCGCCCGCACCTTCGCGGTCGGCATCCGCGGCGGCTCCTACATGGGCGGCTACAACGTCGGCGGTGGCGGCTTCGGCGACGCCGGCCTCGGCATCGCCGCGCGGTACCGCCCGGTCGAGTCCGTGGGCCTCGAGGTCTCCTGGATGCACCACGACCAGACCTGGGACGACGGCAGCGAGCGTGTCTACCAGCCCCTCCAGGCCTCGGTGCAGCTCTTCGGCATGCCCTGGACCAAGGTGAACCCCTACGTCCTCGCCGGCGTCACCATCACCGGCCGCTCGGTGCAGGACAACCTCGGCTTCACCACCGTGTCCGAGGACTCCACGCTCTGGGGTCCCCACGCGGGCCTCGGCCTCGAGCTCGGCCTCGGCAAGAAGGCGTCGGTCAACTTCGACGTTCGTTACGCCGGCTACCTCAACAAGCCGGAGAACGACCTCACCGTGCCGGGCGCGGTGCAGGGGAACATGGGGTTGAACTTCTACTTCTGACAGCCGCGTAGGGACGGTGGTTGTGATGGAAGGGGGCCGAGGGGCCCCTTTCGTGCTTGTACGCCTGGAGTGCTCCGCCCCACGGCTCGAGGGTGGGGGCCGCGTGAGCGCGCAACCGGACGGATCAGCGCAACCGGTCGGATCAGTCGGCGGGCCCCTCCACCTCGTACGACAGGGCGGTCACCCTCGTTCCAGCGCCGTCACCGCCGCACGAAATCGCCCGTCGACATCGCGCCGATCCTCCTCGGCCGGGAGTACGTGGCTCTCCCGGTGGATGATGGCCGCCTTCCGCAGGAGCACTGCCCGTTGCTCCGGGTCGACGTGCTCCGCGAGCGCCGCGATGCTCTCCAGGAGCCGGATGGTGACGGGCACGCTGGTGCGTCCGTATTGTCGGATCTGATCGAAGGCGGCGTCCACGAGCCCCGGGAAGGTGGGGACGTGCGCGACCACTCGGCTCGCTCCGTGGCGATCCGGTCGAATCGCCGGGGGCTCTCCGCAGGCCGAGAGCCGCCGGAGCGAGTCTCCCAACCAGTCGATGCACGTGACGGCGGTGAACGGGTCGTTCACCCCCGGAGAGAGGGCCCGCACCGCGATCTCCACCATCTGGTCGAGCGCGTACTCGATGTCTTGTTCGGGCGTGCGCTGCCGCCCCACGAGGAACGCGGCGTTCACGGCACGGCAGAGGGCGGCGCTCACCGCCCGGGCCGGCCACACGAGCACCAGAGGGCTCCCTTCCAAGAGGAACTTGCCGGGGCGTTGGAGGAGCTCGAGGCGGAGGTCGCGATCGGTGGCGATCCGCATGACCTCCTCTTCGTCGACCGCCTGCAGGTATCCGCTGGAGGTCCCCCGGATCGTCCCGGGATCCGGTCCGAAGGCCTGCCACGGAGGCGGCATAGGCCCGGTCGGAGGGGGGGCGGGCGTCTCGCTGTCCAGGCGAGCGGGGTAGCGCCGCTCGATCGCCTGGCGGAGCTCCATCGCGGCGCGGGCGACGACGTGCGGCGCCTGCATCGAGGCGGAGATGTGGTGGATGAAGAAGACGAGCACGCACAGGCTCGCGATGGAGAGCCCCACGGCGACCGTCACCGAGAAGTGCGGGACCGCGGTCGCCTCGCCCTCGGGCACCGCTCGCAGCACGAGGATGCAGTAGAGGAAGGTCGCGACGAAGGTGCCGAGCACGAGCTGGTTCGCCCCGTCCCGCATGAAGTTGCGGAGAAGGCGGGGACCGAATTGCGCCGAGGCCTGGGTGAGCGCGGCGATGGTGATGGAGAAGACCACGCCGGCCACCGTCACGATCGAGCCTGCGACCGTGGAGAGCAGGGTGCGGGCGCCCTCGATGTCACCGTCGTAGAACCAATCGCTCGGCGACTTCGCGACGAACACGGAGCGGTCGAGGTGCAGCGCGAGGCTCGCGAGCCCGGCCGCCGCGCTCATCATGAGCGCCGGCACGAACCAGTAGCTGGACGCGAGCTTCTCCCAGACGTGCTGGATCCGCGTGTTCATGGAGGTGCAACCCCGGCAAGGAGGGTCATGAGCCCTCCCGCTGGTGTCGCCGGTCGCAGTCCGTCGCCTCGGTCTGGTCGTGCAGCAGCACCCAGCGTGGTGGCGAGGCTCGACCCCAGGGCGACCGTGACGACGAGGTCGAAGCTGTTCAACTTCGAGAGGGCGCGCTTCCCGGAGATGCGGACGAAGAGGACGAGCGCCAGGTACGCGAGGGGGCCGACGAGGAGGAGGCGCCCCGGCCCGATCCAGCCATCGAAGAGGAAGTTGGCCGTGTCCTCGAACATAGGGCCCGATCATGCACACCCACCTCGGCGTCACCGGCCCGCAGCGGTTCGTGCTTCGCGTCGTCGGGCGAAACCCAGGGCTGACCGCGGGCACGCTCGCGCGGGCGCTCCACGACCACCCGAGCACGCTCACCGCGATGCTCAAGCGGCAGGTCGCGTTGAACCTCGTGACGAGGGAGGAAGACCCCGCGGATCAACGCCGCGTGCGGCTGCGGCTCACGCCCGCGGGCGCGGCGATCGACCGGACCCGACATCGGCCTCCCCATCATGAACGTCCCGGTGCACGCCCGCCGCCGCGTCCGCCTCCCATGCCGACCCGACCAGTGGGCCTGCGCTGGACCCCGGAAGGGTCGGGCGGTAGAGGCAGCGGATGCTGCCTGCGCCTCCAGATGAGCACGTCCGGGCCGAGCCACCAGCCCCCGTCCCGAACGCCCCCGTCCCGAACGCCCCCGGCGCCGCGCTCCTCTCCCGCTTCGATCTCACCGCTGACCAGGCCACGCACGAGGTCATCGACCAGGCGATCCGGGCCGGCGTAGCGTTCCGGGGCACCAACCTCTGGCTGCTCATCTTCGCCATCGTCATCGCGTCGGTCGGGCTGAACGTCAACTCCACGGCCGTCATCATCGGCGCCATGCTCATCTCCCCCTTGATGGGGCCGATCATGGGCGTGGGGTACGGAGCAGCCGTCGCCGATTTCCGGCTCGTGCGCGAGGCGGTCGTCAACATCGTCATCGCGACAGCGGTCTCGCTCGCGGCGTCAGCCGTGTATTTCGCGCTGACGCCGCTCGCGGAAGCGCACTCCGAGCTGCTCGCCCGCACGAGCCCGACCATCTGGGACGTCCTCATCGCGTTGTTCGGCGGGCTCGCGGGGATCGTCGGGAGCACGCGGCGCGAGAAGTCGAACGTGGTGCCCGGCGTCGCCATCGCCACGGCGCTCATGCCCCCGCTCTGCACCGCCGGATATGGGCTGGCGACCGGCAATCCCGCGTACTTCGCCGGGGCGTTCTACCTGTTCTTCATCAACTCGGTGTTCATCGCCGCCGCCACGTTCGTCATGGTCCGCGTGATGCGGCTCCCCGAGATCGAACACGCCGATACGACCGCGTCGCGCCGTGCGCACCGATGGATCGTGCTCGTGGTCATCGCCACGGCGCTCCCGAGCGTGTACCTCGCAAATCGGCTGGTTTCGAAGGAGCTCTTCGAGTCACGTGCCACGGCGTTCCTCACCGCCGCGTTCCCGCCCGATGCGCCCACGTTCGTCGTGAGCCACAACGTCGACGCCATGCAGCGCCAGGTGCGCGTGACGGTGGTGGGGACACCCGTCTCGCCCGCCGAGCAGCGCGCGTTCGAGGCCATGTTGCCGGCTTACGGGTTGGACGGCGCCAGCCTGAGGATCGATCAGTCCCAGCAACCGACCGTCGACGTTGCGGCGCTCCGCGAGGATCTTGCCGGCGACCTCTACCAGCGGACGCTCGCGGAGCTCCGGGCGCGCGACGCAACGATCGCCTCGCTCCAGGGCGAGCTGGCCTCCGCCCGCGCTGCCAGCGACCGGTTCGAGGGCCTGGAGGCGGAGATCGTCGCCCAGCACCCCGAGGCCGGAGGCGTCGTGGTCGCGGCGGCGACGGTCGGCGGTGTCACGTCGCTGGTGGTCGGGCTCGGCGACCGCCGCCCGCTCGCACCCGAGGCTCGGGAACGACTCCGCGCGTGGCTGAAGGTCCGCACCGGGGCCGGCGAGGTGTGGGTGTTCGATGATCCGGCGCTCGCCGAGGCGAAGGTAGTGGTCGACCCGAGTGGAGCGGGCCCGAAGGCCGTGGAAGCGCCCCGCGGTCGGTGAGCCGGTGGATCCCATCCGCGGTTCAAAGCCCGTCGGTCTCGACATCGCCCCAACACACGACGGTCGCCTCGGTGGTGACGCCGCACGTGCCGTTGCTCTCGGCGTTCAGGCCCTCGAACGTGTCGTCCGGGGGGGAGGCCTGCTGGTCGTCGTCGTCGCCCCAGCAGGTCACGGCGCCGTCGGTGTCGAGGGCGCAATAGTGGTAGCCCCCCGCCACGATCGCGGTGTAGGTGCCCGTGCGGGGCGGGGTGATGTCGGCGTACTCCCAGCCCCAGCAGGCGATGTGCTGGTCATCGGTGACGCCGCACCCGGTCTTGTCGTCGGCGGTCGCGACGTCGAGGAAGCGGAGGTCGGGCACCTCGAGGACGTCGAAGGTGTCCTGCCCCCAGCACTCCACCGTGCCGCGATCGTGCAGGGCGCAGCCGTTGGAGCTGCTGAGCGACACCTTCACCCACCCCGACGACAACGGCGGATCGGCCACCCCCTCGTAGTTGCTTCCCCAACAGGCGAGGTCTCCGCCGGGGATCACCGCGCACCCCGTGAGGCCGCCCACGTCGACCTGCTCGGCGCTCGCGGGGGTGTCGTCGTCCGTGGTGCAGATCAGCGCGCCGTCGGCCTCGATGCCGCAATACCCGTCGAGGCCGCCGTCCATGGCGACGAATCTGCCCTCGGGGGGACGCGCCCCGTCCGAGCAGCGCAGCCCGCCGTTCTCGTAGACCGCGCAGGCGTCGCCGTAGCCGACCCCGACGGCCACGACGGCGCCCTCGCCGACGAAGGGGGCCTCGCCGGTGTCGTCGTCGAAGGGCCAGTTGTCGGACGAGCCGTCGCGCGAGCCATCGGGGCGCTCGGCCAGGAGCAGGCAGCCGGAGAGCAGGGACAGGGGAAGGAGCCGCATCAGAACCGCCCCGTGAACGCGGCGCCCGCGGAGCCGGACGTGAACGTCGGCACGACCGCCAGGCCCGCGCCGCCCATGAACCCCACCCAGCCCAGGGTGTTGACGACGAGCAGGCGGTCCCACTCGGCCTCTCCCATCTCGTCGGCCCTGAGGAACACGCCCCAGGAGCCGAGCACCACCACGGAGCCGACCGCGCTCAACGTGGCGCCGGTCACGATGGTCGCCACGTGGCTGCCCTCCTTGGTTCCGGCGGGCAGCCGGCGCGGATCGTCGGGTTCGGAGACGCGCTCGACGGGCCCGAGGACGAAGGGTTCGTCGGGCTCGACGCTGGCCTCTCCGAAGTCGAGCGAGAAGGCGTGCTCGACGGCGTCGACCGGCACGCCGAAGCCGAGCCCCTCGATGCCTTGAGCGGCGAGCTTCCAGCTGACGATCGCGAGCAGGTGACCGGAGAGGTCGACCAGCGGGCCGCCGCTGTTTCCGGGGTTGAGGCTGGCGTCCGTCTGGAGGAAACGGACGTCCCCCACGCGGCGCGCGCCCGACACGATGCCCTTCGACACCGAGAACTCAAGCGCCTCCCCGAGCGGCGAGCCGATGGCGTACAGCTCGGTGCCCACCTCGGCGGGCGCCGGCGTGAACGGCAGGCACGCCCACCGGCTCCCGTCGACGCGCAACAACGCTACGTCCTGGCGGGCGTCCAGCGCGACGATCCGCGCGGGGAGGGCGCTCCCGTCCCGAACGCGCACCTTGATGCCCTCCTGCCCGATCACGACGTGGGCAGCCGTGAGAATCCACCCGTCCGGGGAGACCACCACGCCGCTGCCGACGCCCTCGGGCACCTCCACGAACACGGCCGCCGCGAGCGCGGTCTTCATCTGGGCGGGCAGCGCCGGCGCCGCGTCGGTGCACGCGCGGAGGATGATCGGCGGGGGCGTGGAGCGCGCGCTCGCACGGAGCTGCTCCCGGAAGGGGTCGCGGCCGAGCAGCCGGTCGGTCGCGTCGGTTACGGCGTCGCGCTGCGCGGCGTGGGTGCCGGTGGTGGCCGAGCGGTCGGCCGAGCGGCCGAGCCCGCGGGTGAGCGTGGTGTAGCGCTCTTCGCCGGTGGCGCCGTCCCGCAGGGACCAGCGGATGCCGACCTCGCACGCGCGCTCGCCCCGATGTCTGACACAGGCGGCGGAAGTGACGTGTGCGCGCAGTACGTGCGCGGCGCCCGCGGTCGGGTGCTCCGCGAGGTCGAGCGCCTCGCGGATCCACTCGGCGGGCTCCGCCTTGTCGGTCGGGCCCGGCTGCTCGGTCAGGGTCGACCAGATGACCGGATCGAGCCGGATGGGCTCGGCGGCGAGGGTGGCGGCGACCAGCATGAGCATGGCGGGACTCTATCCGACGTTTGGTCGCCTTCGATGGTGTGATTCGATGAGGCGTCGACGCCTCACCCCACCCGCACCATCCGCAACCGCAACGCCTGCCCCCCCAGCTCGATCACCGGCGCTTCGAGCCCCGGCTCCCGCTCCAGGCGGTCGGCCATCACGTCCTCGCGCAGGGTGGGCCCCCACGTGGTCATCACCTCGACGAGGTCGGCGTTGTCGCTGTCCCAGGTGAGCGCCACGCGGTCGACGATCTCGAGGCCGAGCTCCTTGCGCATCGCCTGGAGGCGACGGAGCAGATCGCGCATGAGGCCCTCGAGCTCGAGATCCCGCGTGATCACGGTGGAGAGCGCGCACCACGTGCCGCGGTCCTCCGCGATGGACTGGCCGGCGGGCTGTACGGGCTGGAGCAGGAAGTCGCCGCGGACGAGCGCGACGGGATCCCCGTCGACCTCGACCGTCACGCTCTCCGCGCCGCGCCGCAGCTCCGCGAGGATGCGTGCGGTGTCCGTGCCGATGACGCGCACGACCGCGCCCATCCGATCCCCGAGCTTGGGGCCGAGGGCCTTGAAGTCGGGCTTCACGACGTAGTTCAGCGCGCTCGCGGTCTTGGGCTCGCGCACCTCGACACTCTTGACGTTCAGATCCTCGCGCAACATCGCGGCGAAGCGCAGCACCGCGCCCTGCTCGACCGCGTTGGCCGGGCCGACGACGAGGCTCTGGAGCGGCTGGCGCACCTTGAGCTTGGCCGACTCGCGGGCGGACAGGGCCAGCGTCGTGATCCGCACCAGCGCCCGCATCTCGGCGGTGAGCGCCGGGTCCCGCGCGTCGGTCGACACCTGCGGGTACGGCGTGAGGTGCACCGAGATCGGCGCGTCGGGGTGCGCACCCCGGACGATGTTCTGGTACAGCTTCTCCGCCGTGAACGGGAGGATCGGCGCGAGCAACCCGACGACCGTGGTGAGGCAGGCCTCCAACGTCTCGAACGCGGAGCGGCTGTCCTTGGCGCCGCGGCGGAAGCGGCGGCGGTTGTGCCGCACGTACCAATTCGAGAGCGACTCGACGAAGGCCTCGATGGCCTTGGCGGCGTCCTGGTGCGTGTGCGACTCGATCGCCTCGCGACACGCCGCGATCGTGTCCTGCAGCTCGCTGAGGATCCAACGGTCGAAGTCGGGGCGCTCGGCGAACGGGACGCCCGTGCGCTCGGGAACGTAGCCCTCGAGCCGGGCGTAGTTCACGAAGAACGCCTGCACGTTCCACAGCTGGTTGAGGAACCCGCCACGCACGTCACGGAGCAGGGTGGGCCCGAAGTTCAGGTTCTGGACCGGGTCCTGCCGGGCGTACAACCAACGCATCGAGTCCGCGCCGAACTGCTCGGCGGCGTCGTCGAACCAGATGGCGTTGCCCTTGGACTTGTGCATCTCCTGGCCGTTCTCGTCGCGCACGAGGCCGTGGCCGAGGAGGGTCTTGAAGGGGGGCCGGCCCTCCATCATCGCGCTCATGGAGAGCATGGCGTAGAACCAATTGCGGAACTGGCCAGGAAAACACTCGGTGACGAGCTCGGCCGGGAACCAACGGTTCCAATAGTCGCGGTCGGTGGTGTAGCTCAGCGTGCTGTAGGGCACGATGCCGGCGTCCAACCAGGGGTTCCCCACGTCGGGGATGCGGTCCATCGTGCCGCCGCAGGCGCAGCGCAGCTGGACGGCGTCGACATAGGGGCGGTGGGGGGTGTGGCCCGCGAAAGTGTCCCAGCCGGCGATGGCGCGCTGCTTCAGCTCGGCCTCGCTGCCGACCACGTCGAAT
This sequence comes from Myxococcota bacterium, assembly GCA_040386535.1. Classification (GTDB taxonomy): domain Bacteria; phylum Myxococcota_A; class UBA796; order UBA796; family SXON01; genus CAJBVW01. The sequence goes on along the minus strand of JAZKFH010000054.1, from coordinate 12,608 downwards.
GCCTTGCAGTCCCGACACACCCAGATGGGCAGCGCCAGGCCCCAGAAGCGCTTCTTGGAGATCATCCAATCGCCCATGTTGCGCAGCCAGTCCATCTCGCGGGCCTCGCCGTCGGCCGGGATCCACTCGATCTTCGGGACGGTGGCCTGGATGCGCTCGCGCCAACCCATGTCGATGAACCACTCCTCCACGAGGCGGAACACCAGCTCTTCCTTGCAGCGCCAGCAGTGCGGGTACACGTGCGGATAGCGCTCCTTGTTGACCAGGAGGCCGCGGGCCTTCAGATCCGCCAGGATGTCTTCCGACACGGTGGAGACCTGCCGACCGCTGTACTCGCCGAAGCCCGGCACGTACTCGCCGAGCTCCGAGAGCGGCGCCAGGGCCACGAGCCCCTCGGTGCGGCCGAGCTCCGCGTCCTCCGCGCCGCAGCCGGGCGCGATGTGCACGATGCCGGTGCCCTCGCCCTCGGTCACCATGTCCCAAGCCAGGACGCGGTGACAGTCGACGGCACGGTTGGTCGTGCCGTTGCCACCCGCGGGGGTCAGGCCGCCGGGGATCTGCTGGGCGGGGAGGTGATCGAAGGGGCCGTCGTACATCAGGCCCACCAGCTCGCTGCCCTTGAGGGTGCCGAGCAGCTCGACCTCGCCGGAGCCCTTGAGCAGCTGCTCCAGGCGTGGCAACTTGGCGGTCTTCTTCTCGCTGGCGGCCTCGAGGTTGCGCTCGCGCGCCTTCTCGTACGCGGCCTTGCCCAGGTACAGGATCCAGCCTTGGTGCCGCACCTTGACGTAGTCGAGCGTGGGGTTGACCGCGGCGGCCACGTTGCTGGTGAGGGTCCACGGGGTGGTGGTCCACACGAGCAGGGCCTCCTTCTCGCGGCCGCGCAGCGGAAAACGCACGAAGGGGGCCACGTGTTCGACGATCTTGCGCCCCTCGGCGACCTCCATCTGGCTAAGCCCGGTGCCGCAGCGCGAGCACCACGGCATCACGTCGGTGCCGCGGTACAGGTGCTTCTCGTCGTGGCACTTCTTGAGGAAGGCCCAGATCGTGTAGTTGTTCTCGCTCGAGAAGGTGAAGTAGCTCCCACCCAACTCGGGCGTGCCGAGCCGCGACACGATCTGCTCGGGGCTCCCAGTGACCTCGCGGCCGCTGGTGGCGGTCACGGTGAGCTCGGGGACGCCCTTCTGGAGCGCGTCCCGGAGCTCCAGCAGCACCTTGGGATCGTCCCAATCCATCCAGTAGCCGAGGCGCACGGACTGCTCGGTCTGCCGGGCCGCGAACGTGAGCACGCGCTCCTTGCAGGCGCGCACGAACTTGTCGATCCCGAACTCGGCGATGTCCCGCTTGGTCGCGAACCCGAGCTCCTTCTCCACCTCGACCTCGACCCAGAGCCCCTGGCAGTCGAACCCGTTCTGGTGGCGCAAGAGGCGCCCGTTCATCGCCCAATAGCGGCAGTACAGGTCCTTGAGGGTGCGCCCCCACGCGTGGTGCACGCCCATCGGGTTGTTCGCGGTGATCGGCCCGTCGAGGAACGACCACGGCTCGCCGCCGGCGTTCTGGGCGCGGAGGCGATCGAACACCCCGTGCTCGCCCCAGAAGTCGAGGACCTCGTGCTCGAGCTTGACGAGGTCCACCCAGGACTCGATACGGGGATAAAGATCGGACATCGGGGCACTCGGGAGCGACAGGCCGTCTAACCCGCTCCCGGCCGTCTCGCCTTCGGGGAGGGAGCCCGGTGCGCCCCCGCCTCCGCACGGGTAGAAGCCGCCCGTGCGCGTCCTGCTCGTCGATCACCACGACTCGTTCACCTGGAACCTCGCGCACGCGATCGCGGCGTTCACGGGCCGGCTCCCCGAGGTGATCCTGCACGATGACACGCGGTTGGCGTGCCTCGACTGGAATCGTTTCGACGCGGTGGTGCTCTCGCCGGGGCCAGGGAGGCCGGACCGCGACGGAGATGCCCGCTTCACCGCCGAGGCCCTCGCGGAGGGGCGGCCGCCGGTGCTCGGCGTGTGCCTCGGCATGCAGGTGATGACCCACGTTGCGGGCGGCCGGGTGGTGCACGCGCCCGAGCCGCGCCACGGGCGGACCTCGTTGGTGCGACACGACGGCACCGGGCTGTTCGCGGGCATCCCGTCGCCCGCGGAGATGGTACGCTACCACTCGCTCGCGTGTGTCGATCTCCCGCCCACGCTCGTCGCCACCGCGTGGACGGACGACGCCGACCGCGTGCTCATGGCGCTCCGCCACACGTCGCGTCCGTGGTGGGGCGTGCAATTCCACCCCGAGTCCATCGCGAGCGGCTGGGGCCAGCGCCTGATCGCCAACTTCCTCACGCTCGCGGGCGGAGAGGCGCGCGTCGTTACCGCGCCGTTGCCCGCTCCCCTCTCGCCGCCGCCCCCCGCGCCGCTGCTCCACGTGACGCTCCCCCTCGCGGCCGACGCCGAGCGGCTCCATTCCGAGTGCTTTCGTGTCGCGCCGTCCGTGTGGCTCGACGGCGCCGCGACGTCGATCGGCACGCGCTGGTCCATCCTCGGTGACGCGTCTGGACCGCTCGCATACACGCTCTCCTACCGCACGCCGGGCCACACGCTCACGATCCGCCGCGCCGGCCAGCCCCCGGAGGTGCGCATCGAGCGCCTCCTCGACTTCCTCCGCGCCGCGCTCCGTCCTGCGGCGCTCCCCGTCGCCACCGCGGACGGCGTCCTCCCGTTCGCCCTCGGCTTCTGCGGCGCGTTCGGGTACGAGCTCCGGGCCGACCTCGGCGCGCCGGTGCCACACCCCGCCGCGGGCACCGACGCCGAGCTGATCTTCCTCGACCGCGCCGTCGTCATCGATCACCACCTCGGCGTCACCCACCTGCTCGCGTTCGACCATCCCGACAACCGCGCGTGGATCGACTCGCTCACGACGAGCATCACCACGATGCCCGCGGCGCCGCCGTGCCCGCCCGCCCCCGCGGACCCCGGCCCGCCGCTCGCCCTGACCTGGCGCCACGACCGCGCCGCCTACCTCGCCCGGGTCCACGCCGCGCAGGCGCACCTCCACGAGGGCGAGAGCTACGAGCTCTGCCTCACCAACGAGGTGCGGTTCGCTTACGACGTCGCCCCCGCCGACGCCTACCGCGTCCTGCGCCGCGTCAACCCCGCGCCCTTCGCCGCCCTGCTCGACTTCGGCGATGTCGCGGTCCTCTCGTCGTCGCCCGAGCGGTTCCTCTCGGTGACCGCCGCCGGCGTCGTGACCGCCCAACCGATCAAGGGGACCCGTGGCCGCGAGGAGGATCCCGCCGCGGACGCCGAGGCGCGCGCCGCCTTGCAGGCCTCCGAGAAGGACCGCGCCGAGAACCTCATGATCGTCGACCTGCTCCGCAACGACCTCGGTCGCGTGTGTCAACCGGGCTCGGTGGCGGTTCCCCACCTCTACGCGGTGGAGAGCTTCGCCACCGTGCACCAGCTCGTCAGCACCATCACCGGCCGCCTGCCCCCCGAGCTCGGCGCCATCGACGTCCTGGAGGCCGCGTTCCCGCCGGGCTCGATGACCGGCGCGCCCAAGTCACGGAGCATGGACCTGCTCGACGCCTTCGAAGGCGCCCCCCGCGGGCTCTATTCGGGCGTCGTCGGCTACCTCTCGTTGGACGGCGCGACCGACCTGTCCGTGCTCATCCGCGCGGCCGTGCTCGCGGGCGGCGAGGCCTCCGTGGGCGTGGGCGGCGCCGTGGTGACGCTGTCCGATCCGGTCGCCGAGGTGGACGAGATGGAGCTCAAGGCGGCGGTGGTGTTGGATGCGCTGGGGCGGGCGCGTCGCTGAGGGAGTGGAGCGCGGCACCGGGGCGCCCCCGCGCGGACGCGGGCAGGTCGGCTCCGGGCTCGCGGCGGAGCCGCTCGGTCGGCCGGGCCCACGTTGTCTTGGTTGTGGGAGCGCGCGCGCCCCCGGCCGGACCAGCCGCCCGAGGCGGCTGCCCTCCGCGCCCCTGGCGCGGGCGGGAGGATTGCCCAACGGTGATCCACGCTTCGCGACAGGCCAAGAGTAGGGGGCCTTGCCGCCAGGGGGTGGCACTCTTGGCCGGTTCTGGGTGTCGTACGGTGAGTTCGGCCCAACGAGTGCCCAACCTATCGGCGTTGCTCCGTTCGAGGCGCGCGCCGGGGCGCCCGGTCCGCTCCGAGACCGGCCAAGAGTAGGGGGCCTTGCCGCCAGGGGGTGGCACTCTTGGCCGGTTTGGCGTTCAACAACCCCGAACCTGACGGTCAGGTGCCGAGTTGCTGGACCTGGCGTCCAACAACCCCGAACCTGACGGTCAGGTGCCGAGTTGCTGGACCTGGCGTCCAACAACCCCGAACCTGACGGTCAGGTGCCGAGTTGCTGTACTGCGATCACCCCAACCACCCCGCCTCCTCGATCCGATCCGCGATCACCGGCGCGAGCGCGGCAAACCCGTCGGCGTCGGGGTGGCCGTCGTCGAAGAAGAGGGCCTCGCGCACGCTTGGATCGGCCTCGAAGAGGGCGTAGATCTCGCGCGGGAGGCCGTGGGGCGCGGCCGGGGCGGTCAGGAGCGTGCGGCCGCCCGAGACGACGCGGAGCTCGGTGCCGGCGATCTCCAGGGACGCGCCACGCTCGCCCTGGGCGGCCCGCATGGCGGCCGTGAGGTCGAGGAGCGGCACGTCGCCGAGGCGCCCGCGCAGGGCCTGCTCCTCGGCGGCGCCCACCACGCGGCCGTGGGGGTCAAAGCGGCTCACCGGCGGCAGGAGCACCATCACGCGCGCCTTGGGCAGGGCGCGGCGCACCGTGGCGATGGTGTCGGCGTAGACGCCGATGGGATCGGGGCCCTGGGGGTAGGGGCGCCGCGTGAAGAGCACGCCCTGCACCCCCAACGTGGGCGCCACCTGCTCGAGCCACGCCTTCATCGTCTCCAGGCGCTGCGCGGGGACGCCGGCGTTGAGCACCTCTACGGCACGGCCGCGCGCGGCGAGCACGTCCTGGAGCCGCGCCGGCCAGCTCTCGGTGTCGGCGACGCCCCACCCGAAGGTGACGGAGTCGCCGATGGCGACGATCCGCGTGACCCCGACGGGCGCGAGGGGGCCGAAGGCATCGTGGCGCAGGCGCCGGGCCGAGCTGGTCACGGTGAAGGTGCGGGTGCGGCGCACGGCGGCGCGACGGGCGGGATCGCGCGTCTCCTCGACGTCGTGGGGGCGGTCGGGCACGACCATCACGGCGTCGTGCAGATCGGGCAGGAGCCACTGGGCGCCGGTGCCGAGCGCGTCCCACGGGCCCGTGATCCGGTCGGAGGCGCGCCCGCCCCGCGCCCGCCACGCCTGGAGCCACGCGCCGCCGCCGAGCGCACCGAGCGCGACGCCCGCGGCGCCGAGGCGGAGGAACGTGCGGCGATCGACGTTCACAACACCCCGAACCCGTATTGGTTCGGCAGCACGTTCTCGGGCGGCTGGTCGAACCAGAGCCACGCGAGCACGCCCAGCACGACGATGGCGGCGCCGCCGATCCAGATCCACACATCGCGCCGGGGGCTGACCACGCCGCGAGTCTACACCGCCCCACCACGACACCGCGACGGCGCCGCCGCGCCCCGCCTGCCCCGTCGCCGCAGCGGCCGCGGCTCGGCGCGGTCCGTCTGCCCTGCTCCTTCCGTTTGGGATACGCGCCCCCGATGAAGCGGCCCGTCCCGTTCGCACGCGCGGCGTCATGCCGCCCGAACTTGATTCGGCTCGGCGTCCGCGGCCCCCGGACGCACCTGGCTGCGGCGGGACCTCGTCGGAGGTCTCGACCTACCTCCTCGGTCCCGCCTTGCCAGGCGCGCCCGGGGACTCGCGGGCCGCTCGATCCGAATCTGCGTCGGTCGGCATGAGCCCCTGGTATCGGCGCCCGGCGGCGCGGGTGGTGATCGCAATCCTCGTGTCGTCGGTGGGCATCACGCTGGTCGGCGGCGGGATCCTCTCGCTGATGGAGGGCGCGGAGAAGGCCGGGCGGCGCCTGACCGAGCTCTCGCCGGGGTGGTTGGCGCTGTCGCTGCTGGTGTGGATGGGGTCGCTCGGCGTGCAGGGGCTTCGCTGGCGCGCGCTGCTTCCGCTGCAAACGCGGCCGCCCGCGACGATGCTCGCGTGGGTGGTGTTCGGCGCAAACGCGCTCACGCTCGCGATCCCCGGGCCCGTCGGGGAGTTCGCGGCCGCGTGGTACCTGCGGCACCGCTACGGCGTCCCCATGGTCACCGCGCTGGCCGCCACCCTGCTCGGGCGCGCCCTCGCCATCCTGATGTTCGGCGTGTCGACCCTGGTGTTGTGGCCGCTGGTCGCCACCTCGCTCCCCGACGACGTGGTGCGGCTCGTGACGCCCATCGCCGTCGTGACCGGCCTGGTGACGCTGCCCATCGCCGCGCTCTGCTATCGGCCCGCCGCCATGGTGCGGTGGAGCGGCGCGCTCCTCACCCGCGTCCTGCCCGCCAAGATCGCGGGGCGGATCGCCGGGCGCGTCGACTGGTGGGTGCGCTGCTTCGCGGCGGTGGGCGACATCTCGCCGTGGCGGTGGGCCCAGGCCGCGGCGCTCTGCCTCGTGAACCTGCTGGTGCTGAGCGTCTCCACGCTCCTCTCGCTGCGCGCCGCCGGGATCCCCGCCGACACGTTGGGCGTGCTCTTCATGCAGGCGCTCACCGCTGTCGCGAGCGTGGCCGGCGTGCTCGTGCCGGGCGGGTTCGGCGCGGTCGAGGTGCTCGTGGTGGCGCTGTTCCCGACGTTCGCGGTCGGGGACACGGCGGACGCGGTCTACACCGCCTTCGTGTTGCGCTGGGTGCACCTGCTCACGCTCCTGCTCGGGGTGCCCGCGATGACGTGGCTGATCGCGACGTTGCCGGCCGAGCCGGAGAAGCTCGAGCCGCTGTTCGAGGAGAGCCTGCGGCGGGAGCTGGGATGACGCACCGAGGTGCGCGACAATTCGTGACAACTCGCTGGCCTCCATCCCCGCGGGTCCTGGCATGGAGGAGCCGATGCTGACTCTCCTGCTCGCCTGCACCGGGCCGAACGACGCGCCCGCCGACGTGGACAAGGGCGACGACACCGCGCCCCCCGAGATCGTGGACAACACGCTCACGGTCGACGGCGTGCACCTCGAGCTCGCCGCCATCGAGACGGTGGTGAACGTCCGGTGGACCACCGCGGCGCCGTCCCGGGCGCGGGTGACCGCCTCGTTCACCGACGGCACCGTGGTCGTGGAGGAGTCGGCCGCGGACACGGCGCACGCGGTCCTGCTCGTCGGGCTCCCCCCGCTCACGACGGTGACGGTGCACGTCGAGGCGCTCGACGGCGGCGGCGTGGACGAGGCGACGACGACGACGGGGGCGAGCCCCTCCTGGATGCCCGACCTGCTGTGGACGGCGGACGCGCCGGACGCCGCGGAGCCCGGCTTCACGGTGGTCCCGATCTTCCTCTCGTCCGCCTCCGGGGTGGCCGTGCTCGACCGCCGCGGGCGCGCCGTGTGGACTTGGCCCACCACCGAGGCCGAGCTGGTGCCCCTCTTGACGCGGGCCCGCCTGTCGCTCGACGGCGAGGCGATCCTGTTCAACAACGCCGCGTCGGGCGTCGGAAGCCCGGGGGACATCACGCGGGTTTCGCTCGACGGGAGCACGGTCGAGACGGTGGGGATCACCGAGGGCCACATCGATTTCGTCGAGTACACGCCGGGCGGCTACGCGTCGTTGGGCTGGGACCTGCGGGTGATCGACGAGCGCAAGCTCGTGGGCGACCGGCTCGTCGAGCGGGCGCCCGACGGCACCGAGCGCGAGGTGTGGAACGTCTGGGACCACTTCGCCCCGGACCTGTCGCGCACCTACGACCACTACTACGCGGCGGATCCCGACGTCGAGGACTGGACCCACATCAACGGCGTCACCTACGACCCCACCGAAGACGTCTACTACCTGACGATGTCGTACCAGAGCACGGTCCTGAAGATCGACCGTCAGACCGGCGAGCAGCTGTGGGCGCTGACGGACACCGGCGTGGGAGACTTCGCGAACCCCGGCGAAGACGAGTTCCTCGAGCTGCCACACAGCGTCCAGCCGATCGACGGCGGCGTGCTGGTCTTCAACCGGAGCAACTTCCGCCAGGGCACGGGCTGCGCGTCCGCCGACGAGATCGCGCTGGACGAGGCGCTCGGGGAGGCGTCGTTGCAGTGGCACTACGCCTCCGAGACCTGCCTGCTGATCCCCTACCTCGGCAGCGCCCAGCGCCTCCCGGCAGGCAACACGCTCGTGTCCTGGACCAACGCGGGCCAGCTGGACGAGGTCACTCCAGACGGGGTGCTCACCTGGCGGGTGAACACGGCGCTCGGCGCGGGCGTGGGCTTCGTCACCCGGGTGCCGACGCTGACCCCGCCGAGTGGGACGCGCTAGCCTCGGGAGGGGTGTACGATCGCGCCCATGACGCTCCCCCGCGCGGCCCGGCGCCTCGGGCTCGTGCTGGCGGGCCTCCTCGTCGGCCTCGGGCTCGCCGAGGGCGTGGCCCGAGTGGCGCCTCCCGACGCCGCCGCCGATCTGCTCTTCGACGCCCCGGGCAACGTGCCGGCCGGCATGTACGTGGCGGATCCGGAGCTCGGCCACAGCCCCAACCCGGGGTTCGTCGGGACGCTCCGCTCGCTCGGCTACGCGGTCCCCATCCGGTTCAACATGCTGGGGCTGCGGGGCCCCGAGGTGGGTCCGTCCGACGGGATGCGCCCGCGTTGGTTGGTGGTGGGCGACTCGTTCACGCTCGCCGCCCAGGTGCCCGAAGCCGACACGTTCGTGGGGCGCCTCGGCGGCACGGGGATCGAGGCCTGGAACGCGGGGGTGGACGGGTACTCCACGTGGCACGCGCGCATCCGGTACAACCGCGCGGTGGAGACGCTCCAACCCGAGGGCGTGCTGCTCGTGTACTTCCTCGGCAACGATCCGCAGGACGACGAGCGGTTCTCCCACGGCATGCACATGATGCAGGGCACGGAGCCGTGGCAGCCGCTCCCGGCGTTCGCCTCGCACCCGCTCTCCGGGTTCCTGGCGCGCCACTCGTACCTGTACGGGCACGCCCACGTCGCTTGGCGTCGGCGTTCGGTGGGCAGCGGAGAGGCGCGGGAGACGACGCAGTGGAAGCAGGAGCTCGGAGCCTTCACCCGCGGGGGGGCGCAGCAGCTCTCCACCTTGCTCGACACGTCCTCGGCGCCCGCGTTGGCGTCGCTCCGGGACGCGGCCCGCCAGCGCGGCGATCGCCTCGTGGTCGCGGTGGCTCCGCCGGCGTTCGAGGTGCTCCCGGCGCGGCTCGCCGCCACCTTCGGGCTCGTCGGGCTCGATCCCGCCGCGGCGGACGTGGACCAGCCCGCGCGCGCCGTGCATGCGCTCCTCGCGCGGCTCGGCATCGCGGGGTGTGACCTCGTGGAGCCGCTCCGCCGCGCCGCGGCGACCGGGCGGACCCTCTACTTCACCTACGACGGCCACTGGACCGCGGACGGGCACGCGGTCGTAGCGGAGGCGCTCGCCGCCTGCCTCGGCGGGGGCGAGGGGCTGCCGGCCGCGGGTGGTTGACACGTCCGGCCGGTTGGCGTACGTCGGGAGGGCTTCGGAAGGGTCGTATGCGCGCGCTGCTCCTCGGTCTGGTCGTCCTCCTCCCGCTCGCCGGCTGCCCCCAGCCCGCCGATCCCGGCGCCCCCGTCGGCCCCGCGCCCGACGGCGCCCTCCCTCCGGGCGCGCCCGGCCCGGACGGTGGCGTCCCCGGTGGTGCGCCCGGCCCCGCCGTGGAGGGTGGCCCGCCCGCGGGCGCCGTCACGGGCGTCCCGGACAACTTCGCCGCGCCCGGCCTCGCGAGCTTCATCACGGACGGCAAGTCGGTCACCCTCTCCGGCACGGTCGTCGGCGCGAAAGAGGTGCAGATCGACGTGACCGCGGTGCGTGAGGTCGACGGGCAGCCCACGCCCGAGGTGCTCGAGATCGTCCGCACGACGGACGGCACGTTCTCGATCAAGGCGCCCGCCACGTTCGACCGCACGCTCTACGTCAGCGCGATCGCCGTGACCGACAAGCAGCCCTCGCCCTCCGATCCAGGCGGGGTGGCCGCGCCGGTCAAGCTCGAAGGGAAGGACGTGAAGGTCGAGATCGTCGTCGGCAAGGATCCGGCGTACGCCAGGTCCCTGCCCTGGTGGCGGGAGCCCGGCGACGACATGGCCCCGCCCTCCGGTGGCACACCCGGTGGCACACCCGGCGGGCCCCCCATCGCGGCGCCCGCCGACGGCGCCGCCCCCCCGGTCGCGGCGCCCGCATCGACCGCGCCGCCGGGCGCCCCGCCCGTCGCGTCCCCGCCCGTCGCCCCGCAGTAGAACCCGCGTGGTCCTCGCCACGCTCGCGCTCCTCGGCGTGGTCGACGTCCCCGGCGGCTCCTTCGCCATGGGCAGCGGGCGCGCGCCCGACGAGCGGCCCGTGCGCGACGTGACCCTCTCCGCCTACCGCATCGACCGCGCCGAGGTGAGCCTCGCCGCCTTCGAGGCCTTCGTCGCGGCCGGCGCCTACACGAACGCGGCGTGGTGGGCGCCCGAGGGCTGGGCGTGGGCGGGCGAACACCCCGGCGGCGCCGGCGCAACCATTCGCGCGTCCGGTCGCCCCGGCGACCACCCCGTCGTGGCCGTGACGTGGTGGGAGGCCGACGCCTATTGCCGCTGGAAGGGTGGCGCCCTGCCCACCGAAGCCCAGTGGGAGCACGCCGCGTGTGACGACGGCGGCGGTCGTTACCCCTGGGGGGACGACGAGGACTTCGCCGCCGCCTGGTTCAACGAGGGGCGCCACGGGCAGATCGCGTCGGTCAAGACCCAGCCGGTAGCCGAGCAGGATTCCGCGCTCGCCTCGCCGTTCGGGCTGGTGCACGCCGCCGGGAACGTGTGGGAGTGGACCGCGGACAGCTACGACGCCCGCTGGTATGCCGAGGCCCCGGTGCAGGACCCGGTGAACACGCAGGCCCGGCCGTGGCGCACGGCCCGCGGCGGCTCGTACGCGAACCTCCCGAGCTACTGCGGGTGCACACACCGCGAGCCGGTCGCGCCCGCCGAGGTGCGGCTCACCATGGGGTTCCGGTGCGCCTACCCGCCGTCGTGATGCTCGTGGCGCTCAGCGCGTGCACGGGCGCGCCCCGCGTGGAGACGGTGCCCTCCGAGCACGGCCCCGACATGGTGCGCGTGCCGGGTGCGGTGGTGCGGCTCGGCCGCAAGTTCACGCCGCCGGTGCCGGGGTTCGGCGGGGGCATGCCGGGAGGGGCGCCCCCGAGTGGGGTGCCCGGGAATGGGGTGCCAGCGAGCGGGGGCGCGGCTCCCAACGGGGGCACGTTCGGGCCGCCTCCCAACGCCGACGGGACGTTTGGCAACGGGGGTGGGAACCCCACGGGCGCCCCCGCGCTCCTGCCCGCTCCGACCGCCACCCACGGCGCCCCCGATCTCGGCCTCGCCCCGGGCGCCGTCGCGACCGCCGGCCGCCCGCTGCCCGATCCCCTCGATCCCCGCTCGGTCGACGTGTCCCCCTTCCTCATCGACCGCACCGAGGTCACCCAGGCCCACTACGCCGACTTTCTCGCCGCCACCGGGTACCGCCCGCCCTACGTCGACGAGCCCTGGGCCGCCGAGGGGTGGTCGTGGGACGGCGCGACCGCGCCCCGCGCCACCGCCGACCACCCGGTGGTGCTCGTGAATTGGTTCGACGCCCGCGCGTATTGCGACTGGGCGGACAAACGTCTCCCAACCGAGGCCGAGTGGCAGCTGGCCGTGCTCGGCCCCGCCGACTCCGAGCGGGGCTACCCCTGGGGGGACGCCTACGACGGCGCCCGGCTCAACCACGGCACCATCGATCCGCCCAACTACGACGACTCCGACGGCTACGCGCGCACCTCCCCGGTCGGCAGCTTCCCCGCGGGGGCCAGCCGCTACGGCCTGCTCGACGGCTTCGGCAACGCCTGGGAGTGGACCGCGGACGTACGCGTGCACAGCTGGGACGACGTGCTCGGCGCGCGCGTGGGCGACCACATCGTGGATCCCCACACCTCCGAGGTCGGTTTGTACGCCGCGGTGCGCGGTGGCGCCTACTTCTTCGACCTGCGTCCGAACCCCGCGGGCGAACGCAGCGGCTTCGTCATGGAGCTCCGTCGCAAGTCGAGCGGGTTTCGCTGCGCGCGCGACGGATGACCTCGTTGACCCGCGGCACGGTCAGCAGGTAGACTCGGCGCCCCGCGCCTCTTCTCGCCCCCGTGCGTCCCATCTCCCGGAGTCTGCCATGTTCCTTCTGTCCCTCTTCGCCGCGGGCTGTTCCCCCGAGCCCTGTGGAACCGGCTTCGCGCGCGCCGACGACGGGAACTGCTACCCGTACAGTGTCGAGACCGACACGGACACCGACACGGACACCGATACGGATACCGATACGGACACCGACACCGACACCGATACGGACACCGACACCGATACGGACACCGACACCGACACCGACACCGACACCGATACGGACACCGATACGGACACCGATACGGACACCGATACCGATACCGATACCGATACCGATACGGACACGGACACGGACACGGACACGGACACGGACACGGACACGGACACGGACA
>JAZKFH010000053.1:71512-120597 GCA_040386535.1 Myxococcota bacterium | reverse complement strand
CGGGAGCAGTGACCTGTCAAGATGTGACTAGTGATGAGGCCGGCAGGGGGTGGCACTGGGTGTGATCGGTTTCAGTCGGTCCTGGCCCGAGCGTCGAGTTTGGTTCACGGGGAGGGACCGCAGTCGGCCGATGACCGAGCATCTCTCGACTGCGGTCCGCCTGGGAGGACCGCAGTCGGCCGATGACCGAGCATCTCTCGACTGCGGTCCGCGGGGCGGGCTTGGCGCTGGCCGGCCGACTGAAGTGGATCACACCCGGTGGTACTCTTGGCCGGTTTCGAGGAGCTCCTTGCCGACGTAGGCCGATGGGGGGGGGTTGCCCGTCTGGTTGCGCCAAGGGCGCCGAGGGCAGCCGCCTCTGGCGGCTGGTCCGGCCGGGCGGCGCGCCCCGCTCCAATCACGGCGATGAATCGCCCGGCCGACCGAGCGGCTCCGCCGCGCTGCCGAAGGCGCGCGAAAGCCTCCTCCGACCGGGGGTCGGGGGAGGATCGTGCGGCCCGGAGCCGACGTGCCCGCGTCCGCGCGGGGCGCCCCTCCAACTCCATGCCCAAGGCCGGCCAGATGCACCACGCCCGAGCGCCCGCCGACCGCCTCCACGTGGCATCCGAAAGGAAACGTCCCAATCCGGCTTCGGTTGGGACGGGCGCGGATGTCGTCCCTACGGAGGCACGAGGGGGCTGCATGACGCCACGCTCGGCTACGACACGCTCGACTTCGCGGTTTGCCCTACGGAGGGCGACGTGACCGACGTGGTCGTCCTCGGCGGGCTCAACACCGACTACCTCGTGCGGGGGCCACGGCTGCCGCGCCCGGGCGAGACCGTACGCGGGTGGGCGTCCACGGCGGGGCCCGGCGGAAAGGGCGCGAACCAGGCGGTGGCCGCCGCGCGGCTCGACGCAAGCGTGCGGATGATCGGGCGGGTGGGGGCCGACGAGCGGGGCCGGGCGCTAATCGCGGCGCTCGTGGCCGAAGGGATCGACGTGGCCGCGGTGGAAGTGGACCCCGACGCCGACACCGGCGTGGCCCTGGTGGGCGTCGCCGAAGACGGCACCAAGCAGATCCTCACGGCGCCGGGCGCCAACTACACGCTCGCCATCCCCGACGCCGCGGGCGCGCTCGGCGCCGCGCGGGTGCTGCTCGTTCAGCTCGAGGTGCCCCTCGACACCGTGTTCGCCGCGGTTCGGCGCGCGCGGGCGACAGGCATGCTCGTGGTGCTCGATGCGTCGCCGCCGATGCGGCTGCCGGAGGCGCTGGTGGCCGAGGTCGACGTGCTCCGCGCCAACGCGTCGGAGGCGCACGTGCTCACCGGCGTTCCGGTCCACGACCGGGCGAGCGCGGCGGCGGCGGCCCAGGTTTTGTTACACCGCGGCGCGGGCGCGGCGATCGTGGGCGCGCCCGGCGGCGACCTGCTGCTCGAAGCGGCGGGCGAGACGTGGCTCCCGCAGATCGCCGTGGCAAGCGTGGACGCGACAGGCGCCGGCGACGGGTTTGCGGGCGCCCTCGCCGCTGAGTTGGCCGCGGGAAGGCCAATCGGGGCCGCTGTCACCTTCGCGAACGCCGCGGCCGCGCTGGCGACCACGGTCGTGGGGGCGCAGGCCGCGCTGCCGTTCCGGAGCGATGTGCTCACCTTGCTCGAACCCGCATGACTCTCCGAGAAAACAGATGAGAGGAACCAGATGAAGCTCTACTACGCCCCACACACCTGTGCGTTGTCCCCCCACATCCTCTTGCACGAGCTGGGCCTCCCCTTCGAGCTCGAGCGGGTGGATCTGCGCTCCAAGCGCACCGAGACCGGCCAGGACTACGCCACGATCAACCCAAAGGGTTACGTCCCGACGCTGGAACTCGACGACGGCTCGCGGCTCACGGAGGGGCCCGCCATCTCCCAATACCTCGGGGACCAGGTGCCCGAGCGCGGGCTCGTGCCCCCTGCAGGCTCGCGGGAGCGCTACGAGCTCCAGTCCTGGCTCAACTTCATCAGTTGCGAGGTACACAAGCCGTTCGGGGCGTTGTTCGGTTCGTTGCCCGAGGAGCAGAAAGAAGCCCAGCGCGCGAAGATCATCCAGCGCCTCGATTGGGTGGAGTCCGAATTGGAACGGCGCCCGTGGCTCGTGGGCGACCAATACGGCGCGGCCGACATCTACCTGTTCGTCATCACCGGCTGGGCCGACGGCTTCGGCCTCGACACACGACACTGGCCACACCTGCGCGAGTGGCGGGCGCGGATCGCGGAGCGGCCGGCGGTGAAGGCGGCGATCGCCGAGGAGGAGGCGCGGGTGGAGGAGAAGGTGTGACGTTGGGCGGGTGGGCCGGCCTCAATCGGCTTCCTCGTTCAGGATCTCCCGGAAGGCGAAGGCCTCGACCGAGAGCCGTTGTCCGGTGAGCGCATCGTCCGGGATCCACCGCTGGACCGCCGAGCTGCCCGAGCCGGTCAGGAAGCCCGACGCCCGGTCTCCCTCCACGTCCGTCACGTGGACGGTGCCATCCATCGTGGTGTCCGTGGCATGCATCTCCAGCTCGACGACGCTGAGCCCGATGCCGCGTCCCGCGAATTCGCCTTCCGTGAGCACCTCTCCGGGGAGGGTGCCGTCCCCGATGTTGACGAACACGTTCAACATCGGCAGACAATTGCACACGACCTCGATTCCCCAACTGCCCACTCGGTAGGCGAAGATGGAGGCATCCCAGTCCGTGTGGATCGTGAACCCGGGATCGGACACCTCGCCCGTTGCGATGTGGGCGCCGGTCAGGGCCAGGATCATCGTTGCCTCCCCGGGCCCCAGGTCCGCATCCGTGAGCGCTCCGTCGCCGTCGGCGTCGAGCACGGCGATGGCCTCATCAATGGTCGCGAGCACCGGAGCCGTCTCGGGGCGGCAATCGATCGCCATGTCGAAGGGCCGCTCGGGAGGGATGACTTGCCCGCAGCCGAACAGGAGGACGACGGGCATGGCGCGCGTGCGGCGCCACTCGAGCGGGCTCATGGCGCCAGCTCCAGGTCGCGGAACGCGAAGCCGTGGATCTCTCCGACCTGGCCCGTCACCGGGCTCACCTCGTAGTTGAGCCCGTCCGGTATGTCCCAGGTGACGAGAGGGGCCTCGACCACACCCTCGAACGACCCGGACATGCCGCCTTCCGAGGCCGCCACGTGGAGAGTGCCTTCGATCGTTTCGGTTCCCGGCTCATTTCGAACGTGCGCGTCGACCGCATGAAAGTCGAAGTTCAGGAGCTCGACTGGGGATCGCTCGCCTGTCCACTCCGCGGGCAGGCGGAACGACGCCGTGGTGACCACGGTCGGAAAGCAGTTCAGGCGCATCTCCAGCGCGAGGATCCCCTCGTCATCGGCCCGGATGGTGGCGTTCCAATCACCGTGGGTCGCGAAGCCCGCTCGCTCGGGGTTGGCTTGGGGATCGTCGACGTAGACACCGGAGACGCGAGCGACCGCCGCCGCTTCACCGGCGCGAAGGTCGCTCTCGGTCAACTGCAGGTCTCCATCCCGATCGAAGCGATCGATGGCTCCGTCCCAGTCGTATCCCGGCGCGTCCGGAGCACGGGGTGATTGTGCTCGCCGGTGCTGGGCATGTTAAGGCGGTGGCATGTCACGATCAGGCATCGGCCACGGAACGCGGCTTGGTGACCATGCCGTGGTGCTCGGCGGGAGCATCGCCGGGCTCTTCGCGGCGCGTGTGCTCTCCGACCACTTCGAGCGGGTCACCCTCTTCGACCGGGACGTGCTCCCGGCCGATGCGAGCGGGCGCAAGGGGGTGCCGCAAGGGGCGCACTTCCACTCCTTCGCGTTGCGTGGCGAGCGCATTGCGGAGGGTTGGTTCCCAGGTCTCTCCGAGGGGCTCCGGCGGCGTGGGGCCGTCGGCGTGGAGCTCGGTCCCGACTTTCGTTGGTTCCATTTTGGTGGTTGGAAGAGCGGCCGGCCCAGCGGGCTCGAGCTCACGTGCCTGACACGGCCGGAGATCGAGGCCGAGGTGCGGGTGCGCGTGGCGGCGCTCCCAAACGTGCGGATCGTGGAGCGCACCGAGGTGCTCGGGCTCGTCGCGGAGGGGCGGCGGGTGGCGGGCGTACGGGTGCGCGAGCGCACGGACGGCGCCGAGGAGGCCGTCAGCGCTGCGTTGGTCGTCGACGCGACCGGGCGCGGCTCGCAGGGCCCGCGTTGGCTCGAAGCAATCGGGTGCGCGCGGCCGCCCGAGTCGAGCGTGAAGGTGGATGTCGGGTACGCCACCCGCTTCTTCCGCCGCCCGCCCGACGGCACGGTGCCGTGGAAGGTGCTGTTCGTCGTCGGCGAGGCTCCAGGCAGCCGGCGGCTCGGCATCGTCGCGCCGGTCGAAGGCGGCCGCTGGATCGCGCTCCTGGTGGGCCTCCTCGGCGATCACCCGCCCGCGGACGACGAGGGCTGGATGGCGTTCGCGCGCTCCCTCCCCAACCCGGAGCTCGCCGACGCGCTGGCCGCGGCCGAGCCCCTCACCTCGGCCGCGACGTACCGCTTCCCCGCGCACCTGCGCCGGCACTACGAGCGCATGCCCGACCTCCCCGACGGCTTCGTGGTCGTCGGGGACGCGCACTGCAGCTTCAACCCCATCTACGGCCAGGGCATGACCGCGGCGGCGCTGGGCGTCGAGGCGCTCGACCGCGCGCTGAGCAGCGCGGCCGCGTCGGGCCGGGGCCTGCTCGGGTTCTCGGCGCCGACGCAACGCGCGATCGCGTCCACCGCGGACGGCGCGTGGATGATGGCGACGGGTGAGGACCTCCGCCACCCCGAGGTCGCGGGGGAGCGCCCCTTCGGCACGGCGCTGGTCAACGCGTACATGGCACGCTTGATGCGGGCGACTCAGCGGGATCCCGCCCTCACTGCCGTGCTCTACCGGGTGGTCCACATGCTCGCGGAGCCGACCGCGCTGATGCATCCGGCGGTGGCGGCGCGGGTGCTCTGGCACGGTTGGTAGTCAACGCGGGCCCGGCCTCTACGGCAGCGTATACACCCGGAGCGCGGCGGAGTTGTAGGCGCCGACGAGCAGTGTCTGCTCGTCCACGAACGCGAGGTCGCTCGCGGCGATGTAGCCCCCGACGGTGTCGAGCCCGTCGAGCGGAATGCGGTTGGTCAGCTCGTCTCGCCCCAGCGACCACACCACGCCCGGACCGCCCACCACCGCGAGCCGTGTGCCGTTCGGGCTCCGTGCCATCTTGGTTGCCTCGACGAGCCCCGACGCGAGCACGCGGGGGACGGACGTCCCGTCGATCAGCACAATCCAGCGGCGCTCCGAGAGCACGAGCGCGCCCCCGGCGTGCGGCAACAGCGCCCAGACACGGCTCCCGCCCGGGAGGACCGTCCGGCCGGTGCCCAGGTCGAGGGACCCCTCCTTCCGCGAGGCCGGATCGGCGTCGAACAGGGCCACACCCGCGCCGAGCGCGCCGTCGGGGCCGACCACGAAGCTGCGCACCGAGCCATCGTAGTACCCGGCAAGGACGCCTCCGGGCGAGAACGCCACGGTCATGACCATCGAGGTTCCCGCAACCGCGCCGCGCCGCACCGGCGGCGTCCCCATCGCGTACATCACCACGTCCCCGCCGTTGTCGCCGACGAGCAGCGACCGACCGTCGGAAGACACCACCATCGCGCCGCTCGGGAGCTCGGTCTTGCCGAAGCCCGCGACCTTCCTCGGCGCGACGTTCTTCGGCGCGCCGTCCAGCCGCCACAACGTGGCGTCGTTCACCCCGTTCACCAGCTGGCCGGTCACGAGCCACGAACAGTCCGGCGAGAATGCGAACTCGTGTGACCTCGCGTCGAGGCTCCCCAGGAGCGTCGCGCTGCGCGTGGCCAGATCGAGCTGGTACACCGCCGCGGGGCGCTGGTCCTGGAACTTCACCGCGACGAGCCCGCGCGCCGGGCACCACTCCCAGGTGTCGAGTTGGGCGTTGGGCGCGAGCACGATCTCGCCGACGGGGGCGAGCGCGAATGCGAGGGAGGGGAGGATGAAGAGCATGCGAAGCCTCGAACGCAGGTATCGCGTCGGTCCGCCGAGCGGGAAGCGGCTGCCGCCTGCTCAACGCGAGTGTTTGTCCTTTGGAGAAGGGGTGCCCCGTGTCACCCGGGACCTCGTAGAGGAGGAAGAGCCCGAGGAACACCTCAGCATCCACCCGCGTACGCAAATGTCGCCTGGTACCCCTGGCCGGCCCCACCCCCCACCCGATACGTCGCGACGCGCCCGGACGCGTCGTATGTCCATGCGTACACGTCACCCCAGTCGCAGTTGCCCGACCACGTGGTGTTGGGGTTGTCACAGACAGCGCTGAGGAGGCGTAGATCTTCGTCGTAGGTGTATGTGTATCCGACGGGCGACACGTCGCTGCGCCCCACGTACTCCACGTACCAGGTGAGCACCTGGTCCGCCTCGCCGTAGGTCCAGGTGTACCGCCAGGTCATGCCCGACACGTCGACCATCAGCGCTTCGATGAGCGCCCCGGCGACGTAGCTGTACGTCCACGAGCGGTAGGGTTCGCCGGCGTTCGTCTGCTCGTGGGACGCGAGCGTGCCGTCGCCGTTGTACGTGTACTCCAGGTCGACGTCATTTCCCTCGTCGCCGCCACGGTCGTAGGCGTACGTGAGGATGTTCCCGGTCTCATCGTACGTCCACGTGTAGACGTACTCTCCCGCGAACGAGGAGCTCTCGTACACCCGGGTGAGCATCCGCCCCGATTCGTCCCAGGTGTAGGTGGAGGAGCTGTTCCGCTCCTGCTGCTCGGGATCTTCGCTGGTGTACTGCCACGTGAGGACGGCGCCATGCTCGTCCCACGTCCAGGCGGATGTCGACCCAGGATGGTCCGTGAGCGTTTGTGTCAGGAGGCGCCCCGAGCTGTCCCACACGAACGTGATGGCACGCACGTACTCGGGGTTGTCCGGCGCGTACGTGCGGAAGGCCACGGGATGCCCTCCATACGTCGCCAGCTCTTCGGGCGTGTCCTCCCGGAAATCACCGTCACCGTAGGAGTTGCCGAGAGAACCGGCGCCGTTCCCCGCGGCCCACACTGCCCACTCCGGGTCGACGAACGCCACTTCGTCCGCGTAGTCGAGCGTGCGCACGGTGTCTATCGAGCCGTTGGTGCTGTGGTCATAAGAAACCGTGACGGTGGCGCATGCCTCGTTGTAGGCGTCGGTGTCGGTGTCGGTGTCGGTGTCGGTGTCGGTGTCAGTGTCAGTGTCAGTATCGGTATCGGTGTCCGCGTCCGAGCGGTCCGGAACGCACATATCGTTCGCTACATGGGTGCCGGGACCGCACTCATGACCCGAGGCGCAGGCAAGGAGCACGAGTAGAGCCATCTGGACCTCGAGCGGCAGGATACCACGGTTGCTCCTGCGACACGGGCGCGCGAGTTGCTGGTCGCCGCCGCACGAGCCCGGCGCTGGTTTCGCCGCTCGGACCCATCGTCGCCAGGACGCGCAGCAGGCTACTGCGAAGTGATGAGCACCCACGACGCCCGCGCGCCCGGCTACCCGATCACGCTGCTGGTTCCCGGCCCCTGGTCGGGTCCGGCAGCGATGCCCGTGCTCCCCGGCTGGTCCGTGGAGTGGATCCCGAACGATGGAGGGATCGCCGATGCGTTCGGACTCGGGGCGTTTCCCGGGGACCAACTTCCGCCGATCGCGCAATGCCCCGGCGCCCTGGTCGTCGAGGGACGCGCCGACCCACTCGCCGATCACGTTCCGCTTGCGACGCTGGGATCGGCCCTCCTGCGAGCGGGGGCGCTCGCGATCCGGATGGAACAGTCCCAGGCGGCGTGGCCAGCCGCCGACTGGGTAGAGCTCATCGCGGCCGCGGAGCTCTTTGGCGCTCTCGTGGTTCTGCTCCAGGGGCAGGAGGGGGTCTCGTCACGCGGAATGCACTTGTTCGGACTTCCCGACGCGGCGGCCGTTGGGACGGACGCAGCCTCGCTCGTGAGTGCCCTCTGCCGGTACCAACTCGACGAAGATCCGCTCCTCCTGCCGGGCCACACCTTTTGCCCCACGGCCGACAGCCGACGACGCACCCTGGAGCGCTGGCCCGATGCCCGCGTTTCGGCGGACCATCCGTGTTGGAATCCGTTCGGTGTCTGGAGATTGCTCGAGCACTCCTCGTCGAGGGCGGCGCGACTCGCGCACCACTTCATGCCGAGCCTGGTGGCCCAGCTGCGCGCTGCCGAGGGGCGCGCGGGCCGGCGGCTGAATCGCGAAGAAGTCGAAACCCTCCGTGACCAGGCGCCCTGCGTCGCTGTCGAGCCTCGGGATGCGCGCGCGCTCGAACGGACCCGTGGGTACGCCGACCTGGACCCCGAGTTGGCCTGGGAACAATGGAGCCTGCTACGGACGTGCCTTGGGTAGTTGACGCCTCGCCGCCCGTTTGGAGGGCGGGTTTCGAGGCATTTCGGGCGTTCAGCCTGCACGTTTTCAGACACGGCGACCGCCGGGGGAGCTTCGGATGCGAATGGTGGGACTTCTTCGAGACCTCGAGCCGCGGGCCACCGCAGCCCTCCCGAGCCTCTCCGCGCTCCGCGGCGAGCTCGGCGACGAGCACGTCGAGCGGGTGGTGGCCTACCTCCGATCGGGAGAGATTGCCTCGGACGCGATGGAGATCGTGGTCGACCCCTTCGATTCTTCCGTGCAGATCGCCGGAGGGTCCGGCCTCCAATCCGACGGGGTGTGGGTGTGGCGGCAGGACCTGTGGCACTACGTGCTGCGGTATCGGATCGGCCTTCCGCGCGAATTCATCGACCACACCCTTCGTGGGGAACAGGCACCGCTCTCCGCCGCGCAGTGCGGCGCGGCGATGGAGGTCAGTGCCAAGGCGCTCAGGCCGCCAGATCCTAAACGGTGATTGAGTTGGATTGATGGCCCAACATCAGCCGCCACGCGGTCACGGAGGGCACATCATTTCGGATGATCGCGGATGTTGGCCGCCACGCGGTCAGGGGGCGCGGTCGGCGGCGGAGGTGAGCCCGCGAGCCAAGCGGAGGCCCCGCGCCAGCCGCCCGGAAGGCGGCCGCGCCGCGCGGCCGGTCCCGCCCGCGCTTCGGCCTCCGGAGCGCGGGCGGACGGAGGCCGAAGGCCGACCCTGGAGGGGGGCGACGGCGGGCCCGGCCCGCCGGGGCGCCCGAGGTTCTCGACACCAATTCGCGCTACACCCGGAACACTCGCCGCCGCTTCGGGTACCCACCGGCATGAACGTGCTCCTCCTCCTCGTGTCGCTCGCCGCCGCCGCCGAACCCGCGCTCCGCGTGGAGGTCGACGAGGCCGCCGCGGCCCGCCTCGACGTGGCCACCGTTGTGGGTGCGCTCGGCGAGGAGCTCGATGTCCACGTGATCCTGGAAGGAGAGGCCCCGGCGCGGGTGAGCGTGCGTGCGGACGGGCCGGACGCGGTCGCCATCGTGTACGAGCGGGACGACGGGACGCGCCGTGAGCGCGTCGTGCAGCTGCCTGGCGAGCGGGGGGAGTCGACGCGGATTGTGGTGCTGCTGGTGTCGAACCTTGCGCGGGACCAGGTGGGGGCGGTGCCGCCCGTGGACGTGGTGGAGGCCGCGCCGGCCGAGGCCGAGGCGCTGCGCGTTCCGCGGGCCCCGGCGGATCGGAAGTTCCACCTGGGCGCGGGCGTGGTCGCGGGGGCGGCCACGGTGGAGGACCGGACCACGGCGTTCTACCTGTGGGGCGTGGAGGTGGGGGGGCGCCTCGGGGACCACGTCGGCGTCGGGATGGCGCACCTCTCGGTCAACGGAGGGTTCGGCTCCGGCGGCGCCACGGTCCTGTTCGCCGGCACGCCGTACCTGGAGGTCGCGGGGTTCGTCGCGCCGCGGGTCCAGCCCTACAGCCGCGTCGGATTGCTCGTGCAGACGCAGACCTCGAGCCGCGCGCAAAGCTGGTTCGAGGCGGCGCCCTACCTCGGCGGCGGCGCGCGGGTGTTCGTGACGCCTTCGCTTGCGGTGGGGCTCGAGGTGGGCGCGCACCTCGTGGTCACGGAGGAGCTGACGCTCGGCAACGCGCGCTTGTCGCGGTGGAGCCTGCCGGGGACCGTGGGATTGTCGACGACGTTCAACTTCTGATGCGCCTGGGGGGCGACGAATTGGAGGCCGCGGGGGTGTCCGACGACGAGGGCCTCGACGATGTGCTCGACCTTGTCGTGCGCCTGCGCGTGGGCGAGCGGTCGGCGTTGGCCGAGGCCTACGATCGGCACCACGAGACCGTACGCGGCTTTGCCCGCAAGCTGCTCGGCGACGCCGATGCCGCGGAGGACCTCGTCCACGACGCGTTCCTGGCGCTGCCGGGTGCGGTGGCCCGCTTCGAAGGGCGCTCGTCGCTGCGCACATTCCTGCTCGGGATCGCGGTGCGCCTGTGCCACAAGCACATTCGCGCGGCGACGCGGCTTCGCAGCGCGCGGGACCGGATCGCCCGGCGGGAGGTCGCCGCCGAGGTGCCGCTGCCATCCGCGGCCGGGCAACGCGCCGAGCTGGCCGACGCGCTCGCCCGCGCCCTCGACACGCTCGCGGTCGACCAGCGCGTGGCGTTCACCCTGTGCGTGCTCGACGAGCGCACGAGCCGCGAGGCCGCCGCCATCCTCGGCGTGAACGAGGTGACCGTGCGGACCCGCCTGACGCGCGCACGCGAGAAGTTGCGCGCCCACCTGACCGCGCGGGGGATGCCATGAGCGACGACCGCCTCGACGAGGCCATCGCGGCCTACACCGGCCGACGGCCCGCTCCGCCCGACGCCGCCGCGACCCGCACGCGCCTGCTGCGCTCCGCGCTCGCCGCGCACCACGCGCGCCGGCGGCGGGTCATCGCGGCCGTCGCGATCGGGATGCTCTGCACGAACGCGACGACGTGGGCGTGGTCGTCGGGGGAGCTGGGCCGGGTGTGGACGATGTGGGGGCGCGGGGACGCGGTGGCGGCGGCGACGGGGACGAGCGACGCGGGGACGACGAACGACGCGGTCGCGACCGTGACGAGGGACGCGCAGGCACCGGCGGCGGTGCAGGCCAACCCCCCAGCGGTGACGACTGCGACACAAGCCACCCCGACGCCGCCTCCGACCCGCCCGACCACCGCCCTCGGGAGAGGCACGACGGCGCCCGACACCCGCAGCGCGGCGGGGCTCGAAGGGGCGGGGCGTGAAGGGGCGGGGCGCGAAGGGGCGGGGCGCGAAGCGGTGGGGCGCGAAGCACACCTCGAGAACGTCGAATCCGCGGCCCTCGAAGCGGTGCCCGTCACCCCCGACCCCCTCGACAACGCCGACCGCGTCGCCTTCGAAGCCGCCCACCGCGCCCACTTCGAACGGGGCGCCGACGCCGTCGCGCTCGCGGGATGGGACGCCTACCTCGCGGAGTTCCCGACCGGGCGCTTCGTCCCGGAGGCCACGTTCAACCGTGCGATCTGCCTGGTACGCCTCGGAGACGTGGACGCCGCGCGGCCCGTGCTCGAGGCGATCGCCGCCGGCGCCCACGGCACCGCCCACGTGGCCGACGCCCGCGCGCTGTTGGCGAAGCTCCCGTGACGGGTGTGATCGGTGTCAGTCGGTCCTCGCCGAAGCAGCGAGTTGGGCAACATCGATCGCGGGCAGGACCGGGGTCGGCCGATGACCACACATCTCTCGACTGCGGTCCGCCTGGGAGGACCGCGGTCGGCCAATGACCGAGCATCTCTCGACTGCGGTCCGCCTGGGAGGACCGCGGTCGACCGATGACCGAGCATCTCTCGACTCCGGTCCCCGAGTCGGCCCCCTCTCCTGACCCGCCCCTACAGCGCCCCCTCGTACCGCCACGCGCGGAGCCGCTCGGTGGCGCCCGCGGCCAGGAGCAGCGCGGCGAGCGGCGGGTTGGCCTCGACGCGCACCTCGATGTGGGCGAGGTCGGGGCGGCGGAAGGGGCGCAGGGCCCGTAGCAGCGCGCCGGCGAGCGCCTCTGGCGGAGGAGATGTCGCGACCACGAACGGGGAGACGCCGGGCAGGTCGGGGTCGAGCACGCCGGCGCCGACGAACCGGGCGCCGTCCCGGAGCACACGCGCGACGCGCCCCTTGCGCTCCCGCGCGTCGGTGAGCATGCCCGCCATGAGATCGAGCTCGGCCTCGCCGCGGGTGTCCTCGTCGGGGGACCACGTGCCGGCGGTCACGCCGGGCGGGTCGGCCGGGAGTGCGTCGATCTGCGCCCAGTCGGCGAAGCGCAGGAAGAGCGACTCGAACGTGGGCGCCATGCCGACGGACGCATAGAGTCGCAACGCGGCGACGTTGTCGGGCCGCACGTTGAGGCACCACCGCGCGAGGCCACGGCGACGAAAGTCCCCGCCGACGGCCAGGAGCAGGGCGCGCCCGATCCCACGGCCCCGTGCCTGGGGCGCGACGACGAGCTGCCGGACGTAGCCGGTCTCCGCCAGGAACTGGCCGTAGAGGTAGCCGACGGTCGCGCCGCCCAGCTCGGCGATCAACGTGGTCGGCATCATCTCCGCGATCCAGCGGGACTCCGTGGGCGGGGCGTGCTCGGCGGTGAGCGCGGGGAAGAGGCGGGCGAAGTCCGGGTAGTCGGTCGCGACGCCGGGGCGGAGGTGGAGCATGCGCCGACGTACCTCGACCCGCGCACGGATGATAGGGCGTGCCGATGCGCACGATGCCCGCTTGTCTCCTCCTGCTGGCCGCTTGTGGCGGCGGCGACCGTGTCACCGTGGACGGGCTCGCCCCGTTCGAGGTCGCCTCCGAGGCGTGGACCAGCGAGGCGGACGCCGACGGGCAGATCCAGTCGCTCGTGTTGACCAACGTCGAGGGCTACTGTGAGAAGGCGCAGGCCGCCAACGCCGCGTTCACCGAGACCGTCCCCTACGACATCGACAGCGAGACGTACTGCGCCGACGCGATGGCCCCGATGCAGGCGTGGGCCACGGCGATGGCCGCGCTCTGGTACGACGGCGCGCACTACCTCGTGCTTCAGCCCTCGGGCGACGGGGGGCCCGCCGACGTGGCGGAGGGCGACTGGGGCGGCGAGAGCACCGCGAGCGCGCTCACGGGCTCGCTCACGTACGTGGATCAGGACGCGTACGCGACCTACCTCGAGGACTGGGACGAGGGCGGCGAGGGCATCGAGCGCTGCGGGGTCAAGAGCCGAAACGAGCTCGGGCCGCTGCCGATCCGGGACCTGGAGACGGGCCTGTTGACGGTGGAGTCGGTCGAGCCCACCGTGCGCGCGACCGGCGAGGTCGAGGGGACGTTCGCCGCGCTCGACGGTGAGGACGCGCCCGTGACGGTGGCCGCCACGTTCGACGCCGCCTGGTGCGCGGTCGACGAGTAGCGCGAGCGGGCAGCGCGGGTCGGGACGGAGGCCCGGAGGCGGGATTCGAACCCGCGCCAACCGATTTTTCTCGGCTGCTCGACCGCGGAGCTGCTCCAGGCCCACGTCCCGTCCCCGCACCGTAGCACGGGCCCGATCGCTCCCGCCTCAGTCGAGGAGGTAGGGCGAAAGTAGGATGTCGGCGCCGTCGACCGTAATGCTCCACGCGCGCTCCCCAGCGACCACGGCGGGCCAGTTGGTCTCGGTGACGCAGGTGTCGACGGACACGGCGAGGTGGTCGTCGTCGTAGGCGTAGGCGGCCAGCAGCGTGCCGGCGCCGTGCACCGTGCCGACCAGGCGGCCGTCGGCCATGGCGCCGGAGGGCGCGAAGTCGACCGCGCGGGTGAGCTCGGTCCAGGCGCCGTCCGCGGCCGACCAGCGGGCGAGCACGGCGTCGCCGACGGTGATCCCGACCATGTCGCCAGACCGCTCGATCTCGACCTCCCGGTAGGCCATCACGAGCCCGCCGGGCACGGCCAACACCACGTCGGGGAGCACCTGAAGCGGCGCCACGATTGGCGGGAGGGTGAGCGTGGTGACGGCGCCGGTGTCGAGATCGAGCCGTTGGAGGTCGAGCGTTCCGTGGAGGGGATCCGGCGCGCTGTACAAGGCGCCGTCGGACACGGTGCCGCCGCTGTCGTAGCGGGATTGGGGCGCGACCGGCAAGGAGCCCACCTCGAGGGTCTCCGCGTCGACGACGTGCAGGATGTCGCCGCCCTGGTCCGCCAGGGTCTCGCGGACCACGCCGCGTTCGGCCCCGCCGTACAGCTCGACGGTGTCCTCGGACGAGAGGATGTCCGTGACGACGCCGGTGTCGAGGTCGACATGGACGACGCGCTGAAGGCGTGGCACATCGTCCGAGACGAGGCGGAGGAGAAGCCCGTCGCCGATCGCGACCTGGTCGATGACGTGCATCCCGACGGCCACCCCCGCGAGCCGCACCGGGGCGCCCTCGGAGACGGCGAGCGCGCTGTCCACCCGCCCCTCGGCCGCCACCGGGAAGGCCACTGCGGCCATGAACTGGTCCTCCTCGGAGAGCGGGGACACGCCGCACGCGTCCACCACCTCCTCGTGCCACGCGAAGTCCGGGTAGGTGCACGCGCACGCCCCCGCGAACCCGCCCTCGTCGAACAGCCCGTCGGGCGCCTGGGCGTCGATGTCTTCGCGCCGATCGAGCGCCAGGCACAGGTCGCCGCGCAGGGATCGGGTGGGGAACATCTCGGCGGGGTTGACCTCGATGACCCAGTCCGGCCCGCCGTAGATCAACGATCCGGCGGGGTGGACCTCCGACTCGACCACGATGCGATCGATGCAGACCCGCCCGGGCCCCGTGGCCGCGACGAACCGGTCGTAGGTGGCCTCCAGGTCGTCCAGTACGCCGGGCTCGAGCTCGCCCTCGGCGTCCTCGAAGCGGGTGCCGGTGTAGCTGGCGCACGGGTCACAGCCGGCGGCGAGCGTAAGGAGCGCGAAACCGAGCGGGAGGCAAAGTGTGCGCATGAAAAGCAGTGTACCGCGGAAGAGGGGCGCGGTTGTCAAGAAGGGGGCGGTCCCCCTCCTCCAACTTCCACGCGGGCGACCGGGTTACCCCAACGCCCCGATGATCCTCCCCCCGCGCACGCTCGCCATCCGCCTGTTCTTCTGGACGGCCCTCTTGGCCTACGCCATCTGGATCCTGCGCGACAAGCGCGCCGACGACGTGTTCGGGAGCGACGCGCCGCCGCCGACCGTGGATGCCCGCGTGCCGCTCGCCCGCCCCGTGACGCACGCGCCGCCCGACGGCGCCGCGCCGCCCCTGGTCGACATCGAGGCCGCCATGGGCGCGATGGACGCCGCCACGACCGCGATCGCGGCCTGTGGGGTGACAGGCACGTTCAGCGTGCGCCTCGACGCCACCGGGCTCGCGGAGGCGTGGATCCTCCCGACTTCACCCCTCTCCCAAGTCGCCGCCACCTGCGCGGCCGGCGCCGCCTGGGCCCCCGTGTGGCCGCGTACCACTCAGTCCTTCGAGACGGAGCGCGCCGTCGCGGGCCCGCACACCCCCGCCTCGCCGTCCGGGACCGTGAAGTAGAACGTCGCGCCGGCCTCCACCGCGCCCTTTGCCCACACCCGCCCGCCATGGCGCGCGATGATGCGGTGGGTGGTCGCGAGGCCGATGCCCGTGCCCGGAAATTCGGTCGTGCGGTGCAGGCGCTCGAACGGGCGGAACAACTTTCCGGAGTAGCGCTCGTCGAAGCCGGCACCGTCGTCCCGCACGAAGTACGCGGTCTCCTCGCCCAGCTCCAATCGGCCGATGTCGATCCGCGCCGTCGGATGTTGGCTCGTGAACTTCCAGGCGTTCGCGAGGAGGTTCTGCAACACGATCCGGAGCAGGCCCGGGTCACCACACACGATGAGCCCCGGCTCGACGTTCACCGTGACGATGCGCTCGGGCTCGCCGTCGCGCAGCTCCTGCACCACGGTGCTCACGATCGAGCCCAGGTTGACCGCCTCGTGGCGCACCTCCGCACGGCCGGCGCGGGAGAGGGTGAGCAGGTCGTCGATGAGCTCGCCCATGTGGCGCGACGCCGCGCGGATCCGCGCCAGGTACTCGTTGGCGTCGCGGGAGCCGAGGTGCGCGAGCTCCTCCTCCAACGCCTTTCCGAACCCGTTGATGGCGCGGAGCGGCCCACGGAGATCGTGCGAGATCGAATAACTGAACGACTCCATCTGCTCGAACGCGGCGGCGAGCTCGGCGGTGCGGCGCTCGACCCGCTGCTCGAGCTCCCGATTTGCGAGCTCCAGGGCGGCCTGGGCTTCCCGCCGCTCCGTCACGTCCGCGAGGGCGCCGATCATGCGGATCTGCTCCCCGTCGGGACCGTAGAGCAGGTAGGCGTTGTCCAGCACGCGGGCGTAGGAACCATCCGGCCGCGTGAAGCGGTACTCCTCCGCCCACGTGCGCGCATGCGCGTCCGACGCGGCGCGGAGGCTCGCGAGCACCCGGGCACGGTCGTCGGGATGGATACGTGCCATCCACACATCCGGACCCGCCGTCGGGCCGAACAACACCTCGTACCGCTCGTTGCGCCACACCGTTCCGGTGAGCACGTCGAGATCGTAGATGGCGTCGTGGGTGGCGGCGACCACGTACCGGAGCCGCTCCTCGCTGC
The DNA here is from genome assembly GCA_040386535.1 of Myxococcota bacterium. Classification (GTDB taxonomy): domain Bacteria; phylum Myxococcota_A; class UBA796; order UBA796; family SXON01; genus CAJBVW01. The sequence goes on along the minus strand of JAZKFH010000053.1, from coordinate 104,111 downwards.
GTTGGAGCGCCTCCTCCGCCCGCTTGCGTTCGGTGATGTCCGTCGCCATGCCACACACCGCGTAGGGCGCGCCGTGCTCGGCGATGAGGGGAAAACGTACGCCCGCGTAGGTGCGGTGCCCCGTCTGGGTGGGGATCTCCTCCTCGCTGACCCGCGACTGCCCGGTCTGCAGCACTTCGAGGTCCGCGTCCGCGGTCGCATCCGCGTACGGGGCCGACCAGAGCTGGTGCGCCGTGCGCCCCACCACGTCCTTTCGGCAGGTGCCGGTGATCCGCTCGAAGGCCCGGTTGACGAACAGATACCGGCCGTCCGTACGCTTCGCGAAGATGACGGCGCTGGCGTTGTCGATCATGTCCTGGAGCTGCCGCTCGCCCCGGCGGCGCTCGCCCAACGCCGCCGCCAACGTGACCGACGAGAGGGTGACCGCCGAGAGGTAGGCCTGGAGCGCAATCAAGCGGTCGAGCGGCGTGCCGCCGAGCTCGGCGAACATGCCGCGGCCCCGGGTGGTGTGGTACGCCGCGAGGATGTTGAGGATGGCGGCGGCCGTGGTGACCCCGCGGAGCTCGAATCGGACCGCCGCCCACAACATCAGCGGAAACGTGAGGAACCCGGGCACGATCCACAACACGCCCCCGACGGGGTTCGCGCCGAACAACGCCTGGGCCGAGAGCGCGACGAGGCCCATGAGCAGCACGCCCACGAGCACCTCGCGGGCGCGGGGCCTGGGTTGGCCCCGGGCAAGCCACACCAGCAAAAACGGGGTGACGACCACGACGCCCAGCGCGTCGCCGAACCACCAGGTGATCCAGCTCATCGACCACGAGGGGGCACCCAACCCCCACACGGCCCCCGTGGCCGCCAGCGCCCCCGCGAGGCACGGTGACACGATGGCGCCCACCGCCACCAACGCCACCAGGTCCTTGATGCTCCCCACCGTGAACGGCGAGCCCATGACGCGGCGCAACACCCACGCCGCGAGGAGGGGCTCCCCGCTCGCCGCGACCGACCAGAGCAGGCTCACCGGGACAGGGTGCCCCTGCAGCGTGACGCCGACGAATTCGCCGACGAAGATGGCCGCGACATAGGCCGGCCAGGCGCGGAAGTCCTCGAGCAGCAACACCGCGAGGCAGAAGCCCGCGGATGGCCAGAACACGCCGATGCCCGTGTACGGCTGGAAGGCGAACAGGTAGCCCACCTGTGTCAACGCCATGAAGACCAGGAAGAACAACGCGGTTCGCGCCGCGACGCCGATCCATGCGGAACGCGGAGGCCGCGCCGGCGTGGCCTCCGCGACGCCGCCCGGCACGAACCACTGTCGCGGGTGGGGTAGAAATGTCGGGACGGGCACCTTCCTCAATCGCGGCTGGCTGGGTCGGACGACAAGCCGAACCACTCGCCCGATATGACACGGGGATGCTCACGGCGATGCCAGGGGCGCCCGACGCACGCGATGGTTACGCCAAATGATGGCGGGAATGAGGCCTGGCTCTGCCGCTACGGCTGTGCGCCACGGAGCGCGCTCGCCTCACTCACACGCGATCAGCAGGGCGTTCGTGGGGTCGTCCGACCACTCGTTCGTGCGCACCCAGTTGCACACCTGCGCGCGGAGCACCCCGGCGACCTCAGGCCGCGCGTCGGCCAGGTTGGAGAGCTCCGAGGGGTCGTCCGGCAAATGGTACAGCTCCTCGGGCTCGCCGGGGAACGGCATCTCTCCGTCGTAGTGTTTGCACTTGGAATAGCCGGCCTTCGGATCGAGGATGTACTTCCACGATCCCAGGACCACCCCGGCTGTCTCCGCCCCGCGCTCGAAATACGCCGCGTGTTGGGGTTCGACACAACTCCGCATGGTCGAGACGAGGGATCGCCCCTCCCCCGGGCCGCTCCAGGGGAGCTCCGCCACGTCGAGCAGCGTGGGGACCAGGTCGGCCGCGGGCACCCAATTCGCCAACACCTCGCCGGCGGGCAGGCGTCCGGGGGCGCGCACGCCGAACGTGGAGCCCATCACGCCATTGTAGGGCGAGCAGCCGTGAAAGAAATAGCCCGAGCGGCGCGCCAGCTCGTCGCCGTGGTCGAACGCGACGGCGATGACCGCGTCCTCCAGGCGCCCGGCCGCAGAGAGCGCGGCGAGCAGCGTGGCGACGTGCTCGTCCGTCTGGCGCAGCTGGCTCGCGTAGATGGCCTCGACGTGGCGGCGGTCGTCCTCCCCATACGGGGTGTCCCCGCGTGAAACGGAGAGCAGCTCGGCCTCGGTGGGGTCCTGTAGCGGCCCCTCGTAGGTGTCGGGGTGGAACTCCGCGTACCAGGGGTCGCGCCGGTCGTACGGATCGTGGGGGTCCATGAAGTGGACCCACCCGAAGAACGCCTCCTCCGCCGGCAGCGCCGCGATCGTCTCCGCGGCCTCCGTCGCGAGGCGCATGTCTCCCACGTCCTGTTGGGTACCCGGCACCTCGTCGTCCGATTGGCAGCTGCGGTGGCCGATGGCGGGCTCCCCGTCGAGCAGAAAACACATGTTCGCCAGCCACCCGTGGGTCGAGTAGCCGGCCGCGCCGAAACGTTGATAGAGCGTCTCCACCCCCGCCGCGATGCCCGCGCCGCCGCCCTCCGGCGCCTCGTTGTCCCGCACGCGGTGGGTGACCGGGTAGGCGCCGGTCACCATGGTCGCCATCGACACCGCCGAGAGCCCGCGCGGCACGAGCACGTTGTCGAGGCGCACTCCCTCGGCGAACAGGGCGTCGATCGTGGGGGTGGTGTCCCACTCGGGGTGGTGCACGCCGAGAAAGTCACGATTGACCGTGTCCACGCTGATGAGCAGCACCGTGCGCGGCGGGCCGCTCGCCGTCACCACGCCGGGATCGTCGGGGCAGGTGGCACCGGGCTCGTCGGCGGGCGGAGCGCCGGTGCAGGCGAGGAGGAGGAGGAGCATCGTCGGGGAGCCTAGCCTGGAACGGGGGCGGGCGGGGTGCCCCCCCCCAGCCTACTCGGGACGCTGGCCTTCACGCGCGGCGTTCCGGCCCGCGACGAAGCCGAACGTGAGCGCCGGCCCAATGGTGCCGCCCGCGCCCCAGTAGCCCTGGCCGACCGGCCCCGCGACGCAGTTGCCGGCCCCGTACAGGCCGCCGATGGGCGTCCCGTCGACCCGCACCACCCGCGCGTCCGGCCCGATCACGGGGCCGCCGCAGGTGTCGAGGACCGCGGCGGCGAGCGGCACGCAGTAGAGCGGACCGTCCAGATCGATCGGGTGCATCGTGCGGTTGGGCGCGCCCCGCGAGGGGCCCTGCCACGCGGGCTGGATCGGGGTCTCGCCACGCTGGAAGTCGGCGTCCACCCCGCTCGTGGCGAAGGTGTTGAAGCGCTCGATGGTGGCGCGGAGCGTGGCGACGATGTCGGCCGCGAGGCGCACGTCCGGCCCCACGACGCCGCTGCCGGCGCGGACGCCCCGGAGCGTCTCGAGCTTCGCGGAGACGCCGGCGGCGAGCTCCTCCAACGACTCGCCGCGGACGACCCACGGCGCCTCCATGCCCGGGAGCGGGACACAACCACGCCAGGGCCAGAACGTGGGCTCCTCGGCGACGGCCTGGTCGTAGATGAGGAATTGGACGAGGTTGGGGTACTCCGTACCGGCCCACTGGAAGTGGCTCTGGGCGCGCACGTGGTACATCGCCTTCTCGTTGACACAGCGCTCGCCGTACTTGTTCACCAGCACCATGCTGTCGCCGTAGGGCAGAAAACAGTGGGTGAACGGATTCTGGACGGTGCCGCCGTTCTGGACCAGCTCCTCCAGCGCCACCTGGTAATAGAACCCGTTCGCGAGGTTGCCGAGCTTCGCCCCGAGCTGGGTGGCGATGTCGAGGAACACCCCGGTCCCGGTGGCGACGCTGCCGCTTCCGAAGACGGGGCCGCGCAGGTGGGCGAGCACCTTCTCCGGATCGTGCGCGAACCCGCCGGTCGCGAACACCACCCCCCGCTTCGCCCGCACGGCGCCGCTGCGCCCGCCGTGCTCGAACTCCACCCCGGTCACGTCGCCGCGCCCGTTGGTGCGGACGCCCGTGACACGGTGCCCGGTGAGGATCCGCGCGCCACGCCCGGTGACATGGGCGGCGAGCCCCTCGGCGAGGAACTGGCCTGGCCACGCCATCGCGCCCGCGGGGGTCACGGCGGTGAGGACGCGGCCGTAGGGCGCCTTGTTCTCGGGGAGCTCGGCGTGGTAGTCGGGATCGGACACCGGGCTCGGGGACGCGCCGAGCGACGGCAGGATGATCGCGTCGATGGCGCCGAGCGCCATCAGGGTGTCGATCGCGGGGGAGGCCTCGTCGTAGTAGGCCGCGAGGAGCGCGTGCGCGTGTTCGCCGATGCCGAGAAAGGGGGCGTCCGGGTCGTAGAGCGAGGGGTACGAGAGCCGCGCCATGAGACGGAGCGCGTCCTCCCGGGGGTCTTCGACGCCCGCCGCCCGCATGAGCGTGTTGTTCGGGATCCAGAACGCGCCGCCCGAGCTGCGCGTGGTCCCGCCCGGAACCTCCCCCGCCTCGAGAAGCACCACCGTCGCGCCCTCCTCGAGCGCCGCCACCGCCGCCGCCAGCGCCGCGCCGCCCGCCCCGACCACCACCACGTCCGCCTCGTGCTCCCAACGACTCATGCTCGCCTCCGCGCGGCGGGAAGAGAGGTCCGCCGACGCCGGGAGTGTCCGACGGGCAAGCGCTCTGGTCAAGAGGACGGGCTTGGGATCATTTCCGGAGGAGGAGCCCGTCCACGCGTTCGTCGAGCCGTCCCGTCGAAGGCGGCCGTCACGACCGCCGCGGGCCCCCCGTGAGCGCCTCCTGCACGCGCAACGTGTAGTCGACCAGGGCGAGCGTGGCCGGCTTGGGGATCTCCACGAATTGGACCGCGATGCGGTGCGTGGCGTCGGGTGGCGAAGCGCCGGGGACCGGGACGACCCCGACGACCCGCGCGACACACCGCCACACGGGGCCCTTGTCGGCGACGCCGAGCTCCATCAGGAGCGTGTCCGACTCCGGCGGGAGCGGCATGTCGACGAAGGCGAGGCCCGTGACACTGAACTCCATCTGGGGGGCGGGGGCCCGCACGGCGCCCTCCATCGGCCCGCCGTTCATCCACGCCGACGCCGCCTCCGCGCCCGCGCTCACGCCGTACCGGAGCCGGATCTCGCCCTCGAGGCGCGGATACTCGCGCCGCTCCACCGGCGGGGCGTACACGAGGCGCGCCGCGACCCTCCGGCCGGACACCCCCGTGACCACGAGGATCCACCGCGGCCCTCGCCCCCCGCGCGGCTCGACCACGAGGCGCGCGTCCACGCGGAAGCGCGCGGGCGCCTCGAGCACGAGCTCGACGCTCGACGGGGAAACCTGGGCCACCTCGGCGTATCCGAGCGCCGGGACGCCCTCCCCCGCGTGGATCCACCGCACCTCGGCACCGACCCCGAGCCCCTCAGCGAGGGAGGCCTCGACGAGCGCGCCGAAAATGGCGGCGGGGGCCGAGGGGGGGGGCGGAGGCCGGGGAGGTTTCATTCCGAGATGAGCACCCGCTGAAGACGCTTGAGGGCCTGGCCGTGGATCTGGCAGACGCGGCTCTCCGTAACCCCGAGGCTCGCGCCGATCTCCCGAAGGGGGATGCCGCGCTGATAATAGGCGGTCACCACGAGGCGCTCGCGCTCGGAGAGCCGCTCCACGGCCTCGGCGAGCCCCGCGTGGGCCTCGGCGGCAAGCCAGCGTTCGAGCACGCTATCGGCGCCTTCGTCCGCCACGAGCTCGCCGAGGAGCGCGTCGTCCTCGCCGGTGTCGCTGGAGGGGGCATCGAGCGACACCACGCGCCGCCGCTCGGAGCGGGTGCAGAGGCGATCGTACTCGGTGGGGGTGAGGCCGAGCTCCGCGGCGACCTCCTCGCGCCGCGGCGGCCGCCCCAGCGTGGTCCGGAGGTGGGCGCGCGCCGCGTCGAGCCGACCGCCGGCCTGGCGCACGCCGCGGGGGGTCCAGTCGGCGCCGCGGAGGGAGTCGACGATGGCGCCCCGGATGCGGATCTCCGCATAGGCGCGGAAGGGCACACCGCGGGCGATGTCGTAGCGGTCGACCGCGTCGATGAGGCCGAGCAGCCCGATGTTGACGAGCTCGTCGACCTCGACCGAGGCGGGGAGCGTGCGGGCCATGCGGCGGGCGATCCCACGCACCATGTCGTGATGCTCGAGGATGAGCCGGTCACGCGCCGAGAGCGTCGGCGCCGGGGCGGAGGGGCGGCGAGCGGCGAGGGGGAGGGCGTGACCGGTGGACATCGAACCCATGGGGAACCTCGCGAAATCAGAAGGGGTGGGAGATGCGGCGCCGTCTCCGAAGAGGACCCGGCGGAACCGCACCGTCGCTTTGGTGACGCCGTTGTACCTCCGACTGGAGCGTCCGGGCGGTGTCACGATCTTTCGTGACGGGCTCACACAAGCGGCGGACATTCGGCGGGGGACGGGCGTTTGTCACGGTCGTGGCGAGGGCGAAGACATTCGGTGACAGGGAGCCGATTGGTCCTGCGTGGAGGACGGACACATCCCGTGACCGGCCAGGGGCGCGCAAGGCGGCCGCGTCCGCGCGGCCGGTCCCGCCGGGGCTCCGCCCTGGGAGCCCCGGCGGACCAAGCGCGAAGCGCGCGCCTGGAGCCGACCCGACGGCGGCGTCCGCGCCGCCGGGCCGCCGGGCCGCCGGGCCGCCGCTATCGCATCGTCCTCCGGGCTGGTACGGACACACCCTCCGTCTGGGTCAGCGGGAACCAAGCTTCGCGATCAGGGCCGCGCGCGAGTGGACGTCGAACTTCCGGTAGATCACCTTGCTGTATTGGTTCACCGTGAAGGGGCTGATCGCGAGCCTCGCCGCGATCTCCTTGTCGGCGTGGCCCTCGAGCAGGAGCGCGAGGGTTCCGCGCGCGCGGGGCGTGAGTTGCGCCCTGAGGACCTCGTTCGGGACGGGAGTGCGCGGGCGTAGCAGTCGTGCACATTCAAGGTGGAACACGTGAACGATCGCGCGGTCGCCTTCATCGAACGGGCGCGCGCCCTTCTCCCGGAAGAACCCGATTCCTTGCACCACCGAGGGCTCCGCGCCGCGCGCGGCCGAGAAGAGCCCGTGGTCGAGGTGCGCGGGCAGCATGAAGTCCTCCACGTACGGCGTTCCGTACCACCCGCGGTCTTCGACCAGGTGTTGGCGCTCGCCGGTCATGATGGCACCCGGGCGCATCGGGCAGGCCTGCATCAACGCGAGGAGGCCTGGGTTGAACGCGCTCCCGCGTTGTGACACCGCCTCGATCACGCGCAACGTCGCGGCGTCCCAATTGTCCATCACGACGGCCGCCAGCGCCCCGCGCCCGTCGGGCGCGAAGTCGTAGTCGATCAGGCACCCGCCGACGTCCGCGCCGATCATCTGCCGGAGGCTGCCGATCAGGTGGGCGGGGCGCTCCAACTCCGGGACGTCGATGACCTCTACGAGGAGGCTGAGCAGCCGCCGAACGTCGCCATTCCGGAGGTGTTCAGTGTTCGGCGTCGCCACGAGGTCGAGTATACGGGCGTGGGCGTCAAGCCCCGTCACCAACGATCTCGGCGAGGCGACGCGCCAGCACGCGTTCGCGCTCCGGCGAACTGTTCGTGACGACGTGGTCGAGGCGCCGCGCGAAGCGGACGAACACCTGCCGGACGCGATCCGTCATCTCCCGCGCGCGCGCACGCGCAAAATCGGGCGCTTCCATCGCCGCCAACGACGCGGCGTCGTCGCCGTGCAGCGTGTGCTCGGCCTCGGTGTCGGTATGCAGACGGCCGAGCGACTTGAGGCGCTGCCCGAGCCCCGCGCGGTCGAAATGTGCGATGAGCGCCGGCAGGAAGATCTTCGCACCCTCCTCGAGCACGATCGGGAGCGCGAGCCGCTCCCAGTCGGACTCGCAGCGGTAGACCTCCGACACCAGCGCGTACGCGATGTCACGCGCCCCGAGGGTCTCCCCGTCGAAGAGCTCCGGGAGGTCGGGAAGCTCCCCGTGGATCAGCCGCAGGTCGTGGAGGAACCAAACCTCGTGCCCAGAGTCTTCGTGGTGATGGGTCTCGGCGATCGCGCGCAGCGTCGGGTCGCGCATGTGTCGGAGGTTCAGCGCCATGAGGTCCTGGAACGCCAGCGACCAGAAGGTCAGGGACGGCAGGATCTGCAGCGTGCGCGTGATGGGCGGATCGCTCGCGAACGTGCGGAACAACGGCTCGTCGACGAGGTCCGCGTGGCGTGTCTCGGCGTAGGCTTGGATGTGTCTCATGTGCGCGGCCGGATGTTCTGATTGTTGTGGAACAGGTTCGTCGGGTCGTAGCGTTCCTTCACCTGGACGAGCCGCCCGTACGTGCGCGGCCCGTAGGCGCTCTGGACCCGCTCGGGCCCCTCGTCGCCGAGGATGTTGACGTAGCCGCCGCCCGCCGAGGCGGGCAGCAGCGCCGTCCAGAGGTCGCGTGCCCACGCGCGATGGGGCCGCGGGTCCTCGGTGGCCGACGCCCATCCCGCGATGATCGTGGCGACGTAGGGCGCGTGCCGGTACGCGAAGGCGGTCGCGTCGTGGGGGAGCCGCGCGACCGCGCCGCCCATCGGGTTGATCAGCGAGAGCGACAACGGCGACGTCGCCCTCACCGCCGACTCCGCGAGTCCCGTGATGCTCGCGGGACCCAAGTGAGTGAGCCACTCGCTCGCGCTCGCGTAGGGCTTCCCATACGGCGCGTTCGCGTCGGTGAGCCGCTGCAAGGCCGCGTACGCCATGGGCGCGACGGTATCGAGTTGGGGCGTCCCGAGCGCGCGGATCGGCGCGAGCGCCGCCTTCGCCCGCTCGTCGGGCGCCCCGACGTAGCAGAGCCGGACGGCGAGCATCGGCCTACCCTCCGGCCCGGTGTGGAAGGCCGCGGCCCACGACACCTCGTCCGGCAGCGCCGGCGTCAGCTCCTCGATGCGCCCGAGGACCTCGACGGCCTGGGCGACGGGGTAGCAGAGGACGCCGGCGAGCAGGGTCGGCGGTACCGGGTGCAGCCGAAACCGGAGCTCGGTGACGACCCCGAAGTTGCCGCCCCCGCCGCGCAACGCCCAGAAGAGATCGGGGTGTGCACGGTCGTCGACGTGGAGGCGTTCGCCGTCCGCCGTGACGAGGTCCGCGCCGACGAGGTTGTCGCTCGCCATGCCGTACAAACGTGTCAACCAGCCGAGCCCCCCGCCGAGCGTGAGCCCGGCCACCCCAACCGTAGAGGTGTCACCCCCCGGGGTTCCGAGCTCGTAGGGTCGCGTGGCCGCGTCGAAGTCGGCCCAACACGCGCCTCCGCCGACGGCCGCGACACGCGCGTCGGGGTCTACGGTGATCCCGTTGATGCGCCGCAGGTCGATCACCACGCCGTCGTCGCACACGCCGTGGCCGGCGAGGCTGTGTCCGCCTCCGCGCACCGACACGGGCAGGCCATTGCGCCGCGCATGGGCGACGGCGGCGCACACGTCGGCCGCGTCGAGGCACTGCGCGACAAGCGCCGGGCGCCGATCGAACGCGCCGTTCCAGACACGACGTGCCGCGTCATGGTCCGAGTGCGTGGAATCGATCTGAGGCCCGCGAAACCCGGGAATCGTCACGAGACCTCCGCGGGCACGCGGGCATCGAGCTCGTCGAGCAGGCGCCAGATCGTCGCGTGCGCGCCGGCCACGCCGCGGGTGAACGCCTCGGAATTCTCGTGCGGGCGCGTCGGGACAGGGGCGCGCTCGGCATCGCCGCCGAGGAGGAGGTGCGCCGCCCTCTCGGCGAGCTGCCCGGCGGCACGATCTGCCGCGAGGAGCGCGCCGCGCGCTTCGTCCCCGCCGCGGGCCCGGAGGCCCAGGAGACGTTCGCGCGCCCGTCGACCGGGTTCGCTCCGTTCGTCCGTCGGACGCAGGTACGCGTTCGCGAGCCCGTCGAGCGCGGTCAGGCCGGTGAAGGATCCGGAGGCCTCCTGCGGCGGCGCGAGCGCCTCGTGTAGCGCGCGGACGAGCAACAGGACGGCCAACCGCGGCTCGCCCTCGAGGCGTCGCACGAACGGGTGCAGGGTGAGCGGCCGCCGGTCGAGCAGACGGATGGCGTCCTCCTCCACATCGAGCCGCAGCGGATCCGGCGACGGCGCGGGGATGGTCCCGGGCGGATGGACGTGCCGCGCCTCGGTCGCGAGGTAGACCGTCAGGCGTGGGTGGTCCCCGTCGTTGCGGAGCGCGATCCAGCTCTGGAGGCCCACTCCCGCATCGAGCGAGCGCGCCGCGGCGTCGAGGACGACCCGGCGGTACGGCGTCGGGTCCATCCCGCGCTCTTCGAGCCAGGCGACCACCCGTCTGTAGGCCTCGGCATCGTCATGCGCGTACGCGCAGACCGGGACGTACACGGTGGTCGTCGCGCGGTCGGGACGTTCGCTCGTGAACGCGTGGCACGTGAACGGCGCGCGCGCACGCATGGGCTCGTCGCCGCGGCACATGGCGCGGGCGAACGCGAGGACCTCGCCGCTCGCGTGGTTGCGCGATGCCGCGCAGGCCGCTTCGAGGTCGCTCGCGGTCGCGCCGTGGTGGTGCACGTAGACCTTCACCCGGGCGTGTGCGTGCCGCGTGAGGTCGAGCGCGAAGTATTTCAGCTCGTCGAGAAACGGGCCGCGCTGGGTGGCGGCCTCGCGGAGGTTCGCCCCGGCATGCCGCAGATCGAGCCGCGCGAGCGCCTCCTCGACGAGCGCGGGCGCGAGGGCCGCGCCCTGGGCATTGGGATTGAGGTACGACTTGAACGACGGCCGCTCGCCCCGCGCGAACACGACCGAGCTCCACGCGGCGAAGCGTCCCTGCATGTCGGCGGGCAGGAACACGTCGCGCAGGCGGTTGAACCGGCTCAAGTCGGCGTCGTACCGCGCTTCCAGGCGGTCGTGGAACGCGAGCCCGGCCTCGCGCAACCCCGCGAGCGTGGACTCCTGAGCCTGCGGCTCGAACAACACGCGGAGCGCGGCCGCATCACGCTCGAGCGCGACGGAAAGCTCGATGGGCGTGTTGTCGTCGGCGATCTCCGACGGCCACCCCGACGCGTCGGCCGGCGCGGCGGCCCAAGGGGAGACGAGCTCGCGAAACGTCTCGACGACCTGCGGCGCGTCCAACCCCAGCGCGTCACACAGGGGCGAGATCCGACTGGAGACGTGGTCGACGAGGGTGAGTGCAGGCGTGTGGTGCATGTGGGTGCGGGTCGTACCGCTTGCATGCCTGCGCCGTCACTTCCCTAAAACTAGGGACCGTACGGATCGGTCTCGTGCTCGGATGCTGTGCCGAGACGAGCGTGCTGACGGGGCGTCTGGCCGGTCACGCGCTTGAACGCCGTCCGGAATGCGCTTTCGGATTCGTAGCCGAGCGAGTGGGCGATCGTACCGACGGATTCCCCGCGCGACAGGCTGCGTCCGGCGAGCAGCATCCGCCAGCGCGTCAGATACTCGATGGACCCCTCACCCACCAACGCCGCAAACCGCGCGGCAAACGCGGATCGTGACATTCCGACCTCGTCGGCCAGCCCGGCCACCGTCCAACGGCGTGCCGGCTGGCGATGCATCGCTGCGATCGCCGCCCCCACATGTTTGTCTGAGAGCGCGAACAGCCAACCGACGCTCTTGCCCTCGTCGAGGTAGAGACGGAGCGCCTGAACGAAGGTCATGCACGCGAGCTGCTGGGCGATCAAGATGCCGCCGGGCTGAAGATCGGTCAGCTCCTGCCGCAGTCGATCGAAGGCCCACCACAACCTCTCACGGTCGGTTTGCTCGTGCAGGTGGATGAGGGGCGGCAGCACGCCGAGCAGGAGCTCCGCCTGCCACCCCGCGAGTTGGAAGTGGCTGCCCAGCAGCGTCACACCCACGCCAGCGTTCAGCTTGACGACCGCACCCTCCTCGACGCCGAGGAAGTGACGGCGCCAATCGTCAGCGGGGAGCGCCAGGTCGCTCGCGATCTGGAACGGCCGCCCGTGCGGCAACAACACGCAGTCGCCCTGCTGAAGGAACTTCGGCTCGCCAGCGCCCTCGACCGCGATCCAGCACGCACCTGCCGTAACGGCGTAACACTTGATCGCCTCATAGCCGTCGAAGCCGACCGACCACTGGCCGCCGGCCTCGAAGCCGCCGACGCGGTAGCTCCGCAGTTGCAGGAACGAGATGACATCGGACAAGGGATCCATCTGGACGACCTCCAACAAAACTCGGACGCCGCAGCATAGCGCGTCCAAAGGACGTCGCCTATCTTGTCCGAATGAACAAGCAACTCATCGCGCGATGCATCTTCACTGTCAATGCTGCAGGAATTGCCGTTGGAGGTTTCCTCGCTGATTGGAACGCCAGTCATATCTTCAATCCCCGGTGGTCACCACACGCCAAGTTTCACAACGGTCAGACGCTGGCGTTCGGCGTGTTCCTCGCAGCGGCCACACTCTTCTTCACCTGGCGAAAGTCCGGTGACCGGCGAACGAACGTATCGGCGGCTGCCATAACAGGAGGTGTGTTGTATTGGGCGCAAGCCGCGGCGTACACCGTTCCCGGTATCGCCTGGACCGACCCCGAGTTCTTGAAGCCTGGCCAGAGCCTCGATGACTTTGGACCACAAGTCTATTTCCAGGTCCTGGGGAACGTCGTGATCCTCCTGGCTTCCTGGCTCGCGTGGCCGCCGAAGACGGACGGCCAGCTCGGCGACGGAGTGCAGCGCTGATGAAGAAGATCCAGTATTCACGCTATGGCGGCCCGGAGGAGCTCCGGCTCGACGAGGTCGCGCCGCCCAGCCCTCGACAAAACCAGGTTCGTATTCAGGTCAAGGCCGCATCCGTCAACCCGATGGATTGGAAGATCCGGCGCGGGGAGATGAAGGCGCTCTCCGGGTTCCGCTTTCCGCGCGGCCTCGGTCACGACTTTGCCGGTGTCGTAGACGCCGTTGGACCAGGGGTGAGCCATTTCAAGCCGGGCGACGAGGTCATCGGCGTCACGTCCGTCCCCCACGCGGGCGCGATGGCCGATGCGGTCGTTGCCGACGCGAAGAACATCTGGCTCAAGCCGCCCTCCGTCCCGTTCGTGGAGGCGGCCGCGTTGACCATCGTCGGCCTGACGGCGTGGACCGCGTTGGTGGAAAGGGCGAAGCTGAGTGCCGGCCAAGCGGTGTTCGTCAATGGGTGCCTGGGTGCGGTTGGCCGTTCGGCGGTGCAGCTGGCGCGTCTGTACGGCGCGAGCGTCGTCGGCAGTTGCAGCGCGACACGGTGCGAGGAGGCTCGAGCGTTGGGGGTGGGGGAGGTGGTCGACCATCGCGCCCTCGACATCCATTCGTTCGAACGTTGCTTCGACGTGGTCTTCGACACAGTCGGCACCCTGTCGCTGCACCAGAGCGGCGTCATGCTGAAGCGCGGTGGCCTGTCGCTGCACATCGTCCCCACCTTTGCCAAGTGGATCGGGTCGGTGTTCTCGCCGCGACATCACCTGGTCTTCGGGAACCCGACGCCTCAAAGCCTGGCGGGCATCACCGAAGCTGCCGAGCGAGGCATACTCGTTCCAGCGATCGGCCGCGTCGTGCCGCTCTCCGAGGCGATTGCGGCGATCGCCGAGTTGGAGAGGACGGGATTGCCGAAGGGGAAGCTTGTGATCGTACCGGGGTGATGAGCGATCCGCGATGGCGGAAGTCGGCTACATCGCTGGATCACGAACCCGTTCACGCGCCTCGGACAGGAGGCGAGCATACGAGGAGTCAAACGGCTCCACCAACGCGGACTCGAGCCTTGCCTCGATATCCCACAGCACTCGCTGCTCCGCCTGATCTTCGAACGCCTCCGATTCGCGATTGTTGAACCGCACAATCCAATCAAAAAGGACCAGAGCCTGATCTCCAGTGAGTTCCAAGGTAACGGTCGTGCTCATCTGCGCCAAATAACCATGTCTGGGCAGGTCATGCAATCTGGATGGGTCGGGCAGGTTCCTATTCCTCTGCGCCTGCGCGCGGGCCCCGCCGCCGCCACCCCTCCGCTGCGAAGGGTCGGCTTCGGCGAGGTGCGCACGCTTCTCGATTGCTGAGTCCGTCGGGCTGATGTACAAGTGTGGCATGCTCATCTTCGCCTGGGTGCTCGGTTGTTCGCAGGAAAAAGACGAAGCCGGGCCTACGTGCACCCAGGGCTATGGCGATGACTTCCGAAACGGGCACTTCTACGGCGCTCCGCAGAGTTATGGAAACGCGAAGGTTGTAGCTGGGTTCGTCTCGACTGAAATCGGAGACATCGACTACACCAACGGAGACGCCCACCTCTCTACCTTCCATCACCGAGACGCCGATGCGGACGAGGACGGTGAAATCGAGGGACTCTACATCTTCCTTTCTTCCCCCGCGAACGCCTGCGACCTGAGGCTTCGCTCCAACTCGCTCCCGGTCATAGACGACCTGTCGATTACGATCGAGAGCGATTGCGCGGGCTGGACGGATGCTCAAGAGGACGGGTACGAATGGAACGAGGCGTCTCCGGCCACGGTGGAGGTGGATCACCGCGTGACGGGCGACGTCGCCGAAGCCTGTTTCGAGACCGAGTTGCGGCCTGAGGGTGTAGTGCAGTTGGAGAGTTACAGCGGAACGATGACCGTGGACCTGTCCTCCTTCGTGATCGAAGGCGCTGTTTATTCCTACGCGATCCCGGAGGAGTGGGACTGAATCACACTAGGCCGCTCGAGCTCCATCTCCCAGTGCTCGACGTAGCTGCCATCCGCCTGTGGCACTCGCTCCGGGAGCGGCAGGATCCGCAGCGGTTCCGCGCCGTACCAGGGCGTGTCCAATGCCCTACCGCCTCTTGAGCTCATGCAGGATGATCGCGTTCCCGTCGGGGTCGGCGATGATCGACATGCGGCACACCGGCGAGTGCACCAGGTCGGCGGCGTAGGTCACGCCGGCTTGCTTGAGTTGGCTGTTGAGGGCGTCGAGGTCGGTGACCTCGAACGCGATGCTGGCACCGCCGAACCTGGGGGTGTGGGTCGGGTCGGGATGGTTGAAGAGCGCCAGGCATCCGCCGCCGGGCAGGTCGTATTCGGTCCACACGCCGTTGGACGCGTGGGAGCCGACCGTCAAGCCCAGCGTGCCCTCGTAGAACGCGCGCGACCGCGCGGTGTCGGTCACCGGGAACATCGTGAACGCGACCTTTTGAAGCATCGTCATGGGGGTGTCCTATCGCGAGGTCCGCGGCGGGGCGAGCCGAGAAGGGCCGGCCAGGGGCGCGCAAGGCGGCCGCGTCCGCGCGGCCGGTCCCGGCCGCGCTCCGCCCGGGGAGCGCGGCCGGACCAAGCGAAGCGCGCCTGGAGCCGACCCGACGGCGGCGTCCGCGCCGCCGGGGCCGCCGGGTCCGTTGGGTGCGCCGGGGCCGCCGGGTGCGCCGGGTGTAACGGGCGCGGCCCAAACCAAATCAGAACCGCACCCTCCCCCCCACGCTCACCATGGGCCCGTACAGCTCCACGGCCTCCTGGTCGGCGTTGCCACGCACCGACGCGTAGCCCGCGCCGACGCGGAGGCCGAGGCTGCCGCGGTCGCCGTTGCCACGCAGCCAGGAGCTCACGCCGCCCTCGACCCAGGTGGCGCCGGCGCGGCCGGTGCCCCAATCGACGAACAGGTCGGTGCGGTCGCCGGTGGGGACCGCCAGCTCCATCGCGATGCCGCCGAACACGAAGCCCTCGCCCTCGCTCACGACGTAGCTGTGCTCCGTGTTCTTGTCGGGGTCCCACGTGTATTCGACGCGGTAGGTGGGCGCGAGCAGGAGGGTGTTGCGGACGCCGACGTGCAATCCGTCGCGTGCGCCGAGGCGGGCCTCCTGCACGAACGCGAAGGCGCTCTCGACGTGGGGGATGTCCGCGGCGGGCGCGTCGGGACCGGTGGTGGCGTGGCCCGGCACGCCGGGGTCGCTGTCGAGCCTCGACCAACCGGCGCCGAGGCCCACGGAGAAGTAGCGGCTGTCGAAGCCCGCGGTGCCGAGTCCCGCCACGGTGAACGGGCTCCCGTCGCGGCTCCACCCGAGCCCCACCGGTGCGAGGCGCGCCTGTACGTACCAGGGCGATCGGAACGTCCACGTGACCCACGCCTCGGCGACCACGGCCACGCCGACCGTCTGCAGCGCGAGCAGCGGCCGCACGACCTTGCCGATCTCCCCGACGCCACCGAGCCGCTCGGGCGCGACGGGGTAGGCGTAGGCGCCGGGGTGGGGCTCGAGCCGGTCACCCTCGTCCACACGCCCGCCGCGCGCGAGGTCGACCAGGGCGCGATTGTCCTCGGTGAGGCGCACCCGCCCGCTTGCCACCACACGCTCGACCGGGCGGCGCTCGGTCCCGGCCGTGTCCATCGCCGGAACCAACTGTGTCTCGGCGCCGAGGAAACGCACCTCGTCGCCCACGGCGAGGCCGTCCTGCGCGCCCCGATCGACCACGGCGACGCCCTTTCCCTTGCGGACCACGCGGGCTGGTGGAGGCGGGGGTGTCACCTGGGGCGCGCCCGCCGGACCCCCACCCCGCGCCACCTCGTCGATGGGCACGGCGCGCGTCTCGCGCTTCTCGACCCAAACGCGGCCGCCCGCCACGAACAAATCTTCCGCACCCGGCACGTGCCCCGTGGCGAGCAGCCGGGCGGGTGTCACCTGCCACGTCTGGAGCGCCCCCTCTGCCGTGAGGACGTAGAGCCGGCCGCCCTCCTCGACCGCCGCGCGGGGGGCGCGTGGGTAGGTGGCAACCTGCACGCCATCCACCCACACGGTGCCCTCGTTGACCGTCACGTCCGCCGCCATCGCCGCCGCGATCCACACCCACATGGTGCCCTCCGCCAGGAAGGTAGGATCGCGCTCGCTTCCCTACCCTTGGGGTCCGCCCGGAAATAATGTCCAGCACCGAGGGCGACCCTGGGCCGCGGCCGCAAGGAGCGAGGAGGGAGCATGCCCGTAGGCATGTGACCGACGAGCGACGCCGCGGACGCGAGCCCAGGGGCGGCCGAATGCGGACATTATTGAGGAGCGGGCCCTTAGCTCTGCCACGGATGGTCGGGGTAGTACCGCGCCATCATCCGCGCGACGTAGGCCGTGAGGTTCCCATACGCCTCTGCCCGGCGGCGGAGCGGCGAGTCGAAGAAGGGGGTGAGCAGGCCCGCGAGGATGGCAAACGCGGTCGCGTCCACACCACTCGGCTGATCGCCCATCAGGTACGGCTTGTCACCGAGGAGGACGGACAACGCCGAGAGCGAGCGATCGGCGAGCTCCACGATCTCGTCGGGGGTGTGGCGGCCGATGCCGATCCCTTTGACGTTGGCGGCCACGCGGCCCTGGACGTCCGCGCGCAGCTGGTCCCGGACGGCCTCGGGGGCGTTGTCGAAGAAACGCCCGGGCCCCTTCTCGAAGTTCTCGGGCAGGAGCCACCGGGCCCATGTGCTGGTCCACCCCAGGTGGTTCTCCAACATGCGCTCGATGGCCCAGGCCTCGGCGCGCTGGCGGGCGTCCAGGTGGGCGTCCAGATCGAAGCCGTGTTTGCGTTCGAGGTGGGCGCGGATGAACGTGGAGTCGGCGACCAACTCCCCCTCGTCGTCGATGAAGGGGAGTTGGCCCTTGGGCGAGCGGTCGGGCCTGGCTCCCTCCTTCCGATAGGAGAGGCCCGCCATCTGGAGCTGGACCTCGGCCTTGGTGACATAGGGGCTGGCCTCGGGGAGGCCGAAGTGGGCGCCGGTGGCAAAGAGCGTGATGGGGTGGGTCATGACCGTTCTCCTTCGAACGTGAAACCCTTCTATCGCCGCCCTGCTGCCACCCTTGTGTCAGCAGTCTGGCAGCAGGGTCACAAAGGGGGATACCGGGTGCCATGCGCCGCGCCGACCGCCTGTTCCAGATCATCCAGATCCTCCGCCGCAGCCGCGCCCCGCTCACGGCGGACGTGATCGCGGCCGAGCTGGAGACCTCCAAACGGACCGTGTACCGCGACATCGCCGACCTGATGGCGCAGCAGGTGCCCATCCGCGGGGAGGCCGGCGTGGGCTACGTCCTCGAGGGCGGGTACGACATGCCGCCGCTGATGCTCACGCCCGACGAGATCGAGGTGGCCGTGCTCGGCGCGCAGTGGGTGGCCCGCCGCGGGGACCCGGCGCTGGTCAAGGCCGCCCAGGACCTCATCGCCAAGATCAGCGCCGCCGTGCCCGAGCGGCTGCGGCCCTACGTCGCGGAGCCGGCGAGCGCGGCCCCGCCGATGTGGAACGCGCCCGCGGACGGCCTCGACATGAGCCGGGTGCGCGCCCAGATCCACGCCGGCCGCAAGATCACCCTGCGGTACCGCGATGAGGCGGGCCAGGAGAGCGAGCGCGTCGTATGGCCGGTGACCGTGGGCTACTGGGACACGGTGCGGATCCTCATCGCGTGGTGCGAGCTGCGCGAGGGCTTCCGCCGGTTCCGCACGGACCGCGTGACGGGGGCGGAGTTCTCCGCCGAGCGGTACCCGGAGAGCCGCGCGACACTGCGGGCGGCGTGGCGCAAGACGCTGGAAACGGTCAGCCCGCCCGCTCCTTCGCGATCGCGGCCTCCACCCGCACCTTGAGCGCCTCGAGATCCTCGGGCGTGGCGCCCTGCCCGGTCACGAAGGGGGCGGCGTCGGTCTCCAGCTTGAGGCTGTTTCCGTCGATCCGCACGGCGCGCACCTGCTTCCACTCCACCCGCGAACGCGCCGGGCCGATGAGCAGGTTGCGGATGAGGCGCTCGTCCTCGACCACGAGCTTGCTGGAGATGACGCGGATGCGGCGCGTGCCCTTCTGGTTGATGAGCACGAGCAGGCCGACGAGGGCGAGGCCCACGGAGGGCACGTAGGCGCCGATGCGGAAGTACGCGAGCGCGGCGGCGGCGCCGAGAAACGCGAGCCCGACCACCACCGAGGTGGGGTTCACGGGCAGGGGGCAGGAGATCCCGTCGTGGGTGGTCGGCATGGCGAGTGCGCTATCCGACCCTTCCTAAACCTGCACCTTCACGATCTTCTTGATCATCCACGCGCCGACGATCTGCAGCGTCAACATCACGAAGATGAAGACCCACCCGAGCCACGTGGTCCACAGCCGCGAGATGAGCTGCGGGTCCATCATCCACAGGATGAAGGCGAGCACGAACGGCATCATGACGATGATGACGCCCTGCGCGATGCCCTGCGCGGTGAGGCTCGCGATGCGGCCCTGCACCTTCTTCCGCTCGCGGATGGTGTGGGCGACCGTGTCGAAGGTCTCCGACAGGTTGCCGCCGGACTGGCGCAGGATGTTGATGCTCGTGACGATGATCTGGATGTCCTCGGTGCCGATGCGCTTCTCGAGCGCGAGCAGGGCGTCCTCCAGGGGCACGCCGAGCCGCTGCTCGTTGAGCATGAGCGCGAACTCCTGCGAGATCGGATCGGGCAGCTCCTCGCGCACCATGTCCATCGCCTGGAGCAGCGAGAGGCCGGATTTGAGGCCGTTCGACATGAAGGCGAGCGCGTCGAGCAGCTGATCCTCGAAGCGGCCGATGCGGTTCTCCCACATCGTCTCGACCACGTAGCGGGGCAGGCGGTAGCCGACCGGCAGGCCGAAGGGGCCGATGACCAGGACGCCGATGACCAGCACCCGGATGATGTGGTAGCCCCACGGCTCGAAGGGGATGCCGGTGGTGAGGAACCACCCGGCGGTGCCGAACGCGAGCACGGAGCCGACGATCGACGCGATGCACCAGCTCGCCGGCACTTGCAAAAACATGCGGTCGAACATGCCCTGCATCCACTTGACGTAGCCGTTGGTGGCGGTGTCGAAGCGGTCGCCGAACCAGGGCGCGGCATACCAGCCGACGAGCAGCCACGCGCCGACGCCGGCCAGCGCGAACACGAGGCGGAAGCCGGTGAGCAGGTCCCAGAACTGCGGGAGCATCACGGGCGGCCGCGGGGGATCGGGGCGTTGTTGTTGGCCGAGGCGACGGCGCCGGGGCCCATGGGGGGCGCGGAGAAGATGCCGCGGGGTAGCTCGATGCCGAGCGCGTCGAGCTTGCTGACGAACTTCGGTACGAACCCGGAGGCGGCGTGGTGGCCCATCACCTTCTTGTTCGCGTCCAGGCCGGTCTGCTTGAAGCTGAAGATCTCCTGGAGCGTGATGGTGTTCGCCTCCATGCCGGTCACCTCGGCCACGGAGATGACCTTGCGCGAGCCGTCCGACATGCGGGTCGTCTGCACGATGATGTGCACGGCGCTGCCGATCTGCTCGCGGATGGCGCGGCTGGGGAGGTCGAGGCCGGCGAACATCACCAGGGTTTCGAGGCGGGAGATCGCGTCCCGCGGGGAGTTGGAGTGCACCGTCGTGAGCGAGCCGTCATGGCCGGTGTTCATCGCCTGGAGCATGTCGAGCGCCTCGGCGCCACGGCACTCGCCGACCACGATGCGGTCGGGGCGCATGCGCAGGCAGTTCTTCACCAGGTCGCGGATCTTGACCTCGCCGATGCCCTCGATGTTGGGCGGGCGCGACTCCATGCGCACGACGTGGGGCTGCTTGAGCTGGAGCTCGGCGGCGTCCTCGACGGTGACGATGCGTTCGTCCGGCGGGATGAAGCTCGAGAGCACGTTGAGCAGCGTGGTCTTGCCGGAGCCGGTGCCGCCCGAGATGAGGATGTTGAGCCGCGCCTCGACACAGGCGCGCAGCAGATCGGCGAGCTCGGGCGTGAACGCGCCGAACTTCACGAGATCCGCCACCTTGTAGGGCTCCTTGGCGAACTTACGGATGGTGATCGAGGGGCCGTCGATCGCGAGCGGCGGGATGACCGCGTTCACGCGGCTGCCGTCCGGGAGGCGGGCATCGACCATCGGGGACTTCTCGTCCACGCGGCGGCCGAGCGGCTGGACGATGCGCTCGATGACCGCGAGCAGCTGCTGATCGTCGGTGAAGGAGAGGTTGGTCTTCTGGAGCTTGCCCCCGATCTCGACGAACACGTTGTCGCGGCCGTTGACCATCACTTCCGTCACGCGGTCGTCCGCGAGCAGGTCCTCCAGCGGGCCGAGCCCGAGGGCCTCGTCGAGGACCTCCTTCACGATGCGCTGGCGGTCGGCGCGATCCGTGATGGTGCCGCCCTCCTCGTCGAGCACGCGCGAGATGGCGACCTCGGCGCGCTCGCGCAGCACCTTGTCGCGGTCCTGGTTGTTCGCGAGCTCGCGGTCCAGGCGCTTCAGATCGAGCACCTCGACCAGGCGCTTGTGGATGAGCATCTTGACCGCGGTGCGCCCGTCGATCTCGCCCTTCTGCCCGCCGCGGCCGCCCCGCCCGCCGCGCGACTTCATCCACCCGGCGACCTCCTTGGCCTTGTCGTCCGCGGTGACCTGCCGGCGCGCGTCGGCCACGCCGACGTCCTGGGGCCGCGCGAGCTGCCCGAGCTGGTCGAGCACGCCCTTCTCGACGAGCTGGCGCGCGAGCTCGTCGTAGTGGCGGGTGAGCTTCTCGCGGGGCGCGTCGAGCACGAACGGCGTGCCGCGGGCGGCGTGGGTCGCGGTGAGCGTGTCGTCCTTCGGGAGCGTCACGAGCACGGGGCGGCCGAGGCGGCCGAGCACGAGCTCCTTGGTGATCGGCCCGGCGGCGTCGAGGCGGTTGACGACCACCTTGACGAGCTGCTGGGGGAACTGGAGCTGCTGGAGCTGGTCGATCATCCGGCGCGTGGCCTGGAGGACGTTGAAGTCGGGCGTCGTGACCAGGAAGATGCCGCTGCTCTTCTCCATCGCGGCCACGCCGAACGGATCGACGCCGGCGCCGCAGTCCACCACGATGTAGCTGGCGAGCGGCAGGCAGAGCTCGAGCATGCGCTTGACCGCGTCGAGCGGCACCTTGTCGGCGGCCTCGGGCGAGGCGGCGAGCGGCAACAGGCCGAGGCCGGCGGGGTGGGCGGCGATGTACGGGCCCACGGTCTCGGGGGTGAGCTGCCCGAGGTAGGGCGCGAAGTCGGCGATGGTGCGCACCTCGGTCAGGCCGAGGAGCGCGGCGCTGTCCCCCGCGCCGGCGCGATCGAGCTCGATCAGGAGCACGCGCTCGCGCGTCTCCTTCAGGAACGACAGCGCGAGGTTGACGGCGAACGTCGTCTTGCCGACACCATCGCGTGCGCCGCCGACCGCGACCACCCGGCTTCCGGCGGGGGGCGCCATCTACTGCCGAACCTCGAGGAGGTTGAACTTCTCCTGGATCTCGCGGTTCGCGGTCGAGGACGACTCGTGGATCTGCGGCGTGATGAACACCAGGAACTGCTGCTTCTGCTTCTTGTAGTCCTTGGCGTTGTACAGGCTGAACACGCCCTCGGCCTGCGTGGTCGCGTTCTCCGGGAGGCGGTTGTAGTCCACCCGGTCGCTCACGCGCTGCAGGCCGCCGATGACGATGCTCTCGCCGGCGCGGGCGTACTGCGAGGTGGTGATCTCCGACTTGTCGATCGCGGGGTAGCCGTTGGTGCCGACCTCGCCGAGGGAGGTCACCTCGACCTCGATGTTCAGGTCGACCTCGGAGCCCTGCGCGTACGGGGTCACGTCGAGCTTGATGCCGACCTCCTCGAAGATGACCGTCTGCGTGCCGTTCTCGATGAACACGAACGGGATCTTCTGGCCCGAGAAGATGTGGGCGGTGTCGCCGCTCTTGACCGACACGGTGGGGTTTTCGAGCACTCGCGCGTAGCCGCTGCGGCGGGCGCGCTCCAGGCGGGGCAGGAGCGAGGTGATCGTGGCGGCGGCGGTGCCCTCGGCGGCGGAGGCGTCGAAGAAGTCGTGGAGGAAGTTGAACTGCACGCCGCCGTTCACGGCGAGCGGGGTCCATTCCACGCCCCAGGAGGTCACCAGCGACTTGGTGAGCTCGACGAAGTGCACGACCATCACGATGGTCTCGGCGCGGCCGGGGATGCGGTCGACCTCGCGCACCTCCAGGACGTTGACGACATCGGGGTAGTAGGCGCGCGCGATGGCCTCGGCGCGCTTGCTCGCCATGTCCGAGTGCACGATGCCTTCGAGCATGATCTGCTTGCCGACGAGCCGCACGTTCACGCCCGGGGTGCCGATCTCCTTCTGGATGAGCGACGCGAGCAGGCGCTGGGCGATGGGCGAGAGCGTCACCATCGACTCGATGAGCGGCTCGCGCTCGTCCAGATCCTGGACGCGCTCCAGCTCGTCGTCCAGGCTGACCTCACCCTGGATGTACACGCGATCGTTCATGATCTTGAAGGACAGGCCCTCGATGTCGTCGAGCAGCGCCTGGACGTTCTTCATCACCTTGGCGAGGTTGGCCGGGATGACGGTGATCTCGATCTCGTCGACCCGCGCGCCGCGCGTGTTGTAGATGATGAGGTTGGTGGTGCCGACCTCACGCCCGGCGATGAGGATCTGGCGGGCCTCGCGCAGCGGCACCACCTTGGCGATGTCGGCGGAGCCCACCGACACGTCGCCGAAGCTGTACGGGATGTCGATCGCCTGCTGGGTGTTGACGACGATGACCTGGTCGGCCACCTCTTCCGCCGCGTGCGTGCCGGGCACGACCTGCGGCACGGCGAGCACGAGCGGGGCGAGGAGGGCGAGGGAGAGGGCGGCGCGGGTGGCCCAACCACGGACGAGCACGCTCAAAATCCACCCCCTTCGATGACGCGGTAGCGGGGCCCGGAGCGGTACCGCACCTGCTGGACGAGGCCGAGCGTGGAGGCGACCGTGGCGTGGTCGAGGACGATGGGCTCCGGCGTCTCCCACAAGGAGCGGAGGCTGATCGTCAGATCGCCGATCTGCTGCGCGAGCACCAGCTTCTGGGCCTCGCTGGGGCGCACGCCCACGGTGATGGTGGCGCTGCCGCCGAGCAGCTCGGAGGGGCCGGGCTCCTTCTGGACCATGGGCTGGCCCTCGGGGGGCATGGTCACGACATCGCGCGTCGTGACACGGCCGATGTCGTCGACCACGGAGAGCACCCACACGTCCTGCATGACGGTGACGGTGCGCACGTCCGACTTCTCCCCGGTGCCGAAGTCGAAGGTGCCGAGGATGTCGACGTGGTTGCCGGGGCGGATGTGCCCGCCGACCGCGTTGAACACCGACACGTCGAGCGAGATGGCGCGCAGGCCCTTCGGCACGTAGAGCGCGAGGCCCGCCTCGTCCGCGGTCACAAGCTTGGTGGCGACGATCTGCTCGCCCGCGAGGATGGGGACGGCGCTGATCTGATCGCGGATGAGCTCGCCCGAGGTGAGCGCCTTGGGCTGCTGCCAACGGCGCGGCACGTCGACCACCTCGACCATGGTCTCGTCCAGCCGCACGTTGTCGAGGATGTCGCGCTTCGCGACGAGGGTCGGCATCGGAGCGGTCTCGTACAGCAGGTCCTGCTCGCGCTGGTGCACGTAGCGGCACTGCGCGAAGGTCGCGACGAGCGCGACCACCAGGGCGAACAGGAACGCGCGGGGGTTCTTCAAACGGGCCTCGACGGGACGGGGAGCGCGATTCTACGACATCTCGCGCGCGAGCGCTGACCGCACCCTCCGCTGCTACCGCTTGTTCCCGCTGCCGTTGGCCGTGCCCGAGCCGAACAACGTGCTCGTGTCGCTCCCCAGCGCGGTCACGCCGTCCGAGAAGCCGGGGATGAAGGCGTACGCGGCCACGGCGAGGCCGATCACCGCGACGCTGATGAGGAGGAAGTACTCGGTGGTGGCCTGCCCGCGGCGGCGACGGATCATGGAGCTCCCCACAGGTTCGGCCACGGCTGGAGCCGCGCGATGATGACGCCGCCGCTGATCACCAGGGCGAAGATCATCTTCGTCGTGACCTCCCGCTCGCCCTTGACCCAGAAGCGCCAGACGTTCCCCAGCCGCCCCTTGGCGATGAGCACGATCAGCGCCACCGGCAGGTTCAGGATGAGGCCGAGAAGGATGGCGCGCAGGATCATCTCCGGCCCGACGAGCGCGCCCGCCGCCATCACCAGCTTCACGTCGCCGGGGTGGTAGGCGCCGCCGAACTTCCACAGCACCACGCCGACCGCGAAGGCCGCGAGGAGGCCGAGCGCGCCGTCGTAGAAGTGGGGGGCGAACAACGGCGCCATCAGGACGCCGGTGACCATCACCGGGAAGGTGAGGACGTTCTTGATCTTGCCGGTCGTCCAGTCGGTCCACATGGCGCCGAGCAGCAGCGCGATCAGGACAACGTCGGGCGGGCCGAACGGCGGCATCACGGGCGGCATCACGGGTACGGCTGCTGCACGGTGGTGCGAACGTTGTGGAACACGTCCCTCACGCCCTCGCCGAACGCCATGAAGCCGGCCGCGAGCCCGATGACGATGACGGAGATGCCGAGCACGTACTCGACCATGGACTGGCCCCGGCGGTTGCGGCGGTCGATCATGGCAGCTCCACGCGGACGGCGATCCACTCGGCGATGGCGGCCACCAGCGCCATGAACGCGTCTTGCCGGACGTACGCCGCGAGCACGAGCACAAAAAGTACGCCCGTGACGGCGAGCATGGGCTCGACGGTGGACTGGCCGCGGCGGCTCATCCGGAGAGGCATCGGGAGGGGCATCGGATCGAGTGCACAGCAAGCGATGTACCACGGCGGCGACAGGGCCGGCGAGCGCGGCGCGGGCGGGATCGCGGCGGCGCGGCGCGGGGGGAATGGGGCGCCGGGATCCCGGCGGCACGCGGCGCGCGGGGGGCGGATCGCGGCGGGCGAGTCGCAGCCGCTCACTCGGTGCGGAAGCCCAGGTCTTCCGGCACGAGGGAGTGCATGACCGCGTCCAGCGGCTGATCGTAGATGCGGAGGCGGTTGCGGAGCACGCCCTCACGCCGCGCCCCGAGCTTGTCGGCCACGCGCAGGCTGGCGGCGTTGGCGACGACCACGAGGATCTCGAGGCGCTGGAGCCGCAGCGACTTGAAGCCGAAGACGGCGGCGGCCCGGGCGGCAGTCGTCGCCACGCCCCGGTCCGAGGCCGAGCTGCGCACCCAGTAGCCGAGGTTGGCGGTGCGGTGCAGGTCGTTGCGCAGGTTGATGCCGACCCCGCCGAGGAGGAGATCGTCGCGATCGCAGATGGCGAACTCGTGCTTGGTGCACGCGTCGAACGAGCCCCGGGTGTCGTCGATCCACGACTGGGCCTCGTCGAGCGAGTAGTCGGGGTGGGCCCACGGCATCCACGGCGCGAGGTCGGGGATGGACTCGCGCACCGCTTCGACGAAGGCGGCGGCCTCGTGCTCGTGGAAGGGGCGGATGCCGATGTCCCCGCTCCACAGCGGAAACGCCGGGTCATCCACCATAGGTGTAGTTCGTGGCGATTCCGTAGAAGTCTCCCGCATAATCGGTGTCGATCCGGTAGAAGTCCGCAGCGTAGCCCGAAGACTCCACGATCCGGTACACCGTGGGGAAGATCCCGCCCACGTTCGCGGTCAGGTACCAGTCGCCCGAGTCACCGTCGATCGCCACCTGCTGCGGCGCCCAGTCGGACGTGGCGTCCCACTCCTCTTCGAGCACCCAGTCCCCGGCGGCGAGATCGAAGCTGTAGATGCCGCGCGCGCCGCTGATCGCGTCGGTGCCCTGCGTGTACCAGCCGCCGCCGTCGCGATGCGCCCCGGAGGTGGTCAGGAGCGTGGGGTTCTCGTAGTCGCCCTTGCGGTGCACCACGAGGCCGCCGGCCGCCGTCCACGTGCCGAACCCGCCGAAGTAGTCGAACAGGCCGACCTCCCCGTTCGCGGGGTTCACGGCGACCGCGGCGGCGGCGAACTCGTGGGCGGCCACGTCCTCGAGGTCCAGGACCCACGTCGCCAGCGTCGTCACCGTACCGTCGCTCGACACCCCTTCGAGCGTGCCGAGGGTGGTCGCGAGCACGGTGCCGTCGAGCCCGAAGCCGTCCGGCATCGTCGCGATGCCCCATACGCCGTACTCGTACACCTCGGCGTCGGAGAAGTCGCCGATGATCGTGCACGTCCCGTCCGGCGCGACCGTCGCCACCGACACGCTATCGGCGTTGACTGCCCACCCGTCGGCGTAATGGTCGAGCCAGAGCGGGTAGCAGCCCGCGGAGAGCGTCACCGTGGCGTCGTCCCGGCCGATCGTGTCGAGCGTGATGATCGAGCCCACGCCGTCAGCGTCCACGCGCCCCACGTCGAACCCGGACCACTCCTCGTCCGTGCGCCCGTCGCAGTCGTTGTCCTTCGCGTCGCCGTCGTCCTCCTCGCGCGCGGGGGAGACGCGCACGTCGGCGTCGTCGCAGTCGCCCTCCTCGGGGGTGAACCCGTCGTCGTCGAGATCTCCGTCGGTGTCGGCCGTGTCGATGGGCGTGGTGTCAGTGTCGGTGTCCTCACCCGTGTCGACCGGCTCGTCGGTGTCGGGCTTCTGGAAGCCCGTGTCGAGCGGGTTGCAGGCGGCGAGCGAGAGGGCGAGCAGCGGGAGGGCGAGGCGCATCACGTCATCTTAGCGGACGCATCCCAGGTTGCGATCCGGGTATTCGCGGTCCGGCGCTCAGGTTGGAGCGTGCGCGGTCCGAGAGGGGGGCATGCTCACGCTCCTTTTCGCCGCGGCGCTCGCCGGGGCCCCCACCTCCGTCGAGTCCATCGTCACCGAGGCGGAGGTGGATCCGTGGGCCCCGCCGCCGCCGGCCCCGCTCCAGCTCCCCGAGGACGGCTCGCGCCCCTCGTGGGCGTCGCTCCCCCCGAACCCGCGCGGCCAGACCGACTTCACCGCGTACACGCTCGACTGGGGCGAGGTGCGTGTCGGCATCGGCAACGTCGGCATCGCCTTGTTCCCCGGGGTGCAGCTCTCCACGCAGCCCGTTCTCGACGCCGTCCGCATGCCGAACCTCGCGCTCAAGCTCAACCTCCTGCAGCTCGGCGACTCCTTCGACGGCGCCGTGAACGCCTCGCTCGGCCACATGCGCACCGACACGATGAACGCGCTCTACGTGACCGCGGGCGGCACGGTCTCGGTCATCGTGACGCCGGCGTGGTCGCTGCACGGCGGGGCACAGTGGACCTACGCCGCCGCCATCGGCGCCCCCGATCTGTCCGTCACCGCCGACGCCGTAGAGCCCTACTACGCCGGCAACCTGCCCTCCGACGCCAGCCTCCAGTACCTCTCCGACAAGCTCGCCTACGAGGTGCGCGTCGAGGCGGTCACCCTGCGCGCGGCCACCGACTTCCGTATCAACCGGCGCGACAGCATCATCCTCCAGGGCCAGGCCGTGCTCTGGGCGTGGAGCCGCTACCCCAACTACGCCGAGCGGTTCGTGTCCGAGGAGTCCGGCTTCGTCCCCATCACCGACACCTACACCGCGAGCCTCGCGTGGCAATTCTCTTGGCGAAACGTGGATCTGCGCGTCGGCGGCGGCATCTCGTCCGTGCCCGGCGCGTGGCTGCTCAACACGGTCGACCTCGCGTGGCGCTTCGGCGGGAACACGCGCGGGCACCAGGGGAAGCGGCTGCGGGCGTGGCGGGCGGGGCAGAAGGATTCGGAGAAGGTGGCGTCGGCGCCGGGTGTTGATGACGTGGAAGGGATCGGCGTTAGTACTACGGGATCATGAATCCCTCCTGGCCGAACCGTCCCTTTCACGTCGACGAGCACTTCATCCGAGAGAACTCCCGCGTGGAGTTCGTCGGCGGAAAGTTCATCCAGCTGCCGCCCGCCGAGGAGCAAGAGGCGACGGCCCACTTCTCCCTCGCCTACGTCCTCGCCGCCCACGTGACCGCCGGTTTTGTCGGCGCCGTCGACATGTTGACGCGCACGAGCATGGACTCCAACTTCGCCCCCGACGCGAGCGTGTTCCCCGCCGAACGGGATCCCGTCACGGGCGGGCGCAAGCTCGAAGAGCTGGCGTTCGAGGTCGCCTCGACCCAGCCGCTCGACGACGCGGGCGACAAGGCGCGTGAGCTGGTCCGACGTGGCGTGCGCCGCGTGTTCTGCATCGTCGTGCGCCATCGGCGCGTGGTCGAGTGGTCCGCCGAGACCGACAGCTGGAGCCCGCTCCCAGACAGCGCGTCGATCGACGATCCGTGCTTCGTACGCCCGCTTCCGGTGCGCGCGCTGCTCGACGCGGCGGCGGCCGACAACGCGGTGGTTGCGGCGTTGGTTGCGCGTGGGAGCCCGGCGATTCGGGCGGTGGAGGCGCGCGGAGCAGCCCGCGGAGAAGCCCGCGGAGAGGCCCGCGGAGAGGCCCGAGGCAAAGCAACCGCCCTGCTCGCCGTACTCGGTGCCCGGGGCCTGATCCCCTCGGACAAGGAGGTGGCCCTCATTCGCGCCGCCGGGATGCCCGCGCTCGACGCCTGGATCGAGCGCGTCGCCACCGTCGCGACGGTTGCCGAGCTGCTGGCAACCTCGAGCACCTGAACATCCGTACCGATCCCGGTTAAGCGGGGCACCATGCCCCCCTTCCGCCTCGCCACCGACATGAAGCCCGCCGGGGACCAGCCCACCGCCATCGCCCAGCTCGTGGCGGGGCTCAACGGCAACCAGGCGCACCAGGTGCTCCTCGGCGCCACCGGCACCGGCAAGACCTTCACCATCGCCAACGTCATCCAGGCGTACCAACGGCCGACGCTGATCATGGCGCACAACAAGACGCTCGCCGCCCAGCTCTTCGGCGAGATGAAGCAGCTGTTCCCGGACAACGCGGTCGAGTACTTCGTCAGCTACTTCGACTACTATCAGCCCGAGGCCTACGTCCCCTCCTCCGATACCTACATCGAGAAGGACAGCCTCATCAACGAGCACATCGACAAGCTGCGCCACAGCGCCACACGGTCGTTGCTCGAGCGGAAGGACGTGATCATCGTCGCGTCCGTGTCGTGCATCTACGGCCTCGGATCACCCGAAGCGTACGACGACATGGTCATCCCCATCGAGGTGGGGGACACGATCCCGCGCCGCCAGCTCCTCGCCAAGCTGGTCGAGCTCCAGTACCAGCGCAACGAGCAGGATCTGCACCGTGGCACGTTCCGCGCGCGGGGGGACGTGATCGAGATCGTCCCCGCCCACGAAAGCGAGCGCGCCTACCGCATCGAGCTGTTCGGAGACGAGGTCGAGGCCCTCTCCGAGATCGACCCGCTCCGCGGCGTCAAGCTGACCCAGCTCGACAAGATCTGCATCTACCCGGCCAGCCACTACGTCACGCCCAAGGAGAAGATGCAGCGCGCGATCGACTCGATCCGCACGGAGCTGCAGGAGCGTTTGGAGGACTTCCGCGCCAAGGGCCTGCTTCTCGAAGCCCAGCGGCTCGAGCAGCGCACCGTGTTCGATCTGGAGATGATCGAGCAGCTCGGCTTCTGCAACGGCATCGAGAACTACAGCCGCCACCTCACCCAGCGGCCCGTGGGCCTGCCGCCGCCGACGTTGCTGGAGTACTTCCGCGGCGACTGGCTGCTGGTCATCGACGAGAGCCACGCCACGGTCCCGCAGATCGGCAGCATGTACAAGGGGGATCGCGCGCGGAAAGAGACGCTCGTGAAGTACGGCTTCCGCCTCCCGAGCGCGCTCGACAACCGGCCGCTGATGTTCGAGGAGTTCAACCACCACGTCCACCAGGCCATCTACGTGTCGGCCACCCCGTCGAAGTACGAGCTCGAACAGGCCATGGGCATCGTGGCGGAGCAGGTCATCCGGCCCACCGGACTGCTCGATCCGATCATCGAGGTGCGCCCCGCCGCGACGCAAGTCGACGATCTGCTCGCCGAGCTCCGCGAGACCGTCGCCAAGGGCCACCGCGTGCTGGTCACGACGCTCACCAAGCGCATGGCGCAGGAGCTCACCGACTACTACCAGGAGCTCGGCCTGCGGGTGAAGTACCTGCACTCCGACATCGACACGCTCGAACGCATGCAGATCCTCCGCGAGCTGCGCATGGGCGAGTTCGACATCCTCGTCGGCATCAACCTGTTGCGAGAGGGGCTCGATCTGCCCGAGGTGGCGCTGGTCGCCGTGCTCGACGCCGACAAGGAGGGCTTCCTGCGCAGCGGCACGTCGCTCATCCAGACCATCGGCCGCGCGGCCCGAAACGTGGAGGGGCGCGTGATCCTCTACGCCGACCGCGTCACCGACAGCATGGAGCTCGCCATCGGCGAGACCAGCCGCCGCCGCACCAAGCAGATCGCCTACAACGACGAGCACGGCATCACGCCGATGACCATCATCAAGAACATGGACAGCCCGCTCGCCGCCCTGCTCGACGCCGACTACGTCAAGGTGCCCAAGAACGCCAAGGAGCTCGCGACGATGCCGGGCGTCACCATCGAGGCGATCCCCGGCCAGATCCGCCGGCTCCGCGCCGAGATGAAGACCGCGGCGGGCCAGCTGGAGTTCGAGCGCGCGGCCGAGCTGCGCGACCGCATTCGCAAGCTCGAAGAGATGGCGCTGCAGATGGGCGAGATCGGGGCGTAGCTCTCTCTTGTCTGGGCGACCGGCGCCGGCGGCGGTGCCCGGCGCCTGTGGCTCTCTCTGATCGTCAAGATCGACGCGGCGCCGCCGCCGCCCCGTCAGCTCTCCGTCTCCCGTCGGCGCCGCCCGACCGTCAGCGCCGCCGCCATCACCGCGAGCGTCCCGCCCCACGTGCCGCCGGTGGCGCAGCCGCAGCCCGCCCCCTCGACCGTGAACGCCGCCTCCAGCGTGTCCGAGCCACCGCCCGGGTTGTTGACCAGCACGTCGTGCGTGCCCGCGGACAACGAGCTCGGCGAGGTGCCCGAGAGCGCCGTGTCGCCTGAGAGCTGCACGTTGGAGACCGCGAGCCCGCCGATGAACACGGTGGCGCCGGGCTCGAAGCCCTCGCCGAGGATCGCGATGGACACCGCTTCCCCCTCGTTCGCCGTGGCGGGCGTCACCGACGTGATCGCGAGCGTGCCGTCGGTATCCGTGTCGGTGTCGGTGTCGGTGTCGGTGTCGGTGTCCGCGTCGCCGCCGCCGGTGTCCCCGCCACCGGACCCCTCCCCGGCGGCCGCGCGGATGATCCAGCCGCCCGCCACCAGCTCGGACAGCGCCACCACCTGCTCCTGGTAGTACAGCCAGTTGCCCGCGCTCGGCGAGGACGTGTCGATCACGATCCCGGACGTGTCGCGATCACTCGTGCGTGGCCACGCGTTGCCGGTGGTCGGGTCGGGTGCGCACACCCACACGGCGAGCCGGCCGGCGGTGTAGTCGAGCGCGTAGAGCCCGTTCGCCTCGTCCACCAGGGACAGCTCACCGAGGCGGTCGGACGCCACCTGCAGCGAGAACGCCTCCGGGCCCCAGTCCATGCTGCCCGGCGCCGGAACCTCCCCGTCCGCGAGCACCTGGATGCCCACCTCCACGACGGTGTCCGTGCCGTCCTGGTTGCCGGTGTTGCTGCCCAGGTACACGTACACGTGGTCGACGGCGAGCGGCAGGTCCCCCGGGGCGGCCGTGAGCACCGTGATGGCGCACTCCGGGTAGTCGAGCCACGCGACCTGGTCGGACGAGTCGTAGGTGTCGGAGGTGTTCGTGTCGTTGCGCAACACGACCTGCGCCGCCAGCGCCATCGGGACCGAGAAGAGCAGCATCGGAGCCTCCGAACGGGGAGCGTAGCCGGTCTTGCCGGCGGGTTACCAAAACCCGCCGGCAAGACCGGCGATCCGGAGGCGGCTCATTTCGAGAGTCTTGG
>JAZKFH010000053.1:0-71502 GCA_040386535.1 Myxococcota bacterium | reverse complement strand
GTATGCACCGGTTCGTGATGCACCGCCTGGTCGACGTGTTCGCGCTGCGCGCGAACACGAAGACTCTCCGAAATCGAGCTTCGCCGACCAGAAACCAATAGCCGGAACGCGCTCGGGCGTTCCGGCTACCACGCGCCCGGCGTCAGTCCGCCCGCTTCCCGTCCGCGCAGAGCACCCGCACGTGCAGGTGGTCCTGGTGGTGGGGCGCGTGGCGCAGGATGCCGGTGTTCTCCCACACGGCGCGGGTGCCCTCGGCCGGGAAGATGCGCGCCGCCTCGTCATCCGTGAGGAGGCCCGCGGAGAGCACGTAGGCGTGCAGGCGATCGATGTGCTTGCGGTCGAGCAGGATGAAGTGGACGTTGTTGGTGGACAGCATCGTGCTGATCAGCGTCCACGTGGCCTCGACGTCGAGCTCGGAGGGGGCGAGCAGCGTGAAGCCGCGGCTGTGCTGCCACCCGCCCTTCTTGTAGATCCCCACGTCGGCGTCGATCCCGCCGCGATGGGACAGGTGGCCCGCGAGGTAGCCGCCGCGCTGCGAGGAGATGTCCCCGACCACGAACGGGGAGGCCTGGGGGAGCAGCCAGCTCATGTGCCGGCCGGCCTCGACCAGGAGGTCGATCATCGCCGGGGAGCCCCAGGCGCCGTTCGGCTGGGCGCGCACGTAGAACAGGGGGAGGTCGGGGAGCTGCACCCCGTCCTGCAGGTACTGGTCCGAACAAGTGCCGGTAGCACCTGTGTCGTCGCTGACGGACGCGGTCTCGGTGGCGAGCACCTCGCCCTCGAGGGCGGGGCCATACTCGGCCGCGAACGCCGTCATTGTCACGAACAACGCCAAGGTCAAATGCTCATCCTCCAACCACGACCGCGACCTTAGCAATGGGCCTGTTGGTTGGGAAGCGACCTGCGAAAGAAATTACGCACCCCTGCGTAGTTCTGTTCGCCAAGAACCCTGGTCTGCTCGCACTCAGCGCGATTTGTCTCTTGACGTGTCTTTTGATGTACTCGCCCTTACAAACCCCTCCGGGGCGGTGTGGGACGGCCCGGGGGTGGAGCTTGGAGGCGGAGATGGCGCGGGAAGCGTCGTAAGTTCGGTGCAACTATTACACGTGGCGAGCCGCTCCAGGGATGCCACCAGCCGCGTCGGATCGACCGCACCCCACCACCGCTCCACCATCAACGTGCCGCCCTCGCGCCGCGCCTCGATGCGCCCCACCAGCGCGCCATCCGCGAGGATCGGGCACACGTAGTAGCCCCAGGTGCGTTCGGCGGCGGGCTTGTAGATCTCCCAGACGTAGTCGAAGCCGAAGGCCTCCCTCACCAGCGCGCGGTCCCACACCAGCGCGTCGAGCGGCCCGAGGATGCGCACCGCGCCGTCGTCGGCGGGCGGCGGCGGCGGGTCCGGCAGCATCAGGTAGGGGCGCCGGCCCACGCGCACCGCGAGCAGGCGCCCCTCCTCGACGAGGCGGTCCACCGTGCCGTCGGTGCGGGTCTCCCCCAGCATCGACCACGTGGGCCCGCCAGCGCGCGCCAGGAGCCCCGCAGAGCGCACCCGGGCCAGCAGCATGGACTCGCCGAACTCGCCCACGGCCGGCGCGGTGGCCCACGCCCCCAGCGCGGCCTCGGGCGCGGCATAGAGGCGGCGCCCCCGCGCGTCGCGCCCGCTCGCCACCACCTCGCACCGGGTCCACAACACCTCGACCGCGAGCGCCGCGAGGCTGGAGGTGCCTTTCCAGCCGCTCCAGTCCATCGCCTCGGTCTGGCCGCGGGGCGCGAGCTCCTGCGCGCTCACCGGCCCGCGGGCGTGGACCTCGGCCCGCACGTCGTCCAGCAGCGCGCCGGGGATGCGCTTCATGCGGTCGGAGTGGCGCCACCAGGGCGTCTCGACGGCGCGGCCCCGGTAGTGGGCGAAGTAGCGCGCGTGGAGCAGGCAGCGCTCCTTGGCGAAGTGTTCGAAGCTCGCGCCGCGGGCGTGGCGATACAGGTCGCCGCGCCCCAGGCCGTCCACCCGCGCGAAGGCCACGAGGTCGGCGTTGGTGCCGACGCGGTCGATGGGATCGATCTGGATGGCGCCGAGGCGATCGAGGAGCGCCGCGACGCCCGCGGAGCCCGCGCCGAGGGGCTCCCCGAGCGCGGCGGCGCCGAGCAGGACGCGACGCGCGTCGGCGGCGGAGAGGGTTTGCATCCGGCGGAACCTATCCGCTCCGCCCACGCGGATCCGACGGGGCACAAACGCGAAACCCCCTTCGGAGCGCTCGTCGGAGCGCCCCTCGGGGGGTTCACGGGGGTCACCCGCGGTTCACGGCACCGAGCGCCGCGATCCGGACCTCGTGCTACGCGCGATCCTCGTCGGCATCCGGGGCGTGAACCTCGACCGGCTCGGCGGCCTCGGGGGTCGCGTCGATCGGATCGATGACCACGTCGTCCGCGCCACCAGACTCGGCGCCCGCGTCAACGTCGGCTTCGGTGAGCAGATCGGGCTCGCCTTCCGCGCCGTCGGCCAGCTCGGCGCCTTCGGCCCCTTCCGCGCCGGCCTCGGCACCTTCGGACGCTTCCGCGCCCTCGGCCCCTTCCGCGCCCTCGGCCCCGCCCCGCCCGCCGCGCCCACGGCGACGACGCTGGGTGGTCTTGCCCGGCTCACGCCGCGCCCCGCCGACCGGCGGCGCGATGACCGCGGTGCCTTCGGCGGCCTTGATGACCTCGGTGTACGCGCCGCTCTCGATGAGCGTGCGGACGCGGGCCACGGCCTCGTCATAGCGGGGGCGGGCCGCGCTGTCCTTGGGGGACCGCTCGACCGCGCGTTGGTACTCGGGCAGCGCCGCGAACAGTTGGCCCTGGGCCTCGGCGAGCTCGCCGCGCACGAAGAAGGCCTCGTGCGACGCGGGCTCGAGGCGGACGGCCTTCTCGAGCAGGGCCGCCGCGTCCGCCCACGCCTGGCGGCGGATGGCGATGCGGGCGCGGAGCACGAGCGGCAAGGAGGCCTTCTCGTCGAGCTTCTGCGCCTTCTTGAGCGCCCAGTCGGCCCGCTCGAGATCCCCGTTCCGGGCGAGCACGAGGCGCGCCAGGTACACGTGGGCGAGCATATTCTTCGCGTCGGCCGCGATGGCCGCCGCAAGCAGATCGTCGGCCTGCTTCGCGCGTTCCTCGTCCTCTCCGCCACGCTCCACCAGCAACGCGCCGAGACGCGCCATGTGCAGGGCGTTGTCGGGATCGAGCCGGCGGGCCTCGCCGAGCGCGGCCTCCGCGAGGTCGAAGTGGCTCGCGCCCTGGCGGAGGTAGATCTCGCCGAGGAGCCCGTAGGTGTCGGGCATCATCGGCTCGAGGTCCATGGCCTCCTTGAGCACGGTGATCGCCTCTTCCGCGCGGTTCTGGTCGAGGTAGATCCCCGCGAGGCGGCGCTTGAGGCGCGCGTTCTCCGGGAACACCACGGCGCCCCGCTCGAGCGCGCCCGCCGCGCGACCGCGGCCGGAGGTGCCCTTGAGCTGGTGCCAGCTGGCCTCGGTGTGGAACGCCTCGGGGGTGGGCCCGAGGGTCTGCGCGGTGGTGTAGACCTCCTGGATGGGCTCGACGGGGGCCTTGAGGCCCACCATGAGCTCGGCCTTGAGGAGCTGGAGCTCGGTGTTCGCCGGGTCCTGCTTGAGCACCTCGGCGAGGCGCTGCTCCGCGAGGTCGGGACGGGCCTTCTTCGAGCGGATGAGGCCACGCACGGACTCCAGCACCGGATCGTTGTCCGGGTAGGGGATCCGCATGCGGTTGCGCACACGATGCGCCTCGAAGAGGAGCCGGTTGCCTTCCTGCGCGAGGGCCAGCTTCTGCATGCCCTCGGCCTTGGTCGCGCGGCCCAGGTAGTGGTCACCCAGCGCCTCGAGGAGGCGGAAGTCGCTGGTCTCGCGGTGGCCGAGCACGCTGTTCACCAGCGGGTGCACGTGCCACGTGCGGTCCCCGACGCTGTCGGGAAGCTGATCGAGCAAGCCGCGCGCCTGCAGCGTGAGGCGCACGTTGCGGGTGACCTCGACGATCTCGGCGTCGGCCGAGGTGTACGGCATCCGGAAGTGGGCGAGCATGCCGAGGGCGATGCGCTCCTCCTCGGTGAGCTGCTCGACCGCCTTCTGGATGCGGCGCCGGATGGGCTCCACGTCGGCGATCGTGTCCATCTGGAAGAAGCTCTTCTTGGCGAGGAGCTCCTCCCGGTCGGACGACTCGCGCACGGCGATGGCGAACATGCGCGCGGCCAGCGGGTGGCCGTGGATGCGGTTCTGGATGTCGCCGAAGTGGTCACGCGGGAAGTCCTCGACGCGGTACGCGTCGAAGATCTCGTGCAGCTCGCGGCCCTTGAGCCCGGCGAGCTCGAGCGAGCCGAGGGTGAGGCCCTCGCCTTCGCGGTAGAAGCGCGGGCGGATGGTCGAGAGGAACACGATCCGGGCGCCGCCCTCCGCGAGGAGGAGCGCGCGCAGGAGCAGCTCGAAGCGCCCCTCGCGGTGGAACGTGCCGTCACGACGGAGCACGTGCTCCAGGCGATCGATGACCATCACGCGATCGGCCATGACCGGGTTCGCGAGCACGGACACGGCGATCTGGGCGAGCTCGACCGGCGCGGGCCGGTTGCTCGGGTCCTTCAGCGCGTCGACGAGGCGGATGTCCCCGGCGAGCTGGCCGGCCATCGCGATGCGGGCGTAGAGGCTGTCCGCCTCGGAGCCCCAGCCCACGTGGAAGTCGGGCAGGCGGGTGTAGGCCGAGCCGACCAACGCCTGCTCGAGCAGCCAGCGCTTGCCGACGCCCATGGCGCCGGACACGACGATGGGGCCGCCCTTTCCGAGCAGCTCACCGAGCGCGGCGAGCTCCTCCTCGCGGCCGACGAACACCGCGCGGGGGGCCCCGCCGGTCTTCTTCTTCGGCTCTTCCGCCGCGGCCACCGCCGCGACCGGCGCGGGCGCGGAGACGGGCAGCGTGAAGAGGAGCTCCTTGGCCCGCTTCTTCTCGTGCTCGAACTTCAGCAGCCGCAGCGGCGTGGGAAGCAGGAACGGGTTGAACGCACGCGCCGCCACCACGAGCCGGGGCTTGTGGGGCGCGGCCGCGATGATCGCGGCGAGGGCGGTCAACGCGGCGCCGTCGGCCGAGTCGGCCTCGAACAGCACGATGACGCCGCTGTCCCGACCGATCGCAGGCGCGAGCGCCTCGGCGGAGAGGGCGACGGCGGGGGCGGGGATGTCGGTGCCGAGCACGATGGCCGGAATTCCGGCACGACGACGCAGCTCGCCGAGTGCCTCGGGGTCCGAAAGCGCGCGCGCTCCGAACACGAGCACGCAACGGCCTTCCTGGATGGCTACTTCAACGCGGTTCATTTCGACCTTTCTCCCGCTCTATTCCGTCAGGGGGGCGCGCTCTAACGCAGTCTGGCCATAGGATCGACCCGCGAACGCGCATCATTCGAGGTTCAGGCGGCCCGGGGAGGCTCCACCGGGTACGCGGGAAACTCCATTCCGGCGATGCGCCCTGTAGTTCGGGCGACATGCGCGAGCCGCAACAAATGGAGGTCCCACGGCGAATCGCCGATGGCGAACACCGGCCGGCGGCCGAAGTGCACCCAGTTCGCGCGCACCTTCCCTTCCGCGCAACTTACGATCCCCGTGACTTTGTCGCCGAAGATGCCGTTCCGCTCCACCAGCCGCACGCCGCGGACGTGGCGGATGCCGACCCGGGCCGCGACCGCCTCGCCGAGCACCTCGGCGCTGCCGGTGAGGATCCACACGCGGTGGCGCCGGCCGATCGCCGCGGCGAGCTCGCACACGGCCGCGTTCGGCGCGACCTCGCCCGCGGCGAAGGCCTGGTCCACCAGGAGCTCCACCTCGGCGCGGTCGAGCCCGGCGAGCGCCACCGCGGCGGCGACGCACTGGTCGACCGGGTTCAACGCCACGTAGGTCCCCCACGGGTCCTCCGTGCCCAGCCACGCTGTGGCGGCCGCCGGGAGCGGCCCGCGCGCGATCAGGCGGCGGAGCGTGGCCTCCCCGATGTCGTGGTGGATGAGCGTACCGTCGAGGTCGAAGACCGCCTCACCGGGCGGAAGCGCGTCGAGCGCGTCGAGAATATCGTTCATGACGACGTGAATTGCCCCAATAGACGTTCGACTTCGAGGTGGGCGGCGGCTTCCGCGTCGGCCTCCAGGCCGGCCTCCTCGAGGTGGGTGATCTCTTCCGCGAGGTGGCTCACGGCGTTGTCGACCACGGTGGGATCGACCCGCCCGGCGAGATCGTCCAGCCCGCGCACGGCGGCGGCGACCTCTTCGAGCAGCTGGGCGGGACCCCCGTCGATGACCAGATCTTCCGGCTCGGTGTCCACGACCGCGAGCGCCGCGAAGTGATCTCCGACGAAGGTCAGGTTGTCGGCCAGCCGATCCATCCGCGTCGCGAGGGTGGCGTAGGCGGCCCGGGCGGACCGGCGCTCGTCGTCGATCTCTTGATGGTGGCGCGCCTCGAGCTCGGCCGAGATCGGCGGGAGCGGCACCACGTCGTCCAGGTCGCGCGCGCGCTCCAGCACGATGTCCCGGTAGAACAGGACCGCGGAGGCCGCCGAGTGGTAGGCCGCCGTGGCCCCGGCAAGGGCGCCCTTGCGCGCGGTGGGATCGGGCAGCTTGCCGAGCTGCGGCCGCCGCCGCGCGGTGACGGCGAGGTGCACCCGCAGGAGCAGCACGGCGCGGGTCTTCCAGACGAGGCCCATCACGCGGCGCATGCTCTCGGCGCGGCGATCGAGCATGCCAACGTCGGCTTCGTACTTCTTGGCGAGATCGTCGCGATCCCCCTTGGCGCGCACACCGTCTCGCCGCGCGCCGAGGACCTGGAGCTGCTGCTGCACGGCCCGGTGGCGCTCGACGAGGCGGTCCTGCAGCTCGGAGAGCCGCCGCGGATAGGCCAGCAAATCCGCGCCCTCCTCCGGGATGGGCAGGGGCGGCAGGTCGGGGCGCACGCCGATGAGCGGCACCCGGCGGAGGCCCGGCAACCGACGCACACGCCGGCCCACCCAGCCGGCGATGTAGCCGCTGCTGAACGCCCCGATGCCCAGGAGCACCGCGAGAATGACGAGGGCGAGCCCGAGCGCCAGGGTCATGGACTCACGCTAACCCGCCATCGGGGCGAGCCCGCGGCGGAACAAGGCAGTCACCTCGCCGGGTACGCGCAAAGGATCGATGGCCGTGTCCCCCGCGAGCCAGCCCTCCACGAGGCGCTCGATGCCGCCCACGATGGCGAGGGCCACGGCGTGCGGCGCGTGGGGGCGGAGCACGCCGTGCGCGACGGCGTCCTCGAGGATGTCCTCCGTGTGCGCGACGATCGACGCGGCGCAGGCGCGCACGGTTTCCCCCGCGGGGCCGGGGCTGCGCGACTCCGCGAAGTAGAGGCGCACCTCGTCGGCGCGTTCGGCCAGGAGCGCGGCCAGCTCGAAGCCGAGGACGGCGTACACCGGGTAGGTGCTCTCGGCGTCGGCGCAGGCCGCGAGATCGCGGCGGGCCGTGGTCAACACGGCGCCCACCGGCGCGACGACGCCGTCGATCAGCGCCACGAAGAGCGCCTCCTTGTCGCGGAAGTACAGGTAGAACGTGCCGCGGGCCACGCCAGCGTCAGCCGCGATGCGCTCCACGCTAGCCGCCGACCATCCCTCCTCCAGGAACGCGGCGAGGCCCGCCGCCAGGAGGCGTTCGCGCTTGTCGGCCTTGTTCTGTTCCCGCCGTCCCATGGCGCTCCTCCTATCGCGCGGAAAAAGATGACGACCGTGTCAGATCTGTTTATGACACATGCGTCATTCTTTCGGCCGTCCTCATTCCTGCCGTCCGGCGGCACGCGGAGCGCCCCATGATCGGGTCCCTGATCGGCATTCCCCTCGGCCTCCTCGCGTGCAACGCCTCGGAGTGGCTCATCCACAAGTACGTGCTGCACGGGCGCGGGCGCGACCGCAAGAGCTTCTGGAACTTCCACCTGGACGAGCACCACGTCGCTGCTCTACGTACACGCGGCCGGGATCCCGCCTACGAACAATCACCGTTCCAGTGGAATGCCCAAGGCCGCGAGCTCCTCGGCCTCGTCCTGCTCACCGTGCCCGTGGCCGCGCTCTTCCCCGTGGCGCCCGTCTTCGCGGGCACGCTCGTGTACGGCGGCCTCAACTACTACCGCTGCCACCGCCGCGCGCACCTCGACCCCGCCTGGGCGCGGGAGAAGCTGCCGTGGCACTACGACCACCACATGGGCCCCGACCAGGAGGCGAATTGGTGCGTCACCCGCCCCTGGTTCGATCAGCTCCTCGGGACCCGGCGCCCCTACGTCGGCACCGAAGCAGAGGCGCGCAACGACGCCCGGCGGGAGCGCATCCGTGCGGCGCGCGACAGTGTAAACGCCAGTTCCGTCTCTTGACGACCGCGAGGGAAACGTCTAGAGGGGGCGGCCGTTTCGAGGTCTCCCATGTCGCGCTTCCTTCTGCCCCTCCTCGTCATCCTGACCGCCTGCGAGCCCCCTCCCCCGCCGGTCCCCGGCGAGGTCGAGCGCGTCGGTGAGGTCCTCCAGGTCGTCAACGGCCAGAACGTGACGCAGGGCATGGTCGACGCCACGCTCGCCCAGCTCCCCGCCAACGTGCGCGACCAGGTGATCGCCCGCGGCCAGCTCGCCCAGGTCAAGGACCAGGTCGTCATCGGCGAGCTGCTCTACCAAGAGGCGATCAAGCTCAAGCTGCACGAGAAGCCCGAGACCAAGCAGGGCCTCGCGCTCTCCGCCCGCAACGCGCTCGCCAACGCGCTGCTCGAGGACATCGTGAAGCAGCGCACCACCGACGAGGCGGTGAAGACCTGGTACAACGACCACCTCGTCCAGTTCGCCAAGCCCCAGGTCAAGGCGCGCCACATCCTCGTCGCCGACAAGGCCGTGGCCGACAAGGTGCTCGCCGACGTGAAGGGCGGCGCCGACTTCTCCAAGCTCGCGACCGAGCTTTCCACGGACAAGGGCTCCGCCAAGGAAGGCGGGGATCTCGGCTGGTTCGAGAAGACCCGCATGGTGGAGGAGTTCGCGACCGCCGCGTTCGCCGCCAACAAGGGTGACCTCGTCGGGCCGGTCGCCACCAAGTACGGCTTCCACGTCATCCTGATCGACGACAAGCGCGACGCCGTGCCCGTCGAGGAAGTGTCGGAGAAGATCAAGTCGCAGCTCCGGAACGACGTGGTCGAGGCCTACATCGAGGAGCTCAAGAAGGGCGCCACGATGACCACGCCGACCGCCCCCGCCGCCGGTGGCGCGACCGTGTCCCCCGCCGCCGTGCAGACGGACGCCGCGCCCGGCGCCACGCCCCCGGCGGCCCCCGCCGCGCCCGCTCCCCACTAAGCCCGCATGCCCGCGCCCTGGATCCTGGTGCTCGGTGTCTCCTCGGGCTTCGGGGCCGCGGCGGCGCGGGCCTTCGCCGCCGCCGGTTACGACGTGGCCGGCGTGCACCTCGACCGTCGCGCGGGCCAGGCCCAGGTCGACGCGCTGGTCGAGGAGCTCCGCGGCATGGGCCGCCAGGCCGTGTTCCTCAACGTGAACGCCGCGGACGATGACCGGCGCGCGGAGGCCATGGCCACGTTCACCGCCGCCATCCCGGCAGGCGGGCTGCGTGTGTTCCTGCACTCGCTGGCGTTCGGCACGCTCAAGGCCTTCGTTCCGGCGGAGGGCAAGGGCGCGACCCGGAAGC
Source organism: Myxococcota bacterium (assembly GCA_040386535.1). Classification (GTDB taxonomy): domain Bacteria; phylum Myxococcota_A; class UBA796; order UBA796; family SXON01; genus CAJBVW01. The sequence continues at coordinate 61,806 of JAZKFH010000053.1, read as the reverse complement.
AGATCGAGATGACGGTCGACGTCATGGGCCACTCGCTCGTGTACTGGACCCAGGATCTCGTGGCCGCGGGCCTGTTCAGCGACAACGCCCGTGTGTTCGCGATGACCTCGAGCGGCTCGCACATGGCGTGGCCGGGTTACGGGCCGGTGAGCGCGGCGAAGGCCGCGTTGGAAGCCCACATCCGCCAGCTCGCCATCGAGCTTGCCCCGCGCGGGATCACCGCCAACAGCATCCTGGCCGGGGTCACCCAGACCGCGGCGCTCGACAAGATCCCCGGCGCGGACAAGCTCGTCGAGAAGGCGTTGGGGCGCAACCCACATGGGCGCCTGACCACGCCCGAGGACGTCGCCACATGTCTCGTGGATCTCTCCCGACCGGGCACCCGCTGGATGAACGGGAACGTGATCCGCGTCGATGGCGGAGAGGACTGCTCGGGGTAGTCGCGCTCCTCGCGCTCGGGGCCTGCGCGGGCCCGTCCGACAAGGACGACACCGGGGGCGCGGACACCGCGCTCCCAGACCGCGACACCGGGGACACCGACGACACCGAGCCCGACACCGACGACACCGATCCCGACGACACCGACGACACCGATCCCGACGACACCGACGACACGAGCGACGGCCCCACCGGCCTGGAGCAGGTGCTCGCCGAGCTCCGCACCGACCGCGACGCCACGTTGCTGGCCGTCTCGGCCAACGTCGGCTGGCCCGCCGAGGTCGATGGTGGCTACCTGTTCGTCACCACCGAGCCCGGCGCATGGTCGCTCGCGGGCGAGTTCGAGGGATGGTCCGGCCTGCCGATGACCGAGGAGAGCGGCTTCTCCTGGCTGGTCGTCGAGGTGTCCGCCGAGAGCGGCTACAAGTTCACCGACGGCACCAACTGGAACGCGGACCCCCGCTCGCGCCAGTACACCTACGACGAGTTCGGCGAGATGAGCCTCGTCCACGCCGGCGGCGCGCACCTCGAGCGCCTGTTCGAGGTCGGGGACGACGCCATGCAGGCCCGCACGGTGCGCGCGTGGGTGCCCGCGGAGCCCGCCACGCACGTGATCTACGTGCACGACGGCCAGAACCTCTTCAACCCCGACGCCGCGTGGGGCGGCTGGCACCTGCAGGACAGCGCGCCGGCCGGGATGTTGATCGTGGGGCTCGACAACACCGACGCCCGCATGGACGAGTACACCCACGTCCCCGACGTGATCCACGGCACCGATTACGGCGGCGACGGCGACGCGTACGCCGCCTACGTGCAGGACACCGTGCGGCCGATCGTGGCGGACACGTGGGGCGAGCCCCCCACCGTCGGCGTGATGGGCTCCTCGCTCGGCGGCCTCATCAGCTTCCACGTCGCGGACCGGTACCCCGGCGAGTACACCTTCGCGGCCAGCCTCTCGGGCACGATGGGCTGGGGCAGCATCGGGGCCGAATCCAGCAGCGAGACGATGATCGAGCGGTACGCCGCCGCCGGCCACCGCGGCACCGCGCTGTACGTCGACTCGGGCGGCTCCGGCGTCACCTGCGCGGACTCCGACGGCGACGGCACGAACGACGACGATCCCGACGCCGCTGACAACTACTGCGAGAACGTGCAGCTCCGCGACACGTTGTCGGCCGCCGGCTACACGTTCGAGACCGACCTCTGGCACTGGCACGAGGCGGACGCGTCCCACAACGAAGCGGCGTGGGCGGCGCGGGTGTGGCGGCCGTTGGAGATCTTCGCGGGGTTGTAGGCTCCGCTAGTCGTCGAGCTCACCCTCGATCGTCCACGTGACGATGCAGCTGTCCGACAGGTCCCCACACGATGAGCCGCTGCAGCTGACCTCCATCGACCAGTCGGACTCGAACGAAGTAGACGAGGTCCAATCGCCGGTGATCTCGATGCTGGTCTCAATAGTCGCATCGTAGTCCTCTACGTCTTCCTCGAGCCGGCGGAAGCAGTCGAAGGAGACACCGTCGAGATCACACTCGATCTCGTCGTCCAACTCCATGGAGTCGCCGTCCTTCGAAAGTTCGACTTCGGTGGCGTTGATGTCGCGCAAGGCATCCACGTCCAGACCCCATGTGTCCTCGCAGGACGAGTCCGCGTCGAGGTTGCGCACATTGGCGTCGTACGTGCCTTCTGTGGGATTGATGAAGAGGCTGCACGCGGTGAGGAGCAAAATCATTTGACATATCCCAGGGATCCGCGCGACTAACGGAAGTTGACTCCGAGTGCAACTCGCTCGTTCCCCACCCGGCGCCGGCGGCTCTACGCTGGCTCCGGTTCTTCACCGAAGCGGAAACCTGGGCCGAGGTTCCCGAGGACATCGATCATCCCGCCCTGGAGAAAGCCATGTCGGTACTGCATGAGTTCCAGGTGAACCGCGACTGGAACGACGCCTACCGCTCTCGCCTCGACGCGTTGCGCGTGCAGCTCACGCAGCAATCCGCGCTCGCGAGGGCGGAAGCCGAGCGCGATCGCGAGCGCGAGGAGAAGGAGCGCCAGCACCAGGAAAACCAGCGTCTCCGCGAACGCCTGCGGGCACTCGGCGTCGATCCGGACGCGTAGCCGGCCCGGGTCCCCCTACTCCACCAACCCCACCGTCGTGTCGAACTGCAACACGACGGTCGTCCCCGGCTCCGTCGGAGAGCCCTGGTAGTCGGTCCACGTGACGTCCTCCATCGGGTGCAGCGGCCCCGTCCACGTGCCGCTCACGTAGAAGCGGCCTTCCGCAGGGCCCTCGCCCTCGGGGAGGACCCACGACGTGCACAAGGCGTCCGCGCACGTGAGCGGGTGCTCGCCGTCGTACGCCGAGCCCTCGGGCGGGTAGTACCAATTGGCGGCCGCGAGGGGGAGCGGGAGGCCCGCGGGGTCGAGCGCGGTGACGGTGAGGGCGGCGGGGGGCGGCGCGATGGGGAGGCGCACGTCGGCGGGGTGCACCGTGGGCGGCATGAGGGCGGGAACGGGCGCGGCGGTGATGCCGTCGTCACACCAGGCCTGCTCGGGGTTCAGGACGAGGTGCACGACCTGCGCCGGCGCGCCGGGGGGCACGGGCACGACGGTCCACGGGCCGTCCCACGGGAAGCAGGTGGCGCCGGCCGCGTCGATCCACGTCTCGTCGCCGAAGTGTTCGGTGACCACCTGGACCCGCGCCGGCAGAAGCTGATCGGGCACCCACACGGCGCACGGCGGACGCTCCTCGTCGGCGCACACCATCGATGTGAGCGCGGGCCGCAGCGGCACTGGGACCCGCGTGGGGTCGAACCAGCTCACCATGTCGACCAACAGCGGCGCACCGTCGGGATCGACGACGCGCACTTCGAGCGTTCGCGCGCCGACGGCGCCGGTGTCGTCGCCCCCGGAGTCACCGTCGGAAGGCGCCTTGTCGGCGAGCACACACCCGAGCACGAAGAGAAGAACCATGACCAACGATAGTCGCGGTCGCCCTACCCGCGTCTCCGTGAGCCTCAGTGGCCCTCTTTCACCATGTTCCGGTTCCACTCCGGGATCTTCAGGTGCACGTCGGAGGTGCCGTCCGGCACACACTGACAAGCGAGGCGGGACTGCGACGTGAGCGCGGGGGCCTCGTCGAGCATGTCCTCCTCGTCGTCGTTGGCCTCGTTGGCCGAGTCCAGGCCCTTCTTCACGATGATGTGGCAGGTCGAGCACGCGCACACGCCGCCGCACGCGTGGTCGATGTCGATGCCCTTCGCGAGCAAGGTGGAGAGCAGGCTCCCCGGGAGGCCCGGCTGGTTGTAGGGCAGCTCGCCCGGCTCCACCACGATCGGCTCTTCGAGCCCTTCGAGGAAGATGCGGTACGCCTGGGTCGGGAGCGTAGTCTTCGGGGGCTTGATGTAGGGGTTCTTTCCGGACATCAGGCGTTCTCCCCGGAGCGGTCCTTCATCCCGAGCTGCTTGCCGACCTCACCCGCGTCCCGCCCGGAGAGCGCGAGGGTCAGATCCCGCTCGATGCGGCGCTGGGCGAACGGGGCGGTGACCTCGTCGAGCTTGTGCGCGAGATCGGCGATGCGCTTGCGGTCCTCGCCCGGCATGGCGGCCTGGAGCGCGGCCACGACCGCCTCGATGACGCCGCGCTCGTCGGGGAGCAGCATGTCAGCGTCGGTGCCGAGGGCCTTCTGCACGGCGGTGAGGATGCCGTCGGCCTCGACGCGGGACTCGATGAGCAGCCGCACGTCCACGTCGGTCTCGGCGTGGTCGATGCTGTCCTCGAGCATGCGCTCGATCTCGTCTTCCGAGAGGCCGTAGCTCGGCTTGACCTCGGTGCGGGCCTCGATCCCGGTGTGCTCCTCCTTCGCGGAGACGGTCAGGATGCCGTCGGCGTCGACGAGGAACTCGACGCGGATGCGCGCGATGCCGGCCGGGAGCAGGGGCAGCCCGGAGAGGGCGAAGCGGCCGAGCGAGCGGTTGTCGCGCGCGAGCTCGCGGTCTCCCTGGACGATGTGCAGGTCGAGCGCGGTCTGGTTGTCCACGTGGGTGGTGAACGTCTGAGCCGCGGAGAACGGGATGGTCGAGCAGCGCGGGATGAACTTCTCCACCACGCCGCCCATCACCTCGAGGCCGAGCGAAAGCGGGATGACATCGAGCAGCAGCAGATCGTCGGAGAGCTGGCTGGAGCCGGTGAGGATGTCCGCCTGCATGGCGGCGCCGAGGGCGACGACCTGATCGGGGTCGAGGTCGGTGTAGGGCACGCGGCCGAACAGCTCGCCGACGTAGGTGCGCACGAGCGGCACGCGGGTGGACCCGCCCACGAGCACGACGGCGTCGATCTTGTCGGCGGTGAGCTTCGCGTCGGCGAGGGCCTGGCGGCAGGCGGCGCCGGTGCGCTCGACGGTCGGGCGGATGAGCGCGTCGAACTCCGCGCGGGTGACCGTGACCGACTTGCCGGCGACGGAGACGGTGGCCTCGTCCGCGTCGGTGAGGACGCGCTTGGCCGCCTCGACGGCGAGGAGGAGCTCGCGGTGGTCGGCGTCGTCACGGCGATCGAGCCCGGCCTGCTTCAGCACGTGCTCGCCGAGCGCGCGATCGAAGTCGTCCCCGCCGAGATGGGTGTCCCCGGCGGTGGCGAGCACCTGGAAGATGCCGTCGTTCAGCTCGAGGATCGACACGTCGAACGTGCCGCCGCCGAGATCATAGACGGCGAACACGCCGGTCTCGCGCTTGTCGAGGCCGTAGGCAATGGCGGCGGCGGTGGGCTCGTTGAGGAGCCGGAGCACCTCGAGGCCGGCGATGCGCGCCGCGTCCTTCGTGGCCTGGCGCTGGGCGTCGTCGAAGTAGGCGGGCACGGTGATGACGGCGCCGCCGGGCTCGCCGAAGAGGCACTCGACCGCGCGGGCGCGCAGGACGCGGAGCACCTCGGCGCTCACCTCGACGGGGGTGACCGCCTCGCGGCCGGGCACGGCGAAACGTACGAAGCGCTGCTCCGACTCGTCCATCGTGTAGCGGAACAACGCGGCGTCGGCGACGCAGTCCGCCGGGGCGCGGCCCATGAAGCGCTTCACGCTGGTGAACGTGCGCTCGGAGTGCGCGGCCGCCTCGTCGCGCGCGGCACGCCCCACGACCACGGTCCCATCGGGCTCGTAGCGCACCGCGCTCGGGAGGAGGGGGTTCGCCGTCTCGTCGAGGAGGCAGCGGGCCCTGCCGCTCATGACCACCGCGACGAGCGAGTTGGTCGTACCCAGATCAATGCCGATGTTTGCCATGACTAAACGCTCTCCCGAACGAGCCCGGTGACGTACTTGAGCCGCGCGAGGCGGTCTTCTACCAGCGTGAGATCTCCCTGGCCCAACTCCCACGCGACGAACATCGCGTCGAGCTCGGCCCGGAGCTCCTTCTCCCGAATCCGTGCCTGCTCGGTGAGCGCGCCCGGCGTCTCTTCATCCTGTTCGCGCCAATCGAAGATCTCGGCGAGGAACGCCGGATCGAGGGTCGGCCCGCCCTTCTCTCTCGGCTCGGCCTGGCCGGTCGCCAGCAGCCGTGCGCGCTTGTCCGGATCCTTCAGCACCCGACGCGCCTCGTTGAGCGCCGCGGTCCACTGCAACGACATGCGCCGCTCCACCGCGGGGCGCCCCGCGAACTTGTCGGGGTGCACGCGCCTGGTGACGGTGCGGTAGGCCTGGTCGACCTCCGCGTCCTCCACGTGGAACCGGCGCGCGATCCCGAGGAGCGCGAAGGGATCGAGGCGGTAGGGCGGCGGCTGGAGGGCGGTGCACCCCACACAAACCGGGCCCTTCACCGCCTCGTTGCAGCTGAAGCAGATCACGATCCACCCACCGTCAGACGGAGAACGACTCGCCGCACGAGCAGGTGCGGCCGGCCAGCGGGTTGTGGAACTCGAACCCGGTCTTCATCAGCTCGCTCTTCCAGTCCACCTGGGTCCCGTTGAGGAACAGGTAGGACTTGCGGTCGATGAGGACCTTGACCTTGCCCGCGGGCGCGTCGGCCGGGCCGAACTCGAAGACCTTGTCCTTCGGGTCGGCGGTCTCGGCGAAGTCGACGAAGTACGACAAGCCCGAGCAGCCGCCGCCGCGGATGCCGATGCGGAAGAAGGCATCCGGGGTCTGGCGCTTCATCGCCAGCTCCTTGATGCGGGACACCGCGCGTTCGCTGACTTCGATTGCCATCCTACTTCGCGGCCTCGTCAGCAGTGGTGGAAGCGGCGGCCTTGGCGGCCTTCTTCTTCTGGTAGTCGGCGATGGCGGCCTTGATGGCGTCCTCGGCGAGCACCGAACAGTGGATCTTGACCGGGGGGAGCTTGAGCTCCTCGGCGATGAGGGAGTTCTCGATGCCCATCGCGTAGGCGATGGACTTGCCCTTGACCATCTCGGTCACGAGCGAGCTCGACGCGATGGCCGAGCCGCAGCCGAAGGTCTTGAACTTCGCGTCTTCGATGATGCCGTCGTCGTTGATGCGGAGCTGGAGCTTCATCACGTCGCCGCAGGCGGGCGCGCCGACGAGGCCCGTGCCGACATCTTCGGCGTTCTTGTCGAGCGAACCCACGTTGCGCGGGTTCTCGTAGTGGTCGACGACCTTGTCGCTGTAAGCCATGGGGGACTCCTGTACCGATGCGGGGGGAACTGGGTTCGAGAAGGACGGGCTAGTGCGCGGTCCAGGACACCGTCTTCAGATCGATGCCCTCCTTGACCATCTCGTAGAGGGGGCTCATCTCGCGGAGCCAGTTCACCTTGGAGGTGATGAGCTTCACGGCGAAGTCTACGTCGGCGTCGGTGTTGAAGCGACCGAGGCCGAAGCGGATCGAGGTGTGGGCGAGATCCTCGGTGACGCCGAGCGCGCGGAGCACGTAGGACGGCTCGAGCGAGGCGGACGTGCACGCGGAGCCGGACGACACCGCGAGCTCCTTGATCGCCATCATCATCGCCTCACCCTCGCAGTACGCGAAGCTGGCGTTGAGGTTGTTGGGGAGGCGGTGCTCCCACGAGCCGTTCAGGTACAGCTCGTCGATATTGGCGCGGAGCTCGTCCCACAGGCGATCGCGCAAGGCCTTGACCCGGTCGATCTCGCCGTTGGTGAGCGCGTCGACCGAGAGCTCGGCGGCCACGCCGAGGCCCACGATCTGGTGCACCGCGTGGGTGCCGGAGCGGATGCCGCGCTCCTGCCCGCCGCCGAACAACATCGGCTCGAGACGGATGCGGGGGCGGCCACGGCGCACGTACAACGCGCCGATGCCCTTGGGCCCGTAGATCTTGTGGCCGGACACACTCGCGAGATCGACGTTCATCGACTTCGCGTCGAACGGGAGCCGGCCGAAGCCCTGCACCGCGTCGGTGTGGAAGAGCACGCCCTTGTCGTGGCAGACAGCGCCGATCTCGGCGATCGGGTTGACCGTGCCGATCTCGTTGTTCGCCCACATGATCGAGACGAGGATGGTGTCGGGGCGGATGGCCTCACGCACCTGGTCGGCCGAGATCAGGCCCTGCTGGTCGACCGGCAGGTAGGTGATCTCGAAGCCCTCCTTCTCGAGGGCGTGACACGCATCCAGCACGGCTTTGTGCTCGATGTTCGACGTGATGATGTGCTGGCCCTTGTCCTTGTAGAACCGCGCGACGCCGAGCACCGCGAGGTTGTCGGACTCGGTGGCGCCGGAGGTGAACACGACCTCCTTCGCGTCGCCGCCGAGCATCTTCGCGGTCTGCTCGCGAGCGAGCTCGACGCCCTCCTGCGCGGCCCAGCCGTAGGCGTGGTTGCGCGAGCCGGCGTTGCCGTACACCTCGGTGAGGTAGGGCAACATGGCCTCGACCACGCGCGGATCGCAGCGGGTCGTGGCGTGGTTGTCGAAGTAGACGGGCATCTTCATGGACTGGGTCGCGGACATGGGGGTCATCCGTTTGAGGAAGGGGACTGTACGGCCGCCACGAGGGCCGGGGCGTCCTGCTGGGCGTGCGCGTCTTCACGGCACGAGCGGCAGGCGGACTTCTGGGTGGCGGGCGCGCAGGTCTTGCAGGTGTCGAGGTAGTCGATCGACGCGGACAGCTCGGCCTCGAGGGCCTGGAGCCGCGCCAGGGTGGCGCGCGTGTCGGCGAGCTTGGCGGCGTAGGCGGCCCGAAGGTCACCCATCATCGCGGGGCCGTTGGGGTTGCCCTGGATCTCGGTGAGGAAGTCCTTAATCTCGGGGAGCGAGAACCCGAGCTCCTGGAGCCGGGAGATCCAGTGGATCCGCACCAGCGCCGTGCTGTCGTACAGGCGGAACCCGCCCTTCGTGCGCGACGCCGGGACGAGCAGACCGAGCTCCTCGTAGAAGCGCAGGGTACGGTCGGTACGCCCGCTCTTCTCGGAGAGCTCTCCGATCTTCATCTGTGCATCACCGGACGCCGGCTGGAACGCGGACTGGGACACGGCTTCAGACCCTCACGTGAACGTAAGGGTTATAGTCGGCGGGGACGGCCAAGTCAACGCGCCGGAGCGGACGCCCGCGGTTCGGTGGCTTCCGCTACGACGGAGTTTGACATCGGCGTTCGGTACCCCACGTGGGGCTCGCGTTAGCCACGCGCATGATCCTCCTCTTCTCCGCGGCGCTCGCCGCGACCGTGCAGGTGGTCGCTCCGTCCGGTCGTGTGCTCGCGGAGCAGCCGCTCGCCGATGCCGCCGACGCGGTGTTCATGTGGCGGGGCGCGCCCTGGAAGCTGGACCTCGCCGCGCGCGATGGCGGCGGGTGGGAGGGCCAGCTCGAGCGGTGGGGAGGGGGTCACGCGGTCGGCGCGTCGATGTTCACGATGTCCACGAACGCCGATGGGTGCAGCGCGATGAGCCTGGGGCGGTCCCGCGATGCGCTCACCGTCGTGGTCTCGGAGGCGGTGGCCCCGGAGGGAGCCGCGGACTGCTTCGCCGCGCCGGTGCCGTTCGCGGCGGCCATCGCCCGGCTCACGCAGGGCCCGTGGGTCTCCGGCCAGGCGTCGCCCGACGTGCATGTCGGCGACATCCGGCACACCCTGCTCGTCGAGGGCAGCAAGCTCGACTGGCGCGTGGCGGACGCCGACGGCACCGAGTGGGTGGCGCAGGTGGGCGTCGTCACCATCGGCGAGGCCGGCCTGGAGACCGTCGTGGCGTGGCGCCGCGCGGACCCCGTCCTCTTTTGGCGGCCCACGGTCACCGTCGCGGCCACCCTCCCGTACGGCGAGGCTGTCACGGTCACGGGGCCGGTGGTGCTCGCGATGCGGGCGGAGGCGCCGCGGTAGGGGTGGCTCCGGGCGGCAGGGGTGGCTCCGGGCGCCCCGGCGCCGCGCGGACGCGGCGCCGTCGGCCCCTTGCGGGCTCGGCCCGAAGGGCCTCGGTCCGCCGGGCGAGGCGCCCGGCGGGACCGGCCGCCGGGGCCGGCCGCCCTCCAGGTGCCTGGCGCGGGGTGTTCCTGGCCTCGGGGTGCTTGATGCATCGGCGATGCGCCCCACTCGAGCCCTACGCCGCCACCCGACCGGCCAAGAGTAGGGGGCCCTGGCGCCAGGGGGGGGCACTCTTGGCCGCTCCGGCGGCCGTTTCCGCCTCTCCACGGCCCCATTCCGCCGCGGGCCTCCGAATTGTGACGGTTCTCCCGTTCGTGACGCCCATCCGCCGCCACCCGACCGGCCAAGAGTAGGGGGCCCTGGCGCCAAGGGGGGGTACTCTTGGCCCCTCCGGGGGCGGTTTCAGGCCCTCCACGGCCCCAGCCTCCCGCCAGGCGTCGTGGGCCTCCGGATTGTCGGCGTTCTCCCATGCGTGACGCGCGCGCTGCGTCAACCGCCGCCACCCGACCGGCCAAGAGTAGGGGGCCCTGGCGCCAAGGGGGGGGTACTCTTGGCCCCTCCGGGGGCGGTTTCAGGCCCTCCACGGCCCCACCCCTCCGTCACGCGCCGAGGGCTCCCGGATTCACGACGTTCTCCCGTTCGTGACGCCCATCCGCCGCCTCCCGAGCGGCCAAGAGTGGGGGGCCCTGGCGCCAGGGGGGGCGACTCTTGGCCGCTCGGCGCCGCGTGAGCCCCCGCGCGCCCCTTCACCCCACCCCGACCTCCCACCCCACGAGCTGGTCCATCACCCACTCCGGCGCGTCCAACGGCAGGTCATGGCCGGCGTCGGGATGCACGCGCACCGGCGCGTTCAGGCGCGCGCCGAGGGCGTGCGAGGCCCGCGGGTGACACAAGCGGTCGCCGTCGGAGCAGAGCACCAGGAGCGGCACGGCGAGCGACTTGGGCGCCGTCGCGCGCGATCCCGCCCACAGCTGGCGCACGAGCACGTCGGTGCCGATGGGCGACTCCTTCGCGAACGCGGCGAAGGCCTCGGCGCGACCGCGACCGTGCTCGGTGTTGGAGACGAGCCCGAGGATGTGGGCCTCGCGGGCGGCGCCGCCCGACGGGAGCGCGCGCAGGACCGTGCCGAGCGCGGCGGGCGAGAAGCGCTCGAACAGCGAGGCGATGTCACGCGCGGAGGTGTTGGCGACCACCACGCCCGCGAAGTCCTCGGGGTGCGCCTCGCCCCACGCCAGCGCGATCATGCCGCCGAGCGAGGGCGCGAAGAGGCGCCAGGGACCGGTGTCCGCCGGGGTGCCAGCCTCGGGGCCCCGCGCGGCGAGCCAGCGCGCGCGCAGGTCCTCCACGATCGCCGCGACGGACGTGGGCGAGGGCCGATCGCGCTCGGTGCCGACGCCCGGAAGGTCGAGCGTGAGCACCTCGGCGCCGGTGCGCGCGGCGAGCTGCGCGGGAAAGTCGCCCCAGTGGCGGCGTTCGCGGACGAGGCCACGGAGGAGGAGCCAGCGGGCGGGAGAAGTGGGCATGCGCCCCGGGTAGCGCGGCGGGCGCGCGGTCGCCCGCAGGCAGGCTCCCAGGCGGACTCTCGCGCACGCGCTCAGGGCTCGATGCGCTCGGGCTCCCGATGGATCCACCACTCGCGGAGGTCGAACGCGACGGCCTCGAACGGCGGGAGGCGCGCCGTGTCCTCCGCGAGGACGCCCCCGAGGAACCGATAGGTCGCGCCGTCGAGCTGGTACACCTCGACGGCGTGCGCCACGGGGTCGACCAGCCAGACCCACCCGACGCCGGCCCGCGCGTAGCGGTCCATTTTCGTGGCGCTCCGTCCCGGGCGAGAGGATCTCACCGACCCAGTCGGGGGCCAGCTCGACGGCGGCCTCGTCGGGCGCCTCCGGCATCCGCTCCCGGCGCCACCCGGCGAGGTCGGGGACCAGCACCAGGCGCAGCGGATCGTCCGGCGGGCCGAGGTGCAGCTGCTGCTCGAGGAGGATGTGCCATCCACCCGGGCCGCCGCGCGGCCGCTGACGGCCGAAGGCACCGCGCAGGTCCGCGAGGATCGCCCCGTGGGTGACGGCGCCGCGCACCCGCGGGCGCTTCAGCAGGAAGAGCTCCCCGTCGATGAGCTCGGCGGTGAGGTGCTCCGGTGCGGCCGCGACGTCGGCATAGGTCGCGTTGGTGCGAACGGGTGGCGAATCGGCCCGCTCGGAAGAGGTCTCCATGGTGTAGACGATAACGCCGGCCGCGAGCGCACTGTGGACCCGCCGACCTCCCCGGTGGCACCCCGCCGCCGCAGCGGCTCTGCCGGCTGCCCCGATCCCGGCTCGGGTCCCCCTCCGATCCCCCCCCGAGCGAGGCCCGATCGCCCCCGCCCCACCACACCTGCGACCCCGGCGCCCGCGGCCCCGGCACCCCAGCCGCGCGCGAAACGGCGTCGGGACGGCGATCGCCGCCGTGGCACCGGACGTGCAATGCTCGGATCAGCCCGTGCTTCGCCTCCTCGCCGCCACGATCCTCCTCGCTGCCTGCGCCGCCGGCGAGCCGCGTGAGGCCGGCACCGCGGAGACGCCGACGGCGCCTGGATCGCCGAGCCCCAGCACTCCGAGCACCTGGAACCCCGCCGCCCAGGACCGCCTGCCCGGCCGCCGCACCCTCTCGCCCGACGCCGTGTGGGAGGCCGTGGTCGCCGAGGGCGGCGGGCTCTCCGTGCGCCCCGCCGGGCGCTTCGGCGCCAAGGTGGTCCTCGACGCGCTCGTGGATCCCCGCGTCGCGATGATGGGCGACACGCTCGTCTACGCGCGCCAGGGCGACCTGGTCGAGACCGACCTCTGGCGCGTCACCCTCCCCGACGGCGCTCCGACGCGGATCACCACGTGGGCCGGCTCCGAGGACCGCCCCGTGCTCTCGCCCGACGGCCGCCGCCTCGCGTTCGTCTCGGGCCGCACGGGCCTCGCGTCGTGGTGGGTGGTGACCCTCTCCGAGGCCCACGGGCTCCCCATCCCCGAGGACGCCAGCCGCCAGATCACCAACGTGGGCGTCACCCGCGGGCGCCCCGGCGTGGCCCCGACGGGGTTCGTCCCGCCGCCCGACGGCACGACCTACGCGTGGACCGAGGCCGGGCTGACCTGGGTGGCCGACGGCGTCGCATACACCGCGGTGGTGCCGTGATCGTCCTGTTCGCCGGTTTGCTCGCGCACGCGCAGAGCTACTCGATGCCGACCACCGAGGAGGACCTGCACTACTTCGGCGTGTCGGCCTACAAAGACGAGGGCAGCCGCGACTGGAACTGCGGCGGCAACTACTACTCGGGCCACAACGGCACCGACATGGCGATCGGCGGCTGGGGCAACATGTCCGCGGGCGTCGACGTGACCGCCGCGGCCGACGGCACCGTGATCTCCGCGCACGACGGCGAGTCCGACACGTGCTCGACCGGCACGTGCGGCACCGCCAACTACGTGATCCTGTCGCACGCGGACGGCCGCCGCACGATGTACTGGCACTTCCGCAAGTGGACGGTCACGGTCGGCGTGGGCGACCGCGTGACGTGCGGCCAGAAGCTCGGCGAGGTCGGATCGTCGGGAAACTCCACCGGTCCCCACCTGCATTTCGAGCCGCGCACGAGCGGGAACTCGCCGATCGAGCCGTTCTCGGGCCGGTGCGGCGCCTCGTCCACGAGCTGGGTCGGCCAGGGCGGCTACAACGGCCTCCCGGATCTGGTGTGCGGGAGCATCGACGCCGACGGCGACGGCCACACGCTCCCCGAGGACTGCGACGACGGCAACGCGACGGTCTACCCGGGCGCCGCCGAGTATTGCGACGGGCAGGACGACGATTGCGACGGCACGGTCGACGAGGACGACGCGGTCGACGCGCCGACCTGGTACCGCGACGCCGACGGCGACGGCTACGGCGACCCGGACGCCGCCCGCCGTGCGTGTTCGCGACCGTCCGGCTACCTCGCCGACAACACCGACTGCGACGACACCAACGCGCTGACGTACCCCGGCGCGTTCGAGCTCTGCGACGGCGAGGACAACGATTGCGAGGGGGATGTCGACGAGGGCTACGAGGTCGACGGGGACGGCTACCGCACCTGCGATGGCGACTGCGACGACCTCGATCCGACGCGGCATCCGGGCGCCGAGGAGACGGTGGACGGCGTCGACCAGGACTGCGACTGGCGGGTGGACGACGGCACCGCGGCCTACGACGACGACGCGGACGGATGGACCGAGGCGGGCGGCGACTGCGACGACGCCGACAGCTTCACCTTCCCCGCCGCGCCCGAACAACCCGACGGTGGCGACGACGACTGCGACGGCGTGGTCGACGAGGACACGATCGCGGTCGACGACGACGGCGACGGCTGGACGGAGCGCCAGGGCGACTGTGACGACGCCGACGCGCTGCGCTACCCCGGCGGCCACGAGAGCGCGGACGGCTACGACGGCGACTGTGACGGCGTCGTGGACGAGGGCTCCACCCGCGGCGACGACGACGGCGACAGCTTCACCACCCAGGACGGCGACTGCGACGACGCCGACCGCCACGCGTTCCCCGGCGCGCCCGAGATCGCGGACGGGGCGGACAACGACTGCGACGGCGGCGTGGACGAGGGCACCGCGGTCGTGGACGACGACGCCGACGGATTCTCCGAGCAGGACGGCGATTGCGACGACACCGACGCCGGCACGTTCCCGCTCGCCCGGGAGCTCGTCAACGGGAAGGACGACGACTGCGACTTCCTGGTGGACGAGAGCACCGCCGTGTCCGACGACGATCACGACGGCTGGACCGAGGACGCCGGCGATTGTGACGACGGCGCGCCCCTCACCTTCCCCGGCGCGGTCGAGCGCATCGACGGGACCGACGAGAACTGCAACGTGCTGATCGACGACGGCACGGACGCGTTCGATGACGACGGCGACGGCTGGACCGAGGCGGCCCACGACTGTGACGACAAACGCGCCGAGGCGTTCGCGGGGGCGCCCGAGCTCGAGAACGGCCGCGACGACGACTGCGACGGGATCGTGGACGACGAGACCCCCGGCTTCGACGACGACGGCGACGGCTGGACCGAGCGCGAAGGTGATTGCGACGACGGCAACGCCCACACGTTCCCCGGCGCCCGCGAGCAGGTGGACGGCTGGGACGGCGACTGCGACGGCGTCTTCGAGCACGCGGAGGGCTGGGGGGCGGCCGTGTGCGGGAGCGTCGCGGGCCCGGTGTGGCTCGGGTTGGTGGGCCTGGTGATGGTGGGGCGACGGCGGCGGTGAGAGGGCGGGCCCTCGGGCTCAGGCCCGGCGGCGACGCACCCGCCCGAGCAGCCCCACCCCGAGGAGCACCCCGGCCGCCGAGCCGCCGCAGCCGATCTCGTCGAGGCGCACCCAGTCGGCGGGGCGCTCGTGGACGCCGGCCACGCCGCGTCCGGTGACGTCGGTGGCGGGCACGTCGGTGTCCGCGGTGTCCGCCGCGGTGTCCACGGGGGGGACCACGTCGGTGTCCGCGGTGTCGACCGGCACGGCCTCCCCGGGGTAGCCGCCCGCGCACGACGCCGTGAGCGAGAACGCGCTCGTGGCGCCCTCGTAGCCGTCGAGTACCACGACGTAGCGCTGGCCGGCCGTCGCGGTGAAGGCCACGCCCTCGGCGTCCGCGTTCGGGTTCGTGCTGCAGCCGACGGCGCCACCGCCGTCACACGCCTCGGAGGTGAGCACGAACAGGTCGAGGTCGGCGCCGTGCCCCGACAACGAGATCGTCACGCCCTCGGCGAGGTCCGTCGCGAACTCGTAGGCGATCTCGGGCCCGGAGTAGCTGTACTCGCCGCAGCCGTAGGAGGCGTGGCTGCTCGTGGCGCCGCCGGCGTTGTTGGCGGAGGTGAGGGTCTGGCCGCAGCGCAAGCGGTCGACCACGGTGCAGGCCGGCACGTCCTCACACACCAGCGACGGCAAGCCGCCCCACGCGCCCTGGTCGACCCAGTACGACGGCGGCGCGGAGCACGGGCCGTCGAACGGATCCGAGGAGGAGCCGCTCGACTCGCGCACCTCGAAGTGCACGTGCGGCCCCGTGGAGCTGCCCGAGGAGCCCATCTCGCCGAGCTTCTGGCCGCACGCGACCGTCTGCCCCGTCGCGACCGCCACGCTCCACGTCTTCATGTGCGCGTAGTAGGTGGCCTTGCCGTCGGCGTGCTGGATCTTCACGTAGTTGCCGAACCCGCCGCCACCCTCGCAGTCGCCGGTGTCACATCGATCGTACGCGCCATCGTTGGTCGCGACGACCGTGCCCGCCGCGGACGCGGTGATGTCGCGCCCCGCGTCCATCCCCGTCCAGCTGCCCCCGCCGTAATCGGACCCGCGGTGGCCGCTGTAGGAGTTGCTCCCGCAGTTCCAGTCGGTCACGTCGCCGTGGTCCTTGTAGGCGGTCGGGTAGAAGTTGGCGTAGTCCTCGGCGGAGCTCGGGAAGGCGTAGTCCTGGGCGGCGGCGCTCCCGAGGAGGGCGACCCCGAGCGAGAGGATCAACGCCACGTCGCGGTCCGCTCGGCGCCCTCGGCCGTCCACACGATCCGCGCCCCGTCGAAGCGCACGGGACCACGCTCGGGGGGCGGGACGAAGCCCTCCGGTGCGCCGCCCGGCGTCGGGAGCACGCCGACGTTCGTGAGCTGCCGCGGCGCCCCCGCCACCGTCGGGACCGCCCACACGCTCGCGATCCCCGAATGCCCGCCCACGTACACGAGCGTCGCGCCGTCGGGCGAGAGCGCGAGGCGGTCGGGCCTCCCCGTCGTGAGGAGCGGCATCACGAGCGCCTCGCCGTCGTGGATGCGGACCGCGTAGATGCCACCGTCCCCTTCGCCGGGATCCGCGGGCACCCAGAGCACCTTCTCACCCGCCACGGGATCGCCGTAGACATGGGCGAGGATCGGCAGCCCGTCGGCGTAAAGGGTGCCCGCCGTCAGCGTGATGGCGCGGCCCTCGAGGTCCCACGTGCCGGTGCCGGCGAAGGGACGGTCGCCCTCGGCCGACGATGCGGTGGAAACAGGAGCGACCGGCGCCGACGGCGAAGCGCACGCGAACACGAGGAAGAGCAGGGTCACCCCACCATGCTCGCCGGTGCGGGCCGCGCTTGCAAGCGTGACGCGCCCGCGCGCGCCTCGGCGTCGGTTACGCGCCGAACGCTTCCGGACGAACCATGGTCCCGCGCGACGCCGCCCTCCCCGTGCTCCTCGAGCCCTCCCGCACGATCCTCGACGTCCTTGCCGTCTGCCACGGCGACATCACGCCGACGAACCTGTGCAAGGTGCTCGCGGCGCTCAAGTCGCGCGCTCCGAACGGCAAGGCGTGGACCGCGCCCTTCCTCGCGCCCTTCCTGGCGAAGCTGGGCGAGGACGGGCACATCACCCAACCCGTGCGCCCACGCTGCGCGGCGCATCTCCGCGAGCCGGTCGTGCGTGAGCTGGTCGCCGGAGGCAGCTTCGAGGCGACCACCGCGGCGGTGCTGCGCGCCCTCCCCGAGCCGGCGCACGCGCGCCTGTTCCGCGACCGGGACGAGGTCATCCGCGCCCTCCGCACCCGCTTCTACACCGAGGGCCAGGACGCGACCGCCGCCGCATGGGACGAGTGGGGGCCCCTGCTCGGGGGCTCCCCCCTCCTCGCCTTCCTGACCGGCCCCGGGAGCGCGCCGCTCGACGCCCTGACGCCGGCCCTGTTCGACCGCCTTGCCCGCGAGGTGTACCGCGACAGCGATCCCATCGCGCTCTCCGAGGAGGTCCTCGCAGCCCGGGTGGCGATCCGCGCCCGGATGCCGGCCCACCTCGCCACCGCGTCCGACCCCGTCCGCACCGGGTGGGCGGACGACCTCTGGTGGCGCGGCCTGCCCGACGAAGCGGAGGCCACCCTTCGCGACATCGACACGCCCGCGGCGCTGGTGGTCCGTGCGCGCGTGAAGCTCGGCCGGGGCGCCTTCGAAGAGGCGCGCGCCACCTTCGAGCGGGCCGAGAAGGCGCGTGGGAAAACGCCCCCGAGCGACACGGACGCTCTCCTGTACATCGCCGCCCTGCTCGCCATCGGCAGCGCCGAGGCGTTGCAGCGCGCGCAGACCTGGCTGGCGCGCCCCGACCGCGCGGGCGCGAAGGTCTTCCAGGACCTGGCGCACGTCCCGGCGCACCTCGCGAGCGGCGCCGCCCCCGCGTTCAGCGAGTGGATCTCCTCCAAGCGCACCGACATCACCGCGCTCTTCGAGGGGCTCGCGCGCGTGTGGGTGAACGCCCCGGTGCCGAAGGAGCTCGCCGCGCGCATCGCCACGTTCGGGGCGAAGGCGGAGGCCTCAGGCCTCACCTGGGCGAGCCGCGAAGCCGCCGCGCTGCGCAACGGCGGGACCTCCACGCTCCGCGCCCTGGTGCGCGCCCGCGAGCCGTGGCGGATGAAGCTCGAGGCGCTCGCCCGTGTCGTCGCGGCCCCGGCGCCCGTCGCGACGCCGGCCCCGGAGGCGAAGGGCCTGCGTATGGTGTGGTTCCTCACGCTCCACGGCGGCACCACCCTCCTGTTCGCGCCGCGCGAGCAGAAGGCGAGCGGTACCGGCTGGACAGGCGGCCGCCCGATCGCATTGAAGCGGCTGCACGAGGGCCTCGCCGACTTCGACTACGTGACCGAGCAGGACCGAAAGGTCATCGCGCACATCAAGCGCCACGCCGAGCGCAACTACAGCGGCTACGAGGAGGTCACCTACTCGTTCAACGAGGTGGGCGCGCTGCTCGCGCTGGTGGGCCACCCGCTGCTGGTGTGGGCCGATTCGGGCGCCCCGGTGAGCCTCGGCCGCGGCGAGCCCGCGCTGGTCATCGAGCGGAGCGGCGCGGACATCGTGGTCCGCCTGGATCCGCCGGCGTCCTCCCTCGTCGCCGTACGTCGCGTGGGTCCCGACGCGCTCGAGCTGGTCATCCTCGGCGACACCCACCGCCAGGTCGCCAAGGTGCTCGAAGGGGAGCTGCGCCTCCCCGCCTCGGCCGAGGCCGAGCTGCGCGCGGTCGTCGAGACGCTCTCGGCCCAGGTGTCCGTCCACGCGGGCCTCCGCGGGTGGGGCGCGCGCAGCGTCCCCGCGAACGCCTCCCCGATCGCCCAGCTCTCGCCGGCTGGCGCGGGCCTCCGGGTCCGCTTCGTGGTGCGCCCGCTCGGCGCGGCAGGCCCCGTGCTCCCCCTCGGCGAGGGCGCCGCCACGGTGTTGTCGCGCCAGGCAGGCGAGCCGGTGCAGGCCGAGCGGGACCTCGCCGAGGAGGGCCGCGTCCTCGCGGGGTTGGTGGAGGCGTGCCCGTCGTTGCGGGGCGCCGGCGGCTCCGAGTGGACGTTCGAAGACGACGACGCGTCGCTCTCCGCGCTCCTCGATCTCGGCCGCCTCGGCGACGCCGTGGCCCTGGAGTGGCCCGCGACGATGCCGGTCCGCCGCGTGCACGAGCTCGGCCCCGGCGCGCTCCACCTCCAGGTGAAGAAGGACGGCGAGTGGTTCGCCGCGAGCGGGAGCCTCCGCTTCGACGAGACCACGTCGTTCGAGCTCGAAGCCCTCCTCGCGCTGATGGACACCTCGCCCGGGCGTTTCGTCCGCCTCGGCGACGGCCGCTTCGCCGCGCTCACCGAGGGGTTCCGCGAGCGCCTGGAGCTCCTGCGCCGCTCGGGGAGCCTGCGCGGCGGCAAGCTCCGCTTCCACCCGCTCGTCGCGCCCGTGGTCGACGAGCTCACGGCCGAGGGCGGCACCGTCGGCGCCGACGCGGCTTTCCGCGCCCTCGTCAAGCGCATCGCCACCGCCGAAGCCGCCACGTTCGACGTGCCCTCCACCCTCGCCGCCACGCTCCGCCCCTACCAGGTCGACGGGTACCGGTGGTTGTGCCGCCTCGCCGAACGTGGCGCGGGCGCCTGCCTCGCGGACGACATGGGCGTCGGCAAGACCCTCCAGACCCTCACCCTCCTGTTGCGACGCGCGCCCGACGGCCCCGCGCTCGTCATCGCGCCCACCTCGGTGTGCGGCGGCTGGCTCGACGAGGCGCTCCGCTTCGCGCCCACGCTCGACGTGCGGCGCTTCGGCGACGGCGATCGCGACGCCACCCTCGCCGCCGCCGGGCCCTTCACCGTGCTGGTGTGCAGCTACGGCCTGCTCCAGAGCGAGGTCGACCGCCTCGCCGCCCAACGTTGGCACACGCTCGTGCTCGACGAGGGCCAGCAGATCAAGAACAGCGGCACCCAGCGCTTCAAGGCCGCGGTGCGCCTCGACGCCGACTTCCGCGTCATCTGCAGCGGCACCCCGGTCGAGAACCACCTCGGCGAGTTGTGGAGCCTCCTGCGTTTCCTCAACCCCGGCCTGCTCGGCACCGAGGCCGAGTTCCGGACGCGCTTCCAGCTCCCCATCGAGCGCGATCACGACCCCCATGCCAGCGCCGCGTTGCGACGGATCGTGCGCCCCTTCATCCTGCGCCGTACGAAGGCGGATGTGCTCCGCGAGCTGCCGCCCCGCACCGAGGTGACGCTCCGCGTCGAGCTCTCCGCCGAGGAGGCCGCGCTCTACGAGGCCCTCCGCCGCCGCGCCCTCGACGCGCTCACCGCCGCCGCCGACCGCGGCCCCACGTGGCGCTTCCGCGTGCTGGCCGAGATCACCCGGCTGCGCCAGGCCGCGTGCAACGTTCGCCTCGTGCTCGACGACGGCGCCGCGGACGCCCCCTCCAGCGCCAAGCTCGCGGCGCTCACCGAGCTGGTCGACACCCTCCGCGCCGGCGGGCACAAGGCGCTCGTCTTCAGCCAGTTCGTGCGCCACCTCGCGCTCGTCCGCGAGGTGCTCGACGCGCGCGGCATCGCCTACCAGTACCTCGACGGCGGCACGTCCACCGCCGAGCGCGCGCGCGCCGTCCGGGCGTTCCAGTCGGGCGAAGGCGACTTGTTCCTCATCAGCCTCAAGGCGGGCGGCACCGGCCTGAACCTCACCGCCGCCGACTACGTGGTGCACCTCGACCCCTGGTGGAACCCCGCCGTCGAGGACCAGGCCTCCGATCGCGCCCACCGCATCGGCCAGCAGCGGCCCGTCACCATCTACCGCATGGTGTCCGTCGGCACGATCGAGGAGCGCATCGTCGCGTTGCACCATGCAAAGCGCGACCTCGCGACCAGCCTGCTCGACGGCGCGGACGGGCGGCTGGCGACAGAGGATCTGCTGGCGTTGCTCGCGGAAGGTTGACGGAATCGGGCGGCGGGGCTCTGGGCGACCGACGCGGGCCGCGGTGCCCGGCGCCAAAGCGCGCCGCCACGGCCCCGGGGCTCCCGGGTGTCATCCGGGGCGCACCCACGCGCCTGGCACCGACACCCTCGTGGTCGCTCGGCAGGGGAGCCTGAACAACCGCCAAGCCGCCAAGACGCCAAGGGCGGCGGCGGGCCCGAGTGAAGTTCACGAGGCGGCGACGAGGGGCGGCACGACGGCCAAAGCAGCGCGGGCCCGTGAGCCGGAGCGCGTCTGCATCCGGGCCCTTGGCGCCTTGGCGTCTTGGCGGTTCCCTCCGTCTCCGGCCGCCATCGCCCCCACGCGCGAGGGCGGCCGGGGGGCGTCGCGGACGCCGGGCTCCCGCGCATCAGGACGTCGTGAGCGGCGAGCTCCCACCGCCACCGCCATCGTCCACGGGGGAGGGCGAGCAGCAACGCCATCACGATGCTCGGTGCGGCGACGAGGGCGCACCAGATGGGTGCGACCAGGGCGCGGTCGTACTGCACCCCGCGCAGGGTGTCGGCGACGGCGGGATCGGGGGCCTCCGGGACCGCCGCCGCTGCGAGCAGGGCTTCGTGGAACACCAAGCCGGCGCCGAGCAACATCGCGATCCACGCCAACGTCGTGACCCGCGGGTGCCGCCACGTCGCGAGGAGGGCGATCCCGCCGAGCACGGCGAAGATCAACGCGACGTCAGCGAGGCCGTGGAAGTAGTCCTGGAGGCGGTAGAGCGTGTGCACGGGATCACGTAAGCAGTCGGCGGAGCGGGGCCGGTGGAGAGGCGGGGTGAACCGCCAAGGCGCCAAGGAGGGAGGGAAGATTTGTGCTCGTCGGTCGCGACGGGGAGGACCTGCTGCGTGGACGCCAACGGGTTCGGAAATCTTGACGCCTTCAACCTCGATCACCTCACGGGCGAATGCTCGTGAATGGGTGCCCCGGCGGTCGGGAGACCGCGGATGTCGGGTACGACCTCATCCAGCTCTACGCGCAGGCCGGCGCGTACATGGACACCTGGGAAGAGCTTCGGACTGGCGGAGCGCCCCGGGTAGACGCTCGGGGCGCCACCCGCCCGCACCCAGCTCGCCCCGCGAAGCAGCTCCCCACATGCCCCCGAAGGGCGCGGCGCTCTACCGGAGCGCTCGCCGCGCGACGGGGTTCGGAAGGCGCCGGGGGCGCCAGGATGCCCCCCCCACGCCGCCGCCCGAGCCCGCGGCGGTCGGCGCACGCGCGGCGAGCCGGGCGCGCGCCGGCGGCGGCCGGGAGGCCGGCCTCGGACGGCACTCCGTCCGGCCGCCCGGGTCCGGACGCGCCCCGGGTCAAGCCAACCCGAGTGGGAAAAGCCGGGCCCCAAGCCTCACCGAGCAGGAATCCCGCGCACGCCCGTCGCGCGCGGGCCCCCGTGTCTCACGGAGAAACGCCGTTTTTCTACCAACGCCACCACCCGGCGCCTTGGGGAGCACGCCCGAGGACCACCTTGGTTCCTGTTCGGTGCCGCTTGCCTCCGTGCCATTCCTGTCCGGGGGCCCTTGGCGCCTTGGCATCTTGGCGGTTCCCTCGCTCTTTCGGACGCGAGCCCGCGCGAGGGGGCCCGGAAGGCGCCGCGGGCGCGAGGATGCCCACGCCACCGCGCCGCCCGAGCCCGCGGCGGTCGGCGCGCGCGCGGCGCGCCGACGGAGGCCGGCAGGCCGACCCTGGAGGGCACCCGGTCCGGCCGCTCGGGGCCGGACGCGCCCGGTCCCAGGTGACAAGTCGTAAGGTCAGACCCCGCCTTGCGATTCTCGGCGTCTGCCTGTTCCAAGTGATAAGTCGTAAGGTCAGACCCCACCCGGCGATTCTCGGCGTTTGCCTGTTCCAAGTGATAAGTCGTAAGGTCAGACCCCCTCGGGTGGCGCCCTCAGGTGGCGCCGACCTCGCGCATCCAGCCGTCGAGGAACAGGAGCGTCCACAAGCGGGCGTCGGTGCCGGTGCGGTCGACCTCGCCGATGAGATCGTCGATGGCGGCGGGGAGGAAGAGGCGGTGCGGATCTTCGCGCAGGGTCGCCACGCGCTCGTCGAGCCAGCCACGCGCCGGGCCGCCGAGCCAACGGCCCCAGGGGCCCGGGAGCACGCGCTTGGGGCGGTTGACGAGGCCCCAGGAGAGCACCGGGCGCAGGATCTCGCGCAGCGGCCACTTTGTGGTGGCGCCGCCGAGGCCCGTCCGCACCTTCCACGGGCCGGGCAGGCCGGCGCAGTAGGTGACCAGGTCGCGGTCGAGCAGCGGCGCGCGGATGGCGATGCCCGCGAGCGACGCGCACGTGCCGGTGCGGGCCAGCGCGTCCTCGGGCATGCGGCCGCGCAGGTAGACGTGGAGGATCTCGTTGACCGGATCGCTCACCACCTCGCGGTAGAACGGCTCGAGACACATGCGCCGCACGCCGTCGCGCACCCAGCCGGGATCACGCATGAGCGCGCCGCGCGTCTGGGCGTCGAACACGTGCACGCCGCCGATCTTGCGGGAGAGGCCGAACGGCACGCTGGGCTCGTCGATCTCGGGGCGGCGACCGCCGAAGAACCGGCTGGCGACGTGGCGCCCGGGTGCCGGCAGGCGGCCGAGCCAGGTCGACAGGCGCAGCTGGGAGGCGAGCAGGCCGACCATGCGGCCGCCGAAGACCTCGTCCCCGCCGTCCCCCGCGAGGATGACATCGACGTGTTGCGCCGCCGCTTGGGCGAGCAGGTACTGCGGGATGACGGCGGGATCGGTGACCGGCTCGTGGGAGGCGGCGATAACGGCGTCGTAGGCGCCGCGGAACTTCTCGAAGTCGACGCGGACGACCTCGTGCTTGGCGCGCAAGAGGTGCGCGACGCGGCCGGCGTAGGGGACCTCGTCGTCTTCGGCGTCCTGCACGCCCACCGTGAAGGTGTGCACGGGGCCGAGGCGGGAGGCGAACAGCGTGATGGCGCTCGAGTCGAGCCCGCCGGAGAGGAACACGCCGACGCGCTCCTTGCCGGACGCGCGCGCGGCAACGGCGCGGTTGAGGCGGCGCTCGATCTCCTCGAGAGAAGGCTTGTCCTCGGGCATGGCCGAGTAGGGCGGCGCATAACGAAGGTGGAACCAGGGCTCCATCTTGGCGCGGCCGTCGAACGTGAGGTGGTGGCCGGCCGGGAGCGACCGCACGTCCCGCAGGAGCGTGCGCGGGGCGTGCACGTAGCGGAACGAGAGGTACTCAGCGAGGTGCTCCCGGGCGATCTCGCGGCTGACCCACGGCAGATCGAGCAGGGGCTTGGGGCTGGTGGCGAAGGCGATCTTGCCGCCGCGCTCGGCGAAGTAGAGGCGGCGGATGCCGAAAGGGTCCCGCAGCAGGTGGACGCGGCGCGAGGAGCGGTCGAACACGGCCGCGACCCACGCGCCCTCGAAGTGCGCGAGGGAGCCGATGCCGGAGCGGGTCCAGAGGTCGAGCAGCGTGTCGGCGGCGGACTGGCCGGTGACGGGCGCGCGGTCGAAGTGCCCCGCGACGGCCACGACGAAGCGATCGTTGCTCGCGAGGGTGGAGCGGGCCCGCGCGCTCACGAACGCGCCCGGACCGGCGAACTCGGCCCCGCCGGCGAGCGGCCGCCGCTCGGACTGCTCGGGCTCCCCGTCGAGGGTGAAGATGCCAGCGATTCCACCCATGTCGGACCCGATAGACAGGCCCTGTTAGCCGGCCCCGCCTCGGGGTGCGATATCCTCGCGCGGTCCCAGAAGTAGCTCCATGACGGTCCGCATCCACGATCTGCTCCGTGTGGCCATCGAACGAAAGGCCTCCGACATCCACGTGTCGGCGGGCGAGGTGCCGGCCGTGCGGGTCGATGGCGAGATCTTCCGCCTCGATCTTCCCGTTCTCTCGAACGACGACGCCAAGCGGCTCGCCTACTCGATGATGCAGGAGAAGCACCGCACCGCGTTCGAGAACAACCTCGAGATCGACTTTGCGCTGTCGTTCCGCAGCTTCGCGCGCTTCCGCGTGAACGTGTTCACCCAGGCGCGCGGCGTCGGCGTGGTGATGCGCCAGATCCCCACGCGCGTGCTCACGATGGCGGAGCTCGGCCTGGGGCCCGTGTTCGAGCGCATCGCCGGCTTCAAGCGCGGCCTGGTGCTGCTGACGGGGCCCACCGGCTCGGGCAAGTCGACCACGCTCGCCGCCATCATCGACCACATCAACCGGAACCGCCGCGAGCACATCCTCACCATCGAGGACCCCGTCGAGTTCGTGCACAAGCCCGACAAGTGCCTGATCAACCAGCGGGAGATCGGCGCCGACACCAAGTCGTTCGCCGCCGCGCTCCGCAGCGCGTTGCGGGAGGATCCCGACGTGATCCTGGTCGGCGAGCTCCGCGACCTGGAGACGATCTCGCTCGCCATCAGCGCCGCGGAGACCGGCCACCTCGTGTTCGGCACGCTTCACACCAACTCGGCGCCCGAGACGGTCGACCGCCTGATTGACGCGTTCCCGCACGAGCAGCAGTCGCAAGTGCGCACGATGCTGGCCACGTCGCTCATGGCGGTGGTGAGCCAGGCCCTCGTGCGCAAGCTGAACGAGCCGGGACGGGTGGCCGCGCAGGAGATCATGTTGTGCAACCCGGCGATCCGGAACCTGATCCGCGACAACAAGCTGTACCAGATCCCGAGCATCATGCAGGCCGGGCGCGCCGACGGACAGGTGCTGATGGAGTCCTCGCTCAAGGACCTCGCGATCCGGCGGAAGATCTCGCGCGAAGAAGCCGTCCGCATCACGAACAACCCGAAGTTGTTCGACGACGTGCCGCGGCCGGGCCCGCCCGGGGGGGTTCGATGAGCGCGCCCGCGGCGGCAGACGTGCCGGTGCGCGTCAACGGGGACGCGCGGAACGTGCCCGCGGGCACCACCATCACGGCGCTCGTACGGCTCCTCGGCGCGCCGCCCGAGGGTGTGGCGGTGGCGCTCAACGGCGAGGTCATCCCCCGCGCCGAACACGGCACCCGCGTGATCGTGGAGGGTGACCGCATCGAGGTCATCCGCGCCGTCGGCGGGGGATGACGCTGGCGGCTGACGTAAGCCGGATGTGAGTGCGCCACGGGTTCCCTCCGTTACGAAGCCCCATGCACATTCTCGTCATGCTCGCCAGCCTCGCCTTCGCCCGTCCGGTGGTGGTGGTCGAGGCGCCCCTGGTGCGCGCCCTCGAGCTCCCCATCGCGGCTCGCGCCATCCGCCGCGCCGGCGTCCCGCACGCCGAGGTGCTCGTGACGCTCGACGCCGTGCGGCTCCATCGCGTACGCGCGTGGGACCTGGTCCTCGTGTTCCAGGAGTCCGACGTCGCGATGCGCACCTACGGGTTGGTGCCCGACTACGGCGTGTTCGTGCTCTCGCGGCTCGACCGCGGGCTCACCGGCCGCGACCTGGCCGACGCGATCCACAAGGACCACCGCGCGCACGGCCACGGCAAGTACAAGGTCAAGGAGAACGGCAACGGGTACAAGGTGAAGGGCGACGGCTACTCGTACAAGGTCAAGTACGACAAGCACAACGGCTCGGACAAGGGCGGCTCGTCCAAGGGCGGCGGCCACGGCAACTCCGGGAACGGCGGGCACGGCAAGGGCAACGACGACAAGGGCAAGGGGAAGAAGTAGCGATGCGGCTCGTCCTTCCGTTGCTCCTCGTGTTGGGCCTCGCGTGCGCCTCCAGCTCCGAGAAGCCGGAGATGCCGATCGATCCGGTCGCCCGGGCGATCGAGCTCGGCAAGATCGTGCGCGCCGATCCCGAGGGCGCCGAGGCCGCCCTGGTCGAAGCGGGCTCCTCCGCGGAGGAGCTCGAAGCGCTCCTGGTCGACATCGCGGCCGACGAGGCGATGAGCGACGCGTACGCCGAGGCGCTGGGACGCTGAGGGCGGGCAGGTGAAAGCGAGGCGCCGAGCTGAAGGCGGGGCGCTGAGCGCGGCCGCGCCTACATCTCCCGCCGCCCCTCCAACGCGCGCGCCAGGGACACCCGGTCGGCGTACTCGATCTCGGTGCCGACGCTCACGCCGTGCGCGAGCCGGGTGACGCGCACCCCGAGCGGCTTGAGCAGCTTGGCGACGTAGAGCGCGGTCGCGTCTCCCTCGACGTCCGGATCGGTCGCGAGGATGACCTCGGCCACGGGGGGCAGGCCGTCCACCCCGCCGATGCGGGCGAGCAGCTCGCGCACGCGCAGCTCGGCGGGGCCCACGCCGTCCAGGGGCGAGAGCGCGCCGTGCAGCACGTGGAACGCGCCCTTGTAGGTGCCCGACCCGTCCAGGGCGTTGATGTCCTGCGGACGCTCGACGACGCAGAGCGTGGCGGCGTCCCGACGAGTGTCGGCGCAGCGGCGGCACAACGTGTCGCTCGAGAGGTCGCGACAGCGCGAACACTCGTGCACCGACGCCCGCAGCGACTGCACGGCCTCGGCGATGCCCGCGGCGACCTCGGGCGGCTGCCGGAGGAGCCAGTAGGCGTAGCGGGTGGCGGTCTTCTCGCCGACGCCGGGAAAACGCGCGAGGTGCGCGACGGCGCGGCGGAAGGGATCGACGCTCATGGCGCTCCTAAGAGAGGATCAGAGCAGCGCGGGTCAGAGCAGCCCGGGCGGGAGCCCCATCGCGGCGGCGAGCTGCCCGAGCTTCTTGGCGACGACGTCCTTGCTGCGACGCACCGCGTCGTTCGTGGCGGCGCGGAGCAGGTCTTCGAGGAGCTCCCGGTCGTCCATCGCCTTCGGATCGATGCGGACGGAGAGCACTTCCTGCGCGCCGTTGATGCGCACGGTCACGAGGCCGCCGGCGGTGGCCTCGACCTCCTCGCGCTCGGCCTCCGCCTGGAGCTCCTGCATCTGCTTCTGGAAGCCGCCCAACAGGCCGCTCATCCCACCCAGGCCACCAAACGGATCAGTCATCGGAACCCTCGTCGTGAAGTGGAGATCTATCCCCTTCCCCGAGCTTGGAGGCCTCGGTGATCTCGACACGCCCATCGAGCATCGCGACGAGGCGTTTTACCAGGGGGGACGCGGCGACGGCCTCGCGCGCCGCCTCCGCGCGCCGCTCGTCGATCTCGTTGCGGCCCTCGCGGCCGGTCTGCCCCTCGTCGCCCCGGCGGATCTCGAAGCGGCGGAACCCGGGCAGGACGCTGATGAAGTCGACCTCCTGGAGGTGCTCCTTCACGACGGGACGCCACTGCTCGACGCGCACCACGAGCGCGAGCGTGCCGCCCTCGAAGCCCCCGAAGGCGGTGTTCTCCTCGACCAGCTCGCGCTGGTGGATCGAGAGCACGCCGAGGGCGAGCTTCCACGCTTCGGCGGGATCGGGGGGGGGCTCGGGCGCGGGGGGCGGTGCCGGCGCGAGCGCGATCGGCGCGGGTGTGGCGGGCGCGGGCGCCATCACCGGCGCGCCGGCCTTCCCGGCGAGGCGCGCGGGCAGGGCGTAGGACGAGGGGGCGGGCGGCGACGCGGGGGCCGGGGCCGAAGCCACGCGTGTCGGGGGGTCCAGGGGGGCCCGCCCCCCTGGCGGGGGCGTTACGGGGGCAGCGCCCCCGTCCCAAGATTCCCGATGTTGAACCGGCGCTACCTCTCACCCTCCGGGTCGGAGGGCTCACGACCGCGCCCGCCGGTGCTCGCGGTGCGTGGGGGCGGCACGGTCACGCCGCTGCCGCGCAACCGGCGCTCCAGCTCGACCAGGCGCTCGACCAGCGGGCCGAGGTTCTGCGCCGGGCGGATCGCGACGAGCCTTGCGACGGCCATCTCGAGGACCAGCCGGGGGCGGGTAGCGCGCGCGACCTGGTCGTGCACCTCGAGGAGGGTCTGGAAGGTGCGGGAGAGGTGCTCGGCGCTCATGCCCTCGACCAGCTCGGTGAGGCGCACCTTCTCCTCTTCGGGCACGTCGAGGTGCTTGCGCGCGCCCGGCGAGAGCGCGACGAGCGCGGCGTTGCGCACCAGCTCGAGCAGCTCGCCGGTGAACTGGGCGATCTCGTACCCGCTCTCGTGCACAGCCGCGATCGCGTCGAGGCAGCGGTCCGGCTCGGACTTCACGAGGCCGGTCAACATCTCGTAGAGCACGCCACGGTCGACCATGCCGAGGATCTCGGCCACCTGCGTGTCGGTGGGATCGGCGCCGCCGAAGCTGATCACCTGGTCGAGCAGGCTCTGCGCGTCGCGCATCGAGCCCTCACCCGCGCGCGCCACCATGCGGAGCGCCGCGTCGGAGATCGCGATGGCCTCGGCGTCACAGATGGTGCGGAGGCGGTTGACCACCACGCTCGCCGCGATGCGCTTGAAGTCGAAGCGCTGGACGCGGGAGAGGATGGTCTCCGGGATCTTGTTCACCTCGGTCGTGGCGAAGATGAACTTGACGTGCGGCGGGGGCTCCTCGAGCGTCTTCAGGAGCGCGTTGAACGCGCCCTTGGAGAGCATGTGGACCTCGTCGATCACGTAGACGCGGAACCGCGCGACCGCGGGGAGGTAGCGGACGCCGTCGCGCAGATCACGAATGTCGTCGACCGAGTTGTTGCTCGCGCCGTCGATCTCGACCACGTCGGGGCAGGTGCCCGCGAGGATGTCGACGCAGGGGCCGCACACGCCGCAGGGGCTGGCCGTCGGGCCCTCGACACACTGGAGGGCGCGGGCGAGCGCGCGCGCCGCCGTGGTCTTGCCGACGCCGCGGGCGCCGGTGAACAGGAACGCGTGGTGGATCCGGCCGGACGCGAGCGCGTTCTTCAGCGTGCGCGTCACGTGGGTCTGCCCGGCCATCTCCTCGAGCGTGAGGGGACGCCACTTGCGGGCGATCGCTACGTAGGCGGGCTGCTCGGCCACGGGCGATCCTCCTCGGATGCGGGCGGGGGGCCGTCGGGCGGGGCCCCGGAGAGGGGCGGCGCGGCACGGCGCGTGCGACGGACACACGAACGTGCGCGGGGGTGATGGCCGGGCACCCCCATGCCTCGGGACGACGACACCGTTGCTACCTTTCGGTCCTGGCGGGGTTCACGCAGCCCAATCATGGGGACCCGACCATCACCGCCGCGCACGCGCGAGAACCGCACGACACGGGGAAATGGCGGAGAGGGCGGGGTTCGAACCCGCGGTACCTTTCGATACACACGATTTCCAGTCGTGCACCTTCGACCACTCGGTCACCTCTCCTAGAGGGTGGCGGAGAGGGTGGGATTCGAACCCACGGTAAGTTGCCCTACAATAGATTTCGAGTCTATCGCCTTCGACCACTCGGCCACCTCTCCGCATTCTGTTGGAATCCTTCCGCGCCCGTCACGTGGGGGGCGCGCCCGTTCGCTTGCTCCGAGTGTCTCGGCGAAGCGCTGCGAAGAAGCCGCGGAGCTGGGCCGCCGCCTCGTCCCGACACACGCCGCCTGTCACCGCGAAGCGGTGGTTCAGGCCCGGCCATGCCGAGAGATCACCCAGGGTGCCGCAGAAGCCGCCTTTCGGGTCGGCCGCCGCGTAGACCACGCGGTCGATGCGCGCGAGCACGATGGCTCCGGCACACATCGCGCAGGGTTCGAGCGTGACGTAGAGGGTGCAACCGTCGAGGCGCCAGTGGCCTCGGGCCGCGGCCGCCGCGCGGAGCGCGTTGACCTCGGCATGACCGCAGGGATCGGAGTCACGCTCGCGCGTGTTCACCCCGAAAGAGAGCTCTTGCTCCGCACCCGTGCTGTCCTTGCACACCACCACCGCGCCGACCGGCACCTCGCCGACCGCCGCCGCTGTTGCCGCGAGCGCGAGCGCCCGCTGCATCCAGCGAGTGTCCCGCTGTGGGATTTCGCTATTGGAAGGATCCATATTCGTACATCAAAGAGCCCACGACGCGAGCGAGGCCACACCCGAAGCGCGGCGAAGCGCCCCACGCGACCCGCCGTTGTGAGGAGCCGCGAGTCTAAGGCAGCAGTGCGGTCGCGTCAACGCGACCGGGGGGAGTAAACTTGCACGATGGCGGGATCGACGGCAGGGCAGACCCAGGGCACGCCTCCACGCGCGCCGATCCCGGAGCGGCTCGCGGCCGCCGTGCGCGCCCGGATCGCGCCGATCCACGCCGATCTGGCCCCGCGGGTGCGCGCCTTCCTCACCGTCCGCACCCGCGCGCACCTCACCCCGCGCGCCGAGGCCCTGGTGGCCGCACGCGCCGACGCCGACGCCGTGCGGAGCGCGCTCCTCCTGGCCGAACGCAGCAGCGCGGCCGCGGTCGCGCGGCTGGACCGGGCCCCGATCACCGCGGCCACGACCGTGCACGCCGCCCACGCGCGGCATCCCGGCGTCACGGGCGTGTTTGCACGCCACGGCTTGCCGCGCTGCCTGGATTGCGCCGTGGGTGCCGACGAAACGCTCGCCGAGGCCGCCGCGGGCGAGGGCCTCCCCCTCGAAAACTTGCTGGCGGAGCTCAATGCGCTGGCGGCGTCCCGATAGAACGACCCTCCGTGGAGCAGTCATGGCCCTTCTTCTCGCCCTCTTCTCGGCCGTCGCGCTGGCCGCCGGCGTGGCCTTCCCCAGCCCGGTCGCGCTGACCACGCTCGACGGGAAGGTGCTCCAGGCCAACGTCGGCGTGCCCGCCAAGGCGGTCAACGGCGTGGTGTTCGTGCACATGGCCGGGCGCAACAAGGAGGACTGGCACGGCGTCGCCGACAAGTTGTACCGCCAGGGCCTCCTCGTGCTCACCATCGACCTGCGCGGGCACGGCGCCAACATCACGACCGGCACCGCGCCGGCGCTCACCGGCGCCGACTGGATCGCGATGACGGAGGACGTGGCGGCCGGCGTGGCCGAGCTGCGCAAGCGGGGCGCCCAGAAGGTGGCCCTGGTCGGCGCGGAGGCGGGCGCCAACCTCGCGCTGCTCGCCGCGGCGGCGGACCCCACGATCACGAGCGTGGCGCTCCTCTCGCCGGGGCTCGACTACAAGGGCCTGGCTACCGGCGAGGCCGCCAGGCGCTACGGCCCGCGCCCGGTGTTCTACGCCGCGAGCCGGGACGACACGTACGGCCTCCGCTCCGCGACCGCGCTCGACAGCGTCGCGACGGGGCCCCACAGCGTCCAGGTGTTCGAGAAGGCCGGCAAGGGCACCGCGATGTTCAACCGCGAGCCGACGCTGGAGAGCCAGCTGCTCGGTTTTCTGAACACCAGCTGGACCGTCACGGTGGCCCCGTCCGCCGGTGGGCCGACCGCGATCAAGGTGAAGACCGAGGACCTGACGACCACGGGCACGAAGCTCGGCGAGCGGCCGACGACGGCGCCGAAGTAGGCGGGTTTCGGCTGGAGGGGGCCGGCGATGGACCGGTGACCGCTCCACGTGGCGAATTCATCGGATCACGCGCGTGTTTGCTACGCCGTAATTCGTGACGCGCGGCGGCGGGACGCTGATACCAACCATCTGGTATGACTGGAGAATATTTGATGTCCCGCTGGACCTGACCCCCTCGGAACGCGGGGGCGCGAAGGGCCCGGCGGGCGCGGCGACCGGAGGGAGGCGCGGTTCGGCACCGCCCGCGGCAGCGGGCCCGTGCCAACGGAGCGCAGCGAACCCCAGAGGGGCCTGACCCGAGCGTCCGCGCGAGGGGCGCGCCCGGATGACTTGCTACGGCGCGGTGACCTCGATCTCGACCGGGACCGTGGCGCCGTTGGCGTACAGGGTGGTGGTCGGGAGGTTGATGACCTCGATGTCGCCGTACTCGTAGAGGCGCGCCGCCACGTCACCCGCGTTGCCGGAGGGGAGCAGGAGCTTGACCGTGCGGCGCTCGCCGGTGTTCATCGGGTAGGGCGCGAGCTCCTTGCCGCGGGCGTCGGTGAGCTTGCCGCCGCGGGAGGCGGCGAAGCTGGCGAGATCGCGCAGGCCGGTGTCGCCGTGCGCCTTGAGCCGGAACTTGAACGGCGATCCGGACTGCACCGTGGGCGCGGGCTCGAGCGCGGCGTCGCCCTGCTCCCACGCGGGGACGAAGGCCTCCTTCTCGTAGCTGGACTTGCTGCCCTTGGACTTCGGCGGTGTCGGCACCTTGCCCATGGGCTTCTTCTCGACGTTCTTCTCCGCCACGGGCATCTTCGCGACGGGCTCGCCGCCGAGCACGCCGTCGGCGTCCGGGGGCGCGGACGCGATGGACGGCCCCTCGTTGTCCAGGCCCGGCACGCTCGCGACGTCGACGGCGGGCGCGGGGACGGCGGCACCGTCGGCCTCGTCGGGCTTCTGCGCCGCGAACACCAGCACGATCGCGGCCGCGGCGGCGAGCATGCCGACCTCCATGCGGAAGCCGTACACGTGCCGGCGCCAGCCGACGCGGAGGGGCTCCTTGGCGATGCGGACGTCGAGCTTGCGGGCGAAGTCGCGCGGCGCGGGGATGGGGCCGCCGCGGCGGAGGAGCGCGATGGCGGCGCGCAGGCTGTCGAGCTCGGCGCGGAGCTCGGGGCTCTGGGCCAAGGCGTCCTCGACCTCGCGGGCCTCGCCGGAGGGGAGCTCGCCGTCGAGGTAGGCGGAGAGGCGGTTGCGGGCGAAGAAGGGGTCCATCAGCGCACGTCCTCCGGCCCGATCTTCCGCGCGAGGACGGCCTGGAGCTCGGCGCGCGCGCGGTGGATTCGGCTCTTCACGGTGCCGCGGGGGAGCTCCAGGATCTCGGCGATCTCGTCGTAGGAGAGATCCTCGACGTCCCGGAGCAGCAGGATCTGGCGATGGTCGTCGTCCAGGCGGTCGAGCGCCGCTGTGACGAGGGCCTGGGCCTCCCGCGTGGTGGTGCCGGCGTCGGCCGCGGGGCCGTCATCGGCGATCTGGCGCTCGGGCACATCGTCGCTGCCCGTGGGGCCGAGCGACTCGGTGCGGCCCCAGCCGCGGCGCGACCGATGGAGCCGCCGGTTGCGGCAGTGGTTGAGCGTGACCTTGAAGATCCACGTCGAGAGCCGCGCCTCGCCCCGGAACGTCGCCAGCGACCGGAACAGCGCCAGGAACACGTCCTGCGCGGTCTCCTCGGCGGTGGGGGCGTCCCCCAGCCAGCGGTAGCAGAGGGTGTGGACACGATCCTGGTAGCGCAACACGATCTCGCGGAAGGCGTCACGATCGCCAGCGCGGAAGCGCTCCACGAGCTCCGTGTCCGTAGGACCGGGCAAGCGGAGGCCGGGGAAGGCCACCGCAGCGAGGAGGACGCCGACCATGCTGCCGATCATGCCGAGGGCTTCGACACCCGCGCGCAGCAATGGTTCCGCGTCGAGCACTGCTATTGCCGCTGCCCCGAAGTCTCTCGCCAGGGCGCGAGCGACTTCGAAGCGGCGCTTCGCGCCCGGCCGCTCTCGCGGCCCAGCGGCTTTTCTGGAGGGGGAGGCGACCCTCCCCCTTGCGCTCGCGCGCACCCCCACCACGGCCGCTCCGCGTCCGACGTGTCCGCGCACGTGTCTCGGCGAGGTGATGAGCAGCTGGGGGGCGCGGACACCTAGTCCTCCTCGTCCAGCGGCATCGCCTCCATCTGGACCCGCTTGCCGGTGCGCACGGAGTCCTGGATGTCCTTGAGCGGCACCCGGCGGATCGGGAAGATCGCCTTGCGGATCTTGGCGCCGCGGAAGGTCACGCCGTCGAGGTTGGCGTAGTCGAAGTCGGCGTCCTCGAGGTTCGCGTCCTCCAACGAGCAGTCCTTCAAGTTGGCGCCGAAGAAGCTGGCGCCGACGAGGTTGGCGCCCTTGAACGTGCACCGGGAGAGGTTGGCCTCGGCGAACTTGGCACGGGCGAGGTTCGCGTTGTCGAACGCGATGCCGACGAGGTCGCAGCCGCGCAGATCGGCCTCCTCGAAGCCTTCCTTGCGGCGGATCATCTCCAGCACCTGCTTGCGCGTGAGCGGGCGGCCGGTGGAGAAGTCCTCCTTGTCGGGGTCGAGCAGGAGGGGATCGGACGCGTTCGTCGTGGCGGGAGCGGGGGTCTTGCGCCGGGTCATGAGGCTCTTGTGGGCAGGAGGGAGGGGGGCCGCGCCGCGTACTCGAGGCTCTGCACGAGGCGGGCCGCGATGTCGGGCTGGCCGAACTGTTCGGACCAGTACACGCCACCGGGGTTGAGCGTGTTGACCTCGATGACGAGGCCGCCGATCACGTCGACCCCGGCGAACCAGATGCCGTCCCGCGCGAGGTGCGGGGTGAGCGCGGCCGCGAGGGCGTGGTCGGCATCGGAGAGGGGGCTGGGCATCGGGACGGCGCCGGCCTTGAGGTTGTGACGAAGTTCGCCCGGCGCCCGTTGGCGCAGGTACCCGCCGACGAGCGCTCCGTCGAGCCACAAGAGCCGTTTCTCCCCGAACACCGCCGCGGGAACGTACTCCTGCACGACCACGTACCCATCGCCCGCGCGGGCCGCCGCGTCGATCGCGACATCGAGCCGGGGGCGACGCCGCCCGCGCATAACGGTGACCGCCTTGCCGCCGCAGGACCGGGCCGGCTTGATGACGATCCCCGCCGAACAATCGCTGGCGAACATCTCGATCGTGGCGCGCGAGCGGGTGACGATGGTGCGCGGGCGCGGCACGCCCTCCAACGTCGCCACCCACGCCTTGTGGGACGTGCGGAGCAGCGCCCCGGGGTCGTTCCAGACCCGCACCCCAGCCGACTGGGCGAGCTGCGCGAAGCCGATCACTGCCAGATCGAGGGGGTTGGTGCGGAGCAGGAGCACGTCGAACCGGTCGACCTCGACGTTACGACGCACGGCGGTGCGCCCGTGGAGCGCGGCGACCATGGCCTCGCGGGTGGTCGGCGCGTCGAAGAGGTGGGCACGGCCGCGCAGCCGCCCACGAGGGTCGACCTCGAGGTCCCAAGGCTCCAGGATCCGCACCACGTGGCCCCGTTCGAGGGCCGCGTGCGCGAGCTGGATCGTGGTGTGGGTGAGCGCCGCCGACGCCGCGCTCGAGAGGACGATTCCGATCCGCACGGCCGTGGACTATTCCCGGGAGACCCTCATCGCAACGCGGGGCGGGGGTAGGGCGATTAGCGGGACGCGCGGCTACGTCGGGGGGGATGCCCATCCGTCGCCGGCCGCACCACCTGTTTTCGCTCGAGCAGTACCTCGAGTTCGAGCTCGATCACGTGGAGAAGTTCGAGTACGTCGACGGGGCGATCGTGTTGATGGCTGCTTCGTCGACGCGGCACAACCTCGTGACGGCCAACACCACGGTGGCGCTCCACTCCTGCTTCGCCGGCCGTTGCCGCGTCCTCGGCTCCGATCAACGCGTCGCGACCGCCGACGGTTTGCACACCTACCCCGACGCCCTCGTGGTGTGCGCGACGATGCTGCTGACCACGTACAAAGGCACGGGCACGCTCCACAACCCGTCGCTGCTGGTCGAGGTCCTCTCGCCGTCGACGCGTGACTACGACCTCGGCGAGAAGTTGGAGCGATACCAGACCATCCCCACCCTGCGGGACGTGCTGCTCATCGACCTGAGGCTCCCGGATGTCCGACACGTCCGGCGCACCGCCCAGGGCTGGGAGACGCGGCGCTTCCTGGCGCTCTCGGACACCATCGACCTCGCCGAGGTCACCCTCCCGCTCGCGACGATCTACGCGGACGTGCCCGAGGACCTCGACTGAACAAGGCGCGCCGCGCTCCTGTGACGATGGCGCCGGTTTTGTGACCTCAGGTGGCCCCCGAGGGGCGAGCGGGCCGCGTCGGGTTAGCGACCAAGCGTTCGGCCGCTCCGGCTGACCTCGAGGGAAGCCATCATGTCGGACAAGAAGACGCTCACCACCACCGGCGGCGCGCCGGTCCCCGACAACCAGAACACGCTGACCGCGGGCCCCCGCGGCCCCGTGCTGCTGCAGGACGTCTGGTTCCTCGAGAAGCTCGCCCACTTCGATCGCGAGGTCATCCCCGAGCGCCGCATGCACGCCAAGGGCTCGGCGGCCTTCGGCAGCTTCACGGTCACTCACGACATCACGCGGTACACCAAGGCGAAGATCTTCTCCGAGATCGGGAAGAAGACCGAGATGTTCGCGCGCTTCTCCACGGTGGCGGGCGAGCGGGGCGCGGCGGACGCCGAGCGCGACATCCGCGGCTTCGCGCTGAAGTTCTACACCGAGGAGGGCAACTGGGACCTGGTCGGGAACAACACGCCCGTCTTCTTCATGCGTGATCCGCTCAAGTTCCCCGACCTGAACCACGCGGTGAAGCGCGACCCGCGCACCAACCTGCGCAGCGCGAAGAACAACTGGGACTTCTGGACCTCGCTGCCCGAGGCGCTCCACCAGGTCACGGTCGTGATGAGCGATCGTGGCATCCCGAAGAGCTACCGCCACATGCACGGCTTCGGCAGCCACACGTTCAGCTTCCTCAACGCGGCGAACGAACGCTTCTGGTGCAAGTTCCACCTGCGCACCCAGCAGGGCATCGAGAACCTGACGGACGCCGAGGCCGGGGACCTCGTCGGGAAGGATCGGGAGAGCAGCCAGCGCGATCTGTTCGAGAGCATCGAGAAGGGCGACCACCCGCGCTGGACCCTGTTCGTCCAGGTGATGCCCGAGAACGAGGCGGCGACCTGCCCGTACAACCCCTTCGATCTGACGAAGGTGTGGTTCCATGCCGACTACCCCCTCATCGAGGTGGGCGTGATGGAGCTGAACCGCAACCCGGCGAACTACCACGCCGATGTCGAACAGGCCGCGTTCAACCCGGCGAACGTCGTCCCCGGCATCAGCTTCTCGCCCGACAAGATGTTGCAGGGCCGCCTGTTCTCCTACGGCGACGCGCAGCGCTACCGGCTCGGCGTCAACCACGCCCAGATCCCGGTGAACGCGCCGAAGTGCCCGGTGCACAGCTTCCACCGCGACGGCGCGATGCGGGTCGACGGCAACCACGGCGGCACCCTCGGCTACGAGCCGAACAGCTACGGCGAGTGGCAGCAGCAGTCCCAGTTCGCCGAGCCGCCGCTCTCGATCGAGGGCGCGGCCGACCACTGGAACCACCGGGTGGACGACGACTACTACTCGCAGCCGGGCAAGCTCTTCCGCCTCATGTCCCCCGCGCAGCAGCAGGTGCTCTTCGAGAACACCGCCCGCTCGCTGGGCGACGCGCCGGTGGAGATCAAGCTCCGCCACGTCGGCAACTGCGCGAAGGCCGATCCGGCCTACGGCGAGGGCGTCGCCGCCGCGCTGGGGCTCTCCCGCGGCGGGCGCGCGTAACGACGGGCGCGCCGGGCACACGGGCACGGCTACACGAACGCCGTGTCCAGCACCATCATGCCAGCGAAGCCGACCATGGCCCCGAGGGTGGGGAGGTCGGTGTCGCCGTGCGCCTGGGCCTCGGGCAACAGCTCCTCGATGACGACGAACACCATCGCCCCCGCGGCGAACCCGAGCGCGTAGGGCAGGAGCGCCGTGGAGATCGTGACGGCGGCGGCGCCGAGCACGGCGCCCACCGGCTCGACGATCCCCGAGGCCTGCCCGAGCAGGAACGCCCGCGCGACGGACAGGCCCTCCCGCCGCAACGGCAGGGCCAGGGCCAGCCCCTCGGGGAGGTTCTGGACGCCGATGCCCAGCGTCAACGTGGCCGCCCCCGCCAGCGACGCCACGTCCTGGCCCGTCGCGCCGAAGGCGACACCCACCGCGACCCCCTCGGGGAAGTTGTGCAGGGTGAGCGCCAAGAACAGCAGCGTGGTCGACGAGAGGCGGACGCGAGGGCCCTCGGGGCCGGTGGCCGGCTGGTTCAGGTGGAGGTGGGGCACGAGGCGGTCGAGCGCCCAGAGGAAGGCGCCCCCGGCGAGGAAACCGACCGTCGCGGGCAGCCACACCGGGAGCGGGCCGTCACGCGAGAGCGCGAGCGCCGGCAGCAGCAACGAGAAGCAGCTCGCCGCCAACATCACGCCCGCGGCGAAGCCCAGCGCCGCGTCCATCACGCGGCGATCGACATCCCGCGCGAAGAACACCGCCGCGGCGCCCACCGCCGTCATCCCCCAGGTGAACAGCCCCCCGCCGAGCGCGAGCAGGAGCGGCGAGAGGGACACGAGCGTGTTCATCCCACGCATCTAGGTCCGGGACGGCTATCGTCGGGCCGCATCAACCCTGGAGACGCGATGCGCACCCTTCCCCTGCTCCTGCTCCTCGTCGCCTGCGCCGGAACGACCGACAAGGACGACACCGGCGAGCCCGCCGACACGGACACGGACACGGACACGGACACGGACACCGACACCGACACCGACACCGACACGGACACCGACACGGACACCGACACGGACACCGACACGGACACCGACACGGACACCGACACCGACACCGACACCGACACCGACACCGACACCGACACGGACACCGACACCGACACCGACACGGACACGGACACGGACACCGACACTGGCGTGATCGGCGAGTGTGATCCCGCGCCCGTCGGCACTTGCGACGCGCCGGAGCTCTGTGGGGAGAGCGTCCCCTTCGTGATCCGCGGCGGCGACGCGCCGTCCCCCCTCGGCGGCACGCTCGAGCCCGGCATCTACGTCGTCGTCGACGCCGCCACCTACGACCCCCGAATGCCCGACGGCACCGAGACCTACGGCGGCACCGACCTGCGCTACACCTTCGTCTTCGAGGCCGACGGCACCCTCCGCGCCGTGGCCGAAGCCGACGGCGACGTCGGGGAGATCAGCGGCACCTGGACCACCTCCGACACGATCCTCGGCGTCGTCATCACCTGCGGCGACGGCGAGTCCTCCCCCGCCAACTACACCGCCACGCCCACCGAGCTGACCATCATCGACGACAACTCGGTGTTCACGTTCGCGTGGAGCGGCCCGGCATAGGCCCCGCCCCGAGCGCCGCGGCCAGCACGCGGCGATCCGTGTCCCGCGCGAAATAGACGCTTCCAGGTCCGGTAAGGCTATCGTCGGCCCGGACCCACCCCTGGAGACGCCATGCGCACCCTGCCTTTGTTCCTCCTCCTCGTCGCCTGCACCGGAACGACCGACGCCACCGACAAGGCCGACACCGCCGAGGCCGACGCGGACACCGACACCGACACCGACTCCGACACCGACACCGACACCGACACGGACACCGACACCGACACCGACACCGACACCGACACGGACACGGACACCGGCGTCATCGGCGAGTGTGATCCGGCGCCCGTCGGCACCTGCGACGCGCCGGAGATCTGTGGGGAGAGCGTCCCCTACGTACACCGCGGTGGCGTCGCGCCCGCCCCCCTCGGCGGCACGCTCGAGCCCGGCATCTACATCCTCGCGGACGCCACCACCTACGAGCCCGGAATGCCCGACGGCACCGAGGCCTACTTCGGCACCGAGTTCCGGTACACCTTCGTCTTCGAGGCCGACGGCACCCTCCGCGCCGTGGGCGAAGTTGACGGCAGCATCTTCGAGATCGGTGGCACCTGG
Organism: Myxococcota bacterium; assembly: GCA_040386535.1. Classification (GTDB taxonomy): domain Bacteria; phylum Myxococcota_A; class UBA796; order UBA796; family SXON01; genus CAJBVW01. Next base: position 21,533 of record JAZKFH010000053.1, on the reverse strand, counting down.
AGCACCGCCTCCACCGTCCTGGACCTGTTGCTCACTTGCGGCGACGGCGAGTCCTCCGCCAGCACCTACACCGCCACTTCGACCGACCTGACCATCCTCCTCGACGGGGCCACGGCGTTGACGTTCGAGTGGACGGGCCCGGTGTAGGCGCACCCCTCCCTCGCTCATTTCAGAAGGCTCCGACCGCGTGCCCGGACGCACGGAGACGCCGCACGGGAGCGGGGTGGCTCGCCTGCAGCCGGGTCCGCCGGTGGGGCCCCCTCTGGGGGGGACCGGCGGGGGCCCCGGATGCGGTTCTGGCGAGCCGCACCGCTCCCACCACGAGGCTCCGCCGACCGGACGACGCGATAGACGAGGCCGATGGACGAGGTCCTCTCCCGCATCCCCCACCTCGTCGCCGCGCGCTACCCGATCCTCTGGCTCGTCTCCAACGAGGAGGAGCGGGTGGAGCGCGGGCTCGAACGGCTCGCCGCCGCCGAAGACATGGCGCTCTTGCGGTGGCGACGCACCACCGGCCTCGTCGCGACCGGCGGCCTCGCCTTTCCCGACACCCAGTCGCCCATCGCCGCGTTCGACGCCGCGAATGAGGTCGACGGCCCCGCGTTGTTCCTGTTCGAGGACCTCGCCGACGATTTTGACGATCCCATGGTCGTCCGCCGTCTGAAGGACCTTCAGCGCGAGGTCGCCTCGCGTCGTCAGGCAATCCTCATCCTCTCCCACCGCGTGCAGCTGCCGCCCGAGCTGGAGAAGGACGTTGCCGTACTCGACATCCCGCTCCCCAACCGTGCCGAGGTGGCCCGGCTCCTCGGCCTGCTGACCCTCTCGCAGAAGATCGAGCTGCCGGCCGACCGCTTCGAACACTTCGTCACCGCGTCGCTCGGCCTCTCCGAGAAGGAGATCAAGCGGGCGTACGCACGCGTGCTGCTCGATGGCACGCGCTTCGGCCCCGGCGATCTCGACCTGTTGCTCGAAGAGAAGGCGCGCCTGTTGCGCAAGTCCCGCCACCTCGAGTTCGTGCGCCCCGACGTGGGGATGGGCGACGTCGGCGGGCTCGGCAACCTCAAGGACTGGCTGCGCCAGCGCGCGGCCGCGTTCACCGAGAAGGCCCGTATCTACGGGCTCCCCGAGCCGAAGGGCCTGTTCCTGCTCGGCGTGCAGGGCTGCGGAAAGTCGCTCTCCGCCAAGGCCGTGGCCGAGCTCTGGCGCGTGCCGCTGCTGCGCCTCGACGTCGCCGCGTTGTTCGAGGGGCGCGCGGAGGAGGGCCTGCGGGAGACCATCCGCATCGCCGAGTCGCTCGCCCCCGCGGTGCTCTGGATCGACGAGATCGAGAAGGCCTTTCTGGGCGACGGCATGGCCACGAGCCGCGTCTTCGGCACGTTCCTGACATGGATGCAGGAGAAGACCAAGCCTGTGTTCGTGGTCGGCACCGCCAACGAGGTGCGCGGCCTGCCGCCCGAGCTCCTGCGAAAGGGCCGCTTCGACGAGATCTTCTTCGTCGACCTCCCCAACGTGCACGAGCGCCTCGAGATCCTCGACATCCACCTGCGCCGTCGCAAGCGTGACCCCGAACGATACGATCTGCTTGCCGTCGCCGAGGAGACCGACCGCTGGTCCGGCGCCGAGCTGGAGCAGCTCCTGATCTCCGCCATGTTCTACAGCTTCTCCGCCGATCGCGAGCTCGCCCAGGAGGACCTGGTGCGGGTCGCCCGGGAGACCGTGCCGCTCGCCGTCACGATGGACGATCGCCTCAAGGAGCTGCGCGAGTGGGCCCGCCCGCGCGCCCGCCCCGCCAGCGTCGACACCCGCCGAATCGCGTTCTTCGAGGACTGGAATGACTGACTCGACCTTGGCGCCTCGCCTGCGTTGCGCCGTGATCGGCGCCGGCTCGTGGGGCACGGCCCTCGGCATCCAGCTCGCCCGCAACGGCCACGACACCTGGATGTGGGACCGCGACGCCGAGCGGTGCGCGCGCATGGAGATCGACCGGGTCAACGACCGCTATCTGCCGGGCCTCCTGTTCCCCGACCGGCTCCACGTCTCCCATGACGTCGATCGGGTGCTCGAAGGAGCCGAGTTGGTCGTGGCCGTCGTCCCCAGCCAGGTCATGCGGCCCGTGATGGGCGCCCTCGCCGACAAGCTCCGTGACGGCGTGCCCATCTGCTGCGCGTCCAAGGGCATCGAGGTCGACAGCCTCCAGACCATGGACGAGGTGCTCCACGCCACGCTCCCCGCGCGCCTGCACCCGAGCTTGTGCGCGCTCTCGGGCCCCAGCTTCGCCAAGGAGGTCGCGCTCGGCCTCCCCACCGCGGTCGTGGTCGCGGGCGATTCCGAGGACGCCTGCCATCGCGTCGCAAACGCGTTCCACGGCGGGTACTTCCGCGTCTACCACTCCGACGACGTCGTGGGTGTGGAGTACGGCGCCGCCCTGAAGAACGTCCTCGCCATCGCCTGCGGCGTGAGCGACGGCGCCGGCCTCGGCACCAACGCACGCGCCGCGCTCATCACCCGCGGCCTCTCCGAGATCACCCGCCTCGCCGTGGCCCGCGGCGCCAACCCGCTCACCCTCATGGGCCTCGCCGGGCTCGGCGATCTCGTGCTCACCTGCACCGGCGATCTGTCGCGCAACCGCCGCGTGGGCCTCGGCCTCGGCCAGGGCCGCTCGCTCGCGTCGATCCTCGAGGAGCTCGGGCAGGTCGCCGAGGGCGTCGTGACCGCACGGAGCGCGTGGGCGCTCGCTCAGCAGGTGGGCGTCGACATGCCCATCACCGAGCAGGTGTACCGGATGCTCTACGAGGACAAGCCGGTGCGGGACGTGCTCAAGGATCTCGTCGGGCGCGAGCGCAAGGCCGAGCGGGGATAGGCCGGAGGGATCCGGGCAGACGGACCGCGCGCGGACGCGCGGCCGCTGCGGAGCGGGGCGGGCGGGGCGGGGCGGCGGATCAGAGCGCGCCGGGTACCCCCTCGCGGCGGTCCGCGACCCCTTCCCCGGTCACCGGGTACCCCCTCGCGGCGGCCCGCCACCCCCTGCCCGGTCACCGGGTACCCCCTGCCGGCGGTCCGCCACCCCCTGCCCGGTCACCGGGTGCCCCCTCGCGGCGGGCCGCGACCTTACCCGGCACCCACGGCCGCGCCGGCGTTGTCAGCCGCGCTGGGCACCCCCGCCTGCACTGGCGCGTCCGCGGCGCCGGCCGCGTAGGCCTGGTGGTTCTCGGCGAGGGGCCGGGACCGCTTCACGCCACGCTCCGCCGCCTCATGCTCACCCCGTGCCGCCGAGCTCGGTCCGGTACAGCTGCCAGGCGGTCTCCGCGGTGCTCGGCCCGAAGCCGTTCACGGATACGAGGAGCGCCGCGAACGCCTCGCGTTTTCCCTCGCGGGCGAGCGCGCGAAGCGCGTCCAACCGCCCCGACGCGACGGCTTCCATCAGGGCGTACAGGCGAAAGGAGAGGATGGGCAGGAAGCCGCCCCGGCGGTACCCGGCCTCGTTCATGGCCGACATCAGCGCCTCCTGCGGCAACGCCCCGACAACCGCGGGGTCGAGCAGGCCGCGCTCGCGGAAGGCCGGCATCAGGGCGTAGGCCCGATCGACCGGGAAGAAGTTGACCGCGAGGAGCGCGGCGACGAGGCAGGCGGTGTCGTCGGAGGAGAGGGGCATCGTCTGGCCCGTCTAGCTCGGAGAGCGCCCACGTCCAGGGTTCTCGCGGAGGCGGCGGCGTGCCGACTCGCGCTATGCTCCGCGCCCCCGAGTCGCCCCGCCCCGTGAGCACCCCCTACCACAGCCAGTACTGGGCCTACGCGCTCACCTTGAAGGGCGCGACCGACACGGTAGACAACCTGTCCCGCGCCATCTCGAACGCGCGGGTCGATCTGAACCCGCACCAGGTCGACGCCGCGCTGTTCGCCGTCCGGTCGCCTTTGTCGCGCGGGGTCATCCTGGCGGACGAGGTGGGGCTCGGCAAGACCATCGAGGCCGCCCTGGTCATCTCCCAGCGCTGGGCGGAGCGCCGCCGCCGGATCCTCGTGGTCGTCCCCGCCTCCCTCCGCAAGCAGTGGCAGCAGGAGCTGGCCGACAAGTTCTTCCTCCCGTCGATCGTGATGGAGGCCGGCGCGTGGGGGCGTGCCCTCGCCGAGGGGGCGCGGAACCCCTTCGACCAATCCGATCGCCTCGTCCTCTGCTCCTACGCCTTCGCCGCCAACCGAGCGGACGAGCTCGCCGCGGTGGCGTGGGACCTCGTGGTGATCGACGAGGCGCACCGGCTGCGCAACGTGTACAAGCCCGGCAACAAGATGGCGAAGGCGCTGATGCGCGGCGTCGGGGAGCGTCCGAAGCTCCTCCTGACGGCGACGCCCCTCCAGAACTCGCTGATGGAGCTGTACGGGCTCGTGAGCATCATCGATCCCCACGTCTTCGGGGACCCGATCTCGTTCCGCGAGCAGTTCGTCCGCGCCCCGGACGAGGGCGCGCGGAACCGCGCGCTCCAGGCGCGCCTCGCGACCGTGTGCCAGCGCACGCTCCGCCGGCAGGTGCTGGAGTACGTCCGCTTCACGCAGCGCATCCCGCTCACCCAGGAGTTCGCCCCGAGTGACGCCGAGCACGCGCTGTACGAGCAGGTCTCCGAGTACCTGCGCCGGGAGCACCTGTTCGCGCTCCCCAAGGGCCAGCGCACGCTGATGACGATGGTGCTGCGGAAGCTGCTCGCGTCGTCCTCGTTCGCCATCGCGGGCACGTTGCGGGTCCTGCTCGACCGGCTGCGGGGCATCCAGGCCGAGGCGCTCGCCGAGGCGCTCGGGCGGGACTTCGAGGGGCTCGAAGCGGAGGCGGAGGAGTGGGAGGACCCCACCGACCAGCGCGGCGAGGACGGCGACGAGGGCGGCGGCGGCGAAGCGGCGGGGGGCCGGATCGACGTGGAGGCGCTCGCCGACGAGATCGGCGCCCTGGGCGAGTACCTCCGCCTCGCGGAAGGGATCGCCGAGAACGCCAAGGGCGAGGCGCTGGTGCGCGCGCTCGCGGTCGCGCTGGACCGCGCCGAGGGCGTGGGGGCGGCGCGCAAGGCCGTGGTCTTCACCGAGTCCCGCCGGACCCAGGCGTACCTGCACGGCCTGCTCACGACGAACGGCTACGCCGGGCGTGTGGTGATGCTCAACGGGTCGAACGCAGATCCGGAGTCCCGGGCGCTCTACGAATCCTGGCTGGGGCGCCACGCGGAGGGCGGGGCGGCGTCCGGCTCGCGCGCCGTGGATACCAAGGCGGCGATCGTGGAGGCGTTCCGGGACGACGCGACCATCCTGCTCGCGACCGAGGCCGCCGCGGAGGGCGTGAACCTGCAGTTCTGCTCGCTGGTGGTCAACTACGACCTGCCGTGGAACCCGCAGCGGGTGGAGCAGCGCATCGGCCGGTGCCACCGCTACGGGCAGAAGCACGACGTGGTCGTGGTGAACTTCCTCAACCAGCGCAACGCCGCGGACCAGCGCGTGTTCGAGCTCCTCTCGGAGAAATTCCACCTGTTCGAGGGGGTGTTCGGGGCGAGCGACGAGGTACTCGGCGCGCTGGAGTCGGGCACCGACATCGAGCGCCGCATCGTCGAGGTGTACCAGACATGCCGGACCCCCGCCGAGATCACGGCCGCCTTCGACCGCCTGCAGGCCGAGCTCGACGAGCAGATCCGCGCGCAGCTCTCGTCGACGCGGCAGGCCGTCCTCGACCACTTCGACGAGGATGTCCACGCGAGGCTGCGTGTGCATCGCGACGAGGCCGTGGCCTCTCTCGGCCAGCGGGAGCGCTGGCTCCTGGGCCTCACCCGCGCCGAGCTGGGGGCCGACGCCCGGTTCGACCTCGGCCTCCCACGCTTCTGGTACCTGGGCGATCGGGCCGGCGCCCGCACGGGCTGGTACAACCTGGACTGGCGGGAGGCCGAGGCGCGCGGGGACACCTTCTACCGGGTGGACCATCCGCTCGCCGCCGCGCTGGTGGAGGAGGCGCGCACCCGCGTGCTCCCGACCCAGCACGTAGCGTTCGACTACTCTGCGCACGGCGGCCAGATCGCCGTCCTGGCGCCGCTCGTGGGCCGCTCCGGGTGGATGACCCTCGGGCTCCTCACCGTCGAGTCGTTGGACACCGAGGAGATCCTGCTGCTCGCCGGCACCACGGACCACGGCGCGGCGCTGGACGCCGAGGTGTGCGCGCGGCTGTTCGGCCTCCGCGCGGCGGTGGGTGAGCCCGCAACGGACGTGCCGGACCTCGCGGGCCCGCTCGCCGCGGAGTCGGCACGCGGGCTGCGGCAGGTGGAGGTGCGCAACGGACGGCACTTCGACGCCGAGGTCGCCAAGCTCGACGGCTGGTCGGACGACCTGAAGCTGGGGCTGGAGCGCGAGCTCAAGGACATCGACAGCGAGATCCGCGACGCGCGCCGCCGGGCGGTCGTCGCCATCTCGCTCGCGGACAAGCTCGACGCGCAGCGGAGCATCCGCACGCTGGAGCAGAAGCGCAACCGGAAGCGCCGCGACCTGTTCGAAGCGCAAGATCGCATCGACGAACAACGAGCCGCCTTGATCGCCGAGATCGAGCGGCAGCTCGCCACCACCCACACGCTCCGGCCACTGTTCACGGTGCGCTGGGCCCTACACTGACGCCCCCCGAGGACGACCCCCATGGCCGACAAGAAGCAGAAGCTGGAGCTGACCTGGATCGGCAAGGACGACCGGCCCCGCCTGGAGCCGCGGATCCTGCTGGAGGATCCGGCGCTGTCGTACGCGGCGAAGGAGAGGGTGACGGACGCGGACATCTTCGACAACCGGTTGATCCATGGGGACAACTTGCTGGCGTTGAGGGCGTTGGAGCAGGAGTTTACGGGGAAGGTGAAGTGTGTGTTCATCGATCCTCCTTACAACACCGGGAGTGCATTTGAGCACTATGATGATGGGGTTGAACACTCGGTTTGGCTGAGCCTCATGCAAGCTCGCATCGAGATCATTCATCGACTGCTGACACCCGACGGTTCGCTGTGGATTACCATTGACGACAACGAGTGCCATTACCTGAAGGTGATGTGTGATGGCATCTTTGGACGCGCACACTACGTGGCGAGTATGGTTTGGGAAAAAGATAGTGGACGAAAGAATGACACGGATGTCTCGTCCTCCCATGACTACGTCTTGGTATACGCGAAGGACCGAAACATTTGGCGGCACAAGAGAAATACGCTAGAGCGGTCGGACGAACAGCTGGCCAGGTATCAGAACCCGGACAATGATCCCAGGGGTCCTTGGCGGCAAGGAGCTGACGGTACAGCCAAGAGCGGCGGAGAGAGCCTACGTTACCCTATCGAATTGCCCTCTGGCCGCGTCGTCCTTCCGCCCTCTGGGAACTATTGGCGCTTTAGTAAACGCACTTTCGAGGCAGCTCGAGCCGAGGATAGAGTCTACTTCGGGAAAAAAGGCGATAGCATGCCGGTTATCAAGAAGTACGTCTCAGAGATTCGGGAGGGCGTCGTACCGAAAACTTGGTGGCCAGCAGAGGAGGTTGGGTCGAATCAGGAGGCTCGGCGCGACCATCTTCGCAAGCTGCTTCCAGAGGTGGAGCCATTTGCAACGCCCAAGCCAGAACGACTGCTGCAGCGGATACTGCAAATTGCCACAAACCCAGGGGATACTGTCCTGGATTCGTTTGCCGGATCAGGTACCACCGGTGCCGTCGCATTGAAGATGGGCCGGCGGTTTCTAATGATCGAGCTTAATAGGCACTGCACGACTCACTTGGTTCCGCGATTGATCAAGGTGGTGGACGGTGCTGACCCATGGGGAATCACTCAGGCGGTCAACTGGAGAGGCGGCGGCGGCTTCCGCTTCTACCGCCTCGCCCCCTCCCTCCTCGAACGTGACAAGTGGGGCAACTGGGTGGTCAACAAGGAGTACAACAAGGAGATGCTGGCCGAGGCGATGTGCAAGCTGGAAGGTTTCACCTACGCCCCCAGCGCCGAGCTGTTCTGGGACCACGGCCACAACGAGCGGGATCACATCTACGTCACCACGCAGAACCTCGGGCCCGAGCAGCTCCGTGCCATCAGCGACGAGGTGGGCGATGGGCGCTCGCTCCTCATCTGCTGCGGCGCCTTCCGTTGCAAGGCCGACGCGTTCGCCAACCTGACACTCAAGAAGATCCCCGCCGCCCTGCTCACCCGCTGCGAGTGGGGCAAGGACGACTACAGCCTCAACGTGCAGGCGGTCACCGGGCAGGATCTGGAGGACACGACACAGCCGCCCGAGGCCGCGCCCGCTGGCGGCGCCCCCCAACCAACGCCACAACCGAAGAGGCGAGGGCGACCCAAGGCGCCCGTGCCCGCCCAGTCCCTGCCGCTCTTCGTCACCCCGGAGGGCAAGTGAGCAAGCGCATCGACCCCCACCGGCTGGCCGCCCGGATGAGCTTGCGCGCCCCGCTCGAAGCGTCGCTCACCCTCCTCGCCCGCCTCGCCGACACGATGAACCTCGGCCGCGCCCTCGACATCGACGCGGCACGCGCCGTCGTGAGCCACGAGTGCGGCGCCACCTTCGAGGACTTCGAGCGAGCCTTCCCCTCGCTCACCTTCGACATCGCCACCGGCGTCGGCAAGACGCGGCTCATGGGCGCGTTCGTGGCGTGGTTGTACCTCTCCGGCCGGAGCGCCAACTTCTTCGTGCTCGCGCCCAACAGCACGATCTACAAGAAGCTGGTCGAGGACTTCACGCCCGGCACCCGCAAGTACGTGTTCAAGGGCATCTCCGAGTTCGTCACCAGCCCGCCGGTGCTCGTCACCGCGGACGACTACCAGGACGGCCGCGGCACGCGGCGCCAGCAGCGGCTGGTCGGCGGGGTGGACGACGAGTGCCACATTAACGTCTTCAACATCCAGCGGATCAACCAGAAGGTCGAGGGCGGCCGGGATCTGCGCATCCGCCGCCTCAAGGAGTACATCGGCGAGAGCTACTTCGACTACCTGCAGGGGTTGCCCGACCTCGTCCTGCTCATGGACGAGTCCCACCGCTACCGCGCTGAGGCGGGGTTCGCGACGCTCAACGAGCTGCGGCCCATGCTCGGGCTGGAGCTCACCGCCACCCCGTTCGTCCAGAAGGGTGACACCAAGGCGCCCTTCAAGAACGTCGTGTACAGCTTCCCGCTCCGCGAGGCGATGGCGGCCGGCTACGTCAAGGAACCCGCGTGCACCCAGCGGCCCAACCTCGACTTCGACCAGCTCACCCCCGAACAGAAAGACGACATGAAGCTGGCGGACGGCATGCGCCTGCACGCCGAGGCCCGCACCAACCTGCTCCTGTATGCCCGCGAGACCGGCCAGCACGTCGTCAAGCCGTTCGTGCTCGTTGTGGCGCGTGACACCACGCACGCCACCCAACTCAAGGAGCGGATGGAGTCCGTGGAGTTCTTCGACGGGTACTACAAGGGCAAGGTGATCGTCATCACCTCCACCCTCAAGGGGGAGGAGAAGGAGGAGAACGTGGAGCGCCTCGTGCGGGTGGAGGACCCGGCCGAAGCGACCGAGGTGGTCATCCACGTCCACATGCTCAAGGAGGGCTGGGACGTCACCAACCTGTACACGATCATCCCGCTCAACGCGGCGTACTCTCACCAGCTCGTCGAGCAGTCGATCGGTCGTGGCCTGCGGCTGCCGTATGGAAAGCGCACCGGCGATCCGCGCGCCGACAACCTGACGATCGTGGCGCACGACCACTACGCCCGCATCATCGAGGACTCGAGGAAGCCCGGCAGCATCTTCATCGGAACGCGCGTGCTGCCCCCGGACGGCGCCCCCACCCCGACGCAGCCGGTCGAGGCGCCCTCCACCGTCGAGCACATCCTCGGCCTCGTGGGGGCGGTCATGGGGACAGGCGCCCGGCAGGTGCCGCTGGACCTCCTCCCGCCGGAGGCGCCGCGGGTATTGGCCGTCCCCGCGTCGATGACGGCCGAGCAGGGGCGCTCCGTGGCCGCGAAGGTCATCGCCGTCCTCCAGGGCGGCGGGCGTCCTGGGTCGGCGTTGGGGTCGAGCACCTACACGAGCGAGGCCGGCCGGGCGGCGGTCGTCGCGAAGGTGGCGACGCTCCTGCGAGAGGAGGGGCAGGCGCTGGTCGCCGCCGACACCGCGGCGATCGAGGCCCTCGCCGACCAGGTGATCGAGGTCGCCCGCGACTTCACGATCGACGTGCCGCGCATCACGACCATCCCGTCCGACGACGCGAGCTTCGTCATCGACCCGTTCCCGCTCGACGTGACGGGCATGGACTGGCTCCCCATCGACCAGCGGCTGGTCGTCGAGCAGATTCGGACGGGGGAGCGGTACGTGGTCGATCCGGGCGAGGACCTCGCGCCCGAGCAGCGCATCGAGGACTACATCGTCCGCGCCGTCACCGACTCCGACGAGATCCCCTACGACGACCACGCGGACCTCTTGTACGACCTCGCGGGCCAAGCCATCCTCCACTTCCGCCGGTACCTGTCCAGCGAAGACGACGTGAAGAACGTGGTCCTGGGTCACCAGCTGCAGCTCGGGAAGCTCCTCCGCATGCAGATGCTCGCGCACGGGCGCGAGGTCGCCACCTCCTACGAGACGCGCGTTGCCCTGGGCTCGATCGGCCTGGGCCACGTCCACGCCGCGCTCCCCGAGGGGGACACCGTGCGGGACTACCGCGAACCCGTCGAGCCCCGCTCCGCCATCCGGCGCGCCGTCTTCCAAGGCTTCCGGAAGAACCTCGCGCCCTACGCGAAGTTCGACAGCGAGGGCGAGCGGCGGCTCGCGGTGGTGCTGGAGCGCGATTCCTCCGTGCTGCGCTGGATCAAGCCCGGCCCAGGGGTGTTCCCCGTCGAGCTCAAGTCCGGAGCCCGGTACAACCCCGACTTCGTCGCGGCCACGGCGGACGCCACGTACGTGGTGGAGATCAAGGCCGAATCGGAGATGACCAACCCCGAGGTGCTCGCCAAGGCGGACGCCGCCGCCGTGTGGTGTGCCGCCGCTACCAAGCACGGACCGGACGGACGGCCCTGGCGCTTCGCGCTCGTTCCGGATCATGCACCGGGCCTCAACTGGACGCTCGAAGGGCTCTGGCGGCAGCACCCCTACGTCGCACGCCGGCCACGTACTGAGGGGTAGGTTGGGGCCGGGCCACACCCCCGCGGCGGGGCACGCCTCGCGGCGAGCCGCGCCCCGCAAACCCGGTGAGCGGCTACCCTCACGGCGGTTCGCCACCCCTTTGTGACCGCGTACCCTCTCCCGGCGCCCGCAAACCCCGACCCGGCCACCCGGCACCCCCTCGCGGCGAGCCGCAAGCGGTCGCCCGGCCGGCGGTCGTCGAGGCGACATCCGGGCCCAGTAGGTGCGGGGTGGCCCTCGCACCCTACGCGCCCCTCCTCGTGATTCGGAAGGGCGCCGGGCATCTCGGTCCGGCGCTCTGCGCCACGCAAGCCGGACAGGACGCGCCCCGGACGTCGCATTTCGAGAAGGCGCGGACAACCTGGGCCGGAACGTGGTCAGACGAGCCAGATCCCCGCCTACCGCACTCGGCGGCGGCGCACGCGTCACCAAACTGTCCGCTCGCCTTCCCTCTCCCAAATTCGTGCTGTCGGACCCTTGACGGAAGGGTCCCATCGGGGTGGAATGCGGGAATGATCAACCCTAGCGTAATATTCTCCGTTTTGGCGGCTTGTTCGGGCCAGAGCGGGTCGGCACTGCCTCCATCCGCATGCGCCGCCGGCCAAGTGGAGATGTACGATGGGAGCTGCTCGGACGACATTCCCGAGGGCGCCACGGTGCTGTCACCCAGCGACGTCGGTGGAGAGTTCACCGACGGCACCGCCCCCGCAGGCGCTTCGGCCCCCGAAGACGACCTGGCCGAGGCCTGCTGCATTCCCGGCCAGGACCCGTACGGCCGGTCCTGGTTCCTGGGTGCGTGCTGGCTCCCCGAGCCGGCCCCACCCATGTTGTGGGGGTGCGGCTGTGTCGGGCCAATGCTATACTGGGACTATAACTACAACCAGTGGTTGCCCGTGTACCCACCGGTTTCTTACGCGTACGTCGGCTACACGTGCGAAGTGGAGTGAAGGTGGAGGCTAAGAAATCGATATCACGCCGCATGTTCCTGACCACCACGACAGGAGCGGCCGCGGCCGCGACCGTCGGCATGGGGCCCGGCTGCGACTGCGACGCCGAGTGTGCCGCGACCCTAATCGAGGTTTCCTATGAGCTGGTGAAGCTCGGTTTCACTATATATGAGGAAATCACCGGGAAGCTCCTCTGGGAGAACACCGGTCCGACGGATCGCCTTGTGCAAGCGCTCGTCTGCTTCGTGCGTAGTGACACGGGAGAGTGCATTCAGGAGGAGGAATTCATCGTGGAGGTGCCGGCGAACGGCGAGCACGAGTATGACCTGAGCGGCTTCTCCGCGGACGAAGAGGGTATTTACCACTTCCTGGTCAAATTCCTCGGGATCGAGGAACCGAGCGAAGAGGTAGAGGTCAGCTCGGCCTGAAGGGGCGGGGACCGTCCCAGCTTCGCCAAGGAGGTCGCGCTCGGCCTCCCCACCGCGGTCGTGGTCGCGGGCGATTCCGAGGACGCCTGCCATCGCGTCGCAAACGCGTTCCACGGCGGGTACTTCCGCGTCTACCACTCCGACGACGTCGTGGGTGTGGAGTACGGCGCCGCCCTGAAGAACGTCCTCGCCATCGCCTGCGGCGTGAGCGACGGCGCCGGCCTCGGCACCAACGCACGCGCCGCGCTCATCACCCGCGGCCTCTCCGAGATCACCCGCCTCGCCGTGGCCCGCGGCGCCAACCCGCTCACCCTCATGGGCCTCGCCGGGCTCGGCGATCTCGTGCTCACCTGCACCGGCGATCTGTCGCGCAACCGCCGCGTGGGCCTCGGCCTCGGCCAGGGCCGCTCGCTCGCGTCGATCCTCGAGGAGCTCGGGCAGGTCGCCGAGGGCGTCGTGACCGCACGGAGCGCGTGGGCGCTCGCTCAGCAGGTGGGCGTCGACATGCCCATCACCGAGCAGGTGTACCGGATGCTCTACGAGGACAAGCCGGTCCGCGACGTGCTCAAGGACCTGGTCGGGCGCGAGCGCAAGGCCGAGCGGGGATAGGCCGGAGGGATCAGGGCAGACGGACCGCGCGCGGACGCGCGGCCGCTGCGGAGCGGGGCGGGCGGTGCGCCGGATCAGAGCGCGGTCACCGTCCCCGCGGGCCAGTCGATCTCCGCGAACGGCGCGTAGAGATCCTCTTCGTCGACGTTGCGGGTGTCGGTCCACACCCGCACGCCGGACAGGTAGATGTTCACGGTGACGTCGTTGTCTCCGACGTACACGGAGCCCGGGTAGTCGTGCACGTACACCGTGTAGACGCCGCTCGCCGGGGACGCGATGTTGATGTTCTCCGGGCCCGTGCCCGGGATGTCGTCCAGGTCGAGCGATGGATCGTCTTCGGGATCGCCCGTGACGCCCCAGTCGAGCGTGCTGAAAGATCCGGCGCAGTTGCCGTAGTAGCAGTCCCCCGTCGACGCCAGCTCGCCGCCCGGTTCGAGGAGGTGCAGGTCCATGTCGTCGCCGCTGTGGCTCCAGAACATCTCGACCCAGAGGTCGCCGCCCGGGTTCGCCTCCAGCGTGGCGGTGCACGGCACGGAGCGGGTCCCGAACTCGTTCGTCACCACCAGCTCCGCTTCGTAGGTGCCGGCGAGATCAGGCGTGAAGCGGGCACGATTCGCGGTGCCGGAGGGCATCGTCGCGGACGAGCCCGCGGGGGCCGTGGTCAACGTCCACGAGTAGTCGCTGATCCTGTAGCCGTTGGGCTCGTAGGAGTCGTTCCCGTACCAGGTCGTGTCCTCGTGGACGGCCGTGACGGTGTCGGGGTTGGCGTAGCAGACCGCGACGGGCAGGTCACCGGCGCCCGACCCCTCGAGCGTCGCCCGCGTCGGCCCCAGCGGATCGGTGCTGGCGACCTCGAGCTGGCCCGACCAGTTGTCGGCGGCGTCGGGCGCGAAGGTCACGACGACCGTGGTCTCCTCTCCCGGCGCGAGCGCGAGGGGGAGCGCATCCACGATCGTGTAGGTGAACACGGCCTCCGTGAGCGAGAGCGCCGTGATGTCGAGCGTGGCGCCGCCCGTGTTGCGGAGCGCGAACTCGGTCGACGCGCGCTCGCCGACAGCCACGTAGCCGAAGTGGTGGGAGTCCGGCGTGATGGTCAGCTCGGCCAGCTCCGAAACCGGACCGGTGTCGGCTCCCGTGTCCGTCTCGTCGGCCGCGCCGCTGTCGTCCGCCTTCGGCGCGTCGCGAATACAACCGGTGGCAGCGATGCCGAGGAGTGGAAGGAGGAGAAGGGCGCAGCGCATCGGGGATCGTCCTCACGGCGGGGGCCGTCACCGTACCCGAGGTCGAGCGCACCGGCGCGGGGCTTCACCCTTTCGATTGCGGGAAGCGCCGCCTTCTGCCACCATCCCGCCGTGCCAACCGAGCCGGAACACGGGAGCGGGCGCTTCGGCGCCAGCCTCGACGTCACGATCGACCTGCCGCTCGCCAGCGCCGGGAGCCGGGGGCTCGCCCGCGGCATCGACAGCCTGATCTACATGTTCGTCAACCTCGTCGTCGCGATGGCGATCGGCGGCGCCCTCGGGGGCCTCTACGCGATGGGCGTGGTGAGCGGCATCGAAGGCGCGGGCATCCTGGTGGGGGTGTTCTTTCTCCTCCTGTTCGGGTTCCAGTGGTCGCTCGCCACCAGCGTCGAGCTCTGGATGCGCGGGCAGACGCCGGGCAAGTGGGTGCTCGGCCTGCGCACCGTGCGAGACGACGGAGGCTCGCTCACCCTCGTGCCGGCGCTCCTCCGCAACCTGCTCCGGCTCGACTCCTTCCCCGTCGTGGCCCTGCTCGATCTCGTGGTGATGTTCCTGCACCCGTCGAGCAAGCGGCTGGGAGATCTGGCCGCCGGCACCGTGGTCATCGACGAGGGTCGCGCCGCGGAGGCCCGCACCTGGCCGCCGGCCCTGCGCGCCGCCGACGTGGCGCTGCTCCAGCTCTGGTTCGCCCGCGCGCCCGACCTGGCCGCGCCGCGCCGCGCCGCCATCGCCGCCCGCCTCGTCGCGCGGCTCAACACGAGCCACCCGGGCTTGTTGGACACGCCCGAGGCCGGCCCCGCCCCCGTCGACGCTTCGGAGGCCGTCGGCGTGCTCGAGCGGCTCGCGCCCCGCGTCGCGCCCCCGGTCGCGCCGCCCGCCGCGCCCGCCGCCGATCCGGCCCGCTGACGTGGCCGCGGCGGAACAGCCCCTCGACGTCGCCGTCGAGGCCGCCCCCTCGACCTACGCCCGCTTCGTCGCCGCTGGCGAGCACGAGTGGGACGAGGTCGAGCGGCGCCTGGGGGCGATGGCGCGGCGTGGCCCCGCCGGGCTCGATCACGACGCGCTCGACGGGCTCGCCGCCGCCCACCGGCGCGTCGTCGCCGACTTCGCCTGGGCGCGCACCGCCTTCGCCGGCACCCCCGCCGAGGCCCGCCTCCGCCGCCTCGCCTTCGGCGGCCACCAGCTCCTCGCCGCGCGCGACGCCCCGCTCTCCGACCGCGCCCGCGCCTACGTGTTCGACACCTTCCCGCGCGCGTTCGCCGACACCGCGCCCGAGCGCGCCATCGCCCTCGCCGTGATGGTGGGCGCCGGCCTGCTCGGCCTGGTGCTCGGCACCCTCGACGAGGGCGCTGCCGCCTGGTTCCTGGGCGAGGAGCAGCTCGCGGGGATGCGGCGCGGCGACATGTGGACCGACCACCTCACCTCGGTGATGCCCGGCGGCACCCTGTCGGGGGCCATCGCCCGCAACAACATGACGGTGGCGCTGGTCGCGTGGATCGGCGGCATCCCCGGCGGGCTCGGCGCGCTCTACGTGCTCGTCCTGAACGGGCTGATGCTCGGTGTCATCGTGGCCGCGTGCGTGCGGTTCGGCACGCTCGACCGCCTCCTCGCCTTCGTGCCCGCCCACGGCGTGCTCGAGCTGTACCTCATCTCCGTGGCCGCGGGCGCCGGCCTCAAGCTCGCGTCCGGCCTCATCGTCGCCACGCCCCGCCCGCGCGCGATCACGGCCCCCGAGGCCGCCCGCGCCTCCCTCGCGCTCGCGGCCGGCACCCTGCCCTGGTTCCTCCTCCTCGGCGCGGTCGAGGGCTTCGTGTCCCCGCTCGACCTCCCGCTGATCGTAGACGTGGCCATCGGCGTCGCGCTCCTCCTCCTCTTCTTCGGCGCCACCCGTTTGCGGAGAGCCGCCTGATGAGCCGCACATGAACCTCCGCACCCCCGCCACCAGCTTCGTCGCCGCGCTGGACGAGCCCTGGCGTTTCCTCCGCACCCACTTCGCCGCATGGGCGCCCCCCGCCTTCGCGCTCGCCGCCATCGGCGTCGTGCCCGGGGTGCTCGTCCAGTGGTTCTCCTCCCGCCTCACCCAGGTGACGCCGGGGGTCATGCCCGACTTCACCAACCTCATCGCGCTGTTTCCCGCGGTCATCCTCGTCGTCGTCGCGTATGTCGCCGCCCAGCTCGGCGCATTTGTCATCGCGACGCGCGTGCTGGACGGCGAGCGCCCCGGCCTGGGCGACGTGCTGCTCACCGCGCTCTCTCCGCGTTTGCTCCTCGTCGGCGGCGTGCCCCTCGCCTTCATCCTCGCGGGCTTCGGCTGCATCGTCGGCGGGCCGATCGCGGGGGCGCTCGTCGGGTTCGCCCCCGCGGTCGTGCTCGCGCGCCCGGGCGTGTGGTTCGGCACGTGGGGAGAGGCCTTCAGCGCCGCGACCGTGCGGGCGAGCCCTCGCGACGCTGGGCCCCCGGCCCTCAAGCTCGCCGCGATCACGCTCGTCTGGTACGGCATCTACTCGATGTCCAACCAGCTCGCGGCCCTGCCCGCGCTCGGGTGGCTCGTGTGGGCCGGCATCAACGCGCTCGGCTCGGGCGACATCCTCGGTTCGCTCCAGAACAGCGCCCCCTTCGCCATCGGCGCCGCCGGCGTGGTCCTGGGCGCGGTCCTCCGCCCGTTCGCCGACATGTTCCTCGCGGCGGGCATCGTGCTGTTGTGGCGCGATCTGGAGCGCGTGCGCGGCGGGGCCGATCTCGAGGCGCTCGTGGTCGCGACGTGACACCGGACGGGAGCGAGATCCCGGCGACCGATCCCGACGTGCTGGCGCGGATCCTGGAGGCGGAGGGCCTCTCCACCTCCACGTCCGAGCCGGGCGCGGCGGACTGGCTCGCCGCCGTGGTGGAGCGCTGGCTGAGTGAGGCCTTCTTCTCGTCGCTGCCGGCGTTGGGGGCCTCGGCGCCGTGGATCGCGGGCCTCATCCTCACGATCGCCGCCCTCCTCGCCATCGCGCTCGTGGTGGCGCTGATCGTGGGCTGGAAGCGCCGCGCGCTGACCGCCGGGGCCGCCCCCCACGTGGTCACCCTGGTGACCCCCGCGGCGCCGCCGTCCGAGCACGACATCGAGCGCCTGCTCAACCTCGGCGACGCGCCTGGGGCCCTGCGCGCGTTGTGGCGGTGGGTGGCCGCGGGCATCGAGGCGCGCGGGTTCGCGCATCCCCGCCCCGACCGTACCAACCGTGAGCTGCTCGCCGAGGTGCGCCGCGCCGCGCCCGGCTGGGAGCGGCTCCCGCCCTTCACCCGCCTCACCAACGCCGTGGACGGCCACCTCTACGGCGGCGTTCCCCTCGACACCGCCGCGGTCCGCGCGCTGCTGCCGCTGGCCGAGCAGGTGACCCGGTGACGACGCCCCGCTGGATCGTCCTCCTGCTCGCCGTGTCCGCCGTCGTCGCGACGCTCGTGCTACTCGCCGCGCCCGCGGGTGGCCGCCGCAGCGTCACCGACCGCACCCCCCGCGGCTACCGCGCCGCGTATGCCTACCTCGAGGCCCGGGGCGGCGACGTCGGCGCCTGGGAGGCCCCCTTCGACGACCTCGACACCCTGAACGGCGCCACCCTCGTGACCGCGTGGCCGGTCGCCCGCGGCTTCGACGCCGGCCCCGCCTCCGGAAACAGCGACGCCGCCGCGCTCGCCGTGTGGGTGCGCAACGGCGGCCGCGCCGTGCTCCTGCTCGACCTGTCCGCGGACACCGGCCACCCGATCACGCTGGTGGAGGGCACGCTCAGGGGCTCGCTCGTGAAGGACGAGCCCGTCGCGCCGTGGTCGTTGGACGCGTGGCGCGTGTGGGCGGCCGAGCGGCGCGCCGCCACCGGACCGTACGGCACGCTCGCCATGGCCGAACCGAGCTGGAAGCTCACCTGCCCCATCGGCGCCGAGCCCGTCGCGACCGACGCGACCGGCTGGGCGCGCGGGTGCCGCGTGCGCTGGGGCCGCGGCGAGATCGTGCTCCTCTCGGACGCGACGGCCTGGCAGAACGATCACCTCGCCCGCGCCGACAACCTGGCGCTCCTCGACGCGCTGCTCGCCGGGCGCGTGGTCCGCTTCGACGAGTGGCACCACGGCGTCGGCGTCGTGACCCGCGCCGTGCCGAGCCACATCCCCGCGCTGTTCGCCCTCCACCTCGGCGCGCTCTGGCTCGTGGCGCTCCTGGTCCTCGCGCGCCGCTTCGGTGATCCGCTCCCGCCCGCCGACCTGGCGGGCCCCTCGATGGCCCGCACGCTCCACGCGCTCGCGACGCTCCACCAGGGCAGCGGCCACGCCGCGTCGGCCGCCGCGCGCCTGTACGCCCTCGTGCGCGCCCGCAGCGACCGCAAGGGGCTCGACCCCACGCTCCTCCCCGAGCCGCCCGCCGCGCCCTCCGACGCCCGCTTCGCCGCCTGGGCCGCGCGGATCGCCGCCGTCCAGCGCGACCACTCTCTCTGACCTCCGCGAGGCCTCCCGTGACCGACCCTCTGCTCGCCCCCGTTTCCGCGGCCGTCACCGCCCACGAGCCGCTCCCGCTCGACGCTGTCGCCGCGCGCGCCGACACCCTCCGCGCCGCGCTCGCCCAGGTGGTCGTGGGCCAGGGCGACGCCGTCTCCGAGCTCCTCGTGGCCCTGCTCTCCGGCGGTCACGCCCTGCTCGAAGGGGTCCCCGGCCTCGCCAAGACCCTCCTCGCGCGTACGCTCGCGGCCGCGCTCGGCCTCCCCTTCCGCCGTGTCCAGTTCACCCCCGATCTCATGCCGTCCGACGTGATCGGCACCAACATCTTCGACCTCGCGACGAGCTCCTTCCGGCTCCAGCGCGGCCCCGTCTTCACCAACGTGCTGCTCGGCGACGAGATCAACCGCAGCCCGCCCAAGACCCAGGCCGCCCTGCTCGAAGCGATGGAAGAGCGGCAGGTCACCATCGACGGGCACAGCTACCTCCTCACCGAGCCCTTCTTCGTCGTCGCGACGCAGAACCCGCTGGACCACGAGGGCACCTGGCCGCTGCCCGAGGCCCAGCTCGACCGCTTCATGGTCAAGGTGCGCATGGACTACCCCGCCCCCGCCGACGAGAAGGAGGTGTACCGCCGCTCCCTCGGCGCCGCGGCGCGCCCCGACGACGTGAATGTCGTCCTTGCCCCCGGCGAGCTCGCGGCCATCCGGCTGGCCCTCCGCGGCGTGCACGTCGAGGAGCGCGTGCTGGACTACCTCCTGGCGCTGATCGGCGCGACCCGGCGCGACCCCCGCCTCGCCGCCGGCGCCAGCCCCCGCGCCGGCACCGCCCTGCTCGCCGCCGCGCGCACCTGGGCCGCGCTCGACGGCCGCGCGTTCGTGCTTCCCGACGACATCAAGCGCATGGCACGGCCGGTGTTGCGCCACCGCCTCGTCCCCACGCCCGACGCCGAGCTCGAGGGCGCCACCGGCGAGGTCGTCCTCTCCGCGCTGCTCGCGCGCATCGAGGTCCCCCGGTGAGGCTCTCCGGGATCCGGCCGAGCGCGCGCGCCTTCTGGTTGTGGGGCGCCATCACGCTGCTCTTCGTCGCGGCGTGGATCGTGCCGGCGCTGGTGTGGGTGGCGCTCGGCCTCGATCTCGTCGTGGCCGTGCTCGTGGTCGTCGACGGGTGGGACGCGCGCGGGCGCCGCGTCGAGCTCGTGCGCACCCTCCCCCCCACCGTGTACCAGGGCGAGCCGACGCTCCTCACCGTCGCCGTCACCAACCCGTCCGCGCGCCCGCTGGTCGTGCGCCTCCGCGAGGTGCTGCCCGCCGCGCTCGCGGACGAGAGCGTCGAGCTGCTCCTGACCGTGCCCCCCTCGTCGACGCTCACCCAGACCGTCCCGCTCATCCCGCGCCTGCGCCAGCACGCCACGCTCGCGACGGCCGCCGTCCGCCTCGCCGGCCGCTGGGGCCTCGCGTGGGCCGAGCGCCGCCTCGGCGACCCCGTGGCCGTCAAGGTGTACCCCAAGGTGCACCACGAGGGCGAGACCGGGATGGTCCTGCGTCAAGCGCTCGAGCGTCGCGACGGCGCCCACGCGCGCAACCTGCACGGCCCCTCCACCGAGGTGGCCTCGCTCCGCGACTACCAGCCCGGCGACGATTTTCGCGCTGTCCAGTGGAAGGCCACCGCCCGCCGCGGCAAGCCCGTCACCGCCGAGCGCACGTGGGAGCAGCGCCAGCGCCTCGCGATCCTGCTCGACATCGGCCGCCCCATGGCCGGCATCGACGGCGTGTGGACCCGCTTCGACCACGCCCTCTCCGCCGCCATCGCGCTCGCCCGCGTCGCGTCGACCTGGGGCGACGAGGTCACCATCGTCCTGTTCTCGCGCACCATCCGCCGCGTCGTGCGCACCGGCGGCCGCACGCGCGACTTCGCCGCCGTCTTCGAGGCCCTCCACCGCGAGCAGGCCGACGCCATGGAGCCCGACTGGGACGCCCTGGTCCGCTGGTGCGCCGTCGGCTTGCCCCGCCGCACGCTCACCGTCGTGTGCACCTCCGTCGTCGACCCCGGCACCGCCGACCGCCTCACCGGCAGCCTCGTCGCCCTCGCCCAGCGCCACCGCCCCCTGCTCGTGAACCTCGCCGACCCCGCCGTCGCCGCGAACGCGCGCGCGGTCCCGACGGACGCCCTCGGCGCCTTCGCCAAGGTCACGGCCATGAGCATCGAGGAGGACATCCGCCGCCTCGAAGTGCGCCTGCGCGGCGCGGGCGTCGCGACGGTCACCGCGTCGGCCGACCGGCTCACGCTCGGCATGTTGCGGGGGTGGATGGAGCTCAAGGCTCGGCGGGGGGGGTAGGTCTTGGTCGGGGGGGCGCCCCGGGGCCGCGCGGACGCGGCCCCGTCGGTGCCCTCCAGTCTTCGCGGCGGAGCCGCTCGGTCCCGCCGCGGCGGCGGGGACCGTCCGCCCGAGGCGGGCGGCCGACTTCCGGGCGCCTGGCGCGGGGTTCCTTCGAACGCCGGCGTCCAGCAACGCGTCACCTGACGGGCAGGTCCGGAGTTGCTGGACTGGGCGTCCAGCAACTCGCCGACACGGGGATCCCTGCTCGACAGGGGAGCGGAGGTCGCGAGGTGCCCCTCTCCGGCGAGTTCGGCGCGTCCAGCGCGCCGAACTCGGGGGATGACGTCTCATCTGGCGAGTTCGGCGCGTCCAGCGCGCCGAACTCGGGGGATGGCGTC
>JAZKFH010000052.1:49746-70154 GCA_040386535.1 Myxococcota bacterium | reverse complement strand
CCCTCGTGTAACGGGGGCGCTCGGGCGGCTCAGGATGGGATCACCGGACGCCTACTGACGAACGGAGCCATGGTGTCCGAGTAGCTCGAGAGCAGGCCTGCGGCTTTCTCCGGACCGTCGCCCATAAGAACGAGAGAAATGTGCTCGAACGCGTCGAAGTACGTCGCCAAGGTGCTCGGCGGTGCGCCGCCGTCGGCTTCCCAGGCTACCGCCTTGAGGAATGCGCGGGCAGCGTGCGCAAGAGCGACTGCGGGGCCCGAACTGTATTCGCGGCCAACCCAGGTCGTTCCCGAGGAGAGCGACGGGACGTCGTGCACCGTTGACCGGTAGGCCGCCTCGGCCGATCGCAGGAAGTCCACCGAGCCGAGCCGACCGGCGAGAAGTTCGTTCAGTCGGGCGTCATCCTGTGTCAACCGCTGCGCAATCTCCTCGCTGGGGGCGCCGGCGTAGCAGAGCGAACGGAGACGGACGAAGCACCAGTGAATCGTCGTGAGGACGCGCATGCCGTCACGCTCGGCGGAGAGGAGCTCAACCATCGAACCAAGGTATCCTGCACACGATCAGCGAGTCGCTTCGAATCGTCGCTGAACGCGATGGGTTCACGGCACCTCGCCACCAAACACCGCTGTCGCGGCTTGGATCGTGCCGTCCCCGTTGAGAATCTCGACATCCTGGAGCGGCAGATCCTCGTTGAAGGTCCAGACGGGGCTCGTCCCGCAGTGAACTTGCGGACCCAACACCTCGGTCCCGAAGCTGACACACCCGCCGTTTCTGAGGAAATCCGGACGGCCCGTCACCGCCAGGAGCGTGGTTCCGGTGGAGCAAGAGTCGTCTTTGTCGAACTCGACCTCGGTCAACTCGACGGCCGTGCCCGCGGGAGCCTGCGGAACCTCTGCGGCGACGACCGTGCTCTCATAGATCCGCTCCTCGTTACAGCAGAGCACCCAGGGACCAACAGCCGGCGCCTCGTCGGGCAGCAGGGCGATCGCGTGGCCTCCGGTGGCAAGGCCGACGGACGCCACACGCGAGGCCGGGATCCGCGCCGGACCCGCGCCCGCGACCGGGACCGTGCCGGGAGAGGCCGCGGCGACGACTTCCGAGCACAGGCCCACCTGGTCGACGTCGATATCGAGCGGAATGCCCGGAATGTCATCGTTCTCCGCGTCACCTTGGACGAGCGCGCACGGGGACGCGAGGCCGCCCCAGGGCAAGTCCTCGTCTCGGACCCACCAGACCGCGCCGCTTGCGATGGCCTCGTGCGCCGCGGGCGGCGCAGGGCAGGGCTCGGGTGCGCACGCCGGTAGCAGCAGGGTCCACATCCGGGTATCGTGGCCGTGATGATGCCCCTTGGCAACGATCGCCCGACATTTCTCCGCACGGCGGTGTCGCTGTGGATGGGCGTGGTGATCCTGGGAGGGGCGCCGAGCTGCGCGGGCGGCAGTTTCTCCTTTCCGAGCGACATGGTGGAAGCGCCAGGGTGGGCTGCCTCGGAGGTGCCGACCAACGTTGTCCTGCTCGCGGAGGTATCGGGAGCGGATCCAGTGACCGCGCTGCTCACGGACAGTGCCACGGGCGCCACGATCGCCGTGAGCGTTGCCACAGCTACCACCCCAACCGGTCGTTGGGCCTGGATCACCCCCGCTGCGGAGCTCACCGCGCGCACCGAGTATTGGACCGAGGTGCTCCTCGCCGATGGGTCCGCCCGAGGCTCCACGAGGTTCAGTACCGGCGACGGCCCGGACCTCGACCCGCCAACCGGCGGCGCTCTCGAGGCCGCGGACGTGCGGGCGCGCGCACTGTACGTGCAGCTCAGCGAGCCCTCGGATGACGCAGGCGACGCCTACGTAGAGCTCGCGGTCGCGTCCGATTCCGAGTTCGTGGATCAGCTGTCGATGCCGTTTCTTTTCACCGATCCAGAGACGCCCGAGAGGCTCGAGATCGCCGCGCTTCGTTTCCCTTCGGCCGGATCGCTCGAGGGCGGGGACACGCTGTTCCTCCGCAGCCGCGCGATCGATCTCGGGGGGAATGCGGGAGAATGGTCCGACGCCACCTCCGTGGAGATCCACGCGTGCGCCACGATTCCCGTTCGGAGCTCCCTCCTATGCCTGGCCGCCGGGGCGCTGTTCGCCCTTCGGGGCAGGCGCCGCACCCACCGGACTCGTGGATAGCGCCGTATCAGGGTCATCTCCGCTCCCGACGCCAACCTGCGTCTGTCGCGCCGTTGGGTCGAACACACGCGATGACGCCGTAGTCGGCCGGGAGGACGAACGATGTCGCCGCGGGGTCGACGAGCACCAATTTGGGCCTGCGTTCGTTCATCCCCTGGAGGTCGGCGCAGGCACCCGCTCCGTCGGTCAGGCACACGGCTTCAATCCGTGCGTTCCGGTCCCAGAGCGTCTGCTCCAATCTAGACTTGCCCGTGTGCCATCGGCACAGGCTTGGGTCGAGCCAGTGGTGCCACCCGTGGAGCGCTTCCTCGCGGCGACGGCGCGGCTCCACGAGGAAGGTGTGGCGCGGGCCTGCGATGCGTCCGGTGGGGCGTCCGGAACAAGGTCTCGAGCGCACGCCCCGCGTCCGCCTGGGGAGCGGCGGACCGGACAAAGGTTTGGGTCTCGAATCGAGCGGGCGACCTTTGTCCGCCTCGGGAGGGGCTGACCGGACAAAGGTGCGGGTCTCGAATCGAGTGGGCCACCTTCGTCCGGTTTGGGAGCGGCGGGCCGGACAAAGGTTCGGGTCTGAAATCGAGTGGGCGACCTTCGTCCGGTTTGGTAGCGGCAGACCGGACAAAGGTGCGGGTCTCGAATCGAATGGGCGACCTTCGTCCGCCTCGGGAGCGGCAGACCGGACAAAGGTGCGGGTCTCGAATCGAGCGGGCGACCTTCGTCCGCCTCGGGAGCAGCTGACCTGCGCCAGCAGCAACGGGGAGCCCACGCGGCGCCGTAGCGAATCCCGGCCAGCCGCTGACCCGGCCCGGTGGTCACCCCCACGGGCTCCCGCGCCAAGGGCGCGGAGGGCAGCCGCCCCCGGCGGCTGGTCCGGCCGGCCGGGGGCAACTCCCGGCGTCACGTAAATGCGGTCTGGCCGGCCGACCGAGCGGCTCCGCCGCGAGCCCGGAGCCGACCTGGCCCGCGTCCGCGCGGGGGCGCCCCGCCTCCGCTCGCAGCGCCCCCTCCGCGACCGTGGCGATCCGTCCACGCGAGGCGCCCCCGACCGCGCCGGGAGTGAAGGCCGCGCTCGCCCCCGACCCGCCCTACCGCACCACGACCGGCGCCCGCGGCGGCGCATACGTGCCGTCCGGCGCCATCGCGTGCCGCAGGTAGCGACGGATGCTCGACCCGCGGGACGCGCCGCTCGCGGCCTCCTCCGCCTCGCGGACCTCGAAGGGCACCCAACCCGGGACGGGCGCGGTCGTGATCGCGGGGCGGGGCGCGGCCAGCACCTCGCGCACCACCTTGCGGTCGAGCGGGATGGCCACGATGTCGACGCCCCAGCGGAGCATCATCTCGTCCATCAACACGGCGTGGACCGGCACGGAGGCGACCGCCAGCCGCTCGAACCCGAGCGCTTCGGCGACGCCGAGCGCGAAGCCGGCGTTCTCGTCCGTGTGGCGGGCGAGCGGCTCCACGTGGATGCGGTCGGCCGACACGCCGAGGGCGAGCATCGCGGCGGCGAGGGCCTCGGCCTCGACGTAGGGTGTGTACACGGCGCCGCCGGTGAGGATCACGTCCCGCACCGAGCCGCCGCGCACCAGCGCCGCCGCCCACGCCGCGCGCTCCCACTGGCAGGCGGCCACCCGCCCGTCGGCCTCCGAGGGGCAACCCGGCACGATCACCGCGTCGAACGGCGCGTCCGCGTAGGCGTCGGGCCCCACCTTCCAGTGCGCGCCGGTGCCGGAGACGAGGAACCCGAGGACGGCGAGGACGTTGTTCATGCGGATGGCCGATGTATACAAACTATATACACACCGTATACAAGGCCTGTCAACCCGAAGGTCGATCACGGCCGGGCACGCATGTTCCACGTGGAACACCCCGCGCCGCGATGGGGCCCGTCCCCGCCTCGTGGCGCGCATCCGATGTTCCACGTGGAACACCCACCGCGGCCTCCCGCGGCCGCCTTCAACCCGTGTTCCACGTGAAACACCATTCCCGCCGCATCCGAAGATCCCCGCTACGGATGCAGGATCTTCCGGATCATCGTCGCGGTGAAGTCGTGCCCGTGGAGGTAGCCGAGCCGCACGGTGTCGCCGCTGCTGAAGATGTCGACGCGCCGCACGTCCTCGCACGGCACGCCGTCCGCCACCGCGCGGGCCGAGCGCTCGTCCGCGTCGAGCACTTCGATGCGGATGCGGGCCGTGGGCGGGAGAACCAGCGGCGCGAGGCGCGGAATGTGCGGGCAGATCGCCGTGAGATGGATGGCGTGCACCATCGGGTGCGCGGCCGGACCGCCCGCGGAGAAGGAGTACGCCGTGGAACCGAGGGGCGTGGCGGCGACGATCCCGTCGGCCACCATGTGCCGGACGACCTCCACGCCGTCGACCGTGACGCGCAGGTGGCAGGTCTGGGCCTGACGTTCCACGTAGACGTCGTTGAGGGCGAGCGCCTCGAATTCACCGCCATCGCGCGAGGCGATCATGCGCAGGCGGGGAAACGCCACGGCGTTCCACGTGCCGTCGCGCACGATCCGTTCCACGGCGCCGGCGACCTGCTCGGCCTCGGCGTCCCGCACGCCGGGCACGTCGTTCATCAGGAACCCTAGGTGCCCGCAGTTCACCCCGAGGTAGACGAACTCGGGGCCGTGGCGCTGGATCGCGCGCAACATCGTGCCGTCGCCGCCGAGCACCAGACAGAGGTCGTCCGGGCCCGTGAGCCCGGTGAGGGCGGTGTCGAGGGCGCGGGTGCGAGGCGTGTCGTTGGCGAAGCGGATCACGCAGGCAGCCTATCACCTTGCCCGGGTCCCCTCGCACGGACGCGCCGCTCCCGGATAGGAGCGGCCGATGCGCCTCTATCGAAGCCACGGCCTGGGAAACGACTACCTCGTCCTCGAGGAGGGCACGCTGACGCCGGCGCTCGTCCGCGCCGTGTGCCACCGCAACGAGGGCGTCGGCAGCGACGGCATCCTCGAGCCCGTGCCCCCCCAGGACGGCGCTGACTACGGCCTGCGCATCCACAACCCCGACGGCAGCGAGGCGGAGAAGAGCGGCAACGGCTTGCGCATCTACGCCGCCTGGCTGGTGCGCGAGCGCGGGGCGCCGCCGTCGTTCACGGTGTGGACGCCCGGCGGCACGGTGCGCTGCGCGGTCGATGGGGCGCGCGTGAGGGTGGCGATGGGCCACGCCGCGGTGAGCGCCGCGCGGGACCTCGGCGGCGTGACCGCCCACCCGGTGAACCTCGGCAACCCCCACGCCGTGGTGCTCGGCATCCCCGCGGACTGGGAGGCGGTCGGCTCGCACGTGGAACATACGGTCGTCGGGCGCACGAACGTACAGTTCGTCACGTTCACCGGCCCGTCGACCATCACGGCGCGCGTGTGGGAGCGCGGCGCCGGGCGCACGTTGTCCAGCGGGTCGAGCGCGTGCGCCGTGGCCGCCGTGGGCGTGGCGCTCGGGCGGGTGGTGTCGCCGGTGCGAGTCGAGATGGAGGGCGGCGTGTTGCACGTGGAGGTCGCCGCGGACGGCACGGTCGATCTCGAGGGCCCCGTCGAGCCCATCGGCCGGTTCGAGGTCGCGGCGACCTGGCTGGCGGGGCGGATGGGGACGCCCGCGGGTTGAGGGGCGGCGCGGGAGCTCGGGCGCGTGGAACGTCGCCCCGTGGAACATCCGGGAAGCTGCCGACTCCGGAGCCGTCCATCGCGGTGAGGCGCGGGGAGCTCGAAGACCCGACAGATCTCGCCTCACGACCCGCAGGGACGCCCGTTCTGTCGAGTCGCGGGGCCTGCCCGGGCCCGTGGGGCACCACTTGGGACGGACAGACACAGGAGAACCCGGCGTTCGTCCGTTTCGGCGGGTGGTCTCGGCGGTCGCACGTGCCGAGCGCGACCGGATCGACCCGACAGATCTCGCCCCACGACCCGCAGTGACGCCCGTTCTGTCGGGTCGCGGTGGCCGCGCCGGGATTCCCCTCACGTGCCCCGTACCCCCACGTGGAACACCGCCCGTGAAACATCCGAGAAGCCGTCGATCGCGGTGGTCTCGCGCGGACGCACCCCCGCGAGACCCCCGTCCCCATGAAGCCCCCACCCAAACGGTTACGCCCCCACGTGGAACCGGCCCCTCCCCTCCCGCAAATCGACGCGCGCGCCGTGCCGCCGCCCGTGCCGCCGCCCTTCCGCCTCAGCCCGTTCGGCCGCGCGCTCGCGCACCCGCTGTTCCCGCCGCTCTTCTTCGGTCTGCTCGCCGTGGTGTGGACGTGGCCCCTCGTCCTCTCGCCCGGCAGCGCGACGATGGCGCTCCACTTCGACCAGCTCACCGCCGCCTGGCTCGTCCACGCCGCACCCACCTTCCTCGACGGCGTCAGCGAGCTCTCCGCCTGGCCCGAGGGCGGGCGCATCGTGCGGCTCGACTCGTTCGTGTTCCTGTTCGTCTCGCTCGTGCTCTCGGGGCTCAACGGCCTGCTCGTCACCAACCTGTTCGTGCTGGTGGGGCCCGTGCTCTCGGCGTGGGCGGCGGAGCGGCTGGCGCGGGAGGGGCTCGGCGTGGGCCGTCCGGCCTCGCTCGTGGCGGGGGTGGCGTTCGGGTTCGCGCCGCTCGCGACCGTCGCCGTCCTCGAGGGGCACATCTACTACCTGCTCGATCCGTGGCTCCCGCTGTGCGCGCTCTACACGTGGAACCGTCGGCCCTGGCCCGCGGTCGCCATGTTCGCGCTCTCCCTGCTCACCACGGCGTACCTCGGCGTGAACGCGCTCCTGCTGCTGCTCGGCATCCTCGCGCACCAGCGCCGGCTCGACCTGCGCCTGCTCGGCGGGGTCGGCGTCGTCGGGGCGCTCTACGCCGTCCTGTTCCTCGGCGGATCCGTGGCGACCGGCGAGACCGCGGGCGTGGCGTCGTTCGAGGCGCTCCTCCGCATCGGCTCGGCCACGCTCACGACCCTCGTGGCGTGGAACGGCTGGATGGACCTGAACCGCCATTCGCTCGCCCCGGTGATCGGCCTGTTGCCGCTCTGCTTCGCGCTGCTCGCGCCGTTCACCCGCGTGGCGTGGCGCCCCTGGCTCCCGATCGGCCTGGTCGCCGCGGTGTGCGCGGTTGGGCCGGTGCTCGAGGCGGGGGTGGCGCGCGAGGGCGGCGTCCCCACGCTGTTGTGGCCGTTCCACCTGCTCGGCGTGTTCGAGGTGTACCGCTTCCCGGTGCGGTTCGCGTGGATCACGGCGCTCGTGCTGGGCGTGCTCGCCGCCGCCGTCGTCGACCGGATGCGCTGGCGTTGGTTGGCGGTCGGGTTCGCCGTGGTGGACGCGCTGGTGCTGTCCGGCGCGGTGTTCCGGATGCGCCTGCACCCCACCCCCACGCCCTCCCTCTACGCGTTGTTGCCCGAGGCGCCGCTGCTCGACCTGTACCCCCACATCGGCAGCCTCCAGGAAGACCTCGCGTTCTACAACCAGAACCTCTCCTGCTATTACCAGCTGTTCCACGGGCGCCCGATCATGGACCCCTGTCTGAACACCAACATCCGCCAGGGCCCGCGGCTGCGCGCCTCCGACGAGGTCCACGCCGCCGTGCTCGACGGGCAGCCGGTCCTGCCGGCGCTCCACCGCGCGCGCGTCGGTTCCGTCGTGATGCACGCGGACTTGTATCAGCCGTTCGAGCGCGCCGCGGTGGTGGCGGGCCTCTCCGCCGAGCTCGGCCCGCCCGCCGCCGAGGGGCACGACGGCGGCGAGTGGCTCGTGGCGTGGCGTGTCCCGGAGGCTCCGTGATCCTCTTGCTCCTCCTCTCGGCGCTCGTCCCTGCAGCCCTCGCGCGTGACGTCGATCTGAAGGTCCACGACATGAAGGGCGCCGTGACCGGTGAGGTGACCGTAGAGCTCTCCGAGCCGGGCCAGCCCGGCGTCACCTTCGTGTGCAAGGACGACGGGCTGGCCCCCGACGGCGTCGCGGGCGATCGCCTCTACACCGCGCGCGCCGCGGGCCTCGCGCTCGACCACGGCACGGTGGTGGTGCGGTCGGGCGCGGCCACGTGGCAGGGCGGCTTCCGGTTCGACGACGACAGCGATCCCGTGCTGCTCATCGGCCTCGAGGAGGGCGGCTTCGCGGCCGCCTCGACGCGCGAGGTCATGTTCGTGCCGCAGGACCGCATGGCGCCGGGCTCTGCGGGGGGCCCACCCGGCGGCGGCATGAGCGGCGCGCCCGGCGGGCATCCCGAGGGCGGCGGCGGGCCCGGTGAGGCCGGCAGATCTACTCCCGGAACGGCGCCCGGCGGCCCGAACCAGGAGCCCCTCGCACGCAAGGCCACCGGCCGCGCCGGCACGCCCGAGGGCATGTGGATGGGCTGGGCGCTCGCCGCGGCGGCGCTGGGCGGGCTCGGCGCGGTGGTGTGGGCGGGCCGGGGCCGGGCGCCGCGTCTCGCCCCGCTCGTAGGCGTGCCCCCCTTCGCCACGACGGCGGGCCGTGGCGCCTTCGTGGCGGTCGACGCGCGGACGGATCTGTTCCTCGGCCCTGGCGCGGGCGCCCGCATCGGCGACGGCCGCTGGACCCCCGACGAGATCGTGCTTGCCGCGCTCCGCGTCCACGGCCCGGTGCGCGTCGTGGTGACCGATCCGTCGCGGCTGGAGGTGGATGGCGACGGCTACCCCGCGCTCGCGCAGGCGCTCACCGGGATCGCCGATCTGTTCTGGGTCGACGCCCCCTCGTAGGATCGTTCGGAGGCCCTGGTTGGTAAGGGCTCGTTGCTGGGAGTAGCGGGAAGCGAAGCCCCGAAGTAGGGTGCGCCGGCCCAGGCGCGTGCCCGAACGTGCCGCTCATCAGGAGGCTGCACATGTCCGACAGTGTAGAGACCACGCCCGCGCCCGTCCCCCCGAAGAAGTCCAAGCTTGGGCTGATCCTGGGCGTGCTCGCCGTGCTGTTCTTCGGCGGTCTCCTGCTCTGCGTGGGCGTGGTGGGCGGCGGGTACTGGTACCTCGACCGCCAGTTCACCTCCGTGATGGACGAGATCGAGGCGGACCTCGAGACCGACACCGACATCGACGCGGCCATCGAGGAGGCCATGCGCGTGGCCTCCGAACAGGCCGAGCTCCAGGCCGCGGCCGAGCTCGCCGCGGAGGAGGCCGCCACTGCCGCGGCCGAAGCTGCCGCCGCCGCCGCCGCGGGCACCGCTGCCACGGGCGCCACCGCCGGGGCGACCACCACGACCACGACGACCACGGCCCCCGCCGCGTCGACGACCACGGCCCCCGCGGCGACCACGACGACCACCACCCCGTCGAAGACCGGCACCACCACCACCACGACCACGTCCGGCGCCAAGAGCGGCACCAGCACGTCGTCGTCGGGGTCGACCGGCACCAAGAGCGGCACGTCGTCCTCGTCGAGCACGCCGTCGTCGAGCACGACCGCGTCGAGCACCGGCACCAAGAGCGGCACCTCGTCGTCAGGCACGACCGCGTCGACCACCACGACCTCGTCGGGCAGCACGTCGTCGGGCAGCACGTCGTCGGGCAGCACGTCGTCGTCGGGCACCCTCTCGGCCAAGGCGCCCGCCGCCACCACGACGACCACGACCACGACCTCCACCACCGAGCCCGCGGACGACGGCATGGTGGCGCTCAAGATCCGCGCCAGCAGCACCAAGTCGAACGGCGTCACCGTCAGCGTCGACGGCAAGCGTGTCGGCGTCACCCCGGTGACCGCCCGCGTCAAGCCCGGCTCCCGCGAGGTCCGCTTCACCAACCTCGACGCCGAGGTCGATCTCAAGTGCACCATCAACGTGCCGGACACCGGCCGCACGATGGAGTTCGACGTGAAGAAGCTCTCCTGCCCGGCGAACTAGCGGGGTAGTTCCGCGCTGATCTCCGGCCGGCCTCCAGGGCCCTGGGCGCCCCCGCGCGGACGCGGGGCAGGTCGGCTCCGGGCACGCGGCAGAGCCGCGCGGTCGGCCGGGCGAAGCGGCATCGTCCCCCGGTCGGGCGCGCCCCCGCCCGGCCGGACCAGCCGCCCGAGGCGGCTGCCCTCCGCGCCCTTGGCGCGGGAGCGGACGGGGTCAGATCCTGCGGAACCTCAACTATCCGGTAGTGATCTCGCGTAGTTGGCCTCATCCCGCAGGTTCGAGGGGTCAGGTCCTGCGGAACCTCAACTATCCGGTAGTGATCTCGCGTAGTTGGCCTGATCCCGCACGTTCGAGGGGTCAGGATCTGCGGGATGTCAAACCCGAAGACTCGGCGTTCCTGGATCCGCGAGTTCCCGAGTCTTCGCCAGGAGTGCGAACGCGTGGTGCGCCGACGTGGCCTCCGCGCCGCCGCCGCCGCGCGTCTGGCTCTCGCGACGATGCTCGCCGGGAGTAGCCGCAGGGTGCGTGGGCGTGCGGAATGGGCCGTCCCGCGCGCCCGACACCTGGCCCACCGTCCGGAGTCGGGGGATGCGGATGCATCCCCCGACTCCGGACGGACATAGCATCCAAGGTCAGGGGATAGGCGCTCATCCCCCGACCTCGGACGGACATGGCGTCCGAGGTCGGGGGATGCACGTTCATCCATCGACTCCGGACGGTCGACCGGCCCGCGGCCGACGTGGGGCACGGCCACGCGTGCGTGTTCCGAGTCAGCCGATCCCCATCCCTCTCTCCTCGCCGGGGATCAGCCACCCGTACCCTCCGCATTCGCACAGAACGCGGGCACGAAGCTCGCCCGTGCCCGCGCACGAGCCGCAGGGGACGGCGTCGTCCGGGCGCACGGGCAGCACGGGCACGAGCGCGGGGCAGGCGCCAGACGCGTGCTTGAGCGCCATACGACGAACGAACGCCGAGGCGAGCGACCAACCGGTGTTCCGGTCTTTGTCGTACAACCACACTTCGCCGCTCTCGCGGGCAAACACGATCGCCGTCCACCCGAGATAGAGCGGAACGGCCCGGTGCTCGAGGGCGAGGGGACGCACCCACTCCCCTTGCGGGGGGAGCCAGGGCATTGCTGAAGTCGGCGACGACAGCCACTCCTTCACGAACGCGGCGACCATCACGACATCGCGCATGTCCTACGGCTCTGCGAATCCGTCGTCTCGATGGAGTTCGCTGTCGAACGTGTAAACGGCGCCGGCCCCGAGCACGTCCTCCACGACGAAGACAGCGCTGGCGAGCCCGGCGCGAAAGGCGACGACGACGTCGCTCTTCGGCACCTTGTATACCTTTCTCAGCACCCACACCGTCTCGACCAGCACAACGTGAGTGACGAGCACGTCCTCGCCACGAAGCTCGGCTGTCGCCACCACCTCACGGGCGCGGCGCACCTGGTCCGTGTCGCCGTCGGGCGTATCCACGAGGAGGCGAACGAACACGTTCGTGTCGAGCGCAAATCACCGTCCGGTCGCGCCGTTGCCGATCGCGCGTTCCATGTCAGCGAGCGTCACGCCGCGCGCGTCAGACCGCAGCAAACCCGCAAGGACGACGCTGACCTGGGACCGCCCGCGACCCCGACGACGCGTGGGCCCAGAACATGCAGCTCCACCTCGTCGCCCGGGTGAAGGCCGAGCTGGTCGCGCACTTCCTAGGGGAGGTGAACATCACCGGAGGCGCTCAGAACGGCTCGTACCATGGGGCGAGCATAGCCACCCTCGGGCGCGGTCGCGCGTCACGAGGACCCGACCATCCGTGGCCCTCGCCCAACCAGCGGCCGGAGATTGCTGCCTCCGCGCCCTCGGCGCAGGAGCGCGCGATCAGGGCGACCGGCGCTACGACCGGCCCGATGCTCGGTGGTGGCCCGTCAAGCGCGTGGCCACGCGTCGACCCGCAGCCCTTGCATCCGCTGGAAGTCGCGCGCATTGGCCGTTGCGACGCCGCCGCCCAGGGCGATCGCGACGGACGCGATGATCACGTCCATGTCGCCCACCGGGGTTCCCGCCCGTTCGAGTGCGTCCTTCTGTCTGCCGAACTCGAGCGCCGCCTCTTCGGTCCAGTCGCTCCAGGGCACGACGAGCCTGAGGCGTTCGTATTCGGCGGCCAGGAGCGTCCGCCGCCGCGAGCCCTCCGGCAGGCGCCGGAGTCCGAACGTGATCTCGGCCGCGACGGGCGCACTGATCACGAGGTCTCCGGGATGGAGGCCTTCAATCGGTCGAGCGCGGGCTCCTCGCGACGCAGGTCGTGACGGGCCGCGACGATCGCCGCCTCCATCTCCTGCCCGCCGGATCGAAGCTCCTGGAGCTCCTCGCGGCGTAGCGTGGTCTCGAAGAAGTCCCTCGGCCAATCGCGCTGGTTTCGTGCGAGCAACTCCTGGCAGGCCTGGAGGATCACGCGATTCCGGCTCGTTCCGCGCTCGACCGCGAGGCGGTCGAGCTGCTCCACGATGCCGCGCGGGAGGTGGACGCTCGTGCGGGCCATTGGGTGCTCCGAAACGATTCAATTTTGTTCGCATCGCCGTGCGCCGCAAGGGGCGCCTCCGGACCTCCGACCCGCGCCGCTGACCTCGAGGTGGCATGGAGTCGGAAGGCGGGTAGGCTCCCCGCTCCGACGGAGCCCCGTGCTTTTCCTGCTCACCCTGTTCGCCTGCGCCGAGACAACCTACGACGCGTGCCTCGCCGGCATCGAGATCGCCTGCGCGTGCGAGAACGTCTCGTGTGACGGCACGCCCGAGGGGTGCTGCTACTCGGATGAGGAGGCCGAGCAGGCCTGCGAGGAGTACGACATGCGGTACTGCGATCCCGACGGGGGCATGTACGACGCGACGTTGTGCGGGTACGCCGAGGGCAACCAGGACCCTGAGGTCCTCGAGTACATGAACTGCACGCAGAAGGTGTACGCGGAGGAGTGCGACCAGGAACCGGTCGCCGAGGAGTGCCCGGCGCCGGAGTAGAGAACCCCCCCGCGCAAGGCGCCCTGAAGGGGGGCGCGGGCGCCTCGATCCCCGAGGCCAAAGGCCACGAAGATGCCACGGCCCGCGCCCGTCCGCCCGCACGCAGCGGGCGACGGAGGCCGGAGGCCGACCCCGCAAGGGCCCCGGCCCGCGTCCGCGCGGGTGCGCCCCGGCTCCGCCTCCCGCCCCTCCTCAGGGCGCCCGGAACCGCACCAGCGGCGGCTCCTCGCCCCGGGTCCACCCGGCGAGCACGCCCTGGACGCACGCGGCGTAGGCGGGGTCCTCGCCGACGTAGCGGGGGTCGAGGTACACCTCGGTGAGGCCGGCGTGTACGAGCGCGGCGGTGGCGGCGGCGTGGTCGACGTCGCCGGCGCTGGCGCCCACGCCGATCTCGCAGGCGAGCAGGGCGCGCAGGCCGGTGTTGTTGCGCCAGTTGCGGAGCACCGCGTCGGACGAGGTGAGATCGAGCACCGCGCCGGTGCCGTTGGCCATCGGGCGGCCGTGGCGGAGCTGGTCGACCAGGTCGAGCCGGTCGCTGCGGAAGGGCCCCTGCCCCGTGGGGAGGAGCACGAACGGCACGTCCGGGGCGCGCGCGAGCACCTCCGCGCTGGGGGACGGGCCGAGCGGGAGGCGGTCGAACGGGAGCGCGCGGGAGAACATCCACGCCTCGCCGAACACGCCGAGGGCCACCAGCCCGACGACGCGCCGAGGCACCCCCGCGGCGAGCACGGCGAGCGCCAACGCCACGCCGATCCAGGTGCGATCGGGCCACCAGAGCCGCGCCGCGCCGGGGATCGCCTGGAGCAAGCCCCACGGGAGCACGACCGGCCCGGGCAGCCAGGCGCCGAGGCCGATGAGCGCGAACAGGCACGCCGCCGCGAGCGGGACCGCCACACGACGCGCCTGCGCCGTCCAGAGCACCCACGCCGCGCCGAGGAGCAACACCGGCCGCCCGAGCGTGCCGACCGCGACGCCGTCGAGGCCGTGGATGCGCGCCGCGCCCAGATCGACGGGGCGCACCTGGCGCAGGCCGATCACCACCTCCTGCCAGGGGTCCATGCCCAGGCTGGGGATCTCGTTTCGGCCGGTCGCCATCCACGCGAGCGCGGGCACCACCAGGACGGCGAACGCCGCGAACACGACGAGCGCAGTGCCGGCGGCCTCACGACGCGCCCCCCACCCCGCGAACAGCATCGGCCCGAGCGCCGCGAGCAGGAACATCGGCCCGAGGTTGCCGCTCGCGAGCGTGCCGATACCGGCGCACACCCCCGCGCCGACGGCGGCGCCGATACCTCCAGCGAGAGGGCCCCCCGAGGCAGAGCGCCGCGCCGCGTCCACCCCGAAGCCCAGCGCGAACGGTAGGAAGATCGCCGCGAAGACCTGCGCCGGCCGCCCGTCCGCCACCTCGCGCACCAGCGCGTCGCCCACCTGGTACCCGAGGCCCGCCACGAGCCCGGCGCCGAGCGTGCCCCACCACCGCATCCCCAGCCACGCAGCGGCCGCGCCGACCGCCCAGAGGGTGGCGAGCATCCACACCCACATGCCCGTCGCCTCGCCGAGCGCGGCCACGAAGGGCCACGACGCGAGCGCGTCCAGCGGCGCGCCGTCCGTCACGAAGCGGTCGGTGCGCATGGGGAAGCCGTGCAGATCGTCGGCGGCGAGGCCCGCGAGCCCGCGCGTGTGCAGCTGCCAGTGCAGGTTGAGCGTGGCGGGCGCATCCGGCAGCGTCGGGTTGCCCGGAAACGTGCCCGGGGCGCCGTTCGCGGGGAGCAGCAGCGCCCACGCGGACACGAACAGCGCCACGATCACGAGCCACGCGCGACGGGGCCGGGGGGCGGGCATCGGCAGGAGGGCGGTCACGGCTGGCGGGTCACGGCAGGGGACCTAACCGCTGGGAGAGGCCCTCTTCCGCGTGGTCGGCATCGCGTGCATTGTGATCCCCCGGCTACAGGTTCGCGGCCCAATTGGTGCCGGCGTTTGACCGGCACCCCGGCGATCGGGCACACTGCCCACCGAGGACGTCCGCCCCATGCGCGTCATGCTCATCCGACCCCCCGCGAAACACTCCGTCGAGAGCGAAGTCCCCGAGGCGGTAGCCGCGGAGAACCTGTCGTATCCGCCGTTGGCGTTGATGGCGATCGCCCAGTTCATGAAGACGCACAGCAAGCACGAGGTCATCATCCTCGACGCGCAGCTGGACGACATGGAGTACGACGCGCTCGAGGCCAAGGTCCGCGAGTTCCGCCCCGACGTGGTCGGCGTCACCGCGTTCACGGTGCAGCTGGTCGACGTGCTCAAGACCGTCCAGACCGCCAAGAAGGGCGGCGCGAAGTACGTCGTCGTCGGCGGGCCGCACGTGAGCGACTTCCCGCAGGAGTGCAAGAACCTCCCCGGGGTCGACGCCGTGGTCAAGGGCGAGGGGCAGAAGCCCATGCTCGACCTGTGCGACGCGTGGGAGAAGGGCGAACAGCCGAAGGGCATCGGCGGGACGATGGCGCATGCCGACGATCCGGTGCCCGAGCAGGACGTGTACTTCTCGAACAACCTCGACGACTACCCGATCATCGACCGCACGATGGTCGACTACAAGCGCTACTACGACGTGATGGGGCGCGGCGGCATCTTCACCACGCTGATCTCGTCGCGTGGCTGCCCGTACCGCTGCACCTTCTGCAACACGCCGCGCCACCGCTACCGCGTGATGTCGCCGGGCCGCGTGTGTGACGAGATCAAGGCCTGCCTCGATCTCGGCATCCAGGAGTTCTACTTCGTCGACGACACGTTCAACATCACGAACGCCCGCGTCATGGACCTCTGCGACGAGATCATCAAGCGCGGCCTGAAGCTCTCGTGGACCGTGCGCTTCCGCGTGAAGGGGGCCAACCGCGAGCTCCTCACGAAGATGAAGCAGGCGGGCTGCAACCGCATCCAGTTCGGCGTCGAGCAGGGCACGGAAGAGGGCCTGCTGCGCCTGAAGAAGGACGTGACGGTCCGCGAGATCGAGAGCGCGTTCCGCCTGTGCCGCGAGGTCGGCATCCACACGGTCGCGTACTTCATGATCGGCACGCCCACCGAGCGCACGCGTGAAGACGTGATGGACACGATCAACTACTCGATCCAGCTCGATCCCGACTTCGTCATGTACAACGTGCTCACGCCGTTTCCCGGCACGACGTTGTACGACGAGGGCGAGCGGGACGGCGTGCTCGACGTGAACCCCTGGTTCAAGTTCATGCGCGACCCGCGCGAGGACTTCAAGGCCCAGGTGTGGGACGAGTACTTCACCCGCGCCGAGCTGCGCGAGCTGCTCGAGACCGCGTACCGCCGCTTCTACTGGCGGCCGAAGTTCATCGCGCGCAACCTGACCCAGATCCAGAGCCCCAAGGACTTCATGCGTAAGGCCACCGCCGGCCTCCGCATGCTCGCCTCCTAGGACCGCCCCCAGGTCCGGCTCCACGCATCCCGCCCCTGCCCGCTCCGGAGAGCCCCCCGATGGCTACCCAGTCCGTTTCGTCCAGCGCGTCCGCCTCGTCCACGAGCAAGGGCTCCACGGCCGCGGCGACCGCCCCCCGGCGCTTCACGGTCGTCCTCATGACGATCTACAGCGTCGAGAACGCCGGCATCCGCTACGTGTCCGCGGCGCTCCAGCGCGCCGGCTTCGACACGCACATCGTGTTCCTGCGCGACTGGCGCCACAACATGCTGGACATGCCGTCGGACAAGGAGATCCAGATGGCGCTCGACGTCATCGCCGACAAGAAGGCCGATCTCGTCGGCGTCGGCTTCATGTCGAGCCTGTACCCGATGGCCCACGAGGTCACCAAGCGCATCAAGAAGCGCTTCCCGACCACGCCGGTCGTGTGGGGCGGCATCCACCCCACGTCCGTGCCGGAAGAGTGCATCGGCGAGGTCGACTACGTGTGCGTGGGCGAGGGTGAGGTCGCCTCGATCGACCTGGCGACCGCGCTGCGCGACGGCACCGACACGACCAACATCCCGAACATCTGGGCGAACAAGGCCGGCGCGGTCCACCCGAACAAGCCCCGCCCGCTCATCCAGGACCTCGACTGGCTGCCCTACCCGGACGTCGAGGACGACAACAAGTACTACATCGAAGACGGGAAGATGACGATCGAGGAGCCGTGGAAGCGCACGGCCGAGTACCGCATCTACTTCTCCCGCGGCTGCCCGTACAACTGCTCCTACTGCTACGTCTCCATCCTCCGCGACGTGTACGAGGAGAAGGGCAAGCAGTTCTACCGCGCCCGCTCCGTACAGCACATCATGGGCGAATTGGAGTACATGCGGGCCAAGTTCCCGCGGGTCGCGCGCGTCAAGATCGACGACGACACCAGCTTCGCCTTCGGCCAGGACTGGATGGACGAGTTCCTCGTCGAGTACCCCAAGCGCATCGGCATCCCCTTCGAGTGCCTGCTCATCCCGCCGATGTTGCGGGAGGACATGCTCCGCAAGCTGGTCGACGTGGGGCTCATCCGCGTGCAGACCGGCATCGAGTCGGGCTCCAGCAAGGAGTCCAAGGAGATGCACAACCGCTCGCCGGGCAACACGGCGATCATGAAGTTCGCGGACTTCAACAAAGAGCTCAAGCTCGACATCGTCTACGACGTCATCATCGACAACCCGCACGCCACCGAAGAGATGAAGCTGGAGACGGCCGAGTTCCTGCTGGACCTCCCCCTCCCCTACTCGATCTACTTCTACTCGTTGAACTACTTCCCGGGCACCGCGCTCACGAAGAAGAGCCTCGCCGACGGCTCGCTGGATCCGAACCTGGTCGAGGGCCGCAGCACCAAGGCGTGGAAGCAGTTCCGCGTGTCGATGGACTGGCCCCGCAGCGACGAGGACCGCTTCTACCTCGCGATCTACTGCCTCGCGTCCAAGTCGTTCGTGCCCCGCAGCTTCATCCGCAAGCTGCTCGACGAGCGTGAACACTGGAAGAAGGCCGAGAACGTCGACAAGGTGTTCTACCTCGCGTGGGCCGCCAACTACGTCCGCATGTTCAAGGTGGCGCTCAAGTACTTCCAGCGCGGCGAGCTGACGATCTTCAAGATGCGGCAGTACGGCAACCTCACCAAGATGATCAGCCAATAATGGGCCTTTTCTCGAAGATCAAAGAGAAGGTCAAGGCCGGGCTCGGCGCCGCGAAGGAAGAGGCGAACCACCCCGGCCGCCCGCCGTCGCACCGCGTGGACCACAATGCGTTCCACCGGGACGAGGCCGCGCGGGTCGCCAAGGAGGCGGCCGATCCGAGCCGCAAGAAGAACGCGGGCGAGGACAAGCCCTGGTACCTGGACGGGCAGAACGACGGCTGGGACGACGTGAACGTCGAGCAGGACCCGAAGCCCCCCAACGGCGGCGCCGGCGGCAAGCCGAAGGGCTGATCGCTCCGCCCCACGTGGCCCGGCCGACGCCGTGCGCTATCCTTCGCCCCCGTCCCGCTCCGAGGAGAGTCTCTCCATGGCGTTCGTCGTCACCGAGTCCTGTATCAAGTGCAAGTACACCGACTGCGTGTCGGTCTGCCCGGTCGACTGCTTCAAGGAAGGCGAGAACATGCTCGCCATCGATCCGATCGAGTGCATCGACTGCGCCGCGTGCGTGCCCGCCTGCCCCGAGAACGCCATCTTCCTCGACGAGGACGTGCCGGCCGATCAGCAGGAGTTCATCGCGCTGAACGCGCGCCTGTCGAAGTCGTGGCCCTCGATCAGCAAGCAGAAGAAGGGGCTCCCCGAGGCGCCCGAGTTCGCGGGAAAGCCGGGGAAGCGGGCGTTGTTGTCGGAGCGGCCGGGGCGGTAGGCGCGCGACGCCGACCGGAGCCGCGCGTCCGCTACCGCCCCTGCAACGACACGCCGTAGACGACGCCCGACAACGCGGCGCCGTCGACCGTCGCGCCCATCGCCCCCACGATGGCGTCCGGGAACCCGTCCCCGGTGACGTCGCCCGCCGCGACGGCCCACCCGGCGTAGTCCCCCACCGACCCGCCCTCGAAGAGGAACGCGGCGTCGGTGTACCCCACCGTCCCGGACAGCGCGCCGTACCAGAGCCGGGTGCTGCCGGGCTCCCACCCCGACCGATAGTCCCCGACGAGGATGTCGTCGATGCCGTCCTGATCGAAGTCCGCCGTCGCCAGGCTGGGCGCGGGTGCCGAGGTGTCGCCGACCAGCGCCCCGGCGGCGTCCCGGCGGGTGAGCGTGCCTGGGCCGACGTCCAGGAACAGGTAGACCGCCAGGCGGCCAGAGGGGGAGGTCCCATCGGCGAGGAACAGGTCGTCGTCGCCGTCGCCGTCACCGTCCCCCACCGCGAGCGCCGCCGCGTCTTCGGAGAGGAAGGTGTCCGCGTCCGCGACCACGAGCGAGCCCGACGGGGGCGGACCGAACACCACCGCGGCGCCGCCGGTGACCGCCATCACCAGGTCGTCGAAGCCGTCGGCGTCGAGGTCGCCCATCGCGCCGCTCCGCCCACCGTAGCCCCAGGTGACCTCGCCGTCTGCGAGGTGCGTCGCCGCATCCGACGTGGTCGCTCGCGCTGGCAGCGGCGCCTGGAACAGGTACCACTGCTTGTCGTTGTACAGGAGCAGGTCGTCGAGCCCGTCCGCATTGGTGTCCCCGGTCGCGAAGGACTCGCCCGCGACCGCGATGGAGTGCTCGAGGGAGGGCGTCACGCCGCCGGAGTATACGTAGGCATCGGCCGGGTAGTAATAGTAGTCGCCCGGCGCTCCCACCACGGACTCGTCCATCCCGTCGCCGTCGAGGTCGCCCGTCGCCAGCGCGGCGCCGACCCGCTCGTACCAGCTTCCCCGATTCAGAAGCGTGGCGCTCGAGAAGTTCCCCGACGTGACCGGGCCTATGGCAAGGCGCGCCTCGCCGTCCGGGTAGGGCGCGCCGATCAACACGTCCGCGACGCCGTCCCCGTTGGTGTCGCCCGTGGCGAGGGCCTGTCCGACCTGCCCGTTGGTCCATGCGCTCCCGCCGCGACCGAAGCCACCGTCGATCCGGATGTCGGCGTCTCCGAACGCGACCACCGCTAGCCCGCAACGTTCGTCCGACCCGTCGCAGTCCTGATCCACGCCATCTCCGCACGTTTCCGCGGCTCCGATGTGCACTGACGCGGCGGTGTCGTCGCAGTCGCCGGCGTCCGCTCGCGTTCCGACGGGGGCCTCGCACGCGAGCGAGGTGGCGCCGGCGTCGCCGAACCCGTCCCCGTCGGCATCGGCGTACCAGGTGGCCGCGTCCGCTGCGTCCTCGTCCACGGCGCCGTCGCAGTCGTCGTCCGTCGTGTTGCAGACCTCTACGCCCGCCGGAGAGACCGCGGGGTCCGTGTCGTCGCAGTCGTCGTCGTCCGCGAGCGCGCCGATCGGGGCCTCGCACGCGAGCGAGGTGGCGCCGGCGTCGCCGAACCCGTCCCCGTCGG
>JAZKFH010000052.1:0-49646 GCA_040386535.1 Myxococcota bacterium | reverse complement strand
CGGCGTCCGCGTACCAGGTCGCGGCGTCCGCGGCGTCCTCGTCCACGGCGCCGTCGCAGTCGTCGTCGGTCGTGTTGCAGAGCTCCACGCCCGCCGGAGAGACCGCGGGGTCCGTGTCGTCACAGTCCTCGGCGTTCCCCACCGTCCCCAGCGGGGCCGTACACGCGCGCTCGACCACCGCCGGATCGCCGTAGCCGTCCGCGTCCCCGTCGGCGTACCAGTCCTGCTCGTCGCACGGACGGTCGGTGTCGGGCGTCACCTCCGCGGTGTCGGAGGGCGTGGCGGGTCCCTCGGGACGGCAGCCGAGGGCGACACAAAGGAGCAGGGCGGCGGAGCATCGCATCGGCGGTGGGCCTCGGGCGCAGGATACCGGATTGTCGTCACCGACATCCCTTCTCCGCGTCGAGCTACCGGTACCGCACACACGTCCAGCGCCGCAGCGAACCGCCGCGGTCGAGCGTGAAGAGCTCGGCGTCGGTCGGCGTCACCCACGCGCCGACGCCGCCGTCGAGCTCCGCGTTGGGGCTCCCGGCCTCGCTGCGGCCCCAGGGGACGATCCCGACCTGCGTGTCCCCCGCGTACGCGAAGACGGGGCTCGTCGCGACGCTCGCGAGATCCCGGATGTCGAGGTCGACGAGCCAGGTCTCGTGGGTGGCGTCGAGGCTGTCCGGGGCGAGCGTCACCAGGAGCCCGGTGGAATCGTCCGCGGCGCTCGGCGCGACCACGAGGACGCGGTCGTCCTGGGCGAGGAAGGCCGCCACCGATCCGCTCTCCGGGGCCGTCCACGTCGCGACGGGCTCCTCCGGCATGTAGGGGCTCATGACGGTGACGGCGGCGGCGCCACCGACCGTGCCGGCCGCGTAGAGGTAGCCGGTCCACGCGAGGTGGGAGACCGTGTCGAGCGGCGACGCGTAGACGGTCACGTTGCCGGTGTCCGGCACCCACCAGGCCATCGCGGCCGGCCCGGCGACCTGGACGCCGGCGCCCGCGGCGGAGAGGGCCGTGAGCGGGCCGTGGGCGCTCGCGTCGAGGGTGGGGCCCGGCGTGCCGTCCGCCAGGGCGAAGGTGACGAGCTGGTCGTACGCGTCGAGCAGGACGACGCGCTGCGTGGTGGGCTCGACCGCCGCCGCGATCGCGCCCGCGGAGGGCTGGACCCAGCGCAACGAGACGGTCCCCGGCGTGTCCCCGGTGCCCGTGTAGTCGTAGACGGCGACCGCCGCGTCGGTGACGACGGCGAGCCAGCGCGCCTCGTCGCCGATCAGGCGGAAGGGCGTGCCTTCGAGGCCAAGATCGATCGCCCACGTCTCCGTGAGCACGTCGTGGTAGTCGGCGTCCGGCGTGACGTTGCAGGCGCGGAAGTACACGTCGGTGTCGGTGTCGGCATCGGTGTCCGCGTCGGTGTCCGTGTCGGCGTCGACATCGGTGTCCGTGTCGGTGTCCGTGTCGGTGTCCGTGTCCGTGTCCGTGTCGGAATCGGTGTCCGTGTCGGTGTCCGTATCGGAATCGGTGTCCGCGTCGGTGGCGGTGTCCGCGGGCTTCTCGAGGCCGGTGCAGGCGAGGAGCGGGAGGAGGAGGAGCACGGTTCACCCTGGGTGGGGGAGATCGATGGAACGGGGGGGCGTTGCGGGAGTATCGCCCGGGGATCGAACGTCTGCTCGATCCGGCCTCACCGAAGCGCCAACCACCCCGCCAAGGTCAGCAACAGGCAAGCCCCCCACGCGCGCCCCGCCGTCCGGCACAGGAACACAGCGGTGGCCGCCATCACCCAGACCGGGACCACCGCCATCGACGCGAAGGTCACCGCGGTGCCCTCGGCGAACGGCGCCCATCGCCCCAGACACGCGCACCCGAGCACGGTGGGGGGGAGGGTTCCGACCGTCGCGGCGAGGATCCGCAGGGTGGTGTCGACCCGACCGTTCCAGGCGGATTCACGCGCCACGGCCACCTCCCAGCACCACCAGCACGCCTCCGAGCGCGCCGACGGCACACAGCAGGGCGGCGCCGAGGTCCGTACCGCGGGGGGCGAACGGACGAGCGCTGATGCTCACCGTGAAGCCCGCGAGCCACGCGGCGGGTGGGAAGAGCCACGGCGTCCACGCGTCCGGGGCCCCCGATCTCGCCACGAAGATGGCCGCCACCAGCGCCCCGCCGGCGACGAGTGTGAGGAGCCGCCGCCGGACGCCACGCTGGAACCAGGCGGCGTGGAGCATTCCCGCGGAGCCGACCGCCGCGCACGCCGCGAGCGCCTCGGTCACGCGCTCTCCCGCGCCGCGGCCGGCCTGTCCGCTGCGTCGGCGGACACGCCCGAACGCCGCGCCAGGCCCCACGCGATCGCCGCCAGCACCGCCGCGGACACCAGCAGGCCGATGTCCACGGCGACCACGTGCGCGTCGCTCCGCTCGCCGAGCAGCCCGGCGTCGGTCACGCCGGCCTGCGCCACCGGCACGAGCGCGCACAGGGCGGCAGCGAGCCCCAATTGGCGCCACCACACGTCGCGCTCGCTACTGGCGAGCCCGGCCCACATGCACGAAGCCGCCAGCGCGGCGACGAACGCGCCCTGCTCCCAGTAGTGCCGCCCCAGGAGCCCCCAGGGGAGGAGGCGGCTCGCGAGCAGGGTCGCGGCGATCGCCAGCGGTGTCCCCGCGGCGACGCCGATGGTGAGGCGGGCGAGGAGCCGGTTGCTGACCGAGTCGGCCTCCCGGCGCCTCCGCGCGAGCCACAGGCCGTTCCCGGTGAGGAGCATGGCGCAGGTTGCGAACCCGAGCACGGCGTAGGCCGCCCTCACCCCCCATCCCCCGAACCACGCGAAGTGCACGCCGTAGACCCAGCGCTCGGCGACCTCCGCGGGCGCCAGCTCCCCGGGCCCCTCGGCCGCGAGGACACGCGCGGTGGCGCCCTCCACGGTCACCTCGAACTCCCCTGGCTCGCCGGGCAGGTGGCCCTCGATCACCACGCGGGCCGACGGTTGGCCGGGGTGGCGCACGTCGATCCGG
Source organism: Myxococcota bacterium (assembly GCA_040386535.1). Lineage (GTDB taxonomy): Bacteria > Myxococcota_A > UBA796 > UBA796 > SXON01 > CAJBVW01. The sequence continues at coordinate 46,653 of JAZKFH010000052.1, read as the reverse complement.
GTGGGCTGGAGGCCGGGGAGCGCCGCCTCGGCAGAGGTGAGCCATCGAGCCGAGGAGACGGCGCCGGGAGTCCCCTCCGAGAGGACGACGGCGGGCGCGTCGGGGCCGTAGGCGACCAGCCGCGCGCGGTCCTCGTTCCCGTCGTACATCCACCCGCTCACCGCGGAGAAGGTGGTCCCCGAGAACACCATGAACGCGCCGGTGTACGCGAAGAACACCTGGAACGGCAGGCCGACGACGCCGGTGATCTTGTGCAGGTCGGCCCACGCGAGACGGGGCGGGAGCTCCGGCCGGAACCGCTGGAGCTGCGGGACGAGATCGCGCAGGTGGATGGCGACCCCGGTCACCACCGCGAGCAGGAACGCGATGCACGACACGCCGGCGAGGTCGTACAGCAGCGGGATGTCGTCGTGCCAGAGGAAGTGGAGGTTGAACAGGAGCTCGGCCACCCGCGTGGCCAGCGGCGCCCACGCGCCCGCCACGTAGACGAGCCGGGCCTCCCGACCGTCGGGGTAGATCACGAAGGCGGTGGGGGCGCGGTGCCCTTCGTCCGGCGCCGGAAGCGTCAGGAACACGCGCTCGGGGGCGACGGGCGCGAGCGCGCCGAGCTCTGCGAGCCAGCGATCGGGGTCACCCGCCGCGGGCGCGTGGTGTGCCGGCTCCTGCCACGCCTGGAGAGGGCCGTGGGCCACGGCGAGCGCCCCGGTGAAGAACATCACGTAGAGGACGAGCCCCACCAGCACGCCGATCCAGGCGTGCACGTCGTAGAGCACGCCGAACCGACGGTCCTTCCGGGGAAACAGGGGCACGCCGCTCCGTTCAGTGCCGCTACAGGCGCCCGAGGTACTGCACGTCCGCGGCGGCGCCCGATACGAGCACCTTGGTGACCGTGGCGTCCGTGGCGACGTGGTACAGGTCGGCGCCTCCGTCCTCGCGGTACAGCTGCACGTAGCTCTCCCCGTCGACCCGCAGCGTGACCGAGAACTGCACGGCCGCGCGCGGCAGATCGGGGACCGGGATCGAGGTGCCGGCCTCGAGGTCGACGATCGCGTACTCGAAGTACGGCGGGTAGTCCCAGTACCAGTACGGGTTCTCGGGGTCCGCCACCGTCGTGATGTCCACGTCGGGGCTCCAGATGTTCACGAGCAGGTGCCGGTCGGGCATGGGGTGCGCGGTGTAGAACCCCGGGCTCCCGGTCGCCGCCTGGATGTCGACGAAGAAGTCCGGGTCGAACGTGTCCTCCCCCGGCGCGATCCGCACGACGCATTGCGGGAGGGTCGCGCGGTTGGGGCTCGCCATCACGTCGAAGCCGAGGCCCCCGTCGCCGACGAGGTAGGCGTAGCCCTCCTCGTCGATGAACGGGTTCAGCGCGACGGACGAGGTGCACGCGGGGTGCTCGACCAGCGTGAGCGAGGCGGGGTCGGCCACGTCGAAGATGCCCATCACCGCGGCCTCGTAGTACTCGAACGTGCCCCAGTCGCGCCAGTTCACGGCGGTGAAGGCGCGGCCGTTCGATGCCACACCCTGTTGGAACTGGAGCGGCAGCCCGTCGCGGGTGAGCAGGGACGCGTCGACCGGGGTCGACGTGACGATCTCCATCCGCTGCGGGTTCCACTCGATGATCTGGGCGGTGCCCTCGTCGACGAGGAACGCCTGCGTCTCGCTGACGTAGATGGGCTCGGCCGTCCAGCCGGTGATGCCCTGGCCCGCGAAGGAGATCTTGACGTCCGACCGGATCGTCAGGTCCTCGTCCACGAGGAACTTCTCCAGCGTGGAGTCCTCGGGTCGGTACACGAACACGGCGCCGTGCTCGGCGCGGACGTACGGGAACTCCCCGAGCTCGACCGCGCGCCCGTAGTCCAGCTCCCCGCCTTCCGGCCAGTCCGCGAGCACGTGCAGGTACTGCAGCGCCGCGTCGGGGCCCTCCACCTCGGTGACGACGACCAGCGGGTTGGCGACCGGCTCCTGGGTCGTTCCTGTGTCGTCCTTCACGCCGTCGGTGCACGCGGTGAGGACGGGAATGAGCAGGGTGAGCGCGCGCTTCATGGGCATCCTCAGGGTGGCCGGCGGGGGCGGCGCACGCTGATAACGACTTTCATTTTCAACCGCAAGCTGCGCCGTTCGAGGCTACTCGATCCGAATGTCCCCGCGCAGCGCCCCCCCACACGGCGACACGTCCCGCTTCCACGTCGCGACCACCTCCGCCTGCGGCCACCCGGGCTCGGGCTCGGCGAGGAGGCCCGGGGTCCCGACAATCGCCGCGGTGTCCGTGGGCGCGGCGGTGTCGGCGGTGTCCCCCGCTTCGGGCGCGCCGGTGATGTCCGGCCCGAGCGTGAGCCCGGCGTACGCGTGCGGCTGGAGCGCGCAGAAGGCCGCGCGATCCCAGTCCTCCGGGGCGGGCTGGATCCAGGCACGCAGCACCTCCTCGGTGCCCTTCTGCTCGTCCAGACAGCCGAAGCCGTGGTCGTGGCTGAAGGTCACCTCCTCCTCCAGCGGCGCGCCGCACAACGCGGCCAGCGGCGTCGCCAGGCCGCCGGCGTCCGTGACGAGCACGCCCGGCGCGTCGGCCGACTGGGCCGTGGCGAGCGCCTCGGCGACATCGACGTGGACGACGGTGGACAGGCCGGACTCGCAGCCGGCGAGCAGGAGGAGGACGGGAAGGCAGCGCATGGGATCTCCGGACGGACGACGGTGGACTGCCAACGAGAGATGCAAGGCCCGCGCCAGTCGTGTCACTCGAGGTCGCTGATGCGCGCCGCCTCGTAGTCCGTCTCGACCGACAGGGTGGCCGCCACCGCCAGCCCGCTCCACGCGCACACGCCCAGCCAGCCGACCGCGACACGCCCGTCCACGATGCCGATGGGGCCGCCCTCGGCGCCGGCCACGCCGTCGGCGAGCACGTCGCCGTCGAGGTCGGCGGCGGTGTCGGCGGCGGTGTCGCCAGCTGCGGACGGGTACGCGAACGTGCCGCCCGCCAACGAGAGCGCCAGCGCCGCGCAGTTGCCGCCGCCGCCGGAGGCCCCGTCGAGGCCGAACAGCAGCTGATCGGAGCGGTGGTCGACCGCGCCGCCCACCACGGCGCCGGGCGTCACGGCGTCCCAGGCGCGCAGGGTGTGCAGGTCGGACGGCACGGTGGGGTCGTCCTGGTCGATGGCGATGTGCGCGGGCCACGCCTCGCTGGGGCACACCACGTTGGGATCCGCGCAGTAGGCGGCCAGATCGAGCTCGAGCGGCGAGCCGTCGGGCGCGTTGAAGGTGATCACCTCGTCGGTGCCGGCGGTGGCCTCCTGCACGGCGCCGCCGATGTCGAGGCGGATGGTCAGATCGTCCGCCCAGGTGACGGCGTAGATGCCGCGCACGTCCTGGTCGGCGGGCGGATCGGTCGCCGGCGTGCCGCCGCCCGCGCAGGCGAGGAGGAGGAGGCCGGAGGTGAGGGCGAGCAGGCGCATCGTGGACTCCACGCGGATGGTACCCGCGAGGGTGGACCGGGCGAAAGGGAATCGGTGAGGGCGCCCCCGCCCCTGACCCGCGCGGTTACCCGGAAACATGCTCCTGTCCCTGCTCGTCGGCTGTGTCGACCCCACGAAGCCCAATGACACGGGCACGCCCGAGGACACCGCCGCACCCACCCCGGGCCCCGCGTCCGCCTGGACGGCCTCCGAAGCGTGCGGGGGCCTGCGCCTCCACTTCACGGACGGCAGCTACGGCCTCGCGCTCCAGCTGCGCGGGGACACCGACTACGTCGCGGTGTTGCTCGACGGCGCGCCGGTGTCCACGACCTACGAGCTCGGTGAGGCCAGCTTCGCCACCGCCGCGGAGGGCGCGTTCGCGGACGGCGAGGTGTGCTCGTCCGCGGAGGAGTTCCCCTGGTCGCCGGACACGGAGCCGTCGTGGCGCGCCACCGGCGGCACGGTCACGATCGTCTACACCGCGGACATGGCCTTTCCGGCCGACGACACCGCGTGGATGTACGACGGCACCCCGCTCGGCGCCGTCACCTACACGTTGGAGGGCGTGGTGCTCGAGCCCTGGGGCACCGCCACCGAGACCTTCGTGGTGCCCGAGCTCACCGGCACCGTCCGCCACGCCCGGGTCGACCTGCCGGCGTGACCCCGGCGCCGTCGCGCCGCCCCGGATACGCGCCCCCGTCGGAGGCCCCATGCTGCTCGCCCTGCTCGTCGGCTGCGTCCGTTTGGAGGAGGGCGACTACACGCTCGACTACAGCGTGGTGACGGTCGACACGTGCAACCTCTACGACGGCGGCCAGGTCGCCGCGGACACCACCGGCGAGCTGTCGTGGGAGTCCGGAACGCTGGTGTTCGAGCTCGACGGCACCGACGACGATCTGGTGTTCGAGGTGGCCGGCCGGGCGTTCGCGCGCGAGAGCCTGGGCGTCGCGGCGTTGGACGACGACTGCGCGCTCGCCACCGTCCAGGACGACATGGGGGAGATGTCGTCCGACACCACGTTCGTGGGCGCCACCGACATCACGGCCGACTTCGAGGGCGACTGTGGCGGCTGGGAGATCGTGTTCGACACCCCGTGCCTCGTCGCGTTCGACTGGGCGGGCGCGTACGACGGCTGAGCCGTGTTCCCGGACCGGCGGTTCGTGGAGAACCGTGACGCAAAGCCCGGCCGCCGCCGCCCCGCGCGGCCCCGTGCCCGCGATACAACGGCCGGGCATGCTGGCTCCCCTCTTCCCGGTCCTCCTCGCCTCCGCCCTCGCGCTGACCCCCGCCCGCCCGGCCCGCCCCGGCGATGCCGCCCCCACCGGCGCCGCGGTGGCCGCGCCCACGGCGACGCCCGCAGTGGCTCCCGCGGTGGCCCCCGCGGGCAAGGCCACCTCCAAGAAGGCCGGAGAGGCGCTCGCCGGCTGGGAGGCCACGCTCGATCGGGTGGTGCCCTCGATCGTCGCGATCCGCGTGAGCGCCACGCGCCCGTTCGACACCGAGGGCGCCGCGTCCGCGGTGGCAACCGGGTTCGTGGTCGACGCTGAACGGGGCATCATCCTGACCAACCGCCACGTCGTGGAGCCGGGCCCCGTCGTGGCCGAGGCTGTGTTCTACAACCACGAGGAGGTGCCGCTCCGCGCGTTGTACCGCGATCCGGTGCACGACTTCGGCTTCTACCAATTCGACCCGAAGGCGCTCCGGTTCATGCAGCCCGTCGCGCTCCCGCTCGCGCCCCAACGGGCCAAGGTGGGCGTGGAATTGCGCGTGGTCGGCAACGACGCGGGCGAGAAGATCAGCATCCTCCAGGGCACGCTCGCGCGCCTGGACCGCGACGCTCCGAGCTACGGCGACGGGAACTTCAACGATTTCGACACCTTCTACTACCAGGCGGCGTCGGGCACGTCGGGTGGGTCGTCGGGCTCGCCGGTGTTGGATGTCGCGGGAAATGTCATCGCGCTCAACGCGGGCGGATCCAACCGGGCGGCGTCGAGCTTCTACCTGCCGCTCGACCGCGTGGTGCGCGCGCTGGCCCGCGTCCAGGCCGGCCTCCCCGTGCCCCGCGGCACGGTGCAGTCGGTGTTCCGCCACCGCCCCTTCGATGAGGTGCGCCGCCTCGGCGTGACCGACGCGACCGAGGCCGCCGTGCGCAAGGCCTTTCCCGACGGGACCGGCATGCTCGTGGTCGACCAGGTCATCCCCGGCGGCCCCGCGTTCGGCAAGCTCGAGCCGGGCGATGTCATCGTGCGGGTGGACGGGGCGCTCACCACCGCGTTCATCCCGTGGGAGGAGATCGTCGACAACCGTGTCGGGGGCACCGTCGCCGTCGAGATCGAGCGCGGCGGCGCGCCGCTGACCCTGTCACTGCCCGTGGTCGATCTGCACGCCGTCACCCCGTCGTCCTACCTGGAGATGGGCGGGGCGGTGCTCAACGCCTTCTCCTTCCAACAGGCGCGCAGCCACACCCTCCCGCTCGACGTGGGCGTGTGGGTGGCCTCCGCCGGGTACATGTTCGCCAACGCCGGTATCCCCGACGATGTCGTCATCACCGGCATCGCGAGCGAGCGCACCCAGACGCTCGACGCGCTCGAGGCGGCGCTCGCCAGGCTCGCCGACCACACCCGGGTTCCCGTGCGGTGGATCGATCCGCGCGAGCCGCGCCGCGAGCAGGTCGCCGTGGTCACCATCGACCGGCGTTGGTTTCCCATGCAACGGTGCACCCGGGATGACACGTTGGGCCTCTGGCCTTGTGTCCCCTCGACCGCCCCGTCCGCGTCCGCGGCCACGGCCGCTGTCAGCGGCGCGCTCCCGGAGGTGTCCGGCTCTGCCGCCAAGGCCCTGGCCGCCTCGCTCGTCTGGGTCACCAACACCGTCCCGCTCCGCGCCGAGGGCATCTACGGCGGCAACTTCAGCGGCACCGGGCTCGTCATCGACGCGGTGCGCGGGCGCGTGCTGGTCGACCGGGACACCGTCCCCATCGCGCTGGGCGACGTGTCGCTCACCTTCGCCGGCACCGTGCGCGTGCCCGCCAAGGTGGTCTACATCCACCCCCTCCACAACCTCGCGGTGCTGGCGTACGACCCCGCCGCGTTGGGGAGCACCCCGGTCAAGAGCGCCCGCCTCTCCAACAAGGCGCTCGACCGCGGGGACACCACCTTCCACGTCGGCCTCTCGCCGCGCCAGGAAGTGCTCCAACAGGAGACCAAGGCCACCGCGCAGGAGCCGATGTTGCTCACCGTGCCGCGGCCGCCGTTCTTCCGCGACCGCAACCTCGACGTCGTGAGCATCGAGCGCGCGGGCGCGGTGGTGGGCGGCGTGCTGGCGGACAAGGCGGGCCGGGTGCAGGCGTTCTGGGCGAGCTTCGTCGAGGACCGCGGCGACACGCCCGAGGGCTTCTTCCGGGGCATCCCCACGGACGTGCTCCACGACGTGGTCGATCCCATCGTGGCCGGCGAGCTCCCCACCGTGCGCGGCCTGGGCGTCGAGCTCGCGCCCATGAACCTCGCCATGGCGCGCGACCGCGGCCTGACCGAGGAGTGGGCGGACAAGCTGGTCGCCCTCGATCCGAAGCGCCGCCAGGTGTTGTGGGTGGTGAGGCGCGAGGCGGGCACCCCCGCCGCCGAGGCCCTCCGCGAGGGGGATCTGGTGTTGGCCGTCGACGGCGAGCCCGTGGCACGTTTCCGTGACATCGAGGTGCGCGCCGCCAAGGAGAGCGTGACGCTCACCGTGTTGCGTGACGGGAAGGTCGAGACCGTGCCGCTCGCCACCGTCCCGCGCGACGGCGTGGGCATCGATCGCGTGCTGCTCTGGGCCGGCGCCTTGTTGCACGCCCCCCACTCGCCGCTCCCCTCCGACCTCGGCGTGGCCCCCGAGGGCATCTATGTCAGTTGGTCGTGGTTCGGCTCCCCCGCGTCGCGCTACCAACTCCGGCCCACCCACCGCATCCTCGCGGTCGACGGCACGCCCACCCCCACGCTGGATGCCTTCCTCGCCGCCGTGAAGGACCGCCCCGACCGTGGCGCCGTGCGGCTCAAGACCGTCGACCTCGACGGCAAGCCCCAGGTGATCACGCTCAAGCTCGACTTGCAGTACTGGCCGACGACCGAGCTGCGTGTCGGGAGCGAGGGGTGGGGGCGGGCGGAGCGGTAGCCCGCTTGATTCCGAACAGGCCCGAGTTATCGACACCTCATGACCATGCCCTCCGCGAAGACGAGCGCGCCCGGAGAGGAGCTCCGCCGCAGCGAGGAGAGGTTCCGCCTGCTCGTGGAGAGCGTGCGCGACTACGCCATCTTCGTCCTCGAGACGGATGGGACCGTGGCGACCTGGAACCCGGGCGCGAATCGTTTCAAGGGCTACGCCGCGAGCGAGATCATCGGCAAGCACTTCTCGCTGTTTTACACGCCGGAAGACCTCGCGGCCGACAAGCCCGCGGTGGAGCTCCGCGAGGCGGCGCTCGTCGGCCGCGTGGAGGACGAGGGCTGGCGGGTGCGCAAGGACGGGACGAGGTTCTGGGCGAACGTCGTCATCACCGCGCTACGGGACGAAACGGGGACCCTCATCGGGTTCGCCAAGGTCACCCGCGACCTCACCGAGCGCCGCGAGGCCGAGGAGCGCTTGCGCCAGGCGCTGGTCGATCTGACGCGCTCGAACCGGGATCTGGACGAGTACGCCAGCTTCGTCTCGCACGATCTGCAGGAGCCCCTCCGGAAGATGGCCAGCTTCGCCGAGCTCCTGGAGCACGAGTACAGCGCCCAGCTGGACGACAAGGCCCGCGGGTACATCTTCGCGGTGGTGGACGCGGCGCGGCGCATGCGCGCCCTCGTCACCGAGGTGATGGACTACGCGCGCCTCGAGAGCACGGCGGCCCCCTTCGTGCCCCTGGAGCTCGGGGAGGTCGTCGCCCAGGTGCTGCGGGACCTCGACGACCGCGTACGGCACGCGGAGGCCGACGTGGTCGTCGATCCGCTGCCCCGGCTCACCGGGGACCCCGTGGCGCTGGCCCGCGTGTTCCAGAACCTGTTGTGGAACGCCATCAAGTACCGGGACCCCGCACGCAAGCTGACGGTCCGGGTCACCGCGCGCCGCCAGGGCGCGGAGTGGATCCTGTCGGTCGTCGACAATGGCATCGGCTTCGACCCTGCGTTTGCCGCCCGGATCCTCCGGCCGTTCCAGCGACTCCACCCCACCGAGCGATACCCGGGATCGGGGCTCGGCCTTGCCAGCTCCGCGAAGATCGTAGAAAAGCATCGCGGCCGCCTGTGGGCCGCGGCGACCCCCGGACAGGGCGCCACCTTCTACGTCTCGCTCCCCGTGGAAATCGAATGACGACGTTCCGTCGTAATCCAGTAGTGCTCGTGGTCGACGACAGCGCGCAGGATGTCACGTTGATCCGCGCCGCGTTCCAGGGCGCGAACAAGGCGCTGGAGCTGCGGTCCGCCTCCTCGGCCGAGGGCGCACGCGCGTACCTGACCGGCAGCGCGCCGTTCGCCGATCGGGTCGCGAACCCGGCGCCCGACCTCGTGCTGCTCGACATCCAGATGCCGATCGAGGACGGCTTGCAGGTCCTGCGCTGGATCCGCGCGCAGGAGGAGTCGTGGCGGCGCGTGCCGGTGGTCATGTTGACGACCTCGCACGACTACAACGAGATCCGCAGGGCCTACGATCTCGGCGCCAACTCGTTCCTCGTGAAGCCGACGGGGTTCCACGAGCTGAACAAGCTCATCCTCCACGTCTACAACTACTGGTTGATGAGCAATCGATTCGCCTAGGCGGCGCCGGGGCTCACGTCACTCGCTCGCGACCAGTGTCCCCGCCGCCGCGTTCGTGGTGACGCGGCACGACATGTCGAGCGCAAGCACCACGCCGGAGAGCCGCTGATCGCCGACGTGCACGGTGCCGGCGGGCACACAGCGCAGGTCCTCCGGGTGGAGCTGGGGCGCGCCCGTGGCGGCGGCGGCCCAGCTGAGCCGGGTGCGTTCGCGTTCGAGGAGCGCGTCGCGGTGCTGGTCGGGCGCGTCCACCACGAGCGTGGGGGCCGAACGCCGCACCTGCCGCGGGCTGTTCGCGTACGATTTCCAATTCTCGTGGGTGAGGCGGGGCTCGAAGGACGCGAGGCATGCGTCGATACGCTCACGACGCTCGGACACCCCGGGGAGGCCGCGCAGGTCGATGTCGACGCGCACCTCGGCGGTGGCCGCCCAGCTCGTGTCGCCCGTGGCGGTGGGCGGGCCGTAGTCCAACACGGCCGCCGTGCAGCGCGTCCCGAGCGCCTGCTCCAACGTGGTGACCTCCGTGGTCAACGCGCTGGACGTCTCCGCGACCGACCCCGCGGTCACGCCGATGGTGACGGCGACCACGGCCCGATCGGGCGGCACGCGGTACGCCTGGTCGAGCGCGGCGTAGCCCTCGGCGCCGGGCGCCACCTCGCGCTCCGTCGAGCTCGAGAACGAGTCGCCCCGCCCGCTCCCGCCGAGGCCGCCACACGCGAGCGCGAGGCCCAGGACGAGGCCGACAGCGGGGGCGAACGGCGAGAGGAGGGAGCGGCGAGGGTGCATCCCGTGCTTGTAACGAGGAGGTAGCGACGCGGCGGGGGGCGCCCCGCGGACGCGGGCAGGTCGGCTCCGGGCGCGCGGCTGGCGCCGCTTGGTCGGCCGGGCGGATCATCCGCGTGCTCGGGTCACCGGCGCGCCCGGCCGGACCAGCCGCCGGGGGCGGCTGCCCTCCGCGCCCTTGGCGCGCCGAACCCTGGCGTTGGACTCCGCGCGAGTGCGAGTATCTACCCCCCGAGATGACGCGCGTGGGGGCCCCGCTCATACGATCTCCCCGCGCGAGGGACCCGACGGGCGGCCGCCTTCGGCGGCCGGTTCGGCGCGGGACGGGCGCCCCGGCCCGGGCCGCGCCAACCGAGCGCAGCGAGCCCACAGGGGCCCGGTCCGCCGCCGTCCGCGGCGGCGGACGCGCCCCGCCCCGCCCGCCCGAGACCCTGGCCGCGCCCCCCGGAAGGCCCCCATGCGCTACGCTCCCGGCCGTGTCCGTCGTCACGCTCGGCTCCCTGCAGCTCGTGGCCCCCGTCGCCCAGGGCGGCATGGGGGAGGTGTGGCGTGGCGTGCACGCGCGGCAGGGCGTGCCGGTCGCGATCAAGTTCCTCAAGGAGGACGACGCGCGGTTCCGCGACGCGTTCTTCGCCGAGGTGCGCGCGGTCGCGCGGCTCGATCATCCCGGGATCATCCTCGTGCTCGACCACGGCGTGGTCGACGCGGCGGCGGCGGCGGCCTCGGGCGGGCGGCTGCGGGAAAACACGCCGTGGCTCGCGATGGAGTACTGCTCGGGGGGCACGCTCAAACACGCGGTCGCGCGCAACTGGAACCAGCTCCGGCGGCTCCTCCTCGATCTACTCGCCGCGCTCGGGCACGCCCACGCGCGCGGGGTGCTCCACCGCGACATCAAGCCCGACAACGTCATCTTCTCGTCCTTCGAGGACGCGCGGCCGGGCGTGAAGCTCACGGACTTCGGGCTCGCGTTCGCGCTCGAGGTCGAGGGCCGCAACCGGGCGGTGGTGACGGGCACGCCGGCCTACATGGCGCCGGAGCAGTTCCGACGGGAGTGGCGCGACTACGGGCCGTGGACCGACCTCTACGCGCTCGGCTGCCTCGCGTGGCGCCTCGCCTCGGGCGATCCGCCGTACGGGCAGAAGCGCCCGCCGGAGGTGCTGTCGATGGCGCACCAGGAGCTGCCGCTGCCGGCGTTCACGCCGCGTTTCGAGGTGCCCGCGGGGTTCGTGGAGTGGCTGGGGCGCCTGCTGGAGAAGGACCCGGCGCGCCGCCTCCAACGCGCGGCCGACGCCGCGGTGGCCCTCGCCACCCTGGACGGCTCGCGGGATCCCGGGGGGATCCTCCCCAACGACTGGCGCGCCACCGAACGGCCGCGCATGCCGATGCGGCTGGTGGGCGCGGGGCTCGGGTTGTGGAGCCTGCGCAGCGTGCCGATGGTGGGCCGCGAGACCGAGCGCGACCGGCTGTGGGAGGCGCTCCAGGAGGTGCACCGCACGTGGTCCGCGCGGCTGGTGCTGCTCAACGGCCCCGCCGGCACGGGCACCACGCGGCTGGCCGAGTGGTTGTGCGAGCGGGCGCACGAGGTCGGCGGGGCGGAGGTGCTCGTGGCCGAACATCCGGCGCCCGCGCACGCCGCCGCGGCCGATCCCGCCGAGGCGCTCGCGGGGATGCTCGCCCGCCACCTCGTCACCGGGGGGCTCGCGCCGACCGAGGTCCGGGCGCGCGTCGAGGCCCGCCTGCGCGCGCAGGGGGTGCCCGATCGGACCGAGGCCAAGGCGCTCGCCGACCTCATCGCGCCGGTGCCGGCCGATCCCGACGACACCCTGGGGCTGGACGGCCCCGACGAGCGCCACACCCTCGTGCGCCGCGCCGTGGCCCGCGCGACCGGGGCGCGCCCCGTGATCGTGCGCCTCGAAGACGTGCAGTGGGGCAGCGACGCGCTCGCCTTCGCCGCGCACGTGCTCCGCGCCCAGGAGACCGATCCCGCGCCGATCCTGCTGGTGTTGACCGCGCGCGCGGAGGCCCTGGCCGAGCGGCCGGTCGAGGCGCTCCAGCTCTCGGAGCTCATGGGGTTGGGCGCCGTCGCGACCTGGCTCGAGGTGCGCCCCCTCGGGGACGACGAGCAGGTCGCGCTCGTCGAGGGGCTGTTGGGCCTCGGCGGGGCGCTGGCCGACCAGGTCCGCGCCCGCAGCGGCGGGAACCCCGCGTTCGCCGTCCAGCTGGTCGGCGACTGGGTTGCACGGGGCATCCTCGAGGCGGGCGAGGACGGCTTCAGCCTGCGCCCCGGCGCCCGCGCCGAGCTGCCCGACGATCTGTACGCCACGTGGGCCGCGCGCCTGGACCGCGCGCTCGCCTCGCTGGGCCGCCGCGCGCCGCTGGCCCGCGCCGCGCTCGAGATCGCCGCCGCGCTCGGCCCCGAGGTGGACGAGGGCGAGTGGCGCCGCGCGTGCGCCGCGGCCGAGATCACCATCCCGCCGGGGCTCGTGGAGCGGCTCGTGCTGGAGCGCCTCGTGGCCCCGGTGATCAAGGAGTCGGGGAGCGAGAGCGACGAGGAGGAGCTGGTCTGGGCGTTCTCCCACGGCATGTTGCGCGAGAGCATCGCGCGGGGCGCCGTCGAGGCCGGCCGCGCCGCCGCCGCCCACCGCGCCTGCGCGGCCATCCTCCTCGATCGACACGGCGCCACCGCGCTCGCCGAGCGCCTCGGCCGCCACCTGCTCGCCGCCGGCGCCTTCGCGGACGCCCTCGGGTTCCTCATGCAGGCCGCCCGCGAGCGCTCCACGCGTGGGGAGTTCCGCGCCGGGTTCTCGCTCCTCGCCGCCCGCGAGGAGGCCCTGCGCGGCCTCGGCGCCCCGCCGAGTGACCCGCGGTGGGGCGAGGGCCGCCTGCTCCACGCGTGGCTCCACCTGCGCCAGGGCCAGACCGTGATGGCCGGCCAGCGGGCCGACGGCATCCTCGCCGAGACCCGCCGCCACGGCTGGAACGGGCTACTCCCGGACGCGCTCCACCTCTCCGGCGAGGTCGCGCGGGCCCGCGGCGCCCCCAGCAAGGCGCTCGAGCTGGTGCAGCAGGCCCGCACCCTGTTCGAGCGGCTCGGCAACGAGCGCGGGGCCGCCGGGTGCGGTTTTGCCCTGGGCGCCCTTGCGATGCAGCTCGGCGAGCTCCCGCGGGCCGCGCGCCTGCTCCAGCAGGCCCAGGTGGCGTTGCTCCGCGCCGGGGACGAGCGCCGGCTCGCCGACTGCGTGCGCCTGCGCGCCGAGACCGCCCGCCGCAGCGGCGCCCTCGATGTCGCCGAGGGGCTCATCAACGAGGCCCACGCGCTGTACGGCCGGCTCCAGAACAAGGTCGGGCAGGCCGAGACCATCTTCGTGCGCGCCGAGATCGCCCGCAACCGCGGCGAGCTCGAAGACGCCGTGGCCGGCTACCGCACCGCGCTCCGTACGCTGGAGACCGCCGGCTCCGACGACGTGGGCATGCCGCTCGTGCGCCTCGGCATCGTCCTGACCGTGCTCGGCCGCCCGGCCGACGCCCGCACCGTGCTCGACGCGGCGCGGGTCCTGGCCGAGCGCAACGAGGATCCGCGGCTCTCCGGCCTCGCCCTCGCGGCGCGGGTCGCGGTCGACGCCGCGTTGGGAGACGGCCCGGCCTTCGACTCTCACCTGACGCGCGCGGTGGCCCTGTTGGACGCCACGGATCTGGTCGATCCGGACGTGGCCGAGGTGATGGAGCGCGCGGCCCGATCGGTCGGAGACGTGCGCCGCGCGGATGCCGCGCTCACGCTGGCGGAGGCGCAGTGGGAGGCCTTGGGGCGGGTCGAGCGGGTGGCCAACGTGAAGGGATGGCGGGGGCGGTTGTTCGCCTGAGGGGCGGTGGCTCGGGGCTGTGCTCGCCCCGGGCCGGCGCGCTACGCTCGCGCCACTCAGGGAACACCCCATGGACCTCGGCCTCCGCGGAAAAACAGCGCTCGTCACCGGCTCTACGGCCGGCATCGGCTTCGCCGCGGCCAAGGGGCTGGCGGAAGAGGGCGCGCACGTCCTCGTGAACGGGCGGACCGAGGCGCGCGCGGCGGCGGCGCGGGAGGCGATCCTGCGCGACGTGCCGAACGCCTCGGTGGCCGTGGCGGTGGCAGACCTCTCGACCGCGGCGGGCGTCGCGGCGCTCGTCCGCGCCTTCCCCGAGGTCGACGTTCTCGTCAACAACCTCGGCATCTTCGAACCCAAGCCGTTCGAGCAGATCCCCGACGAGGACTGGCTCCGCTTCTTCGAGACCAACGTGATGAGCGGCGTCCGCCTGTCCCGCGCGTACTTTCCCGGCATGTTGGCCCGCGATTGGGGACGCATCGTGTTCGTGTCGAGCGAGTCCGCCGTGCAGATCCCCGCCGAGATGATCCACTACGGCGTGACCAAGACCGCGCAGGTGGCGCTCGCGCGGGGGTTGGCCGAGCTCACGTCCGGCACCAAGGTGACCGTGAACACGGTGCTGCCAGGCCCGACCTGGTCGGAGGGCGTGTCCCAATTCGTGGCCGACCTGGGCGCCTCGCAGGGCATGGACCCGCAGACCGCGGAGAAGGACTTCTTCGTCAACGCCCGGCCGTCGTCGCTCCTCAAGCGGTTCTCGACGCCCGAAGAGGTGGCCAACATGATCGTGTTCGTGTGCAGCGTGCGGGCGGCGGCCACCAACGGTGCCGCGCTCCGGGTGGACGGCGGGACCGTGCGGGCCTTGCTGTAACCCTACCGATCCCGGACCTCCTCGGTCCGGTGGCCGATGAAATCGAGCAGCTCGTCGCCCCGACACTCCCGCTCGCGGCGCGGATCCGCCTCGCAGAGCGGGCCGATGCGCGACTGGAGCGCGGTGACCACCGCGGGCACGTCGAGGCGGTCCCAGGTGTCGGCGACCTCCTCGATCCGGACATCGAGCAGGGCCTCGCAGTCGGGATCGGCGAGACAACCCAGCGCCAGCGCGCCCACGGGCTGCCTTGGGGTGGGCACGAAGCTGCGGTCGACGCCGGAGGGGATCAGCGTCCACTTGCCGGCCAGCGGGGCGCCGTACACGTAGTAGTTGTTGTGGTTGAGCACGTACCCGTCGGGGTTGCTGCTCACGATGTCCAGCGCCCAGTACGTGAGCAGGGCGTCCAGATCGAAGTGGGTCTCCAACATCGCGAGGAACTGGTCGGGCGGGGTGGCGAGCACGGTGGTGACCAGGGCGTCGATGGCGAGCAGGCCGGAGCCGACCTCCTCCACCTCGAACTTCTCGCGCCGCTCGTCCACGAAGTCGCCCCCGACGGCCTCGTACAGCGGCCCCGCGTCGTCGTCGGGCCACCCCCGGTTCACGAACTGTTCGTCCATCGTCTCCACGATGCCGTACAGCCCGAGCTCCTCGCCGTTGAGCCACACGCGGGCGTACGCGTGGCGTGGCGCGGGAATGCCGAGCTCCGTGCACAACCAATAGTAGACGTGCTCGTGCAACATGGTGGGATCCTGGACCATGTTGTTGAGCGTGAGTCGCTTGATGCCATGAAATCGCGCGGTGGGATCCCACTCGTGGAAATCGATCTTGAAGGCCGGCTTGCTCTCCAACGTGCGGAACGAGCTGGTCCCCTTCAGGCGCAGGGCGATCGGGTAGGTGCCGGGCTCGCCGTTCACGTCGAGCCCGGCCACGACCTCGATCTCCGGCGCGTCGCCGAGCGAGTCGAGGCCCGCGTCGTCCACGAGGAGGCGCAGCTGGTGCACGATCCCCTCGCGGTACAGGAACGCGTCGCTGATGCTCTCCCCGTCGGGGCGGACATCCCAATCGGTACGGAAGGGAATGGGAGGGCCCACCACCGCCTGCTCGTCGGGCGTGTCATCGGGCGTGTCATCGGGCGTCTTGTCCGGCATGCCGTCCCGCAGGCCATCCCGCGGTACTTCGTGCAGGCCGGGCGGGCTCGAACAGCCGGACAGACACAGGAAGATCCATCTACCCATGCGTGCTCCTCCCCCCAAGAGGCTACACACGCGGGAGCTCGCGGCCCAAACAGGCCGGACCACGGCTTGGGAGGGAACCGGGAGGCCTACCGCACCACCATCCACGGGCTCTTCACGTGGGTGGTGTCGATCTCCCACCACCCCTTCTGTCTGGCCTTGCGCACCGCCACGCTCCCAATCGGGGTGCCGTCCTCGCCCAGCACGCTGACCACGGGCTTGCGGGGCCAGGGAAAGCGCACGACGCCGACGGCGGGGCGCACCTTGACGGGCCCGATGCCGAGCTGGGCCACCACGGTGTCCCGCGCGGAGAACGCCATGTGGCTCATCTCCTGGCTGGTGCCGATGGTGAGCAGCGCCTCGGCGCAGTCCGCCAGCGGCTTGCCGTCCGCCGAGGCGAACGACACCGCCGCCCAGCCGTCGAGCGCCACGTCGAGGCCCGAGAGGGCGCGGATGCCGTCTCCGATCCGCCCCGCGTCGCCCGGGGGGCCCACGCGCACCTGCAACGTCGGCTGGTCGAGGAACAGGAGGCCTGGATCTGGCCACCACCCCACCCCGGCGGCCGGCGCGCCCGGCACCACCGCGGGCGGCGTGGGCGCGAAGGAGGTGCGCACGCGCTGGCGGAGCGGGGTGCCCGCGTCGAGCAGGCCCCAGGGCTGGAACGTGGTCGGGCGGCGGATCACGGCGGCGTCGCCGCTCCGCAGGCGCGCCACGGGCTCGGCGATGTGCAGGGGCAGAAAGCCGGGGGCGGCGGGGATCCACCCGCCCCGGAACGCCGAGGAAGCCGCGGGCATCTGTGACACGAGCACGGACGCGGTGCGCAGCTCGCCCCAGTGGGAGAGCGCCTTGACCTCGCGGGTGAACGCGGAGTCGGCCCAACTGAACCACACGACCATGTCCCAATCCTGTAGCGACGCGAGCGCCGCCCACAAGAAAGGCCCCTCGGCACGGTAGGGGTTGGGGCTCGGGTGGCCGAGCTCGGACATGGCGACGGCGTGGCCGTCGATCGCGGTCGACAGGCGGCCGAGGAAGGCCTCGGGCGTCGCGAGCGCGCTGCGACCGGTCGTCACGTTGTCGTGCATGTAGTCCCACTCGAAGTGGGCGTCGGAGTAGCGCCAGGAATCGCGGATCACCTGGATGTGGGGCAGATCGTAGGAGATCGAGGGCACGATGGGCGCGCGGAAGCCCATCGCCCGCGCCTTCTTCTCCAGGTGGCGGAACCAGCCCTCCTCGACCTCGGCGTAGAACGTGTACAGATCCGCGGTGCGCCGGGCCGGCCACTTCTCGAACGTGGGGGGGAAGCGGGGCTCGCGCAGCACGGAGCCGTCCGCGAGGGACTCCCCCTTGGTCAGGCGGGGATTGGCGCTGCCGGCCCACGCGGCGGCCAGCGCGGCGTCGTCCGGGTAGCGGGTGCGCAGCCACGCGTTCCACCGCCGGTCGAGGTGCACGAGGTGGGCGGGGGGCAGGTTCTCGAGGCCGAACCCCCAGTTGGCGAGCAGCGAGTGCTCGTTGGAGAGCTCGACGGTCACCACCATCGGATCATCCGCGTAGCGGAGCTTCGTGTAGGGGTTGGTGCGCCCCCAGAAGGTCTCGAACCAACGGTCGTACGCGTCGGTCCACCCCGGTACGAACATCGTCGAGAGCTTGTGTCCGCCGGGTACGCCGGGCGCCCACTCCGGCACGCCGTCCGCCGCGGTGAAGTTGCGGAGCGTGGCGACCTCGAGGAAGAGGTACAGCCCCTGCTCGCGCAGCTTGCTGACAAAAAAATCCAGGCGGTCGAGCTGATCGGGATCGAGCTCCGGCTGGCCCGGCTGGCCGCGCTTGGGGTTCATCACCCCCTGGGGCGCGTCCTGGTCGATGTGGTGGAGCCGCACGAGGTTGAAGCCGAGCCCCGCGAGTGTGCGCGCGTAGGCCTCGGCGTCCTCCTTGGGCGGAAACGCCGGGGAGGCCACGATGTTGATGCCCCAGAACTTCGCGCGCGTGGGTTCGGCGGTTCCGTCCGCCCCTTCGAAGTACAGGTGGCCGTCCGCACCCTGTGTCACGAACCCCTTGTCACCAACGGGCCCGGTGACCGGGAGGGCCTGGGGGAGCGGCCCGCTCACGTTCCACGCGGGCACGAACGGGTACCAGGCGGAGGTGTCGTGCTGCACCACGTCGGCCAGGCCCGGCACGTTCGTGGCGGCCGCGGTGATGCAGATGGTGTGCGAGGGATCCGGGCTGTCGACCCGCACGCGGGTGATCGCCACGCCGGGCCGGCCCGTGGGCATCACCCAGCGGGTGCCCACCACCGGCGCGCCGCTGGCGCCGGCGCCGATCGCCACGGGCACGCCCTGGCGCAGCACCACGGGCACGGGGAGGATGTCCTGGCCCCACCGCAGGCGGACGGGCATCTCCATGCCGTCCGCGAACGTGAGGAGGACGCGGAGCGCCGGTCCGTCCGCGTCGGGGGGGCCCTGCACCACCCAGGTGAGCGAGACGGTGTCGGCCGGGGTGCCCACGGGCAGGTCGATCGCCAGCGGCAGCTTGGGCTCCGCCTTGCTCTTGAGGCAGGCCGCGTCGTTCTCCGGGCCGCCCACCAGGTCACGGTTGACGAGGTCGGCGAGGGAGAGGTCGGCCGCCGCGGCGGCGGCGACGAGGAGCGCCAGGAGCGTCATCTACTCGACGTACCCGAGCACCTTGAGCTCTTCGATCCGCGCGGCCTTCTCGCCGGCGTCCTGGTCCGGGAGGCCCCCGGCGTTGGCGGCGGCGGGGATGCGGGCGCAGAAGCTCGTGGCGTCGGCCACCAGCTTCTGGACGGCGGGGTTGGTCTGCGTGGTCACCGCGGTCTTCTCGCCGGGGTCGTTCACCAGATCGTGGGCCGACACGAACGTGCACGTCGTGCGGTCCTCCGTGACCTTCCAGGCGCCGTCCGACGCGGCGAACACCTTGTCCCGCTCGGAGAACAACGTGCCGCTGCCCCCTTCGAGCAGGGACTTGCCCTGCCACGGAGCCGGGATCGGGGCCCCCGCGAGGCCCGCGAGGGTGGGCGCGATGTCGATGAGGCTGGCCGGGGTGGCTTCGCGCCGCGCCGGCACGCCGGGGAGCTTCACGATCAGCGGCACGTGCGTGAGCGCCTCGGCGGTGCTCGCCATGTGGCCGATCTGCCCGTTCTCGCCGATGAGCTCGCCGTGGTCGGAGGTGATGACCACCGCGGTCTGGTCGGCCAGCCCGGACACGTCGAGCGCGTCGAGGATGGCGGCCACGTGGGTGTCGGCGTCGCGTACTCCCGCGAGGTAGGTGCGGCGGAACTCCTCGAGGCGGGCCTCCTTCTGGTCGGCCGGCGCGCCGGTCCACCAGTCGTAGCTCACGCCCTTCTCCAGCTTGGCGGGGGCGCCCACGGCGGCGCGGGAGGCCTCGGAGGGCAGGAGCGGCACGTGGGGCGACATGAGGTGGACGTAGAGGAAGTTGGGCTTTCCGTCGCCCGCCCACTTGCGGATGTCGGCGACGGCGCCGTTGACCACGCCCTTGTCGGCGCCGCGGCGGAAGGCGTCGAAGCCCCGGTTGAACGCGAGGTCCTCACGGAGGTTGGGCTGGGAGAACTGCGCGTTGGTGGCGTAGCCGGCGCCCTTGAGGGTCTCGGCGAGCATGGGCGCGCGGTCGTCCAGGGCGCGGAACGTGTCGGGTTTGTTGAGTTGGTAGTCCCACCCGTGCGTCCGCGCGTAGCGCGACGTCATGTACGATACGTAGGAGGGGCTGGTCCACGTGTATTGGGTCCACGCGCGGTCGTAGGTGACCGCGGTGGCGGCGAAGGCGTCGATCCGCGGCGAGGTCGGCAACGTCTGCCCGTACACCCCGAGCGCGTCGGCCCGCAGGGTGTCGATGAGGACGAAGAGGATGTTCGGCGCCACGGGCGGCACGCCCTCGGGCGTGGTCGGCGGGGGGGAGCCCTCCTTGACGGCAGGGGCTGAACCGGCGCCGGCCGTTCCCCCGGCGGGGGCACCCTCGGAACCGCAGGCGGCGAGGGCCAGGCCGAGCGCGGCCGCGAGCGAGGCGCGGGCGGGGAGCAGCGCCGCGCGAACGAGAGCCACCGAAGCACCGAGGGCGTACTGTGCGCGGACAACGGGCGAAACTGAAGACCGACGAGCCTGCATGCGCCAATCATACCATGGAGATCCGCCTCCCGGGCGCGTGCCTGCCCGGCGGAGGGGGCGCGTCGCACCGGGCCTCGGCGGGGGGCGTGGCGGTCGGATGCACGGTGCCACGGATGGGTTCGCGTCGCGTTCCTTCGTGGGGCTCGCCTTCAAAAAGCCCCGCATCCTCCGTCCAAAGCGCCGCCGGCCCCTCGCCGCTCCGCCCCTGGTGCCTAAACCTTCGTCCCATGCTGCTCGGCCCGCCCTTCGTCGACATCTCCGCCGCGACCACCCTTCTCCAGTCGGGCGCCACCGTGCTCGACACCCGAGCGGCCACGGCCTACCTCGCGGGACACATCCCCGGCGCCGTCCGCGTCGACTGGAAGGCCGCCACCGTCGGCGGCCCCCTCTCCGGCACGCTCGGCGCGCCCGACGCGGTCGCCGCGTACTACGCCGGGCTCGGCGTCGACTCCTCGCGCCCGGTGCTCGTGGCCGGCGCCTGGGCCAACGCATGGGGGGAGGAGGGCCGCGTCGCATGGGACCTGGCGTGGCTCGGGCACACCGACGTGCACGTGCTCGAAGGCGGCATGCCCGGGTGGACAGGCAAGCGCGAGCGCCTCCCGACCCGCGTGGTGCCCGGCAAGCTCGTCGCGCGGGAGCGGCCCGAGCTGCGCATCACCACCGAGGCGCTCGTCGCGGCGCTCGCCTCCGATGCGCCGCCGGTCGTCATCGACGTGCGCGATCCCGACGAGTTCGAAGGCGCCCGTAAGTTCCGGGAATCGCGCGGCGGCCACATCCCCGGCGCGCGGAACATCCCCTGGAAGACGCTGTTCGCCGGCCCGCCCGACATCCCGCAGGACACGCCGCTGATCGTCTATTGCACCGGCGGCGTGCGCAGCGGCATGGCGTGGGCCGCGCTCACCGCGCACGGCTACACGGTCGCCAACAACGACGGCTCGTGGTGGGCGTGGGCGCGGACCCAACCGGCGCCCGAGGAGCCGTGACTTCCCTCCGTTCCAGATGGCTTCCGCCAAACCGCGCCCCCGACGCGGCCGGCGGATGACGAACCGGACCGGGGCGCCTATCTCGGTAGGTGGGCGCCAGGGAACAGTCCGTCCAGGACGGGTGTCGAAGGTACAGGTCGCGAACGCTCGAACCCTGTGCCACACTCAGTACGACGCCTGACCGTGTAGCCGCAAAGCGCTCTTTCTCGCCCCCCGAACCGTGCGCGATGGGGCGAAGGTCCTTTGCTCCATCGACCTCGGCCCCCGGCCGGTCCGCCACCCGCGGTCCGATCGCCACCGATGGAGTGTGCATGACGCCGAACCCCTTCTCCCGCCCCACCGGCATCCTCGGCATGATCGCCGAGCTGCAGGACCTCGACCGCTACCGCGAGCAGCATTGGGAGGGGAGCTTCGCCGACTACCTGGAGCTGGTGAAGGAGCGCCCGTCGATCACACGGAACGCCTACCAGCGCCTGTACGACATGATCGTGTCCTTCGGGACCGAGTCGTACACCGAGTACAAGAAGCCCATCGTCCGGTACAAGTTCTTCGACGACCCGATCGATCACGGCAAGGACGCGATCTTCGGCATCGACGTGCACCTGATGAAGCTGGTGAACGTGCTCAAGTCGGCCGCGCTCGGCCTCGGCCCGGAGCGTCGTGTCATCCTCCTGCACGGCCCCGTCGGCTCGGCCAAGAGCACGATCGCGCGCCTCTTCAAGAAGGGGCTGGAGTGGTACTCCCGGCAGCCCGCCGGCGCGATGTACACCTTCTCCTGGAACCTGCCCGACGGCTCCGTGGTGCCCTCCCCGCTCAACGAGGAGCCGCTCCGCCTCATCCCGCTCGAGATGCGCGGCCAGGTGCTCGAGGAGCTCAACCGCACGGTGAAGGGCAAGGCGGCGTACCCCATCCACGTCGAGGGCGACCTCGATCCGGTGAGCCGCTACCTGTACCGGGACGGCCTGCGCGAGACCGACGGGGACTGGCTCCGCCTCATCGAGCGGATCCGGGTGCGGCGCCTGCTCCTCTCCGAGAAGGACCGCATCGGCATCGGCACGTTCCAGCCGAAGGACGAGAAGAACCAGGACTCCACCGAGCTGACGGGGGACATCAACTACCGCAAGATCGCCGAGTTCGGCTCGGACTCCGACCCGCGGGCGTTCAACTTCGACGGCGAGTTCTGTGTCGCCAACCGCGGCATGATCGAGTTCGTCGAGATGCTCAAGCTCGACGTGGCGTTCCTCTACGACCTGCTCGGCGCCTCCCAGGAGCACGTCATCAAGCCGAAGAAGTTCGCGCAGACCTACATCGACGAGGTCATCCTCGGACACACGAACGAGCCCGAGTACCGCAAGCTCCAGTCGAACGAGTTCATGGAAGCCCTGCGCGACCGTACGATCAAGATCGATTGCCCGTACATCACCAAGTGGATGGCCGAGGCGAGCATCTACAAGCGCGACTTCAACAAGCAGCGCGTGCACAAACACATCGCGCCCCACACGCTCGAGATGGCGGCCATGTGGGCGGTGCTCTCGCGCCTGGAGGACCCGAAGAAGGCCAACCTGACGCTGTTGCAGAAGCTCAAGTTGTACGACGGGCGCACCCTCCCCGGCTTCACCGAGGACAACGTCAAGGAGCTGCGGAAGTCCAGCATCCGCGAGGGGATGGACGGCGTGAGCCCCCGCTACGTGCAGGACAAGATCTCCAACGCGCTGGTGCGCGACGCCGACACCCCGAGCCTCAATGCGTTCATGGTCCTCAACGAATTGGAGAGCGGGCTGAAGAACCACTCGCTCATCAACGACGAGGAGAAGAAGAAGAAGTACCGGGATCTGATCGGCCTGGTGAAGAAGGAGTACGAGGACATCGTGAAGAACGAGGTCCAGAAGGCCATCGCCGCCGACGAGGGGGCGATCCAGCGCCTGTGCGCCAACTACATCGACTCGGTCAAGGCGTTCACCCAGAAGGAGCGGGTGAAGAACCCGTTCACCGGGGCCTACGAGGAGCCGGACGAGCGCCTGATGCGGTCGATCGAAGAGAAGATCGACATCCCGGTGTCCCGCAAGGAGGACTTCCGCCGCGAGCTGATGAACTACATCGGCGCGCTCTCGCTCGACGGGAAGCAGTTCAATTACAAGATGAACGAGCGGCTGTACCGGGCGCTGGAGCTCAAGGTGTTCGAGGACCAGAAGGACACCATCAAGCTCACCAGCCTCGTTTCGCAGGTGGTCGATCCGGACACCCAGGCCAAGATCGACATCGTCAAACAACGGTTGATCGATCAATACGGGTATGACGATCACTCGGCCACCGACGTGCTCAACTACGTAGCGTCCATCTTCGCGCGTGGGGACGCAAAGGATTCGGTGTGATCCTCAACATCGAGAACGACCTCAATCGATTTCGTCAGATCGTCAAAGGGCGTGTGCGCAAGGATCTGAAGCGCTACATGTCCAGCGGCGAGATCATCGGCAAGCAGGGGGACAAGTTCGTCAGCATCCCCCTGCCCGAGATCAACATCCCCCGCTTGCGCTACGGCAAGAACTCGACCGGCGGGGTGGGCCAGGGCGAGGGGGACGAGGGCGACAAGGTCGACGGCGCGGAGGAGGGCGGCGGCCAGGCGGGGGACAACCCCGGCGAGCACATCCTCGAGGCCGAGATCAGCGTCGAGGAGCTGGCCGAGATCCTCGGGGAAGAGCTGCACCTGCCCCGCATCGAGCCGCGCGGCAAGAAGAACATCACCTCCGTGCGCGACAAGTACACCGGCGTGTCCAAGATCGGCCCGCGCTCGCTCCGCCACCAGAAGCGTACGTTCCGCGAGGCGCTCAAGCGCGAGATCGTCGCCGGGACGTACAACGGGGCCAACCCCGTGCTGATCCCCCAGAAGGAGGACATGCGGTTCCGCTCGTGGACCAGCAAGTCCGACCCCCAGTCAGCCGCCGCGATCCTGTACGTGATGGACGTGTCCGGCTCGATGGGGCGCGAGCAGAAGGAGATCGTGCGGCTCGAGGCGTTCTGGATCGACACGTGGTTGCGCGCCAACTACAAACACATCGAGACCCGCTTCGTCATCCACGACGCGGTGGCGCGCGAGGTCGATCGGGACACGTTCTTCCGCACCCGGGAGAGCGGCGGCACCCTCATCTCCTCGGCCTACATGCTGGTCGACTCGCTCATCACCGAGCACTATCCGCCCGACGAGTGGAACATCTACCTGTTCCAATTCAGCGACGGGGACAATTGGTCGGCGGCGGACACGCGCACGTGCATCGATCTGCTCAAGAACCGCCTGCTCAAGAGCGTCAACCTGTTCTGTTACGGCCAGGTGGAGAGTGAGTACGGCAGCGGCCAGTTCTACAACGATCTGCGCGGCGACTACGGCGGCGACGAGCGGGTGGTCCTCTCCAAGATCCCCGATCGTGAGGCCATCATGGGCTCCATCAAGGACTTTCTCGGCAAGGGGAGGTAGGCATGCTCGAAGCGTACCTTCGCAAGTCACGCCGGCAGCTCCCCAGCGAGCTGGAGGACGCCCGCCAGCGCATCGAGGCCATCGCCAAGGGGCACGGGCTCGACTTCTTCGACACCATCTTCGAGATGTGCGACTACGACGAGATCAACATGATCGCGTCCTACGGCGGGTTTCCCACCCGGTATCCGCACTGGCGCTGGGGGATGGAGTACCTCCAGATGCAGAAGGGGTACGAATACGGCCTCCAGAAGATCTACGAGATGGTGATCAACACCAACCCGTCGTACGCCTACCTGATGGACAACAACGCCTTCGTCGACCAGAAGCTGGTGATGGCGCACGTGTTCGGCCACGTCGACTTCTTCAAGAACAACGCGTGGTTCGCCCACACCGACCGCAAGATGCTCGACTCCATGGCGAACCACGCCGCGCGGGTGCGCCGCATCGTGGATGCCGTGGGAGAGTCCGCCACCGAGCAGTGGCTCGATACGTGCCTCTCCGTCGACAACCTCATCGATCCGTTCCGCGACCACATCAAGCGGATGCGCTCGATCGACGCGGAGGAGGAGCCGACCGGGCCGGCCTCCCACAAGCTCCCCGCCAAGAGCTACATGGATCCGTACATCAACCCGCCCGCGTACATCGCGCAGCAGGTGGAGCGGGCGCAGGCCGCCGCGGAGCGGGCGAAGAACTTCCCCGACCAGCCCGAGCGGGACGTGCTCGGGTTCGTGTTGGAGCACGGCCGCCTGAACCGTTGGCAAGGCGACATCTTGTCGATCGTGCGCGAAGAAGCCTACTACTTCGCGCCCCAGGCCCAGACCAAGATCATGAACGAGGGCTGGGCCAGCTACTGGCACACCAAGCTGATGACCGAGCACATCCTCGAGGACAGCGAGGTCATCGACTATTGTGACCACCACTCGGGCACGGTGGCGATGCGCCCAGGGCAGCTCAACCCGTACAAGATTGGGTTGGAGCTGTACCGCGACATCGAGAAGCGGTGGGACCGCGGCCAGTTCGGAAAGGATTGGTTGGAGTGTGACGACGCGGTCGCCAAGCGGGATTGGTTTCGCCCCACCAACGAGGGGCGTGGCAAGATCTTCGAGGTGCGCAAGTCCCACAACGACGTGACGTTCCTCGACACGTACCTCACCGAGGAATTCTGTCGGCGCGTGGGGTTGTTCACCTACGAGTACGACCGCAAGAGCGGCGAGTACATCCTGGACAGTCGCGAGTTCGCCGAGATCAAGACCAAGCTGTTGTTCATGGTGTCCAACCACGGGCAGCCCCGCGTGTACGTGACGGACGGCAACCACGCCAACCGTGGCGAGCTTGAGCTGACCCACCAGTACGAGGGCGTGGACATCCAGCTCGAGTGGGCCAGCCACACGCTCGGGAACCTCGCGCACGTGTGGGGGCGCCCCGTGCACCTCCGCACCAAGATCGAGAACAAGGACGCGGTGCTGCATCACGACGGGGACCAGTTCACCTACGAGGGCCCCAAGCTCATCGGAGCCAAGAAATAGCATGACCCCGCTGCCCGATCCGCTGCCCTCGACGCTCGCCGACCGCCTCGACCGCCGGCTCACCCCCGGCGTGGTGAAGGTGGACCACGGCGGGGTGCACGCCGAGGTCGACGTGGTCGAGGCCGACAAGCTGGGCGTGTCGGTGCGGGGCGTGAAGGTGCGCACGGACGGCAAGGGGAACGTCGCGGACCAGGCCGCGCGCCTGCCCGGGGCGCTCGGCGCGCTCGCCGACAAGGTGCGCCCGGTCGAGGTCGACACCACGCTCGGCGGGGCCGTGCTGCGCAGCAGGGTGCGGCGCCAGGAGTACTTCGAGGTGCGGAGCGACGGCTCCGAGGTGACCGTGGAGAAGCTGCGCCGCGGGCCGGACGGGCGCGCCGCCGTGCCCTTCACCCTCACCCGCGAGCAGCTCGGGCGGCTCGTGGAGGACGTGGGCGAGGCGCTCGGCGAGGAGGAGTAGGCGGGGGCGCTCGGCCCGCGCCGTGGCATGCTGCCGGAATCCCGGAGCGCTCCTGCCCGCCGTCTCTACCGACCCCCGCGCGACCGACCCCCGCTCGACCGACCGCTGCGACGACCTCCCCGGCAAGCTCGAACCGCGCATCGACCCGCTCCGGTGTGAGGGCAAGGCCGACTGCCTGCGCGTGTGTCCGTACGACGTGTTCACGCTGCGGCCGCTGACCCGCGAGGAGAAGTCCGTCCTCACGCCGCTGGTGCGGTTCAAGATCTGGGTGCACGGCGGCAAGCAGGCGTTCGTGGAGCGGCCCGACGCGTGTCACGCGTGCGGGTTGTGTGTGTCGGCGTGCCCCGAGAAGGCGATCAAATTGGTGCGTGGGGTGGCGGCGATCGCGGGGTAGCCGTGTGGGTGGGGCCCCCAGGAACCCCTATCGGAGCGGCCCGATCACGTCGGCGAGCGCCTTGCCGACCACCTCGTTGCCCGCCACGGTGAGGTGGTTGCGGTCCTGGAACAGCTCGCGTCCGGGGCGCCCGTCCTGCACGAGGGCCTCACACGCCGGCACCACCGGGGCGTCGCCGGGGAGCTCGGCCGGGAGCGTGTGACAGCCGACCCGGAAGTTGTTCTCGGACACCGGGTATTGCATGAACACCACGGTGACCCCGTGCTCCTTGCCCCACGCGGCGATGAGATCGTGGTTTCCGTGCCCCAGCGCGTCCCCCGGCAGCGGCGCGCGGTCGAGCCACCGGGAGCGGTCGGGGCGCACCTTCTCCAGGCCGAGGCGCAGCACGTAGTAGAGGTGGCTCTGCCACAACGCGGCCTGGAGTTGGGTGGCCACCCCGCCCAGCGGGCGCCCCACCAACGCACCGTCGTCACGCGGGCTGTCGTACGGCATGCAGTCGATGACGACCATGTCGGGATCGTAGGCCTCGATGCGGCGCTGGAGCAGGCGGTACACATTGAGGGAACGGAAGCCGCTGATGCCTGCGTTGAGCACCTCCCACTCGGTGCCCTCCGTTTCGTTCAGGAGGCGCTCGGCCACCGCGGAGTAGGACTCCTCGGGGCCCACGCCGGCGCCGAGCGTCTGGCTGTCCCCGAACGTGATCGCGCGCGTGACACCCGCGGGTTTGGCGCGCGTCATCGGCCTGGTTCGGCGAAACCCGTGCTCGTTGATCTGCATCGCCGCCGAGGGCAACATGCTCCAGTACCAGTAGAGATCGGGGTCGTAGCGGAACCCGGGGTTCTCCAGGTGGGCGCGGATCATCGTGTCGGGCAGCGTCGCCGTGCGCACCACGGGCAGCGTCAGGCGCAGCGCGCCCTCCACGCCCGCGAGCAGCAGGAGCGCCACGAGGAGGCCGAGGCCGAGCCGGACCAGGGGGCGTCGGAACGTCGTGGGGGGCTGCGTGGACGGCGTTGGGGACGGGGGCACGGGCGCACGGTACATCCGCGCGCCCGTGGGCGCCAGGAGTGGGCGCCAGGAGCGGGCAGCGCCGTTCAGGGGGCGCCGCGGGTTAAGCCGGCCGTTCCCAGGAGCCCCCCGTGGCGTTCGAACCCGTTGATCCGGCCGCCTTCGATCCCGACGCCGCCGCCAGCAGCGACGGCCTGTTCGGCCTCGACACCCTCCCCGACCAGGCCCGCATCGTCGTGGTGCCGGTGCCGTGGCAGGCCACCACCTCGTTCCGGCGCGGCACCCGCGGCGGGCCCGAGGCGCTGCTCCGCGCGTCCTGGCAGGTGGACCTCGAGGATCTCGACGTCGGCGCGGTCTGGCAGGCCGGCATCGCGATGATGCCCCCCGATCCGCGCGTGATCGCGTGGGACGCGGAGGTGGAGCCCGACGCCCTCGCGGTGATCGGCAGCGGCGGCGGCGAGCCCGAGGCGGCCGCGCGCGTCAACGCCCGCGGCGGCGAGCTCAACACCATCGTCCGGTCGACCGTGCGCGCCATCCTCGAGGACGGCCGCATCCCCGTCGTCATCGGCGGCGACCACTCCGTGCCCTTCGGCGCCATCGAGGCCGTGGCCGCGCGCCACCCCGGCGTCGGCATCCTCCACATCGATGCCCACGCCGACCTGCGTGACGCGTACGAGGGCTTCACCTGGTCGCACGCGAGCATCTTCCACAACGTGATGACGCGCATCCCCGCCGTCGGAAAGCTCGTGCAGGTCGGCATCCGCGACGTGGGCGCCACCGAGATCGCCTTCCAGAAGGCCCAGGGCGCGCGCATCGTGCCCTTCTTCGACAACGCCATGGCCCGCGAGCTCGCGCGCGGCACGCCGTGGATGCGCATCGTCCAGCGCATCGTCGACGCCCTGCCCGCCGAGGTCTACATCTCCTTCGACGTCGACGGGCTCGACCCCGCCTTCTGCCCCAACACGGGCACACCGGTGCCGGGCGGCCTCTCCTTCCGCGACGTGGTGGTGCTGCTCGAAGCGGTGGCCGAGCACCGCCGCATCGTGGGTGTCGACCTGAACGAGATCGGCGACGGCGAGTGGGACGGCAACGTGGCGGCGCGCCTCCTCTACAAGTTGTGCGGCTGGGCGGCGCGGTCGCAGGGGTGGCGGGCGCAGGGGTGAGCGGGCGGCCGCTGCTCTTCGGCCTGCTCATGGCGTGCGCACACGGGGGGCCACCCCGGAGCCTCTCGCACGCCTCGCGCGAGCAGCTCGAGCGGTGCGGGCCGGCCGTGACCGCGGCCGCCGACGGGGACGTGGCACGGAGTCGCGCCGCCGGTGCGTTCGACGACTGCGCATGGCTCGCGGGGGCCGCCTACCCGAAGTGTGCGGAGGCGTGGGCCTCCTCGTCGACCCCCGAGGCGAGCGTGGGCGTGGCGTGCGCGGCCGCGTACTGCGCGGAGATCGGCGCACCCAAGCCGGCGTTGTGTACACGCCCGCCCGAGGACGCGGTGCGTGACCTGGAGGAGCTGCTCCACGCCATCCGCCGACCGAAGGTCCGCCACATGTGGGTGGACATCGGGGACGCGCCGTTCCCACCGACGCCCGAGTTGGTGGGCGCCGCCGATTCGGCCATCACGTTGGCGCTCGTCGGCACCGCCGGGGGCCTGCGCCTCGTCACTGCCCAGGCCGAGGCGACGGTCCCCCCGGGCGCCGACCCCCGCGAGGCGCTGGAGCGCCTGCTCGGCCCGGCGGAGGGCCGGGTGTTGTTCCTCGCCGCGGACAGCGCGCTCCCGTACGCCGAGGTCGTGCGTGTCCGCGACGCGGCGGGGTTGATCGGCTTCGACCGGGTTGCGACGTTGGTGGCGCCCTGATCAGGTGCGACAGGGCGCGCCCCCGCTGCGCGGGGTCGCCCCCCTGCAGGGTCGGCCTGCGGCCTCCGTCGGCCGCGCCGCCGGGGCGGCGGGGCGGCCGGACCCCGGCGGCTGACGCCGCCGGGCCTTCCGGGCGGCTCGCGCGGCGTGTCTGCCCAAAGGGTCCCGTGAACCCTGCTCTGTCACACTGGTTCAGAGAGCAGAAGTGTGCGTGACATCGACGGGTACCCGACCATCGGGCTCAGGCTGATGCGCGTGGAATGCCTATGCACTTCGCTCTTCCCTTAAGTACGAGCGCATCGAGGGCGGGGTCATGCCCCCCTCAACGCCGCTAAATCGGAGTCATGCCACCATGAACGCCGCTAAATCACGGTGATGCCTCTCGAGTCAGGGCTGCTTGCGGCTGCCACCACGGAATAACGGCCCCTTTTTCGGCATCGGCCGCCGCTCGCAGCCTGGATCCGAGCATTCAACCCGGCATGACTCCGTGCCGCGTGCATTCATGGGGACATGACCTATGACCCTGCTTCGGCCCGCCTCGGGAGCGACGGCCCGCTGGTCCGCGCTGGCGCCTCATACCAGCTGACCTTGAAGCCGATCGAAAATCGCCTAGACAGGCGGGAGGCTGCCGCATTGATTCAAGCGCATCGATGTCACGATGCCGAAGACGCTGCGCGTCACTCCCCACCTGACCCCCGATGAGCTCGTGGCACACTTTCTGAAGTGCGACTCCAAGGACGAGAAGCTGCTACAACCAGATGGGGCCCGACGGCGTCACGGACCAGCGGCATGGCAACGGCCGCGAGCCGTACCTCAACGAGGAGCAGCAGACGGACTTCTGGGAGGCCATCCAGGGCCCGGCCCCCGATGGCGGGCTTTGGACGGCTCCGAAGATCGCGAGCTGGACCGACGAAAAGGCGGGCTACAAGGGCGACGATCACACGGACTGGCTCTACCTCCGGCGCCTCGGATACACGCGACAGTCGCCTCGCCAAACACATCCCCAATCAGACGAGAAGGCCGGGGAGGCCTTCAAAATGGAGGGCTTCAAGGGGCTGTTGATGGGGTCGTTCGAGACCATCCCGGCGCCCAAGTCCAGGTCTGGGCGGAAGATGAAGCCCGCCTCGGGCTGCTTCCGTCCTACCGACGCGTGTGGGCCTCAAGGGCTGCCGTCCCCAGCCGTCGTCGCGACGCCGGTACGAAGTGCCTCGCGGCCGCCGTGCCCCGGGGCCGCGGGAACCGCGGCCATCCCCGCGGTGCTGAAGCAGTTCGCCGCCGACGTGGGGGCGGGCCCCCGAGCTCCAGCCCGCCGAGCGCCTCTGGCCCTTGATCAACGAGGTGGTCGCGAACCAGTACCACTGGCGGCCGGCAGACATCCGCGCGAATGGGGGCGAGTCTTGGGCAGTCGGGTATGAGGGAAGTGCATGGGCATTGCGCGTTCATCCCCAACCTCGCACGGAAATGGCGTCCGAAGTCGGGAGATGCGATCGCATCCCTCGACCTTGAACGGAGATGGTGTCTGCCTGGGATGTCACTTCCGCGGCACGCCGACTCTGAACGGGGTGCGTCTCGATCGACCAAACGCACCTGCTCGCGCGTGACGAACGGCGGGGGTGAGGTGGCACCCCGCGAGTTGGTCACCCCCGAGGTGGCGAACGTCGGGGGTGAGGTGGCACCCCGCGAGTTGGTCAACCCGGTGGTGACGAACGGCGTGGGTGACGCGGCACCCCGCGAGTTGGTCAGCGCCGCGGCGTGCTTCCTACCGGCCAGGCGACACGGCCGGTGTCGCCGGGGGGGTACGCGGCGCCTCGAACCCGCGCCCGTCAGTACCGTAGCGTCACGGCAAGCGCCCCGCCGTCGGGCCGCAGGGCCGGCGTGAGCGAGACGGTGACTCCAAGCTCGTTCGCGAGGCGCTGGTTGTACTCGCCCACCATCCAGAGGATTTCGTCGTTGGGGATCGGGTGGGCGCGTCGAAACTTCGCGACGACCACGGACACCGTCCCGCCGAGCGCGAGGACGCCGGCGATCGCCGTGCCCGCGGATCTCCCGCGCTGCGCGGCGGTGTTCTCCGCCTCTACCTCGGCGACGCATGCGTCGATCGTTGCCGCGCCCTCACACGCGCGGTCCGCGTTCTGCCATTGGAACGTGCTCCCACTCCAGACCAGCACGCCGATCCCGGTGGCGAGCGAACCAAGCCCGGCGCCGCCCAGGGCCCAATTGAAGTTGTTGCGGTCCCACCACACCTTGGCGAGGTCGTCCCTCCCGATGATCTCGTACACCTCTCCGCCCAAAAGGAGCTCGCCGCCGCGGCGATACTCGGTGCGCAGAGGTAGCCCCGAACCCGCCGCCACGAAACGCTCCGCCGTGATTCGCTGGTCGAGGTAGGCACGCACCTCGGGCGTGACGGCCGGCGCCGCTGCCAGGGCAAGACTGAAGATCGCGGAGAGCAACATCGCGGGAGCGTAGCCGCTTGGCGGCAACACTGGCCACGACGGGCTGGGCACGTCCGCGCCTGCGATGGTGGGCCCGAACTCCCAGCGGCCAACGGCGGCTTCGTCCTCGGGCCACAGGGCGGGCGCCACGACCCGACAGAACGGGCGTCAGTGCGGGTCGTGAGGCGAGATCTGTCGCGCTGTTTGCTCCCGCTCGGCGCGCGTGACCGGCATGATCGTCCGCGGTTACGGGCCAACGCCCGGTTTTCGCCGGCGCTCCCACCCGAATGCCCCGCCGAGCGCCCGAGCGGGCCCCGCGACCCGACAGAACGGGCGTCAGTGCGGGTCGTGAGGCGAGATCTGTCGGGTCTCGGCGTGGATGAGCGGGAACGCCGTCGTCTGGCGCGGGCCGCCGGACGACGGCGGCGATGCGCACGTGCCGCCACCCTCGGCCCGAGACCACGCGCGTAGATGCAAGTCGGAGCGCGGCGCGGGCGCCGGGCAGCCGTCCCCGACAACACCGTGGGCGCCGCCCCCGACAACACCGTGGGCACGGGCCTTGGAACGCCGCCGACGCCGTTGGTCCCGGCCCGACACAAACCCGGATCCAACGCGCGCCCGCGCTCGATGCCCACCCCGCGGCAGAGGCGCGCAAGGCGGCCGGGCGCCTCGCCCGGCCGGTTCCGTCCGTGCGCCGCTCCGGCGCGCGGGCGAACCGAGCGGAGCGAAGCCTGGAGCCGACGCGACGGCGCCGTCCGCGGCGCCGGGCCGCCCGATCACCAATCGTGCGCCCCCCGCAAGATTCCCCTCAAGGTTGCCCGCCGACGACCGACCGGGCGATCGGAGGGCCGTTCCATGCCCCGACCGAGCCGTCCCACGTCCCGCCCGACCGCCGCCTCCCAAGTCACGCCGCGACTCACCCTGTGTGTCATCGCCCGCGACGAGGAGCAGATGTTGCCCGGCTGCCTCGCCTCGGTGCGCGGGATCGTCGACGAGATCGTGGTGCTCGACACCGGCAGTGTCGACGACACCGCCCGGATCGCGCGGGGCGCCGGCGCGACCGTGGTGCCGTTCGTGTGGGCCGACGACTTCGCCGCCGCGCGCAACGCCGCGCTCGCCGCCGCGCACGGGAGCTGGATCCTGGTCCTCGACGCCGACGAGCGGCTCGCCCCCGGCGCGGGCGCCGCCATCCAGGCCGTGATGCGGCGCGGCGCGATCGACTGCGGGCTGCTCCCGCTGCACGACGCCACCACGCTCGATGCGCTCCCCGCCGACGTGCTCGCGGGCCGCGCGCGCCGTGGCGAGCCGACGCTCCTGCCGCGCCTGTTGCGCCGCACCCCCGACCTGAAGTGGGAGGGGGTGGTGCACGAGTCCGTGAAGGGGTGGTTGACCGCCGGCAAACGCGTGGTGGGGCCCGTGGACGCCGCCATCGTGCACTACGGCGCGGTGCCCGAGCTGCGCGCGGCCCGCGCCAAGGATGCGCGCAACCTGCGGCTGCTGGAGCGGCGCTGCGAGCTCGAGCCCGACAGCGCAGTGGCCCGCACCTACCTCGCGCGCGAGCTCCTCCGCGCTGGCGACGTTCCCCGCGCCGCCGCCGAGGCCGAGCGCGCCTGGGCCGCGTACGGGGAGGAGTTGGCGCGGGGTGAGCGGCCCTCGGTGGTGCCGCTCGTCACGCTGCGCGCGCACCTGCTCCTCGATGAGGACCGCCCCACCGACGTCCTGGCCCTGCTCGACGCCGCGCGTGCCGGGTCCGCCCACCCCAACCTCGACTTGTTCCGTGGCCTCGCGCTCGAACGCCTCGGAGAGCTCGACCTCGCCGTCGCGGCGCTGGAAGCCGCGCGCGCGCGTCACGGCGAGGCCTTCGCCGACGAGATCGTGCCGGGCGCGACGAGCTGGGCCGCCGACGTGCGGATCGGCCTCGTGCACCTCGCCGCCGGGCGCCCCGACGCCGCCGCCGTTGCGTTCACGCGCGCGCTGACCTCCCCCCTCGCGCGCGACGCGAACCTTGGCCTCGCCGAGACGGCCCTGCTCGCCGGGCGCCCGGGCGACACCCTGCGCGCGGTGGAGCCGCTCCTCGGCGACGGCGCCGACGCATGGATCCTCGCGGCCGCGGCCTGTGACGCGATGGGCCTCGCGGCCGAGCGCCGCGCGTTCCTGGGACGCGGCGTGGCGTTACCCCTGGGCGCACCCCACCGCCGCGCGCGGCTGCTCGCGCTCCGCGCCCTCGACGCGGCGGCCGAGTGCCTCACGACGCTCGGAGTGCCGGTGCCCGGGGCGGGGCCGGCCGTCGAGGGGCCCTCCACAATTGCTACATTGGCCGAGCGTGTGGCGCGGTTCGTCGTCACCGCGGACGCGCATGCCGACGCCGGGGACGCCGCCGCGGCGCTCGCGGACTGGATCCGCGCGCTGCGCCTCGCCCCCAGTTGCGGGGCCGCGTGGATCGCCATCGTCGCGACCCTCCAGGCGCTCGGAGAGGACGTCACCGCCGTGGCGGTCGGGTGGGCCGCGCGCCGCATCCTCCCCGAGGACGCCGAGGTGGTCGCTACGCTCGCGCACGTGCTGATGGCGGTCGACGCGGGCGAAGCTGCCCGGATGGCGCGCCGCGCGCTCGTGCTCGAGCCCGGTCACTCCGTCGCGGAGGGGGTGCTCGACACGCTCGGCGTGCACGCTCCGGTTGCGCCGCGGGTGCTCCCCGATCCGGCGATCGACGCGCTGCTGGCCGGCGCGCCGCTGGTCACCGTGATCGTGCCCACCTTCGGCCGACCCGAGCCCCTCCGGAACCTCCTCGACCGGCTCTCGCTCCAGGACCTCGATCCGCGCGCCTTCGAGGTGATCGTGGTCGACGACGGCTCGCCCACCCCGGTCACCGACACCGGGCCGCGGCCGTACGCGCTCACCCTGCTCCGCCAAGCCAACGCCGGCCCGGCGTCGGCACGCAACCTCGCCCTGCGCCACGCGCGCGGGCGCTACGTGCTGATCTACAACGACGACACGCTGCCCGAGCCCGACGGCGTGCGGCGCCACCTGCACGCGCAGCTCGCGTCGACGGTGCCCGAGGCCGTGCTCGGCACGTTCGACTTCCTCCCCGAGCACCGCGAGGACCCCTTCGTGGCCCTGCTCGCCGAGAGCGACCTGTTGTTTGGTTACACCACCATGCGCGCCGGTGAGCGTTATGGTTGGCAACACTTCTGGACGTGCAACCTGTCGGTGCCCCGCGCGGCGCTCGTCACGGTCGGCGGGTTCGACCCCACCTTTCTGCACGCGCTCTCCGAGGACGTAGAGCTCGGCTACCGCCTGGAGAAGTCACTGGGGATGGGCGTACGCTACCGCCCCGACATCCGCGCCGGGCACGACCACAAGGTGCGGTACGCAGGTTGGCTCGAGCGCCAGGAGCGCCTCGGGCACGAGACCTGGCGCATCTACACCAAGCACAAGGACCCCGCGCTGATGCCGGGCCTCCGCACCGACCTGCCCGATGACACGTTCTGGATGTCCGTGCGGGCCTCGGTGGAGCAGGCTGCCCCCGAGCGCGAGCGGCTCGCCACCTCGGTCGGCGCGGCGCTGCGGCGGGGTTCGCCGGCCAAGCGCGACGAGCGCCAGAAGCTCCTCGCCGCCGCGCGCGAGAGCGGCCTGCACCGCTACCGGCTCGGCTTGGTCGAGGCCACCGCGCACCTGCCCGTCGGGACGCGCCCGCGCCCGTTGCCCGTGCGCGCGACGACCTCTGTCATCATTCCGAACCTGAACGGATTTCCGCACGTGCGGCCCTGCCTCGAGACGCTCCGGCGCACGACCACCGGCCCGATCGAGCTGGTCGTAGTCGACAACGGCAGCAACGACGGCAGCCTGGAGTGGCTCCGCACCCAGCCGGACGTCCGATTGTTGGAGATGGGGCGCAACCTCGGCGCGCCCGCGGCCCGAAACCGGGGCCTCGCGGTGGCGAGCGGCGAGCGGGTGTTGTTCTGTGACAATGACGTGCTGTTCACCCCGCGTTGGCAGGAGATCCTCGTCACTCACCTCGACGCGTGGCCCGACATCGGCATGGTCGGCCCCGTGAGCGACTACGTCGTGGACAGCCAGAAGGCCGCCCGCCTGCCTCACGCCGCCGAGGCGCTGGACGACTACGCCGCCGCCCTCCACACCGAGCAGCGCGGCCGCCACGCGTACACCAGCCAGCTGATCCTGTTCTTCATCCTGGCACGGCGCGAGGTCATCGAGCGCATCGGTGGCATCGACGAGGTGTACGGCCGCTGGGGTTTCGAGGACAACGACTGGAGCCTGCGCGCCCGCCTCGCCGGCTATCGTTTGCGCATCGCGCGCGATTGTTTCATCCGCCACCTCGGCAGCCGCACGTCGAAGACGGCCAACATCGACTACCGAAGCCTGCTGTTGGAGAACTGGGAGGTGTTCAAGCGCAAGTGGGGCCTCGACCCGGCGCTCCCGTATGGCAAGCTGCCGCTGGAGGGGGTGTTGGCACGGGGGTTCGATCCGGCGCGGGATTTCGTGGCGTTCCGGTAGCGTTGGGGCGGGTCACGGCCGCAGCAACGCCGCGTGCCCCTCGAGCGCCCGCGCCGACGGGAAGGCCAACAGGTGCGCCATGAGGCCGCACGCGGCGCACACGAGCTGCACGAGGTGCTCGCCGGAGAAGAAGTAGACGAGGAGCCCGAGGACGCCGGCCACCTCCGCGAGCGCGAAGCGGATGAGGCACCACGTCTGCGCTTGGGGCGCCACGCGGGCGACGAGCGAGCCCTCCGCGGCGATGCCCGCCACGATCATCGCCGGGACCGCGAGGATCGGCAGCAGGTTGGCCTGCGCGATGGGCTGCCCCGGCACGAAGAACGTGATGGCGACGAACATCACGTGGGACCCGATGAACGCGGCCCAGAGGAGCGGCAGGGGGGTGGCCGGAGGCGTGGTGGACATCGGCCGAGCGTACCGCAGAACAGAACGCTCGTGGCACGCCACGCGAGGATATGCCGCCGCGATGGAACCCTCCCTGCCTCTCTCCCCCGCGCCGCCCGTGCGCAGGGAGGTCGTGATCGCCAGCCTCGTCGCGCTGGTCGTGTGTCTCGGGGCGGCTACGGTGCCGGTGCTCGGGTACGACGCGGGCGCGGCGCTGGCCGACCCGGGCGACGCCCGGCGGGCCGGCGGGGCTGGGGGGCTCGCGGCGACGGCGGCCACGATGGCGTGGGACACCCTGTTCGGCGCGTGGGTGCCTGCCGCGGCGGTGGTGCTCACGGGCGCGTGGTCCGGCGCCCCCTCCCGTCCCCTGCACCGCATGTTCCTGGCCTTGTGGTTCCCCTACGCCGCGACCGCTGTTGCGATCCAATTCGGCATGGGCTGTATCGTCCCCGGCGTGTTCATGGCGCTGCTGGCGCTGGTCTGTTTCGATCCGGTGGCGGTGCGGGTCGGCCGGGCCCGCGGGCGCCGCCTCTGGCAGCTGGGAGGGCTGTTCCTGACGTGGATGCTGCTCGCGGCGGTGTGGCATTTCGGCATCTGGTTCCGCCTTGCCCAGCAGGGCAATTGGGCCGAGGGCGCCGGCCAGCTGGGCTACCAACTGGCCTCCTTCGGTTGCTGGCTCGCGTGGTGCGCGATCGTACGGCGGACGCCGTCTCAACCCTGACACGATGACGAAGGGCCGTCGGGTCTCCCAACGCGGATGCTAAGGTGGCCGCCATCCCAGGAACCCGCGTGAAGCTCGCCCTGCTCCTCCTGTTCGCCGCGTGCGCGCCCGTGGATGTCGATCTCGACGGCCTCGGCAAGAGCGATTGTGATGACAACGACGCTCGTGTGGGCGCCGGGCTCACCTTCTACGAGGACGCCGACGCGGACGGCTTCGGGGACCCGGCGACCGAGATGCAATCGTGCGGGACGCCACCCGGCGCTGTTGCCAACTCGCGTGACTGTGACGACGGCGATCCCGCGGTTCACCCCGACGCCGCCGAGGTCTGCGATGCCGCGGACGTCGACGAGGACTGCGACGGGCTGGCGGACGACGACGATGGCGACGTGGACGACGCGGGCCAGGTTCGCGCGTGGAAGGACTCCGACGGCGACGGCTACGGGGACGGCGACACCGATGGCCTCTTCTGCGACGTGCCCGCCAACTACGTCCTGGACGCCACGGACTGCGACGACGGGGACCCGGGCGTGACCGCGGCCGTCACGTTGTACCTCGACAGCGACGGGGATCGTTACGGCGACGCAGGACGGCTGTCCGAGGGCTGCGAGCCGCCGCCCGGCTACGTCACGGACGGCACCGACTGTGACGACGCGCAGGCGGACGTGAACCCGTCCGCGCGCGAGCTGTGCGACGGCGAGGACGACGACTGCGACGGCACCGTGGACGAGGACGACGCGGTGGACGCTCCGACCTGGTACGCGGATCTCGACGAGGACGGCCACGGGGATGCCGCCGCGTCGGTGGTGGCGTGCGCGGCGCCCACGGGCCATGTCGCCGTCGATGACGACTGCGACGACACGTCCGCCGCGGCGAGCCCGAGCCGGCTCGAGATCTGTGACCCCGCCGACGTGGACGAGGACTGCGACGGCCTCGCCGACGACGCGGATCCGGGCGCGGCGGCCGAGGGGATGGGGTCCTGGTACGCGGATTCCGACGGGGACAGCTTCGGGGACGCGGGGGTGGGGGTGCTCACGTGCGATGCGCCGGTGGCGTACGTGGCCGACGCGACCGACTGCGACGACGCCGCGGCGCTGACCAACCCGGCGGGCACCGAGGTCTGTGACCCCGACAACGCGGACGAGGACTGCGACGGGCGGGCGGACGACGGGGACTCTTCCACCGACCCCGCGTCGTGGATCAGCTGGTACTACGACTGGGATCGCGACGGATACGGCTCCCTCACCTCCATCGCGGTCGAGTGTGACGTTGGCGGCGGCTACGTCACCACCGGCGGCGACTGTGACGATTCCGTCGCGGCGATCAACCCGGCCGGCAGCGAGGTCTGCGACGCCGCGGACGCCGACGAGGACTGCGACGGCCTCGCGGATGACCTCGACGCCTCCGTGCTCGCCAGCACCCAAGCCACGTTCTGGCGCGACGGGGACGGCGACAGCTTCGGCGACCCCACGAGCGCGGTCGAGGCGTGCGATGTGCCGGTCGGCTACGTCGCCGACGACCTGGACTGTGACGCGGCGGACCCCGCCATCCACCCGGACGCCGCGGAGATCTGCGGGGACCTGGTGGACCAGAACTGCGATGGCTCGACCGATTGTGT
Source organism: Myxococcota bacterium (assembly GCA_040386535.1). Classification (GTDB taxonomy): domain Bacteria; phylum Myxococcota_A; class UBA796; order UBA796; family SXON01; genus CAJBVW01. Next base: position 7,213 of record JAZKFH010000052.1, on the reverse strand, counting down.
GCGTGACAGCTCGGACGCCGAACGCAAGTTCGTGGGCGAGGCGGCCAACGACACCCTCGGGGTGAGGGTGGCCTCCGCCGGCGATCAGGACGGCGACGGCGTCGACGACCTCCTCCTCGGCGCGTACGGCTCCGATCGCGGGGGCACTGGGAGCGGCGCGGCGTACGTCATCGCGGGCGGGGGCACCGGTGACCTCGACGTGGCCAGCGCCGCCGTGGTCCTGGTCGGCGAGCAGAGCGGTGACTTTGCTGGACGCTGCCTCGGCGGCGTCGGGGATACGAACGGCGACGGCTATGACGACTTCATCGTCGGCGCGTCGAGCGCCAGCGGGGGCGGCGGCTGGGACGCGGGAACCGTGTACCTGCTCCGTGGTCCTCAAGCAGGCACGGTAGATCTCTCCTCGGCGTACGCCGATTTCTACGGGGAAGCCACGACCGGCCATGCAGGGGACGACTGCCAGGGCGCGGGCGACGTGAACGGTGACGGGCGCCCCGACTTCCTCGTGGGGGTAGACTCCTACTCGAGCTACAAGGGCGCGGCGTACCTCATCACCAGCGTTCCGGCGGGATCGACCGAGCTCTACGACGCTACCGCGCGCGTGGTCGGGGAGGGCGGCGAGGACTACGCGGGCGTGTCCGTCGACGGCGCGGGGGACCTCGACGGGGACGGCTACGACGACTTCCTCGTCGGGGCCTACGGCGACGACGACGGCGGAACCCAGGCGGGCGCGGCCTATGTCTTCTACGGGCCGCACAGCGGCTTCGGGTCCCTCACCGCGGCTGACGCGAAGCGGACGGGGGACGGCGCCAGCAGCTACGCGGGCGGGTTGGTGCGCGGCGTGGGCGATCTCGACGGGGATGGCCACGACGACATCGCGGTCGGCGCCGACAGCTATGGCACGGACGGGATCGTCTACCTGGTGCACGGGCCGATCTACGGCACCGCCTCGCTCGCCCTCGCTGAGGTGCGCATCGAGGGGACCAGCGGCTTCGTCGGCCGCAACGTGGACGGCGCGGACCTCGACGCCGACGGCCACGCCGACGTGGTGCTCGGCAACTCGGGCGCGGGGACCACCGTGTCGGGCGAGGGGCAGGCCTACCTGATGATGGGCCCCCTCTCGGGCTCCCTCACGACCGACGACGCCGACCTCACTTTCGTCGGCGCGGTGGAGGACCTGGCGCTCGGCGCCGGCCTCGCCTTCGTCGGGACCCAGGACGGGCTCGGCACCTACGACCTGCTCGTGGGGGCGTACGGAGACGCCGAAGGGGGCAGCGACGCAGGCGCGGCCTACCTGTTCTCGCTCACGGGGATGTGAGCTCGCCCGACTCCGGGCTAGCCCGGCGCGATCTCCACGGCGACCGCGATCGTGCCGATGCGGACGCCGTCCCCGTACACCCAGAGCTCGATGGTGGTTGCGATGACCGTGGTGGTCTCGATGCCGACGAGGCGCAGGTCGAATGGGAGCAGGTCGCCGGGGATGACGTCCGAGAAGGTCGCGGGGACGATCTCGGAGACCAGTCCGTAGGGGTCCAGGCCGACGACGATGGTGACCTCGTCGTAAGGGGCGCTGGCGTACGCGGCGGCGGCCACCTCGTCGAGCGCGCTCGCGATGTTGGCGTTGAGGGTGGTCTCCGTGGCCCAATACACCGGGACATCGTCGAAGGCGCCGTCGCCGTCATTGTCGACGAGGCTGCCCGCGGCGGTGGTGAGGTCGGTCAGTTGCGCGATGGGGAAGGAGGAGTCGGCGGCGATGCCGATGATCCAGGCGCCGCGCGCGCGGGCGGCGGCGACCACCGCGTCCGCGCCGGCGTCGCCGGGGCAGCCGCCGGGGGACTGGTTGACGGCGGGGTCGGTGGAGTCGGGGTCGCGGAGGTAGTTGTCGGTGATGATGACCACAACGGGCTGTCCGTCGTCGCGGAAGCCGACCCCGCCGCCCGTTCCGCTGCCGCTCACCCCGTTGTCGTAGTGGCTCCCCCCCCAACCCCCGAACGGGTCGGTCGCGCTCTCGAGGAACGGGTACACGTCGGTGGTGCTGTCGTAGGTCCCGTCGCAGTCCTGGTCGTAGCCGGCGCCCGTGAGCGCCTGGTAGATGGCTTCCATGCCGGCTTCCGGCGCGTCGGCCCCCGAGTGGGTACTGGCGCTGTCGACGCCGGCTTGCACATAGTCGAGGTCATCCGTCAACTGGGCGCGAAGGTAGAACGGTTTGTCGGTTCCCGCGGCGCCGAAGCCGCCGAAGGCGTAGTCGTCGAAGCCCGAGAACGACCAGCGCGCGTCGCCCTCCCCGGTCGCGGCGTCGGCGATGGCGTACACGTCGAGGCCCGCGATGAACGCGCCCATGGAGCAGGTCGTGTCGAGCAACAGCGCGATGTCCAGTCCCTTGGCGCCCACCACCTCGTAGGAGAGCGCCGTGTCGGCCGTCTCCCCGGGGGCCAGGACCACCCCGTCGAAGCTGCGGTCCACGCCGTCACAGTCTCCGTCGATGCCGTCGTCCGGGCGATCGTAGGCGCCCGGATACACCGTGGCGTCGGCGTCGTCACAATCCTCGCCGGTGCCGGTGTCCCCCTCCCATCCGTCGAGGTCGAGGTCGACCAGGCCGGGATCGGTGTCGGTGCCCAGGCACACGCCGCCCTCTACGTCCACGGCGTCGAGTGTGTCCACCACGCGGAACGATCCGGTGATCGAGAGGCCCTCCGCGGAGGTGGCCGAGAGGGTCCCGGCCGCGACGAGCTCGACCCGCGCGGGCTCGCCGGCTTCATCCCCGGCGGAGATCTCGGCGAGGTAGACCGAGCCCGAGGTGAGCTGGTAGGTATCTTCCATCGCGTCGTCCACGCCCGTACAATCCAGGGTCACGACGGAGCCGGACGCCCCGACCCCGAGCGCATACCACCCCGGCCCACAGATTCCGTCCAGGTCCAAGGCGAGTTGGCAGTTCGCGGTGGCGTCGGCGCCGCCGGAGAAGCGGAGGCCAAGGCTACGCACCGCGGGCGCGGTGTCGGGATCCATCTCGAACGTGGCCTCGGCGGCCGCCTCCGTGCACCCGAGCGTGGTGGTCGACGCGTCTGGCAGCGTGAGCGTGAAGGACGCGTCGCAGGTGGGGCCGGGGTCGGTGTCGGTGTCCGCGCCGATGTCGGTGTCGGTGTCGGTGTCCTCCTCGGGAGGGACAACCTTGGGGACGGAGCACGCGGCGAGGGCGAGGAGGAGGAGGTGGCGCATTGCCTACGATAGCGCTGACGGCGGAGGTTCGCGCGCGTTCTTGGTTACACCCCCGCCCAAGCCGCCGCCAACCCTCTCGCGTCGGACACCACCCGCGGGTGGCCGCGGAAGCGGGCGCCGGTGACCGCGTCGACGGAGCGGACGAGGCGGCCCACGGCGTCGGCGTCCATGGGCTCATCCACCACGAGCACGTCGAGGAGCAGGTCGGCGATGGTGCGGTCGGCCGCGGCGGTGAGGCGCGCGGTGGCGGCGGCGGCGGGGCCGTCACGCTCCGGGTCGAGGCGCAGGACGAGGGTGCCGCCGTCCGCGGCGAGGGGGCGGCCGAAGCCGGAGAGCAGGGCGCCGAGGGCGGCCTCGTCGCTCCAGTCGGGCCACGCGAGGAGGCGGAACGGCGAGCTGCTGGCGAGCGGCCAGGGCTCGGCCCACGTGCGTGGGCTCACGGTGGCGACGCCCGAGGCCTGGGCGGCGGCGGCGCGATCGGGATCGCGGTGGCTCCCGGTGGGCACCCACCCCTCGGCGCCCGCGATGACCCGCACGTCGTGCGCGTGGCCGACGCCCGGGTCGAACACGGTGACACGGCGCCGCCCGGCCCCGTGGGCGAGCGCGTCGACCGCCCACGCGAGCGCGGTGGCGCCGTACTCCACGCCGGTGTCGGCCACGAGGACGAGGACCGCGTCGATGGGTCCGCTCGCGGCGAAACGACGGACGACACCGCGCCAGTCTCCGTCGCCGGAGGGGAAACAAACCAATCGGGCGGGCGTTGCCACACGGGGCTCCGGCCGGGGGGCGTTGCGGGGGGGCGGCAGCCCCCCTGCCCCAGAAGGACCCGATCCGGACGACACCGGGTGGCGCACCAGCAGCTCGCGGAATCCGTCCACGCCGTGCTCGTCGAGCCCGTCGAGGAAGCCCTGCGCCCACCACGCCGCGTTCAGATCCTGGAGCAGCGCGAGCAGCCGCTTGAGCGATTCCTGGACGTACGGGCGCCACGCGACGCCGAGCGCTTCGAGCGCGGCGAGATCGAGGGCGGCGAGGCCGCGGGCGGCGGCTTCGATCTGGGGGGCGCTGGCGGCCCGGCGTGACAGTTGGGCCTCGAGCTCGGCGCGGGTGCGCGCGTGGCAGCCGAACACGTCCATGGCGGTGGGGTGTTGGGCGAACAGGCGGACGTGGGCGCGGGCGACCTGGCGGTTGCGTCGGGCGAGGTAGTCGAAGTCCCAGGTGTGGCGGTGGGTTGCGCGCGCCTTGGGGTGGTAGAGCACGCGGAGGCCAAGCGCGCCGAGCCGATAGCCGAGATCGGTGTCCTCGGCGCCGTAGTGGCGGAAGCGCTCGTCGAAGCCGCCGACGGCGCGTACCAGTGCGGTGGGGACGGTGAGATTGCAGGTATAGAAATACCGCGGGTGGTGGAGCTCGTTGGGGCGGAGCTCGCTGTAACAGAACACCAGCGTGCTCGATTCGCACGCGCGCATGAGCGCGTTGTCGAGCGCGGCCCGGGGCTGCTCGAACGTGCCGAGCACGGCGATGGGCTCGCCGGGGTGGGCGTGGTGCGCCTCGAGGTGCTCGGCGATGGCGTCGACGGCGGGGATCGTGTCGTCGTTGAGCAGGTAGAGCAGCGCGCCCCGCGCCCGGGCGATGCCGGTGTTGCGCGCGGCGGCGAGCCCGCCGTTGTCACGCCGCACGATCTGCACGGGCACGGGAAACGTGACGGCGGCGAGCGCGTCGGAGGTGCCGTCGCTGCTGCCGTCGTCGACGATCACGATCTCGTAGCTGCCGAGCGGCATGGTCTGCCGACACAACGCGCCGAGGCACTCGCGGAGGATGGTGACGCGGTCGTAGGTGCAGAGGATGACGCTGACGGCGGGGGGGCCCGTCCACGGGAGAGCCTGCGCGTCGAGCACGTGGCGGTCACGACGTTCGGCGGCCTCCAACGTGGTGCAGGTGCGCTCGTCGATCGCGAACAGGGGTTGGGTGACCACGCGGACGCGGCCGGCGGCGCGCAACGAACGGAGGTGGGCGAGCTCGGCGGGAAAGGCGACGTCCTCGCGCAGGGTGTCGAGCGCGGTGCGCCGCCACACGGTCGCGGCGCGCCAACCGGGAGGGGGATCGCCCTCGCCGGGATCGACGCGGGCGACGAAGTCCTCGGGCGGCCGCGCGCGCCAGAAGGGCGCCAAAATCACGTCGGCGTCGGGGTCGGCGTCGAGCGCGCGCACGGCGTGGGCGTAGGCGGCGGGGAGCGGCACGGCGCCGGGCTCCCACCCCGCGATGTGGCGGCCGCGCGCGGCGGCGACGCCCTGCTTCCACGCGGCGGCACGGGACCAGCCGGGGGCGTGCACGACGGTGACACCGGCGGTGGCGGAGAGGGTGCCCGAGAGGGCGCCGGCTTCGGAGGTGTCGACCACGACGAGCTCGACGTGGGCGTGGCGCTGGTCGGCCACGGCGGCCTGAAGGCGGGTGAGCGCGGCGCGATCGGCGGGGGTGGCGAGGGCGACGACGGAGAGGTCGGGGGTGGTGAGGTCGGGGGCGGTGATGCGGGCGCGGCTTCCGCTGTTTCCACCGGCGCGGGCGGGGTCGGTGTGTCCGGCCAACTCACACAGCTCGGCGTAGAGCTCGGCGGCCTCCGCGGGCACGGGGCCCTCGGGCGCGCGGCGTTGGAGGAGGGCGTCGGGGAAGGTGCCGTCGGGGGTGGCACCGAGGAACTGCCCGAGGCGACCCATGCCGGCTTGGGTGAGCACCTGGTCGTAGTGGAGGAACAACCAATCGCCCTGCTGACGCAAGGTGTGTACGACCGTGCGATACGTGGCGGTCCACAGGGCGAGGGCGCGCGCCTCGTCGAAGGGCAGCCCATCGAGGTAGGCGGCCGTGCGTACTTCCTTCGCGATGCTGTGCGCGGTCAGCCGCGGGTCACGAAAGACACACACGAGCCCCGCGTCACCGACGTGGGGGCGCCACGCCGGGAGGGTGTAGCTGAAGCGGGGGTCCTTGTAGCAGAACGGCGACTTCGTCGTGGCATGCCGGATGGCGGCCTCGACCGCGGGGGCGCACGCGGGCGCGATGGGCGCGGGGAGGACCGCGAGCCAACGTTGGTTCTCGCCGAGCCCCTGGTCGGCGGGCACCACGGGCGCGAGCAGCGCCTCGTTGATGCCGTTGACCTCGGCACACTCGAAGAACCCCTTCGGGTTGGCGGCGCGCGGCCGATACAGGTCGTCGCCCATGAAGTAGCCGGCCCGGGCCAACGTCCCGGTGACCATGCTGGTGCCGCTCCGTCCGGAGCCCAGGATCAAGCAGTCGCGCATGGTGTGTCCTCGAAGTGTGCCGAGGGGTCGGTCGGGACGGGCGCGATCTTTGGGGGCGTGACGGGATGGGACGAGGGGTGACCGTGCGTGACAACTGAGGTCGAGGACGTGGTCGACACCTGGTGCTTCGAGGAGAAGGGCGAGGAGTCGTGCAACTTCGCCGGGAGCGACGAGTACTCCGCGACGTTCCACGAGAACGCGACGTGCGCCGACGTTGGCTACCCGGTGTCGTGCGGGTCGGGGTCGTGGGAGGCGGACGCGGAGGATTGCTGACGGGCGCTCCTGCGTCGAGCGTGGCATCGTCGAGGAGCGGCGCGATGACGGTATAGTTGGTGACCACGTCCGCAAACCGGGCGCCGAAGTGGCGGAGGGCGCCTGGCGCGGCCACGGTGAGGAGGATGCGCTCGGAGGCCTGCTGACCCACCTGGTTCCGATTGATGCGGAGGCCGGCGTCCCGCAACACGCTCGCCACCCAATAGCCACACGCGACCTGGCCCCCGTCGCTCGGCACCAAATCGGCGCCGTAGAAGGTCCAACGGGTGCCGGACCAGGCGGGGATGATGCGCTCGGTCGGAGCGACCGCCGGGAAGATGCGCGCCCGATCAGGGCGGACGGACGGGCGCGGACGCCCGCCGCCGCGGAGGCGGACGGGCGGGGCGACGAACGGCCGGGGTGAGGCGCCACCCCTCGCGTTTGGCACCCTGCGGGTGACG
>JAZKFH010000051.1:0-61960 GCA_040386535.1 Myxococcota bacterium | reverse complement strand
GAAGGGATCGGAGAACCTGAGGAATGAGCCGAAGTGGCTAAACCTCAGCCCTGAGATCGTCGCCGTACGCGTCCGGTCGCCGGATGCGCGGTAGCCCGCCGCCGCCCGTCGCCGCTACGGAACCTCGAGCCGCACTTCGCCCGGACGCACCTCCAGGAGCTCGAGCATCTCCGCCTGCTGGCACTCCTCCTCCTTGCGCGGATCGGCCTGGCACGCGGGATCGATGAGATCCGCGATGGTGCTCGCCCACCCGTGGAGGTCCTCGTCCTCCCAAACGATCATCAACTCGCGGATCTTCTCCTCGAGCGCCGGCCGGCACGCCACGTCGTTCATACAATCCGTCGTGAGGCGCGACTTGAGGCCCATGTACAGGGTGCCGCCCCCATAGAACGCGCTGTCCTGGCCCCAGGGCACGATCGTCCAACGGTCGGCCACCGTCGCGTGGTACACGAGGAAATTGTTTCTGTTTCGGGAATACCCGTCCCAATTCGGTGACGCGAGATCGATGGCCAGGAACATCAACGTGGTGTCCACGTCGAAGCGTGCCTGGAACACGTCCCAGAAAGGCCCGCTGTCCAGGGCGGCGACCAGGTCGGCAAGGTCCGTATGGGCCGTCGCCGGGTCCCCCTCCTGGTGGACGAAGTTGGGGAGCCCTGCCGTAGTGAGGTCGGAAGCCACGAACACGGTGTCGTAGAGGTTTCCGTCGTCATCGTCGGGGTAGGCGCGGTTGAGGAAGTTCTCGTCCAGCGTCTCCACCAGGCTGTACAGGCCGTAGTTCTCCCCGTTGATGCTGAGTTGGGCATACCCGTGCTGCGGCCCCGGCACACCCATCCGCTCGTAGATGTGGTACGCCACGGCCTCGCGCATCTTGCTACGATCGAACTTCATGGCGTTGAGGGTCAGGCGCTCGACACCGAGGAACCCCGTGTCGGGTGTGAACGCTCCGAAGTTCAATTTGAAGGATGGCTTTCCATCGAGCCTGTCGAAGGTGCCGGCGCCCTTGAGGCGTACGCCGGTCTCGACCTCGAACCCCGCGAAGCTGAACGTGCCGGGCACGTAGTCGCCGTTGCGATCGAGGCCGGCCGCGGCTTCCGGCGAGAGCGTCAGGGCGATCTCGAAGACTTGGTCGTCGGCGAACGGAAACCCCGCCCCCGGCGCGTCGGCCTGCGGTTCGATGCTCGTGTCGCCAGGAGGCATGCCGGGATCCTCCGGGCCCCCGTTGTCGAAGGGGTTGAGCGAATCGATGACTCCGCCACAGCCGGCGAGCACCAAGAAAAGGATGTTCATGGCGAACTGCCTCCATCTGGTGTCTGAAGGTAGAGCCGGCCCTTGTCTTGGGCGGTCACGAGTTGGCGCTCGGGTGAGGGTCTCCTAAAGATCCCACGGATCCGCGTCGTCGTGGAGCGTGACGGACAACGAGCCGCCGCCAGCACTCCCCATCGTGCTCCAGCCGGTGAGCTTGGGCCCGGTGAAGAAGAACAGCCGGGTGCTGATCGCGTCGCGGCCGCCGCGGCCGGCGATCCCGTCCGCCAGCTGGTGCATCGCCATCATCGCGGGGAGCTGCCCGGGCTGGGGGCGGGCCCCGCTCGGAGCCACCGCCGCGGTCGGGCATGCATGTCGCGGTCCGCCGCGCCCAAAGACGCGCGTTGAGCACCCTCGATCCGCAACGGGCGCGTTTCAGCGGTGTGGCACACCTCGTGCAATACCCCCGCCAGAGGTTCCCATGCACCGCTTCGCTCTCCTTGCCCTCGCTGTCACCGCCGCTTGTGTCCCCTCAGTCACGCGCCGGGAAATCGATTCGTCGACGCCGGGCATAGCGGAGCTGGTCGCTGGGAACGACGCGTTCGCGTTCGATATCGAGCACATCGTCGCGGCGGAGGGTGGAAACGCATTCTTCTCCCCCTTCAGCATGTCCGGCGCCCTCGCCATGACCTACGCCGGCGCCGCCGGTGACACCGCCACGCAGATGCGCGACGCCCTGCGCATCTGCGTGCCGGATGACGAGTTCCACCCGCTGTTCGGCGCGCTGATGGACGATCTCGACCAGGACAAACGCGCGCCGTACCAACTCGACATCGCCAATCGCCTGTTCGGGCAGGAGGGGTACGACTGGAACGCCGACTTCGTGGAGCGCACCGACACCGACTACCTCGCCCCGATGGAGGAGTTGGACTTCGACGGCAACGCGGATGGCGCTCGCGTCCACATCAACGATTGGGTGGCCGACCAGACGCACAATCTGATCCAGGACTTGTTCGCCCCGGCCGCCATCACCTCGGACACCGCGCTGGTCCTGGCGAACGCCATTTACTTCAAGGGTTCCTGGGAGTACGCGTTCGACGCCGACTTGACCCAAGACGGCGACTTCACCCTGCTGTCCGGTGACACCGTGCAGGTCCCGATGATGTCCCTCGTCGGGGAAGACCTCGCGTACGCCACCATCGAGGGCGCCCAGATCGTCGAATTGCCGTATCGCGGCGGAGATCTCGCAATGGACCTCATCGTACCCGACGATCCCGCGGGCCTCGCCGCCGTGGAGAGCGCGCTCGACGGGGAGACGTTCCGTGCCGCCATGGCTGACCTCTCGATCTCGACGGTGTCTGTTCACATGCCGAAGGTGGAGCTCACCTATGAGCGATCCCTGAAGCCGGACCTCCAGGCGCTCGGCATGGTGGACGCCTTCGACCGCGGCCTCGCCGATTTCTCGGGCATGATGGAAGGGTCGACGCTCAACGTCGACGCCGTCGTGCACAAGGCGTTCGTCAGCATCGACGAAGAAGGCACCGAGGCCGCCGCCGCGACCGGCGTGTCGATGACCGACTATTCCGCCGCTCTGGAGCCGATCGTCATCACGGCCGATCACCCCTACCTGTTCGTCATCCGAGACCTGCTCACGGGGAGCGTGCTGTTCGTCGGGCGGATCGAAGACCCGTCGTAGTCCGCAAGTTCTGCGGGGGCGCTACGGCGCCGCGATCCGCTCCGCGAGCGTGTCACGGACGCCCGCCAACGACGCGAGGCAGCTGTCCGGGGCGCCACCGGGCACGCGCGCGCCGCGGAGGTCCTTGCCCGGGCTCTTCGTGGCCCCGCGCGTCACGGTGTACGAGACGGTGACTTCGCAGGCCGAAGTGCCAGCCTGGGGCATCGTCGCCACGCGCACGAAGCCTTCGAGCGTATCGGGTCCGCCCCCCGAGCACGCGGCGGCGACGGTGGGATCGGCGCCCCCGTCCTCTGTGCCCCCGGCGTCCAGCCGGCCCGCGGCGTGCGCCCCGGCCGCGGCAACGCAGTCCCATTCGGTGCCCGGCGCCGACGCGTCGAACGCCGTCCGGAAGTTCGTCACGCTCCGCCGCGGCGCGCCGGCGGACGAGCCCACGGTCGGGGCGCGCGGGCCGCCCTCCGCGAGGGCCTTGGCGGCGATCGCGTTGGGCCCCCCGGGGGTGTGGGGCTCGGTCGGCACCAGCTCGGCGGGCGCCGGGGGGGCGGGGAGCCGGGCATCGGCCTCCGAGCCGCCGGGGCGCAGCGCCAGCGTTACGGCCGTGACCGTGGAGACGACGGCGACGAGGCCGAGCGCGAGGGTGAGCTTGCGGGAACCATCCATGCACGCGCGCTATCGCGTCGGCGGGGTTCCGGCGCGCGGTTCCGGGGACACGGACCCCGCACTCACCCCGCCGCCGGCAGCCGCTCCCGCCACCACGTGTACAGGGCGGCGTCCCCCTCGTAGGCGCGCACCATCGCCCTCCCCGCGAGCTCGAGGAGCGTGCGGGCGCCGCGCGCGTCGGGCGCTGCGTGCGCGTCGGCGACGTGCCGGGCGGCCTCGTCCCACGCGTCGTCGTGCATCGGGAGCGGGATGGCCAGGACCTGCCGCGCGGACAGCTTCACCGCGCCGGCGGCCAGGGCGGTGGCGCCGTAGTGCGTCAGCGCCCAGGCGGACGCGGGCGGCCCGAGCAGCACGGCGGCCACGCGCCAGAGCTGCGCCGGATCACGCGGCGTGACCGTGATCGTGGGGGTCGTGGTGAGCCAGGTGCCGTCGGGGTCGGCGACCGCCTCGAGCACCTTCGTCTGCGTCGCCACGAGCACCTTCGGGACACGACGCGCCGCCGCCCACGCCGCGAGCGCTCCGTCCCGTTCGAGCGCACCGAGATCGATCCGCGGCGCCGCCCACGCGCGCTTGCCGAACCGGACCGGCCGCGCCCCCCACCACGAGCGCGCCGGGTCGACGTGCCCGGTCAACACCAGCCGCGGAAACCGCGCCTCGTCCGCGTCCACCCGATCGACCACGAACGGCACGAGCCCGTAGTACTCGTCGCGGAAGTCGGCGGTGGCCTCGGCGAGCTCTCCCAGCGTGCCGCGGGTCCGCAGCGTGAGGGGGGGCGCGCCGAGGGCGTCGGCCACGAGCGGCGCCCAGGTGTCGGCCGTCGCGAGCGCGTCGATGTCGAGCGCGCGGTCGGGAAGCGCGGCGAACGTGATGCCGTGGGCGCGCGTGAGGGCGGCCACGGGCGGCCCGCGACGGAGCGCGAGCGCGGTCACGTACACCGACGTGCCCGGGAACACGTGCGCGCCCGACCACCACACGTGGGTCGGCGGCGCCACGGCCACCAGCGCGGCGCGCACCGCGCGGGCGTCCTGCGCGGCGAGGATCGACTGGGGCTGCACCATCGCGAGCCGCCCGCCGGGGCGCAGGCGCCGGGCCGCGTGCAGCAGCAGGAGCGCGGCGGTGTCGGTATAGGCGCCCACCTCGTCGGGGAACCGCGCGCGCAGCAGGGCGGCGGCGGGGCGCGTCGTCACCGTGCCCTGCTCGAGCTGGTTCAGGAACGGCGGGTTCCCTAACATCACGTCGAAGCCCTCGCCGACCTCCGGGAACGCGCGCCCCCAGTGGAAGAAGCCGTGCGCGGCGGCGAGGCGCGCCACCAGCTCGGTGGTGGCAGGCGCGCGGGTCAGCGCGCGGAGGAGCGGCGACGGCTGGAGGGAGCCCGTCGTGGGCGGCGGCGGCGCTTCGGCGGTGCGCGGCCAGAGGAACGCGGCGCACCAGGCGTCGAGGACGTCGATGGACGCGGGGTTCGCGGCGCCAACGGGCTCGACGGTGGCGGCCCGCCCTCCTGCCCCCGCCCCACCCACCTCTCCCCGGCCTGCCCCCCTGCTCTCCAGGGCGCGGCGTTCGGCCCGGTTCTGTGCACGCCACCCGAGGGCCACGGCCCGGTCGTCGCCGGGGTGCGTGGTGAACGCGAGGTCGGGGAGCCCCGCGCGCACCAGCGCATCGTCGGCGCCGAGCAGGGCGTCGCCGCGCCGGACGTGCGCCGCGAGCGCCGCGGCCGTGGTGCGTGCGGCCTCGGGCGAAGTGTCGGGGTCGAGCGTGGCGAGCCAGAGCGTCGCCTGACACACGAACACGGCGAGCGGATCGAGGTCCACCCCGTAGATGCAGCGCCGCACCACTTCGCGGAGCGCCGCCCCGCCTCCCCCGAGCCGCGCGGCCACCCGTCGCGCCGCGGGCTCCAGGAACGCGCCGGCGCCGCACGAGGGGTCGCAGATGCGGAGGGCGAGGATCGCGTCGCTCCCTGCTCCCCCCGCCGCCGCCGCGTCGTCGAGCGCCGGTGTCAGCGCCGCGTCCAGGAGCCACGTCACGAGCGGCGCCGGCGTGTAGAAGCTGCCGCTCGCCCGCCGCCCTCGCCCGGCGGCGTTCGCGGCAAGCTCCCCCCCGACCAGCGTGGGCTCGCACGCGAGCATCGCCTCGTGGAGCGCGCCGAACGCGGTGTCCTCGCCGGGCCGGAGGGCGCCGACGAACAGGTCGAGGAACGCGGTGACATCGGCGTCATCGATGTCGGCGGCGAGGAGGGCGTCGAGCGGGGTGGCGGGCGCGGAGGGTGCCAGCGGCGCGGCGAGCCCGAGCGCGCCAAGCTCACCCTCGACGGAGACCGTCCGGACAACTCCTCGCCAGCCCACGAGCCCAGGCACCGACGCATCACGACGGGCGGCCGCCACCTGGAGCACGGCGACGCGGTACACCACCGCGAGCAGCGCGCGGAAGATCGCCGGGGCGGGGGCGGACTCGGCGTGCAGGGCCTCCCGGAGCGCGACGTTGTCGGGGTTCCCGAGGGCGGCGCGCGCGAGTTGTTCGACCGCGGTCGCGACGGAGCGGCTCGTGAGCGTCAGGGGGCCGGTCGAGGGTTCCTTCACGGCGCCGCACGTATTCCGCGGGGCGTCGAGGTGATCCGCATCCCGCCTTCGAGCACGAGCACCACTGACACCGACCCGACAGATCGGGCGTCAGTGCCGGTCGTGAGGCGAGATCTGTCGGGTCGCGGCGCCCAGTGGAAGGCGTCGGATCCGCTTCCTACGAGTGCGATGACGGGCGCGAGCACGGGGACACCCTCTACGACGTGATCCAGATCGACGCGAAGACGGGCGCCTACCTAGGGACGTGGGAGGACATCGCATTTGTCGTGTGCGACGAATAGTTATCCGGCGGGTCCCTCCGCCACCCCCGGCGCAGCGGCCCACTCGGAGGTTCCCTGCCCCCCACCGCCTCCGGCCGCTCCCTCCTCGCGCGAATCGTCGGCACGCTCGCATGCGCGGCCACCCTCGCGTCGAGCGCCGCGCACGCGCAGGACCCGGTAGAGGTCCGCGGCCAGATCGACTGGCAGGGCCACCCCGCGATGCACATCCCGTGGGGCTTCTTCGCCAAGGGGCTCACGGACCGCACGCCCGCGCGCACGTGGCGCCACCAGTTCACCCAGACCGTCTACGAGCCGTACCTCGCGGCGTCGGGCGTCCGCATCTTCCTCGTGGCCGCGATGGCGGCCGAGGCCGCGAGCAGCCCCAAGCAGGCGCGGCGCCTGATCGTCGACCAGATCGCGTTCATCGACGCGTTCGTCGCCGCCCACCCCGACCGCTACGCCGTCGCGCGCACCCCCGAGGCCGCGAGAACCCTGCTCGCCACCACCGACAAGATGGTGCTCGTGCACTCCGTCGAGGGCGGCCACCACCTCCTCGCCAGCGCCGCCGACGCCCGCTTCCTCGCCGACGCGGGCGTCGCGCTCGTCACACTGGTACACCTGCGTGACGATGAGTTGGGCGGCTCCGCGATCCTGCCCGGGATCAAGGGCCCCCTCATCAACCCGCGCGGCGCCAGACACAAGCGCCGCGGCGAGCGCCGGGGCCTCACCGAGCGCGGCCGGGCGGCCATCGTCGAGCTCGCCGACGCCGGCATCCTCGTCGACCTGTCCCACATGAGCCATGACACGATGGTCGACTCCTTGGAGGTCACCGGCGCCCACGGCATCCCGCCCGTCATCACGCACGGAAGTTTGTCCAGCCTCCGCGAGAGCGACGGCGGCGTCACCGACGCCCAGCTCGTCGAGCTCTACCGGCAAGGCGGCAGCTTCGCCCTGGGCCTCTCCGCCGAGAACCTCGTCCCTGTCAACCCGACGGTCGCCGTGCCCGAGCATTGCATCGGCACTCTCGACACGTTCGGCGTGCACTACGACCGCGCCAACCAGGTCGTCCAGGCCCACGCCGCCGAGCTCGTCGGCGCCCCCTGGGACGCGGCCTCCTCCTCCCAGCGCACCTCGCTCTCGGTAGGTTGGTCCTCCGACTGGAACGGTTGGCTCTCCCACTCCCAACCCAAGCACGGCCCCGGCCGCTGCCTGCCCCCCCGCGAGGATCCGCTCCCCATCGACACCCTCGGCCTCGCCCACCCCGGCCTGCTCCCCCAACATTGGCAGCGCCTGGAGGAGGCCGGCGTCGACCTCGACCCCATGCTTCGCTCGGCCGAGCGGTTCCTCCAACTCTGGGAGCAGGTGCGCGCGCGACCGTAGACCCGCGGGCCACGTCGCTGGGCGCGACCCCGCCCGAGCGCGGGGTCGGTCCCCTGTGGGCTCGGCGCAAGCGCCTCGGTTGGCGCGCTCCGGGCTCGCGCCCGGGGGCGCCGAACTGCGCCTCCCTCCGGTCGGCGCACCCGCCGGGCACCTCGCGCGGCCCCGTCCAGCCGCCTCGTCGGCCCCGCCCCGAACACGTCCCTCCCCCGGGTCGGCGCGCCCCCGACTCGCACGCGCGGACGATCTTAGCACTGCTAAGATCACTGCATTGCAGCCCGAGGGTTCCGAATTGCCCCCCGGGGGCGCCGAAATGCCGCCCCGGGGCGCCGAACTGCGCCTCCCTCCGGCGGCGCACCCCCAAGGCTCGCGCGGTCCCCTCCGCGCGGATCCCGGCCGCCGCCCCCGCTGGGCACCTGCACAGCCCGATCCGCGCGAATCCCGGCCGCCCCGCCGGCCCCGCCCCGAGCACGCCCCTCCCCCGGTCGGCGCGCCCCGGACTCGCACCCGGGCGTGATCTTAGCAGCGCTAAGATCACGCCCGATCGCCGCCCGGGGCGCCGAACTGCCACCCGGGGGCGCCGACCTGCCGCCCGGGGGCGCCGACCTGCGCCTCCCTCCGGCGGGCGCCACTGCCAGGCTCGCACGGCCACATCCGCGCGAATCCCGGCCGCGACGCGGTCACCGAGGCCACATCGAGCCCCCCCGCTGCCGAATTAGACTCCCCCATGATCATCCTCGCCCTCGTCGTGGCCTGCGGAGGCCCCGAGCCCACCGCCGCCCCGAGCCCGACGCCGCATCCCCCCGTCGCGCCGCGGGCCGACACGACCGTCGCCACGCGGGGCCCCGGCGGCGCCCACGGTTCTACGCCCCACCGCCACGACGCCACCCACGGCGGCGAGGTCGAGCAGGTCGGCGCCTTCCACGTCGAAGGGCGCTTCCTCAAGAGCGGCCTCATGGTGTGGGTGCGCGACGCCGCCGACGCCCCAGTCGACCTCGCCACGGTCAAGGGCACGGCCGTGATCGAAGGCCCCGCCGGCGTGACCACCCTGATGCTCGCCTCCATGGGCGACCACCTCCACGCGCAGATGATGCTCCCCGAGGGCGTGCCCGCCACCGCCGTCGTGACCCTGGACATCGCGGGCGTGCCGGCGAGCGTCGACTTCCGGACAGCGGCCGTCGGCAGCCTCGCCGAGCACGATCACACCGCCCTGCACGGCGGCGTCGTGAGCATGTGGCGGGAGCACCACGTCGAGTACGTCGCCGGCGCCGACTCCGTGCGCTTCTACGTGACCGACGCCAAGCGGGTCTCCGCGAAGGGCGACGTGAGCGGCACCGTCACCATCAACGGCGTCGTCACCCCGCTCACCTTCGACCCCGCCACCCGCTCGCTCTCCGCGCCGGTCACCCCCGCGGGGCTCGTGATGCTCGACGCGAAGGTGGGCGAGGCGGTGTTCTCGCTGGGGTTCGGAGGGTAGGGCGCGGAAGCCCCGGCCTCACCGAACCTCCTCCACGACCCACTCATGCCCGCGCTCGCACCGGTACCGATGCCGGGCCACGCCGTTCACGGTCTTGCTCCCGATGTGGAAGGTCTTCGACGGCGCCACACACTCGGGGCAGTCGTCGTTCGGTGGGTTGTACCCGGGGGCGGACATGTACGCCCAACGGTTGCCGCGGCTCATGTCCCTTTCGTTAGCACATTTCCTGCTGGCCTCCCACGGCGGCACCCGATACTCTATCTCACCTGATATAGTGAACCCGTGCTGCTGCTCGCCTCCCTCGCCCTCGCCGCCGAACCGCCCGTAGCGCCCGAACTACCCCCGCCGCCGACGGAAGCCCCGCTGCCGACCCCGGCGGAAGTCCCACAGGCCACGCTCCCCGTCCTCACGTTCCAGGCCGCCGCGACCTACCCGCCCGAGGCGCTCGCCGCCGGGGTCGAGGCCTCCGTGCTCCTCGAGCTCGACGTCGACGAGACAGGCACCGTGCTCGCCGTCGGCGTGGTGGAGCCCGCGGGCCAGGGCTTCGACGAGGCCGCCGTGCAGGCCGCCCGCGCCTTCCGCTTCGACCCGGCCCGGGACGCCGACGGCACCCCCGCGCCCGCCCGCATCCAGTACCGCTACCGCTTCACCGTCGCGCGCGCGGCCACGCCCTCGGTCGAGGGCACGGTGCGCGACGCCGCGACCGATCTCCCCTTCCCGAACCTCGACGTCCGCGTGCTCCGCGAGGACGGCACCGTCGTGTTCGCCACCACGGACGCCGACGGCCGCTTCGTCGTGTCCGGCCTGCCGCCCGGCGCGTGGTCGGTGGTCGCGACGCCGCCGGGGCACCTCACCGCTTCCGCCGCCGTCGTCGTGACAGAGGGCGCGGTCGCCCAGGTGGCGCTCCGCGCGGCACCCGTGGACGCCGACGACGTGGGCGACACCCTCACTGTGCAAGCCAAGCGCGCGTCGACGGAGATCACGGAGCGCACGCTCTCGCAGGAGGAGGTGCGGTTCCTCCCCGGCACCGGCGGCGACGTGGTGAAGGTGGTCCAGAACCTCCCCGGCGTGGCGCGCGCGCCGCTCGGCATCGGGCAGCTCATCATCCGCGGCACGGCCCCGGAGGACTCGGCGTACTTCCTCGACGGCGCCAGCATCCCGATCGTGTTCCACTTCTCGGGCCTCTCCACCATCCTCAACGGTGACCTCGTGAGCGAGGTGGCGTACCTGCCCGGCAATTACGGCGCGCGGTACGGCCGGGCGCTTGGCGGGCTGGTGGACCTGCGCACCAAGGACGATCTGCCCGACAAGTCGCACGGCTACGTGTCGCTCGACCTGTTCCAGGGCACCGCCTATGTCGAGCAGAAGGTGGGCGACCGCACGGCGCTGGAGTTCTCGCTCCGCCGCTCCTGGATCGACTCCGTGCTGACCCCCGTGCTCTCCGGCACCGGCGGCACCTTCCGCGCGCCCCGCTACTGGGATGCCCAGGCCCGCGTGCTCCACGCGCTCCCGAGCGGCGGCAGCCTCGACGCGGTCGTGCTCTTCTCGGACGACCGCTTCAGCGTGGTCGGCCAGGACGATGAAGGCGTGGCCATCGGCCTCACCACCACGTTCGGCAAGCTGCGCGCGCGGTGGACCGAGCCGATGGCGAAGGGCTGGGGGAGCGAGCTGACGCTGATCGGCGGGCCGGAGGGCCAGGCCTTCGGGTTCGACGGCGACCCGGAGGCCGCCTACGAGCGCTCGTTCGGCCTCGGGCTGCGCCAGGAGTTCGTCCGGGAGGTCGACGCGACGCCCGGCAAGGCGACGGTGGGCTGGCGCATCGGCGCAGACCTGCAGGGCGGCCGCGACAGCTTCCTCTACAACGTCGTCGCCTTCAGCCCCTACGAGGCCGACGAGACCTGGCTCTTCGCGCCCGCGCTCTACGTCGAGCCGACCATCCGGGTGGGCCCGCTGACTGTGACGCCAGGCCTGCGTGCGGACGCGCTGATGTACGACTTCGGCTACGCCCGCGCCACGGTCGACCCGCGGCTGGGCGCCAAGGTCGCGGCCGGCAAGACCACGGTGCTCAAGGCGAGCGTGGGCCGCTACTCGCAGTTCCCGACCACGCGCCAGCTCGCCCCCGGCGGCGACGGCAACCTCGATCTGACCGAGGCGTGGTCGCTCCAGTCGAGCGTCGGCGTCGTGCAAGAGCTGCCGCTCGGCCTCTCGCTCGAGGCGACGGGCTTCTACAATCTGCTCGAGGACCTCGTCGTCGGCCGCGAGGACCGCTTCCGCTTCTTCACCGGCCCGCCGCCCATCGGCCCCTTCGACGAGGCGGGGTACGCGAACGCCGGCTCCGGGCGGGTCTGCGGCACCGAGTTCCTCCTTCGCCTCGACGCGGACAAGACCCTCGGCCTGCTCTCCGCCACCTTCTCCAACTCGGTGCGCGTCGATCGCGACGGCGTCGAGGAGCTCTTCACCAACGACCAGCCCTTCGTCATCAACGCGCTCGCGTCGCAAGAGCTGCCGAAACGGTGGCGGGTGGGCGTACGCGGCCGCGTGTCGGCGGGCGATCCGTACACGCCCGTCGTCAACCGCGTCTACGACATGGGCAGCCGGAGCTTCTTCCCGGTCTACGGCGAGAGGGACAGCGCGCGCCTGCCGCCCACGTGGTCGGTCGACGTGCGGATCGACAAGGAGTGGAAGTTCAAGAAGTGGGCGTTCACCGCGTATCTCGACCTGCAGAACGCGTTCAACGTGCAGAACCCCGAGGTGATGGCGTGGAGCTCCGACTACTCCGAGGAGACGCCGATCAACGGCCTCCCGATCATCCCGGCGTTCGGCGTGCGAGGCGAATGGTGAGCGTCGTCATCCTCTCGTTGTTGGCCGGGTGTATGGGCGCGAACGAGGACACCCTCGTCGACGAGCTGCGCGTCATGGCCGTGGTCGTCGAGCCTCCCGAGGCCGCGCCGGGCGCCACCGTCGCGATCACCGCCTACATCGCCGACCCCGCGCCGGATTCCGCGGAGGGCGCCCCCGACGTGCTGTTGTGGACCTGCACCAACCTCGGCGACGGCTGCCTCGAAGCGACCGAACCCGGGCAGAGCACCACCGTGGGCGCGCCGACCGACGGCCAGCTCGTGACGACGCGGACCGTCCCGCCTGCCCTCGCCGGCGTCGTGGGCGACGGCACCACCGTGCTCCCGCTGCTCCTCTGGACCCTCGCGTGCGCCCCGGGTCTGTGTCCCGCGATCGACCTCGCCGCCGCCGCCCCGGCGCCCGACACCGCCGACGCCGACACCCTCGCCACCTTCCTCGCCGACCCCATCACCGGCGCCGAAGACCTCCCGCTCGTCGGCACCTCGCTCGCGCTCGCCCAGGTCGCCGTGTCGACCCGCGCCGCGCCGCTCACCAACCCCGTGCTCACACCTCCCACGGACCTCCCGGCGGTCGACGTCGGCGGCTCCGTCGACATCACCTTCACGGTCGACCGCGCCGGCACCGCCTACGGCTACACGACCCGCGGCGGCTTCGACGCGACCGAGTACGAGGTGGTCGACGGCACCGTGATCCTCACGTGGTTCGGCGGCGACGAGGCCGGCACCGCGGACCTGTGGGTGGTCGTCAACGGCGCGGACGGCGGCAGCGCCGTGTGGCGCGGCGTCGGGACGGTCGACTAGATCGGGGTTTCCATGGGGCGGGGGTCCCCCCCGCAACGCCCCGGATACACGCCCCTCACCACGTCGGCGTGACCCCGAGCTCCGTCAGCAGCGCGTCCGCGTTCGTCACCGCGTCCAGGTAGTACAGGACGTAGCGGACATCGACGTGGATGGTGCGCGCCATCTTCGGGTCGAACAACCAGTCGCTCGCGATGCCCTCGTAGTTGCCGTCGAACGCGAGGCCGACCAGCTGGCCCTTGGCGTCGATCGTGGGCGAGCCGCTGTTGCCGCCCGTGATGTCGAGGTCGGAGAGGAAATCGACCGGCACGCTGCCGAGCTTGGCGTCGGCATAGGGGCCGCGCTTTCCGCCGTTGATGGCGGCGAGGAGCGCGGGCGGCGCGTTGAAGGGAGCCGGGCCCGCCTTCTCCACGATGCCCTCGAGCCGGGTCTGCGGGAGGTAGCGAAGGCCGTCGCGCCCGTCGTAGCCTTGGACCGTGCCGAACGTGACGCGCAGGGTGCCGTTGGCGTCGGGGTAGCTGCGCGAGGGGTCCATCTGCCGCAGCGCGTCGGCGTAGAGCGGGCGGAGGCGCGCCAGGGCGCCGGCGTCGGTCTTGCCCTCGGTGCGGCGCGCCTCGTCGTAGGGCCACAACGCCGTCACGAGCGAGAGGAACCCGTCCTGCGAGGCCGTGATCGTCGCGGCCTTGGCGGTGAACAGGGCCTGGCGCTCCGCCACCGTGTCGATCGCGGGGTCGGTAAAGAGCCGGGTGATCGCCTTGTCCACGACCTGCTCCGGCGTGCCCGCGCCGAGCCACGCCATCAGCTCGGGCGACTGCTGCGCCGGCGGGAGCTTTGCCGCTTCGAGCAGCAGCGCGCGCAGGAAGCGGCGCTCGGTCTCCACGTGCAGCGACTTCTGCATCGCGACGAGGCGCGCCTCGATCCGCGGCAGATCGCGATCCTGGTACCCGAGCTCGCGCTTGTTGTCCGGCTTCTCGCGCTCCTTGGCGACCCGGAGCAGCGTGCGGGCCGCGTTCACGAGATCGGAGCGGCCGATCCAGCCGAGGACCTCGTCGCGGTCGCGCGTCGCGTCGCCGCGGGTCACGACGGTGCGGAGCTCGCGGACGGCGGCGGCGTACTTCGTGGTGCGCGCGGGATCGGCGGCGATCCACGCGTCGAGCGCCACGTCGCGCGCGGTGGCGGTCTTCACGACGCCCGCGCGCTGGAACCCTTCGAGCGCGCCCTTGTTGTTGAACAGGCTGTTCGACACGTAGCTGCGCGACACGTTGAGCAGCGGCTCGGCGGTGGGGTCCTCCGTCACCATCCGCGCGTACAGATCGAGCAGCCACTCCGAGCGGGCGATGCTGCGCGGCATGCCGATCGTCGCGTCGCGTTCGAGCTCGAGGCCGGTCTGCCAGCGCTCGGTGCGGCCGGCGTACCCCGCCACCATCACGAAACCGCCGGGGTCGACACCGCCCGCGTTCACCGCCAGGGTGTGGGCCGGGCGGTACGGAACGTTGTCGGCCGCGTAGTCGGCGGGCTTGCCGTCCTTGCCGACGTAGGCGCGCACGAACCCGAAGTCACCGGCATGGCGCGGCCAGTGCCAATTGTCGATGTCGTCGCCGTAGTTGCCGACGCTGTCCGGCGGGGCCATCACCATCCGCACGTCGCGGAGCTCGACCTGGGTGAGGAGCGAGTACCGGAGCCCCTCGTAGAAGGACGCGACGCGGCAGCGGCGGCCGGGGCTCGCCTTCTCGCAGCTCGCGACCAGCTTCTTCGTGGCGTCGTCGATGCGGGCCTTGCGGTCGAGGTCGGAGAGCTTCGCCGGCAGCTTGCCGACCACCTTGTCAGTCACGTCGACCGTCGCCTCCGTGATGTACACGCGCGCGGAGGGCCCCGCCGTCCGCTCGTCCGCCCGCGTCGCCGCGTAGAAGCCGGTGGCGACGAGATCCTCGCCCTCCTTCTGGGCCTGCTGGAGGTTGCCGACGACACAGTGGTGGTTGGTGACGAGCAGGCCCTCGTTCGAGACGAACGACGCGGTGCACCCGCCGAAGTTGACCACCGCCCCGAGCGGCGCGGCGTCGAGGCGGGCGAGCGCGGCGGCGTCTCCGGGGAACCCCGCCGTCTTGAGCGGGCCTGCGAGGGACGGCAGCTGCGCGGGCTCCCACATGCCCTCGACAGCGTGGGCGGGGGCGACGAGGGCGGGCGCGGCGAGGGCGAGGAGCAACATCCCGCCCAACTAACGGGGGAGGCGCCGCGGCGGCCCCTCCCCACGTCGTGTCCGCGCGCGGGCCTCGCGGCCGGCGCTACCGCCTCTGCGTCAGTACAGGCGGCCTTCCTGCACCGGCTTGTTCGTTTTCTGCCACTGCTTGAGCGCGTCGATCTCCTTGCCCTGCTCGTCGATGACCGTCTGGGCCATCTGCTTGAGGGTCGGATCGGTGCCGTACTGCAGCTCCACGCGCGCCATGTCGATGGCGCCCTGGTGGTGCGCGATCATCATCTGCGCGTAGTCCTGGTCCACGTTGCCGGTCATCGGCTTCATCATCGCCTCGTGCATCGTGTCCATGCTCTGCTTGTAGCCCTGCATGGCCGGGCTCATCTCGGTGGTCCCGGTGGTCCCCGGTTGGCCCCCACTCGGTTGGCTGCCAGTGGGCGCCGCCCCGAGGAGCAGGGCCACACCCACGATCGAGGCCGCGCCGAGAATGCGATTCAACATGATGATTCGTCCTCCGCCAACCTTGATAAGCGCCGAATCAGCTCGGGCCCGCCCGGTGCGGTTCCCCTGGCGAGGCCGGCCGTCGCCAGCCACTTGCCACCCGGACGAACCCGTGGCAGCGTGCACGGCATGACCTCGCTCTGACTCCGCCGCACGCCCGTGGTTCACGGGCGCCCGGCTCATCCCCCCGACACGACGCGCTGACGGACCGTCCCGAGGCGCGCCGTGCGCACGCCCCGGAGACCCTCGTGTCCATCGCCCCCCTCGCGTCCGCAGATGTCCTCCCCCTCGCCGGCCGTGTCGCCGACGAGGTCGTCGCCGCCCACGCCTCCGCCGTCGACACCCACGGCCGCTTCCCGGAGGAGGCCGTCACCGCCCTCGGCGCCAGCGGGCTCCTCGGCATCCTCTCCGCCGCCGACGTTGGCGGCAGCGGCTTGTCGCTCCGCGAGGCGGTCGACGTGGTCGAGCGTGTGGCCCGCGCGTGCGGGTCCACCGGCATGATCACGTGCATGCACTACTCCGCCACGGCGGTGCTCGAAGCGCTCGGGCCCCACCAGCCCGGCCTCGAGGGCGTGCGCCGCGACATCGCCGCCGGCCGGCACCTCACCACGCTCGCCTTCTCCGAGGTGGGCTCCCGCTCGCACTTCTGGGCGCCCCTCTCCACCGCCGCGATCGACGGCGACAACGTCGTCCTCGACGCGCGAAAGAGCTGGGTGACCAGCTCCCGCCGCGCCGACTCGTTCGTGTGGTCGTCCAAGCCCGTCGCGGGTGACGGTGCGAGCACGATCTGGCTGGTCCCCAACCGCGCCGCCGGCCTGTCCGTGCCGGCCCCGTTCGACGGCCTCGGCCTGCGCGGCAACGACTCCACCGCCGTGAACGCCGAAGGCGTGCGCATCCCCGCCACCAACCGCCTCGGCCCCGACGGCGGCGGCTTCGACGTGATGATGGGCACCGTCCTGCCCTGGTTCGCCGCGCTCTCCGCCGGCGTCTCGGTCGGCATCATGGAGGCCGCCACCCAGAAGGCCGCCGCCCACTGCGCCGGCACGGGCTTCGCGCACCTCGGCGCCAACCTCGCGGACCTCCCGACGATCCGCGCGTACCTCGCCCGCATGCGCATCCGCACGGACCAGGCCCGGACCCTCCTCGACGACACCGTCACCGCCATCACCACCGGCCGCCCCGACACGATGCTCCGGGTGCTCGAGGTGCGCGCGTCCGCCGCCGAGAACGCCCTCGAGGTGACCGAGCTCGCCATGCGCGTGTGCGGCGGCTCCGCGTTCCGCAAGGAGGTCGGCGTGGACCGCGCGTTCCGAGACGCCCGCGCCGCCGGCGTCATGGCCCCGACGACCGACGTTCTCTACGACTTCATCGGCAAGGCCCTCGTCGGCCTCCCCCTCTTCTAGGAAATCCCATGCTGCGCGCACCCCACGACACGCTCCTGCTCGGCGCGGTCGCCTACGATCCGAAGGTCGTCACCATCTGGGAGGGATTCCGGGCCTGGTTCGCCGGGCACGGGCTCGACTTCGACTACGTGCTCTACGCCAACTACGAGCGGTTGGTGCAGGCGCACCTCGACGGGCACGTGCACGTCGCCTGGAACTCGCCGCTCGCCTGGATCGAGGCCCGCCGCGGCGCGCTCGCCCGCGGTGTGGCGTGTGAGACCGTCGCCATGCGCGACACCGACCAGGACCTCACCTCCGTCGTGGTGGTGCGCGCGGACGCGCCCTACCGCACCGTCGCGGACCTCGCCGGCGCGCGCGTGGGCGTAGGCGCTGGCGACTCGCCCCAGGCCACGCTGATCCCGCTCCACTGGCTCGCGGAGCAGGGGGTGGAGGTGCGGGAGCGCCGGTTCGACGTGCTGCTCGGCAAACACGGCGACCACATCGGCGGCGAGCGGGACGCGGCGCGCGCCCTGATCCGCGGCGAGGTCGACGCCGTCTGCCTCATCGACGGCAACCACGCGGCGTTCACCAAGGAGGGCACCTTCCCGATGGGGAGCGTGCGCGTGCTCGGGCAGACCGGCCCCTACGATCATTGCAACATGACGGTCCTCGGCGCCGGGCACCCCCGGATGGGGCGCTTCGTCGAGCTGTTGATGTCGATGTCGTGGGACGATCCGGCGGTGCGGCCGCTCCTCGAGATGGAGGGCCTCCGCCAGTGGCGGCCCGGGCGGACCGAGGGGTACGTCACGCTCGAGGCCGCCGTGGAGCGGTTCGGCACGGTGGACGCGTTTCTTCGAGACGTCGCGCGGGCGGCCCCGCGGTGACCCTTCCGCCGCCATCGGACGTCGATCTCGCCGGCCTGCCCCTCGCCGGAGGAGGCCACCTGCTCGTGCGGCGGGCGCTGCGGATGCTGCCCGACGGCGCACGCCTGCGCGTGTACGGCCGCGACGCGACGATCGGCCTCGATCTGCGCGCGTGGGCGCGGGGCCAGGGCATCCCCGTCGAGCGCGTGGTGGAGGTGGCGGGGAGCCCCGTCGCGTCGACGTCTCCGCTCGTCGCCGTGCTCGTGCGCACCCCGGCCGCCGAGGGGCGCTGGCGGGGTGCCGAGCGGTCCGGCGACGCGGGCCCCTACGGCGTCGTGGAGAACCCGTCTCCGTCGTGGGGGCTCGCCCTGCGCGGCGCGGCCGTCGAGCCGGGCGGCCCTTCCTTGCACTTTCCGCTCGCGACGAAGGCCGAGGTGTGGACCGACGAGGCCGCGCGCATCTACCGCAAGGCCGCCGCCGCCCAGTGGGACCCCGCGACCCTGCCGTGGGACACCCCGCTCGACCACCCGCCCGAGGTCGAGGACGCCGTCGTCCAGGTCATGACCTACCTCGTGGAGAACGAGATGGCCGCGCTGCTCGTGCCCGCGCGGTTCCTCGCCCAGGTGCACCCCCACTTCCGCGAGGTCTTGCAGGTCCTCGCGGTCCAGGCCGCCGACGAGGCCCGCCACATCGAGGTCTTCTCGCGCCGGGCCCTGCTCGCCCGGAGCGCCCCCGGGCTCTCCACGGCGGGCGGGCAGGCCTCGCTCGCGACGCTCCTGACCGAGCCCGACTTCGCCCTCTCCACCTTCCTGCTCTCGGTGCTCGGCGAGGGCAGCTTCCTCACCCTGCTCTGGTTCCTCGCCGAACACGCGCCCGATGCGCTCACCCGCGCCATCGCGCGCGCCGCCGCCCAGGACGAGGCCCGCCACGTGGCCTTCGGCATGGCCCACCTCGGCGCGCACCTCGACGGCGACCCCGATCTCCGCGTGCGCCTCGTCAACGCGGTGACCCGACGGCACCAGGCGCTCGTCGGCACCGCGGGCCTGAACGAAGAGGTCCACGACGCCCTGCTGCTGCTGGCCGCGGGCGGATGGGACCACGCCCAGCTCGCCGAGGGCGCGGCCCGCGTGACCCGCCTCGCCCACGACATGGACGAGGGCCGCCAGCAGCGGCTGCGCCTCCTCGGCTTCGACCTGGATGAGGCGGAGGCGATGTCGAGCTTGCATACGCGGAACTTCATGTGAGGCGGCCCGGACACGGCTTCAGCGAGGACGACGAGCCCGCGCCGTCGTAGGCTTCCCGGAGAGAGTCGCCCGTGCCCGTCATCGAGCTGGTCCCCTATTCCCCCGCCTGCTTCGAGCCCTTCCTCCGGTGGCGGGCGCAGGACGCGACGGTGCGCCACAACCCGCTCGCCGCGCTCACGCCGGTCGAGGTCCGCGTCATGCTCGCCGCGGAGCGCTCGGAGCTCGACGGCGAGGGCAACTACCGGTGGTTCGTGCGGCACGAGGGCGCCGTGGTCGGCAGCGTGTCGCTCAAGAGCGTCAACCCGCGCATGGGGTACGCCGAGATCGGGTACGGCTTCTGCGAGACCGTGCACGGGCGCGGCGTCGGGACCGCGGCCGTCCGCGCGCTCGTGGCCCGCGTGTTCGCCGAGTCCCCCCTGCGCCGCCTCGTCGCCTACGTGCACGACCAGAACGTCGCATCCTGCCGCCTGCTCGACCGCCTCGGCTTCACGCGCGAGGGCGTGCTCCGAGAGCACTACGTGATCCGGGGCGCGCCGGTGGACGAGGTGGTGTTCGGGCTGTTGCGGCGGGAGTGGGTGGTCAGCCCGGCATGATCATCGTGAACACCACCGCGGGCTCGTCGAACGCCCCGCTGGAGCGACGCTCGGATCAGCTCTCGATCGCATCCACCGCGTGCGCCAGCAGGTCCTCGAGCGTCGCGTGACGGAGCGCCGCCTCGTGCGTCGCGGCGAGTACGACCATCGGCGCGTTGCCGGCCGCGAACGCCTCTGCCCAGCGGTTGGCGCAGAGGCACCAGCGGTCGCCGGGCTTTAGCCCGGGGAAGCCGTACGCGGGCACGGGCGTGGACAGGTCGTTGCCCTTCGCCGCGGAGAAGCGCAGGAACTCGGCTGTCAACTGCACACACACGACGTGGGAGCCGCGGTCGTTCTCGTCCGTGCGGCAACAGCCGTCGCGGAACCAGCCGGTGCGGGGCTTCATCGAGCACGCGACGAGCGGGCCGCCGAGGACGTTTCGGGAGGGTTCGGACATCCGCCGACGTAGCGCGTCGCGGGCTGCGACGGGTCGGTGACGAGGGTCGATCCGGCGCTCGACACGGTGACTCGCGCGGATCCGCCGCACCGCAACAAACCTCTTGCCGCGCCGCAACAGCGCCGATAGGACGCCGCACCCCCGAGGCTCCCTTGTCCGCGCCAAGCGTCGCACCCACTCCTGCCGGTCCCGCCGCCGGCGCCGCCGTCTCGCGGGAGGGGGCCTGGGGGCTCGGCCTCCTGCTCGTCGTCTACGTCTTCAACTTCCTCGACCGCAACCTCATCCTGATGCAGTTCGGGTCGATCAAGTCGGAATTCGGCCTGTCGGACACCGAGCTCGCGCTGCTCGGCACCACGTCGTTCGTGTTGTTCTACACGCTCCTCGGCGTGCCCTTCGGCCGCCTCGCCGACCGTGTGCCGCGCACGAAGATGATCGCGGTGGGCCTCGCCACGTGGAGCCTCTTCTCCGGGCTCACCGGCCTCGCGAACGACTTCTGGTCGTTGTTCGCCTGCCGCGTCATGGTCGGCGTGGGCGAGGCGACGCTGGGCCCCGCGGCCCTCTCGCTACTCGCCGACTGGTTCGCGCCGCGCATGCGCGCCACGGTGCAGTCGATCTACAGCGCCGGCGTGCCGCTGGGGGCGGCGGCCGCGTTCTTCCTGGGCGGGTGGATCGGCCAGGAGTGGGGCTGGCGCTCGGCGTTCTACGTGCTCGGCTTCCCCGGGCTCCTGCTGGCCGGGCTGGTGTGGATGCTGCCCGAGCCCGCGCGGACCAGCGGGGCGGGCGCGCTGCCCGCGGGTGTGTCTTCCGATCCCCCCACCGCCGCCCCCAGCGCCTGGGCCTCCCTCCGCGCCCTCGCGGCGGCACCCGCGCTCAAGTGGCACCTCACCGGCTACGCCACGTTCGCGGCCGCGAGCTACGCGTTGTCGATATGGGTCCCGAAGATGCTCGAGCTCGGGTTCGGCGTCCAGAAGGCCGACATCGGGCTGCTCGCCGGGTTGGGCAGCCTGTTCGCGGGCGGCCTCGCCACGGCGTTCGGCGGCTGGGTTGCCGACAAGTTCCGGGCGCGCCACCCCGGCGGCCGCATGCGGTTCTCGGCCCTCTGCGCCGCGGTCTGCGCGCCGCTCTGGCTGGCCTTGCTGCACGGGGGCAGCCTGCCCGTCATGTTCGGCGCCTACGTGCTGCTCCTGGGACTCGGCCTAGCGTGGCTCGGGCCCGCTGCGGCCGATCTCGTCACCATCTCCGGCCCGCTCCAGCGCGGCATGGCCGTGGGCGTGTACCTCTTCGTGGTCAACCTCGTCGGCTACGGCCTCGCGCCCCCGCTCACCGGCCTCCTCGCCGACAGCCTCGGCGGCGCCGCCGTCCCCATGGCCGCGCGTGACGCGCTGATGTTCGCCCCCGTCTGCTGCGTCGCGGCATCGCTGCTGTTGTGGCGCGGCAGCCGGTTGATGCCGTCCGCATGAGCGGGCGCGCCTGATCGTTCGCTCCCCTCCCGGATACCCGCCGCTCCACCGCCAGCTTATGCGACGCGCCATGCCCGATCTCCTCGACACTCCCGTCGTCCCCGCCGTGCTGCACCGCCTGCACGAGGGCGGGTTGATCTCGGCGGAGGCCCTCCGTGTCGGCGCCGAGACGATCGACGCGCCGCCCACCCCGGCCGCCTGGGCCACCTTCGCCGATCGGCTGCTGCTCTTCCTCGGCGCCGCGTTGGTGCTCGCGGGCACGATCTACTTCTTCGCCTACAATTGGGATGCGCTCGGGCGGTTCCTCCAGATGGGGCTGCTCGCGGCCGCGATCGTCGCGGCGGTCGCGGGGGCGGCGTGGCAGGGCGCGCTGGGGCGGTTCGACCATTTGTCCACGCAGGCCCTGGTGCTCGGCGCCACCGTGCTCGTCGGGCCGCTGCTCGGCGTGTTCGGCACCACCTACCAGACGGGCGCCGATCCGTACGGCCTGTTCCTCGCCTGGGCTGGGCTCACCGTGGCGTGGGCCGCGGTCGCGCGGCTCCCGGCGCTGTGGCTGGTGCAGGTGGTCCTCTGGAACGTCACGCTCGCCTTGTTCTGGACCCAGGCGTTCGACCCGCAGTCCGACAGCGAGCGGATGCTCGGCGTCCACCTCGCCACCGCGATGAACGCCGCCGCCTGGCTCGTGTGGGAGGTCCTCCGCCTCCGCGGCGTCGCCTGGATGGCCGCCCGGTGGGCCCCGCGCGTCCTGCTGGTGAGCGCGCTGGTGCCGGCGGTCAGCTCGACCGTGGCCTGGATCGCCGACGATCTCGACGTCGCCTACCTCCCCGGCGTGATCCTGCTCGGCGCCCTGCTCGCCGCGGTCTACGGGTTCGCGCGCGTCGCCCAGCTCGAACGGGGCCTGCTCGCCCTGGGCACCACCGCGCTGCTCGTCGTGACCAGCTCGGCGCTCGCGCGCGTGGCCTTCGAGATCGTCGAGGCGGCCGACAACGAGCTCGCCGCCGTGATGCTCTTCGGGATCAGTGGCCTCGTGGTGGCCGCCAAGGTAGCGGTGGCCGCGCGCTGGATCATCCACCTCGCCCCGCTCGCCGACACCCGGGAGGCCGCGTGACCTGGCGCACCCTGCTCGCGCAGCTCGCGGCCGCCGGCCTGCTCCCCCCCGGCGTTCCCGCCGAAGTTCCCGCCGGCGTTCCCACCGCCGCGCCCGACCCCCTCCAGGCCGCGCTCGCCGATCCCGCCGTGAACCCCACGCCGGTCCCGCCCATGGTGCGCGTGATGGTGGGCCTCGGCGCGTGGATCGCCAGCTGCTTCCTCCTCGGCTCGGCGCTCGCGTGCCTCGGGCTCCTCTTCGGCGTCGCCGACGATCCCAGCGTCATGACCGCCGTGGGCCTCGTGCTGCTCGGGGCGGGCGTGGGCGTGCGGCTCGGCGTCCCCGGCCTGTTCGCGCACCAGATCGCGCTCTCGGTCGGCGGGGCGGGCCAGCTCCTGCTCGGCGCCGGCCTGAGCGACGACCTGTCCCTGTCCACCCAGGCGCTCGTGTGGCTCTGTCTCTCGGTCGGGCTCGTGGCGGTGCACCCCGACCCCGTCCAGCGTTTCGTCAGCACCCTCGTCGGCGTCTCGTCGCTCGCGATCCTGCTCGACCAGGTCGTGCATCCGCTCTCGGGTGACCTGCTCCTTCTCGTCGTCACCGCATCGCTGCTCGCATCCACCTCGGTCCCCGAAGCCGCCCTGTCCGCGCGCACCTCCGCGATGCGCCCGCCGGTGCGCCTCGCGCTCGTCGTGGCGCTCCTGCTCGCGAGCCTCGGCGGCGAGTGGATGGATGTCCTGCGGGACATGGGGGGCGCCGAGCTCGTCCCCGGCTTCCGCCTCGCGCCGTTCGTGCTCGCGGCGGGGCTGCTCGTCGCCCTCTGGCGGGCGCTGCGGCCCTACAACGTCGGTCTCGCCTCGGAGCCGGGCGTCCTCGCCATCGTCACCACCCTCACGCTCGGCGCCCTCGGCCAGGGACGGCCCGGCCTGCTCGCCGCGCTGCTCGGCATGGTCGTCAGCTTCGCCGCGCGGGACACCGTGGCGGCAGGCCTCTCCACGGCCTTCCTCGTCGTGTTCGGCGTCCACTTCTACTACGATCTGGTGCTCACCCTCTGGGTCAAGGCCGGCGTGCTCGTCGGGAGCGGAGTCGTGCTCCTCGGGGTGCGCGCCTGGCTCCACCACCGCCGCCTGCTCGGCCGCGCCGACCTCGGGGAGCCCACGTGATCCGCCCCCTCGTCCTCGTCGTCAACCTCCTCGTCGTGCTCGTGGGCCTCGGCATCGCCGTCGCCCACAAGGAGCGCACCCTCCGCGACGGCACCGTCGTGTTCCTGCGCCTCGCGCCGGTCGACCCGCGCTCGCTCCTCCAGGGCGACTACATGCGCCTCGCGTACGCGATGGACGCCGCGGTCAACACCAGCCGCCAGGATCCACGCGGCGCCACGCCCGACCTCCCGCGCGACGGCCTCCTCGTCGTGCGCCGCGAGCCGAGCGGCGAGGCCACGTTCGTCCGCCTCGACCGTGATGCCCCCGGCCGCGGCGCCCCGCTCGCCCCGGGCGAGCTCCGCCTGCGCTACCGCGTCCGCGACGGCTGGATGCGCGTCGGCACCGACGCCTTCTACTTCGAGGAAGGCCAGACCGACCGCTTCGCGTCCGCCGTGTTCGGCGAGCTCCGCGTCGACGCCGCCGGCGAGTCCGTCCTCGTCAACATGCGCGACGAGGCGATGGTCCCCCTCGGCCCGGGTCTACGGTAGGGCGGCGCCGGATTCGAGGCGGAGGCGGGGCTTCGAGCAGCGAGGGCCGCGGTGCCCGGCGCGGTTCACATTGCCGTGATCGCGGGCTCCGAGGTGGCGCCGACCGCGGCCCGGTCGACCTCGGCGCGTCCCCCGAGTCCTCCCCGCGGCCTCCCTCCCCTCCAAATTCCTGCCTTCCTCTATTCCTGCCTTCCTGATTCTCCGATGCCTTCCCGCCTTCCCCCGGTCCGTCGTTCCTCAGTTCCCTACCAATCGAGGGCGTCGCCATCCCTGCGTGAGGTCATGCCGCCGCGAATGAGCGTTTTCCCGAGTCATGCCACCCTGGATGCGCGAAAGTGGCACCCGCCGCCACGCGACCCGGCGGAAATGACGCTTCGTCCGTTCGCGCAGGTCCCAGATCCCGTAAATTCGGGCGTTCAAGGGGACATGACTCCGATTTCCCGGCATTCACGGAGGCATGACCCCGAAGTTCGGCCTGTGGCCGAGCCCGCCGCCCACTCGGCCCGCGCGTTCGCCGATGCCTCCCTGCCTTCCGATTCCTGCCTTCCTGATTCTCCGATGCCTTCCTGCCTTCCTGCCTCCCTCCCCTCCGACTCCTGCCCTCCTCTATTCCTGCCTTCCTGCTTCTCCGATGCCTTCTCCTTCTCCGATGCCTCTCGCCCTACCCACCCCCCCGCCCCACCGCCGCGAGGTACGCCCCATCCAGCTCCGCATCGACATTCTCCCCCGCGTGCCCCCGGCGCGAGAGCGCGGCGAGCGCGCGATGGGTCGAGGCGTCCGGCTCGTACAGCGGCACCCGCACCGGCGGCCGGATCTTGAACGAGCGCGCGTCCGAGGAGGCCGCCAGGAACCGCGCGACGAGCGGCGCGTTCAGGGCCGCGCACACGTAGTGGGCCTCGTCCTCCGTGATCCAGCTACCATCGGCGCGCTCGCACATCGAGACCGCGTGGTTCTGGAACCGCGGCAGCCGCGCGCCACCCCACTCCGTGTCCATCGCGGTCACGACGGTGGCGCCCCAGCGCGTGTTGTCGCGGAAGGCCACCCAGGCGCGGGCGAACGAGTAGCGGCCGACACGGGCGAGCGCGTGCGGCTCGGCGTCGGGACGCCCGACGATGCGCGCGTTGTAGGGGGTCTGCGCGGCCAGGAGGGGGGCGTGCTCGGTGAGCCACGCGGCCAGCCGCGGCGCCCGCGCGCGGAGCGTCGCCATCGGCACCGGGAACCGCTCGCCGTCGGCGTAGGGAAACGGCACCACGAGGCCGGACGTCGCGACGCTGAACCGCCCGACATCCACGCCCTTGACGAGCGGATGGAGCCACTCCGCCTCGAGCTCGAGCTCCCGCACCGGGATGCGGTACCGGGACTTGTCCCCCTGGAAGTTCCGCACGCGCACGCAGCCGTCCGCCGCGGGCCCGAGCACCTCGAACAGCCACACCTCCTGCGGGTAGAACTCGACACCTTCGCGGCCGACATAGGCGCAGTCTCCCGCGACCGCGGCAAACCGGCGGAGCTCGGCGCGGTCAGCGGCCCAGGTGTACGCGTTGGTCGCACCGACGGGCGCGGCCACGCCGGCGAAGTGTGTCAACGTCCCGAGGCGCGTACGGTAGTGGGTCACGGGAACGCAGGCGTCGTCGGGCTCCGCGGCCCCATCCCCGACGTACCAGGTGAGGAACCGCTCGGTGACCGGCGCGAACGGATGGCCTACGGCCGACCAGTCGTCGAAGGCCACGACGCGGCGCGGGGCCCCGTCGGCGCGACGCATCGCACGGAACGAGGCGTAGCTCGCCTGGAACGCGAGCGAGCGCGGCATCAGGAGGCCCATCACCCCGCCGTCGGCGAGCCACGCGTCGGCCGCCGCGTGCGCGACCACGGCGCACACGTTCAGGCTCACGCCGCCCACGAGTCCGTCCCCCGAGAGGAGGTTCCGCGCCACCGGGTTCTCACGGAGCGTGGCGCGCTGGGCGGGCGGCAGGCGCTTCCAGTCCACCCACGGCGGGTTGCCGACCACCAGGGTGAAGCGCCCGGCGCCGACCGCCGCGTGGTGGTTCCCCGGGCGCGTCGCATCCCCCCGGTGCACGGCGATCCGCACCCGAGCGCCCGTCTCGAGCAACGGCGCGATCACGACGAGCAGGTTCACCCGCGCGGTGAGCACGGCGAGCGGATGCAGATCCACACCCGCGACGCGGTCGAGCACGGCGCGGAGCCGCTCCTCGCGGGGCCGGCCCTCCGTGTCGGCCAGCACGCGGCGGGCGAGGGCGAGCAGGAACGCCCCGGAGCCGCAGCACGGGTCGACACCGCGCCAATCGGGCGGCGCCCCGGCGTACCGTAGGGCGGTGTCGACCACGATGTCTGCGATCCAGCCGGGGGTGTAGAACTCGCCGAGGGCGTGGCGCACCGCCGCCGGCACGATCGCCTGCGTGAGCGCCGCGAACAGGTCCTCGCCGCCGGTCGGGACCACGAGCGTCGCAACCTCGGCGACAACGGCACGCAGCGCGCCCACCCCCGCCGCGTCCATCCCTGCGAGGTACCAATCGAACGGGTCCCCCCCGAGGAGATCGACCACGCCGCGCGCGTCGAGGGTCGCGCCCACGCCCGCCAGGGAGACGAGGAGCGCGTCGTCCGCCCCGGTGGCGAGCGCCGCCAACTGGCCCTCCTCCTGCTCCGTGACACGGAGCGCCACCAGTCGCGCCACGATCGCCGCCGCTGTCTGCACCGCCAGGATCGCGCCGTGCTGGGCGTCCTCCCCCTCCACGGGCGCGCCGATGAGCATCGAGAGCGCCGCGCCGCGCTCCGCGAGGATCTCGCGCTGGGTGGCGTCACGCTCCGCGAGTCGGAACAGGTCGAGCCAGTCCGCCCGATGGCTGCCCCCTCCGTGCGCCCAGCAGGTGTAGAGGGCGCCGACCAGCGCGCGCGTGGCGGGGGCGAGCGTGTCCATCAACGTGCTCCCGCCGTGCGCGCCCGCGCGACGAACCGAGCGACGTACGCCGAGGGAATGCCGACGCTCCACGCCTCTCCGCCCTCCGTGAACCACTCGCTGTGGACCCCGACCACCGCCCCCTTCGTGTCGAGGACCGGCGCGCCGGAGCTCCCCCACGAGGTCGCCGCGTCGTGATGGAGGGCGCGCACGGATGGGGCGGCGAGGAGGTGCCCGAACGAGACGCGCTGCGAGGTCTGGTTCGGGTGGCTCACCATGAACACGGGCTCGCCCACCACGGGCGGCGCGTCGCGGAGCGAGAGGAAGGGCACCGGGCCGGGGACGCTCGCGCGGTACAGCGCGAGATCGGCCCGCGCGTCCGTCGCGACGCGGCGCACCACGAAGGCTTCGAGCGGCGTGCCCGTTGGGCGGCCCTCCACGTACCCCCGGTAGATCGTCCCGGTCGGCCCGACGGCCTGGGCCACGTGCTGGTTGGTGAGCACGTCGCCGTCGGCCGAGACGAAGAAGCCGGACCCGTTCTTGAAGATGACCACCGCCTCCGCGGCGGACGTGACCACGGGGAAGCCCACAAAGGCCGGAACGTGAAAACCGTCGTGCAGGCCCGACCACGGGGCCTCGTCGGTACCGGCCGCGCGCGCCGCGCCCGCGAGCGACAAGAGGGCCGCGAGCGGCAGGAAGTGGCGAAGGGCGGTCACGAGGAGGGGCACGTCCACAGCTTACCCTCCGCCGTCCCCGGAACCGGGGCCGGGAGCCATCCACCCGCCGATCGGGTACAGGCTCCGTCCCGATGGAGTTCCATGATCCGCCTCGCGTGCGTCCTTCCCCTCTTCGCCCTCGCCGGTTGCGCCGGCTCGGTGCAGCTCGAAGAGCTCGCGCCCTTCGGCGGGGCCGCCTCGGCGGTGTGGCTCCACTGGGACGACTCCAACTACGATTCCGTCGTCTTGACCAACGTACCGAACGCCTGCGCGAAGTGGGTGGCCTTCGCCGAGACGACCAAGGACCTCGCCCAGGAGATCGACGACTTCGACCAGGACGATTTCTGCGAGGAGTCCCATGACCTCACGATGGCGGTCGCGCGCGCGGGCGACGCGTTGTTCCACGAGGGCGTCCACACCTTGTCGCTCGGCGTCTACGAAGGCGGGAGCACCGAGCCCGACGAGGAGACCTACGAGGTCGGCGACAACAAGCGCTCGCTCAGCGGCACGCTGACCTACTACGAGAACAGCCCGTACGCCGCGTACCTCGCCGACTGGGACGTGGACGAGGACCGGGACGACAACTGCGGCGTCGATTACGACGATCTCGAGACCAAGACCGACCAGTGGACGCTCGACGACGGCGAGCTCGAGGTCGGCCGGTTGATGGACGAACGGTCGCTGTCGGCGCGCCTCGCGGGCGATCTGAAGGACAGGGACGACGACGACGACGCCGGCGAGATCCGCGCCAGCTTCACCGCCACCTGGTGCGAGGTCGACTTCTGATGTCCGAGCGAAACACCGGCCT
Organism: Myxococcota bacterium; assembly: GCA_040386535.1. Classification (GTDB taxonomy): domain Bacteria; phylum Myxococcota_A; class UBA796; order UBA796; family SXON01; genus CAJBVW01. The sequence continues at coordinate 33,143 of JAZKFH010000051.1, read as the reverse complement.
GTTCCTGCCCGGGCACGTCCCGGCCGACGAGATCGGCGCCCTGCTCTGGCGCGCCCCCGGGGTGAACCCCGAGGAGCTCCGCGGCGACGAGGCCCTGCGCGTGGGCCACGGCACGCGCGACGGGCGCCCCTACACGCACATCGGCCTGCGCCTGTTCGAGGTGGGCGGCCTCCTCCTGCTCGACCAGCAGGACCTCCCCGCCGCGGACGAGGTCGAGCGCGTGCTCGGCGAGACCCTCTCCGCGCGGCACGGGCAGGCCGTCTACCTGTTCTACGACGAGGTCAACGCCGCCGGCGGCCACGCTCGGTTCGAGCAGGGCCAGCTCGTCAGCCGCCTGATGTACGACGGGCGCGGCAACGTGCCGGTCCGCCGCACGCTCGAGGCGGAGGAAGCCCTCTCCGGCCTCGATCCGTCGGACTGGGTGTGGGTGCCGGGCGCGAACGCCGTCGAGGCCGGCGCCACGCCGATCCTCGGGCCCGGCATCCGCGACGACGACGACATCAACAAGCTCATCGAGGCCGCCGCGTCCGTGGCGATCGAGCCGCCCGCGCGCGTGGCCCCGGGCGTGACGAACGGCGCGAAGGCGGGCGCGAACCCTGTCGACGCCGGCGCCCGGCCCTCCCGGCTCCGCGGGCTCGTGCGGAAGCTCCTCGGACGCTGACGCCCCGGCACCGAGGTTATCGCCGCTTCGGTGGCATCTCGAAGCCCCGCAGATCCCGCATCCGGCCCGCCATGAGCGCGAAGAGCGCGCGGACCTGCGCCGCCGGCTCCGGCTCGCCCACAAAATCGAGCGCCGCGGCCACGGCCTCGATGGTGGCGAGCTGCTCGGGCAGCTCCCCCCGGCGGATGCGCAGCGGCGCGACCAGGGGCGCCGGCAGGCTCAACGACGGCAACGTGTCCAGCGGTGGGATGCGCCGGCGCATGCCACGCACGTGGGACCAGCTCCCGTCGAGCACGACGATGGTGCGGATCGGCGCGGCGGGCCGCGGCGGCGTCGAGCCCGGGTACAACACCCAGGCCTCCGGGCCGACGCTGCCCGTCAGGTCGAGCGGCTGCCCGGCGACCCCGTGGTCGAACATCGTGCAGTTCGGCAGGGCGCGGGCCACCACCCGCCCGGTGTTGGAGGTGCGGGCGATCTCCGCGCAATGCCGCACGAGCACGAACCGCGTGGCCGTGTGAATGACCGGGATCTCGGCGCAGAAACACGCGAACGGCGGCATGCGGCAGCCGAAACATTTCCCCAGCAGGACGGGGTCTTGCGGTGGCGGGGCGACGGGGTGGGCGCGGGCGTCGTCCATGCGCGCCTCCTACGCCGCCGCGGCTCGGCGAGCCATTCCCACAAAACGAGACTGCCAGGCTGCGTGGCCGCGACGACTTTTCCCGACGGCACGTGCACCCACGCACGCGACTCACGACGGAGGTTCTCATGAAGCGGCTTCTCTACGCAGCATTGGTCACACTCAGTTTGGCGGGCGCGCCGTTGGCCCACGCGAACGACTGGGATCACGACGACAACAAGTGGGACCACGACGACAAGCGGGACCATGACGACGACTGGGACCATGACGACAAGTGGGACCACCACAAGCGCGACCACGACGACGACTGGGACCATCACGGCAAGTGGGGCCACCACGAGCGCGGCCACGACGACGATTCGTGGGACCACAACGACCGGAGGTACTCCCGGCATCGGGACCACGACGGCCACCACGATGGCAAGCACGATCGCCACCACCACGATCACGACTGACAGGGACGTACGCGCCTAGTCCGGGCACTTCCCGTACCGCCGCCGGCACCCCACTACGCGCACCTCGACCTTGGCGACGCCCGCCCGCACCATGTCCAACCGCTTGGCCGCGGACTGCGCCAGGTCGAGGATGCGCCCCTTCGCGTACGGCCCGCGGTCGTTGACCACGACGCGCACGTGCCGGCCCGTGTCCGTGCGGGTCACCTTGAGCACCGTGCCGAACGGGAGCGTGGGGTGCGCGGCGGTGCGGAGGCTCGGGCGGAACGGCTCGCCGCTCGCCGTGGGGCGGCCCGCCAGCTCCTTGCCGTACCAGCTGGCGAGGCCGGTCTGGTAGACCGGATGGGTACATCCGAGGAGGGCGACGAGGAGGAACATGCCCTCGCGTAGCCCGTCGTCGCGCCGCGGACCCACTGACCCCCATCCTGTGGCTACATCCCGTTCGAACGGGGGATGGAGATGCGAGGCATTCGATATCTGTTTCTGGCTGGATTCCTGGGGCTGGTGGGGCCCGCCCACGCGGCCGAGAAGGCCCTCGACGAGGCGCAGGCACTCGGGGCGGCGCTCGCGTCGAACACGGGCGAGGCGATGGTGGCCGCGACCATGGCCGCGCGCGCCCAGGACCCGGTGGTGCGCGCCTACGCGATGCGCCTGCTCGAGGACCACGGCGACGCCGCCACGCGCCTGTTGAGCTACCAGGAGCAGGCCGGCATCCAGGCGAAGGACAGTCGTAACCTCCGCAAGGACCTCGCCGCATCCACCAAGATGACCGAGATGTTGTGGGCCAAGGAGCCCGGCGCGGAGCTCGACCAGCGCTTCCTCACGGACACGATCGCGCATCACCGCGAGGAGCTGCGCACCCTCGAAGAGGTGCTCATCCCCGCGGCTCAGTCCCAGCAACTCCAGGCGATGCTCACGCGCCAGCGCGAGGCCGTCATGGGCCACCTCGACCAGGCGTGCACGCTCGGCCAGCGGCTCGGGGCGGAGACGGAGCCTTGTATGGTGACGCAGCCGGGGACGCGCTGATCGACGGCCCCTACTTCAACGCCTTGAACCCGAACTCCCGCGAGATCCGCCGCTCCGACGCGCGCCGCGCTTCGGCCTCGGCGATCATCGCGGTGAGGAGCTCCGTGTACGTGAGCGAAGGCGATGACGCCGACCACAGGTAGTGCGCCACCGAGCCCGGCAAGGTGTTGATCTCATTGAAGTAGAGGGCCCCGCGGGCGCCGTCGAGGATGAAGTCGATGCGGGACACGCCCTGGCAGCCGAGGGCGTCGTAGACCGTGCAGGCGTGGGCGCGCGCGGCGTCCTTGAACGCCTGGGGCAGCTCGGGAGGGTCGGTGACCCGTGCCATGGTCGCCATGCCGGCGCTCGGGGCCTTCTTCTTGCCGCCGGGGCCGACGTACTTGTCCTCGTAGGTGAGCACGCCCGACTTGGAGCGGCGCACGGGCATCTCGACGACCGAGGCGACCGGGGCGCCGTTCTCGCGGCGCACGGACACGTTGATCTCGGACAGATCGACGACGCACGGCTCTACGATGGCCTGGGTGTCGTGCTGGAAGACCTTGACCAGCGCTGCGATGAGGCCCGGGGCGTCGTCCACCTTCGCCACGCCCACGCTGGAGCCGAGGTTGGCGGGCTTGACGAAGAGCGGCCAGGGGCCGAGCGTCGTGAGCCGCTCGATCACCGGACCGGGGTCTCGCGTGCTCCACTGGTGCTGCTCGACGACCTCCCAAGGGAGCACGGGCACGCCGCGCTGGGCCGCCAACGCCTTGGTCGTGGGCTTGCTCATGCCGACGGCCGCCGCGCGCACGGGGGCCCCCGTGTAGGGCAGCTCGGTGAGCTCGAACAGGCCCTGGATGCAGCCGTCCTCGCCGTAGGTGCCGTGCAGGAGCGGCATCCACACGTCGACCGGGAGCACCACGTCCTTCTTGGGGCCGCCGCCGAACAGCCGCGCGACCGACGCGAGCACGCCCTCCCGCGTCCCGCGGACCAGGCCGCCGATGCCCGGCGTCGGGAGGAGCGTGACCTCCTCGACCTCGAGCTTGGCGCCCTCGGTGCGGCCGTGGAACGCCGCGTAGAACGAGCGTTCCTTGAGCTTGTCCCCGGTCCACCAGCGCCCGTGCAGGTCGATGTAGACGAGGGTGACCTTGTACTGCGTCGTGTCGATGGCCTGGGCGGCCTCGAGCGCGGTGATGACCGAGATCTCGTGCTCGACGGAGCGCCCGCCGTAGACGATTGCGACGTTCTTCATGGCGCGGCTCCTATCCGGTCAGAGCACCACGACACCTTCGTACAGATCGGGCAGATCGTTCTCGATCAACACGACATCCCCGGCGGCCTGCTCCTTCTGCAGCGCCGCGAATGCGTCGTCGCGGTTGGCGAACCAGCGCACGGCGTCGTCCTTGGCGCCACCCTCACGCAGCCCCGTCGCGAGCGCAACACGATTCGTCTCGCCCACGAGCAGCACGAGATCACACACGGCGGCGGCCTTGACGGCCACCTCACGGTTGCGGTCGGCCTGCTGATCGCCGAGCTCTACCATGCCGGGCGTGACGAGGATGCGGCGGCGGCCGGGCATCGTCGCGAGCACGTCGAGCGCAGCGGTGAAGCCCGCCGGGTTGGAGTTGTACGCGTCGTGCAGCCAGGTGACCGCGCCGTTGACCTGCACCTGGAGCCGGTTCTCGACGGGCTTGAGCGTGCGGATCACCGCGAGGAGCACGTCGGGGTGCACACCCTGGGCGGCGGCCATCGTGAACGCGGCCATCAGGTTGGAGAGCATCGGCCGGCCGTGGAGCGGCGTGGTGCCGGGGTACGCCTTGCCCTGCCAATGGAGCGTGAAGCGGCTGCCCTCGGGGGTGGTCTCCACGTCGGTCATCTTGGTGGCGACGTCGTCCCCGTCGAACCCATAGAGCAGCGTCGTCTTCTTCGCGAACTCGACCGACATCCGCCGCGCGCCCGGATCGTCGCCGTTGCACACGAGGATGCCGTCGGCGGGCACGGCCTGGGCGAGCTCGCTCTTGGCCCGGTACACGTTGTCGGGGCTCCCGAAGCGCTCGAGGTGCATGATGCCGACCGCCGTGACGATCGCGGCCTTCGGCGGCGTGAAGTCACACAAACGCTTGACGCTGCCGATGTTGTAGGCGCCCATCTCCATCACCGCCCAGGTGTGGTGCGGCTTCATCTTCTCGCGAATCTCGCGGGTCACGCCCATCGGCGTGTTGATGCTCTTGGCGGTCCAGAACGTGGGCGCGTCCGCCGAGAGCAGCTCGCCGAGGATCATCTTGGTCGAGGTCTTGCCGTAGCTTCCGGTGATCCCGATGACCGTGGGGTTCACGTCGGCCAGGATCTTCTTCGCCTCGGCCTGGAACCCGTCCTGGATGCGCTTCTCGCCGGGGGCGAGGAGGCGCTCGGCCAACATCAGGAAGAACGGGGTGATCTGGCAGAGCACCCCCAGCCAACCCCACGCGAGCGCCGGGCCGAAGGCGCCGCCGGCCACGAGAAGCAGGATCACGAACGGCACGCTGAACACGGCGAAGAGCGCCATCGCGAGGCGATGGATGCGCGTCGCGCGCTGCGTCATCACCAGCTTCTTCTTGCCGGTCAGGCGCGGATCGACCTCGCCACGCGCCATGATCAGCAGGCCCACCGCGCCGCCGATGGCCTCGCCCAGGACCGCGAACCAGTACATGTGCGTCGCGACCATCACCAACGAGATGGGCAGGGCCACGGCCGTGCCACGACGGTCGATCGCGCGGTTGTCGCGCACCCACGCCCAGAACCGCTTGCTGTCGTACTCCTCCTGCTGGAAGTACCGCATCAGGTGGATCGTGCGGCGCCATGCAAATGCGCCCGCGCCAACGAGCGCGAGGGCGACGTGGAGAACGACGAGCACGGTGGGGTTCACGCCGCCGCCGTGGTGTAGAAGCGCTTGAGCTGGGCAGCGCACTGGTGGGCGCCGCCGCCGAGGAAGGGGAAGTGCCCCTGGCCCTCGAGGATCACGAGCTCGGAGCCGGCGATGAGCGCCTTGTAGCGCTCCGCCATGTCCACGGGGGTCTGGTCGTCGTCCCGGCCCCACAAGAGAAACGTCGGCGCGCGCACCTGCCGGGCCTGCTCGCGCAGATCCTCGGCCACGACGCGGGAGAGGATCGAGCGGAGCGGCTCCTTTGCCGCGCGGAAATCGGACGAGCCGAACTTGCCCTCACGCCAGCGCAGCAGCGGATCACGCAGGCCGGCGGGCAGCATGCGGGCGAGCTTGCCGAGCCAGCGGGAGAACGTGACGCGGGCGCGTTGGCGGAAGGTGCGGTGCGGACGCAGGCCCGCGGATCCGATGAGCACGATGGAGCGCACCCGCTCGGGAAAGTGCGCGCCCATCTGCACGCTCACGCGGCCGCCGAACGAGTGGCCCACGAGATCAGCCTTCTCGATGCCCTGCTCGTCCAGCCACGCGAGGATGCGTTTTGCGTACGCGAACGTGTCCCAGTCGATGGGCGGGGCCTCGGACGCGCCGTAGCCCGGGAAATCGAGCAGGTAGCGGGTGCCGACGGCGCCGAGCAGCTCCGCCATCGGGAGCATCGACGTGTGGGTCTGCCCCCAGCCGTGCAGGAAGACGAGCGCGCGTGTCGACCCGGCCGGGCCCGGCAACACCTTGGCGTGGATGGCGGGGAGGGCGTTGGGCATGAGGCCTGGAGCGGGCAGGGTACCGACCGTTGACGGCCAGCCTCACACGCGGCTCTCGACGCGTCAATGGGTACGGACGAGGCCGACGTTCCCCCTTGCGCTCCGCGCCATTCGCATCCACGTTGGGAGGCACATGCTGCTCTTCCTCCTCGCCTGTGCCCCCCTCGATCTGCGCGCCCCCACCTTCTCGTGCGGCAAGGTCATCTGCAATGCCGACGAGATCTGCCTCCACTGGGACCTGCCGGAGGACGCGCCGCCGGACGCCGGGCACGGCTGCGTCGAGGCCCCGGCCGCCTGTGATGGCCTCCCCACCTGCGAGTGCTCCGGCGATGTCTGCCTCGAGGACTGCACGCAGGACGAGGGCGTCTCGTGCCACGGCACCGACCCGTCGAAGGCGGCGGCGTCGCTCTCCGATCCCGACGAGCCCTAGGATCCCGCCCCCGTCAGGTCACTCGCACCAGGTCTCGGTCCGCCGGCACGCGATCGCGCCGCCGGTCGTGGGCACCTGGAGCACCACCAGCCGCGACCCCTCCGCTTCGCACACCGCCTCGCACGGGGCGCTCCCGTCCGCGCGGAAGTTCGCCTCGACGTAGGTGGTCGCGCCATCCGGCATGGCCCACCCGGACGCCCCGACGAACGAGAAGCCGCAGGTCGCCAGCCGAAACCCGGTCACGACGGCCACCTTGTTGGTCGTGAAGTCGACGTCGGGGAGCGCCAGCCCGGTCTCGGTCCGGAACGTGGTCCAGCCCTCGGCGTCCGTGACGACCGACACCGCGGGCGTGGTGGTCCACACGTCGCTGGAGCCGGGCAGATCGCCCTCGTGCAGCGTCGTGAGCGTGACCGGGGTGGCGGCCGCGAGCTCCTCGGCCGGCAGGCAGTCGCCGATGGCGTCGGTGGCCGCGGGCCCGGTGTCCGTGTCGGTGTCCGTGTCCGTGTCCGTATCGGTGTCGGTGTCCGTGTCCGCGTCGGTGTCCGTGTCGGTGTCGGACACTCCGCTGTCCTTGGGATCCTCGTTGGACGTGCAGGCGGCGGCGAGGAGGAGGAAGAGCATCGGGAGCCTCGGGTGGCGCGAAGCTTAGCCTCCTCTGCGTCCCGAGCCGCTACGGGGCCTGTAACGCTACTCGCGACACTTCCGGCCCCCACCGCGGCCCCTCCACGCTCCGCGGACGGGTGAGTTCGGGCGACATCCGCTCGGGCAGCCCGATGATGCGCTCGGGCCGCATCTTGAGGGTGATCGCCTTGAGCACCATCTGGTCGAAGTGCGGCCGGGACAGGTGGCGCGCCGGGTAGGGGTTGTTCAACGCGAGCGCCTCGAAGACCGAGACCACGTGGGTGCGGCAGGCCTGCACGGCGACCTCTACGTGGCGGTCCGGATCGGGGAGATACGCGAGCGCCCGGAGCAGCGCCTGGCGTTCGCGGATGGTCCCTCGGAGGTACAACGAGTCGAGCAGGGGGCCGTGGGCCTCGGGCTCGGTGACGGTCATCGCCTGGATGAGCAAGGCGGCGCGGCCACACTCGTCGGCGCCCCACCCCGCGAAGGGCCACATGCCGACGAGCTGGAGCTGCGCCGTCTCCTCTGCCGTGGGCGTGATCGGCTGCGAACCGAGGCGGCGCCCCACCCGCGCCCACGCGTTCCGGAACGTCCGTGGGTCGAGAGGGGGGGTGGTCTCCTCGATGGTGGCGCGTAGCCAGTCGTGGGTGGCGGGGTCGACACGGGGCCGAAGCAACGAGACGAGCGTGGTGAGGACGGTCACAAGGCACCTCCGGGGGGGCGGGGGGCGGCATCGGGGGGTCGAGGCCGGTGATCGGATGTATTCTCCATCAATCCTCTTTCAACCACTACTTTTCGGAACCGTTCTCGACATCCTCCGCGGCGCCGGTCGCGCCCTCGTCCAGCCGGGCCACCCAGGCGCGGAGCGCGCGCAGGTCCGACCGCGGCAGGACATCCCGTCCGAACGCGGGCATCGCGCCGAGGCCGAGCCGCACCTGGATCGGGACGAGGCACCGCGGCGGTACGACCACCGAGGGCGCGAACCCCGCCTTCCCGTCGGGATGGCAGGAATAGCAGTGCTGGGCGTAGACCTGCTGGCCACGGGCCTCCTGCTCGTTCCGCGGCTTGACGGCGGAGGGCGGTGGCGGGCCCCCCGACCGCGCGATGCGCCAGAGCACGCCCGTGGCCGGCCGGGGTACCGGCACCCCGCCGACGATCGCCATGACCCCGAAGTCGACGACGTACAGACTCTCCCCGTCCGGCGCGAACGCCACGTCGACCGGTCGCTCGAGCCCCGCGCCCGATGCCGCGCCCTCGCGTGTCACGCCGAAGGGGGTCAGCACGCCGGTGGTCGGGTCCACCCGCACGACGCGCCGGCCCACCGGCGCCATCACCTTGCCCACCACGGGCGCCATGTCCCCGAACTCCGCCACGAAGGCCTCGCCCACGAACCCGAAGCCCTCGGGCGCCAGATCCACCCCGTTCGCCGAGGCGTGCACCCCGAAGGTCGCCACGGGCGCCGGGGGCGGGTTCGGGTCCGCCTCGAGCACGCGCTTCGGGCGCCGCTGGAAGGGGCCGTCGAACCGGCGCGTGTCGACCGGCATCCCCCCGGCGTAGTCCGGCCATCCGTACCAGGTCGCCGCCCCGCCGGTGTCGGGCCGCACCGACCACAACCAATCGCCCGAGCCCCAGATCGGCCGCGAGCCCCGCTCGTCGTAGCCGTTGTCCGTCACGAACAGGGTCCCGTCGGTGGAGAAGGCGAGGCCGAACGGATTGCGGAAGCCCCACGCGACGAGCTCGACGTCGCCGCCGTCGGGACGCACCCGCATGACCGCGCCGGTGCACGGCACCACCCCCGGGATGGTCTGCCCCGGCGTGGTGGGGGTCCCGAACGGCGAGAAGGCGCCGGTCACCGCCCTGTCCCGCGGGTCCTCGGTGAGCGGGTCGGGCGTGGTGAAGGTCTGCCCGGTCACGCGGATGTCGGCGCACGGCGTGTCGTGGTACCCGGGGCGGCGCCCCAGCCAGCCGTAGTGGTAGTTGTCCATCCCCACGACCGCGCTGTTCGTGGCCGTGCCCTGGCTGAAATACACCCACCCGTCGGGCCCGACAACCGGGCCGTCGGTGTGGTGGTCGCCGTGCCCGGGGAGGCCCGACACCAGCGGCGTCACCTCTCCCTCCGGCGTGATGCGGAGCACGCTCCCGCCGTCGACCAGCCCGCCTTCTGCCACGAACAGGTCGCCGAAGCCGGCGTCCACCCCGGTCCACGGGGCGTCCTCTCCCGTCGCGACCACGTCGGCGGTGCCGTCCGCGGCGATGCGCACGAGGCGCGGCTCGACCCACACGTCCCCGTACGCGTACCCCGCCTCCACGACCCACACACGCCCGTCCGAATCGACCGTGACGCCGGCGGGAAATGTGAGGCCGGTCGTGACGACGGACACGGTGTACCCGGGCGGCACCCACACGGCCTCCGGGGCGGGGATGCGCTGCTCCACCTCCGGGCTCACGGAGCGGGGCGGCGCCAACGAGTAGAGGCACCCCGGGAGCGCCCCCACGAGCAACAGATACAGCTTCATCGGGCCTTTCTCGACACGGACCGGCAGGGGTCAAGCCGGCGCTGGAGGCGACGGCCGACCCGCACAGCCGACGGCTAATCCTCGTCCTTCTTGCCGCCCCCTTCGCCTTCTTCCGCGCGTTTGCCCTCTTCGATGAGCTCCTTGACCCGCTGGCCTCCCTTGTGTCCGCCCATGCGGCCCGCCTCGCGGACCGTCATGTCGCCCTCCCCCTTGGATTGGGGCGTCTGCTCGGTCGGCTTGGAACGGTCACGATCCTTGGGCATCCCATGCTCCTGTGTCCGGCCGGCGCGGCCCGTCGACACCCCGCCTACGTGCGCACCCCCGCTGCCCGTTTCTGTCACATCGACCCGAGGCGCGGCGTCGATTGCCTCCCACACACCGGGCGCCTACCAAGACCACAGCCCTTGGAGGAGCCCATGCGTTGTTTCCCTCGTCTCTCCCCCCGCCGCGCGGCCGGGCTCGCCCTCTGCTTGGTATCGGCGGGGTGCGCGTCGGTCGGCAAATCCGGCGGCGGCCCGCTCCCCGCGGACGCGACGGAGAAGGCCTCCGCGCAGGCGCTCACCCCGGTGGAGCAGATCAACACGTGGCTCGACGCCTTCCACGTCGACAAGATGGATCCGAGCCACGTGATGGAGGTCCAACATTATTGTGACATCCTCAACCAGGATGTCATCCAATGCGCCTTGTACGACCAGAGCACCAAGCGGGCACGGTTGGTAGGGGTCGAGTACATCATCCCGGAGGGGGCGTTCGCGGGACTGCCGAACGCGGAGAAGCCCTACTGGCACCCGCACAACTACGAGGTTCTCTCGGGCGCGCTCGTGGCGCCGGGGATGCCGGCCGCGCAGGAGCAGGCCCTGATGGCGCAGCTCCTGAACACGTACGGAAAGACATGGCACACGTGGGACGCGGCCAGCGCGCCGCTCCCCCTGGGTGATCCGCGCCTCGCGTGGTCGTTCAACGCCGACCGCGAGCTCGCGGAGGCGCTGGTGACGGCGCGGGACGAGCGGCTCGGCATCGACAGCGACGCGGTGCGCGAGCGGCGCGCGCCGCTCATCCAACAGGCGCGCCCGCAGGTGGGGGTCGACGCGCTGCGGGACGCGTTCCCCGATCGCCGCGCGTTCCCGGGGGTGTGGGAGGAGGGGGAGATCGCGCCGCCCCGGCCCGGCACTCGGTAGCAGCCCGTGTATCCTCGGCGCCGAGAGGCTCCCCCATGGTCCCAGCCGTGCTCGGTGTCCGCGACCCGGTCGCCCGCCGCCCCTACCTCGTGACCGGGCTCGCGCTCGGCACCCTCAAGTACCTCGTCGACGCCGCCATCCTCTACGCGGCCACCGGCCACTGGGTGTCGCCGCTGCTCTACCTCGCGCCCTTCGCGGAGACGCGCTTCGGCGAGGTGCCCCCGTCCTATTGGGTGATGCTGGGCCTGCTGCTCTGGACGCTCCCGTTCGCCTGGATCGGCGGCGCCATGAGCGTGCGGCGCGCGCGGGACGCGGGCCTCCCCGCGCCGGTGGGGCTCCTGTTCTACGTGCCGCTCGTGAACTACGTCGCCATCGCCGCCCTCGCGCTCGCCCCGAGCCGCGCCGCGCCCGTCCCGACAACCGCGTCCGCGGCGCTGCTCCCCGTGCGCCAAGCGCCGCTCCAGGGCGTCGACCGCGCCACGTGGGCCGCGCTGGTGGGCGTGGGGGCGGGCGTCACCGCGGGCCTCGCGATGACGGGCCTCAGTGTGTACGCGCTGGGCTCCTACGGCGCCGGGCTCTTCGTGGGCGCGCCGGTCCTGATGGGCGGCGTGGCGAGCTGGCTGTTCAACGTGCGCCGGCCCCCCGGGCACGTGGTCGGGAACGTGCTCGCCACGCTCGCGGTCACCTCCCTGAGCGTCGCCATCACCGGCGGCCTGCTCCTGCTGTTCGCGCTCGAAGGCGTGCTCTGCGTCGCGATGGCCGCCCCCATCGCCCTCGTGCTCGCGGGCATCGGCGGACTGCTCGGCGCGGCCCTCGCCCGCGTCGAGGCGCGGATCGCGATGTCCTCCTTCGCGCTCGTGCCCGCCTTCGCCGCGGTCGAGCCCCTCGAACCCCCGGTCCACGCCGTCGTGACCACCGTTGACGTAGCCGCCCCGCCCGAGCTCGTGTGGGAGCTGGTCGTCGCCTTCCCCGAGATCGCGGCGCCCACCGCCGAGGAGGGCACCGGGAGCTGGTGGCTCGACAACGGCGTGGCCTACCCGGTGCGCGCGCGCATCGAGGGCACCGGCGTCGGGGCCGTGCGCTACTGCGAGTTCTCCACGGGCCCGTTCGTCGAGCCGATCACGACGTGGGACCCACCCAACCGCCTCGCGTTCGACGTGACCGGACAGCCCCCGGTGATGACGGAGTGGAACCCGTGGCGCGCGGTCGACGCGCCTCACCTCCAGAACACGCTCCGGAGCCGCCGCGGCGAGTTCCTCCTGACCCCGCTCCCCGACGGCGGCACGCGCCTCCAGGGCACCACCTGGTACACGCTGGACATGGCGCCGCAGCTCTACTGGACCACGTGGAGCGACACCCTCATCCACGAGATCCACCTGCGCGTGCTCAACCACATCGCGGCGGAGGCGGAGGGCCGGTGACCGAGCACGGGGGTAGCGGGCCAGGCGGCGGCGCGCGCATGGACGACCGCGAGCGGTGGCGCGACGAGGCCCAGTCCGCCTGGCTCTACGGGGCCCTCGCGGGCGCCGAGCCCGATCCGCGCCTGCGGGCCCTCTTCCTCGCGCTCCAGGGCGCCTCCGAGGCCCAGGCCGCGCTGATCGCGGCCGACGTCCGCGCCGCCGGAGGCGTGGTCTCCCCGCTCGTCCCGTCGCTCCGGGTGCGCTTCGTGGCCGCGCTCGCCCGCGCCTTCGGGCCGCGTCGCCTGCGCGCGGTGCTCCCCGCGCTCAAGATCCGCGGCCTCTCCGCGTGGACGCCCCTCCCGCCCGGGCACGCGCTCCCCACGCGTGTCGAGGATGTCGGCCGGCGTCACGGCGGCGGGAGGGGCGGGGCGCTCCGCGCCGCGGTGTTCGGGATCAACGACGGGCTCGTCTCCAACACCAGCCTCGTCCTCGGCGTCGCCGGGGCGTCGGCGAGCCCCGAGACCGTGCTCCTCTCGGGCTTCGCCGGGCTGCTCGCGGGCGCCTTCTCGATGGCGGCGGGCGAGTGGGTGTCGGTGGCGAGCCAGCGCGAGCTGTTCGAGCGGCAGATCGCCGAGGAGCGCGACGAGCTCGGGCGCTACCCCGAGGCCGAGGCCGAGGAGCTGGCCCTCATCTACATGGCGCGCGGCCTGCCGGCGGAGGAGGCCCATCGCGTCGCGACGCTGCTCGTGCGCGACCCGGAGCGTGCCCTCGACACCCTCGCGCGCGAAGAGCTCGGCCTCGACCCGAACGAGCTCGGCTCCCCCTGGCGGGCCGCGATCTCCTCGTTCCTGGCGTTCGCCGTCGGCGCCACCCTCCCCCTCCTGCCGCTGCTCCTCGGCGCCGGAGACCTCGCCGTGCCGCTCGCCGCCGGGCTCTCCGCGGCGGCCCTCTTCACCGTGGGCGCCGTGTTGTCGTTGTTCTCGGGGCGCAGCGCCTGGTCGGGCGGGCTCCGCATGCTCGCCATCGGCGGCGCCGCGGGCGCGGCCACCTGGGGCGCGGGGAAGCTGTTCGGGGTGGTGGCGGGGTGAACGGTGACCAAGGATGTAGGGAGCACCGGCACACCCATGCCTAGATCGTGACGGAGCCCACGAGCACCCGATCCCACGCCTGATCCTCGTCTCCAACCGCCTCCCCATCACCGTGCGGCTCGATCGTGGGCAGGTCCTGGTCGAGCGGAGCGCCGGGGGCCTCGCGACCGGGCTGCAGGGCGTACACGCGCAGGCCGAGACCGTCTGGGTCGGCTGGCCGGGGGACATCTCGCGGCTGACCGAGGCCCAGCGCTCCGACCTCCACCGCGACCTCGACGCGATGCGCATCGGCACGGTTCCGCTCTCCCCCACCGAGGTGGTGCAGTACTACGACGGCTACGCCAACGGCGTGTTGTGGCCCCTGTTCCACTACCTCATCGACCGCGTGCCGCTCGAAGCCGCCACGTGGGACACCTACGTGCGCGTCAACCAGCGCTTCGCCGACATTGTGGCCGAGCGGGCGGGCCCCGACGACCACGTGTGGGTGCACGACTACCACCTCTGCCTCGTGCCGGGGATGTTGCGGCAACGCCGGCCCGGGCTCCGCATCGGCTTCTTCCTCCACATCCCGTTTCCCTCCTCCGAGGTGTTCCGCACCCTCGCGTGGCGGTCCGCCGTCCTCGAAGGGCTGCTCGGCGCCGACGTCATCGGGTTCCACACCGCGTCCTACCGACGCCACTTCGCCAACTCGGTGGGGCTCCTGCTCGGCTACCGCGTGGCCCGCGCGGCCCGCGGGGACGATGTGCACCAGCTCTCCGTGAAGGGGCGCGGCGTGCGGCTCGTGGTGGCGCCCATGGGGGTCGACGTGGTCGGCATCGGCGATCAGGCCCGCTCGCGCGCCGTCGACGCCCACGCCGCGTCGCTCCGCCAGCCCGGCACCCGGCTCCTCCTCGGCGTCGATCGCCTCGACTACACCAAGGGCATCCCCCGCCGCATGCTCGCGTTCGAGCGGCTGCTGGAGCGCGAGCCCGCCCTGCGCGGCACCACCCGGCTGCTCCAGGTGGCCGTCCCGAGCCGCGAGAAGGTCGACGCCTACCGCCAGATCCGTCGCCAGGTGGAGGAGCACGTCGGCCGCATCAACGGGCTCTACACCCAGGGCGCCACCGTGCCGATCCACTACGTCTACCGCTCGCTCACCTCCGACGAGGTCATCGCGCACTACCGCGCCGCCGACGTGATGCTGGTGACCCCGCTACGCGACGGCATGAACCTCGTCGCCAAGGAGTTCGTGGCGGCGCGGAGCGATCTGGACGGGGTGCTGCTCCTGTCCGAGCTGGCGGGCGCCGCCGACGAGCTCGACGCCGCCTTGCTCGTGAACCCCTACGACATCAACGGGGTCGCCAGCGCCATGGCGCGCGCACTCACGATGCCTGCCGGCGAGCGCCGGGCGCGCATGGCCGCGCTCCGCACCCGGGTCGAGGCCGCCGACGTGTTCGCCTGGGCCCAGCACTTCCTGCGCCACCTCGACGAGGCCCCGGATCGGCTCGGCCCCCCGGCCGCCACGCCCGCGCGCCGCCTGGACGACGTGCTCGACTCCCTCCGCGCCGCGCCCCGCCGCGTGTTGCTCCTCGACTACGACGGCACCCTCGTGCCCTTCGCCGCCCGCCCCGAGTTCGCCGCCCCGGATCCGGCGCTGATGACCCTCCTGCGTCGTCTCGCAGATGCGAACGGAAACGTCCTGCACCTCGTGAGTGGCCGTCGCCGCGCGGATCTGGAGCGGTGGTTCGGCCACCTCCCGATCGGCCTGCACGCCGAGCACGGCCTGTGGACGCGCTGGCCCGGCCAGACCACGTGGGAGATGCGCCCGCTGCCGCCCGCCACGTGGATGGACGTGCTCCGGCCCGCGCTCGAGGTGTGGGTCGCCCGGCTCCCCGGGAGCGCCATCGAGGAGAAGACGGCCTCGCTCGCCTTCCACTACCGGGAGACCGGCTTGACGGAGGCCCCCGAGGAGCTTCGCCGGGCGGCCGAGGAGTACGCGCACTGGCTCCCCATCGACGTGCTCCCCGGCAACCGGGTGCTCGAGCTCCGCGCCCGCGGCACCAACAAGGGCGCCATCGTCACCGCGCTCCGCGACCGCGGCGAGCTCGAGGGCGTGATCCTCGCGCTCGGCGACGACACGACCGACGCCGACCTGTTCGCCGCGCTCCCGCCCGAGGCGCACACGGTCCAGGTGGGCGACGTGCCGCTCCCCGCGCGGCACCGGGTGGAGGGGGTGGAGGGCGCGCGGGCGTTGTTGGAGCGGTTGGTGGTGAAGGAGGAGGTGTGAAGCGGGCCTACCGCTCCCCCCCCGCCACCACGTAGACCACGCCCACCAGCCCGTCGATCCGCAGCGTGTCCTCGTCCGCCGCGATGAACAGCTCGGGGATCCCGTCCCCGTCGTTGTCGCCGGCCGCCAGCGCCGCGCCCGCGTGCCCGCCTCCGTGTCCGTACAGGCGCACCGCGGCGTCCGTCATCGTCGCGGCGCCGGTGGCGGGGCCGTAGAACACGTAGGCGGCGCCGTCCTCCGCGCCGGTGGTGTCGTCGTAGGGGGCGCCGACCACGAAGTCGTCGAAGCCGTCGTCGTCGAGATCGCCGGCCCCGAGCAGATCGGCGCCCATGGAGGCCGAGGCGACGCCCAGGAGGGAGAGGTCGGCGGCGGCGGCCTCGCGCTCCTCGTCCAGGGGGCCACGGAACACGTACACGGCGCCGTCGGTCGCGCCCGGGGCGAGCACCGCCACGTCGTTGTAGCCGTCCGCGTCGAGGTCACCGATGGCCGCCACCTCGGCGCCGAAGTCGTCGCCCTTGCCCTGCACCGCCACCTCGTCCGCCAGCGACCGTTCGCCGAGGATGGGCCCGGCCACGATGTACACGGCGCCCTGGCCCGCGCGCGCGGCGGTCGCCCCCACCAGCACGTCCACGAGGCCGTCGCCGTCCACGTCCTGGCCGCCCGCCAGCGCCGTGCCCGCCTCGTCGCCGATGGCCTCCCCTACGAGCCGCGCCTCGGCGTAGGCGCGCCCAGGATCTCCGAACAGCACCAGGCCGGCCTCCGCGCGCGTGGTGGTCCCTTCGCACAGGAGGACGTCGTCGAGCCCGTCTCCGTCCACGTCCCCGGCGGCGGGCCGCGGGAGCACGTGATCCCCCGACACCAGGGTGGCGCCGAGGCTCGCCATCGTCACGTCGCCCGCGAAGGGGCCGTGGAGCACGCCCACGCTGCCGTAGCCGCCGACGATCAGATCGAGGGAGCCATCGCCGTCCAGATCCCCGGCGAGACCGCCGTTGTGGCCCGGATCGGTTGGCGTGGCGCGGATCTGCGCGGCGCCGTCGGTGCCGGCGACGGTCAGGTCGTCCGCCAGGGCGCCGACCACGGTGAAGAGGCTGCCGTAGCGGCGGTCCCCCCCGCTCGTCTCCAGCGTCGCGGCGAGGAAGAGGTCGACCCGCCCGTCTCCGTCGAGGTCGCCCGCGTCGAGCGAGAAGCCCGACGCGTGCCTGGCCTCCGTCCCCACGCGCGCGCCCGCCGTGCGGAGCGAGACGGAGACAGAGCCCTCGCACGCATCCCCGGTGCCGTCACAGTCGCTGTCCAGGCCATCGCCGCAGGTCTCCGCGGCGCCCGGGTGCAACGCGGCGTCCCCGTCGTCACAGTCCCGCGCCGAGGCCACGTAGCCGGACGGCTCGTCGCAGGCCGACACCTGCTCGTACACGTCGCCGAACCCGTCCCCGTCGGCGTCCGACGACCATCGCACCTCGCCCGCCGCGCCCTCTTCATCCGCGGCGCCGTCACAGTCCTCGTCCACGTTCGCGGCGTCACAGCGCTCGACCCCGCCCGGGTGGGCCGCGCCGTCCGCGTCGTCACAGTCGCCGTCCTCGGCCACCGTGCCGGAGGGCGCGTGACACGCCTCGATCGGGGCGCCGCCGTAGCCGTCGACATCGGCGTCCACGTACCAGGTGCCCAGGGAGGCCTCGGCCACGGTGGGATCGGCGTCCTCCACGATGCCGTCGCAGTCCTCGTCGAGCAGGGCGTCGTCACACACCTCCTGCGCGCTCGGGCTCCGCGTGTCATCGGCGTCGTCGCAGTCGCCTCCCACGGAGACATAGGCGTCGGGCGGATCGCAGACGTACACGCGCCGCGTGTCGTCGCCGAAGCCGTCCCCGTCCGCGTCGGGGTACCACGCGCTGTCCGGGGCGTCGTCGGGATCGGCGTCGTCGGCGGCGCCGTCACAATCCTCGTCCACCTCGTCCGGATCACAGCGCTCGAGCGCCGCGGGGGAGAGGGCGGCGTCGGTGTCGTCGCAGTCGCCCGGGCGGTCGGTGTGGCCGTCGGGCGCTTCGCACGCGACGACGCTCTTGTCCTCGTTGCCGTAGGTGTCCCCGTCCGCGTCGCGGTACCAGGTGGCGGGGTCCTCCGCGTCCTCGTCCACTGCGCCGTCACAGTCCTGGTCGAGCCCGTCGCATGTCTCGACCGCGCCGGGGTGCACGGTGTCGCGCGTATCGTCGCAGTCGGTCGGGTCGAGCACGTAGCCCTCGGCGCCGTTGCAGGCCCCGAGGCCCTGGCGCGGGTCGCCGAAGCCGTCGCCGTCGGTGTCGGCATACGCCAGGATCCACACCCCATCGCACGCCTCGGGCACCTCGGGATCCCGCAACGTGTCCTTCTCCGGGTCGGTGACACACCCGACATGCAGGAGGAGGGCGAGAAGCAGGGACATGCAGGACCTCGGGCCGACTCCCGGAACCTACCCCCCGGCGGGGCCCCCGCCGCCTTACGTCGTGTTTACGGGGCGGTGGAGCGGGCCCGATCGTAAATCCACGTGCGGACTTGGGTTTTTTATGAGCCGCCGTCCCTGCCCGCCAGCCGTTCAGGCCGTGTCGCGGCCCAGTTCTGCCACGATCCGCGCGACCGCCGCGGGATCTGGGCTCGTCCCCCGGTTGTGGTAGGTCTCGGTGGTGATCCGCTCGAGGGGCACCCCCGCGCCGAGCAGCCCCGCGCGCACGTCGGTCACCATGGCGCCGTTGCCGACGAGGTGCCAGTGTGCGCCCGCGCTCGCGACGGCGCCGACGTGGGCGGACACCCTGCCCACCCACCCGTCCCAGCCGGGCCCCGGGCGCGTGAGCGTCGGATGCCACGAAAATCGGGAGTGGCGCGCGGCGAGCGCGTCGAGCGCGGGGCCCTGCGCCACGTCGGCCGCCTCGCGGAAGCCCGCGAGCAGCGTGATCGGCCGGTCCAAGCCCGCCGCGAGGGCCTCGGCAGCGTAGCCGTGGAGGGGGCCAACGCCGCTGCCGGTCGAGACGCACACCACCGCCGTCGCGTCGTCGGGTACGAGCGCGGAGATCGGGAAGCCGAAGCGGCCACCGAGCCGAAGGGTCTCCCCCTCGCCCATCAACGACATGAACGGGGTGGTGCGGCCGCCGCGGATCACCCGGTAGAGGATCGCCAACCGACGGCCCTCGGACCACGACACTGTGTACGGATGGCGGATCCACTTGCCCTCGGGGTCGGGCGCGTACAGCGCCACGACGTGCCCGGGCGCGAAGGTCAGCGGCGCCTCGGGGGCCTCGGTGGGGGCCTCGTCGGCCGCGAAGGGCTCGGCGGCCTCGGGCTCCTCGACCTCCGGCGCGTCGAGCTCGACGACCAGCCAACGCGTCGCCCGCGCGACCTCCCGGTGCTCCACGATGCGCGCGCCGACGATCTCGCGGATCATCCCGCCTCCGACAGCGGCCGCCGCCAGGTCTCCCAGCGCTCCACCTCGACAAAACCGGTCCGACGGTACAACTCGACGGCGGCGGCGTTGGTGGCCGTGACGCCGAGCCGCAGGCGCGCCACGCCCAGGCGGACCAGCTGCCGGAGCGCCTCCGCGAGCGCCACCGGGCCGAGGCCGCGGCCCTTCCACGCCGGCGCCCGACCGATCGATGCGATGTAGCCGACCCGCCCCTCGTCCTCGAGCACGACGCGCGCGAACGCGATCTCCGCCTCGCCGCGCCGCGCGCTCAGTGCACGCAACACCCGCACCGGAACGGCCGCCCCGAGGCTCGCCACGGCGAACGTGTCGAGGTCGGGGAGCATCATCCCCGGATCCTCCGCGAACGCGGCGCGCACGGCGTCGTAGTGCTCGGCCACGTCAAGCGGGGAGAGGTCCTCCCACTCGGCGCCCGCGGGCGGCGCGGGGGAGGGCCACGGCGACAGATCCCGCTCCAGCACGTAGCTCGCCTCGCCGCGGATCCAGCCCTGGCCCTGGAGCGCCCCGGCCTGGCGCGCGGGCAATGAGAGCGAGAGCTGGGCCCGGCCCGCGCGGCGCCCGACCGCGATGGCGATCGGAGTCGCCTCGGCGAGCAGCACGTCGAGCGGCGTGGTGCCGTCCCAGCCCAGGACCTCGAACAGCGCGGCGTCGTGGAGGTTCTCGCAACGATCGATCACGGCGCCCACGAACACGGGCTGCCCGTCGGCCACGAGCTCGATGACACCCTCCGGCGGCGCGAGCTCGGCGAGGAGGCGGCGCGCGGGCGGCGCGTGCACGCGACTCAACGCGTGGGTACTCGCGAACGCCACGAGCGCGTCGAGACGGGCCCGGGTGTAGGGGCGGCGGATCGGAGTGGCCGGGGGCCGCAGTCCGTCGTTCACGGCGCCCCCCCGTGGCGCCCGGCTCCGGCCGCGAAGCGCCGCGCGCCGTCCACGCCCTCTTCCGCCACGGCGGCCACCCCCGCCTCGAACTCGGCCCGCAGCGCGTCCGCCAGGGGCAGCTCGAGCCCCCGGTAGACGCTCGCGCGGTCGGCGCGGAGGCAGGCCTGCGGGAACGCCGCGATCTGGCGCGCGAGGGCCTCGGCCTCGGCGCGCGCGGTGCCGGGGGCGACCACGCGGTCGACGAGGCCGATGGTGTGGGCCTCCTGGGCGGTCACGGCGCGCCCGGTGAGCACGAGATCGAGCGCCCGGCCGAGGCCGATGATGCGCGGCAGCCGCGCGGTCCCGCCGTCGATCAAGGGCACGCCCCAACGGCGGCAGAACACGCCGAGGATCGCGTCCGCCTCGGCCACGCGCAGGTCGCACCAACAGGCGAGCTCCAGCCCGCCGGCCACCGCGTGCCCCGCGATCGCGGCGATCACCGGCTTGCCGAGCACGAGACGAGTGGGGCCGAGCGGGCCGTCCCCCTCGGGCTCCAGGCGGTTGGCCGATCCAGCGGCGATCGCCTTGAGATCCGCGCCCGCCGAGAACGTCCCCACCCCGTAGAGCACGGCCACCCGCGCCCCCGGGTCCGCGTCGAAGGCGCGGAACGCGTCCGCCAGGGCATCGGCGGTAGCGCGATCGATCGCGTTCCGCACCGCTGGGCGGTCGACGATCACCGTCGTGATCACGCCATCGTTCTCCACCCGCACGCCGCCCATCCTTCCTCCCCCACCCCAGTAGCCCGCGAGGGCCTCGTCCTGTAGCCCGCGGCGCCCCGATGAGCCGCGCCCCTTGGCAGCGCTCGTGTTGCGACTATGTTCGGCGCATGATGTTCGGACCCGACCGTTTCGACCTTGCCGGCGAAGAATTCCTCCGCATCGTCCAGGAGGAGCTCGCCCGCAAGGGCCAGCCCGCCACCCCGGACGCCGCCGCCGCGGCGCTCGGGCTGACCCCCGAGACCATGTGGGAATGGCTCGACCGTCGCGAGCGCAGCTGGCTCGACGAGCTCGTGGCCCGCTGGAACGACAAGGCCGAGGCGAACGGCTTCACCCCGATCCTGCTCATCGACCATGGGGACGAGGTCGAGCTCTTCATCGGGTTGTTCCACCCCGAGCCTGGGTAGGCTCGACGTGGTCGGAGACGAGTCCGGTCACTCCTTCCGCAGGATCCCGAAGTAGGACGCCTCTTCCCCGGCAAGAGACCACTGCGCGATGAGCGCGCCGCTGGTCAGCGGGGCGACGGACAGAATGCCCGCGGCGCACCGTCCGCCGACCTTCGACTCGACCCACGGACGCCAGCCGCCCTCCGGGGGCAGCCCGGAGATCCGGGAGTCACAATCGTTGAGCAGATAGTCGATTGTGCCCGTGTCCCGCGAGAGGGACACCGTGACCGGAACCTTGTCGCCGCCGTCCACTGCGTAGAGGTAGCCGGTCGACGCTCCTGTGGGACTCGCGTCGGTGGCCGCCTCCCGGAGCGAGAGAATCGACGTGCCCCGCGACCCGTCGGGCGACCACCAGCTGACCCGGAGCCGGTCGCCGTCCGGCAGGAGCACCACCTTCGACCAGGGCTCGCAGGAGCCCGCGATCATGACCTCGCCGAACACGTACGGCCCCGTGTCGGACCGCGGCTCGAGCAGCGTGATGCACCCGGTCCCGCCGTCCGCCAGCACCTCGCCATCGAGGCTGGTCATCACGTACAGGCTGAGGCCGCCGGCGTTGGCCTCAGCCCAGCGGCCCGCGTAGCCGGAGGTGTCCGGGCGCGTGTCGCCCGCGTCGACGAACCCTGTGTCATCCTGCTCGTCGGACTCGTACGCGACATCGGCCGAGTTGGGAGCCTGCGCGGAGATCGCGCCCTGGAGGATGGCGGCCGCGACCTCCCACCCATTGGTTTTCGGTGCGGGCGGGGCGGCAGGAGCGGCGACGGCGGTAGGAGCGGCGACGGCGGCGGTAGGAGCGGCGACCGCGGCGACGGGGCCCGCACTGACGCTGGGCGCGGGCTCAGCCGGTTTCGGCCCCGCCTCGGCCACGCTACGCCGCACGGCGGAGAGATCGGGGCCTCTCTCTCCGCCCGTCGACAGCACCGACCCGCCGGCGTCGTTCGCCTGCAGGACGGGACGCTGCGTGGTCACCTGCACGGTCCGCAACGCGCGCGCCACGTAGACGCTGGCCTCGTCGAGGCTCACGCTCCCGTCGCGTTTGCCGTCGGTCTCCCCGTCGGCCCAGCCGCGGAGCGCGCCCACGAGGAACCAGGTGAACGCGCCGTGTTCGGCGCCCGGGAGGGGCCCGGCCACCTCCGTCGCCGACGCGGCGTCCCACGCCACGAGCCCCTTCGCGGGGGTCGGGAGCGCCGCCTGCGGAACCACGAAGCGCCCGCCCAGAGCGAGGTCCTCGCCGGCGCGGCCCCGGCCCGAATAACATGCGTCGCTCAAGACGATCGCGTCAACGCCGGCGGTCTGGGCGAGGGCGTGCACGGCCGCGACCGGAAGCCCGCGGGCGGTGAAGGAGGCCGGGGTCCCCACCACGTCGTCGCCGAGCCAGAGGCGCTCCCCCGACTCCGGGGCGGCGGCGCCGTGGCCCGCGAAGTACACCCAGAGCCGGCCGCCGGCGCCCACCTGGCGCGCGGCGGTCTCGATCGCCGCTTGCATCGACTCGCGTGTCACCTCGTGGTCGAGGAGCCGCACCGCCTCGGGGCGCACACCGCGGGAGTAGATCAGCCAGTCGTAGAAGAGCGCGGCGTCCCGCCGCGCGAAGGGCACGTCCGCCACGCGCAGGTAGTCCTCGGCGCCGATCACCACGGCGGCGTCGGCGGGCGCCTTGGCTCCCGTCTTGAGCGGCTCGCTCAGCTGGTCCAGGCCGCCAGCGGAGGCCGCGCCCGGGAGGAGGAGCAGCCCAAAAAAGAAGCTGCACAGGGGGCCGAGGCGGGCAGGGAAGATTCGCATCTCCGGCATCTTTCACCAGGCGGCGTCTCGACGCAACTGCTCGCCCGCGTGCTACCTGTGGCGGATGCTTCGTTCCCTGCTTGTCGCTGGCCCCGCGGACCGCGTGACCACCCAAACGGCCGAGTGACAGATGCGTGCGCCGCGATGGGTCGTCCTGCTTTCGTTCCTTTCGCTCCCGCTGCGCGCGCACGCGGGTGACACCGGCGCGCCGGTCACGTGCGAGGTGGTGCCACCTGGGTCCAACCAATACAAGCTCGCCGTAGGCTACGCCTCCGCCCGCGGGAGCGCCCCACGGGCACGGGAAGATGCCCTCGCCGCGGCTCGCGACGATGCGCGGAAGGCGTTGCACGCGGATCTGTGCGCGGCCATGCCGGCCGACTGCGGCCGCTACGCCGGCTACGTGACCGCCTGGCAGACACCCGGGGTGTACGATGAGAAGGCACGTCGTGCGTGCGCGACCGCCGTCGTGGAGATGCGGCTGCTCAACCCCGACCGCCAGCGCGCCGAGGCCGAGGCGCGCGTCGCCGCCCTCGGGGACGAGCTGGCGGGGAAGCTGGCCGCCGCGAAGGTCACGGCCGTCCGCCTCGCCGCGCCGGCACGCGCGGACGGCTGTGTCGTGCCGGAGCTCGAGCCCCTACGGATGTGGGTGGGGAGCCGGCTCGGGAGGCACGGGGTCTCCCCGCTCGCCGACGATACGCCGGGCGAGGCGCCCGAGATCGAGCTGGTCGCGGTGGTGACAGAACGCGAAGTCACGATCGCGGCCTCCGCTACGCTCACGGATGGCACCCAACTCTTGGCCGAGCCTGTCACCTTCCCGGCGAGCGCCTACAACGTGCCCGCGACCGGCGCGCGGTGCGTCCCCCACGCTGACCTTGGGCTGGACTACCGCGGCCGACGCGCCGGCGCGGTGAGGCTCGACCTCCGGGTCCCGACCCGTGGCGGGGCGCTGTGTGTCGGGCAGCCGGTGGAGCCGGTGCTCACCGTCGACCAGCCGGCCGGCGTGCACGTGTACAGCGTCGACGCGACCGGCGCGGCCTACCATATCTGGCCGCTCGAAGGGTCGGATGTCGTGAATTACCGGTTGGACCTCGGGCGGTCCTATGCCGTGCCGAACATGGACGGTGAGGACGAGACCCTCGTGGCCGTCGCGCTCCCCGAGGCGGACGCGCGTGGCCCCATCGGCGGTCACATCGGGTTCTGCCGCGTCTCGGGGGGCCTTCACAAAGCCTCGTTCCCGCCAGGAGCCACCGTCGTCAGCTCTACATGGCACGTCGCGACGGGTACGGAGTGTGGCACGCCGCCGCCAGACATGCCCGCGCGCGAGCTTCTCGAGCGTATGCTCCAGACCGCGCCCAACTGCCGGTGACGCGAAAGCGGCCGGGCTGTCACTGTGTGATGGTGCAGCTGTAACCAAACTAGTCCAGGGCCTCGTTTCTTCACCGCGGTCGGGAGTACCCGGTGCTATCCTCGCGCGCGCTCGGAGCCTCGACTGCCCGCTTTCATCCGCCCGTCCCGACTCGCCGCCCGCCAGGGTTCGCTGCTGCTCTTCTTCGCCGGCCTGTCCGCGAGCTGCGCTCAGGCGCCCACGCCGACCGATCCCGGCTCGACCGGGCCCGAGGAGCCGGCGGTCGATACGGCCGCGTCTGCACGCGATCCCGGTGGGTCCGCGGAGTGGATGGACCAGGTTCGATCCGGCCTCGACGCGCGGGCCCGCGCCATCCACGACGTCGACGGCACCTTCGTCTCGGACCTCCCCGCCCTCGGGATGACCGGCGGCTTCGACGACGAGGGCGTGGTGTTCTCGGACACCACGGACGACACGACCGCGTTCGCGCTCCGCCTCTCCGGCTGGGGCCGTGGGGACGCGCTGGAGGAGGTCGCACCCGTCGATCCCGACCTCGGCGAGTGCGGCACCGAGGAGGATCCCACCGGGGCCTGCATCCGCCGCCTCGAGTACGACCACGGCGCGCTCACCGAGTGGTGGCTCGGCCTGTCCGACGGCGTCGAGCAGGGCTGGACCCTCACGCGGCCTCCCGTCGGGGACGGCCTCGTCACCTTCGAGGTCGCGGTGGACGGCGCGCTCGGGCTCTCGGGGGACGGACCGACCGTCGCGATCACCGACGGCACGGGGCGCGAGTGGACGGTGTCCAACGTCATCGCCTGGGACGCCCGTGGCGACGCGCTCCCCGCCACGGTCCGGGTGGAGGGAGACTCGGTGGTTGTCGAGGTCGACGACACAGGCGCCGCCTACCCGATCACCGTGGATCCCGCGTACACGACGGCGGCGTGGACCATCCGGGGCGGCACGTCCAACTTCGGCTACTCGGTGGCCGGCGCCGGAGACGTGGACGGCGACAGTTACGACGACATGATCGTGGGTGCGTACGGCATCGGCGCCTCCGACGGCCTCGCCTACGTGTACTACGGGACCTCCTCGGGGATCAGCTCCACCGGGGCCACCGAGCTCGAGGGCGAGAGCGGCGCCGCCGCCTGGTTCGGGTACCGTGTGGCGGGCGCGGGAGATGTGAACGGGGACGGCTACGACGACCTGATCGTGGGCGGCTACAAGTACAGCACCTCCAGGGGTCGGGCCTACCTCTACCTGGGCGGCGCCTCGGGGATCACCGACACGGCCGACCTCACGCTGACCGGCGCCGCGGCCTCCAGCAACTTCGGCTACTCGGTCGCCTCAGCGGGCGACGTGAACGCCGACGGGTACGACGATGTCGTGATCGGCGCGTACGGCAGCGGCTACGCGTACGTCTACTCCGGCAGCGCGTCCGGCCTGTCGACCACGGCGAACGTCACCCTCACCTCCCCGACGGCCAGCACGAACTTCGGCATCTCGGCCGCGCGCGCGGGCGACGTGAACGGAGACGGCTACGACGACGTGATCGTGGGCGCCTCCGGCTACTCCACCAGCACGGGGCGGGCCTACGTCTACCACGGCTCCGGTTCGGGCCTCTCCAGCACCGTCGCGACCACGTTGACCGGCGCCGCGTCGTCGAACTACTTCGGCATCAGCGTGGCCTCCGCGGGGGATGTCGACGCCGACGGGTATGACGACGTCATCGTCGGGGCGTACGGCTACAGCTCCTACACGGGCCGCGCCTACGTGTTCCACGGCACGAGCGCCGGCGTCTACTCCAGCGCGATCACCACCCTCACCGGGGCCTCCGGCAGCAACTTCTTCGGCTGCAGCGTCGCCGGGCTCGGGGACGCGAACGCCGACGGGTTCGACGACGTCGCCGTCGGGGCCTACGGCTACAGCACGTACACGGGCCAGGTGACCGTGTACAACGGCAGCGGTTCGGGGATCATCACCGTCGCCGCACGGACGTTGACCGGGGGGTCGACCTACGACACGTTCGGACACAGCATCGCCGCCGCTGGGGACGTGACCGGCGACGGTTACGCCGACCTGCTCGTCGGCATCCCGGTCTATGCGAGCCCCGGCGTCGGGCGCATGACCTACTACCGCGGAACGTCCTCGAGCATCGCCAGCTCGGGGACCTCCATCAGCGCGCCGAGCCCCTATGTCTCCAGCCCGATTGTGACGGGCATCGGAGACGTGAACGCGGACGGCTACGGGGACATCGCTGTCGGCTCGAGCGTGTACAGCTCGTACACGGGGATCACCTACATCTACCTCGGCAGCGCGAGCGGCCCCTCCGCCCTGGCCGACACGACGCTCACGGGCGGCTCGACCTCCTACTACTTCGGCAAGGACGTCGCGCCCGCCGGCGACACCAATGGCGACGGCTACGACGACGTGGTGGTCGGCGCCTACGCATACAGCAGCAGCACTGGCCGCGTCTATCTCCACCGCGGCAGCGCCTCGGGGCTCTCGTCCACGGCCACGAGCACGCTGACTGGTCCGTCGGGCTCCGACTACTTCGGCTATGCCCTCGCGCCCGCGGGGGACACCAACGGGGACGGCTACGACGACGTGTTCATCGGGGCGTACGGCGCCGGCACCGGCGGCACCGTCACGCTCTACCGCGGCGGCACCAGCGGCCTCGGCGCCTCCGCCACGACCACGCACACGCCCGGCGTCGCGGGGTATGCCTTCGGAAAGGTGGTCGTCTCGGGCGACTTCGACGGCGACGGCCGCCCGGATCTCGCGGGCGGCGGCCCGGACTACGCCTCCTACACGGGCTCCGTGGTCCTCTTCCGCGGCTCCGCCAGCGGCATCAGCACCACGATCTGGGGCACGCTCGTCGGGGATACCGCCGGCGACTACTTCGGCTACGACCTCGGCGCGGGCGACATCGACGCCGATGGCTACGACGACCTCGTCGTGGGCGCCTACGGCTACAACAGCGGCAAGGGCCGCATCTACGTGTACTACGGGCGCAGCACCGGCCTCCCCGCCGTCCCAGCCACGACCATCGACGGCACCACGGCCGCGGAGTACCTCGGCCGGAACCTCGCGGTGGCGGGTGACATCAATGGCGACGGCTACGACGACGTCATCGCCGGGGAGTACAGCTACTCCAGCTCGGCGGGGCGCGCGCTCCTGTTCGAGGGGGGCGGCTCGGGCCTCTCCAGCACGCCCATCTCCACCTTCTCAGGCGACGGCGCCTCCTTTGCGCTCGGCACCTCCGTGGCGGGCGCGGGGGACGTGAACGCGGACGGCTTCGACGACCTCGTCATCGGCGGCGCGTACCACACCTGGCTCTTCTACGGCTACGACACCGACAGCGACGCGGACGGCTCCCCCGACACCGTGGACTGCGACGACACCGACGCCACGATCCACCCGGGCGCGACCGAGGTGTGCGACGGCGACGACAACGACTGCGACGGGCTCACCGACGAGGACGCACCCACCTGGTACGCCGACGCCGACGGCGACGGATACGGGGGCGCGAGCGGCTCCACCGCGAGCTGCTCCGCGCCCTCCGGCTACCTCGCCACCGCCACGGACTGCGACGACGGCGCCAGCTCCGTCCACCCGGGCGCCACCGAGACCTGCAACGCCGTCGACGACGACTGTGACAGCAGCATCGACGAGACCGGCGCCACCGGCGGCACGCCGTTCTACCTCGACTCCGACGGGGACGGCTACGGCACCGCCAGCGCCTCGCAGTCCGCGTGTTCGGCCCCCTCTGGCTACGTCGCCCTCTCCACCGACTGCGACGACACCCGCGCGGCGGTGAGCCCCGCCGCGACCGAGGCCTGCAACAGCGTCGACGACGACTGCGACGGCACCACCGACGAGTCCGGCGCCACCGGCGAGCGGACCTGGTACGTCGACGGCGACAGTGACGGCTTCGGTGTCACCAGCATGACGACGCTCGCGTGCAATCAGCCCTCCGGGTACGTCACCGACGCCACCGACTGCAACGATGCGAGCGCCGCGATCAGCCCGGCGGACGTCGAGATCTGCGACGGCGCCGACAACGACTGCGACAGCTCCACGGACGAGGGCGTGACCTCGACCTTCTACGCCGACGCGGACGGCGACGGGTACGGCACCTCGGCCACGTCGACCAACGCATGCTCGGCGCCCCCCAGCTACGTCTCGAACGCGCTCGATTGTGACGACGGAGGGGCGACCATCCACCCCGGCGGGACGGAGACGTGCAACTCCTCCGATGACGACTGCGACGGCGCAACGGACGAGGGCGTGACCACCACCTACTACCTGGACGTCGACGGCGACGGGTACGGGACGACCGCGGGGAGCACGGCGGCGTGCAGCGTACCCTCCGGGTACTCGGCGGTGACGACGGACTGTGACGACGCGCGCGCCACGATCCACCCGGGCGCGGCCGAGACCTGCAACGACGTCGACGACGACTGCGACAGCACCGCGGACGAGGGGCTCCCGACCTCCACCTTCTACGGGGACGCCGACGGGGACGGCTACGGCAGCACCGCGTCCACCACGACGGACTGCGGCGCCCCGGCCGGCTACGCGGCGACCTCGACCGACTGCAACGATGGCCGCACCGAGACCCATCCCGGCGCGTCGGAGCACTGCAACGGCTACGACGACGACTGCGACGGCACGAGCGATCCCACCACGTCCGTGGACGCGTCCACCTGGTACGTGGACGCCGACGGGGACACGTTCGGGTCGGCCGCGAGCACCCGCGTCGCGTGCACCCAGCCGGGTGGCTACGAAGACGACGACAACGACTGCGACGACGCGGACGCGACCCTCGGAGACGGCGTGACCTGGTACGCCGACGCCGATGGGGACGGGTACGGGAGCGCGACGAACACCGCCTACAGCTGCGACATGCCGCCCGGCTACGTGGCCGACGCAACCGACTGCAACGACACCTTCAGCCCCGTCAACCCCGGCGCCACCGAGACCTGGTACGACGGGGTGGACGCGAACTGCGACGGGGCCGATGACGACGACCAGGACGGCGACGGCCACCGCGCCGAGGGGCACGGCGGCGACGATTGCGACGACACGCACGCCGAGGCCTACCCCGGCGCCACCGAGATCTGGTACGACGGCATCGACGGGGACTGCGACGGCGGCGGGGACCACGACGCCGACGGCGACGGCCAGGACGCGGCCAGCGGCGGCGGCACCGACTGCGACGACGCGGACGCCGACGTGTACACCGGCGCCCCCGACGATCCGTACGACGGCGTCGTGACCGACTGCGCCAACGCCGACGACTACGACGCGGACAGGGACGGCCATGCCTCCGCGGACAACGGCGGCGACGATTGCGACGACACCCGCTCGGACACCTACCCCGGCGCCGCCGAGGTCTGGTACGACGGCCTCGACCAGGACTGCGCCGGCGACGACGACAACGACCAGGACGGCGACGGTGTCGCCCTCGCCGAAGACTGCGACGACACGGACCCGACCGTCACCGAGTGCGGCAGCGGCGACCCCGACGACACGGGCGACAAGGACCCGGACACGGACGGTTCTGGAGAGGGCTGCGGCGGGTGCGACACCGGCGGAGGCGGTGAGGTGTGGGTTCTGGGACTGGTGGCGGTTGGGCTCGTGCGGCGCCGTAAGGCCCTCTCGCCCCTCGGCTCCGAGGCGGAATAGGACGTCGCGGGGGCGGTCGACGCCCTCGCCCCCGCGGGCGATCTACGACCTCGACGATACGCTTACTCGTCCTCGGCGAGGAGGCGCTCCAGAAACCGCGAACGGTCCGTGAGGAAGCGCCGCGTGACCAGGAAGTGCGAGGTCTCCTCGTACTTCACCTTCCGCACGGCCTCGTCCTCCAGCTCGTAGATCAGCGCCCCCGGGTAGCCGAGGAGGATCGGCGAGTGGGTGGCGATCACGAATTGGCAACGTTCGCGCTCTGCCAGGCGATGGATGTGCGCCAGGAGGACGAGCTGCCGCTGCGGGGAGAGCGCCGCCTCCGGTTCGTCGAAGATGTACAGGCTGTTCGCCTCGAAGCGGTGCTCGACCAGCGCCAGGAACGACTCCCCGTGCGACATCGCATGGAGGGACGTACCGCCATAACGAACGGCGCCCGCGGCATCGAGCGCGGACGCAACGTTGTAGAAGCTCTCGGCGCGCAGGAAGAAGCCGTCCTGCTCCCTGCGCGGGCCGCGTGACAGGCGCAGCGCCTCGCACAGCGGGGACTCCGTCCGTTGTGTGGAGAACCGCAGGTGCTTGTCCCCACCCTCGGGGTTGAACCCCGCGTTGATGGCGATGGCCTCGATGAGGGTCGACTTCCCGGTGCCGTTCTCGCCCACGAAGATCGTGACCTTGGGATCGAGCTTGAAGCGCTCGAGATGGCGGATGACCGGAATGTTGAACGGATACCGCTCCCAGTCCGCCACCCGCGCGTGATCCAGGTAAACCTCGAGGAGATAGCCGGCGGACTGGACCATGTCCCCGACCTAACTCACTCCTCCCCCAACTCCCGGATCACCCGACACGGATTCCCCGCCGCGAACACGCCCTCTGGCACCGCCCGTGTCACCACGCTCCCCGCCCCGATCACTGACCCCGCCCCGATCCGCACGCCCGCGCACAGGATGGCGCCGCCGCCGATCCAAACGTCGTTGTCGACCTCGATCGGCCGCCCCAGCTCCAGGCCGAGCCGCCGCTGGCTGGCGCTCATCGGGTGACTGGCGGCGTACACCTGCACGTGGGGCCCCACCAACACGCGCGCGCCAAATGTCACCGGCGCCACGTCGAGCACGACACACCCGAAGTTGAAGAACACCTTGTCACCCAACGTGATGTTGGTCCCGTAGTCACAATGGAACGGCGGCTCCACCCACGCCTGCGCGCCCCCCATCGGGATCAGCGCCTCGAGCAGCCGCGCCCGTTCGGGCCGCTCGTCTTCGGTGGTACCGTTGAGCAGCCCGACCAGCCGCCGCGCGCGCGCCCGCGCCTCGCAAAGCTCCGGTTCCAGCGGATCGTAGAGGTATCCCTGCACCATCTTCGTCCATTCGGTCATGCACGCCCCCCGTGGAGACGACCCACGTCGTCCCCGAGTTGGTCCGCATGCGCGCCTTGGGCGCCCCGGGCCCGCGCGGACGCGGTCCCGTCGGCCCCCTCCAGTCTTCGCGGCAGAGCCGCTCGGTCCCGCCGCGGACGGCGGGGACCGTCCGCCCGAGGACGGGCGGCCGACTTCCGGGCGCCTGGCGCGCCGGAACGTGGAGATCCGCTTTTTCCGCCGTCAACTCCACACGAGGGACAGCTGCAAGCCACCCGGCCCGATGCTTCCCACTTCGAGGATGTCTCCCGCGTCGAAGCCCGCGGCTACCCAGCACTCTCCCTGTCGGGGGCCGAGCGAGTTCGCGAGCTCGCGTGCGACCACAATCGCGAACGCGAGTCCGAGCGGGTAGTCGGCATCGTTCTCCAACCCTCCGTCCGCGTGAGAAATCGCGTACACCTCGGCGAGATACCTCGAATTCGAATAACGCCCCTCCGGCCACCATCCGTGACGCACACGACTCAGCCACTCGTCCTCGCCATGGCGCCCCCCCGCCGCGTAGAGCTCAGTCCGGACTGCTCGGTCGTCCTCCACCGTATCGAACACACCGAAGTAGAATCCGGTGATATCGGCTGGAGGAGGCTCCGTTTCGAGCAACTCGCCAAACCACGTTCGACATCGGGACAGCTCTCCCTCGATGTCGAGGCCTCGAAGGGCGGTCCAGCTTGGATGCGGACGTTGGCTCGCACACCAGTCCACCAGCGACCGGAAAAGAGGAGCTGCTGGCGTTCCGGCGCGTACCAGACCGAGGATGTAGTCCGCCGCCGCCGACAGTTCGAGGTGCTTGTCGTGTTCCATCTGCGAGCCTAATCGCCACGCGCTCCCGCCGCGCCCCGACCCGACAGAACGGGCGTCAGTACCGGTCGTGAGGCGAGATCTGTCGGGTTTTTTCGTCGGGATCGAGCCCTGGCGGCCACACCGGGCGCGAGGCAACGGACGGAGGCCGACAATTCGCGCGCCGCGACCCCGGGGACCCGACAGAACGGGCTTCAGTACCGGTCGTGACGCGAGATCTGTCGGGTACGGGCGGCCCCAACGTCCAATCCCAAAGGCGCCGAACCGCGGAGGCCGGCGCCACCGTCCGAAGTCCGAGGATGCGAGCTCATCCCTCGACTTCGGACGGATATAGCGTCCGAAGTCGGAGGATGCCCGCTCATCCCTCCACCTCGGACGGATATAGCGTCCGAGGTCGGAGGATGCTCCTTCATCCCTCGACTTCGAACGGATCCCGACGATTCCGCCCCACCCCCACTCCGTCCCGAAACGCCTCGTCGTGGTCGGCGATCGCGAGCGCCGGGGTGGAAAGTATGTCAACTCCCCGATTGGCACGCCCCCCCGCCACCGCCCCCGGAAGCCTCGCCCCCGGCGCGCCCCACGCGCCCCACCACGCCCCCGCCACCAGCCCCCCCCCGCGTGAGGCACCTGGAGGGCGGCCGCGCGCCCGGGCGCGGCCGGTCCGGCGCGCGCTCC
>JAZKFH010000050.1:0-3475 GCA_040386535.1 Myxococcota bacterium | reverse complement strand
GTCCCCGGCGGAACTGAGCAGCACATCGGCCAGTTATTCGACGGGGCGCCGTCTCACGGGCGGAGAGGTTGCACAATCACGCGTCGCGAACCGCCACGCCCGGGTGACCGAGCGGTCTTCCGCGAGCGCCGGACGGCGCGGCAGTCTGGTATCGGGCGTTCGACGACCAGCCGATCCGGCCAGTTCTCCGCCGGTGTCGTCTCGAAGACCCGGTCATTGAACGCGGTGCCTTGGCGGCCACCTCCCGCTTTCCGGGCTACCTGTCGGAGATGTTGCTTCTTGCGTTCCTACTCGCGTGTGCCACCGAAGCGCAGGACGAGACCGGCGCCTGCGAGGCCCTCCACTGCGACATCACCCTGAGCGACGAGGAGTACTCGTTCTTCGCGGGCGACGACGGCGTGATGGATGCCACAGACTGTCGTCTCCCCTGCGAGTCCCTATCCTGCGTCGGGGACCAGGCTGTGCTTTCGTGCGAGGCGGTGGGGGACCGAGCGTTGAACTGCGAATACTCGCACGCCTGCTACTGAGCGCGCCCGTCGATAGACGAGGGTCTACCGAGATGACGTACTGGCGGAGAAGGCGAAGACGGCTGCTGACGTGCGAGGGGCCTCCGCGCGCGGGCCCCGCCGCTAGTACTTGCGTTCTTTTGATCTACGTGCCCTTCGGGCGGCACGAACCCCCGGGAGGTTGCCGGTTTCTGAGGGTAGACTCCCGGCATGCTCGCCCTCCTCCTCTCATGCACGGATTCAACCAACACCGGCCCGTCGGAGCCGGCCACGTGCCTCGACCCACTCCCGGCGTACGAAGGGTGCATCGCGACGATGGAGAGCGTCGACGCGGACGAGGGCTACCTCTCCTACGCCGAGCGCTGGGCCTTCGACTCCGCCGGGAACCCCGTGCGCGGGCTTGTCGACCAGTACGGCGACGGCGTGTACGAGGTGGAGTACCTCCAGACCTGGGACGGCGACGGCCACCTGCTCCGCAGCGCAAGGGGCGCCCCCGGCGAGGAGCCCGACATGACGCTCACGCAGACCTGGACGGACGGCCTGCTCGTCACGCAGGAGGAGCACTGGGCCGACGGCAGCGGCGACTACCGCGTGGACTACGCGTACGACGGCATCGAGGTCGCCCGCAAGGAGTCCGACAACGACCTCGACGGCGCAGTGGACGTCGTCTCGACGTACACCTGGGAGTCCGGACGGATGGTGGGCGAACTCCAGGACAACGGGGCCGACGGCACCGTGGACGCGATCTGCGAGATCACCTGGACCGTTGCGGGGGATGGCGCGTCGTCGACCCAAACCTGCGTCTACCTCGAGATCGACTTTGGTTTCACGATCCTCACGGTCTACGACGCCCACGACGCCGTGCTCTCCGTGACGAAGGACTCGGACGGTGACGGCGTGGTCGACGAGGAGGACACCTGGACGCGCGACGACCGCTGCCTCGTCGTCGCGGACGAACACGTCGAGTACGGGATCCTCGAGCCCTACGTGACCGGGAGCGCCTACACCTACGACGAAGGCGGCCGCCTCGTCCGCGACGACGCCTACGCACGCCGCGACAGCGGCGGCGACCTCTCGTCGACCACCACCACGACCTGGACCTACACCTGCCCGTGAGAGTGTTGTCCGCACCGGCGCAACCGCTCGACGGGAGATGGCGTCCTGTCGAATAACGCGAAGACGATTGCCGACGTGCCAGGCGGCGTCCCCGCCGCCGGTGCCCGCGGTCCGCCGCGGGCAGGCATGTGTCCGGCGCCTCGCCGGACCGAGCCGCTCCGCGCGGCTCGCGGCACATCGGCCAGTTATTCGAAGGCGTGCGATCCCGAGCGGCAGGTGCGACCCCTGGGGTCCCTGTTGATCGAAACGACGGGGCTGCACGCCGTCTTCGGCGGGGGAGGCTCACGGAGGCCCGGCAGTCAGGCGCGCCGGCGACTATGATGGGCGCATGTTGTTGCTTCTCGCCTGTGCCGCGCCCGACTCCCAGTCGGATTCCGTCGACCACGATTCCCCGCCCCACGATCCCGTGTGCGTCGAGGTCGCCCGCGCCGTCGTGACCGACCCGAACGTCGCGCCGGATGGGTTCCACTGGGCCGCCCAGGCGACCCTCGACGCGGTGACCGGGGACTTCGTAGGCGCCCACGAGGGGGTGGCACTCGCGTTCTCTCTGACGCCGGGCGTGGTCGAGGCCGTGCGCTACGGGCTCGAAGGCGGCGGGGCCAGCTGCGACTTCATCTACGAGACCGCCGTGCAAGTCGGTTTCACGACGGAGGACGGCCGCTACGCGGAGTCGTTCGCCGCGACGCTCGTCGCCAGGAATGCGGACGACGCCGAGTTTCTCGTGGACCTCGACCCCGAGTCGGTCAGCGGCACGACTACACCCCCGGACGAGCTGGACTCTCCGGTCCTTGAGATTTCCGGCGGCTTCGAGGGCACCTGGGACGGGTGGGCCGGTTGGGAGAACGCGAACGTCTCGGTAGAGCCCCGCCAATGGACCGCCGGCCGATAGAACCTGCGAGTGAAGCCAGACCCGAGCTGGAGGGACTGCAAAGCCAAGGCGCGCCCGGGTAGTGCTCCTCCCATCGTGGGATCGTCGTGCCAGGAGGCCGCAAGGTCGTCCGCCGAGCATAGCGGTGGGGGCGGCGCGTTACGACGTATAGTGCGATTCGCCCATCCCCTTTGGCGCGCCGGTTCTATCGTGAAGCGAGGGACCGTGCAGCGCTGCCTCCGGGCGAAGCAAGGCTGATTCGACCCTCACGAAGTGGTGGCCGAGGGATTGCGCGCTTTCGAATAACGCCCAGACGACTGCGGACGTGCGAAGGCGGCGTCTTCGCCGCCGGTGCCCGGCGTCCCCGACGGGCATCGCATGTCCCGGGGCGCACACGGCGAGGCCTCGCAACTTCGCCCGTGTTTCGCGCGCCCCGGGCTCGCCGCAGTCGGCAAGTTCTGCGCCTGCCGGCCGTTGCTTGGTTGGCGCTGGCGTCGAGGACCGTGCCGGCTGGCGTCTGCCATCTTGGGGCTCGGACGCATCGGAGTGCGCAGAACCAACGGAGTGCTGGCTCGGGCCTGGTTCCCTTGCCCGACTGCCGACGTGGGCCAGGCGGCCCTCCGGGCGTACCCGTCCGGAGGATGTTGGGCCGCCGGTGCCCGGCGTCTTCGCCGGGCAGGCCCATGTCCCCGGGGCGCCGCGCGGATGCAGGACGTTCGTGGAGAAACTCCGGGCGCCCCCGGGGCCGGGCCGGCGTCTCCGCCGGTCCGTGCGGCACGTTGAGGCGTTCTGTGCCGGCCGGCCGTACCCCCGGTTTGGGGCCGTCGTCCTCGCCCGAGCTTCGGTGGCGGCCGCCGAGAGGGGAGTGTTCGGTTCGCGCGCGGCGGCGAGGATGTTTTGTGCCAGAAACCGCCTCCCGCGCGCGGCGGGTGGTGTGTCCCGGCGGCCGCCACGCCCGGATGCCTGTTGACGACGGCCCCCGCGG
>JAZKFH010000049.1:0-64250 GCA_040386535.1 Myxococcota bacterium | reverse complement strand
CCCCAAGAAAAGGATCGGCCAACCTCAGGATTCCTCCTAAGTCAATGGCATTGGGACATGACCCTGCGGTTGGGCTCCCACGGCGGCCGCCGCGATCGCGGGAGTCGGCCGTGGGGTCCAGAGACCTCGGGAGCGACGGCCTGCTGGGACGCACGCGCGCCTGAGGGACGTGCATAGGCATGGAGACGCCTTCCCGCGAGTTCAGCTCGTGGGACGGCCCGAACTCACGCGCGCGACTGCCGGCGCTGCCTGTTGAGCAGGTAGCGCTTCGTGCATCACACCCAGCAGGGGGGGCTGCGCCCAGACCCCCGACTTGTGGCCGCGCCGCGTCGTCTCCCGCCCAAGGCCCCACCGCGCGCCCAAGACGCCGCGCAGTGCCGAACCGGAAGCGCCCGCGCCGCCGCCCGCCGGATCCCTCGGGCCGCGATAACGTGCGTCGAATGAACCGTATCCGAAAGCTCGAGGTGCGCCGCTTTCGCGGCCTCGCCGCGCCCGTCACCCTCACGTTCGGCGAGCGGTACAACCTCCTCGTCGGCGACACCGGCGCTGGCAAGTCCAACCTCTCGAGCTTGTTGGCGATGACGACGCGGCTGGACTTCGAGCCGCTCGCGGACGAGTCGTTCGACCTGTCGTGGGAGGCCGTCAACGACGCAGGAGACCAGCTCGTCGGGTGCGTCACGCGGGAGGTGCCACCGTCCAGGGGCGCCTTCCGCCGGTCCGTCGCCGAGCCGACGAGCTGGCGGTGGAGCTTCCGGGTGACGCCGCTCGGAAAGCCCACATTCGTCGTGGAGGATGAAGGAGACGGCCGGGTGCGCGATCTGGCCGCCGCCGTAGGCTCGTTGGGTCACCGCCTGCTGGTCGAGCGTGCGCGCTACGCCGGCTCCCTCGC
Organism: Myxococcota bacterium; assembly: GCA_040386535.1. Taxonomy (GTDB): domain Bacteria; phylum Myxococcota_A; class UBA796; order UBA796; family SXON01; genus CAJBVW01. The sequence continues at coordinate 63,361 of JAZKFH010000049.1, read as the reverse complement.
CGACGACGGGACGACGCGCGCGGACGAGGCCCTGGGCTGCTTCGAGGCGCTCACGGGGCGGAGGCGAACGGAGGACCGCTCGTTCCCCACCTTCGCGCCAACGGTGTTCGTCCAGTCGGAGCGGCCTCCCACGGCGGTGGGTTTGGGCGGCGGCATCGAGCTGCGGGGAGCGTGGCCGTGCGCGGCGGCGAACGGAGACGTCACCTCGCTCGGCGGGGAGGACCTCGCGTGGCTGGAGCAGGCGCGGAGAGACCTCGGCGCCGCGACCGTGCGGCTCCTGCCCCATCGCGTGGACGAACATGCCTCGTTCCACGAACATGAATGGTGGATCAGGTACCGCGGGAGCGACCTCGCGATCACCTTCTCCCCAGGCGTGTCGGTCCGCCACGACGGGTTGACCTACGGACAGAAGCGCCTGCTCGGGCTCCGCTGGCGTTGTTGACAGAGCTGGCGGAGCGCCAGAGCTTCCTCGCCACCCAGGATCCGCGCCTCGTCGACGCGATCGTGTGGCGCTCCCCGGAGGAGGTTGGCCACGGCGTCGTCGTGTGTACCCGGGACGCCGAGCACCGCTGGACCTGGCGGCAGCTCGACACCACGGAGGCGGCGCGGTTCTACGCCGCGAGCCGCGCAGGCGCCGAGCCCCATCGGACGCTGGGGACCGAGGCGTGGTGGGGCTGGGGAGCTGACTGGAAACTACAGAACCGGCTCGACCCCATCCCCGAACATCTTCCGATACGCCCGCACCGCGAGCGCGATGAGGAACATGTGGCCGAGGAGCGGCACGTACCCGGCCACCATCGCGGTCCCCATGTAGGCGAGCACGAAGATGGCGTGCTCGGAGGGCCGCGCCATCGCGTGCCGCGCGCAGATCTTCAGCGCCTCCATGGCGCCCTTGCGGTGCAGCGCCACCATCGAGAACGCGAACCCGAACAAGATCGCGGGCACGAGCGCGCCCACGTAGCAGAACAACACGCCGACGATCGCCATGCCGGTCACGAGCAGCATCACGGTGGCCGTGGGGACGATGTCCTGGCGCACGGTCGAGAACGCGTCGCCGAAGGAGAGGGTGCCCTCGCCGCGTTGGTGCGCCGCGATCGCGCGGTAGAGGCTCGCGGACACCGGCGCCATGGCGCCCGCGAGGCACGCGAGGGAGGCGAAGAGCACGACGAACGCGAGGAAGAACGAGCCGAAGCTCCCGAACATCGTCACGATTCCGCCGAGATCCTGCTCGCCGGTCGCCTCGCCGATCGCGGAGCCGCCGAGGGCGCTGGCGAAGATGCCGACGCCCATGACCGCGTACATCGCGATCATGCCGACCATCGTGCCGACCATGCTTACCGGAAACACGACGGCCATCAGCGCGAGCCCCATCATCAGGTAGCCCTGGATGTTCTGGGTCAGGTCGGTGAGCGTCTCGGAGTAGAGCGCGCCGAGGGACGGGATGCCGCCGCCGGGTTCGCGGGTGGACGTGGACAAGGGAGCCTCGGGTGGCGCAGGTCTACCTGCTCCGAGGGCGTTCCGACAAGGGGGCACACACGCGTGGCCCACCCGCCGTCGCGCAGCCGCGCTACGTGACCACGATGTTCTTCCTCCTCTCCCTTCCGGCCTTCGCGGCCGAAGCGCACCTCGAGTGGCGCGGCGGCGTGGCCTCCATCGGCATCGACGCGCGCGGCGAGCACGTGTCTCCCGAGGCCCCGACCACCGTGGTCGTCGGCGACATGCGCGTGGAGCTGCGCGGGAGCCCCGCCGCGGTGCGCGTGCCCGTGGCGCCGGGGCCCGTGCGGGTAGAGGTCGACGTGGCGCTGTGCACCGACGGCAGCACCGCGTGCCGCTCCGCGCGGTTCGTCGGCGCGGGCGAGGTGCGCGGGAAGCGCGGCCGCGTCGTGCTCGTGGAGGAGGGTGGCCTCGCGGGCGCGAGCTTCGGCGTCGCGACGTCGGGCGTGGTCAAGGTGCTCGACTTCGGCGCCGTGTGGTGCCCGCCGTGCAACCTGATGGAGGCCGAGGTGCTCCACGTGGCGGGCGCCACGGCGGGCCTCCCGGTCGACACCATCGACGTGGACCAGCCGGCCTCCTGGGCGCTCAAGGACCAGTACGCCGTGGGTGGCTACCCCACGCTCGTCGCCATCGATGCCGCGGGCGTCGAGGTCGACCGCCTCGTGGGCTACCCCGGCCCCACGGAGACGCGGGCGTGGTTCGCGTCGCTCGGCGGGGTCGTGCCCCTCGACGTGCTCGCGAAGCGTGTCCTCGACGGGGGCGCCGCGCCCGGCGTGAGCGGCCGCGACGCCTCCGCCGCCGCCCGCCGCCTCGCCGAAGGGGGGCGCCCCGCCGCCGCGCGCGCGTTGTTCCCCGTCGCCGAGGACGGCGTCGACCTGCGCATCGCCCGCCTCCTGGTCGACCCCTCCGAGGCCGACGCCCGCTGGCTCTTCGCGAGTGACGCGCCCGCGGGCGACTGGGTCTACGCCGCGCTCGACGCCGCACCCGCCGCGTGGGCCGACGCAGTGGCCCTGGCGCCCACGGTCCCGCCCGTGCGCGGCGCCGACCTGCTCTACGCGGCCGGCACCCACGCGCCGCCCGAGACCGCGCGCGCGCTGACCCTCTCCGCCCTCGCCCTCCTCCGCGCCGCCCTCACCGGTGACGTGGAGAAGGACCGCGGCCACGCCACGTTCCTCGCCTCGATGATGGCCGAGACCGGCGACGTCGACGGCGCCCTGGCGCTCCTCGACACGTACGCCGCGCGGTTCCCCGACGAGTTCACGTTCGTCTACGCCGCCGCGCGCCACGCGTTCGACGCCGGGCGCCTCCCCGACGCCCAGGCCCGCGCCCGCACCGCGCTCGGCAAGTCCTGGGGCGACCAGCGCCTCCGCGCCGCCGGCCTCCTCGCCAAGGTGCTCGCCGCGCGCGGCCAGCGCCCCGAGGCGGTGTTCGTGATCGAGGCCGCGCTCCGTGAGGTGCCCGCGCCCGCCGCCGACGTCGAGGTGCGCACCCACCGCTACCGCAAGGAGCTCGAGACCCTGCGCGAGGGGATGGTCACCGCCAAGGCCGTCGGGAGCGCGCCGTAAACGTCAGCGCTCGGGAGGCAGGCGCCGTCGTGTAGAGACCGCCTGGCGCGCCGATGACGTGCTCCAGGTCGGCCTGCGCCCGGGCCGCGCGCGGGGCCGCCCGATCTGAGCAATGCTAAGATGCCAAACGGATCCGCACCCGGTCCGGCGCCACCGCGTCCGGGTCGCAAGCGGACGCCAGCGCGTCATGAGGGTGCAAGCGCCCCCGCGCGGGCGGACGGCAGAGCCGCCCATCCGCGCGGGCCAGGTCGGCTCCGGGCGCGCGGCGGAGCCGCTTGGTCGGCCGGGCGAAGTGGCATCGGCGGAGGGTCGGGCGCTCCCGTTCGCCCGGCCGGACCAGCCGCCGGGGGCGGCTGCCCTTCGCGCCCTTGGCGCGGGGGTGCACGCAGGTGCGCCGGCGTCACGACCCGACACGCTGCGCCTCACGACGCGGCTCGGGCCGCGTGGTGAGGCGCAGCGTGTCGGGTCCGTGCCTATACACGTCCCTCAGGAGCCCGTGCGTCCCAGCAGGCCGTCGCTCCCGAGGTCTCTGGAGCCCACGGCCGACTCCCCCAAGCGCGGCGGCCGGCGCGGGAGCGCAACCGGTCATGTCCCCATGACTGCACGCGGCACCGAGTCATGCCTGGTTGAATGCACGGAACCAGGCCGCAAGCGCTCGCCCCAGCGCGAAAAACGCAGCTTGCTCCGTAGAGGGGGCGCGGACCGACCCTCGAACTGGGCATTCACGGGGACATGACTCCGATATAGCGGCGTTGACGGGGGCATGACCTCGGATCTCGACGCCCTCGGTGCGTTTCCTTACGCACGACCGCCGGGCCCACGACCCGACAGAACGGGCTCCACGGCCGGTCGTGACGCGAATGATGTCGCTTGCCGACAGAGGGCACCCCTCGACGGCCCCGCTTTCGGGGCTGCCTGCGCGTGTTCGGAGCGCCACAACTCGGGAATGGGACGAAAACGTCGCGAGCGGTGGCCGCTTCGCCCCGGCGTTCCGCCGCGCGATCGGCGACAAGAACCGGGGGGATGTCGACGGGCGCGCGAGCCCCCCACCACCCCGCGCGAGGGCACCGGAGGGCGGCCGGTCCGCCGGCCGGTCCGGCGCGGTCCGCCGCGTCGACCGAGCGCAGCGAAGCCCGCAGGCGCCCGGCCCGGCGTCCGCGGCGGGACGCGCCCGCCTCACGCCCGGGGCTCACTCGATCCGCGCGACCACGCGATCGTAGCTCAAGGTCACCCCCGCCCACGCCTCGTCGCCGGGGCGCAGCTTGCCGGTGTCCTCGGGGCCGACGCGCGCCGAGACGCCGAGCCGCAAGCGGTGCGTGCCGGTGACGAGGCGGCCGCCGACCTGGCCGCCGAGGGCCGGCATCCAGGCGTCTTCCTGGGCGAGGCGCAGATCGACCGCGGCGTAGGGCGCGAGCGGCCAGGGGCCCTCGACCTCGGCGCCAGCGGACGCACCGAAGGGCGTGGTCGCGGGGAGCGCGTGCAGGACGGCCCAGGCGGAGGCGTACACACGCGCGGGGCCGACGGCGCGGGCGCCCCAGAGGCGCACCCACTCGCGGCTGTAGGGGTCGAAGTTGCCGGGCCGCGCGGCGTTGTCGCGCACGCCGTCGCCGTAGTGGGCGGAGAGGTGCGCCCACTCGAGCCGCGCGGACCAGGGGCCGACGGCCACGTCGAGGGGGAGGGCGAACCAGCCGTCGAAGGTCTCGAAGTCGAACACGAGCGGGCCGTCGCCGACGAACCCGAGGAAGAGGGCTGCGGAGAGGCCGAGCTGGACGTGCAGGTCGCCGTGGACGAGTTCGACGATGGGCACCGGGAGCGCGAGCGTGGCGTCGATGCCGGGCGTGCCGAGCGCGCGCACGGTGATCGCGGAGCGGGGCGCGCGGGTGTCGGCCACGGGGTCGGCCCAGATCGGCTGGGCGGGCAGCACGCGCAGCTCCGGCATGCCCGAGACCTCGACGACGTCGGGCCCCACCGTCAACGGCCGACCCGGCGGAGCGCGTCGTGAACGGCGCGGATGCACGGCCGGCCGGCGGGGGTGGGGGCGTCGAGCCAGCGGTCGGCCCCGAGGGGGAGCGAGTTGGCGCCCGCCTCCTGGCGCACGAGCACGGCGGCGCCGCCCGGAGCGGCCTCGAGGAGCTGGAGGAGCACGGGGACGAGCGCCTCGGCGTCGGCCTCGGTCTCCGCGATCTCGGCGTTCACGAGCAGGGACATGGCGGCGTCGGCCCAGGTGGCACGCCGGTCGCGCGCCGCCGTGGCCAGGACGCGCTCGACGCTCGCGTACAGGTCGCGCAGGCGGAAGGGCTTGGCGAGGAAGTCGCGCCCGCCGGCATGGAGCGCGTCGATGGCAATCTCGACGGAGCCGAAGCCGGTGATCATGACCGCGGGCACGGGCGGCGCGCAGGCGCTCGCCACGCGGAGGACGTCGATGCCGTCGATGCCGGGGAGCTTCAGGTCGATGACGAGCGCGTCGGGCGGGTCGCGCTGGAGCACGGTGCGCGCGGCCTCGCCGTCCCCGACGGACACCACGTCCATCCCCCGGCCGCGCAGGTACTCGGTGAGCAGCTCGCGGATGGCGGGTTCGTCGTCCACGACCAGCACGCGGATGGGCATCGGGTCCTCGGCGCGATGGTATCGTGAAGTGTGCGGGGGACGGATGGCGCGGATCGAAAAGGCCGACCGCGGCCTGTCGGGGCAGCTGGACGAGATCGAGCAGAAGATGTTCGTGCTCAAGATCGACTACGAGAAGTACTTCTCGGGCCTGGAGCGCATCGAGCCGCTGCGGGATCGCGACGCGCTGCGGCGCCAGATGCGCGATCTGATCGACCAGCCGATGAACAACTCGGTGCAGCGCTTCCGGTACCAGACGCTCAAGTCGCGCTTCCAGAGCCTCGAGCTGTACTGGCAGCGCAACCTCGTGATGGTCGAGCGCGGCACGCACCCGAAGATGCGGTTCCGCGCCGACGCGAAGAAGGCGCACGTGGTGGCCGAGCCCGAGGCGCCCACGCTCGGGGCCGAGCAGATCGAGGTGCTCCGCAAGCGGCAGGAGGCCCAGGAGCGCGAGGAGCGGGCCTACAAGATGGTGTACGACCGCTACATGGAGGCCCGCGGGAAGTGTGGCCAGGGCACCGACATCTCGTTCGACGCGGTGCGCGAGGCGCTCCGCAAGCAGGTGCGGCAGATCAAGAGCACGTACCAGTGCGACGGGGTGAAGTTCCGCATCGTCGTGGAGGACGGGAAGGCCAAGGTCAAGGCGCTGCCCCAGGGCGGGGCCTAGCGGCAGGAGGCATGGCGGGCGGAGGCGTAGCGGGCGGAGCGTAGCCCCTCTCCTACCTCGCTCTTTCGGGCCCGTTCCCCGCGCGCCCGGTTCGGGCTAAGCCTCCGCGATGCTCCTGCTCGCCCTCGCCTCCGCCGCCCTCGCGGCCCCCCCTGGTTGGACGATCGCGCCGTTCGGCATCGGCGTCTACGTTCACGGCAAACCGGTGCGCGGCGTGGGCTACAGCGTCACCCAGGCCGCCGGGATCGCCACCCTCGCCGTCGCATCCGCGAACGCGTACGAGGCGGCCGTCGCCGAGGACGAGCCCCGCTTCAACCAGTGGCAGGCGGTCTCGATCGCGGGCGTGACCCTCGCGGCCGGGAGCTACCTCGTGTCCGTGCTCGACGGATCGCGCCTGCACGAGCTGGAGAAGGAGGGCGAGACCGCCCGCGCGCGGGTGCAGGCCTGGGACCAGGCGTCCCTCGCCGCGCCCTCGCAGCGCGATCCCGCGCACACCATCGCATCAAGGGGGCCGTGACCATGGATGTCCACGAGATCGAGCGCACCGGTATCTTCGCGGGCCTCGACCCCGAGCAGCGGGCGCAGGCGCTCGCCGCCTTCAAACCCTACGAGCTCGGCGCCGGCGAGGTTTTGCTGGAGGAGGGCGAGTCCGACCGCAGCATGCTCGTGGTGGTCGAGGGCGCGCTCGAGGTCAGCCTCGGCGGCGTGCCGCTCGGCCGCGTGAGCCGTGGCGAGCTGCTCGGGGAGATGGCGCTGTTCGGCTCGTTCGACCGCCGCTCCGCCACCGTCACCACGCTCGTGGCCACCAAGGTCATCATCCTCGACGAGGAGGGGCTCCGGTTCCTCCGCCTCGGCGACAACCCGCTGGCGCGGCAGCTCGAGACCCTCGCGCTCCGCACCGTCGCGGCCCGCCTGCGCGAGGTCGACCAGCTCATCGCCGGCCGCGCCGCGGGTGAACCCCTGGAGAAGGGCCAGCCGCGCGGGTTCCTCGGTCGGATCGCGAACGTGCTCGGAGTCGGCGGAGAGGTGCCCCGCACCGCGCCCCCGCGCCTGCTCGACGTGCTCAAGGCCACCCACGGCTTCGCCGGCCGGGACGACTCGGTGCTCATGGCCGTCGCGGCGCGCATGCAGATGGTGCCGGCCGCGGCGGGCGCCGTGCTCGTCGAGGAGGGCCGCCCGCCCGAGGACGCGTACATCGTGGCCGAAGGAAAGGTGGGTGTGTACTGCTCCGTGAGCGCCGATCGGTACGAGCGCGTCGCGACCTTGGGGCCGGGCCACGTGTTCGGCGTCGTCGCCTTCACGGACGAGCGGGCCCGCAGCGCCACGTGCCGCGTGCTCGAGCCCACCTGGCTGGCGCGCATCTCCGGGGCGACCTTCCGACAGCTCGAGAACGAGAACACCATCGAGGGCCGGGCGTTCCGGCGGGGCCTGATCGACGCGTTGTCGGTGCAGCTGCGGCTCGCCAACGAGCACCTGCTGACGCTCTCGGCGCGGCCGAACCTGCACTGACGCGGGTTCGGAAGGGCGGCTGACGCGGGGCCCGAAGGGGGGCAAGGGACAAGCTGGGGACAAGTCCCGATCGATCGGTGGATAAGTTGTGGACGCTATGTGTAGTGGTATGCATAGCGGGAAACCACCAGATGTAGCGTTTGGGACTTGACCCCAGCCGTGCAGGTTCGATAGAGTGCGGCGCGTCAGACCGCCCCCCTTCGTCCTCCGTGCTCCAAGACGAGCCTACGGCCGACGCGGCGAGCAGGTCCAGACACCCGCCCTCTCCCGCCAGAACGCCCTCCGCTCGCCCCCGCCTGGAGCCCCCATGCACTTCGCTCGCCGCTACACCCAGGGCCTCGCCTCCCCCTACGACGCCTTCGAGTTCGTCTCGCGGCGCTCCGAGATCCGGAACCCGGACGGCAAGCTGGTCTTCGAGGCGGACGACGTGAAGGTGCCCGCCGGCTTCAGCCAGGTGGCGGTCGACATCCTGGCGCAGAAGTACTTCCGCAAGGCCGGCGTGCCCGCGGCGACCAAGGTGGTCGAGGAGAAGAACATCCCCGCGTGGCTGGCGCGGCGCGCCCCCGACGAGCCCGCGCTCACCGCGATGGCGGCGGACCGCCGCTTCGGCCCCGAGCGTGACGCCCGCCAGGTGTTCGATCGCCTCGCCGGCTGCTGGACCTACTGGGGCTGGAAGGACGGGCTGTTCTCCACGGAGGAGGACGCCCACGTCTTCTACGACGAGCTCCGCTACATGCTCACGGCGCAGATCTGCGCCCCCAACTCGCCGCAGTGGTTCAACACCGGCCTGCACTGGGCGTACGGGATCGACGGCCCCGCGCAGGGCCACTACTACTGGGACGACAAGGCCAAGAAGATCGTGGCCTCGGCCTCCTCCTACGAGCGCCCCCAGCCGCACGCCTGCTTCATCCAGTCCGTCGCCGACGACCTGGTGAACGAGGGCGGCATCATGGATCTGTGGACGCGCGAGGCCCGCCTCTTCAAGTACGGCTCCGGCACCGGCACGAACTTCAGCCGCATCCGCGGCGAGGGCGAGCGCCTCTCCGGCGGCGGCCGCTCCTCCGGCCTGATGAGCTTCCTCAAGATCGGCGATCGCGCCGCGGGCGCCATCAAGTCGGGCGGCACCACCCGCCGCGCCGCCAAGATGGTGTGCCTCGACCTCGATCATCCCGACATCGAGGAGTTCGTGAACTGGAAGGTGAAGGAGGAGCAGAAGGTCGCCTCGATCGTGGCCGGCTCCCGCATGATCGAGCGCCGCCTCAACGCCGTGATGGCGGCCTGCACCTCCGCCGAGATCGAGGGCGCCCGCCGCTACGATCCGCACCACAACGAGGATCTCCGCGCCGCCATGCGCGCGGCCCGTAGCGACGGCGTGAGCGACAACTACATCGTCCGCGCCCTCCAGTTCGCGAAGCAGGGCTTCACGAAGATGGACTTCGCCACCTACGACACCGACTGGGACGGCGAGGCCTACGCCACCGTGTCCGGCCAGAACAGCAACAACTCCGTGCGCGTGCCGAACGCGTTCATGGACGCGATGCTCCGCGACGAGGAGTGGCACCTCAAGTACCGCTCCCCCGCCAAGATCAAGAAGACCGTGCGCGCGAAGGACCTCTGGGACGACATCTCCCAGGCCGCGTGGGCCTGCGCCGATCCCGGCCTCCAGTTCGACACGACCATCAACGAGTGGCACACGTGCCCCGAGGATGGCCGGATCAACGCGTCGAACCCCTGCTCCGAGTACATGTTCCTCGACGACACGGCGTGCAACCTCGCCTCGTTGAACCTCATGCGGTTCCACACCGCGGGCGAGGGCGTGGGCGTCGGCAGCTTCGACATGGACGCCTACGTCCACGCCATCGGCATCTGGACCACCGTGCTCGAGATCAGCGTCGGCATGGCGCAGTACCCGAGCTCCCAGATCGCGAAGCTCTCGTGGGACTTCCGCACCCTCGGCCTCGGCTACGCCAACCTCGGCACGCTGCTCATGGTCATGGGCCACCCCTACGACAGCCACGAGGGCCGGGCCATCTGTGGCGCGCTCTCCGCCGTGCTCACCGGCGAGTCGTACGCCCAGAGCGCGCGCATCGCCAAGGAGAAGGGGCCCTTCCCCAGCTTCAAGCGCAACCGCGAGCACATGCTCCGCGTCATCCGCAACCACCGCCGCGCCGCGTGGGGCGCCACCGACTACGAGGGCCTGTCCGTGCGCCCCGTGCCGATCGCGCCGGAGAAGTGCCCGACCGAGATGCTCACCGCCGCCCGCAAGGCGTGGGACGAGGCGCTCGCGCTCGGCGAGGCCCACGGCTACCGCAACGCGCAGGTCACCGTCATCGCGCCCACCGGCACGATCGGCCTCGTGATGGACTGCGACACCACCGGCGTCGAGCCCGACTTCGCCCTGGTGAAGTTCAAGAAGCTCGCCGGCGGCGGCTACTTCAAGATCGTCAACGAGTCGGTGCCGCCCGCGCTCCGCAAGCTCGGCTACAACGACGCCCAGGTGCAGGACATCATCGACTTCGCGCGTGGCCGCGGCTCGCTCAAGGGCGCCCCCGGGGTCAACCACGAGACGTTGCGCGCGCGCGGCTTCGACGACGACACGCTCGCGAAGCTCGAGAAGGCGCTCCCCACCGCGTTCGACATCAAGTTCGTGTTCAACAAGCACGCGCTCGGTGAGGCGTTCTGCCGCTCCGTGCTCGGGCTCTCGGCCGCGCAGGTGGCCGATCCCACGCTCGATCTGCTCGCCGCGGTCGGCTTCAGCCCCGCCCAGGTCGAGGCCGCCAACGCCTGGGCGTGCGGCACCATGACCACCGAGGGCGCGCCGCACCTCAAGGCCGAGCACTACCCCGTGTTCGACTGCGCCAACCGCTGCGGCCGCAACGGCGTGCGCTTCATCAGCTACGAGGCCCACATCCGCATGATGGCGGCGTGCCAGCCGTTCATCTCGGGCGCGATCAGCAAGACGATCAACATGCCGAACGACGCCTCCGTCGAGGACGTGCAGGCCGCCTACGTCCTCTCGTGGCGGCTCGCGCTCAAGGCCAACGCGATCTACCGCGACGGGAGCAAGCTCTCGCAGCCGCTCTCCTCGCTGTTCGCGCAGGACCTGTTCGCCGCCATCGACATGGAGCCCAGCAGCCCCAGGGCCGAGCGCGCGCCCGGCATCGCCGCGAGCCCCGAGGAACTCTACGCGCAGACCCACACCGCGCAGGCCGCGCAGCTCGCGGAGCGCGTCATCGTGCGCTACCTCGCCAAGCGCCGCCGCCTCCCGGACCGTCGCAAGGGCTACACGCAGAAGGCCGTGGTCGGCGGGCACAAGGTGTTCCTCCGCACCGGCGAATACGACGACGGCACGCTCGGCGAGATCTTCATCGACATGCACAAGGAGGGCGCGGCCTTCCGGAGCTTGATGAACAGCTTCGCCATCGCGATCTCGATCGGCCTGCAGCACGGCGTGCCGCTGGAGAAGTTCGCGGAGCAGTTCCTCTTCTCCCGCTTCGAGCCGAACGGTGTCGTGCGCGGCAACGACCACATCAAGATGGCGACGTCGATCATCGACTACATCTTCCGCGAGCTCGCGATCACGTACATGGGCCGCCACGATCTCGCGCACGTCCACCCCGACGAGCTCCGCCACGACGCGATGCACACCGAGACCCCGGCGTACTCCGAGGAGGAGGTCGTCGCCGTCCGCAGCGTGATGATCAGCGACGTCGCGGTCGATGTTGACGCCGCGCCCCGTGCCCGGCCGGCCGCGCCCGAGGTGCACGCCGGCGGCGGAACGAACGGCTCTCCGTCGAGCGGCGCCGCACGTGCGCGAGCGGCGGTGAACGGGCACGCCGGCAAGGTTCGCGACGCCAAGGCCCTCGGCTACGAGGGCGACGCCTGCCCCGAGTGTGGCGCGATGACGATGGTGCGCAACGGCGCGTGCCTCAAGTGTGTGACCTGCGGCGGCACGAGCGGGTGCTCCTGATGCGCGCGCTCGTGGCCGCGATGGCGCGGCTCGCCCCCTGGCTGCTCCTCGTCGGCGCGTGCGTCGGCGAGCTGCTCACGGTGCGGATCGAGCAGGGCGGCTCCACCTTCATCGACGGCGCGGGCGCGCTCGGGGGCGTGCTCTCGTCGCTCTCGCTCGGCGGCTTCGACGACCTGTCCGTGAACGTCGACCAGGAGCTCGCCAACCAGGGCGTGGCCCCCGGCGACATCGCCAGCGTCTACGTCGTGGAGCTCTCGCTCTCCACGCCGGACGGCGAGGACCTCACCTTCCTCGACAACCTCGACATCTTCGTGACCGCCCCGGGGCTGGAGAAGGCGCGCATCGCCCACCTCTCCGACTTCCCCGCGGGCGCCACGAGCGTGGAGATGGAGCTCGATGGCGTGGACCTCACCGAGTACGTCGTGGCCGAGTCGATGACGATCACCACCGCCGCCGAGGGCACGTTGCCCGAGGACGACACCACGATCGACGTGTTCATGGCGATCGACGTGGAGGCCACGGCGTCGGGGGCGTGCAACGCGCTGGAGCGGCAGGAGGCCGAGGAGTAGAGCTGGGCAGACGGACCGCGCCCGAGCGCGCGGCCGCTGCGGAGCGGGGTTGCCGGGTGCGGGCGGCGCGGTCTTCGGGCGCGCGCCATACACTCGGCCGCGGAGGTGTCGATGGCGGGTGCAGGCAAGAAGGCTGCGGACGCGAACGCGGAGGGTGAGAAGTACGGCCGTCGGGACGACTTCGGCGCCCCGGTCGACGCCTACCTCGCCGCCCTCCCGCCCGATCAGCTCGCGATCGCCGAGGTCCTCCGCGCGCTCGTGCGCGAGGTCGTCCCGGACATCCGGGAGGAGATCAAGTGGGGGATGCCGGTCTACACGACCGACAAGATGCTCTGCTACTTCACGGCCAAGGCCGGCTACGTCCGGTTCGGCTTCTATGCCCGCATCCCGTTCGACGACCCCGAGGGCAAGCTCTCGGGCACGATGCCGCACGTGAAGCTGCGCTCCTTCGCCGAGGTCGACCGCGAGCGGCTCACGCTGTGGATCCGGGCGGCGGCGGCGGCGTAGCGCTTCCGCGCCGGAGCAGCGCGCGAAAGGTGACGAGGTGCCCGAGCAGCGCGCCCGCCACGCACACCGTCGCGATCCACACCGTCGGGAAGTGGAGCGCGAGCAGCAGCGGCTCGGGGTAGCGCTGCAGCGGCCCCGGCGTCGAGAGCGCGACCACGCGCACCACGTTCGCGAGGAGCACGAACCCCACGACGTTGGCGAACCACGCGACGGCGGGTCGGCTCGCGAACGGAGCGCAGGCCAGGGCGATCACGCCGGTCGCGACGTCCCAGTTGTCGCCCGTCCAGGTCATCTGGGGCGGGACGGTCCCCGCGCCCGCCCAGGCGTGGAGCACCAGCTCCAGCGGGAGGCGAAACCCCTGGAACGCCACGAGCGCCCCGATCGGGAGCACCGCCAAGCGCGCGCCCACTGGCGACGCCGCAACGCCCACGGCCGAGGGGAACACGAGCACGAAGACCGCGGGCGCCGGCATGCCGCGTGCGAGCGCCAAGGGGATCGCGGCGGTGAGGGCCAGCCAGAGCGCCGCGCCGACGGTCACGTGGGCCGACCGCGCCGGCACCACCACGGCCCCGACCACCCCCGCGACGACGAGGAGGAACGCGGTCAACGAGGCGGGGGAGGGTGGGGTCATGGGGGGCCCTCGGCGGGTCGTGACGGAGGCGTCGGGGGGCTCGTTATTCCGCGGGGCGGGGCCCGGCGTCGGGGCGCGGTCGACTGCGCGTCCGTCGAGGCGGGCCGACCCGAACGCCCATCGGCCCCGCCGCCCCCCCTGCCCGACCCATGTGCGCCCGAGTGAAGCTTTTCGGGAGCCATGCCTCGGCGAGTGCACGTTCTTGCCGGTGTTTGAGCCTTCGGCCGCCTCGGGTCAACGAACCAACGCCAGGAATTGCGGTGAGCCACGCTCCGCGCGTGCATTCACGGGGACATGACTCGCCGGAACGTTCATTGGCGGGGGCATGACCAAGTTGGATGCCGACATGGGGGCGGCGGTGGCCCAGCGCGCGTGACCGTCCTTCGCTCCCGTAGCCCGCTCGCTGGGTGGGGCCGCGCGGCTGACGAGGGAGCAGGTCGAGATCGCGCGGCCTGCGAATCGAGGACATCGTGGCGCGGAACGCCCATCGGCCTCGCCCCCCCGTGCCCGACCCATGTCCCCCCGAGTGAAGCTTTTTCGGAGTCATGCCGCCCTGGATGCACGTTCCTGCCGGTTCTGCGGCTTCCGGCAACGTTCCGTCAACGAACCAACGCCAGGAATTGCGCCGAGCCACGCTCCACGCGTGCATTCACAGGGACATGACTCGCCGGAACGTTCATTGGCGGGGACATGGCCCCGTTGGACGCCGACATGAGGGCGGCGGTGGCCCAGCGCGCGTGACCGTCCTTCGCTCCCGTAGCCCGCTCGCTGGGTGGGGCCGCGCGGCTGACGAGGGAGCAGGTCGAGATCGCGGCCTGCGAATCGAGGACATCGTAGCGCGGAACGCCCATCGGCCCGCCCCCCCTGCCCGACCCATGTGCCCCCGAGTGAAGCTTTTCGGGAGCCATGCCTCGGCGAGTGCACGTTCTTGCCGGTGTTTGAGCCTTCGGCCGCCTCGGGTCAACGGACCAACGCCAGGAATTGCGGTGAGCCACGCTCCGCGCGTGCATTCACAGGGACATGACTCGCCGGAACGTTCATTGGCGGGGGCATGACCCCGTTGGACGCCGACATGAGGGCGGCGGTGGCCCAGCGCGATGGGCCCGCCGAGCTTCGACTTCCACGCGCCCTCCGGCGCATGGGCGCCGGAGGGCGCGCGGGCGGGCCCGCGTGGTTCGGCGCTCCGGCGTGCGTGCCCGTCCTTCCCTCCCGTCCGCTCCCGTCCGCTGGGCGAGGCCACGCGCGTGCACCGCCCCGGCGCGAGGGCGCCGGAGGGCGCGCGGGCTGGCCCGCGCGGTTCGGCGCCGCGGCGCAGGGCGCCGCCCGCGCCAACGAAGGCCGGAGGCCGACCCCGCAGGTGACCGACCCCGCGTCTTCGCGGGGGCGCGCCCAGGGATGTCAGCTCCCGTCCACCGCCAGCAGCCGCGCCTCGACCTGGTCGCGCACCTGGGTCTGGACCGGGTGGCTGAGGCCGGCGGCGTCGAGCTGATCGAGCACGTCGCGCGCGGCGAGCAGGCAGGCGCGCTCGGCTTCGGGGTCGCCCGCCACGCCGGCCAGGTGGAGATGAACGCCCGCGATCTGCAAGGCGTACTCGGGCTTGCCGGTGCGCTGGGCGAGCACGTGCAAACCGTCGAGCATCGCGACGAGCGCCAGCGCGGCGTCGGGCGTGTCGCCGCGGGTGAGGGCGTCCTCGGCGACCACCTGGGAGGCCTGGACGAGGTGCGTGGCGGCGTCGGGGGTCGGGTCGAGGCGCAGCCACACGCGGGCGGCGGCGAGCTGGTCGCGGGCCATGGCGACGGCCATGTCGCCGAAGCCGCGGGCGCGGGCGCGGGTGGCGAGCGCGGCGATGCACGTGACCTGGGCGCGGAGGTGGTCGACCGTCGGGGCGAGCGTGGCGACGCGGGTGAGCGCGTCCCAGCGGTCCACGCCGAGCTGGAACCCGGCGTCGGCGTCGAGGGCGCCGCGGTCGGCGACCTGGAGGACGTCGGCCAACGCGGCCCAGGCGGCGGGGTCGTCGGGAGTGGACGTGGCGCGGGCGCGCGCCGCGGTGAGGGTGGCGAGCAGGTCCATCGCGCGAATGTAGCGCGGCCGGCGGGCGCGGCGGGCGGGCGTCCGGTGCTCGACGGGAAGGGGCCGTCCGACACTTTCTCGCGATAGAGCCCCGCGATGCGAACGATCGTCCTCCTCTTCCTCTGCCTGCTCGCCGCGTGTGCGCAGCGGTTCTCCGCCGGCGAGTCGAGCTACGACTACGCCAACACCGATGACGGCGAGGGCGCCAAGCGGGCCCCGATGTCGCAGGGCGCGCCGCCGCCCCCGCCCGCGCCGCCGCCCGGCATGGCCGCGCCGTCCATGGAGGAGGCGATGTCGCCCGCGGAGCCCGCGCCCGCGCCGGACACGGCGGTCAAGCCCGTGGCCGCCCGCATGGTGCACTACCAGGGCTACGCCGAGCTGCGGGTCGGCAAGCAACAGGAGGCCACCGACGTGCTGATCGCGCTCGCGACGGCGGCCGGCGGCGGCCTCGAGCAGCAGTACGGGGCCACGCTCGTGTTGCGCGTCCCCGTCGCGAAGTTCCGCGAGGTGTTCGACGCGGTGCTGAAGGTGGGCGACGTGACGCGCAAGTCGATCGCCGCGGAGGACGTGACGGAGGCCTTCTCCGCCGTCGAGCTGCGCCTCGCCACGGCCCGGGCCCGTCGTGACCGCCTGGTTGCTCTGCTCGCCCAGTCGAAGGACGAGAACGAGAAGCTCGCCCTGGTCCGCGAGATCCAGGAGGTCACCGAGGAGCTCGACCGGCTCGAGCTCTCCAGCCGCACCCTCCAGCGCCTCGCCGACTTCTCGCGCATCACGGTGAAGCTCCAGCAGCGCCCGGCGCTCACGTGGCGCGGCGGCACGCCGGAGTCGGCCGCGTTCGCGTGGATCCGCAACCTCTCGCCGTTCGACGCGGAGGACTCGGCGCTCGGCGGCAAGAAGCTGAAGCTCGACGTGCCGGACGGTTTCGTGCCGCTCGACACGAAGGGCCGCTTCATCGTCGAGAGCGCCGAGGGCGCGCGGCTGTGGGCCACCCGGCTGGTCAACGATCCCGTCGGAGACACGCCGTTCTGGACCGACGCGCTCGGGCGCCGCCTGATCAGCGAGTTCAAGGAGGGCGATCCGGTGGCGGTCGGCGAGTGGCAGGGCCTCCGCCTGCTCGACCGCAGCGACACGCCCTACGTGTGGGTCGTGCTCGTGCGCGCGGTCGGCAAGGACCTCGACGTCGTGCAGATCTTCTACCCGTCCGTGGCCGCGGAGCAGCGCCACGCGCCCGCCGTGCAGGCCGTGCTCGGCCCGGTGGGAGGTGCGTCTTGATCGCGCTCCTCGGGACGTGGCTCTTCGCGACCGGGATCTTCGGTCAGGCGCTCGCCGCGTCGCACATCGACGGCGCGGTGACCGTTCAGGTGGACGACCGCGACAAGGCCATCGCCGAGGTGATCCGCCGCGCCGAGGCCGCGGGCGGGTGGTTCACCGCGCTCTCGGACGAGTCGGTGAGCGTGGCGGTGCCCGGTGACCGCGCCACCGTCGTGCTCGACGGCGCCAAGGAGCTCGGCCTCGTCGTCGAGCGGAGCTGGTCGGTGACCGATCTCGACACCGAGCTCATCGACCTGCGCGCCCGCCTCGCCTCGCGAGAGGGCGTGCTGAAGCGCTACCTCCAGATCCTCGACACCGCGCACGCCAACGCCGTCGTCGCGGTGGAGCGCGAGATCACGCGCACCGTCGCGGAGATCGAGCAGATCCAGGGCCGCGTCCGGCTGCTCGAGCACCGCGGCACGTACGCGCAGCTCGGCTTCTCCTTCCGCTTCCGCGACCGCGGCGCGCCCTCGCGGGACGGCAGCTCGAGCTTCGGCTGGGTCAACACCCTGAACCTCGCGGATCTGCAGGACGCCTTCCGTTCGGGCCGGTTCGTCCACAAGAGCGGCGGGGTCACCGTCTCCGCGCCGGCCGGCTTCGCGCCCGGCAAGAAGGCGAGCCCGTTCGTGGCGGTCAGCCCGGACGACGTGGTGTTCCGCGTCCGGGCGGCCAAGAACGAGCCGAAGGCCGACCTCGCCTTCTGGAAGGAGGCCATGATCACGCGCATGAAGGCCGCGGGCTACCGCGTCGTCGCCACGGGCGACGTGAAGGCCGGCGAGACTCCGGGCGCCCTGCTCGAGCTCTCCGCGCCCGACGGCGCCCAGGACGCCGCGTACCTCGTGGCCGTGTTCGTGGACGGCGGGCGCCTCGTCATCGTGGAGTCGGCGGGCGAGGTCGGGAAGTTCGCGGCGCGGCGGGCGGCGGTGGTGGCGGCGATCGAGGGGATGGCGATTTAGCGCTGGAGCTCGCTCCGGCTCTACGTCAGCGCGCCGATCGCGCGCCCACCGGGCCTCCGCGCACGGCCGCCTTCGCCCTGGCGGCCGTGCGCCCAGGAAGAAAGCGGCCGACTTGGGGGTATACGTCAGGGTGGTTTCCGGCGATGATCTCGTGGATGGCGGGATCGTCAGCGGTCGCGCCCTCCGGGAGCTCGACATGCCGACCCCCTTCGTCCTCCAGCTCAACGCCGACTACGGACCCATGAAGGTCGTGCGGTGGGAGCGGGCG
Source organism: Myxococcota bacterium (assembly GCA_040386535.1). Lineage (GTDB taxonomy): Bacteria > Myxococcota_A > UBA796 > UBA796 > SXON01 > CAJBVW01. The sequence goes on along the minus strand of JAZKFH010000049.1, from coordinate 45,240 downwards.
ATCGAGCTCGTCCTCTCCGGAAAAGCGGTGACCGTGGCGGCCTACGAGGGGCGCTTCGTGCGGAGCGCGTCGCTGGCGCTCCCCTGGCCGGCCGTGGTATCGCTCAAGCGGTATGCGCGGGCCCGCGAGCGTGTCCGCTTCAGCTCGCGGAACGTCCAGGCGCGCGACGCGTGGACCTGCGCCTACTGCGGCCTCCGCCCCCTCCTCCACGACGGCCGCCCCGACCGCAAGGGCCTCACGCTCGACCACGTGATCCCCCGCGCGCAGGCGAAGGGCGGCGTCGTGTACCTGCCCTGGTCCCGACGCTGGGTGAAGGTGAGCTGCTGGGAGAACGCGGTCGCCGCCTGCGGCGCGTGCAACACACGCAAGGCCGACCGCACGCCGGCGCAGGCCCACATGGACCTCCGCATGTACCCACGCATCCCGACGCACGCCGACGCGCTGCGCATCGCCATGGACCGCATCTCGAACGTGCCGCCCGAGTGGACCGCGTGGTTGCCGGACCGGTGGCGCGCGGACGCGGAGCCGGCGGAGGCGGGGCGCGCGCGGGTGCGCGATGGGGAGTGGGAGCGGGGGTAGGGGCGGGAGCGGGGGTAGGAGCGGGGGCCGTATAGGCGAGGGCGGCCGTGAGCGAGCGGGCGTCTCGAGAACGGAGTCACGGCGCCCGCCGGAGAGGCGCCCGCCGCGCGCCCGATCGAGGGCGCCCGCTGGAGAGGCGTCCGCCGCGCCCGATCGGGGGCGCCCGCCGGAGAGGCGTCCGCCGCGCCCGATCGGGGGGCGCCCGCCCGCCCCATGTCCCCCCGAACGCCTGTTTCCGCGACTCATGCCACCTTGAACGCCGGTTTCGGCCTCTCGGGGGCGCTCGAGCACCGCCCGCCCACGGACGAACGCCGAGGGTTCTCGTGTCCGCCGCGTCCGACGTGCATTCACCCAGGCATGACTCCCGAGAACGCTCATTCACGGCGGCATGACCTCTGCCACCGCAGCTACCGATACCCGTGGGCCCGGTACCAGGCCCACGGGTTGCGCGCGAGCAGGTCTCCGCCGCGAAGCGCGACAAAGCGGTGGTCGCCGACGGCGCGAACGCACGCTTCCAGCGCGGGGTCGGAGAAGGACCCGCCCCGGCCCGGCACCGTCGCGCAAGTGCGGCGCACCGAGCCGGCATCCATCCCGACCGCCTCCGTCAGCACGGCGAGATCGCGCAGTCCATGCGCCCAGGCGGTGCGGACGGCCAGCGTTCTCGGCGTGCCCCGCTGCAGGAGCGCCTCGGGCGCCACCCGGCAGACCCCGCCGACGGCATCGACGATCTCGGCCCATTCGACCTCGCCCCACGAGCCCGCGGGCAGCGCGGTCCCGGCGGTGGACACCGTGGGGTCACCCGACACCCAGGCGTGGAACTTCACGGGGTTCGCCTCGACGGGGCGGACCGGCCGCGCCGCGAAGCCCACGGCATCGCGGTGGGAGCTGTACGGCCAGGCCAGCGGATCGCCGACGAGCCGCGCTCGGCACGGGTTCAGGTGCACGTAGCGGACCGTGCGGCGCGCGTGTTGGGCGTTCGGCAGGCGCTCCGGGGGCGGATGGGGGGCCCACACCGGGCCGTTCTCGTTCCGCGCGTGGTTTCGCCAGCGCGTGTAGCCGCTCATCACGCGGGCCAGCCGCCGAGAGGGGTCCGCGTGGGGGAGCACCAGGTGCACGTGGTCGGGCATGACCGTGAGGGCCAGCGCCTCGGGAAAGGCCCGGGCGAGCGCGTGGAATAGCGCCAACGCTTCAGCATGCGTACGAAAGAGGAGCCGCTTCGGCAGGGCACGGGCGACGAGGTGGAACATGGCCCGGCCCCAAGCAAGGACCGCGCCGCGCGGGCGATGTTGGACCAACCGTCGTTCTGGGACGATCCGCCGGGGTCGGCCTGACAGACGTCCGTCACCTCCGACGGACGTCTTTCCCAGGCTACGGTGGGGACGTTCCGCGGATCGCACGATAGGACCGCCATTCTGGGCGGACACCGATCGGCGGTCGCGCGGGACGCGGACACACACCGGACACGGAGAGCCCCATGGCCAAGAACAACATCTCCCTCTCGGTCGACCCCAAGAGCCCGCCCAAGGGCTACCAGGGCCCGTGGAAGGTCCGCTGGCGGGAGGACATCGAGGTCGACGGGGCGCGTAAGCGCGTCTCCCGATCAAGGGTCGTCAGCGACAAGGGCGCGCGGGATGCCCTCGTCGGACGGCTCCGGCGTCAGCTGGAGGTCGGGGAGCCGACAGCGGCCCCGCCCTCGCGCGTCGTGGTCACCGCAGCGAACCTGGAGCAGGTTGCGCTCTCCTGGCTGCGCTGGCAGGCGTCCCGCAACCGCAAGGCGAGCACGCGCAAAGTCTACCTCTCGGCCATCAAGAAGATCATGGCGGCGATCCGGGCGGAACGTGGGATCCGCGCTGACGGCGTGATCCCGGTCACCGTCCTCGACGTGTCCCTGTACACGGACCTCAACAACCGCTGGATCCGTGAGGACCTCGCCGCTGTGAAGAAGGAGACGAAGAAGGGCGCGGCCTCGCCGATGCGGCGGTACGACCTCTCCGGCTTCCTGTACCAGATCTGGAGCCACGGCGCGTCGCAGCCCGCCACGTTCCCCGCCGTCCCGGCCCTGGTCGACAGCGCGCTCGTCATCCCGCCAGTGCCCGCGCGGCCCGGCGCCCCGGACGCGCCAACCTGGGCCGAGTGCGACGTCATCGTCCGCCGCGCCTACGACGCGTCGTACGACCTCGGCGACCTGCTCGCGGGCCAGCGGCTCACCGGGCTCCGTGTCGGGCAGGTGCAGGCGATCCGCCGCCGGGCGCTCGATCCGGTCCGCCGCACGCTCTTGGTCGAGGTGGGGAAGTCGCAGACCGAGGAGGCGGAGGCCCGTACCATCCCCATCCCGCCGCTACTCGTAGAGCTCTGGCAGGCGCGCATCGCCTCAGCGAAAGGCCCCGATGACTTCCTCTTCCCGGCGAAGACCGCGAGCGGGCACACTGAGGCCGACACCGGGGTGATCGCCACGCTTTGGCGCGCTGCGGAGGACGCCGGGGAGATTCGGCGAGGGCTCTACAAGCCGATCCGGCGCCGGAAGGGCCGCCCGAACCACGGCTTCCGCGCCGGGTACATCGCAGGTCTCCAGGACATCACCGTGGAGATCGACGGCGTCCCCGTCCAGCGGCTCCGCGACCGGACCATCGACTTCCTGGTGGGCCACCATCCGCAGGACACGCGCGGCCGGCACTACGCCCCGCCTACCTGGACAATGTTGGTCGCCGCCGTCGGGTGCGTGCCGCCGATGGACCTGGGCGGAGAGAAGGCCGCGGCCGACAACGTGGTGCCCCTCCAGCAGGGGCCGTAGGTCGTGGCGCAGGCGAGCACCTTCGCCCTGCGCTGGACCGCCCGGTGCGAGGCTGGCGACGGGGCTCGTGCAGAAGCCATGCACGTCTCGCCCGCCGTCGCGCACGTCAAGCGTGCTGAGCCGCATCGTTCGCATCGTTCGCGTCGTCGCGCCTCGTTCTCATCGTCGCGCCTCGTCCGCGTCGATCCGCTGAGGCAGTAGGTCTCGCGTTGGCGCACGCGGAGATCGGTGCTCCACGCGACAGGCAGAGGAGAGATCGCGTGTCCCTGGGCGACTCGCCGCGCGGCGAGTTCAGGAACAGGCGTCTGCCGCATCGGTCATCGACGCGCGGCGCGATCTCAGTTCTTCACGCAGGCCATCGGCGCAGAATTTGCCGCTGGAAAGGTGCGGCGATTTCCCGACGACGGGCTCCAGTCCGCCTGCTGCGCGCGGAGACCGCGGACGATTTCGGTTCTCCATGCTCTGTCGCGACCTTGACGACGCACGTGCGCTGGATAGCCTTCTTCCCGTCGCCCCCCGTGGGAGCGATGCGTCCTGTTGGACGCCATGCATTCGCCCTGTCGGGCGGGCCCTCGGGCCTCAACGGATCTGTCGATCCACCGGAAAGAAACATGCAGCGGAATAAGTATGCCTTCGAATGTGAGAAGGCGTGTCGGTCGTACAAGAGCGGCGACCGCGAACTCTGGACCCTGACCGTGCGTGCGAGAAACCTGCCGCTGGAGCTCCAGTATGGTCCGAACGCGCGGCACGCTTCTCTGACGAGCAAGCCGGCGAAGGAGATGCTCGCCACCCTGAGGGACGACCCGGCTTCGTTCGTCCTCAAGAACAACGGCATGATGGTCGTCGCCGAGTCCATCCGCGCCAACGGCGAGGCGATCGAGTTGGTGTGCAACGAAGCCAGCCCGGACGAGGACGGGCCGGGCCACGGGGTGCTCAACGGCGGGCACACCTACAAGGTGATCCGGCACGCCCTGGAGCAGCGCGTCATCTACCCCCGGGTGCCCGACGAGGCTGTGGTCATCGTGACCGTGGGGATCGGCATTCCCGACGACGACATCGCGAAGATCTCGCGGGCCCGGAACACCTCCGAGAAGGTTCCATTGCACGCTCTTCGTGAACTCGCGGGCGACTGGCAAATCCTGAAGGAGTACCTCCCCCCCGCTTCCCGGGACCTCGTCGCGTTCAAGCCGAACGAGCCGGGGTACGAGGACGCGCCGTTCAACCCCACGGACGTGGTTCGCCGACTGGCGCTCGTCAACAACAACCTCTTCCCGGCCGAGCGGGCGGTCCACCCCGTCGCCGCCTACACCTCGGTGGGAAGCCTCGTCACCAAGTTCGAGCGTGAGAAGTTCCTCGTGGTCGCCCCACTCCTCCCCGACGTTCTCCGGCTGGAGGAGCACGTGGTCAAGTTCTGGGAGAAAGCGAACGGGCGCGGCCCCGATAAACTGGCGATCATCACCGCGGCTTCCGGGTGTAGCACGGAGTCGAGCACGCTGATGAGTGGCTACACTGCGAGCATCACCGTGGCCGATCCTTTCGTGCTCCCGGTCGTAGCCGCGTTCCGGGTATTCATCCGGAACGGCGAATGGGTGAGGCCCATCGACGAGCTGTGGGAACGGTTCGGTGCGCGCAGCGTCCGGACGTTGTGGGAGACCTACAAGGAGCAGGGCAAGTCGAGCGCCGCGGTCTTCGGGCGCGCTCGCACGTCTTGGGCAGCCGCGTGCGAGCATACGAAGAACGCCGCGCTCCAGTGGGGTCTGTTGCAGGTCGAGTAGACGTGCGGGCGGCCGTCTTCTGCGCTGATCACCCCCGCGCCGAAGACGGCCGCGTGCGCTTCGGCGAACAGGAGGGTCAGGGGCAGGCCCGCGGCGCGCAGGCTGCGATCCGGGTGCCGTGCGGCTCTGACGCGAGCTACGCCGGTAACCTCGCCGCCCCGCGCCACCGGCGGCCCGTGGGTGTGTCCAACGCGCGGCGAGCGAGTCGAGGATTTCCTCAACTCGGACGGAGCGCGGGCCGTCGGTCATGAGATGCACTCCCGACGGCGGATTGCCGCGTAATGCAGGTCGCCCGCCCCGCGGCGAGGCGGTAGACTGCGGCATGCTTCTTGTGTTCTTGCTGTCCGGCCTGTCGTTCGCCGCGGACGCCGACTCGATGCTGGGGTACGCCATCGGGCAGCCCGTGAGCTCGATCAAGCTCCCGAAAGCTCCCCAGGGCGCTTTCATGACCAGCGCCACTGTCGCGGGCGAACAGGGGAACCTGTTCCTGGTCCCTTGCGGCACCCGCGTCCACGAGATCATCTTTCAGGTCATATACTTCACGCCTGATCCTGGCTTGGTGCCGACTTCGCCCGCAGCTCGCGTCGTGAGCAACCCCCGCGACGCAGCCCGCAGTCTGAAGAAGTTGTTTGAGGGCGCCCTTCAGGCCGCCGGATGGCTGACCACAAAGTCGACGGACCTGGGACCATTGGCCGGTACGACAATGGTTCGCAACGGAATCGAGCGTTCCATTGACATGGCCTGCGAGCCCGAGGATCCCGCGGTCCCGCAGGGCAGGGAACAGTGTCGAGTGTCGATCCACGCGGGTGGCGAGGCGTGGTGCACCGATGGGTTGTAGCGCGAAGGGCCACACCTCCTCTCGCTCCGGAAGGTCGATCTGCACGGTGACCCTCACGCCCTTCCCGAGCAAATCACCCACATGATCGCCCCGTAAGGTCCCACCGAGCGCGGGAAGTCCGCGCTCGGCATCGCGCTCGGCGCAGTGGCAGGGTCGGGGCGGTGCGCATCTTGCACACTGTCGGCGCATGAGCACCGCCCTCGCCAACAAGCCGCGTCCTCCCGTCCTCAACCTGACGAAGGTCCTGACGACCGTCATCCGACTTCCGTCACCTCAAGAACCATGCCGGGCCGAGAGCCTCGCCAGCCTCGCGCCGCGCCTGACCGCTGAGCAGTTCGCGCGGGCGGCGGCGCTGGGCACGGACGACTTGCGCGCGCTTGTGGGCCTCCTTTGACCGCCGCCGCGGAGCGACCGCCGTGCCAGGATGCGCGCCGGGCTTGGCCCCGACGTCGCGCCCGTCCGACGCCGGGTCCCACCTCGCGGAGGAGCCCCCACCTCCCGCGAGCGATAGAAGCCTCTCGTGACGACGATCCGAGCCGCGCTGACGGAAGGGCCCACCGGCGAGGAGGCCCGTCTCTGCTCGCTCCTCGACGCCTACGGTCGATACGACGCCCTCCTCGCCCTGGCCGGGTTGGCGGACATCCACGATGAGCTGCAAGCCGCTCGGGACGCGTGCGCCTTGGAGGTCGCTGCGCTCGTCATGGACGTGCGTGGACGCGGGGGCAGTCTGACGCTTGGTACGCGAGCCGTGCCTGCGCACGCGGTGGCGGCTCCGCCCCCTCCGGTTCCGGGGGCCGGTGCCCCTCGGCCCGTGCCCCTCGCCGTGGGGCCGACATTGACCCTGGCAGAAACCGCGCCAGATCCGGGCGCGGTTGAGGACGCGCCGCCTCCCGTAACGGAACAGCAATCACACGACACCGCATGCGCGTTAGCGGCGCCGCTCGCGGCTTGTCCCCGCTCCCCCAGCCAGCCCCCCGCCATGGCGGAGGTGCTGCCCGAGCACGACTCCGCCGCGATTCTGACCCGCACGATCCGCGCTCTGCTGCCGTCCCACGATCCGGAGGCCGACATCGCGAGCCTGGACGCGCTGGTGGGAGAACGGGGGACCTGGGGCGGCCTCCCCGACGCGACGGTCGTAAAGATCTTGGTTGCCGTAGCCGGACGTCTGCGCGCCCTTCAGGAGAGGGGGGAAGACGCCCGCCGCGTCGATCGTATGTTCACCGCCCTGACGGGTTTCTCGGAGACGCGGCGTCCCGGATTCGCCTGGGGCCTTTCCCGATCCCACCAGCCTACCCGCGGTGCCTGGGTGAGCGACGCCGACGCCGCACTCGACGCGCTCACGCTGCTGCTCCCCATTCGCCCCCTCGCGGGGGACGCAAGGCGGCGGGTGGCTGCCCTTCAGGCGCTGGTCGCCGATCGAGCAGAGGCGCCCGAGGACGTCGGGAGCGCCTTCGACGCGTCGATCGGACGTGAAGTGCGCGTACTGCTCGATGCGGGCGTGCCACCCCACCACCCGGAGCTTCTGGAGGTGATCGGGCCGGTGGCGCAGTCGCTCCCTGGCGCAGTGCTTGGCACCGTCCGAAGGGCCGCCGCTCGTTTCACAAGCCCACCCGCAGGGCGACGCGAGCATTGTGACCTCGGCGTGGTAGATCGCGGCGATGGATAACGACGGACCGATGAAGTGGCCGAAGGCAGGCATGACCGCGTTCCGGATGGCGGAGCGCGGCACAGTGCGGACGAACGCGTGGGTTGATGGCCGGCCGCCCCTCCACGTCATGGCGTGGGCTTTCCGGGAGGCTGCCGCGACCATCCTCAAGAACATCGAGTCCGGCGGGCTGAACGATGTTCTTGTGTACCCGTACCTGTTCAACTGGCGGCACTTCATCGAGTTGGAGATGAAGTCCCTGATCCCGTTGGCACGGGACTACCACGAGCTTCCAGAGAAGCCGCTCAAGCTCCACCATTTCATCGCCGACTACTGGAAGGAACTGCGTCCCCTGATCGAGAAGGCTTCCGGCTCCGCCGAGGACAGCGATGCGCTCGCGGGCGCCGACGCCATCATCGCTGAGTTTGTCACCTACGACCCGGACTCGTTCACCTTCCGCTACCCGACCAGCAAGGGTGGGGACCGGCCCTTGGAGCGGGTGCCCCGTGTCCTCAACCTGCGGCAGTTCCACGACTCGATGGAGGGCATCGCGAACTTCTTCGATGGCGTGTACTGCCAGATGTTCGAAAGCGTGAGCAACCGGAACGAGAACTACTACGCGAACATGCCCGACTGGCGGGACACCTAACCCTACACCTCGATGGGCTGAATGCAGTCGTCCGAGACCAGCTTCGCCGCATCCTTCGCGGTGACACACGGAGGGAGGCCCGGGCCCACGATCTCGGCCTTGGCCTTCTCCAGGGCGGCAAGCTCCTCGTTGAGCGCCTTGAGCTTCTCCAACCCGTCGTCCTTCTTCCCAAAGCCGTAGCAGGCGCGAACGGCCGCATCGAGCTCGGCCTGCGCATCCTTAACCTCGCTTGCGCCGGGCAGCGCAAGCGCGCGGTACACCTCCCGAAGTCCCACGTCGCGCTCGTCCATCTGCTCCTGCCGCGCCTGCCGCAGTTCAATGGCAGCGGCTGCGACAGCCTTCACCTGCGCGAGGGTCGGGTTCTGCGGCCAGGGGAACGAGTCCCAAACGGTCGTGGACGTGTAACGCCAGTCCGCCTTGAACGTGGAGCAGCGACCGGCAAACCAGAGGAAGTGCAGTGTGCTTTGAAGGATGCCGAACGAGTAGTCGTCCGGAAGGATGAAGACCCCCAACGCATCGCTGGGGTGAATGCTGGCGTCCACGAACACGAAGATCGGCCGACGCGTGACGCGGGAGCACGCGATGTAGCGCGGAATGGTCGCCAACCTCCGGAGCAGGTCGGCGCGCGCGTACGACAGCAACCACCACTTCTTCAGGAACGCCGCATGGTGTCTGTTTACCTTCGCCTTCGGGTTCTCGTCGAGAAGCGGTTTGTTCTTCTTCGCTTCCTTGGCAGCCGCCTTCTCGCGCGCAGGGAGAACAACCGTCTCAAGGCGCGGGTACAGGGACTTGTACTCCCGCGCTTGAAAGAGAGTGCGCGGGTGCAAATCGATTACGAAGCGGGACGGCTGCCCGCTGGCCGTGGATAGCATCTCGTCGCCGATGAGGTACGGGAACAGGATTTCATGTGCGGCAGCATGCTTCTTCACGGCCGCAGCGGCTTCCTCCGGGGTCAGAAGATAGCCGTCGTTCCCCGGCGTCTGACCCTGATACCCGGTCTTGGGGACCTGATTGGCCGTGAGCGGCTTGGCCTTGCTCAGGTCAGGCCCAAGGGACAACGCCGAGTTGATCTTGTCCACCGGGAACTTGTCGAACGGCGACGAAGACTTGTCCCCACGCTGAAACCAGAGGGTCTTCTCGCCGTCGTCCTCCCCCTTGATCCAGTTCACAATCGAGACGTGGACGACGGCGTCGCCGGGCCAGACTTGCGTGGACACGGCCTCCGTGATGGTGCCCCCCTTGCCCACGATGTAGTCCAGCGACGCCTCGCGGGAGTTCGTCTGGCGAATGGTGTTCGTCCCAACCAGCCCTGCGCGCTGCCCCGGCTCAAGGTGGTCGTGAGCGCGCCGAAACCAGTACACACAGTAGTCGGCCATGCCCGTGTTGGGGAACTTCTCTCGGACCTTGTGCATGTAGGCAGGCCCGTACTCGTCCTGGACCTTGTTCTTGCTCTGATACGGGGGGTTGCCGATGATGACCTCGACCCGGGGCCACTCGTCGAACACTGCGTCCGCCTGAAAGATGTTCTTGTCGAGGTTGTCCAGCGGGAGCGGCTTGTCATAGACGAAGGGCAGGTCCGGTGTCTTGAGGGTTCTGGTCCAGTCCTCCATTTCCTTGATCGCAAGTTCCTTCGCGAGAATCAGGGTCACCTTGGCCAGTTCGACGGCGAACGGGTCCTTGTCCATCCCGAAGAACTGCGTGGTCTTCACCACATGCCGCGTGGGCACCTTCTTTCCAGCCGTCTTGAACTTGAAGATGCGGGTCAGCAAATCAAGTTCGAGGCGCTTGATCTCCCTGAACGCGACGTAGAGGAAGTTTCCGGAGCCACAGGCGGGGTCAAGCACGCGGTAGCTCAGGAGTTCGTTCCTGAGCTTCAGGAGCGCGTCGAGGGAGTCGGCTTCATCGATGCGATCACGCCAGGGGCGCACGATGGTCGGAAGAACGACCTTCTGGATCTCGGCTTCATTTGTGAAGTGCGCGCCGAGCGCGTGCCGCTGGTTCTTGTCCATCGACTTCTGGAACAGGGTTCCGAAGATGGCCGGGTGGACCTTGATCCAACGATGGGAACAAGCGACCGCGAGCAGCTTCAACTCGGCCGTGGTCAACTCCAACGGGTCCACGACGGCAAACAACCCGCCGTTGAAGTGCCGGACGCCCTTGTAGCGACCGGCCGGGGCGGCCTTCTCAGTATCCATCTGTCGGAAGAGCCCGCTGATAAGGTCGTAACTGCTGCCCTTCCCGGACCGGCATTCATCAACCAACCCGGTGAAGATGTCCCTTGGGAGCAACTCGAAGTCCTCGGCGAACATTGCGACTACGCACTGAAGCACGAAGCGTTGCGCCTGGGTGCGCTCCACGTTCCGCTTGATCAGCGCGTTGAACACGCCGGCGACTGCGTCGGCAGCTTCCCGGGTTACATCCAGCATGTTCTGCTTGAAGACCGGCGCCTTGTCTTCCAGGAACAGGAAGTTCAGGGCCGTGTACCGGCTGGGCAGATCCGCGATCTTGACCTTGTCTACAGGCTCTTCCAGAAGGATATTGAAATCATAGATCCAGAACTCGTCGAAGTTGCAGAGCACGACATACTGGGGGCGGTCGGGCACAAGGTGGAGCCAATACTCGAACGCCTGCCGGTAGTGCCGCTCAAGGTGCTCTCCGCGCGACTTCATCTCGATGAGCACGCGACCGGGCCAGAGCAGGTCCGCGAACTTCGTCTTGGCGCCTTTCCGCCGGACCCGGAACTCCAGCGTCGCGCCGGCTTCTTTGAGCCCGTCGTGGCCGAACGTCTGGAAGAGCTTGTTGCAGTAGAGTTGGGACTCCCCCTTCTCATCGCCCTTCAAGCTCGCCACGTAGTCCACGAAGGACGTCATCTGGTCGCGGAGGGACGGTGCGGGGAGAGCAGTCGGCATGCCAGGGACGGTACTGGAGGCGAGTTGACGGGTCAAGATCCGACCCGTGATCCGCGACATGACCACGAGCCGTGGCGTACGCCATCGCGTTGATCCGAGGGCGGTCCGCCGGCTTCGATTCGGGCGAGCACCCGGGACACGCACGCAGGCCAGGGACTTCGCCCGGCGGCGTTGACGCGGCGTCAGGCGACGCTCGGACTTTCCGCCCTACGAGATCGCTGAGAGCCGCGTGACCACCACCTGAAGGACGAACACGAACTCCACCTCCACCCGGCGCGCGGGCCGGCGGCGGTGGGCCGGCGGACCGCGCGGCTGCCGCCGGTCGCCCACGCCCAGCGGGAGCGAACCTGGACGCGAATGGGCCCCCCGCGCCGGGCCGTCGTGAATGACGCCGTCGCCGACGCGTATCGGCGGTGAGGAGCGGAAGGTGCTGCAAACCCTACGACGGCCCGACTTGGCGAGCGACGGATCGACGGAGCCGTCACGTGAACGAGCGCGTCTGGAGTGGGTCGTGCTCGATGGCCGTCCGCGCCATGTGACTGACTTTGCAGGGCTGCGCCGCAGCGAGCGACCGGCCTGCGCTTGTCCCGGGTGCGGTGAGCACGTGACGCTGAAGCTGGGCGAGGTCTTGGCGCCGCACGCGGCGCACCGGGGATCGCGCTGCGGGACCACCGCGGGGGAGTCCGCGCTCCACCACAACGCGAAGTTCCATCTCGCAGCGCAGCTCGCGGTCGGGGGCACGGAACTGCTGTTCGCCGAGGTCTGCCCCTCCTGCGAGACACCGCTTCCGCCTCGCTCGTGGCCGATGGGCTGGGATCAGGTGCAGGTCGAGCTGCGCCTCGGCACACGGCGGCCGGACATCGTACTCTCCCGCGGCGGGCGTGCCGTGGGTGGCGTCGAGGTGTTCGCCACGCACGCGGTGGACCCCGAGAAGGCCGCTGCGCTCGCCGCGATGGGGCTACCCTGGCTTGAGGTTCGAGCGCAGACCATCCTTCGATCCGGATCCGACGGTACATGGATGCCGCCGACACCGCTCCCGGTTCATCGATCGGCGCCCGGCGGTGCAATGCCCTGCGCCCCGTGCGCCGAGGCCGCAGCCGCGAAGGCGGAGGCGCAACAGCGCGCCGCACGGGCCGCGGAGGCGGCGGCGCGGGAGCTGGCGCTGCGACGGGACGCAGCCGCGCGAGAGGCTTCCCGCGCCGAGGCCGCCGCGCTGGCGGGCATTCGCCGCCAGGAGCGCGCTGTCCACGACGGCGCGGTGAAGATTGGACGGACGCTGTTCCTGACCCTGTGGCGGAATCGAGCGGAGTGGACGGTCGCGGTGCAACTCAAGGTCATCCGCGTGGGTGGCGAGACCGGCGCGACAGTGCTCTCCCAGGGCTTCGTACGCGCACGCAAGCCCTTCAACAGCCCGCACTGGGACGAGGATACGGACGTGCCCATGACCCCCGAGGACGGCGTCCTGGGGCCGCCCACCAGGGAGGCTCTCGGGCAACTCGACCGGAGCCTCGGCCGCTTGCTCGACCGATGGCGCGAAACAGGCATCGGCGTAGGCCCCAACGAACCGGGAGACCCCCGCTTCGGGCAGAGCGACATGCTCTTTCGGCATGTCCTCGGCTTGAGCTGACTCCCGCCGCGGCGCGAACGGCGGCGGGCGTTTACGGCCGGCTTTGGAGCGCGATCGATAGGTTGCCGGCGACCCCGTACCCCGTCTTCACCGGCACGAAAGGCACAGCGGCCTCGCGCGTTGATGTGGCGCTCCAGGGTGTGAACCTCGCGATGGGCCGGCCGTCGAGTCTGGCCAAGGGATGGATCAGGCCGCTCCGCGATGAAGGTCGAAGGGCGGCCGCGGCGGCGCCCGGCTACGGGGTGTGCATGGTGACGTGGGAGCAGGTGGCAGCGTGGGTGCGGAGCGAAGCGCCGGAAGGCGAGGCGCTCGACTTCAAGGGCGCGTTCTGGCCGGAGAAGGGCACGCGGCCGCGCGCAGAAGAAATCGCGAAGGACGCTGCGGCATTCCTCAACCATCGGGGCGGCGTGCTTGTGGTCGGAGTCGCAGACGACGCGGATCGCGCCGCCGGCTTCACGGGGGTGCCCGTACCCGACCACGCGGACCAGACCGTAATGCAGGCGTTGCAGCGGCACCTCGTGCCGCAGTCGGCGTCCGGAGCGGTCCACGCCTACGTTGTCGCGGGCACCCACGATGGGGTTGCGCGGCAGGTGCTGATCATCGAGATTGGCGGTTGGGCCCACGGGCCCGTTGCCGTCCGGGTCGGGGATGGCCTGTACCGCCTGCCGATCCGCAAGGGCGCTCACACCGAGGAAATCCCCTGGGAGCAGGCCATGCGCGATCTGAACTCTTCGCACCGCAGGAACTGGCTGCGTTTCACGGGCTGGCGTGAGGCGAACGACCGTCTCGGAGTCTTCGTCGGCACGGCGATCCGCGCCCAGGCGGCGGACGGGAGCTCATCGGTAGTCCCGTGCTTGATCGAGGAGCCCTTCGCCGAGCTGGGGCAGGTGGACGCGGACGTCGTTCACCTCCGCGTTCTTCGAACAGCATTTGTTCGATGGGTAACGACGATCGCTCCGCAGGTGGAGAAGGTTCGAGCGGGCGTTCAAGAGGAGTTGCCTCAGCTTCTCCTCACGGGGCTGGGCTTGGCGGCCGCGCGGCAGGTATGGAACGACACGCGGGCGACGATCGACGTGCCGGTCCCCTACGAGGTCATCCGCGCCGCATGGGTCGAGACGCCGCCGGCAAGTCCTCCGAGGCTCCATCTTCTCCTGGATGGCGATCTCGTGTTCGGTGGGCAGCGGTGGTACGTCCGCGCCGCCCAGCGGTAGGTTCGGCTGCGGTGAGCCCGAGGCCGCCCGGCGCGGGGCGAAGACGACGGAGCCGATGCCCTCGTCTTTCATCACCTCCCGGCGTCCCGGTCGTCGCCCTCGGTGGCGTCTACGCTGTCGTCGTGACTGAAGTCACAACGACGAGGAGCACGAACACCGGCTCTACCTGCTCATCCCCCCCTTCCTCTTCGAGGTCGCCGTCCTCGTCGTCATCGGTGTCGTCGCCCCACTGCTCGTCTTCGACATCTTCGCCGTCGAGCGGCTCGTCGTCCCACAGGTACTCCTCGACGTGGGCGGGGCGCTCGACGTACACGCGGTCCCCAACCACGTCCGGGTTGAGCGCGTAGGCCGTGCGATCGACGCGCAGGCGGTGCTTGGATCGGCCGAGGGTCTCCTCGATCCGTTCCCACGCGAGCTGGGTTTCGAGGCGGCTCATCGGGCAGAGGGGCATCCCCGAATAATCGACGACGCCGAACAGGAGTCCAACGCTCGACCCGCGCGGCAGGTCGCGCAGCGCGATCAAGAGGTTGATGTCCGCATCGCGCGGCCCGTCCAGCAGGCGGAGCTCGTACGGGAGCGTACGGTCGCCGCCGATGGTGCGGCGCGCGGTTTCCCAGCGGATCCGGAGGCGGTCAAGGCCGGCGCGGTCGGAGTTGATCAGCGGGCGGATCAGCACGTTCGGCTCCTGGGCGGACACGGGCACTTGGGGTGAGCTCGGCCCCGGCGAGGGCGTTGGCGGGGGGATCGCCGTCGACCGCGGGGTTCGCGGATCTGCCGGCGGTGGGTGGTCGCGCGACGGCTCCGCGGGCCAGCGCGCCGCCGGGGCCGGGCGAGCCGATGGCGGCTCGTAGGGGGGCGGCGCGGGTGGGGCGGCCCGGGACGTGCGCAGCGCCTGGAGGGCGCTCGTGAACGGTGCCGGCTTGCTCATGGGCCGGGCGGGTGGCGGGGAGCGCGCAGGCGGGCGCGGAATCGGCGGCAGCAGATCCCACGAACGCGCGGGCGGGGCCGGCGCCGCGGTCACGGTCGGCCGGAGCGAGGCCGATGTAGCCGGCGGCCGTGTAGCTGGCGGACGCGTAGCGGGCGTAGCCGGCGTGCGCGCCACGGGCGTAGCCGGCGGGCGCGTAGCCGG
The DNA here is from genome assembly GCA_040386535.1 of Myxococcota bacterium. GTDB lineage: Bacteria > Myxococcota_A > UBA796 > UBA796 > SXON01 > CAJBVW01. Next base: position 30,087 of record JAZKFH010000049.1, on the reverse strand, counting down.
CGTAGCCACGTGTGAAGCGGGCGTAGCCGGGGCGCGGGCAGGCGTAGCCGGCATTTGGGCGGGCAGAGGACGGGGCGGCAGCAGCGCCGCGGAGCCCCGCGCGACCCGCGGGTCGGGCGGCGGCGACCGTAGCGGCTCCCCTCCGCTTTCGCGGGCCTGCGGGCGCGGAGGCGGGAGCGACCGGGAGCCCCCTCCGAGCTCCCACTCGGAGGGGGGCTCACCGTACGTAGCGGCCGGTGCGTTCGGGCGTCCCGCTACACGCGTAGCTACGGGCGGCTTCACGGGTTCACGCTCGGCCATTACGGTCGCCCTGAAGACCCCGAGAACGTAGTCGGGCCTCGGTCGACCGTCGCAGCGACGGTCGAGGTCCGGCACGATCTCCCCCGCGATCGGGACGGAGAGGCGCACGGCAGCGTCGGGCGCCGCCACGTGCGGGAGCGGCCCGGGGTAGGGGCCGGGCCGCGTGACGTCGATCCGCACGAGCGCGGCGAGGTAGCCCGCGCGGTCGCCCGGGGGGAGCGCCCGCAGATCCGCTTCGGTCAACGTCACGCCGACAACAGCTCGCGTCATTCCGAGGCCCTCAGGCGCTCGTCTTCAGGATTAGCAGGCTCACGACCGCGCCGAGCTCTTGCCCGTCGTCGGGCTCGTCGGTGTCCTCGGTTCCGTCGTCGCCGCCGCTCTCCGCGTCCTCGGCGTCTTCGTCCTCTTCCTCGAAGTCCTCGTCTTCGTCCTCGAAGTCCTCGTCTTCATCCAGATCCTCGTCCTCCTCCTCCTCGGCATCCTCGCCACCCACGTCCAGCTCAACGTCGAAGCGGGTCGGCGTGATCTTGTAGCGGCCCGGCCACACCGACACGAGCTGCGTGAGGGCGTCGGCGAGGGCCTGCGTCTCCATGGCGGAGATGCCGGCCACGTGGGCGGCTCCGTCCTCGTCGACGTAGACGCCCGCAAGGATCGTCGCGCGCTGGCCCGGCCGCGCGCTCTCCGCCCAATCGTCGAGCTCGCGACGGGCCTCGTCTTCGAGGTCGCGCAGGACGAAGAGCCTGCCGAGGAAGCCGGCGGCCCCGCCGTTCTCCCCCAAGCGCCCCACCTGACTGAGGAGGCGCGCGAGCGCAGGGCCGGTCCCGACCCGCACGGGGGCGACCGTGGCGTTGGGGAGGTCGTCGTAGTCGTAGGCGGACGGGTCGCCGCCGTGGTCGGAGTCGTCGAACAGGTTCAGGCGCATGGGGACAGCCTCACGTTTGGGGGGGAGAGAGAGAGCCGTTGCGCCACAAGGGGCGCGATGCTGGAATCCTACCTCCGGGACGCCCGGTCCGCCATGTGTTTGTGACCGACGAAAGTGCAGTTATCAGGCCGGTGTCAAGCATAAACTGATTGACAGTCGGATCGACTGGGCCGCTGGGGGTGGCGGCAGTTCTGTCAACGAAATCAGCGAGTGCAGTGACACTTCTGGCACAAACATCGCATCGTGTGGGGCCTGGGCTTGGCGGCAGCGTCATTTCGCCCGGACTCGGTGCGTGGGCATGCGCGCCCCTGGTTGGGCGGCCTTGACGCCGCCGTTATGTTGTCACCGCGTGGAGCGATAATGGACCAGCCCGCCTCCGATCCCCGGTACGCGCCTCTACTCGCCCGCAGGGTGCCCCCCGAGGAGATCGTGGCCGGCGTCGCCTACGTGATCCACGCGCGCAACGGCGGAATCGGCGTCGCCGTCATGGCCGACGGGCGCATCGGCTACCGGCTTCGTCGCGAGAAGATGGGCCGGGTGTTCCTGTTCGTCGAATGGGATTGGGACGAAGGGCCTCCCCATGGCACCGTGGTTCCGCTCGGGCGGATCGACGAGGCCCCGCCCGCAGGCGACGACGCGGCGCTGCTCCGCTGGCTCGCCGAGAAGGAGGAAGAGCACGCGGACGAGACGCGCGCGGCATGGGACGTCGTGCTCGGCAGAGCGTGAACTGCGTTCGTGAGGGTCGGTCTGGCCAGCAGTCACCTGCCAAACCCGGCCGTCCTCCACGTGGAGTGGAGGCACGTAGAGGCGGCCTCGCTCTTACCAAAAGTACGGTTCTAAGCTGGGGCGCCGATCACTGGTAGACGACGATGGCGGCGATGTCGTTGCGCGCGCCCCTGCACGCGATGCCCTTCACGCGGACGCCGTCCATGCGCTGTTGGACAACCTGCATCCCGGAACAAGAGAGGAAGGCGCGCCAGCGCTGCCCCTCATGCGGCTCCTTCACCTCCAGCCAGCGCAGCTTGCAGGTCGGACAGTGGAGCTGGCTCTCGTCAGCTGCGAACGCGCCCAACAACTCCCGAATCCTGGGGACGGCGGTGAAGAGCGAAGCCAGCGAATAGACCCGGTGCTGTGGACCAATCATCCCACCACCGGGCATCCGCGCGTTTACGAGGCCGAAGTCCAAATACGGATAAGAGTTTCCGAGAGATCCTCCGAGCGCGCAGTGGATGCGCCACGGCTCGATGCCGGACTCCATTGAGATGACACCCATGCGCTCGAAGGGATGAAACTCCCCCGGGCGCGGTGGCGGAGGCGGCTGGTACGTGAACCCCAAACCAGTGAGCATGGGGAGCGCTTCAGCGAGCGAGAACGGCACGAGCACCTCGACTTCGCGACGCAGGTAGACACGAACCTACAGCTCGTCAACCCTCGGTCTCCCCGACGAGCTTCAACAACTCGGCTCGGCGGCGACGGGATCGCTCTTGGTTGTCGGCGAACCCGCAGGTACATCGTCGGGCCAGGGGCTTCGTGCTCCACTCCTCGCACTCCCGCGCGTGCTTTGTCCACGGCGAGAGGTCCTCGCGCTGAATGGCCCAGACCGCCAAGTAGACGATCTCTCGCCGCGTAAGCCGGGCCGCCCCTTCCGGGTTGGCGAGCTGCTCGCGCAGCTTGAGGATGATCGGGTTGAGGTTGGGCGGGAGCGGCATGAACAGATGGTCAGTACCACGTGCGACCCGTGGCGTCACGCGTTTCCGCCCTTGATGCTGACGACGCTTGACGAAGGGGCCTGCGGTGACGACGAATGCCCCGGCAAGGGCCATGGGAGCAATATGAACCGCGCGGAAGCCATCGAAACCATCTCCGTGCTGCGCCACAAAGCCCAGCACATCATCAGCAACATCGAGAGCGCGCGGGGTGGCTGGTGGGAGGGCAAGAAGGAGTCAATCGCGATGGAGCTGGCGCTTGATGCTGCGGCAACGGCGAATCGCGAGATGTTGAAGGTGCGTGATTGGTGCGACGCGCACCAAGGAAACGTCCCCGACGAGATGGTGGCGACCGTGCAACGTCACTACGAGGCCCTGGAAGCTGCGTCCAAGCGCCTGATGTCTGGCATGACGTTGGATGGTCCTGAGATCGACGAGTAGCCGTGTCGTCGCAGGTTCCTGGCATTCGGTTCGCCGCCGACCCGCGTCCGCCTGATCGTCCCCAACCGTGACCGCGCTGTCGGCGCAGCACGCGGGGGACACGGCGGCCGCGTACGCGGCCGTCTGGGTGCCCCTGGCTCTCTCGCTCTCGCTGGCGCCCGCCGCTCACCCTCCCGTGGCCTCCGCCCACGACCTCCCGAGCGTGGTAACGGGGATCACCATGCCGTCCTCGTGCGCCCGGAACGGCAGTTCGTGTCCGTTGAGCTCTGAACGGGAGATCCGCGTCGCGGACCAGTTGGTCGGCGCGACCGTACACAGTGCCCTGCTACTGCGCTGCCTTGCGGCCGCACGGCGCCGTCATGTCCTCACTACGTCCTCCACCCGAAGCACGCGCCGCACGAGGTGCGCGCCGCCTGCCTCGGCGGCTCGATGCCACGCGCGCTCCTGCGTGACGAAGACATCGTGCTCGGTGTCGCCAACGGCGAGCAGGATCGCGATGTCGAAGAAGTCGTTCTCGTCCGGCCGAGCGCCGTTCATCCAGGACTGATGAGCCTGCTCATAGAGCGCGAGCGCGAACTCAAATCCACCTTTGTATCTATCTTTCGCCTTGTGGTACGTCGCCATGAATCGGGTCTCGGCCGGGTCTGAGGCCGCGTCGTCCTCCCCGTCAATCTTCACGACGCCGGCGAGACCGGCCAGCTGATTGAGCAGCCATGCCCTTCGGAGCTCCTGCGTAGTGACGCTCTTCACGAGATGCCTGCGGATCCGCTTCTTATCTTGATCCGAGAGCACGATACCGCGGTCAGCCGCCACGCTTTCCATCGCCTCCGCTCCGTGGCGGCGCTCGGCTTCGACCAGCCCTTTCATGTCCGCCGCGAACCCCGCGCAGCCTTCGGTCTTCCACAGCTCGAAGGCATCCGCGGACGCGGTGTGCCTCTCCGTCGAGGCCACGACGCTCCAGGCCGCTTTGATCGCTGGCCAGGAGGCTCCTGACGCCGCCATGCCGATGAGGGACCGCCACCGGCGCTCTCGACCCTTCCAGAACTGAGTAGGCAGCCCGAAGGAGCGAGCGATCAGTTCATCATGGTCCGGCCGTAGCTCATGCTGGGCGTGGTGTAGGTGGCGTAGCGCCTCGCGGGCTTCTTCCTGATGTTGGGGCTTCGAGAGCTGGTAGAGCAGCTCCTGCACAACGACCACCGGCACGTTGACGCGGTGTCCGGCGAGAACGTTTCCGTGCAATAGGTTCCGATGCCGCAGGGCGTTGGTATCCAAGATGAGCGTGCGCATCGGCGCTCCTATCCACCCGCTCGCAGACGGAAGCGCCCCCGCCGCGGATGCGCGTCGGTGAGAGGCGCCCGAGTCAAACGACGCGGACCCATGCAGGTGAGGCTCGAGCATGGGGAGGGCCAGGTCTCCTCGCCCCGAGTCGAATGTGTGGCTCCGAGTCGAATGCGCTACCCCGAGTCAGATGCGAACGGCCGTCCGAGGGAGTGCCGCGTTGGATGGGTGGCCGGTGACCGATCCGGCCGCCCCCTGGCCGGCGCGAGGGCCGCGGTGGGGTGCGCGTGTCGGCCGCCGCGTCACCTGCCCTGCCGCAGCAGCAGCACGCTCGGCCTGAGGTCGGCGGGATCGTGGATTTCGCGCATGGGCGTGAAGCCGGCGCGCGCAAACGCTCGGACGGACGCGACGTTGGACGACAGCGGGTTCGCCGCAGAGGCGTCGATGCCCGGCCACGTGAGGAGCACGGTGGTGACGAAGCCGTCAATGGTCGCGGCGCCGATGCCCCGGCCGAGGTGACCGGGCTCGCCGATGAACAGGTCGAGACCCGCGACGTCGGCCCCGAGGCCGCACACTGCGGCCCACACGGGGTGGTCGGCGGCGCGGTAGCCCTGCACGAACGCGAACGGGGCCCCCTCGTGCCACGCGAGGAAGCACCGCGTCGGCACCTCCCCGCGGATCCGCGGAAGGTACTTCGCCGCGACCTGCTCCTCGGTCGGCGCGGGGCCCAACCACCGGGAGACATGGGGCGCCGCCCGCCACGTGGTCACGAGGGGGAGATCGGGCGCGGTGAGGGGCGTGAAGCGCATGGGAGGACGGCTATCCGCGCGCGCCGAGGGCCGGCGATGGGCGGGCGAGTCGCCCCAGTGGGTTGGAGCGGCGGTTGGCAGCGCGAGCGCCCCCTTCGTTCTTCCCTCGCCCCCCGCGGTGGCCTGGGCGCGGATGGGTCGACGGCTACGCGTCCCGAGGGGCCACCCAGGGCCCTGCGCTGGCCTCCGGTCCAGGCACCTCGGCCTCCTCGATCCAGTCCAGGACCCGCGCCAGATCGGTGTAGTCGCGCAGCACCCGGCGCGCGCCGGCAGCGTGCAGGCGGGCCTCGTGCGCATCGGTCTGCGCCACGCCGACGAACCCCACGCCGAGTGCGCGGGCGGCACGCACGTCCCACACGCCGTCCCCAAAGGACGTGGCAGGGCCGCCCGTCCATCCTACCCGCGCCAGCGCCCGGCCAACGAGCTCGGTGCGATCGATCCCGGCAGCCGAGCAGGAGCAGGGCATCGCGTGGCGATCCAAGCCGGAGGAGCGCAGCTTCCGCGTCGTGATCGCATGGAGGTTTCCCGTGGCCAAGGCGGCGCGGCCGGCGAGAGCGTCGAGCACGTCCGCCGCACCCGGGATCGCGACGAAGACTTCCGGCGCCCCCGCCAGCGCGTCGTCGAGCCGCGCGAAGAGACGGTCCTCGAAGTGGGCACGTTCATCGCCAGTGAACGGGCGGCCACGAAGCGAGTGGGACAGGCTCTGGAGCAGGCCGTGGTCGGTGTGCACGGGGTGCGCCGACCAGTCTTCATCGGCAGGGATCGGCACGCCGAGTGCCTCGGTGATCGCTGCCAGCCAGAGGCTCCAGTCGAGCGCCTCGGCGCGGATCAGGGTCTGGTCAAGGTCGAAGACGATAGGTCGCATGGCCTGGGCGTACTACGGCTCGGGCTCGTCCGTGACCGTCCACGTGATCTCGTACCCGTGGAACGTCACCGCCGGCGCCTGCGAGCCCGCCAGGGGCTGCGTTCCTCCCTGGGTGAAGCGGGCGAGAGCGCCCTGCCTGTGACGCGAGCTCGAACGTGACACGCCAGTCGTAGTCGTCGGCGGGCTCCGACCGTGGCCTTGCGCGCCGTACGCCACCGGGGGAGGTAGAGCGGATGCAGCTTGCCCAGTATCTTGTCCCCCTCCTTGACCCGCTCGGCGGGCGCGGCGGCCCGGATCTGACAACGGCGGCTTCGGGCCTGGATCCTGGGTGGCCCGCGAGCCCAAGCTGCCCGGCATGATCCTCCCGAACAACGGGCTGCCCCCCTCTACGGAAGCGATTGCCGACTGGCTCCGTGAGTCCCAGGTTGATCGCATCGCCGAGATCCGCGCGTGGTACGGCGACGCAGCCGTCCTCGCAATCCTGGAGAAGCTCACCAGGGAGCCCATCGAGGAGCGGGCCAGCGGCTTCTTCCGGCTTGCCAAGGCCGACAAGCTCGCTCGCCGCGCCGCGGGGCTCTGGCCGGCCGCGAAGTACGCGGAATGGGTCGCGCGGCGCGACGAGCCCGTGCTGGGGACCGTGCTTGCCACTGATGGCGGCACGCCCAGATCCCCCGAGGACGAGGCGGCCTACGCGGAGGTCAAGGCGATCTTCGACGACGCGGTCTTGGAGCTGGGGGACCGGGCACGCGCCGGGCGAGGATCGCTCCCCGCCTCGCGTCGTGCCGTGGTGCCGCAGCTCCCCGATGCGGCCCGCTGCGACGCCGCCGAGCGGATCATCGACTACGGGTTTCGCAATCGACCGCTCCTCCTCCGCGCGCTCACGCATTCGAGTTTCGCGACGATCCATAACGAGCAACTCGCGTGGCTCGGCGATCGTCGTCACAACGTGTGGGCCGCCCAAAGGCTCTATCGGACGGCTCCTGACGCCCCAATCGGCACGTTGACCGACGCGTACAAGGCGCTGTGCTGCGAGACGACGCAGGCGGCTGTATTCTTCGCGCTCAACCTACACGAGCTGCTGGCGGTCGGCGGCTCCGTGGTCGGGAACGGCGGGTGGGTCGAGGCCAGCATGGCGGCTACGGGTCTGGAGGCGATCGTGGCGGCCATCGAGCTTGACGACGGTACAGGGGCCGCTGAAGCCTTCCTCGACCGCGCGCTCGCCCACGTGTTCCCGGGCGCTTTCGGCGGGAGGGCGCCGTGAGCCGCGTGAGGCCGCCGCGCGCCCTACTCACCGTCGAGGAGGCGGAACGGGTTCAGGAGACGCCACGCCCCACGTGCGAACGCTGCAAGGGATCGGGGTTGGAGCCATGGTTCTGCCCGGAGTGCGCCAGCATGGGCTGCCCCGGCTGCTATTGCTTCGAGTGCGGCGGGACAGGCCACGCGCGTGCGCGTGGTTCGACGTAGACAGCGCTGCGGGGCGCTCAGGGTAGCCCACCCTCTCACGCCTGCGGGGGCCGCCCGGCCGGCCTTGATGAGCGGCGCGAGGGCGGAGCCGCGGGTGCCCGCGGCTGGGGGGACGAGGAGAGGAGGACGGGCGCGAGTGGTAGTTAGGGGGGACTGGACGGCCGCGTACGCGGCCGTCCCAGGCCGTCGTTCCCTCCTCCCGTCGTGCTCGGCGCATTCACGCTCCCCCGTGCTCGGCCAACGACCTTCCGACCCCCATGGCCACCGGGGCACTGCGGCGGCCTCCCGGCGGGGAGGGCCGACCGCCTCAGACGGGGAGAATGAACAAGTGGATCAAACGGCGCGCCTCCGCGGGCGGAAGGAAACAACTGTCCGAGTGGCCGCCGGGGAGGGCCAGCCGACTATCTCGGAGGAGAACGAGCAGTCCCCGTGCGACGCTCGGCGTCGCCACTCTCTGGTGTCCCGCTTCGAGGTACATCCCGCCGTCGTCGAACGTCACCCGTTGGTGCTCAGGTTTCACTTTGAGGCGGTCGCCGGCCGCGAGGAGGTGGAAGCCTTCGGGCGCTTCGTCGATCCGCCCTCGGCACTCGGTCAACGCCGCCACGAGCAGGTCCACGTCCTCGGCGTCGCACCGCTCAAGCAACCACGCCGTCCGCCGGAAGTGCGAGTCCACCTTACACCCGCGCTCGACGTACTCGGCAGTCATCCTGGCGATGAACGGCCACGCGGCCTCCGACCGCGTGAACGCGAACGAACGAAAGGTCTCGTAGAGCGCCTCGTGAGGGTCCCGGACGCCCGGCTCTGAGGTTGTGAGGAGCTCGTCGAGTTCCCGGGCGGCCTCGTCGGGCGGGAGTCCCTTGAGTCCTCCGAGGGCCGCCACGAGAGAGGCGACGGCGCGCTCGCCCTTCCGCTCCTGGAACTCCGCGAGCGCTTTGCCGATCGAGGTCAGCACGGTCTTGGCGAGGGCGGAGCCCATCAGCTTCAGGGCAAAGGCGGACGCGGGGTCGAGCGGCATCGTCGTGACGTAGCGCCCGCTCTACGAGGGGTCCACCGCAGGCGCTTCCCCGCCGTCGTCGACGCGCGCCGACGGGTCTACTGGCGTCGATTGATGCGCTGCGCGGCACGGACGCGTCGGCCGACCCGACTCCGTCCGATTGTCTCCACGGGTGACCGCCCGGCGGAGCCACGCCATCCACCCGACAACGACGAACGTCAAAGTCCGCGAGAACCGGTTGCGATGTGGTCGGCGGCGGAGGCGGAGGCCGCCCCCGCCGCGATCGATACGCCGGGTGCGCGAGCACTACGCGTACCCGCCGCCGCACGAGCCGGGCGACTCGCCGGGCGGCAGTGGGGCGCCCGGCTTTCGGGGCTACCCTGCCACCGCGCCGAACACGGCGCCGACGACCGCGAGCACGTAGCCGCGGTCGTTCGCCTTGTGGCCCTCGGCGTCCGCGACGACGCGCGCGAGGCGCACGCCCTCCTCGGCAAACCGCGCGCGCACGTCCCGGACCAGCACGCCCAGCGTCTCGCGGTTGGCACTGCGCGCGGCCCGGGCAACCGTGTCGAGCTGGGTGCGGAGCGCGGCGGCGATCGGGCGCCCGCCACCGTACGCCCGGAGCCACTGCGGATCAGCGCCCGAGGGGTCCGCCAAGGCGGTCGACGGGACGAACGGCCAGTGCTCGTCGAGGTCGACATGGTGCTCGCGCGCGATTCGCAGCCCATCGCGGAGGTGCTCGAGGAGGTCCCGCTTCTGCGTAATCTGCGACACGACGTGTTCGGCCTGGACGAACGAGGGTAGGAGCTCGTAGTAGGACGCCTTGATGTCGCCGTTGTCGTCCCGTCCCGCGTACATCACAGCGAGCACCTTGAGCCTCGTCTCGTCGTCGAGCGCGAGAAGCTCCTGCTCCAGGCGGGCCGCCCTCGGCCTCCCCGCCTGAAGGTACGCCTGCCCGTTCGGCGAGTCCGGGATCAGAACGTGTTCAACCCCAAACCTCCGTGCCAGCCGACGCCCCTCCCGCTTCGCGTCCTCCACGACGGGGATCAACCTCTCGATGACCGCCACCACGCCGCTCTGGGGAGGCTCGCCTCCGCCCCGACTCTCGCCGACCACGTGCATCCGCGCCGTGGAGTAGGTCTCGTTGTTCGCGGCTTTCCGCGCGCGGATGGCCCGCTGGATGTTGTTGCTCATGATGGTCTCGAACTCCGCACAAGCTTGTGACCGCCGCCCCGTCGCAAGTTGTGTTGGTTCAGACCTTGTTGCCGGCCACCGGTCCCTGCCCGGTTTGCTCCGTCGAGGGACCCGGGCGGGGGTCCATAGGAGTTAGGCGCTGGCCACGCCCACGAGCAGGATAGCGCAGCTCCGCCGTGATGGCCAGCAACTCCCCGGCGGTGCGAGAGGCCCGGGCACGCTGGGAAGTGCCGGTGTACCATCCGCGACCGGAGGCACCCATGCTCTCGTCTGCTTGCGCGATCTGCTCGGAGGCAATCGCCTCCCGCGACCTTGCCTACCCGAACGCCGTGTGCCAACGCTGCGGTGCCCGCGCTGTGCTGGCCGACGGGTCCGCCCCGGCGTGGGACAGTACCACCGACTCCGGCGACAACCCGGTCTACATCGGCGAGCATCGGTGCTGGCGCCGCTACAAGCCCGGCGGCTTCATCACGATGTGCGACCCGTGGGACGCCGACGATGAAGCAGACTTCTACGCCCTCGCAGGCGGGCAGGACCTGGGCGCCCGTGTCGACGTGAACAACTTCGGGCGGCTGCTACGTGAACCGCCGGCGGCCGTGATGCTGGGGCTCGATGCACAGGAGCTCGCGCACAACTGCGCGCTTGACGCGGTCCTCAACAGCGAGGTTGGGCCGGACTTCGTGCGCGCGATCGCCGGCCAGATCGCGGAGTTGGCCGCCGCCGGCGCGGTCGATGTCCCGTTCACGAGCCACTGGAGGGCCATCGCGGAGGCGAAGGCGCTTGCCGTGCGGGGCAGCTACCAGCCGAAGGTCGGAGAGGGCCGCTGCGACGAGATTGTGCATATTACCGCCGACGGGCTGGCCTACGAAGTCGTCGTCGAGCTGAAGGTAGAAGCGACGCCCGACGGCGAGCAACTCCGGACCTACCTGCGCGAGCGCCGTGCTGAAACCCAGCACGCGCGCGTGCTCGGCATCCTCCTCGTGGTGGGGGATCTCGACATGGAACTGGACGCGGACGGCCTCGCGCACCTCGGGACCGCGCAGCTCATTCGGGCGCTCGTTTCGTGCGTGAGCCCGCGCACGCCCAGGCGTCTGCGGCAAGCCGTGAACGACTACCGCCGCTCGGCGACCTTCCTGTTCCACCGGGACGTCCTCATCATCCGGCGCAAGATTGGGGAGGAGTGGCGCACCGGGAAGCTCATCGGTCCGATTAAGACCTGGGTAGAACTGGAGCGGAATCGGCGCTGGGTCCACAGACGGATCGGCCGCGAGGTGGAGCGCCGGCTCTCCACTGCGCTCCCCGCATACGCCCGGAAGGTCTCCCTCAACGACGATCATTACGGAACGTCAGTCGACCTATGGCTTCACGAGAAGGACTACGCGATGCCGGCACGCGGGCGGCTCTTCGTGAAGTGGAGGATCCAGTACGGCGTGGACGTCCACGCCGGGGCATGGGAGGTGCCAGTTGAGCAGGCACGGCAGATCGTACGCGCCGCACGCGATCGATTCCGCGCGCCCCTGGAGACGGCGCTCGCGCGCTACGGGAGCACCGATGTGTCCCACAGGAGGGGCCGGTCGGGCGCGATCGTGATGGTTCGTGGGCCGGAGCTGGCGACGCTCGACCCCGAGCGGGTGCTCGCGGGGCTGCGGGAGGTATCGGAGGTGGCAGCGCGGGCGCTTGGGACCGCGTGAGCTCGCGGGCGGCCGTGGGTCCCAATCTGGATGGAGTTTCGGTCCGCAACTTCCCTCCGAGAGACTATGACGGGAGATGGCAGATCCCATCGGTCGGTGGCCACTCCTCGCCGCGGGGGCAATGCCCGGCGGCGGGCTTGAGCTTCTCGTGTCTCGCCCAGGCGCAAATCCGCTCCTGGACGCGGCAGAGCGTGCGCTGCGCGAGCTGCGGTCCGCCCCTTCCGGCTCCGCAGCGCGGACGGAGGGTGACCGCGCGCTCGCCGAGGTCGCAAAGCAGGGCGAGCCGGAGCGCGCCGAGGACCACGCCGCCGAACTCGTGGTCGCGGTCTGGCTCGCGCGTGCGCGGCTGCTGGTGCCCAACCCGCTGGCGGCGCGAGGCTTGGACTTCCTCGCCAACGGGGGTGGGGCCGAGCTCTACTTCGAGGTCAAGCACGACCGCGACGATGCGGACCAGCGTCTCCTCGGCGCGCCGGCCGGACTGCGCGCCCTGGTCGAGGCGCGGTACGGCCCCCGGGCTGTGGTGCACGTGGAGTGGCCCGACGGGCCCTATCCGCCGGGCGAAGCGTGGGGCGAGCTCTCTCGAAGCCCGCGGCTCCCCTCGGCGGTACGCGAAGCTCTCGCCGGGGCACCGGACCTGCCGCCCCCGCAGGGGTCCGTGCTGTTGTCCGTGAGCGTTCCCCGCCGGGCCGAGGATCAGCTTCCCGCGCTCGCGTTCCGGCTTCGGATCGCGCGCGCATCGCTGTTCTCCGTCCACGTCCTTGATCCCGCCGACGGGTGGGGCGCCCTCGCTGACCGCGCGCTGGGCCACGCCCGAAAGAAAGCCGAGAAGGCCGACACCCGGGGACTTCCGTTCGCCCTGGTGTACGTCGGCATTCCAGGGGAGCGGCGCCACGCGCTGCCCGAGCGGGTGGGGCCTGCGTGGCAGGAGCTGTCCGGTATTGCGCCGGCCGCGCTCATGGGCTTGGTGGTCCTGGAGCCGAAGGTGGACGGTGGGCTGCGCGCGGTGGGGGCGTTCCGCGACGGCTGGCCGACCACGTTCGGACGCGGACTGGCCGAAGACCCGAAGGCCGCACCGAGCGTCACCGTGGCGGAGGCGTGGGCGAGGCTCGCCGGGGAGCTGAGGGGTGAGCGGCTGCGGGCGGCTGCGGCGGCCGCGGACCCCGAGCACGAACGCGAACTGGCGGAGCTCGCCGAGGCGGCGCAGCGCACCGGGCCTCTCGCATCCGGGGCTCTCGCGATCTGGCAGCGCGCGGCCGTGCTCGCCTCCACGTTGGGCGTGAAGGTGGACCCGCTTCACTGCTGGCGCGCCTACCCGCCAACACCCGCGGACGCGGACACGATCCTCGCGCCCATCGCCCCACGCCGGCCTCGGCGGCGCGCGGGCTGAGTTCACGGGGCCCACGGCGCTTCGCGGCCGCAACAGCCGTCCGCTCTTGCGCCAGACCTTGGCCCTCTGAACTCGGGAGATGGCGCGGCTCGCAGAGCACCGAAGAGCGGCGCGACGTCGAGCGCGTGACGACGACGGAGGGCGGGCGCCGGGGAAGGCAGCGGACACACCCTTGACAGGAGCATCGGCCCGGGATCAGGCCCGTGTGCTACTTTCAGGGCGAGGTGCGATTGGCTGCCAATGAGTTCGACTCGGAACGGGAGATGGTGGATCGGATGCTGGGGCTGGTCATCTCCGGGGCGTCCCCCTGGAGTCCTTCGCGGATGTGCACTGAGTTCGAGTACGCGAACGGTCGTACGGACGTGATCGCGCTGCTTGACTCCCACATCGTCCTCGCCCTGGAGGCGAAGCTGACCCGCTGGCGGATTGCCGTGGACCAAGCCTACCGCAACACGTGCTTCGCGCACCGTTCCTTTGTCGTGTTGCCGTGGAAAGAGGCGCTACGAGCCAGCGCGCACCGCGCGGAGTTCGAACGTAGAAGAATAGGCCTTTGCGGGGTGCGTTCCGACCGAATCGTGGTACTGATCGAGCCGTCAGAGGTCCATCCCGTGCTCCCGCATCTCACGACCAAGGCCATCGCGCGCCTGGACCAGGAGTTCGCAGCGTGACGCCTGCGGACGTAGACGTCCTCGCGGAAGTGGCGCGCGCCTTCTGCACCTCGGCGGGCCTGGGATATTTCGGCCCCGCAGGGCACGGTGCGTTCAAGGCCACCTACCGTGTCGTGGGGGCGGGCGGGAAGGTCGTCGCGCTGAAGGTCTACCTTCCGGGCTCCGTCTCCGAGCGCGCGGTCCGTGAAATCGAGGCGCTTACGGCACTCTCCAAGACGGGGCATAGGTCCCTCCCGTCTTTCCTCGCCATCGTTAGCTTCGATCACGCCGGCGCGCAGTTTCTGGTGTCCGGTGAGGAGTTCTTGGGGGGCGGCAGCCTCTCGGAACGGTTGATGCGCGGGCTCTGCGACAGGGACGATATCGTCGCGCTCGCGCGACAACTCGCGTCGGCCCTGACCGTGGTCGCTGCCGAGGGTCTGGTGCATCGAGACATAAAGCCCGACAACCTCGTGTTTAGGGAGGATGGCTCGATCGTGCTCGTTGACTTCGGACTGGTCCGGAACCTGGGGCAGCCTTCCCTGACCCAGACATGGCTCGCTCAGGGCCCGGGGACGCCGCTGTTCGCCGCCCCTGAGCAGCTGAATAACGACAAGGGCCTCATCGACTGGCGCACCGATCAGTTCTCGCTCGGGGTGTCCCTGTCCTTCTCCGGGTTCGGACGGCACCCCTACGCTCACCCCGGAGACACCCCGGACCGGGTTGTGGGACGGGTCGGCGCCCGCGAGCGCCCGCATCCTGACTTCCTTTCCTGGACCGCTGCGAACCGGCTGGCCCCCATCGCGAAGATGGTTGAGCCGTGGGCGGTATCTCGATTCCGCAAGCCAGCCGAGCTCGTCGCGGCGTGGTCGAACCCATAGCCGACGGAGAAGTTGATGCCCGCGTACCACCAGATGGGTCACCACAGCACGAACCTCATCTTCCAGCCGGAGCTTGCCGCCTTCCGAGGGGCAATCTTGAGCCCCGTGAACGAGGATCAGGGGCAAGTCGCTGAACTGGTCCCGCGGCTGCGCGCCGAACGGCCGGGTATCGACGTCATCTTCGACCCGCAGCTCTACTTTCCGCAGAGCAACCGCGGGCAACTCCGCTCCTGGAGCCACTTTCCGAACGACCTCGACACCGCAGACCTCAGCTCGAAGTCCTGGTGGTCGTCCACCATCGGCGCCATTGCGTCAGTGGTGGAAGGTGTGACGCCGGATGCTGTCTGTTCCCCCGCGGTGGTTCCACGCGTGTTCTCCAGCAACGACTACTACCTGCGGATGGTTGAGGTCGGCGACGAGTTGCTCGCTCGCCGCCCGGGGTGCCGGGTGCTCCAGACGGTGCTCGTGGGCATAGACGACATGACGAGTGCCACGCGGGCGCACGAGGTCGCCTCCATGGTCTCAAAGTCAGAGTGCACGGGCGTGTTCCTGGTCGTGTGCACGGACGTGGACCCCCGTCGAGAGCTCAACGAGGTGGAGGGGCTGAAAGGCGTCATGCGCCTCATCAACCTCCTTGAGTCCGGAGGCCAGACCGTCCTCGTCGGGTTCTGCTCCACGGAAATGGCATTGTGGAAGGCCGCGGGCGCCACCTCGTGCGCCACCGGAAAGTTCTTCAACATCCGTCGTTTCACGCGCTCCAGGTTTGAGGAGCCGAGCAACGGGGGCGGCCAGCTCGCGTATTGGTTCGAAGAGGCCCTGTTCGCGTACCTCCGCGAATCTGACGTGGCCCGCGTCCGGGCCGCCGGAGCCTTCTCTGATTCGACCGACCGAAATCCGTTTACCCCAACGATCCTGACCTTCATGCAAGAGCCCAGGGCGTGGGTGGGACAGGGCTGGCGGCAATACATGTGGTGGTTCGCCGACTTCGAGCAACGGGCCGATCGTGCGACCGTCCGTGCCGCTCTGAAGGCGGCAGAGGATCTCTGGCGCACCCTGGAGGAGAAGGACATCCTGATGGAGGAGCGGCAGAACGACGGCAACTGGCTCCGGCAGTGGCGGCGGGCCATCGCCGAGTTCTCAGGCCCCTGATGTGCGCGTCCAGAAGCGGCTGCTTCCCTGTTGGGATGCCCCAGGCATGCCCGGACGGGACATGAGGACACCTCGGCACGTTAGTTCGGTGGAGCCGACCGGCTTCATGAGCGAGCGTACCGCAGAATACACGTTGGTGCCGGCCATCTCGGCGGAGCTGCGGCCGTTCTTTGGATTTGCGATACCATTCTTCTATTGGACGAGCCGTGAGGGCACGTCTTTGTCCCGCGAGTGCGGTCCCCGTGAACCCGTCCGGCTGGTCGCCGTCTTCGCGCGCCGACCGAAGCTGCGGGCCCCGGAGGACGCGGAGATCAGGGTCCGAATCAACGACGAACTGTTCGCCTTCGCGGCCATCAGCGCCCAGGCGGGCATCCCGGTGTTCGCCGGCGTGCCGCTCGTTCGCTCTCTGTTCGATCCCCGGCCGGAGCGCCGGTGCCTCTGGCTCAAGATCTGCGCCCGCGGGGACGTAGCCGGCCCGACGGAGCTCTGCTTCACTCCCGACGGTGGCATCGGGAAGGGGACCCTCCTGCCGACGTCGGGCCTTCGTGGCCCTCTTGCCGCCGCGGACATCGCGAGGTTCAGCGAGCGTGAAGCGCATCCCCGGTCGTGGGGCGACGGACTGGACGCCATACGGCAGGTACGAGCCCAAGCGCGAGACGGCGGGGGTGGGGCGGTTTGGTTCGGCGCCGGATATCGCCCATTTCACGTCGCGCTCGGCATGGGCGTTGGCCCTGTAGGATGAACACACTCGGCGCGAAGAGGGCGCGCGCCGGACCGTCCGGGACAAGCCCGTTCTTTGAGGGGCGAGCAGCGGCGGGTGGTGGTGGTGTAGAGGCACGAGTGGTAGGCGAGGGGGACGGGCCGGGCCGCGTACGCGGCCGTCCCTTGGTCCTGCCTGCCTGCCCCACGCCTCCCATGCCCGTCCCGCTGGCCCACATCTGCCCGACCCGCACCTCACCGGTCCCCCCCGTCGGCCTCGCACGCGACCGCCCGCCGGCGCCGCGCGGCGACGGCCACGCGGTCGCGCGGCTCGCCCGCCTCACTCCGCCTCTTCTGCCAGCGTGGGTGGTCGTCGCCGACGGCCAGCGGGGGGCGGGGCACCGGCGTAGGCCCGGATGGGCGCCAGCTTCCCCGAAGGCGGCATGCATCGTCGCCTTGCTGATGTTCGGCGACGGCGTGGTGGCGATGTCGAAGGTGGGTCAGGGGGCGGGCGCGCTCGACCTAACGGGCAAGGTTCCGCTCGAAAGCCGGCTATCTACCTTACTTGTAGGAGAGTGCGGAACCAGCGGACGTTCCAAACCTCCACCTGTAGAGAAAGAAATCGATCACAGGAGGGGGGTATTCAGTTCCGTTGGTTCCGCGTGTGGTTGAATATGACCGTCTAAGGGTCATTTCTCGTGCGGAACCTCAGGTCCGCTGCGCCTCCGCGACCGCTTCGGGCCAGTAGACCCACCCGTTCCGGTTCATCTTGCGGTGCATCACGAACCCGCCGATGTTCCTGCCGGACTTCACGAGGTCGGTCAGAAGCTTGCCCATCTTCGTCGCGTTCGCCCTGCCCTTGACGCCCGCGTCGATGGCTTCGCCAAGCACCGGGAGCGTGAGGTCCTCGACGAGCTTGGCAACGCCAGCCGGCTTCATCGGAGAGCGGCCGTTCGTACCCGCCTCCATGGGCCACACCTTGAACAGGTACAGCCAGTCCTCCACGACGCCTGGGTTCGGCCGGTGCTCGATCGAGAGCCAGTGCTCGTCTCCGAGGGCGAGGGACACGATCCCACCCACGATGTCGGACCACTCGCCGAAGCCCGGGAGCGTGCGCGTCGGCGTGGGACAGCCGTGCCTGATCCACTCCTTGACCAGCCGGAACAGCGAGGCCACCAGCAGCGTCCGGTTGCGGAGGATGTAGACGTGCGGCGCCTCGCCACTGTCCGCCTTGGCGCCGCCGCCCGGCAGCAGGCAGATCGGCACCGTGCGCCGCGCCTGCTCCGGGTCGACGTCGGCGTTGTTCGCCGTCGCGACCCATACGCAGCGGATCGGGACGATGACCTCCCGCCCGGCGCCGACGAGTCGGATCGGGACGAGTCCATGCGCCGACACCATGCGGTGGAGGTCGCTCCACCCGAGGGTGAAGCCCGTCGGGAGGTTGTCGAGGAGCAGGAACGAGGGGATCTCCGCGAGCGCCGCGACGAGCTGCCGGCTGGCCTCGTCCTCCCACTTCGCCAGCGATCGGACCGACGGCTCCTGCCCCGTCGCGAGGAGGTGGGCGCATCGCGCGAGGTAGGTCTTCCCGCTCCCCTCGCGGACACCGCTGATCAGGTGCATGGGCGTCGGCCCGTCGATGGCCGGGCGCACGAGCAGCAGGAGGTAGAGTCCGAGCGCGTGGACGCGGTCGGCCGGCGTCGCGAACGGGAACGCGAGCAACGGCTCCAAGTTGTCGAGCGCACGCCGGAGGTTCATGGGCTCGAACTTACCGAGGCCCGAGGCGGGCTCCAGCCAGAGTTTCGTCTCCGCGTTGTAGCCGCGCTCCGTCACGATCGTCAGGTCGGGCGCGAGGTACGGGGACGTGACGACGCCGAGGATCTCGCGGCACCGAAGCTCGGGCCGGTGCACCATCTTGCTCACGAGTTCCTTGTCGATCTTCACGCGCTTTCCCTTCGCGTTGACGAACTCCGCCGCGGACGGCAGGAGCGCCGCAAGGCGCGGCACCGAGACCTCCTCCAACTTGCTCCTCAGCCGAAGGAGCAGGGTGCTGCCGCGGCGGAAGAAGTGGTCGGCGTACTTCTCGTTCAGGGCATCCCACAGTTCGACGAGGACGCGAAGCTCGGGACGGTTGCCGGGCGGGACGATCTTGCGCGGCCAAGACGGTACTTCAGGGTTATCGTTATCGGACACGTGTCACTCCATGCGTGTGTGTGCGCGGTCTGGCAGGACCGCGTGCGTTCAGAAGGCGTCGGCCCGACCACCGGGCCGGCGTTCTTCGTTTCGGTGTTTCGAAGGACGTTGACGATGCCGTTTGGATGAGGAGTCCTGGGCGGCGCGGAAGGGGATGCGGCCATGGACATGGCTCCGCCATGCCGCCAGTCCCGGCAGCGACTCAACGCTTGGATGTGACTGCTCTCGCTACGCGGCCTTGGGCTCGGGAGGCCGCGGCGGCGAGTCGTCACCCTCAGTCAGCGGAGGCTCGCGCCAGAGTTCGGTGGGAGCGAGCGCGCGGAAGGGCTCGGTTTCCAAGAGTCGCCGCCGGACTTTCGGCGACAGGGCGCGGGTCCCGGCGAGCAGCTGGGAGAAGTAGGTCCGGGAGATGCAGAGCTTCTGCGCGCCCTCGGTCACGGAGAGGTGCGAGCGACCGAGGAGGGCGCGTACGCGGGGGCCGCGGAGGACGTACTGGCCGGCATGAGGACAGGCGAGCGTGTTCACTGGTGCGTTCCAGGTGTTTACACAAGGTCGCACGGCGAAGCCACTCCGTCCACTGTCGATGAACAGGATGTTGACTTTGCGTTGCAGCCCGAATAGCCGTGAAGCATGTCCGTTTCCACCCCGCCTTCCGTCCCCACGCGCCGGGGCCGGGCTGTTGCCGCCACCGCCGCCGCTCCGCCGCCGCTGGGCTGGGAGCAGCGCGCCGGATTCGGCCCCTACCTTCGCGGTCTGCGCGAGTCTGCCCGCCTGTCGCTGCGTGCGGCTGCCGAGGATCTCGGGCTTTCGTACAGCTACCTTTCGATGATGGAGACCGGTGCGAAGTCAAACCCGCCGAGCATAAAGCTCTTGCGTCGGATCGCGGACGTGTATGCGCGAGACCTGCGCGAGGTGCTCGCTGAGGCCGGCTTCGAGGTGGACGGCAGCGCCGGGATGGACCCGCCGACCGACAGCCTCGACGAGCGATTTCGGCGGCTCGTCATGCACCCGGCACTGCGGCCGATGCGCATGGACGATGTTGTGATCGAGTTGATCCCGCCGCTCGTCAAGCACCAGTGGATCGAGTTCGCGCGCAAGCTGGAGGCGTCGATCACCGGCGGGACCGCGGAAGTGGACCGGCTACTCGCGCGCTCCGGGGGTAGCCTGCCCTCCAGTGACGGCCCGGCAGCCAGCGCGAGCAATGTTGACTACCAACCGTAGCGCTTCCCCACAGCGCGATCCCCGCGCCTACCCGATGTATCGCCAGACCCCAGCGTCCCCGACGATGCCTGTCGCGCGGCAGAACTGCGGGTACTGGATGCCGGTCCGTCGGCGCCCGTTGACCTCGTCGTAGCAGGCGGCGAACTCGGCCGCCTTCGCGTTGAAGGCAAACACCGGGCATGGCGCCTGGAGCGGGAGTCCAAGGCCGGCGAGCAAGTTGGACCAGAACACGTGGGTAGACTTCGGTCCCGAGCTCTCGGGCCTGTAGTCCATGTCCACGATCACCACCCGCTGCGCCCGCGAACATACTGCACGGAACCACGCGTTGATGTCCGCCGGATTGGGATGCGGCGCGCTGCCGAAGAGGTGGTTGAGGACGAACGGCAAGAGCACGGTCGCACCGCGTGGGATCTGCTCGGGCGCTATCGGCGCCCCGACGCAGGTGGCGGCCTGGGGCGGGAGCGTGGCGGGAAAGTACCGGCCCGCATGGAAATCCATGACGGCCGGGGCCAGCACGTGGGCGAGCACGGCGACATGCGCCGGATCCGCACGTACAGCGTCCCAGGCCAGGACGTCGTGGGCGTGGATCGGCCACGTGGCCGCAGGCGGCCGATCGAAGAACCACCCGAGCAGGCAGAGGCCCGGTCCCGCGCCGATGCTCACGACGGGGCCGTCCTGCACCGGGGCGACGGCCTCTCGGATGTACCGCCAGCAGGCCACCGACTTCGCGAAGTACATGTGCACGTACTTCCACTGGTTCTCGGCACTGACGTAGCCCTCGACCACCTGCCATGTGGACAGGTCGCCGGGGCTGGTCTCGTAGACCGCGTGGGCTCGCGCGAGTAGGTCACGCACCCGGGCCGCGCGTTCCGGGCTCAACGCTTCACCCTCCCGAAGAGCGGAACCTGATCGGGCTCGCTCGGCGTTTCCGGCGGCGGCGCCCCGACCCGCGGGTAGAGAAACTCCCCCTCGGGGTCGTGCTCCCGGAACCGGCGAGCAGCCACCGCGGTGCTGGTCACAGCGTAGCAGTAGACGCACCCATGCGGGCAGGTGTCGTAGTCGCCGATGTCCTTCGAGTAGAAGCAGCCGCACTCTTTGCGGTTCCCCTTGAGCTTGGACGCGACCAGACGTCCGGCCACCTCCATGATGCGCTGTGCGTCCACGCATCGGGCTTCCTGGACGCCCTCGACGACGTACGCCTTCTGCGAGCACACCTTGAGCTGAATGCCACGGGCCCGTGCCATCGCGGCCAGCTCCCGCACCAGCGCGAGCTTCTCCGAGGCCGGCGGGTCCGACCATGTGAAGCCGTGCTCCTTCGCCGCCTCGTTCATGTTGCGCTGCGTCTTCTTGTAGATCTGCGCGAACGACACCACGACCTCATCCGTGGCCCCCTCCAACGCGGAGGCGAGGCGTTCGAAGTTGCGACGATGAAAGTCGGGTGGGGTTTCGGAGGAGAACACGATCGTGTCGTAACGCCAGACGGGGACGAGCCGCCCGTAGGTGTCCGCTATCCTTCGAAAGTGCTCGATCGACTTGTCGGCGGGCACCACGCGCGACTCCAGCACCCGCGGGTAGCCGTTGATGGTGTACTGGACGATGAACGGGATGCCCCGCTCGTGCACGTCCGCCAGTCCGTCGAGGAACGGCCCGGGGTTCTTGGTCCAGAACACGATGCCGTCTACGTCCTCGGGACGGAGGGACACCTCGAAGACCTGATGGGCGTTGAACGGGTTGACCATCTTGCAGTAGCCGGCGCGCAGGCGGTTGCGGAACCACCGCCCGTAGAACGCCGGAATGTCAGTCTTGTAGGAAGCGGAGATAATCATCGTGTCGTCCAGGGTGACGGCGTGGGGCCGTGAGCCTCGCGAAGAGCGTACCCCCGCCGCCGTCCAGAAACTGTCCGGGTCCCGTTCAGGGCTTCCGCAGCACGCGGTAGGCGACGTTGGCCGTGATCTTCGGGTAGCTGAACTTGTCGAAGAAGCGGCCGAGCTCCGACTTCTGCTCGTGGTTCGGGAGGCGGAACCCGCTCTCCGCGGACGCCACGGTCGTCAACCCGGCCGAGCTCGTGAGCTTGTCGAACCACTCGTAGAAGACGGCGGCGTTGTTGTCGATGAACAGGAACAGCGTGCCCGACGGCGCCTTATCAAACAGGTGTTTGAAGTACGCTTCCGCCTGCGCACGCACCGCCCAGACCTCGGAGACGAAGTAGATCATCGTGATCAGGTCGGCGCTCAAGTACTTCGTGAACCCCCCCCAGGACTTGCTGTCGGTCACGTCCAAATCCTGGAAGAACGTGGAGAGCTTGAAGTCCACTCCATCCATATGCTCGTCCACGTCGGCCCACGTCTCACCCCAGGCGCGCTCCTTGTCGAGGAGGAACGCCTTCAGGCTCCCGTCCTTACCAGCCGCGAGCTTGTGCTTCACGACGCCGAGGAAGTCGCTGCCCGGCCCTCCGCCGACGCAGGCGATGGTGACCTTGTCCTGTTCCAAGATCTCTCGCAGGGCGGGCACGGCCCCGATAACGGAAGCGACGAGGTTCGCGTGCGACGTGGTGTATCGGTACACGTACGCGAAGCGTGTCGCGGCATCGTTGTAGTCGACGGGGGCCGTGGTGGCCGATGCCAGGGTCACATACTGATCGCGCAGGTAGTCCAACTGCTTCTTAATGGCGGCATCTTTCGTGGCCTCTGGCCGGGGATCGCCGTCGTAGATCTCGGAAAGAACCTCATAGACGAGCTTGAAACACTCCATTCGACAACTCCACGGTGAGATATGGACGAGGCCACCCAGCCGAAGACGGTGGTCAGGTGGCGACCGCACGTGCACCAGGGGCGCGAGCGGGCGTCGTCAATGTTTGTCACCGGCAACGCCATCGACAAGCGATGCGTTCGAACTTCGCGATCGCCCGCCTTGTTAGACTACGATGCGAACATCAAGCATGGCCGCCTAACGACGGGCGAACTTTCCGCCACCCGGTTCGAGGCGAAGGTGAGGAGGCCGCCTACTTTCGGAGGGCGTGGGTGACGCTACGGGCGACCACGCGGTCTGCCTCCCCGAGCGCCCGGTAGTCCGCGAGGAGCTCGACCTCGTCCGCCCCTTCGGGCTGCGCAACGGGCACCGACTCGAAGTCCAGTAGTGCCGACGGCGCGACGCCGAGGGCGTGCGCCAGAGCTACGATCGTGGACAGCGTGGGCGAGAGCTTTCCGGACTCGATCTGGCTTACGGCTTCGGGTCGAACCCCCATCCGGTCGGCCACGCGCTGCTGGGTGAGCCCCGCGGCCGCTCGGAGCGCAGCGGCATGCTTGCCGAACTTGTCGAGGAGGGCTTGATCGCGCATGCGACGTGGCATCCGACCGCTTCGCGTCAAGCGCGCCTGATCGCCATGCCTTAGAACACCTTGTGATATCGCTTAGTATTATGGTAGGGCTCGTGCGCGTCCGGCATTCCGCCGGATCATCGGAGTCCCTCGCATGCGCCTGTCCGTCCTGGCGGTCCTCGTCAGCCTCCTCTTCTCCTCACGACCGGCCGTCGCCGCGGATGTCGTCAGCTTCCGCGGCCGACCCGCGGGCGAGGGCGGGATCTTCGCCCACGGCACCGTCACGTTGAACGACCGGGGTATCGTCTGCGAGGTTCGGCGCGTCTTCCGCGAGACCACGATCGGCTGGAAGTACACGGACATCAAGTCGTTCTCCACGGACATCGGGCTCTTCCGTGGCCGGGTGAACCTCTCGATGACGGACGGGGCGATCGTCACGCTCACCGCGCCCCCAGGGGCCGCCCGCGACATGAAGCGGATGCTGTCGGACCGGATCCTCTCACCGTGAGCGGCGCGGTCGGGCAGAACACGACGTGGTCGGAGGGGCACTTGCTCGCGGTACTGCTCTCGTGCTCGGCCTCGGCCTCCTGATGAGCGTGTGCGGGCTGCTCGTCAGCTGGTGGTCTTCGCCAGCCGCGCCTCGATCTTCTGCGGCGCCGCCGCGCTCCTCTCGGGGATGGCGGCGCTCGTGGCCGTCCTCAGGCTCCTCGCGTTGTCGACGGCGAAGGGCAGCGCGCGCCCGAGTAGCGCCCACCGCCGTCGAACTCGGGCCGAGGTCGGCGCCAGGGTTGACGCTACCGCGTCAAAGATGCCGTTCCCAGGCTGATCATGGGCGCGATCCGTCGCTTGCGTGTGCTCTGCATCCTCGGTACGGTGATGCCCAACTTGCACGTCGCCGAGGACGCCCATGACCCCCTCCACCACAGCCCCGCTCCATCGCGGTCGGCCCCTCTCCGCCTCCATCCCCGGCGCGCTCGGCGCGTACCGCGACCATACTGACGACGTGGCGTTCTTCGAGCGCGGCACGCTTCAGGCCGCCCGCGAACTCGACACGGACCACCCGCCGGCCCGCGCCGCCCTGCTCGGCTGGCGCACCGACGACGGCGACATCCAATGGGACCTCCACGTGTGCGGCGTCGCGTGGTTCACCGCGGTCGTTGCCGAGCTCAGCTGCCTGCCGCTCGCCGCCCCGGCCGTGATGCCCTACGCGGGCCCGGCGCGCGCCTCCGGCGAGCCCGTGCCCGGACCCATCTCGACATGGCTCCAGATCGCCAGCGCCATCGGTGTGGACGACTCCACCATCCGCGCGCACCGCCGTCGCACCCGCGACCAGACGCGACCGCTGTTCGAATCGGCCGAGGCCGCCCGTCGCTGGTACGCGGACCTCGTGGCTGCCCCCGACTACACGGAGCCGGAGCGGCGGCGACGGAAGCGCGCGAGCGCGAAACCGTCGCCCTCCGAGGGGGCGGTCGACTGGTCGAAGGTGGAGGTCTGATCCCCGAGCAGGCAGGCTACGGAGCGCGCGGCGCGTTGTCCTCGGTCGGGCTCGCTTACCGGACGCCAGCCTCCTCGCACGTGAAGTCGGTCGTGCAGGTCGGCGAGCCCGTCACCTCGACGTCGACCGAGCCCTCAATGGGGCACACGAGCACGCCGAGCATCGGATCTTCGTTCAAGAAGTCATAAGCGCCGATGACCTCGCGCCCGCCCCGCACCTCGTAGCCGGTGGTGTCCAGCTCGTGAAACCCCTCCTCGTCGCCCGCGGCATGGTCGCCGAACGGCCACATCACCACGCGCCCCTCGCCCGTGAGCTTCAACTTGAGCTCGCGATCACCGCGGGAGGCGGTCGCGAGCTTGCACGGCTGACCGTAGAGCTCGACGTCGATGATCGAAGCCTCGGGCGGCGTCTCGATGAAGTCAGTCTGCGGGTAGGGGATGTTGCCCCCGCCCCCCGCCAGCGCCGCGCTTCCCACAAGCCCGAGGGCAACCAGCGCACCGAAACCCAGGGCGTTCCTGGTCATCGTCTCCTCCGTTCACGCTGAAGTAGACGCTTCGACGGCTGCGTCGACAGTTGAGCGCGAAGGGTGATGTCACGGTTGATGGCCGAGATCTTGCCCGATCAGACGTGATCGCGGTTCGCCGCCACACGAACGGCGTCGGCACCGTCCGCGCACACCGCCGGCGAACCCGAGACCAGACGCAACCGCTCTTCGAATCGGCCGAGGCCGCGCCGGTACTCCGAGACCATCGGCGCCCAGGGCCACGTCGAGCCCTCGCGGAAGCAGGATCCGACGAGCCCCAGCAACGCTGTGCCCGGCGAAGGCCCGGTGGACCGGGCGCTGGTGAAGCCGTAGTCGCGCGCGAACTTCCGCGCCGGGGGCAGACAACGGCTTCGCGGCCGGGCGAGCCTCGCCGAGTCGACGGGCTTGAACCTGCCCATGCTCGCCCCCCGAGGGCGTGTGTCCGTCACTCACGACGCCCGGACACCGGACACACATGAGACACCGAGGGCGCCCGAGAACCCCCGAAATCCCCCGGTCGAGAAGGGCGCCAGATCCCGCTGAAAGCACCATCTGACGGGCATTCCACGTCCCCGGCATCGGGTGAACTGGACAAGACGTCCGTCACCCTGGTCGTGGCGCTCGACGTCGGCGTGCACGCGACGACGGCGAGACGCGCTCCGGAGCTTGGCGCCCCGCCTGACGGCGCCGGCGCCCTACGGGCTCGCGGCAAAGCCGCTCGGTCGGTCCCGCGCGGCGCGGGCCCGGACGGGCGGCCAGGGGCCGCCCCCCTCCGGTCACCTGGGCGGAGGCGCCTCCGGCGCGGCGCCTCCGGCGCGGCGCCTCCGGCGCGGCGCGTCTGTAGCCCTTGGAAGTCCTCGGTAAGCAGTCGGGTACGCACCGGAGACCGTCGGGTGATCGACATCATGACCCGTACGGAGATCCACCACATGGCGGAGGGGGGCCCCTCCAAGCCAGCATCGCCGCCCGCACCGACGTGAGCATTCGCTCGGTCGAACATGTCTCCGCCGAGACCGCGCCGACCCTGTACAGGACGTCGCGTCACAACGGGGAGATCCCGCCGGCCCGCGTGCCGAGAGGGAGGGGGAAACCCGACAGATCTCGCGTCACGACCGGCACTGACGCCCGTTCTGTCGGGTCGCGGGGCCCGCCGGGCGGGCGGAGCGGCCCCGGCGGCGGGGGCGCCGGTCAGAACCGGGCGTTGGCCCGTCACGACGGGGCGATCCCGCCCGCCCCGCGTGCCGAGAGGGAGGGGGAAACCCGACAGATCTCGGGTCAGCCACTGGATCCGCATCCACCATTCCGAGTTGGAACGGGGTATTTCCGCGAAGTGCTGCTCTGGCGCCGCCGTCCGAGAAGGTTCCACGCCCGCAGGGGGACGCTGGCGGCGGGCCCACACGGGGCCCGGCGAGCCGTTCGGCGCTCGAGGGTACGACGGAAGGCAGCCGAGTGGCGGCTGGCGCCGGGTCGGGGGCCTGCGGGTGCCGCCGGAAACCTCCGCCGCCAGCTGCGCTCTGGATTTCCACGCCTTCGAGGGAGACATGATGGATCCGCATCCAGTGGGCGTCACGACCGGCACTGACGCCCGTTCTGTCGGGTCGCGGGGCCTGCCGGGCGGGCGGCGCGCCCCCGGCGGCGGCCGTGTCCTCGAGCGCGGCCAGCACATCAAGATGGGCGGGGCCTCCGTCCGAAACCTCGAGGCGGGCGCGAACAACGGCACCGACGAGTAGTCCGGAAATGCCGAAAAGGCCGTCATCAGCGGGCGGCGCGCCCCAGGCACGGCCACTCGGCAGGACGCTCGCGCACGCGGGCGCCGCCACCCACTGCTACCGCCAGAGTCTCCGGACACTTTCTGCCGCGCCTTCTGGACTCCACCGGCGTGCACCTCCAGCCCAGCACCTCCACTCGGCGCCTCCATGGTGGCCACCCGCGAGGCGCCCCGAGCCCAGCGCCTCCACTCGGCGCCTCCACTCGGCGCCTCCACTCGGCGCCTCCACTCGGCGCCTCCACGCTGGCCACCCGAGAGGCGCCGCGAGCCCCGACTCAGGGGCCTCCAAAACCCAGAATCCCAACCGAGCCCCCCCGCGGCAGGCACCCGCAGGGCGGCCGGCTGCGCCGGCCGGTTCGGCGCCTCGACGCCGGCAGGCGGCGACCGCGCCAACCAAGCGCGGAGCGCGCGCCCGGAGGGTGCCGACGGCGGGCTCGGCCGCCGGGCCGCCCGGCTGATCCCGGCCTACCCGCCCGCCGGCGTCCCGACCGCGAAGTCGAACCCGCCCCGCGCGATCACGTCGCGGTACCAGAACGCGCTGTCCTTCGGCACCCGCGCCTGCGTGGCGTAGTCGACCCACACCAGGCCGAAGCGCTGCGTGTACCCCCACGCCCACTCGAAGTTGTCCATGAGCGACCACGCGAAGTAGCCGTCCACCCGCGCGCCCTCCGCCCGCGCGGCGGCGACGGCCTCGAGGTGCTCGGCGAGGTAGCGCACGCGCCGGGGGTCGGCGATACGGCCGTCGGCGCCGGGGCCGTCGAAGGTGGCGGCGCCGTTCTCCGTGATGAACAGCGGCTGAGGGGGGTACTCCGTCGCGAGGCGCACGAGCAGGGCGCGCAGGCTCTCGGCGTGCACCTCCCAGCCGATGTCGGTGCGCGCGGCGGGCCCGGGCTCCTCGACCACGCGCGGCAGGTTGCCGGCCTCGGGCCCGCGCGCGATGTGCCGCGTGTAGTAGTTCACGCCGAGAAAATCCGTCGCGACGGCGATGGTGTCGAGGTCCCCCGGGCGGACCTCGGCGAGCGCGTCGATGCCCTCGGCGGCGTGGTCGTCCACCACGTCCTTGGGGTAGCCGTGGCCGTGCACCGGATCGAGGAACCACCGGTTGAAGGTGCCGTCGAACTTGCGCGCGGCCTCGGCGTCCAGGTCGGAGGGCGAGGCGGGCGTCGCGGGGTTGAGGTTCAGCGTGATGCCGACCTTGGCGCCCGGGCTGTTGGAACGCACGACGGGCACGGCCATCCCGTGCGACAACAAGAGGTGGTGGGCGGCCGCGAGCGCGGCGGCGGGCTCCTTGCGGCCGGGCGCGTGTTCGCCGGAGAGGTAGCCGAGCACGCTCGCGCACCATGGCTCGTTGTGGGTGATCCAGTGCTTCACGCGGTCGCCGAGGCGGCGGGTCACCGCGTCGACGTAGGGCACGAACGCTTCGGCGGTGGTGCGCACGGGCCAGCCGCCGAGGTCCTCGAGCGGCTGGGGCAGATCCCAGTGGTACAGCGTGGCCCAGGGGGTGATGCCGGCCGCGAGGAGCGTGTCCACCAGCCGATCGTAGAAGTCCAGCCCCCGCGCCTCCACCAGCCCGGTGCCGTCGGGCACGATGCGCGGCCACGCGATCGAGAAGCGGTACGCCTGGAGCCCCAGCGACCGCATCAACGCTACGTCCTCGGGGTACCGGTGGTAGTGGTCACACGCGACGTCGCCGTTCGTGCCGTCCTTGATCGCGCCCGGCGTGGCGGCGAACGTGTCCCAGATGGACGGGCCGCGGCCGTCGGCCCGGGTCGCGCCCTCGATCTGGTAGGACGATGTCGCGGCGCCCCACACGAAGTCGGCGGGGAAGGTGTACTTCATGGCGTCACGGCTCCGTGAGGTGGCAGCGGGTCAGGCGCCCCGGCGAGGGGGCGGAGAGCACCGGAAGAGAGTCACGGCAACGGTCCATGACCAGGGGGCACCGCGCGGCAAACGGGCAACCCGGCCCCGGATCGATACACGAGGCCTGCCCGGGGCGCGCGGGGAGGGGGGCGCGCAAATCGCCCGGGAGCGCGGCGGCGACGAGGAGTTTTGTGTACGGGTGGAGCGGCGCGGCGAGCACGTCCTCGATGGGGCCGGCCTCGACGAGCATCCCCGCGTACAGGACGAGCACCCGGTCCGCGGCGGCCCGCGCGGCGCCGAGATCGTGGGTGATGAACAGGCACGCGAGGCCGCGGGCGGCGCGCTCGCGGGCGAACAGCTCGAGCACGCCGGCGCGCAGCGACACGTCGAGCATCGAGGTGGGCTCGTCGGCCACGAGCAGGTCCGGCGACACGGCGAGCGCCCGCGCGATCGCGACGCGTTGCCGCTGCCCGCCCGACAACGACCGCGCCGGGCGGTCCGCCAGGTCCGCGGGCAGGCCCACCTCGACGAGCAGGTCGCGCGCGCGCGCGGCGGCGCCTTCGGCCTGCCCATGCAGCCGCAGCGGCCGCTCGATGTGGTGCCCGATCGTGTGCGCCGGGTTCAGCGACCCGAACGGATCCTGGAACACCATCTGCACGCGTTTCCGGTAGGCGCGCGTGGCCCGCGGCTCCCGGGTGTAGACGTCGTGGCCGTCGAGCAGCATCGTGCCGTCGCTCGGATCGTCCAGGCGCACGACCAGGCGCGCCAGCGTGCTCTTGCCGCTGCCCGACTCGCCCACGAGCGCCACGCTGTCGCCGCGCGCGATGGCGAACGACACGTCGTGCAGCGCCCGCAGCGAGCGCCGCGGCCCGAACGGCCCACCCACGGGAAAACGTCGCGACAGGCCGCGCACTTCGAACAGCGGCGCCGGGCGCGTGGGGGCGGAGAGATCAGCGTGCATGGGGCCTCACGGGAGGGGGTTGGGGTTCTGGGCGCGTCCCCGGCGAGGCGCCGGGGCCGGTCCCTTCCGGGCGCGGCGCGGAGCGCCTTGGTCGTCCGGGCGAGGCGCCCGGCCGGACCGGCCGCCGAGCGGCCGCCCTCCAGGCACCTCGCGCGGGGCGAGCGGTTGTGCGGTCGCGATGGCGTTCGGCTCGGCGATCCAGGGGCGTGCGCGTGGGGCGGCCAAGGTCCGGGGACCTTTGCCGAAAGGGGGTGCTTGGTTGGCCGCAGGGCGGCCAAGGTCGGGGGGCCTTTGCTGAAAGGGGGTGCCTGGTTGGCCGCAGGGCGGCC
>JAZKFH010000048.1:0-23233 GCA_040386535.1 Myxococcota bacterium | reverse complement strand
CTTCGCTAACAGTGGGCGGCGGAGCATGAAGATTGGTGGATGCGGATCCCGTGGTACTTCTCCTTCCTTCTCCTGCTTTCCTTGTTTCCTGCATTCCTGCTCTCCGGAAATCCGGAGCCGGAAAAGCAGGAAGGCAGGAATGAAGGAAGGCAGGAAGGGGAACCTGATTCCTTTTCCTGCTTCCTGCATTCCTGCTTCTCCGGAAATCCGGAGCCGGAAAATCAGGAAGGCAGGAATAGAGGAAGGCAGGAAGGGGAACCTGAAATCCTGGTTCCTCCGCTCGGCCTCCGCGACGCCGACGCATGCCCGATGTATCAGTGACGCTCGGTAGGGCTATTGCTCCGCTGCCGCCACCAACGCATCCCCCAGCCGCTTGCCGAGCGCCTCGTACCCGGTGGGCGTCAGGTGCAGGAAGTCGGCGCCCATCAGCGGCGGGTCGGCCAGGCGCCAGCCGAACGTGCTGCCTGGGCCGCCCATGGCGCGTTGCATCGACCACGTCGCGCAGCCGAACAGCGGGGCCTGCTCGGCCTGGATGCGGGTCACCCACTCGATGGGCGACCAGAGCGCGTAGCGGGTGCCGAGCACCTTCTGGCCGCGGTCCGGCGGGGCGACCAACACACACGCGGCGTCGGGTGATACACGCCGCAGCTTCGCGAGCATCTCGCGCAGCCCCTCGCGGTAGCGCTCGGGGGTCATGTTCGGCACGGTGGTCTCGTTGGTGCCGTACTCCACCAGCACGAGATCGGGCGGGCGGCGCGCCGCCAGCGCGGTCATCAGCGGCTCGTTCCAGGCGGACCAGTCGTGCGCGGTGCCGCCGGCGATGCCCATGCCGTCGAGCACCACGCCGGGCACGTCCCGCTCGAAGTGGGCGCCGAGGAGGCGCACGGGGCCGTCGCCGACGATGCTCAGGGCGACGCGGTGGGGGCCGTCGGGCACGCGCAGCACGAGGGCGCCGGGGCCGGCCGCGGCGGCGGCCGTCGGTACGTCGATGGGTGCGGTGTCGTCGACCTGCACGCGCACCCGCCCGCCACCCGGCTGGCGCAGGTACAGCAGCTCCACCCGGGAGGCGGTGCCCTCGATCCACGCGGTCGCGGCGGGGTCCGTGGACTCCACCGTGATCCCCGCCAGGCCGTACAGGCCGTCGGCGTGTCCGTCCTTCGTGCGCTGGCTCTCGCCGGTCCACACGCCCGCCGCGCAGCGCGCGAGCTCGGCCGTGTTCCACGCGCGCCACGGGGGGGCGGGCAGGGCGTAGCCGCGCCCCGCGTCGCCGTAGCGCGCCTGGAGCACGGTCCGCACGCCGCCAGGGAGGGGACCGCCGGCGGTCAACGAGTCGCCCCACATCGCCACGCGCACCGGCTCGGTCGCCGCGCGCCCGAGCACACCCACCACGTGCCGGATCGCGCTGGCGGAGCCTTCGAGCGGCGTGGCCGGGAGCGACGCGAGGTCGACCGGGACCAGCGCTCGCGCGCGCACGTCGGGCGGCAGGTGGGTGTTGTCGGCGCCCGGCGCCACGTCGATCTCGACCATGCCGGCGGTGCGCGTGTCCTCCACCTCGGGGCGGTCCACGCGGGGCGGGAGCGGCGGGAAGGTGGCCGTGGTGGCGCAGCGGGTCGCGGGCGGGCCGGCGGCCCCCGGCAGGTCGACCGTCGTGACCCAAGCGGGCTCGGCGGCGAGCGCGCACGGCGAGGCGAGCAGCGCGAGCAACAGGACCATCCACCCCTCCCGCGACGAAGCTATCACTCCGCCCCGGGCTGGCTGGCTCCGGCTACTTCCCGGCGCCGGGCTTGCCGTCGTTCCGGCAGCTCCCGAGCGTACATGTCACCCCGGTGCCGCCGAGCCCACACGTGCCGTCGGGCGTCACGGCCCGGTATTGCTGGTGCATCGGCTCCGCGAAGTAGAAGGCCCCCGGGTCGAGGATCTCGGTCTGGATGGCCGGGTGGCCGGCCGCCGCGAGCGCGGCCGCGTAGGCGGTCCTCGAGGTCTCGACGACCGCTCGCTGCGCCGCGTCCGTGACCAGCACGGCGGAGCGGTACTGGGTGCCCACGTCGCCCCCCTGCCGGTTCTTCTGGGTCGGGTCGTGGCCCTCCCAGAACACGGCGAGGAGCTCCTCGAGCGTGACGGTCGCCGGATCGAACACGACCTGCACCGTCTCCAGGTGGCCCGTCTGCCCGGAGAAGGTCTCCATGTAGGTGGGGTTCGGGGTGTACCCGCCCGCGTAGCCGGCAGAGGTCGTGTACACGCCCGGAATGGTCCAGAAGCGCGGCTCCGCGCCCCAGAAGCACCCCATGCCGAAGCGGATGACGTCGTGCCCCGGCGGGTAGGGCGGGGCCAGCGGCGTGTGGAGCACGGTGTGGCGCGCGGTGGGCACGATGGCCTCCGCCCGGCCAGCAAGGGCCGCGTGCGGGGAAACCATAAGGGGCGTGGAGGGCAACGTCATGAGTACACGTAAACACGCGCGTAGCCGAGGTCCGACCTCGTTTGGGCGCGCGTACCGCTGGTGGACGGGAGGGGTGCGAGACGCTATGGCGCCCGCCAGTCCGGACATCTCACGCCCCACGAGCCACAACAGGCGCTTCCAACGCCCCAAGAGCTCGCAGCGAGCGTGTTGATCGGCGACGCGGCGGGGGGCGCGGACGCCCTCGATGTCTGCAATCGGTTGGTCCACGCGTTGGCGGTCGAGCTCGCGGAGTGGATCGGAGACGACGGCTTCGTGGCGCTCCTGCGCCGAGCGCTCAACGCCGAGAAGCCACGGCATGCCTGCCTCGCGGATGCGCGCGTGGGGACCGATGCCGACGGGAAGGGAGGCGCGCACCTCGTGCTCGCGCCGAGCGCGGCCGAGCAGGGCCGCGTGCACGAGGCGCTGGGCGGGGTCCTGGCGAAGTTCATCGAGCTGTTCGGTCGCTTCGTCGGGGTGGAGATGGCGACCCGGCTCACCATGCGCGCGTGGCGCGAATACTTGCCGGCGGACGACGCGCCGGGACGAGGCTCCCGATGAGTTCGAAGGCCCGCGTGAAGATCGACCTGCTCCCGACCGGGGTGCCGGGGCTCGACCGCATCCTGGGCGGAGGCATTCCGCAGTTCTCGTTCAACCTGATCGCAGGAGGCGTGGGTACCGGAAAGACGACGCTCACGCAGCAGATCGCCTTCGCCAACGCCACCCCCGAGCGGCCCGCGCTGTTCTTCACGGTGCTTGGCGAGCCCACTGTCAAGCTGATGCGCTACCAGCAGCAGTTCGACTTCTTCGACGTGGCGCGCATCGGCAACGCCGTGCGGGTGCACAACCTCAGCCGCGAGGTGATGCGGGGCGACCTCGACCAGGTTCTCGCGCGCATCGTCGCCGAGGTCGACGCGATCGAGCCGGCCATCGTGGCGGTCGACAGCTTCCGCACCGTGTTCGCCGCCATGCAGACCGAGCACGGGAGCCAGGTCGACGAGTTCATGCAGCGGCTCGCGCTGACCCTGACCACGCGGGAGGTCACCTCCTTCCTCATCGGCGAGTACAACGAGCAGGAGATGCGCAACCCGGTGTTCACCGTGGCGGACGGCATCTTGTGGCTCACCCAGTCCCCCGACCGCAACTCGATGGTGCGCAAGGTGCAGGTGGTCAAGCAGCGGGGCACCGCGCCGATGCCGGGGATGCACACCATGCGCATCACCGACGGGGGCATCCAGATCTTCCCCCGGATGATCGAGACGCCCAAGGAGCCCGCGCGGTCGCGACGGGGAGCGGCACGAGCCTGTTTCGGGATCCCCGAGCTCGACCAGATGTTGGGGGGCGGCATTCCGGCGGGGGACGCCGTGGTCCTCGCGGGCCCCACCGGCACGGGGAAGACGGCCTTCGGCACCCGCTTCGTGGCGGAGGGCGCCGCCCAGGGCGAGTCCTCCGTCATCCTCGTCTTCGAGGAGCGGCCGCAGGACTACCTGGAGCGGGCCGGCACCCTGGGCCTCGACATCCAGGCGCTGGTCGACGCCGGGCGCGCGCGCGTGCTCTACCTGCGTCCGCTCGACCTGTCGGTCGACGAGACGTTGCACGAGATCCGCGAGTCCGTGCAGGAGCTCGGCGCCACGCGGCTGGTGATCGATTCGCTCTCGGGGTTCGAGCTCGCGCTCGCGCCGACGTTCCGGGAGGACTTCCGGGAGTCCCTGTACCGGCTGGTCACCGCGGTCACCGCCTCCGGCGTCACGGTGCTGATGACCGTCGAGACCCTGACCTCGAGTGGGGATCTGCGCCTGCTCCCGGGGCAGGTCTCCTTCCTCGCCGACGACATCATCATGCTTCGCTACGTCGAGCTCGAGGGCGGGCTGCGGACGGTCCTCGGCATCGTGAAGATGCGCGGCAGCCGCCACACCCGCAACTTCCGCGAGTACGAGATCACCGGGCGTGGGGTGTCCATCGGCCGCCACATGCGCGACTACGACGACATCCTGTCGGGCACGCCGCGGCCGCAGCCACGTGCGCGGGACCGTTACGACGGCCTGACCGCCCGCGAGGGGGATGTGCTCGACACCATCGTCCGCCTCCGGCGCGTCACGCTGGATGATGTCCTCGCCGAGTCGGCCCTCCCCCGAAAAGAAGTGATGGACGCGATCGCGCGCCTCGTCGCGCTGAGCTTCGTCGCGGTCGAGGCGAAGGCCCGCCCGAAGACGTGGCGCGCCATCGCCCGGCCGGAGAACGCGTGACCCCCCCCCGGTACCCTCCGGGGGAACCCGGGGGTACCGGCGCTGAGGAGGGAGGCGGAGCCGTGCCCGGTCCGATCATCCAACGCGCGATGTTGGACGCGGATCGTTACCGACGCCTCGTGGAGCTGGCTCCCGACGCGATGGTTATGGTGAGCGACGGGAAGGTCCTCTTCGCGAACCCCGCGTTCGTGCGGCTCATCGGGGCAGCCGGCATCGAGGAGGTGCTCGGGCTGCCCATGTCGCGGTGCCTCGACCTCCCGATGCTCAAGGCCGTGCGCTCCGAGATCGTGGGGGCCCCGCTCGAGAGCGCCGAGAACACGGCGGAGGAGACGCTCCGTCGGCTGGATGGCTCGACCCGGATCGTCGAGGTGGCCGCAGTGCCGCTCATGCACGCGGGCGAGCCGGCCGTGCAGATGTTCCTGCGGGACGTGACCCAGCGGCGTGCGGCGGTGGATGCGCGTCGGGAGGGGGAGACGCGGCTGAGCCTGCTCCTCGAGCAGACGCCCGCCCTGTTCTGGACGACCGACACATCTCTCCTGCTCACCTCGGCTGGTGGCGGCGGCGCCCTGGCTGCGCGCTTCGGCGGGGCCATCGGCCGGAGCGTGCTGGAGCTCTTCGACCCCGCGGGGCTGGCGGACGTGGAGGCGGCGCATCGCCTCGGCCTCTCCGGGCGGCGCGCCACGCTCGCGCTCGCATGGGGCGGGCGGGCGTTCGAGCTGCGCGTGGACGGCCTGCGGGTGGCAGACGGCACGATCGCCGGCACGGTCGGCGTCGCGCTGGACGTGACCGAGCGCAGGCAGATCGAGGACCTCGCCCAGGACGCGGCGCAGCTCGACGCCCTCACACGGATCGCGGCGGGGGTGGCGCACGAGATGAACAACGTGCTGGCGGCCATCGCCGGCCTCGCGGCCGGGCTGGAGCTGGACCACACGCTCCTGGCCGAGCAGCGGGTGAGCGTCGAGGGCATCCTCGCCTCGACCGCACGCGGGCGCGACCTCGTGTCGAACCTCCTCGGGTTCGCGCGTGGCGGCCGGTATCGCCTCGAGCGCTTCGATCTGAACGGGGTCGTGCGGGGCGCGGCGGCCTGGTTGGCTCAGCGCAGCGGCGGGATCAGCGCCCACCTTGCGCTCGCGGTCGACCTGCCGCTGGTGGAGGGGGATCCGATCCAGGTCCTGGCGGCCCTCGAGAACCTGCTTCAGAACGCCGTCGATGCGTCGCCGGACGGCGGACGCGTCACCCTCTCCACGCGCTGGGTCACCGAGCACGCCGGTTCGCTCAGCTCGCCCGACCTCGTGCCGGCGGTCTATGCGGTCGTCGAGATCGCCGACGCGGGCGTGGGCATGACGGACGAGGTGCGCCAGCGCGCCGTGGAGCCCTTCTTCACCACCAAGGGCATCGGCCTGGGCCCCGGGCTCGGGCTCTCCATGGCGTACGGCGTGGCGCGCCATCACGGCGGGACGCTGCTGCTCTCGAGCAGCCCCGGGCACGGCACCACCGTGACCGTCTACCTGCCCGCGGTGGCGGCCCTCCTCGTCACGCCGCCGGCCCCCGCGCCCGTAGTCACACTCGTGGCGGCCCCCGCGGACAAGCCCCGGGTCCTCGTCATCGACGATGACCTGTGGGTCCGCTTCTCCACCCGCCGCCTGCTCCACGGGCTCGGGTTCGACGCGGTGGACGCCGACGGTGGGGAGGCCGGGTTGGCGCGGTTCCGCGAGGCCGGCGGGCGCTTCCTGTTCGTGTTGCTCGACGTGCGGATGCCCGGGATGAACGGAGAGGACGTGCTGCGGCACCTGCTCCAGATCGATCCCGACGTGCGCGTGATCATCTTTACGGGTTTTGCGCGCGACCAGGTCAGCCAGCGCATCTTCCAGGCCGGGCAGGTGGGGTTCCTCGGGAAGCCCTTCACAGTCCCGCAGCTCGAAGCCCAGATGCTCGCCGTCGGGGTGGGCCCGCTTCCCACCCTGGACGGGCCCGTGCCGAAGCTGCGCTGGAAGTCGTAGCGACGCGGTACGCGTTAGCCCGGTCGGATGCTGCTGCTCCTCGCCCTCGCCTGCACCTCCGACGACACCACCGACGACAAGGACCGCGCGGACGATACATCAGGTCCGGATGATACATCCGACACCGATACGTCCGACACCGATACATCCGACACCGATACATCCGACACCGATACATCGCCGGGCGAGGGTTGCCGCGCCACGCCGGCCCCCGCCGATCGCGACCGCGCGGTGATCGTGTCGCTTCCCTACACCGTGGATGCCGACGCCTCCGACGTCTGGGCGGTGTTGAGCCTCACGGCGGGCGGAGAGCTGTCGGACCCCGGCACGCGCGTCACGATGGGCCGCGCCTCCGCCGGCGAGGTCGTGTTCACGCCCGACGGCTCGCTCGCCCTCGCGCCGACCGAGCGCGGCGCCGTGGTGGTCTACGACGTCGCCAACGGCGCCGTGGTCGAGACCGCGTTCGACGGCGGCTTCTACGCCGGCCGCGTGGTGATGGACCCCTCGGGGGAGGTGGCGTGGGTCATCGACCAGAACTGGGTGAACAACGGCGGCGGCGTGTATCGGGTCGACATCGACTGCGTCACCGGCGCGCTCTCGGGCGCCGCGCGTGTGCTCGAAGCGAAGCTCCCCGGTGACCTGCTGCTGCTCGACGGCGGGGCGCTGGTGGTGGGGCGCGACGTGGCGGGCTCGGCCGCCGGGGATGACGTTGCGCGCCTGTCCTGGGACGGCGGGGCCCCGTTCGTGGCCTCCACCTTCGTCGACGGCGCCGACGCCTTCGGGCACGACGACGCGCACGTGACCGACGCGGCGATGGTGGGCGACTGGGTGCTCGTGGCCGACAACAGCGAGTTCTCCGGCGAGCCCACGGGCGTTGCCCGGGTGCGCGTGGGCGAGACGCTCGATGTGTCACCCGCCGTGGAGCTCGAAGATCCCATGGCGCTCCTGCCGTTCCCCGACGGGAGCGCGCGGGTGTTGGTGTCGAGCGGCTACGGCGACGCCTACTTCGTCCTCGACGCTGACGCCGGCACCACGAGCGCGGTCACCGCGTCGCGCGTGCAGCTCCCCAGCGCCCTGGTCGCGATCACCCGCGGCGAGCTCGACGGGCTCGTGTTCGGCAGCGAGGTGGGCGGCGTGCGCCAGCTCCGGATGAGCGCGGGCGGCGTGGCCGATCTCGGCGTGTTCTCGCTCGGCGACGGGCTGGATGCGTTGCCCGGGGCGATCGGCGTCGCGCCGTAGGGCTTGGGGTATCCTCCCGCGATGACGCTCCTCGCCCTGCTCGCCTGCACCGCGCCCGAGGTGGGCGAGGTCACCGTCTACGCCCCCGAAGGCAGCGGCCTCGCGCTGTTCCTCTCCACCGTCGGCGACGATCGCATCGTGGTCGCCGAGGTGGTCGACCCGTCGGAGGACGCCGCGCGCTCGCGGTCGCCGGTCTCCATCGCCGTCTCGGTTGATACATCCGTGTGCGACGAGTGTTTCCGCCTGGACGAGGCCGACGGCGTCTACACCGTCACCGGGGGCGCGCCGCTGGGGATCCGCTACGGCGTGAGCGCCATGCTCGAAGCGTTCGGGTGGCGCTTCTTCCACCCGACCGACACGTTCACGCCCGCGGCCATCGGGGAGCCCGACCGCGCCGACTTCGGCGTGGACCAGGCGCCTGACGTGGCGCGCCGCGGCCTGCACCTGCACACGCTCCACCCCATCGACGCGCTCTACGCGTTCTGGACCGGCGAGTCGCCCGAACGTGCGGCCGCCATCAGCGACTGGGCGGTGCGCAACCGCGCCAACCACCTGCAGTGGGTCGCGCTCGAAGACATCAGCGAGTCCTCCTCGCGGCTCGCGCAGTGGCAGGCCGACACCCGCACGGTGGTGGACCACGCGCACGCGCAGGGCCTGAGCGTCGGGCTCGGCATCCAGCTCTTCGGCACCGGCAACCTGCAGAAGGCGTTCGATCTGGTCGACGGAACCTCCGACGAGGCGACCCGGCGCGCCACCATGGAGACGCGCGTGGCCGGGCTCGTCGGGGCGGCCGACTGGGATGTGTTGAACCTCTCCTTCGGCGAGTTTTCAGGCGTAGAACCAGCGGAGTTCATCGCGGCGACCAACCTCGCTCGGGAGGTGGTGCGGCAGGCGGACCCCGGCATCGAGATGACGGCGACCATCCACGTCGGCAACCAGGAGGACCTCCGCGTCACCTACGAGGGCGAGGAGATGTTGTACTATTTCCTCGTGAAGTACGCGGACCCGAGCATCGTGCCCTGGGTCCACACGGTGATGTATTACAACCTCCTGGAGGACGCGGGCGGCGCCTACGGCCATGATACATTCGACGAACATCGGGCGTTCCTCGAAGAGAAGCTCACGGCGGGCGAGCCGGTCGGGTACTTCCCGGAAACGGCGTACTGGGTCGCGTTCGACAACTCGGTGCCGACGTACCTGCCGCTCTACGTGCGCTCGCGCTGGGAGGACCTCGCGGCGTTCCCGACGCTCGAGGACCACGTGTTGTTCTCCTCGGGCTGGGAGTGGGGGTACTGGCAGAACGACTGGGCGGCGCTGCGCATGTCGTGGGACACCCCCACCGACTGGCGCGACGTGTACGCGGAGATGTTCGCCCCCGTCGATCCCGCGCTCGCGGACGTGGCGGTGGCGCTCGCCGAGGCCGAGCACACCTGGCTCCTGGAGGGCCGCCTCGCCGCCTACCTCGCGGGCCGCGACACGTTCATCGACCTCGGCGACCAGATCGGGGTCCTCGCCCAGCCCGACCGGCCCGGCTTCGACGAGGTGCGCGACATGCCGCCCGAGGCGAGCGCCGCCCTGGTGGCGTCCTTGTCCGCGATGGCCGACGCGTTCGGCGCCATCACGCCCCCGCCGGGCGACGATCCGTGGAGCCGCGAGGTCGCGGACGGCCTGGAGGTGACCAGCCTGCGCGCCCGCTACATCGCCACGCTCTACGCGGCGGCGGCGGACGGCACCCGCGCCGACACCCTCCTCGACGACGCCTCCGCCACCCTCGCGTCCGCCCGTATCGTCGTGTCCCGCCGCCACGCGTCGCTGCACGACACCGTCGACGGGCGGCTCACCGTCCCCGGCGAGAACCCCACCATCTACCAGTTCGGCTACCTGCGCTGGGCCGACGAGCTCTGCTACTGGGAGCGGGAATTCGCGGAGGCCTCGAACCTGTTGCGCGGCACGTCGCTGGATGTGCTGGGGTGCGCGCTCTGACCGGATCGTCGGAGCGGGCGCCCGTAGCGCCTACAGGCAGACCCACAAGAACACGTCCCGCTCGGCCCGCACCGCGTCTTCCATGAAGGTGCGCAACTCGTTGAGCACGGGGTCGACGTCCGCCCGGGTCCACCCCTCCATCTTGAACTCCTCGGTCGCGATCCAGCGCTCGGCGAGGCGCGCGGTGCCGTTGTCGTCCAGATCGGCGAGGCCACGCACCACCGCGTCGGGCAGCGCGAACACGACCAGATCGCCGCCGTCCTCCTCGTGGATGGGCTCGGGGATGCGGGCGACGACGGACTCGACGTCGTGGATGTCCGCGCCGATGAGCAGCGTGTGGAGGGTCGCCATCTTGACCGGATCGAGGCCCTGGAGCTGGAGCGTGGGGAAGTGCTCCTTGGGCATCTCGGCGAAGTCGAACGCGTCGACCTCGGCGCGGGTCGCGGCGAAGAAGTCGGTCAGGATCGCCACGGTTGCTCCAGCACGGGGCCCCGTATCCCGGCGGGCCCCTCGACCCCCGACTTCCGGGCGGTGGAGCCGGATGGTAGGGTGGCGCGGGAGGGCGAGGATGGACGTTCCCGAGGCCGTGGCCCGGCTGACCCCGCTCGCCGACCCCGCGGGCGCCGCGTTGATGCGCCGGCTCCGCGAGCACGAGGACGCGCCGCCCTGGAGCCACGCCCTCGGCGACCGCCTCCACCCGGAGGACCTCCCGGCGCTCGAGGCTTTCCGCCGCACGCTCGGCCCCGTCCTCGATGACCCCGCGGGCCTGCCGTTGGCGCGCTGGCGCGACACCGTGCCCTGGGTGCGCACCCGCGCCCCCGAGGGCGTGGCGTGGGCGGACATCCCGCTCCAGCGCCGCGAGAACATCGCGTTCGATCTGGTGGATCTCGTCCCCCTCGACGCGGACCTCGCTCGGCTCTTCCACTACGAGACCTCGGGCACGACCGGGCGCCCGCTCTCGATCCCGTCGCACGCCACCGCCACCGCCATGAACCACCTGCTGATGGAGGAGGCCCTGGCGCGGAACGGCGTGCACCTCACGCCCGGGCCCACGGTCCTGGTGGCGCATGTGTGCGCGCAGGTCCGCACGTGGACCTTCCCCGCGATCCTGTCGTACTGGGGCAACGCCGGCCTGGTGAAGGTGAACCTCCAGCCCGCCGAGTGGGCCCCCGAGCGCGCGCGTCGGTTTCTGGCCGACATCGATCCCCAGCTCGTCACCGGCGATCCCGTGTCCTTCGCCGAGCTGCTCGCCTGGGACATCCCCCTGCGCCCCCGCGCGCTCCTCTCCGGCGCCGCCACCCTCGGCGCTGCGCTCGCGCGCACCCTCTCCGAGCGGTACGGCTGCCCCGTGCTCGACGTGTACTCGACTACCGAGATCGGCCCCATCGCGGCGACGGGTGGCTCGGCGGGCGGGCTGCGGCTCCTCTGCCCCGACCTGTACGTCGAGATCGTCGGCCCCGACGGCCGCCCGCTCCCCGACGGCGAACGCGGCGAAATCGTCGTGAGCGGCGGGCGCAACCCCTACCTGCCGCTCCTG
This sequence comes from Myxococcota bacterium, assembly GCA_040386535.1. Lineage (GTDB taxonomy): Bacteria > Myxococcota_A > UBA796 > UBA796 > SXON01 > CAJBVW01. The sequence continues at coordinate 11,794 of JAZKFH010000048.1, read as the reverse complement.
CGCTACGCCACCGGGGACCACGCGCGAAAGCACGGTGAGCACCTGTTCGATCTCCAGGCGCGCCTGCCCGTGTCCTGGCGCGCCCGCGACGGCGCCGTCATCACCCCGATCGACCTGTCCCGCGCCCTGCACCCGCACACCTTCTCGGCGTTCGCCTTCGACGGCGCGGTGCTTCGCATGCGGCCGGTGGAGGGCGTGCCGCTCGACACGGCGGCGCTCCGGGCGGGCTTCGAGGCGATCCTTGGGCGCGCGGTGGAGGTGCGGATCGACGCGGAGCTGGGGCGGGAGGGGAAGGCGGCGGAGTGGGGGGGGGTAGGCCCGGGGCCCTCAGACGTCGTGCCGCCGCAGGTACACCACGTTCCGCGCCCGCTGGGCCACGCCGTCGTCCAGCCCGGTCGTGCGGATCGAGAGCGAGGTGCCCTTGCCGCGGATCTCGACGCGGCCGGCCGCGCCGGGGGAGAGCTCGGCCACCGCCAGGAGGTCACCGAGGAGGCCACCGGGGAGCGAGCCGCGGACGACCTGGGCGCGCCCGTCGGCGATCTGGACGACGATCCGCGCGCGCAACCGGGCGAGCGTCAAGACGATCAGCACGACGAGGACGATGAGCCAGATGATCTTCATGGCCCCCTGTCATAGCCGCCGACGCTTCGGCGCGCACGACGCCCGGCTGCCCGCCTACCGCGCCCGCTCCACCCGGAACTTCCGCCCCTTGATGCGCCCGTCCGTGAGCGCGCGGAGCGCCTCCTGGGCGATGGGCTGGGCCACGGCCACGTAGGCGAAGCGGTCGTGGATCTCGATCTTGCCGATGTCGGTGGCCTTGAGGCCGGCCTCGCCGGTGAGGGCGCCGAGGATGTCGCCCGCGCGGAGCTTGTCCTTGCGGCCGCCGCTGATGACCAGGGTCTCCATGGGGGACTCGACCGACGCAGGCGCGGGGGCCGCCGCGAGATCGTCGAGGGAGGCGCGCTCGATGCCGAGGCCGGTGAAACCCTCGATGCGGGCGAGCTTGGAGCCCTCCTTGGCCGTGGCAAACGAGATCGCGAGGCCCTGCTTGCCCGCGCGCCCGGTGCGCCCGATGCGGTGCACGTACACCTCGGGTTGCGACGGGAGCTCGTAGTTGACGATGAGGTCGAGCCCCTCCACGTCGAGGCCGCGCGCGGCCACGTCGGTCGCGACGAGCACCCGCGTGCTCTTGTTGCGCAGCCGCGCCATCACGTGGTCGCGGTCGCGCTGGTCGAGATCGCCGTGGAGCGCGCCGGTCGAGAAGCCCGCGCGTGTCAGCTCCGCCGCGAGCGCGTGCGCCGAGGCCTTGAAGTTGCAGAACACGATGGCAGAGGCGTCGGGGTGCTGGCGCAGCACCGACATGAGCACGTCGGTCTTGCCCTCGGGCTCGACGGTGTAGGCGCGCTGGCCGATGTCGGGCACGGCCTCGGGCTCGTCGGGGATGGTCACGTGCGCGGGCGTGCGTTGCCACCGCGCGCTCATGTCCGCGATCGAGCGGGGGAAGGTGGCCGAGAAGAACAGGGTCTGGCGGTCGGTGGGGAGCGTGGAGAGGATGCGCTCCATGTCCTCCTGGAACCCCATGTCGAGCATGCGGTCGGCCTCGTCGAGCACGACGTAGCCGATGCGACGCGTGTCGATGGTGTCGCGATCCAGGTGGTCGACCAGGCGCCCCGGCGTGCCGACGATCAGGTGCACGCCCTCCTCCAGCGCGCGCCGCTGCGGCCCGCCGGGCTGGCCACCGGACGCGACGAGGATGCGCAGGCCGGGCAGGCGCCGCCCGAGCGTGCGGAGCGCGAGCGCCACCTGGGTCGAGAGCTCGCGGGTCGGGCACACCACGAGGGCCTGGGGCCGGCGCAGTGTCACGTCGATCTGCGCGAGCAGCGGCAGCCCGAACGCGACGGTCTTGCCGCTGCCGGTGCGGGACTGGCCGACGAGGTCCCCGCCGGCGAGCAGCACCGGCAGGCTCTCGGCCTGGATCGGGGTCATCGCGGTGTACCCGAGCTCCGCCACGACCTGGAGCAGCGCGGGCGGGACGGGGAGCGCCTCGAAGGAGGTGGACTCGGGCGAGGGGCTGTCGGAAGGGGGAGTGGTCACGCCGGCCCCCTATCCCTTCCCGCGCCCGGACCCGCGCCTATGCGCGACGACGCCGGATCAGCGACGCGCCGAGGAGCAGCACCGCGGCCGCCCCGCCCGCCGGGACGTTCCCGCCCGGCGTCGCGCACCCGCAGCCGCCCCCGCCCTCGTAGGTGAAGGCCGGGACCGCGCCGGTGTCCGTGTCGACGCCGGGGATGTCGGTGTCGCCGGTCTCGTCGGTGTCGTCGGTCTCCCCCGTCTCGTCGGTGTCGCCCGTCTCGACCACGTCGGTCTCGCCGGTGTCGCCCGAGTCGTCGATGGTGGTGTCGCCGGTCTCGCCGGTGCTGGAGCCGGTGTCATCACCCGTGTCGACCACGCCGGTCTCCCCGGTGTCGGGGCCGCCCGGGATGTCGTCGCTCGGGTCGAGCGGATCCGTGCCGTTGATCACCTCGTCGCCGTCGCTCACCGAGCCGTCGTCCGTGTCCGCGTCGAGCGGGTCGGTGCCGTGGGTGATCACCTCGGCGCCGTCGGTCAGGCCGTCGTCGTCCGTGTCGGTGTCGAGGGGGTCGGTGCCGAGGACCTCCTCCTCGCTGTCGTCCAGGCCGTCGCCGTCGCTGTCGGGCACGCCCGTGACGTCGTCGCTCGGGTCGAGCGGGTCGGTGCCGTCCACGATCACCTCGACGCCGTCCCACACGCCGCCGCCGTCGGTGTCGGCCGCGGCCGGATCGGTGCCGTGCACGTCCACCTCGTCGCCGTCGGTGAGCCCGTCGTCGTCGGTGTCCGCGTCGAGCGGATCGGTGCCGGTGTCCATGACCTCGCGGCCGTCGAGCAGGCCGTCGTCGTCGGTGTCGGGGTCGAGCGGGTCGGTGCCGTACACGGCCTCTTCGCCGTCGAGCAGGCCGTCCCCGTCGGTGTCGACCGGCACGATCACGTCGTCGCTCGGATCGAGCGGGTCGGTGCCGTCGGCCACCTCGGTGCCGTCGTCCACCCCGCCGTCGTCGGTGTCCGCGTCGGTCGGGTCGGTGCCGATGCCGACCTCGGTGCCGTCGCCGAGGCTGTCGTCATCGGTGTCGGCGTCGAGCGGATCGGAGCCGGTGTCGATCACCTCGCCGCCGTCGGTCAGGCCGTCGTCGTCGGTGTCCGCGTCGGTCGGGTCGGTGCCGTGGGTGTCGACCTCGGCGCCGTCCGACAGGTCGTCGCCGTCGGTGTCGCCCAGGGTCGGGTCGGTGCCGAGGTCGATCTCCTCGCCGTCGTCCAGGCCGTCGTCGTCCGTGTCCGCGTCGGTGGGATCGGTGCCGATGGGGCCGACCTCCTCGCCGTCCCCGAGGCCGTCGTCGTCCGTGTCGGTGTCGGTCGGATCGGTGCCGATGGAGATGACCTCGTCGCCGTCGGTCAGGCCGTCGTCGTCGGTGTCGACGTCGTCGGGATCGGTGCCGTGCACGATCTCCTCGCCGTCGGTCAAGCCGTCGCCGTCGCTGTCGGGATCACTCGAGGGCACGTCGTCCGTGGGATCGAGGGGATCCGTGTCGGTCACGATGACCTCGACGCCGTCCGACACGCCGCCGTCGTCGGTGTCTGTGTCGAGCGGGTCGGTGCCGTGGGTGTCGATCTCGGCGCCGTCCGAGAGGCCGTCCCCGTCGGTGTCGGCGTCGGTCGGATCGGTCATGTGCTCGCCGATCTCCTCGCCGTCGGTCAGGCCGTCCCCGTCGGTGTCGGGGAGCGTGGGATCGGTGCCGTGCGTGTCGACCTCGTCCCCGTCGATCAGCGTGTCGTCGTCCGTGTCGGGGTCGAGCGGGTCGGTGCCGTGCGTGTCGACCTCGGCGCCGTCGCCCAGGCCGTCGGCGTCGGTGTCGAACATGTCGGGATCGGTGCCGTACACGTCGGTCTCTTCGACGTCGGTGAGGCCGTCGCCGTCGGTGTCGGTGACCACCGTGGGGATGTCGTCCGACGGATCGAGCGGGTCGGTGTCGTTGGCGAGCACCTCGACGCCGTCGCCCACGCCGCCGTCGTCCGTGTCGGCGTCGGTCGGGGTGGTGCCGTAGGTGTTCACCTCGGCACCGTCCGAGAGGCCGTCGCCGTCGGTGTCGGTGCGGTTCGGATCGGTCGCCCACGTGTCGACCTCGGCGCCGTCTTCCAGCCCGTCTCCGTCCGTGTCCGCCACGTTCGGATCGGTCGAGGTGGTGTCGACCTCGCGCCCGTCCTCTAGATCGTCGTCATCGGAGTCGGCGTCGAGCGGGTCGGTGCCGTAGGTGTGCACCTCCTCGCCGTCGAGCAGGCCGTCGTCGTCGGTGTCCGGATCGGTGGGGTCCGTTCCGTACACCGCGGTCTCTTCGAGGTCGGTGAGGCCGTCGCTGTCGGTGTCGGTGACCACGGTGGGGATGTCGTCGTCCGGATCGAGCGGATCGGTGTCGTTGGCGAGCACCTCCACGCCGTCCGCCACGCCGCCGTCGTCCGTGTCCGTGTCGAGCGGATCCGTGCCGTAGGTGAGCACCTCGCCGCCGTCGCCCAGCCCGTCGCCGTCGGTGTCGTCGTCGGTGGGATCGGTGCCGTGGGTGCCGAGCTCGGCGCCGTCTCCGAGCAGATCGCCGTCGGTGTCCGCGTCGAGCGGATCGGTGCCGTGGGTGAGCAGCTCGGCGCCGTCCTCCAGGGTGTCGCCGTCGGTGTCCGCGTCGAGCGGGTCGGTGCCGTGGGTGTCGACCTCGGCGCCGTCGAGCAGATCGTCGCCGTCCGTGTCGCCCACCAGCGGGTCGGTGCCGTGGACGATCACCTCGTCGTAGTCGGAGAGCGCGTCCCCATCGGTGTCCGCGTCGAGCGGATCGGTGCCGTAGGTGAGCACCTCGCCGCCGTCGCCCAGGCCGTCGTCGTCGGTGTCGGGATCGAGCGGATCCGTACCGTAGACGGTGAGCTCGTCGGAGTTGGTGAGGCCGTCGCCGTCGGAGTCGTTGTCGCTGAACACGTCGTCCCAGTCGCACGCGCTCCCGACGCACCCGGCCACGTCCTTGCCGAACGTGTGCGTCGAGGCGGAGGTGCCGAACGCGATCGCCACGTCGTCCAGGCTGGTCAGGCCGGTCGCGGCGGTGAAGTCCGCCCACGGCATGTACCAGTCCACGAACGCGTCGACCGAGGCCGCGGTCTCGCCGCAGATGTCGGAGCCCGCCGCTTCGTAGCCGGCGTAGCCCGGGTTGGTGTCACCCGAGGCGGCGAGGGGGGCGGTGTAGGTCTCCAGCTCGACCTCGGGCGCGTCGTCCATGAACGGATCGGTGCCGATCGTGTTCTCCCAGAAGCCCACGCTGTCACTGTTGCCGTCGACGAACAGGAGGTAGTCGTACTTCTCGACGGTGGTGCTGAAGTCCGTCTCGAACATGATGCCCCAGCCGAAGCTGCGCCACCGGTGGGGGCTGCCGCCGCGGGTGGAGTAGGGCTCGTCGGCGAGGCGGAGGCGGAACCAGAGGTAGGTGCCGTCGTCATGCATGTACGCCACCGGCTCGGTGGAGCTGCCCACCACGTCCCACCAGTCGCTGCCGGAGACATCGCCGCACTCGTCCGCCATCGGGGCGCCGTCCTGCTCGACGACCACCCAGTCGGAGGCGGAGGGCCAGGTGACGGCCAGGGCGGAGGGGACGGCGAGCGCGAGCAGGGCGGAGAGCATGGGCACCTCGACCGCGGAGGCTATCAGCAGTCAGGTCCCCGATCTCGTCCTCCTCGTTACATCACGGGACGCGCTCGCGATGGCGTCTTCGCGCCAAGGGCGCGGAGGGCAGCCGCCTCGGGCGGCTGGTCCGGCCGGGCGCCCTAGCAAACCTGACACGAGGGGGCTCCTCCCGGCCGACCAAGCGGCGCCAGCCGCGCGCCCGGAGCCGACCTGCCCGCTTCAGCGGGGCGCCCACCCTGCCGCCGGGAGCAACACCCCCGAACGTTGCTACGCCCGCGCCGCCTCGATCTCGAGCCACGCGCGGATCACGTTGGCGGCCACGGTGCGGCGGTAGTCCCCGGTGGACCGGATGTCGTCGATGGGCGCGATGTCGTCGGCCACGGCGGCGGCCGCGGACGGATCGATCCGCTTCCCGACCAGCGCGGCCTCGACGTGGGGCGCGCGGATCGGGGTGGGCGCTACCGAGCCGAGGGCCACCCGGGCCTCGGTCACGATGCCGTCGACCACGCGGAGCCGGCCGCCGAGCACCACCTTGGAGATGGCCTGGGCCAGCCGCGTGCCGACCTTGCGGTAGTGCAAGCGGTCGTCCGCGTGCGGCTTCAGGTGGATGCGCGTGAGCAGCTCGTCCGCCGCGAGGGCGGTCTTGCGGTAGCCGAGCCAGAAGGCGCTGGCCGGCACCTGGCGCACGCCGCGTACGGAGGCGAGCTCGAACGTCGCGTCCATCACGAGCCACATCGGGAGCGAGTCCCCCGCCGGCGACGCGTTGACGATGTTGCCGCCGAGGGTGCCGCGGTTCTGGATCTGGGGCGCGCCGACGGTGCGCGCGCAGTCCCGCAGGGCGTCGGGCAGGGCGGGGTGGGCGACCACGTCCGACCACGTGGAGAGCGCGCCGAGGGTGCGCCCGTCCGCCGAGATGCCGCGGAGCTCGGTGCAGCCCCACACATCGAGGATCGTGGTGGGGACGACCGAGCCGAGCTCGAGGAACACCATCAGGTCGGTGCCGCCGGCGAGCACGGTCGCGTCGGGGTGGGCGGCGCGGTGCGCGAGCGCGTCCTGCAAGGTGGAGACGCGGGTGACGGGCGCCGGGCAGGTCAACATTTGGGGGCCCCGGCAGTCTCGGGCATGGCGGCGGGGGTGGCGGCGGGAGCGGTCTCGGGGGCGGCGAGCGCCTCGGTCACCGCGTCGATGATCTTCTGGTAGCCGGTGCACCGACACAGGTTGCCCGCGAGGGCCTCGCGCGTTTCGCTGCGGGTGGGGTGCGGGTTCTTGTCGAGCAGGGCCTTGGCGGTGACGAGGAAACCCGGCGTGCAGATGCCGCACTGGGCGCCGCCGAAGCGCAGAAACGCCTCCTGCACGGGGTGGAGCCGCCCGTCCGTCGCCAGCCCCTCGACCGTCGTGACGCGGCAGCCGCTCGCCTGGATGACGGGCACGAGGCAGCTCATCACGGCCACGCCGTCGATGAGGACGGTGCAGGCGCCGCACTCGCCCTCGCCGCAGCCCTCCTTGGTGCCGGTGAGCCGCACGTCCTCTCGGAGCACGTCGAGGAGGCGGGCCATGGGGGGGCTTGCGACGGCCACGTCCTGGTCGTTCACGGTGAAGCGGATCATGGGGCGGAGTCTATCGGCAAACCGGGCCCGGCGGGACCCCCGCGGGTGACATGACGAGGTTGCAGGCACCTCACGGGTGTGCGATACCGCGGGCTTGGAGGTCTCGTGAAGAACATCGTCCTCGGCGTGCTCGGTGTGGTGGTGGTGGGCCTGGTCGCGTTTGTCGGCGTCGTGGCGATGCAGCCGGACGAGATGACGATGCAGCGCAGCGTGACCGTGGCCGCCACGCCCGCCGACGTGTTCCCCTTCGCCAACGATTTTGAGCAGTGGCAGAAGTGGAACCCCTGGCGCGACATGGATCCCAGCCAGAAGGAGACCTTCTCCGACAACAAGGCGGGCGTGGGCGCCTGGTACGCCTGGGAGGGCAACGACAAGGTCGGCAAGGGCCGCATGGACCTGCGCGAGTCCGTCCAGGACCAGAAGGTGGTCCACGACCTGCACTTCATCGAGCCCTTCGAGTCCAAGGCCGTCGTGACCTTCACCATGGCCCCCGCCGGTGACCAGACCACCGTGACCTGGGGCTTCGTGAGCGAGCAGGCCCTCATGGCCAAGGCCTTCGGCCTGTTCGTCGACATGGACGCCATGCTCGGCGCCGACTTCCAGCGTGGCCTGGACAAGCTGAAGCCGCTCGCCGAGGCCGCGGCGACCGAGCGCGTGGCGGCAGAGCGGGCGGCGGCCGAGGCGGCGGCGGCGGCGGTGCCCGTGGAGGGGGCGGCGGTGGTGCAGGTGGAGGGGGTGCCGGAGGGGGTGATTCCTTCGGCGAAGTAGGGGGGGGCGTCGGGAGGCTGGCCGAGCGGTCTGCGACAGGGGATCGGCCAGATCGGGGGGTACCTGGCGCAGGTCCCCCCTTGGATGGGGACCGTTCGCCCAAGCACCTCCAGAGGCCCTGGATTTATTGACGCGTCAAGGGCTAAAAAGGGGGCGCTCCCACGACCGACGCTTGAACACCCGGCCGGGGAGCGCGGACCCCCATGGTTGCCTACCCTGCCGCTTGCCCCGTGTCCCTCGCGATGCAACAGCCCGAGCTTTCCTTCCTCGCTGACCTCCTGAAGCGCCGTCCCGGCGAGACCCTCGCGTCCATCGCGGCCCGGCATGGGCGCAGCCGACCGGCGGCGTACGCGGCGCTCGCACGGGCCAAGAAGGCTCTCTCTCCCCAGAAGCGGGGACCCCGACGGGAGAACGTCGTTCGGGCGCACGCACTCCGGCAGGAGACGATGCTTCGAGCAAGGATCTCCGCCTTGGAGGAAGAGAACGTGCTGCTCCGCGGAAGGCTGGCTGACTCGGTGTTCGTCGACGACCGCCGGCGTCGGTGTGTGGAGCTGGCCTGCTTTGGGAGGAACGTGTCGCTCCGGGGCACCCGCGAGATCCTCGAGGCTGCCTACGGCACGGACCACCAACCGTCGCTCGACGAGCTTCAGGCTCGGATGCGGTGGCACGGCTTGGTGGCGGGCGCGCTGTTGGACGAGGCGGTGGACACGGTCCGCGACACGCTTCCCTGCGTTGCCGCGGACGACGTGTACTTCCATCGGGTCGACGTGAAGCCCATCATCGAGCCCGTTTCGAACGCCATCCTCGACGTGCGACGCAGCACCGGCCCGACCACACAGGTGTGGACCGAGCGCCTGCGACGCTTCCCGAACCTGAGCCTGCTCGTCTCGGACCTTGGTGGAGATCTCTGCGCGGCGGCGGGCGCCTGCGGGATCGAGCACCAAGCCGACTACTGGCACGAGATGCGCATCTTCGACGATGTCCTCTCCGACCTGTCGAAGGCCGAGGCCCGTCAGCGGAAGGAGGCGTCGCCGCTCCGCGGGTTCGAGGGGTGGGACGACGATCGGTCGCTCGGCTTCACCGCCCGGATGCAAGCCGTGAACGGCTTGGAAGATGCCTTCTTTGCCATTGCCGAAGCGCAAGAATCGATCCGCTTGCTCCACCACCCGATCGACCCGGAGACCCAACAGCTGTGGACCCCCGATCGGATCGCCGCCAGGCTCCGCGACACTCTGCGCAGGCTCGACGCTCATCCGGGCGCCCGACGCATCGCAAAGCATATTCGCACGCACGGGAAGCGCTATACGGCTCACATCGGCCTGTTCGACCACATCCCGGTCATCCTCCACGAGGGAACGCACTGGGAGCGCGCGTCGGTCATCCGGGGCGTCGTTCGACTGCGAGGGATCGAGCAGGGCCTCGCGGACCCCACCCAATGGCGCAACTACGCGGACTTCCTCGACCGTCAGCGCCTCGCCCGGGAGCTGCGGAAGCGACTCCGATCCGCCTGCCTGAACTTCGACGCCGTGGACGAAGCGGTCGACCGGGAGTGTTCGCGCCCGCGGCGTTCCTCCTCGTGCGTGGAGTCCCTCAACAACCGCCTTCGCGTGATGCAGATGGTCCACCGCAAGGTGTCCGACGAGATGCTGGCGCTCACAGCACTCCGATGGAACCTCACTCCGCGGACCCAGCCGTCCCATCGCGGCCGTAGTCCCTACGAGGTGCTCGGGGTCGACTGGGGCCAACGCGACAAGCGTTGGTACGAGGTTCTACTCGACGCGGAGTCGGCACGCGGACTCGCGGCGTAGCGACCGCGAGGGAGGACCTCAGGCCCGCGTGGGCGGGGATGGGGACGTCTGCCCGCGCCGGGTGTCAAGAAACCAGGCGTGCGTGAGCTTGCTTGGGCGAACGGTCCCCACAACCCCGGGTACCTGGCGCAGGTCCCCCCGGTTGTGGCGGATCCAAGTGCCGCGATCCGCCACAACCCCGGGTACCTGGCGCAGGTCCCCCCGGTTGTGGCGGCCCCAAGGGCCGCGAACCGCCACAACCCCGGGTACCTGGCGCAGGTCCCCCCGGTTGTGGCGGATCCAAGGGCCGCGAACCGCCACAACCCCGGGTACCTGGCGCAGGTCCCCCCGGTTGTGGCGGATCCGTTGGCTACACGCTCCTCCGCCGGGCGCCAGCGTCACGGGACGGCGGCTCGCAGGGCGAACGGAGCCGTCATTGCGACGATGTTCTTCCGGGCGCGTAGATCCATCTGAAGGCGGATGGCCGTCGCGATCGGGTTGCTCACCGGCCCGGGCGCCAACGCGCGCATACGGGCGCCCGAACGGTCCGAGAGGCCGAGGAGCGCGTCGACCTGCCCGGGGGCGAGGTGAGGCGCGGCGACGTGCACCGCCGCGGTGCGGGCGGCGACCACCTCTGCCCGGCGTCCCCCGAGCGATCCGAGCAGCACCGCCGCGCACGTCGCCTCCACGAGGTGCTCCGGCGCGAAGCGCCCCGCCAGCTCGTCCACGCCCAGTAGTTTCAACAGGTCCGGCCGCGCGATTCGCGGCAACGCGGCGCGCACGGTCGCCCGGGTCACCGCGCCGCACTCGCGCAGACCGAGCAGGTCGGGCAGGTTGCTCGCCTCGAACAGTGGGTCGTGCGGAGCGCCGTGGTGTTCGGCGTTGCCGAGCACGTAGTCGAACGTGTTGCGGAGGTGCGCCTGGTCGCGGATCGGACGGATGCGGGCGGGTTCGAAGGGCACCGGCAGGCGAAGCCGGTGCCACAACGTGTTCGCGACGGTGCGCGCGAACGCTCCGGCGCGCACGCGGTCGGCGAGCAGCACCGAGTGGAGGTGATTGTCCGACCCCCGGAAGCACAACAACGCCTCGCCCCCGGCCTCGAGCACGGTGCGCGCCACCACGCGAAGGGCCGCCGCCGCCGTCGCGAGCACGCGGCGTTCCTCGAGCGCGTGAACGACGTGCCAGCCCAACGACATGCGGCGGAAATTGCGCACCGTTCGGCGAGGGGCAAGTGGATTCCGTACGCGATGTCGATCGTCGCCACGAGGGATCACTCGGGCGCGTCCCCGGCGCGGACGCCGTGGCCGGCCCCTTGCGGGCGCGCCCTGCGGGCTTGGTCGCCCGCGCTCCGCGGACGGAGCGCGGGCGGACCGGCCGCGCGGCGCGGCCGCCCTCCAGGTGCCTCGCGCGGGGGGCGGGTGTTGGTCACCCCTGGCCCTCCCCCTGCGGTCTCCACCTTCGACGTACAGATCCCCAGCGTGTCGAGCGCCGGGCGAGAACGTAGATGGAACCGTAGCTATGCCCGTGCCTCAGGCGCCCGCGCGTCCCAGCAGGCCGTCGCTCCCGAGGTCTCTGGAGCCTACGGGCGGCTCCCCCCCTCGCGGAGGGCGCCGCGGGAGCCCAACCGCAGGGTCATGTCCCCATGAGTGCACGCGGCACGGAGTCATGTCTGGTTGAATGCACGGATCCAGGCTGCAAGCGCTCGTCCGAGCGCGGAAAATGCCGCTTGCTCCGTAGAGCGCGCGCGGAGCGAGCCTCGATTCAGGCGTTCACGGGGGCATGGCTCCGATTTAGCGGCGTTGGAGGCGGCAGGACCTCGGACCTCGACGCACTCGTACTCGAGGGCTGAGGACTGAGGTTTAGCCACTTCGGCTCATTCCTCAGCTTCTCCGATCCCTTCCTGCGCT
>JAZKFH010000047.1:0-158983 GCA_040386535.1 Myxococcota bacterium | reverse complement strand
GGCGCCTCGTGATCGCCCAGAAGGTGGCCCAGGACAGGATCGTGAGCCTCACCGAAGGGCGAGGATGACGTGGCTGCTCTCGTCGATGACCACCTGCCCGTTGTAGCACCGCTCGTACGCTCCCTTCTTGCCGAGCATGATCCGGCTGTCCGGATCCGTGAAGTTCCGCTGGGACTCGGGCTTGGGGGTGCCGTCCGGCTCGGTCGCGGGCGCGTGGCGTGGCAGCGCATCTGCGGCGGGCGGGTCGGACATGGTCTCCCGCTCGAGCGCTTCCGCCTTCTCCTCCGCCGTCTTGGCACGGGTGTTCTTCCGCTTCTCCTCAGCGGCGACAGGTTCGTCGTCGGCCTTCCGCCGTTGCTCCGCCGCCTGTTCGCGGAGTTCCGCCGCGCGGGCGTGCCGCGCTTCGTCCTCCAGGGCGAGGCGTTGTTGCCGGATCCACTCGCGTCGTGACTCGCGGCGTTTCACCTCCGGTGCCACGCCATCGTCCTCGTCCTTTCCCTCGCCCAGCCGCCCGTCGTCCGTCGCGTCGGCCTTCTCGGCGGCCTTCAACAGCTCGTCGATCTCCTTCTTCAACCGGGCCTCCCTCTCCTTCATCCCGGCGTAGCTCATCGCCTTGTGCTTGCTCGCGTTGGCCTGGACCTTCGTGCCGTCGACGTGGACGTGCTCACCCTTCGCCATGCCCGCCGCCTGGCAGAGCCGGAGAACCTGCAGGAACAGCGCTTCCAGCTGCCGAAGGTACCGGCGCCGGAACCCGGCGATGACGGTGAAGTGCGGCTGGTGGTTCCCGCTCACCACGCGGAAGGCGACGTTCTCGACGCATGCCCGCGCGATCCGGCGCGACGAGAAGGTGCCGCACGTGTAAGCGTAGAACAGCAGTGCGACCATCATCTGTGGCGAGTAGGGGCGCTCGCCGCGTGGGTCCTTCCCTTGGATCACCGACTCGATCGCTGAAAGGTCCAGGTCCGTCACCACGTCGACAACGAAGTTGGCGATGTGGCCCTCGGGGAGCCAGTCCTGGAGCGAGGGCGGGAGCAGGAGGGTCTGCGCGGATGAGGCGTCGCGGTACTGCTTGGACATTCCCGAATTCCAGCACACCGGAGGATCAACGTCGATCCGTCCGAATGTGCGCCTTGGGAATTCCAGAATTCCAACGCCCGCCGCGGGGGGCGTGTCGGCCGCGGCGCGCGGCTACCTGGGGCGCCAGGAGCAGGCCCTCCGGGCTACGCGCTACGGGCTCCTAAGAGCCCTCACGCACCCATCCTATCGTCAGCACCGAGCGCATAGACCTGCCACACAACACCGTCCTCGACCTGGTCGGCCACGCGGCGCATCCCGAGCTTCTGTAGCACCCGGTGCGAGGCATGGTTCTCCGGGAGGACGCGGCCGACGATGCGGTCGAGCGCGAGGGGGCCGAACCCGTACTCGAGGGAGGCCGCGCCGGTCTCGGTGGCCACGCCCCGGCCCCAGAACCGCCGGTGGAGCCGGTAGCCGAGATCGACCTCGCCGTGGGAATCACGTTTGAGGCCGCACCAGCCGAGCCAGGAGCCGCCATCCTTCGCGATGACGCCCCAGCGGCCCATCCGCTGTACGCGGTAGGCGTCGTAGCTCTCGAGGAAGGCCCGTGCCTCCTCCACCGAGGCGAAGGGCCCGTTTCCGGTGTACCGGACCACCTCAGGATCGGCGTTCAGCGCGTACATCTCCTCCGCGTCATCGGGCCCGAGCTCGCGGAGGACAAATCGGTCCGTCTCGATGAGAGTGCACATCCCAGCCTCCGCCCTTCCTCGGCTCACCCCAACCCCAAAACCATCCCACACCGATCGGACAACCCCTTCCCCACCTCTGCCGCCACGATCCCGTCCAACCGCGGCGACGTCCCGGATGCCACCTCCCGAAACCCCACCGACGCATAGAACGGCCCGTTCCACCGCACCCCACGGAACGTCGTGAGGCTGACAAATGTCATCCCCTCGCGCCGCGCCCAATCGAGCACGTGCAACAACAGCGCCCGCCCGAGTCCTCGCCCCTGCCACTCCAACCGCACGTCGAATTCGAGAACGTGCAGCCCTCGCGATCCTCCCGAGGCCACCACCTCGGCGCCGAGAAAGCCCACCAGCTCGCCTTCCCCCTCGATCACCCACAACGTCCCCGCCGCCCACGCCGCACGCCACCCCTCCGCCGGCGTGACCGAAGCCAGCCCGGGCAGGAGCGTGTCGAACGCGCGGGAAGCCGACCGTTCGATCTCCGGCAGCACGACCAGCTCGCCCATCTGGGCGAGCCGGATCGTCACCCCCGGTGTCCCGATCAAACCAGGAAGTACCTGGGCGCGACCTCGACGCTCTTCCCCGCCAACGTCTGCTCCCCCACGATGGCGTGGGCGGCGCGGTGCACGTCCTCCCACGTCAAGACGGTGGCCTCTTCCAGGATGAGCGACTGGGCGATGCCGGGCACGTACTTCTGGCCGAGCGCCTTGGCGGGCAGGCCGGGGAAGTGCTCGGTGCAGCTGCCCTCGATCTCGCGGACGAAGCCGGAGAAGGAGCGATCCTCGGCGGCGACGAGGAGGCGGCCGGTGCGGGCCACGCTCTCGTAAACGAGCGGCATGTCGGGGGGCACGAGCGTGCGCAGGTCGATGATCTCGAGCTCGATGCCCTCGTTGGCGAGCGCCTCGGCGGCCTTCATGCAGGTCCACACCGCGCGGCCCCAGGCCACTACGGTCACGTCGCGGCCGGGGCGGCGGATGATGCCCTTGCCGAGCGGGACGGCCAGCTCGGCGGGGATGTCGGGGATCTCGCCGCGCATGATCGACTTCTTGAGCGCGAGGATGCCCTCGGCGTCCGTCGGCTCGCCCGGGAACGCAGGCCCGAGCGACTGGCGGTACATCCACTTGGGCTCGAGCACGATGACCGGGCCCTTGTACTTCGCGGCCGACATGATCAGGCCGTACACGTCGAACGAGGTCGACGGCATCACGATCGTCAGGCCCGGGATCGGGGTGAAGTACCCGTCCAGGCTCATCGAGTGGTACACGGCGCCGCCGCCGAACGGATCGACCGGCATGCGCAGCACGGTGGCGAAGTTGGACCGGCCGTTGGTGCACCAGTACAGGTTCCCCATGTGCACGAGCCAGTGGAACGCGTTGAGCGAGTAGTCGCCGAATTGGATCTCGGGGAGTGACACGAAATCCGTGTGCAACCCGGCGCCGCAGCCGGTGCCGACGATGAGCGGCTCGTTGAGCGGCGCGTCGATGATACGGTCCGGGTAGCGCTTCTTGAGGCCCGCGGTGGCCGTCATGACGCCGCCGAGCCGGCCCACGTCCTGGCCCCAGAGGGCCGAGGGCATGTCGCGCAGGATGTTGTTGATCGCGGCGCGGATGGCGCCCGCGTACGTGATGTTCGTGGCGCCGGACTGGGGAGGCTCGGCCACCTCGGGGAACGGCTTGCGGATGTTCTCCATCACGCTTGCCGGCGGGGGATCGGGCTCGGAGCGCACCTGGTCGAGGATGGCGCGCACCTCCTCGTCCTGGCGGCCCATCACGTTGCCGAGCTCGTGGTGGGCGAAGAAGTCGCGGCCCTCGCCCTTGATGCGGGTGAGCACGTCGCGCTGGGTGAGCAGGCCCTTCTCGACCAGCGCGGTGCCGAAGTGGATGAGCGGGTCTTCCTGCGTCAGGTCGTAGGTCACGTCCGCCGCGGAGGAGTGGCCGTTGAAGCGGGGGAGGTCATGCACGTGCATCACGACGGGCTTGCCGTTCTCGGTGATGTAGCGGGCGGCGCGGTAGGTGGCCTGGTACACGTCGTTGAAGTCGCGCCCGTCACACGCGATGCTCGCGATGCCGAAGCTGCCCGCGTAGTCGCGGAAGCTCTGGATGCCACGACCCTCTTCGGGGGTGGTGGAGATGGCGACGCGGTTGTCGGTCACGACGGTCAGGAACGGGAGCGACCAGACGCTCGCGGCGTTCATCGCGTCGTGCATGTCGCCTTCGGCGGTCGTCCCGTCGCCCACGATGGCCATGGTCAGGGCGTTCTGGACGCCCTTCATCTTGAAGCCCATCGCGTACCCGGCGGCCTTGCCGAGCTGCATGCCGACCGGCGACTGCACCGGGAGGATGCCCATCTCCTTCATGTCGAGGTGGTACACCATCTGCCGGCCGCGGCTCATCGCGTCCGTGTCCTTCGAGAACTGCTGGCGGAGCAGGTCGAGGGTGAAGGTCTCGTAGCCGTGCAGCTTGACCCACATCGCGCACAGGGCGCCGGAGCGGTAGTGCGGCACCATGCCGAACTTCTCGAGCGGCACGAGCTTGGAGAGCGCCAGCGCCGTGGCGGTGCCGTGGATCTCCTCCCCCGGGCCCCAGATGGCGAACTTGACCTCGCCGCGGCTCACGAGGCGGACGATGTGCTCCTCGACGCTGCGGCTGCGGCTGGAGACCTCGTAGGCGAGCCGCAGCTCGTCGTCGGTCGGCGCGGGCATGTCGGCGTAGGTGGGAACGTCGAGGAAAGCCATGGTGCCTCCGGGCGCAGGTGCTGAGCGCGCGCAGGTCTAACACGTGCAGCCGGCGATCGACGGGCACGGCGCATGCGCCACGACGCTCCGGGGCGGTCCGGGCGCGCGCTCCGGCAGCGGTGGCGGCCGCTACTTCGGCTTCTTCGCGGGTGCGGGCGCGGGGGCCGGCGCGACGACAGGCGGCGGCGCGGGCGGGGCGGGAGGCGGCGCCGCTGCGATCCGCGCAGCGAGCGCATCGTAGACGGTCGGGTCCGGCACGCCCTGGCACTGGACCAGCAGCTCCTGCGCCTTCGGCACGTTCCCCTCGGTCACCGCGATCATCCCCTCCAAGCAGTACCAGGTCACGACGTTCGAGGTGGCCTTGGCGGCGTCGAGCGAGGTGCGGGCGCCCACGAGGTCTCCCTTGTGGAGCAGGGCGTCCTGGGCGACGCGCTGGGCGTCCACGTTGTTGGGCTTGAGCACGATGGCGGCGCGGGCGGCGGCGAGCGCGCCCTCGTCGTCCCCGGCGGCGATCTTCGCGCGGCCGAGCCACACGAACACCTCGATCTTGTCGGCGAACACCGTCGACGCCAACGTCAGCGGCACCTCGGCCTCCTTCGCCTTTCCCGCGACCAGCAGCGCGCGCCCCTGGCCGAGCAGCGCGAGCCCGCAATTCGGCTCCTTGGCGAGCACCGCGGCGAAGGCGGTGGCGGCCTCGTCGCCCTTGCCGGCGTTCAGCGCCGTGAACCCCGTGCCGTAGTCCTCGGACGCCTCCTCCCCACACTTCCACGCCGGGGGCACGGGCGGCGCGGGCTTCTTGGCGTGGGCGGCGAACGGGAGGAGCAACACCACGAGGAGGAGCGTGCGCATGCCCGCACGGTACCACGGGCGGCGAGAACGGAGGTTCGGCGCCCGCGGCGGTGATCCTCCGCGCGGCGCCCTCCGTATGCCTTGCATGCGGCACCTCTCCGTCCTCGCGCTCCTCTCCACGCTCTCCGCCTGTGGCCTGCGGCACGCCTCGGACCCCCTCGAGACCGGCACCGCCGACGAGAGCGCTGGCGGCTTCCTCTCCCCCACGCTCGCGCTCGGCACCGGCTGCGTGGCCCCCGCGTCCGCCCACTTCGTCCTCGCCGGCGGCACCGTGGTGGGCGTCGGCCGCGCCGACGTGGAGATCGACCAGGGCCGCATCGTGTCGGTCGGCGTGGCCCCCGCGGGCGTGCCCACCGTCGACGTGACCGGCGCGTGGCTCACCCCCGCCGTCATCGACAGCCACGTGCACCTCGCCTACCTCCCCGAGGGCGACGCGATGGCCCAGGGCGGCGTGGCCGCGGTGGTCGACCTCGCGGCGCCAACGTCCTGGCTCGCGACGGACCACGCCCCGCTCCGCGTGGTGGCCTCGGGCCCGATGATCACGGCGGCGAGCGGCTACCCGACCGAGGGCTGGGGCCGGAACGGCTACGGCCTGGAGGTGACCTCCGCCACCGAGGGCACGGACGCCGTCGGCACCCTCTACGATCTCGGCGCCCGCGTCATCAAGCTCCCGATCACGTCCGGGCCGCAGCTGGAGTCCGACGTCGCCGCCGCGGTCGTCACGCGCGCGCATTCGCTCGGCATCTTCGTCGTCTCCCACGCCCTGGGCGACGCCGACGCCCTCGCCGCCGCCGACGCGGGCGTAGACGTGCTCGCCCACACCCCCGTCTCGCCGCTCTCCGACGCGAGCCTGACCGCGTGGAGCGGCCGCGCCGTCATCACCACCCTCGCCGCGTTCGGCGGCGGCGACGCCACCGTCGCCAACCTCGCCGCGCTCGACGCCGCTGGCGCCACCGTCCTGTACGGCACCGACTTCGGCAACAGCCGCACCCCCGGCGTGGACGCCCGCGAGCTCGCCCTGCTCGTCGAGGCGGGCCTCTCCCCCGCGGAGGTCCTCGCCGCCACGACCTCGACGCCCGCTACGTTCTGGGGCTTCACCGATCTCGGCGCCATCGCCCCCGGCAAGGCCGCCAGCCTGCTCGTGCTCCCGTCCGACCCGCTCGTCGACCCGCTCGTGCTCGCTTCGGCCACGGCCGTGTACCTGGACGGCGTGCGGATGGAGTGACGACGCGGCTTCCGGGCGCGTCCCCGGCGAGGACGCCAGGGCCGGCCCCTTGCGGGCTCGCTCCGCTCGGCCGGCGCGCCCGCGGCGGCCGCGCCGGACCGGCCGGCGGACCGGCCGCCCTCCAGGCGCCTCGCGCGGGTGCAGGCGGGGCGGGGGCGGGGTGGTGGGCATCGCGATCATCCGCGGCGACGGCGGGTGCGGGAGGGCGGGGCCGTGTGACACCCGACACGGCCTCTCGAGCGGGTGGCGGCTCCGTGGGCACAGCGTCGACCGAGGCGCGCCACGCGGCGACGGAGGCGCGACCGGCGGCAACGGAGGCGCGGCCCGCTGCGACCGAGGCGCGCCCGCGGCGACCGAGGCGCGCCACGCGGCGACCCAGGCGCGGCCCGCGGCGACCGAGGCGCGCCACGCGGCGACCCAGGCGCGGCCCGCTGCGACCGAGGCGCGGCCCGCTGGACCGAGGCGCGCCCGCGGCGACCGAGGCGCGCCACGCGGCGACCGAGGCGCGACCGCGGCGACCGAGGCGCGCCAAGCGGCGACCGAGGCGCGGCCCGCTGCGACCGAGGCGCGACCGGCGGCGACCGAGGCGCGGCCCGCGGCGACGGAGGCGCGACCGGCGGCGACCCAGGCGCGCCGCGCGGCGACGGAGGCGCGACCGGCGGCGACCGAGGCGCGACCGCGGCGACCGGGGCGCGCCACGCGGCGACCGAGGCGCGGCCCGCGGCGACCCAGGCGCGACCGGCGGCGACCGAGGCGCGCCCTGGCGCGCAGGCAGCGCCTGCCGGTGTGGCCGCGCGGCGTAGCCGCTACCGCACGGCGAAGCGTCACGCCCTTCGCGCGTACCACGCCCTGCGCTGCGCCCGTGCCCCGCATTGCGGCGCGGACGGCCCAACCCGACGGAGCCGGGGTCCCTACGCGTGGCGGCAGAGCGGCCAGATCGGCGATCATCCGAAATGATCCCGCCTCCATGACCGTGTGGCGGCCAACATCTGCGATCATCCAGAATGATCCCGCCTTCATGGCCGCGGAGCGGCACCCTCGCGAACCAGTCGCTATCCAGAGATATGGGTTCCGGTGCGCCCTCCGGCTTGTGGCGGGGCGAGCTGACCCGCGGGCTCGCCGGCGCCCCGGTCAGCCTCGGCACCGACGGCCTGCTCGTCGGCGGCTGCGCGGCCTGGGCGCCGTCGACCCCCGGCGGCGCCAGGCCGCGGGGGACCTCGCGGAGGGCCGCCTCCTCGCCTTATCCGACGGATGCACCTCCGCGGACGGGCCACCGCTGACCGTGTCCACCGGCACGGCCTGTGGGCGGGCCGCGAAGACGACGGGCTGTTCCTCACGCCCTTCGCGGTGCACGCGCAGTAGATTCGCCTCGCGCCGACCCAGGTCCGGGGCGCATCCCGATAGGGGCAGGGAGGGCCGGTCACACGGCCTCCCCTCCCTCCGAACCGTGCAGGTGCTTGCGACGCGCGGACATCGACGGAGCCGCTGCTCTGGCGGACCGTAGCGCTCGATGCCCGCGCACGGCCTCCATGAGCCGGCGGACGCGACGGAGGGCGTCGCTCGTCTGCCTCCCGGATCGCCGGACGAAGTCGGGGGACCTGTCGAACAGGTAGACGGGTTTCGTCCGCCTGCCGGACGAAGTCGCGGGACCTGTCGAACAGGTGGGCGGGTTTCGTCCGCCTGCCGGACGAAGTCGCGGGACCTGTCGAACAGGTGGGCGGGTTTCGTCCGCCTGCCGCACGAAGTCGCGGGGGGTGTGATCCACTTCGGTCGGCCGGCCAGCGCCAATCCCGACTCGCGGACCGGAGTCGAGAGATGCTCGGTCATCGGCCGACCGCGGTCCTCCCAGGCGGACCGCAGTCGAGAGATGCTCGGTCATCGGCCGACTGCGGTCCTGCCCGCGATCCTCGGTGCCGACCGAACACGATGGCTCGGCAAGGACCGACTGAAACCGATCACACCCAGTCGCGGGACCTGTCGAACAGGTGGGCGGATTTCGTCCGGGGGGGCCCAGTTTCCGCGCTGGAGCCTCTCCCCTGCTCCGGCTTCCTCGGCGCATCCTCAACATTCTACATTTGGGTGCTGGGGCGCGTGTCGCCTGACGCTGGGGCGCTACAATGCAGATACGATGAGCAACGCGACGACCCTGGGCCTCCGGATATCAGTCATCTACTACGACGACGACCTCCTCGAGCTCCGCATCGTCGCGTGGAACGGAGGGTTCTACGGAACCACGGACTGTTACGACACGCGTAGCGGCCTCGAGGAGCTCCGCAACCGCCTTCGAGGATTCCCCACGTGGCCGGGGGACGTTCGGGAATTCGAGCTTGGCAGTTTCGAGGCAGGCCGATCGGGTGGGGGCGCACGGGTGCGTCTCGCGTGCGCCGACGCGGCTGGACACCTCAGGGCCTGCGTGTACCTGGAGCACCGGGAGGCGACGCCGACGGAGTCCGTGACGCTCTCGTTTCCGTTCGAGCCGGCGATGCTGGACACATTTGTGGAGTCTCTCGCGGCGCTCACCGTCGAGGAGCCTGACGGGGAAGCGATAGCCCACCTTTATGCACGATGAGGGGGCCGCTACGTCGGATGTGCGCGCTGTTCGGGGTCGTGATCACCTCGGGCTGCGCTCGCGTGGAGACGAACGTGGCCAAGACCGAGGCGAACCAACTATAACGCCCGTTCCGCGTCCGGATCGACCATCTCGACGGAGGCTCTCCCGAGCTCCAGGGACAGTTGCCGATCGATTGCACGTTCGTGCGCGAGCTCCGTGGCGCCGACACTGGGCAGTACCTCTTGTTCACGGTCGACACGCCGCTGGTCTGGAACGGCCGGCCCGCCCCTCACGTCATCCTCGGCGGGCGCCTCGTGGGCCAGCCGGTCGAGCGCGGTGGCCGCGAGTTCGTCATCAACCTCGCGGTCGTGACCGATCCCGCCGTGGCAACGGCCGACGCCTTCCGGTTCGATCAGGCCGAATACGCCGACATCGGCCGCGCGACGAACCTCACCCGGTAGACGCCACACCACGCCGCGCCAGGTGCCGGGAGGGGCGGCCGCGCGGGCGCGGCCGGCTCGGCGCCGCCGGGCGCCGCGAGGCGACCGGCCCCGCCAGCGGAGGCCGAAGGCCGCCCCCCGCACGGGACCGACCCGCCCGGAGACAGCGCGCGCGCCAGCGCGCTGGCCCCGGGCGGGGGGCGCCCAACTCTCACGCTACCGCGCCACCGCCACATTCGCGACGAACGTGCGGAACGCCGCCTCGGAGCGGGACCGGATCCACCCCGCCAGCAGCGGGCCGACGATCAGCCAGACCAGGAGCATGGGGGCCAAGCCGCACGCGGCTTGGACCCCGGAGCGCAAGCCGTTGGCGAAGAAGAAGAAGATGGACAGGAATCCCACCAGCAGGGGCGGAAACACGCGGATGAACAAACAGAGCCGCCGCGTGCCCGCGAGGTCGGCGGTGCCCTCGACCGCGCCGTCGGCGAAGACGAGCAACACGGTCCCCGCGCCGCGGAGCGGGTTCTCCTTGTTGCTGTTGAGGCTGGGGCCCACGGCGTGCACGGTAATATCGGACGGGGTGACACGGAACCCGTGTGTGGCGAGGATGCTCGCCGCGAGGGCGATACCCCGATCGGGCGAGGCGTAGAGGGGGTGGCGGACGGTGATCATGCCCTACCCCTGCGCCCGATACTTCGCGGCGAGCTCGAGATAGGCCACCTTTCCGCCCTTGATCTGCTCGATGTCACGCTCGCGGAGCTGCCGCACCACCCGGCCCGGGGTGCCGAGCACGAGGGAGCCGGTGGGGATGCGCATGCCGACGGGGATCACCGCGCCGGCGCCGATGACACACCAGGGCTCGATGTGACAGTTGTCGAGCAGGATGCTGCCCATGCCAATCAGGCAATCGTCCTCGACGGTGCAGCCGTGCAGGATGACACGGTGGCCCACCGTGACACGTTGGCCGACGGTCACCGTGGAGAAGCCGCCCGTGGCGTGGGCGCAGGTCAGATCCTGGAGGTTGGAGTCCGCGCCGATGCGGATGGCACCCTGGTCGCCGCGGAGCACGACGCCGGGCCACACGCTGACGTTGCTGCCGAGCGTGACATCGCCGAGCAGGTGGGCGCTGGCGTGCACGTAGGCGGTGGGGTCGATCTGGGGAGAGAAGGCGCCGTAGCGTTCGAGGGGCATGCGCAGGGTTATCGTGTGGGGCGGCCACGCGCCCGGCGAGGGAAGGGCCCTCACACCCCGCCGTACGACTCCGCTTGCACGCCGACCGCCCGCGCCCGGACCGCGATCTCCTCCAACCGCGCGGTGGAGAGGGAGCCGACCGTGGCATCGGAAGGCTTGCGTGCCACGGTGTAGATCTGCACGTGGTCGATGGTGCCACCCGCCGCGATGGCGGCGAGGCGGGCCACCCAGGCGTCGATCTCGGCGTTCGTGGGGCCCTCGCCGCCCAAGGTGCAGAACATGCTCTGGATCACGAGGGGGCGCACCGCCGCGGTCTCGGCGAGGTTGGACAACACGCGCGAGAAAGGAAAGGTCGTGCCGTCGACACGGCGGTACCAGGCCTCTGTGCCGGCGTCCAACTTGCCCCACACCTCGTCAACCAGGGGGAGCGCGGCCTTGACACGTTCGCGGTGCAACATGGTGGCGTTGGTGAGGAGGCGCACGGGCACGTCGAGCCCGAAGCGGTCACGCGCCGCACGCACGCGCGCCACGGCGCCGGGGAAGGCGGCGGGGGTGGTGGGCTCGCCGTCCCCCGCGAACGCGATGTCGGCCACGCGGCGGAGCGCGGGCGCCACGGTGTGGAAGGGCGGGTGCTCCCACAACGAGCCGTCCCGCACCCAGCCGAGGAGGCGGGAGAGCTCGGCGTCGAGCACGTCCAGATCGATGGCGGACGGGCCGCCGGGGACCGTGCGGTCGACCTGGCAATAGGGACAGTCGAAGTTGCACACCTTGTCGGGGTTGAGGTTGACCCCGATGGAGAGCCCGCGCGCCCGCCGCGACACGACCGCGTAGATGTAGCGGTTGTCACCGAGGTCGCGACGATGGTCCTGGAAGTCGAGCGTGCGTTCCACATTTCCAATCTATCCGGTAGGATGGCCCGATGCGGGTCACCCGACGTCAAGTTCTGCTGGCCACCACCCTGCTCGGCGGCGCCGTCGTGGCGGGGGCCAGCGGGGTGACGTACCGCTGGTGGGACCAGCCCCACGGCACGCCCTACGCCGTGCTCTCGGCCGACGAGGCCGCGATCCTCGACGCGTTCGCCGAGGCCTGCTTCCCCGCGGGCGGCGATCCGCCGATGGGCGGCGGCGCGGCGGGCGTCGGGCGGTACTTCGACGGCGTGCTCGAAGGCCTCGTCCCCGCGCAACAGAAGCTCCTGCGGCTGGCCCTGCACGCCCTCGACGCGATGCCCCTCCCCACCCACGGCGGCTTCCTGACCGATCTTCCTGTCCCCGACGCCAGCAACGCGGTGGCGTCCTGGCTTGCCAGCACCCGGCCGGAGATCCGTGGGCTCGCCCAATCGTTCTTCATCTTCGTCGGGATGGCGTGGATGGCACACCCGGACGTGCGCCCGCGCATCGCGCCGATGTTCGGCTGCGGTTTCGCCGACCAGGGCGGCCTGCCCGGGCGCCTGGGGTCCCCATGAGCGCGTGGAAGGCCGGCGACGGCGTGTTCACGGCCGCCCCCGCGGCGGCCGAGGGGTTCGGGACCGCCGATCGCGACATCGAGTGTGACGTGGTCATCGTCGGGACGGGGCCCGGCGGCGCCTCGGTGGCCCGGGTGCTCTCGGCGGCGGGCGCGAAGGTGGTGCTGCTCGAGGAGGGGCCACCGGAGAGCCGGTTCGCGAAGAACCAGGGCGACGTGATGCGCTACCACATGCAGGAGGGCGGCGCGATGGTGGCCGCCGGGCGCGCGTACATGCCGATCGCGTCGGGGCGCGGCGTGGGCGGCGGCACGTTGGTGAACAGCGCGATGGCGTGGCGCACGCCCGACCACGTGCTGGACGGCTGGGTCGAGCTGTTGGGAGACGAGCGGTACGGCGCCAAGGTGCTCGCCCCGGTCTTCGACGAGCTCACCGAGCTGTTGGGCGTGTGGCCCACCCGCCCCGAGATCGCCGGCAAGAACAACGACCTCATCGTCCGCGGCGTGCGCGCGCTGGGGTTGGAGGGCGGGTACGTGCCACGAGCCACGCCCGGGTGTGTCGGCTGCGGGGTCTGCTATTTTGGTTGTCCGAGCGGCGGCAAGGCGAGCATGAACCTGAACCTCCTGGTGGAGGCCACCCGCGCCGGCGCGCGCATCGTGGCGGACACGAAGGTGGACAGGGTGCTGGTCGAGGGCGGCCGGGTGACAGGGGTGTCGGGCCGCATGTTCCACCCGGACACCCGCGTGCCGGGCGGCGCGGTGCGGGTGCGGGCCGCGCGCACGGTGATCGCGGCGGGCGGAATCGGGACGCCGCGTTTGTTACACCACGCCGGTATCGCCGCCCAGTTGGGACCCGCGGTGGGAAAGGGCCTGCACGTGCACCCCGGCAACGCGGTCCTGGGCATCTGCGACGAGCCGATCGAGATGTGGAAGGGTGCCACGCAGGGCGCGTATTTCCATGTCGACGAGCTGCCCGGCGTGCTCCCCCACACGTTCTCGGCGCCGCCGGAGGTGTGTCTCGGCATCATCGCGCCGCCGGGCCCGGAGATGAAGAAGGCGATCGAGGTGCTCCCCTATTTGTGTGGGCTCATCGTGATGGTGTCCGACAAGGGCGAGGGCACGGTGGGCGCGCACGCCGACGGGCGCGCCGACATCCGCTACGAGTTCTCCGACGAGGACATCGAGCGCACCAAGAAGGGCATGTACTGGGCGGCCAAGGTGCTCCTCGCGGGCGGGGCCCACACGTTGATGGCGCCGGTGCACGGGACGACGCGCACCCAGACCGCCGAGGACCTCGCGGACCAGCTCTCGCGGCGCACGCTGGAGGACTTCATGCTCTACGCCTCCCACCCCATGAGCTCGTGCCGCATGGGATTGGATCCCGCGACGAGCGTCATCCGTCCCGACGGGCGCGCCCACACGCTCGAGGGGCTGTACCTCGCGGACAGCTCGGTGTTTCCCACGTCGTTGGGGGTCAACCCGAGCCTCACGACGATGGCGCTGGCGACCGCGATTGCGCAGGGAATGGCGCGGATCGGATAGGCCCCGTCGGATATGCAACCGTGGGACCGCTACCGCCGACGCCGCGCGCCCAGCAGGCCCAGCGCGAGCAGCCCGAGGGCGCCAGAGCCCGCCCCGGCCGACCCGTGGCATCCGCAGCCGCCGCGGGGGTCTTCCGCATCGTTGTCGTCGACGAGCGCGGTGTCGCCGTCCTCGTCGATGTCGGTGTCGGTGTCGGTGTCGGCATCGGGGTCGGTGACGCGGAGCGTGTACGCGGCGCCGTCCTCGCTGCCGGTGACCGCGAGCCGGTCGCCCGCCGCCACGTGCACGACGGGGCCCGCGCCGTCCGCGCCCGCGAGGACCACGGGGCCCTCGGCCTGCACCGTGGCGTCGGCGTCCACGCGGTAGTAGGCGGTGCCCAGCCGCGGGAGCATGCCGGACGCACCGTGTTCCAAGACCCCGACCACCGCCGCCCGGGTGTAGAGGTCGGACTCGGCCAACTGTTCGTTGCCATACGCCCCGGCGAACCCCGCCCAGAGCTCGTCGGCAGATACGTCTCCGATCTCGGCGAGCAGCGTGTCCCACGTGTCGTCCTGCCGCTCCTCGCCGAGCGACCACACCTCCCGCATACCGTTGGTGCCAACCCACTCGTCCAACCAGGCGTTGAGCACGAACATCCCGTATTGGTGGAAGCCCACCTGGGAGTCGTAGCGCAGCCCCGGCTGATCGGCGTACCAGGCGCTGGTGTATTGGTGGCCGTCCCGGTCCGGATCGGCGAGCTCGCTGGCCCACGTGGCGGAGGCCTCCCAATACCACGACTCCGACGGATCCGTGCCCTGCCACTCCCGCACGCGGTATTGCAGCGTGTGCATGAATTCGTGGGCGGCCAGGGCGCCCCAGAAGGGCGCGTCGCCGGCGTAGTCGGGGTTGAGGTAGATGACCGGGTACCCCTCGGGGAATTCGTCGGTGACGTATTCGGTGGTGTACCCGGTGCTGCCGCCGAGCGACGGATCGAGCACGACCCACACGAGGTACGTGTCGGACGACACGGGCGGCGCCCAGCCCTCCTCGTCGAGGAACACGGTCCAGGCGCCCTCCAGCGCATCGGCGGCGGCCTGCGCGGCGGCGTCCGTGGCGGCGCCGGACTCCCAATTGATCGTGAAGTTGGCGGTGTCGAGGTGCCGGGTGAAGGGCGTGCCGTACACCTGCTTGCCGGGCCCGGGCGGGGCGGATCCGGAGCGGCGCACGCCGAGCCCGGGCGGGGCGACGAGGACCTCGGGGAACGGGGCGGGCGCGCGCCCGGCGAGCGCGTGGAGCACGGCGGGCGTGGCGCAGGCGGCGTCCGCGACGGGGGCGACGACGGGCGCGGCGGCGAGGGCGAGGGGCGCGGTGGCGAGCAGGAGCATCGGCCGAGTATGACCGGACCCGGCGCCGGGCGCGCGGTCGCGTCGACACGTTAGGCCCCCACGCGATGCCTCCCCTCTCCGCGCTCCTCCTGATCCTCCGCGATCTCGGCCTCCCGGCCGTCGCCTCCTCCCTGGTGTTGGTGTTCGCGTCGATGATCTCGAAGGGCACGCTCCATCGCACGGACCGCGTGGGCGCCGCGGCCGTGGCCGTGGGGTTCGCGGTCGGCTTCCAGCCCCTCACCAGTGGCGGGCTCCACCCGGAAGACGCCCTCACCGTGCTGCCGCTCGCGGCCGTGGTCAGCGCCCTGCTCGCGCCGCGCGTGGCGACGCGTTTCGCGCCCGGCGCCACCCTCGGCGTGGCGGGGCGCGCCGGACTCGTCGCCGCCGGCCTCACGAGCGCCGTGGTCCTCTACGTGGTCGGCGACACGCGCCTGACCGAGGTGGCCCTGATCACCGTGGGCGCGGCGATCGGCCTGGCGCTGGGCGCGCAGGTCGGCGACCGCGAGCCCGCCGGAATCACCGCCCCCGATCCGCGGGTGGGCGCCTGGGCGGTGGTGGAAATCCTGCTCGTGGCCGTGGTGGGGTTTGGCGTCGCTGGGGTCGTGACGGGCGGGTGAGCACCCCCGGAGCGGCGCCGCTCGCGCTTCTTGCCGACCCCGACCGGGCGCGTACCTTCGACCCGTAGCCACCGGAACCCGACCCGCGCCCCGCGCCGACAAGGACTGACCCATCCAAACGGAGCGGGACCTTGATCAGGCGCGGGCGCGGGCGCGGGCGGATGGCTGCGTCACAGGGGAGTGTTTGGAATGACCAGTCGTATGCTCGGTGTAACGTCCCTCGGCATGGCCATCGCGGTCTGGACGGGGGCTTCCTGGGCCGTGCCGCCCGGAGAGGAGACCGGGGATCTGGATACGGGTGGCACGTCCGTTCGCGACGAGGCGGCCTCGTTGGGCCTTGGCCCACTCGACGACGTGCGGGTCCCCGAGCCGTCGCAGCTCGCTGACTTCGTGAAGGACAAGCAGGCCGCCATCCTGCTCGGAAAGGCCCTGTTCTGGGACATGCAGGTGGGCAGTGACAGCGTGGCCTGCGCGAGTTGCCACTTCCACGCCGGTGCGGACAGCCGGGAGAAGAACCAACTCTCGCCGGGCCTCACCATCGTCGACGATCCCTCGCGTGCGCCCGACCCGGACCTGGCGTTCGGCGACGAGAACGGCCTGACCGGATCCGGCGCCCAAGCCGGGCCCAACTACATCCTCGTGCCGGACGACTATCCCTTCCACCGATTGGAGGACCCGGACGACCGGAACTCGTGTGTGGATGGCGACGACAACGACGGTGACGGGCTGGTCGACTTCGACGACGACGACTGCTTCGACATGAACGACGCCACGTCCTCCCAGGGCACCTTCGACGGGGGCTTCGTGTCCGCGGCCGTCGTGCAGCCCAACGTGAAGAGGCTCAAGCGGGACAAGTGTGGGGCCGCCGACAACGCGACGTTCCAGGTCGACGGGATCGCCGTACGCAAGGTGGAGCCCCGCAATTCGCCCACGACGATCAACGCCGTCTTCAATCACCGCAACTTCTGGGACGGCCGCGCCAACAACATCTTCAACGGGCTCAACCCGTTCGGGGAGCGGGGCCTGCAGGCCACGCCGGACAACCCCAACCCCGGCATCCTCGAGCGGCAGAACAACGGGCGGGTCAAGAAGGTGCAGGTGCGCATCGACAACGCCAGCCTCGCCTCCCAGGCCGTCGGGCCCCCGCTCTCCGACTTCGAGATGAGCTGCGCCACCCGCTCCTTTCCGGACCTCGGGAAGAAGCTCCGTCCCCGCGCACCCCTCGGCTACCAGAAGGTCGACCCGAACGACAGCGTGTTGGGCGCCTGGCGCGCCCCGGTCGGCAACGGCCTGAACACCACGTACCAGGTGCTCGTGCAACGCGCGTTCCAGGACAAGTACTGGGCCGGCACCGGCCGGTTCGACATCAACGGCGATCCGGTGACCACCGGCGGCTTCACCCAGCTCGAGGTGAACTTCTCGCTGTTCTTCGGCCTCGCCGTGCAGCTGTACGAGGCCACCCTGGTCTCCGACGAGACGCCCTTCGACGCGTTCATGGAGGGCGACGACCACGCCCTGGACGAGGTGGAACAGTTCGGCCTGAGCGTGTTCCTCAACGAAGGCAAGTGTATCAACTGTCACGTGGGGGCCGAGTTCACCGGTGCCACGGTGCGGCTGCGTGCCAACGAACCGTTCGGGAACGAGGAGCCGATCGAGCGGATGGTGATGGGAGACGGCGGGGTTGCCCTGTATGACGGCGGCTTCTACAACATCGGTGTGCGCCCCACCTTCGAGGACCTCGGGGTCGGCGGCGCCCTGCTCGGCTTCCCCCTCTCGTTCGCGCGGCAAGCCGCCACCGGCAACGTGATCGACGACTTCGACTTCGACACCGACAAGTTCGAGGTGCCCGGCCCCATCGTGCTCGGGGAGCGGGTCGCGGTCGACGGCGCCTTCAAGACCCCCACCCTGCGCAACGTCGACCTGACCGGGCCGTACTTCCACAACGGCGGGCAGGCCACGCTCGCCCAGGTCGTGGCGTTCTACGATCGCGGCGGGGACCGCCTGAACCGGGACGACTGCGACACCACCGGGTTCGCCGAGAACTGTAGCAACCTCGACCCCGACATCCAGCGCCTCGGCCTCGGGGAGCTCACCAGGGAGA
Organism: Myxococcota bacterium; assembly: GCA_040386535.1. GTDB lineage: Bacteria > Myxococcota_A > UBA796 > UBA796 > SXON01 > CAJBVW01. The sequence goes on along the minus strand of JAZKFH010000047.1, from coordinate 141,151 downwards.
TCGACGGCTACACGGTGACCGGCGAACAAGCCCTCGTGCGTTTCCTGCTCACGCTCACGGACGACCGGGTGCGCCACGAGAAGGCGCCGTTCGATCACCCGCAGATCTTCGTGCCGAACGGACACACCGGAGACCAAGTCAGCGTCATCAACGACGGGACCGGCCGCGCGCTGCACAAGTTGGTGGAGATCCCGGCGGTGGGCGCGAACGGAAACAACGCCGCGCTCGAGCCCTTCCTGGGCCTCGATCCCGAAGAAGACTAGCGCCGGGTTTGGCGGCGATCGCTACCCGCGGACCAATTCGGCCACGGCCGCCAGCTCGTCGTACAAGTAGACGTTCGCGACGATCGCCTTCTCGAACACGCCGAGGTGCAGGCTCTCGTTGGGGCCGTGCGCCGTGGTCTGCGGATCGATGACCCCGTTGAGGATGAGCGGCAGGTCCCCGAAGCGGCGCCCGAACAGCGCCACGAACGGGATCGAGCCGCCCACGCCGACCTGGAGGAGCGGCCGGCCCCACGCCTTGACGTAGGCGCGGTCGGCCGCCGCGAAGGCGGGGCCCTTGGGGGTGTACAGCCACGCGCCGGAGGGCCCGGCGGAGATGTCGACCGTCACCTTCACGCCGCCCGGCGCGTCGCGCTCGAGCTCGGCGCGCAAGGCGGCGCGCATCACGTCGTCGTCCTGGCCGGGCGCGACGCGCACCGAGAGGATCGCCTCGGCGGACATGCGGAGGGCGTTCTTCTTGCGGTCGATCGTCGGCAGCGTGGTGGACACGACGGTGACCGCGGGCTGGCGCCACAGGTGCTCCGCGGGGGGCGCGCCCTCGGTGGGGAGCGGCTCGATGCCGGGGCAGAGGTGGGCGCCGGAGCGGATGACCTCGGCGGAGAGCGGCACGTCCCACGCGGCCGCCGACCACGCCACGGGCACGTCGGCGCGCGGGTGCTTGAGGCGCCCGTTGTCGTCGACGAGGCGCGCGATGAGCGTCACGAGCGCGAGCGAAACGTCGGGCACCATGCCGCCCCAGAGGCCCGAGTGCACGTCGGCCTCGAGGGCCTCGCACCGCACGGTGCACTCCATCAGGCCGCGGAGCGACGTCGTGAGGCCGGGGATGTCCGGAGAGGGGTTCTCACAGTCGGTGAGCACCATGACGTCGGACGCGAAGGCGTCGGGGAACGCGTCCATGTAGCGCTCGAGGTTGGGGCTGCCGATCTCCTCCTCGCCCTCGATCACCAGCTTGATGTTGGCCGGGAGCGTGCCGGTCTCCTCCAGCCACGCCCCGAGCGCGGCGAGGTGGCTGACCCACCCGCCCATGTCGTCGGCGGCGCCCCGCGCGTAGAGCCGGCCGTCACGCACCGTGGGCTCGTGGGGCGGGCTCGCCCACACCTCGCCCTTGACGGGCTGAAGGTCGAGGTGCCCGTAGATGAGGATCGTCGGCTTGCCCGGCGCGCCGAGCCACTCCGCGGTCACGATGGGGAGCGCGTCGCGGACCTCGCGGACACGGGCCTCGGAGAAGCCGAGCGCCGCGAGATCGGCGGCCACCCGCGCGGCGAGGGTGCGCACGTCGGCGGCGTGCGCCGGATCGCACGAGATGGCGGGGATGCGCAGGTAGTCACACAGCCGCGCGAGCGACTGGGGGAACTGGGAGCGGGCGCGAGTGGCGACGGCGTCGACGGGAGCGGTGGACATGGGCGCCCACCTATCCCCGGGCGGACGGGGATGGAGCCCCGGAGGGCCCGCGCCAGGCGACCGGACGGCGGCCGGGCCCGGCCCGGCCGGTCCCGCATGTCGCGCCGGGAGGCGTGGCGTGCGGACCGAGGCGCTTGCGCCGAGCCGGGAGGGGGCCGACGGCGAAGCCGGGGCGCCCCGGATGTCACGCCGGCATCAGAGCTGGAGCGGCGGCTGCTCCGAGGGCGGATCGCCGGGCGGCGGCTCTCCGCCGGGCAGGGGGCGCTCGGTGGGCGGCTCCTCCTGGGGCGCCGGGGGCGGGCCCGGATCCTCCTGGGGCGGGGCTCGCTCGGGGTCGCGCACGGGGGCCGCGGGCGCGTCGGGGACCTGCGGATCGCGGACCGGCGCGTGCGGAGGCCCGGGATCCGCCGGGCCAGGGGCACCGGGGGTGGGGACGCTTGGGACGCTGGGGGTGGGGACGTTGGGGGTGGGGACGGCGGGATCGACGGGGTCGGGCATGGCGCGGTGGCTCCTGCCCTCATCGTGTGCACGCACCTGGGGCGGGTCCGTGTTTTCGTGTCACGCGATGTGTTGGACGTGCATTGCGACGCGGCCACGTCATGTCCAACGTCGTACGCAACGTCAGGGCTCCTCGGTCCGAACGAGGCGCGCGGACACCGCTCCGTCGCGGGTGACGACCAGATCGGCCCAGCCGACGTAGGCGTTGGTCGGAAGGTCGCCCGAGTGGTCCGTGGCGAGGGTGGGCAACCAGGATGTGCCACCCCAGCGGCGGGCGAGGGGGTTGGCACGTGTGGGTTCGTCGGCAAACGGGTAGGGCTCGCGGACCACGCCGCCCTTGCCGGAGACGACCTGGTGGAACACGTCGCCGTCGGGCGTGGTCAGATCGATACGTTGGAGGTGGTGGTCGTGGCCGGACGCGTAGTGGCGCACGCCGCAGGCGATGAGCACCTCCATGGTCTCGGGCGAGAGCAGCTCGGCGGGGGTGTCGCGGTACTTGCCGAACGTGATCGCGGGGTGATGCCCGAACGCGATGCGGCGGCGCGGCGCGGGGGACGACGCGCAATGGTCGCGGAGCCAGGCGAGCTGGCGATCGCGGAGGGCGATGAAGGGGGTTTCGCCGATGAGGGCCATGGTGTCGAGGAAGAGGAGCTCGAGATCGTCGCCGTCGCGGGCGGCCCAGTAGCGCAACGGTTGAATCCACTCGGGCACGCCGTCGGGATGGCGAGCGGCGTGGCGTACCGACGCGAGGGGCGCGGGTGAGAGGTACTCGTGGTTGCCGAGCACGGCGAAGAACGGAAACCCGAGCGCCGCGTAACGGGCGTGGAACCGCCGCCGCATCATCGGGCCCTCGGGGAACGCCAGGCCGAGCACACCGAGGCCGTAGAAGTTGTCGCCGAGCAGCACCGCGGCGTCACAGGCGGGGCCCTCGGCGCAGGTGGTGCCGATGCTGGCGACGAGCGCGCGGGGGAACGGATCGGCGGGGCGGGAGCCGCCGTCGCCGATGAGGGCGGCGCGGAAGGTGCCGTCGGCGCCGAACAGATCGGTGGCGACGGTGCCGCCGGAGAGGGGGGGCTCGCCGAACAAGGGGGCCGGGGCGGGGCCCTCCGCCGCGGCCGCGGCATGGACGAGCGCGGCCTGGACGAACGCCGCCGCGACGAGCGCCGCCGCGACGAGCGCCACCCGTGCGAGGAGGGGGAGTGCTGGACGACGGCCGCTGGAATCGATCCCTGGCACCTGGGCGCCTCCCCGCGCTTTGTATCTGGTCGGCGCGGGGAGGGCGCCGGCTACCGCGGTGCGGCGGGCGCCAATTCCAAGCAGACGCGATCCCCTCGATCGGCACGAAGGTGGGGGTCATGCCCGATCGAATGCGTCCTTTTCGGAGTCATGCCACCGTGAATGCGCGATCCCGGGGATCCAGGGCCGCACGCCGACGTTGGGGGCAGGGCGCGCGCTGAATTGTGGCGGTTGGTCCGTGCCGCGGATCCGCGTCGGCGGTCCGCGCGGGCGTTCGAGTGGGCATGACTCTGAGATTGCGGCGTTCACGGGGGCATGGCTCTGCGCGAGCGGACGAACGGCGGCGACAGCGGTCGCGATCGGGTCGCGCCAAGCCGTCGGAGGGCGGACGCGCGCTCGGGCGCGGCCGGTCCCCGCCCGCATCGGGCGGGACCGAGGCGCTCGCGCCGAGCCCGGAGCCGGCCGACCCTGGGCGTCCTCGCCCAGGGGGGCGCCCAGCCGACCCGGCCGTTCCGTTCGGCCCGGCCGGTCCCCACTCACCCCACCGAGCCCGGCTCCCCTTTTCGTGGCACGTGGCTCATGGCGTGCTCCGCGAGGGCGGTGATGGTGAGCGAGGGGTTGACGCCGAGGTTGGCGCCGATCATCGAGCCGTCGATGACCATCATGTGGTCGTAGCCGAACACGCGGCACTTCGCGTCGATGACACCGTCGGCCGCGGAGGTGCCCATCGCGCAGCCGCCGAGGATGTGGGCGGTCGTGGGCACGTCGAGCACGGCCTCGGTGACAGAGCTGCGGGCCATGCCGCCGAGGTCCTTGGCGATGGCACGCGCGGCCACGTTGGCGCTCGCGATGTAGGTGGGCACGGGAGGCTGGCCGGGGGGGATCTGCGTGACCAGCTGCTTATCGAAGGGCCAGAACCAACGGCGGCCGCGGCGGATGCGCATGTGATTGTCGAGGGTCTGCATCACGAGCAGGATGACCGTGCGCTCGGCCCACCCAAATGGCATCCAGCCGCGCAACACGTCGAGCGGCGAGGTGAGCACCACGCCCATCCAACGCAGCCAACGGGGCACCTTTCCGCCGCCGTCGGTGAGCGGCGTGGTGATGAGGGCGAGGCTGTCGGACCCGGAGGAATAGCGCACGGGCTCGAGGTGCGTGTGGTCGTCGAGCTCGATCTGCGAGCCGATGGCGACCCCCTGGTTCATCTTCTTGGCGGGGTCCCGCGCGGTTACACCCAACACGGCCTCGCTGTTGGTGCGCACGAAATCACCCAGGCGGTCGGAGAGCTTCGCGAGCGCGCCCTGCTCCTTGCACTTGAGCAACAGATCGACGGTGCCGAGCACACCCGCCGAGAAGACGACCCCGCGGGCGGTGAAGACCTTGCGGTCCTTGCGGAACAGGGAGGTGGAGCGCTCGGTGTGGACGCGGTATCCGCCCTCGGGGAGGGGCTCGACCAGGGTGACCCGGCGCTCGGGGAACACGACGGCGCCGCGCTTCTCGGCCAGGTACAGATAGTTCTTGTCGAGCGTGTTCTTGGCGCCGAAGCGGCAGCCGACCATACACCCGCCGCAATAGTTACACCCCTGGCGCGCGGGGCCCTCGCCCTCGAAGAAGGGGTCGGGCGTGCTCGTGCCGGCCTCGCCGAAGTACACGGCGACCGTGGTGGGGGCGAAGCTCGCCTCGCGGCCGATCCGTTTGGCGTGGGCACGCACCAATTCGTCCGCGGCGAAGAACTTGTTGGTCTCGACCGCGCCGAGCATGCGCTTGGCGAGGGCGTAGAAGGGCGGGAGCACGGCCTTCCAATCCGCCAGATCTCGCCACTTGGGATCCTCGAACGCGCGCGGCGGCGGCACCAGCAGGGTGTTGGCATACACGAGGCTGCCACCCCCCACGCCGGCGCCGGAGAGGATGAACACGTGCGGGAGGAGCGTCATCTTGAAGATGCCGTGGCAGCCGGCGAGCGGCGCCCACAAGAAGCGCTTCAGGTCCCAATTCGTCTTGGGGAAGTCGGCGGAGGCCCACCGCTTGCCCATCTCGAGCACGCCCACGGTGTAGCCCTTCTCGGTGAGCCGGTGCGCGGAGACCGAGCCGCCGAAACCCGAGCCGATGACGAGCCAGTCGAAGTCATACATACCGGCCACCTAATCCCTGGGCGGGACTACGGCGCGTAACGCCCGTCGGGCCCGGGGAACGCCGTGCCGTCGGAGAAGGTGCCCGGGCTCTGATCGCCGACCGCGCCGGCCACGTAGCGGTGGTGGCTGTAGGACTCGCCCCACACGTCGGGGACGAGCACGAGCGAGGCGTCGTCGAGGGCGTCGTTGCCGCCGGAGGTGCCGTAGGAGAGGGCGGCGAGCTCGGTGCCGTCGGCCGCGCGCACGGAGCAGGTGTCTCCCTCGTTGTTGAGCGCGAGGCCGTAGCGGAGCCCGACGTCGACGTTGGTGGCGACCGCGAACCGGACGTTGGCAGCGGAGAGCCCGGTCACGTCGCCGCCGCCGAACACCACGATGGCCTCGCCCGCGCGCAGCACCACGTCGTCGGCGAAGGTGTGACGTGCGGCGAGGTTGGTCTCGTCGAAGAGGGAGACACCGGCGAGGGACACGGTCACGTCGGCGTGGTTGGCGAGCTCCACGAACTCGTCGTCGACGGGGTCCATCACGCCGTCGCCGTTGGGGTCGGCGGTGACGGCGGGATCGGCCAGGAGCTCGTTGATCACGAGGTCGCCGGGAGCCGCGGCCGCCACGGAGACGGTCACCTCGAACGGCGGGAAGTCGGTGCCGCCGAGCAGATCGCTGTGGACGGAGATCTCGGCGGTGCCGGCGTCGAGCGGCTGGCCGAGGCCGGGGCGGTAGAAGCGGAGGACGTCGGGGTCGGTGGAGGTGAACGTGGCGTCGGCGGTGACGTCGGCCTCGGTGCCGTCGTCGTAGACCGCGCGGACGTACAGATCGAGGGTGTCCCGCGTCGTGAGCCAGATGCCGTCGAGGTCGAGCGCGACGCCGACCACCTGCGGCTCCACGTCGGTGTCGGCGTCGGTGTCCGCGTCGGTGTCGGCGTCGGTGTCGGTGTCGGCGTCGGTGTCCGCGTCGGTGTCGGCGTCGGTCTCGCCGCCGGTGTCGAGCACGATGTCCTTCTCGGGGATGCACGCGGAGAGGAGGAGGAGCAGGGTGAGGCGCATCGGGCGGTCCGGGAAAGGGCCGGGGTAGCACGGCGCGAGGGGCCGTGTGCTCCGGACGCGCTCCGCCCGCCGGCTCACTCGTCGATGATCGTCTCCGTCTGCACCACCGTCAGATCGCACGGCGTGAACGTGCCGGTGCCCGCGATCGCGCCGGTCGCGCTGGAGTCGCGCTCCTCCAGCGAGAGATCGACGGCATACCGCCAGCCCTCGCCGTCCTCCGTCAGGGAGAGGGCGCCCGTGCCGTAATCGAATTCCGTGACGTCCGGCTCCGGGAAGCGCCCTTCGGCGGGTGGGCACGTCATCGCCTCCGCGACCTCGGTGTACCAGTTCGTGTGCGAGAGACGGACCCCGCCGAGCACACACTGCGTGTCCCCACACCCGTCGTCCCCGGGCGGCGTCCACTCCCCCGGCCCGGGCGCCCCGCTGACGCCGTCCTCGTCGGGTGTCAGGAACGACACCTCGATCGTGCCGGCGCCCACGATCGCGTCGAAGTGGCTGCCCATTCCGGCGTACCACGCGCGCTCGGACTCGCAGCCGCCGTCAGGATCCGCCTCGGTGGTCTCGGCGGCGGCCTGCTCGAGCAGGTAGCCGTACGGGTCGTCGACGGTCCACTCGGTGGCGAGCGCGCAGTAGTCGGGGGTTGCGGACAGCAGCAGGCTATTGGAGACCGCGTGGACAGCCCCGTCGCGAACGTGGCTGATCCGCACCCACCAGCCGTCGGCGAGGACGGACGCGTCGTCGACGCCGGTGAGGGTGACAGCGTCGTCGGGGCCGAGGTCACACGCGAACAGAAAAAGTAGCATGTCGCACGGTAGACCCGGTATCGGCGGCGGTCAACCTGCGACGCACGGAGCGCACATGTCCTGGATCCTGCTCGTCCTCGCCGGCCTCCTCGAGACCGGCTGGGCCATCGGCCTCAAGTACACCGAGGGCTTCTCGAAGCCAGTTCCCACCGTGCTGACCGTCGTCGCAATGGTCGCGAGCATGGGGCTGCTCGGCCTCGCCCTGCGCGACCTGCCGGTCGGCACCGCCTACGCCGTGTGGGTCGGCATCGGCGCGTTCGGCACCGCGGTGCTCGGCATCCTCCTGTTCGGCGAGCCCGCCACCCCCGCGCGGCTGTTCTTCCTGGTGCTGCTCGCGGTGGCGATCGCGGGGCTGAAGGTCACATCGCCGTCGACATAGGCGCGGCGCGGCGCGGGATACGGTACACGCGTTCAGGTGAACGGATGGCCCGCATCGCTTGCCTCGACCTCGACACGTTCTTCGTCTCGGTCGAGCGCCTCCTCGACCCATCGCTCGTGGGCAAGCCCGTGGTCGTCGGCGGCCGAAAGGGCGATCGCGGCGTGGTCACCTCCGCGAGCTACGAGGTGCGCACCCTCGGCGTGCGCTCGGGCATGCCGATGGCCGAGGCGGTGCGGCGCGCGCCCGACGCGATCTTCGTCCCAACCCGGCACGACGCCTACAGCCCCTACACGGCCCGGGTGCGCACCGTGCTGGAGCGGTACTGCCCCGTGGTGCGGACGGCGAGCATCGACGAGTTCTTCCTCGACTTCCACGGCTGCGAGCGGCTCTACGCCCGCCCGGGGGACGCCGACGCGGACGCGACGATTCTGCGCGTCGTGCGCGAGCTGCGGGAGGCCATCCAGCGGGAGGTGCTCCTGCCGGCGAGCGTCGGGATCGGCACCACGCGTCCGGTCGCGAAGATGGCGAGCGGGAGGGCCAAGCCGGCCGGGGTGCTGATGATCCGCGGGGGGGAGGAGCGCGCGTTTGCGTCGCCGCTGCCGGTGCGGCGCTACCCGGGGATCGGGCCCGTCGCGGAGGAGCGGCTGGCGGGGATGGGCATCACCACGCTCGGGCAGCTGCTCGAGGTGCCCGACGAGCACGCGCGGGTGGGCGGCCTCGCCGCGTCGCTCCGCGCGGGGTTGGGCCTGGGAGAGGTCGCCCCAGGTGCCACCCGCCTCCCCGACCGCGACCGGCCCGCGTTCCAGGAGCACGACGAGTCCGCCGAGGGCAGCCTCTCGAACGAGCGCACCTTCTTTGCCGACGTGGGGGACGTGCAGGTAGCGGAGGACGCGCTGCGCGCCCTGGTCGAGCGCGTCACGTGGCGGCTCCGGCAGCGCGGCGCGCGGGCCCACACCATCACGCTCAAGCTCCGCTACGCGGACTTCACCACGATCACCCGCGGCCGCTCGGTAGCCCCCACCCACGCCGAGAGCGACGTGTGGGCCGTCGCCACCGAGCTGTTGCGCGGGGCGTGGTCGAAGAAGGCGCGCATCCGGCTGCTCGGCGTGCAGCTCTCCAACCTCGTCGCGCCCGACCCGCAGGTGGCCCTCTTCGCGCCGCCGCGGCCCCGCATGGGCGCCGCGATCGACGCGGTGCGCGACCGCTTCGGCTACGACGCCATCCGCATGGGCGCGGTGGCGCGGCCCCGGCGTGCGGCGTCTTAGGGCCGCTGGTAGAGCCGCTGGTAGAGCCGCTGGTAGAGCCGCGGCCGCGCCGCCCAGGCGGGCTACACCTTCTCCTTCTCCCGCGTGGTGAGGCCTTCCTTCTCCATCGCGTCGCTGACCGCCTCGACGACGTTCGCCATCGAGGGGAAGTCGTCCACGTCGGTGTCCTGGATGATCTCGCGCAGGTTGACCGGCTGGCCCTTGCGGTACTCGATGGTGTTGTTCTTCACGTGCGCCAGGAGCTCGTTCTTCGTGACCGGGAAGTCGAGCCCCTTGAGCGCCTGAGTCACGGCCGCGATGCCGAACGCGGTGCCCTTGGGCGGCCCGGGCTTGTCGTAGGCCTGCCCGCGGATCTCCTTGCGGTCCCGCAGATCGCGCTGGCGCTGCACCTCCTCGCCCCCCTTCCGCCCGGCGTCGCGCACGCTCATCGTGCCCTTCTCGCCGAACTGGGCACCCTTGGTCTCGGTCCCCTTCGTGTCCGCGTGCTTCGTGTCGGAGCCCTTGGCCCCCTTGGTGTCCGAGCCCTTCGTGTCCTTCGCCATGCTTTCCCCCGTTGTCCCTGCCGAAGGTGGACACCGCCCGCGCTTCGGCCACCGTCCGGGGGCGCGGGCGCCCGACCGGCGCGGGCTACGCTGCGCGCCAATGCGCATCGACCGACTGGATCGCCGCGGCCTCGCCGCACTGGAAGCCGCCGTGCGCGCTGGGGAGCCCGTGCACCTCGGCCTCGGCGCCGTGCCGGGCCCCGGCGGCCCCGCGCTCGACGAGCTCGTCCCGCTCTGTCACGCCGTCGACGACCCGCGCCTCGCCCGGTGGCTCCCCGCCCCTGCCCGCCCCGCGCCCTCGCGCCCTGGGGGCGCCCTCGCCGTGTCGGTGGTGATCCCCACGCACCGGCAGCGCCCCATCGGGCTGGCGGCGCTCGACGCCCAGGATGTCGAGACCGAGCTGCTCGTGCTCGCGAACGGCGCCTACGCGGAGGGGGTGCGCGTGCCCTGGGCCGGCCACGGCGCCACCCGCAACGTCGGCGCCCAGCTCGCGCGCCACCCCTACGTGCTCTTCACCGTCGACGACGCCCTCCCGCTCGGCGCCGCCTTCGTCCGCACGCTCGTCGAAGCGCTCGAGGCCGGCGGCCACGACGCCGTCTACGCGCGGCAGGTGCCCTGGCCCACCTCCGACCCCGTCACCCGCGCCCGCCTCCGCGCCTGGACCCCGCCCGACGCCTCCACCGCGCCGGCCGCCACCCTCGACAACGTCGCCGCGTTGTACCGCCGGAGCGCCCTGCTCGCCGATCCGTTCGATCTCGTCGACATCGCGGAGGACTGGCGCTGGGGGCGGCGGCACGACATCGGCTACGTGCCCGCGGCGGTCGTCGTCCACGCGCATCCCCGGCGTTTCCGCGAGCTGTACACCCGCACCCGCGCCATCCACGCCGTCCGCATCGACGCGGGCGAGCCGCCGGCGGTCCCTGATGTGCGCAGCCTGCTCACGGCACTCCCTGGCGTGCTCGGCCCCGACGGCCCCGGCGCCCTCGGGGAGCTGCTCGGGCAGTTCGTGGCGGGGCGGGGGGCGGGGTTCAGAGTCTGACCTTAAACCCCGGACCGAGCCCGCTGAGGCGCACCCGCCCGCCACGTCCACGGGCGGCTGCGTTGCGGCCGAGGGCGCAGGCCCGAGGCCTGTAACCGAGGCCGGGGCGCGGCCGGCGCCGGGGGCGTCCAGCGGGCGATGGGAGGGAGTTACGGTCAGGCTCTCACCCCCGCGGGGGCGGCTCGGCGCCGATAAAGGCGACCTGGCGCAGCAGGTCCTCCAGCGGCCACGGCTTGTCGAGAAAACCCACGGCGCCTTCATTGAAGACGGTCTCGTCGACGAACGTGCGGGGCATGCCCGTGCACAGGATCGCTTTGACCTCCGCGTCGCGCCCCAGCAGGTGCCGCAGGAGCTCCACGCCGTTCATCCCGTTCAACCGATAGTCGACGAGCACGAACGCATACCGCCCCGGCGCAAAACGCTCGAGCGCCTGCCGCCCCCCGAGGACCCAGTCCACCTCGTACCCGAGCTCCTCCAACAGCGGTTGGGTGCTGAAGCCCACCCACTCGTCATCGTCCACGAGGAGGACGCGCGTGGGTGCTGGGGGTTCGGGTGGGGGCATTTGGGGAGGGTACTACGGGGGATGGTGGGGCGTCAGTAGCCGGTGCCGGGGATGAGGTAGGCGATGCCGTCCCAGAACTCTCCATACTTGTAGGAGCCGACGACGAGGTCGGGGACGCCGTCGCCGGTGGCGTCGCCGGGGGTGAAGGCGGTTTCGTATACGGCGTCGGTGCGGCCGTCGCCCGTGAGCGTGACGTCTGCGGTGGAGGCCTGATAGGTCGCTGGAGTGGCGAGCGGGCCGAAGAAGACGTAGCCCTGGCCGCCTGGATAGTAGTTCTCGCTGAGGAACAAATCCGGCCATCCGTCTTCGTTGAGGTCACCCAGCCCCTCCACCGAGTAGCCGAGTTGGAAGTAGTTGGCGCGGTCTCCGCGGAACTTGACATTTGCGTCGGCGAGCGGCCCGCCCGACAACGTACTCGAGCCCCAGATCAAGTAGGCAGCGCCGTCGTTGGTCTGCGGCGCACCCACCAACAGGTCGTCAAGGCCGTCACCGTTGATGTCGCCGACGGTGTCGACTTTCCGACCCGCGTACGAAACGAAAGACTCACCGGTGAAGACGAGGTCCGCATCGTCGCCGGCGATGTTTCCAATCACGGGGCCCATGAACACCAGCGCTGCCCCGTCGGACGCCCCCGCGTCGTACCCTTGGGCCCCCACGACCAGGTCGCTGAACCCGTCGCCATCGAGGTCCAGGCCAGTGGCGCCGAGACCGATCTCGTCGTTTTCGTCGGAACCGTAGATGATGGCGGTCGCGACGTCGGCGGCCACTTGGGTTCCAGACCCGACGGAGGTGAAGATGTAGACAGCGCCGCTGCGGTTGATTCCGCCGTAGTCACTGAACTCATAGCCAGTACCAAAGTCAGGAGTACCGTCATCGTCCAGATCACCCAAGGCGTATGAGCGCTTCCCAATGAACTCGTCCGGACCGCCCCCGACGAGGCTCCAGTCCGCCTCTTCCTCGAGCGCACCGCCACCGGCCAGCGGACCGAACATCGTGTACAGGGTGCCCGCGAACTCGAAGCCGTCGACGGTATTATGCGACCCCACCAGGAGGTCGTCGAACCCGTCGCCATTCAAATCATGCACCACGAGGCTCGTGCCTGCGCCACTCTGGCTATGCTCCCCCCAGAAGGTCCAGTCGGCCTCGCCGGCACCCAGGTCCGCCGTGATCGGGGTCTTGAATACTCGCACAGCACCAAGCGACGCGTCAGCAGTTGAAGAGTACGACGTGTTTGCGCCCAGGATGACTTCGTTCGTGCCGTCTCCGTCGAGGTCTCCGGCTCCGCCCGCGTAGCCGAAGCCGTCTTCCTCATACGCCGGAGAAATATGGAGTTGATCCGTCATGTCGATCAAGTCGTCCCAAACACAGTCGCCAGCAGTGCCGTCGCAGTCGTTGTCCTCCCCGTCGTTACACAGCTCGGCTGCTGCGGGGTTCACCCGCTCGTTGGTGTCATCACAGTCCCCGCCTACCTCCACGAACCCCTCGGCCGCCACACACGTCGCCGCCGCGTCGTCCCCGTAGCCGTCGCCGTCCTCGTCGGGGTACCAGCCCGCCGCATCGCTGATCGGCGCCTCGTCGGTCTGCCCGTCGCAGTCGTCGTCGGCGCCGTTGCAGCGCTCGGGGGCATCGGGGTACACCGCCCCATCTGCGTCGTCGCAGTCGGCGTCGTTCTGGGCCCAGCCGCTGGAGCCCGGTGGCAGACACTGGCTCCGGCCACCCGCGGCGCCCCCATACCCGTCGCCGTCCTCGTCCGGGTGCCACGTGGGGGGCAGCACGGTTGGCTCCTCATCCGCAGCGCCGTCACAATCGTTGTCGATGCCGTCGCACGCCTCGGGGGCGCCGGGCCACGTGTTGGCGTCCGCGTCGTCGCAGTCGCCCGCCGCCGACACCCAATCCGCCCCTGGGGAGACGCACGCCGCGTAGGGGGTGGCGCTGTCACTGGCGAAGCCGTCGCCGTCCGCGTCGGCGGCCCAGAACACGTCGTTGCCCAGCGCCACCTCGTCGATGCCGCCCACGCAGTTGTCGTCGAAGCCGTTGCACAGCTCCGGTGCCCCCGTCCACACCTGCGGGTTCTCGTCGTCGCAGTCTCCCTCGACCTCCGTGACGCCATCGCCATCGCCGTCCGTCAGCTGGGCGCGGCGCTGCTCGTATCGGTCGCGGTCGATGAGGCAGGCCGGGAGCGCGAGGAGCAGAACGGCCAGGCCGCCGCCAATCGAGTAGCGGCGGAGGGTGGAGGGGGACGCGAGTAGGGTCACGGCGTGGATCCTCCGACGAGCACGAGCTGGGTACCGGCGAGGTTCATCGTAACGCCGCCGACCACGATGGCGCCCTGGCTCAAGCTGAGGATCTGGTTGTTCCCCGACTGGACCAGGGTGCCACGGAGCGTCGTGCCGGCGCGGCGGTAGTTGAACGTCCAGTGCCCCGGGGACGCCTCCAACAGGAGCATCGCATTGAGCCGACCGCCCCCCGGAGCTTCGAACACGAGGTGATCCGGACGCCCGAGCGTGGCGTCCCCGTGTTCGACGAACGCTCGGAATGCGGGCAGGGTGGACTGCGCGAGCCCCGACCGCCACAGATCCAATCCAAAGCCCCCGGTCGCGGACCGGAGCGCCTGGTCGAGCGCGGACCAGGACACTGCAGTCGTGTCGCCGGCCAGGAGAGCGCCGGGGCCCGCGGGGCACATGTGGCGCACCTGGATCGTCGGATCGGTCCACGAGCCCGCGGTTGCCCGTCCGCTCTTCCACTTCGCCTGCGCCAAGGGGATGTCGTGCTGGCCCACGAGCGCAGTGGGGTGCTCGGGCGTCAACACCGCCACCACCCCCGTCGGACGGCGTAGCTCCAGGCGGTCGGCGCCGTTCCAGGAGGTGACGGTGACCTCCCGCAGTCGAGAGCCCACGAAGCCGGGCGCTCCCCCCTTGATGAGCGGCCGCGTGCCTTCACCCAGATTGGCGAGCGCGAAGGTCGTGGCGCGCTCGAGGCCGGGGATGCAGGCATGGGGATCGGGCCGCGGCGCGCTGGGGGGGCGGGTGAAGGAGGACGAGGTCGAGGAGGGGGTGTCGACGCGAAAGTGCAGACTATTTTCGGGTGAACTGGAGTCTGCGAGTCGGCTGCACATGCCCATGCCCATGTGGCTCGTATTCGCAAAACTCACCCAGATCGTGTAGGTACCCGACACGTCGACGGGCGCCGTTTCCTCAAGCAAGTACTCGTTGTCGGCATTCGAGGCGATGTCGTCAAACGCGAACCAATGTTCTGCTTCGGTCCCCGAGTCATCGTCGATGTCGTTCAGTTCGTTGACCGCCGCGACATGAAGGGTAGTGTCTTCGGTCCATCCGTCCGGCACGTCGAGCATGACCGCGGCGGGAATCGGCAGGGAACTCCACAGCGACCCACTGTGAACGCGCGTGGGAATCCAGACGGAGACGCCCCTCACTTCTGTCGGATTGGTGTCGAACAGCGTGACGGTGCAGGAGCATTCCGTTCCTTCATCTGGGCCACCATCCCAATCCGTATAGAGCGCGACGGCGGCGGCAGCGCTAAGTCCTGAAGCCACCGCCCCCTCGTAAATTACATCTCCCTCCGTCTGATCCGCCTCCTCACACCTCACCACATCCCCCGCCCCAACCCCCGGCACACTGCTCTCATCCACCGGATCCGACCCCGACACCAGCTCCGTGGCATCATCGTACCCATCGCCGTCCGAGTCGGCGAGCAGCGGATCCGTGCCGTGGTCACGGACCTCCGCCCAATCCGAGAGCCCGTCCCCATCCGTGTCTTCCTTGAGCGGATCGGTGCCACTGACCACCTCCTCCCCGTCCGCCAAGCCGTCATCGTCGGTGTCGGCATCCAAGGGATCGGTGCCGGCCGACCACTCGTCCGCGTCGGTCCGCTCGTCGCCATCCGAATCCGCGTCGTACGGGTTGGTGCCGATCGTGTCCTCGATCGAATCGAGCAGGCCATCCCCATCACTGTCCAACCCCGAAACCCCCGGATCCTCGTCTTCGGCGTCCTCGATCCCGTCGCCATCCGTGTCCGGGTTGTTCGGGTCGGTACCGATGAGCACCTCCTCCCAGTCGCCCAGCCCGTCCGCGTCACTGTCCGCGTCGTCCGGATCCGTTCCGAAATCCTCCTCGAGGATGTCGGTGAGCCCGTCACAGTCACGGTCGCCCGGGCAGGCGTCGGTGGTGTCACCGGTGTCGGTGTCGGTCTCCTCGATATCGGTGTCGGTCTCCCCGATATCGGTGTCGGTGTCCGTGTCCTCGACGTCCGTGTCCACGCCGACCGCGCCCGTGTCCGACCCCTTCGGCGGGTTGGTCTCCACGCAGGCCGGCAGCCACAACGGCGCGAACAGGAAGAGAAGGAGGGAACGGGAGAGAGGAGCAGGGAACGGCATCAGGAGCCTCCAACGGCTGGGTTCGGATTGTTACACAGCCGCGCCTCGCGACGCAAGGATCGCGAGGCGAGAAGATCCGGTTCGGCTGGTGTCGTCCGCCGCCATGCAAGATGGAGTCCAGACCCAAGTGCCTGAAAACACGGATGCGAGGGTGACAGGGGTGACGGACGTCCGTCACCTGACAGTTGTCGACTTCCGTCACCCCCCACCCCCATCACCAAAGATCAACCACTTACGCCCGGCACGCCCCATGCAACGCGACGGGGGGCCCCCGGAGCCGCCATGGCCGAGTCCAGTCGCCAGAAGTCGTCCACCACCTCCACGACCACCGCCGTCACCGCCCCCGCGCAAGCACCCGCGGCGCCGCAGTGCACCGGCAACGCCGCGGCGCAGGATCGCCTGGGTCTGACGGGCGCGGTGCCGGCCGGCGCCGGGACGACAGAAGGCGCGCTCGCCGCGATGGGCGAGATGGGCGCGGTCGTGCTCGACGCGCTTCCGTTGGGAGCGGCGATGCGCCTCGCGTTGAGCCAGAAGGGCACCCCGTGGGCGGAAGCATGGGTCTCCGCGCAGTCGCCCGGTGACATCCTCCTCCACGCGGTCGACATGGTGCAGCGCGGCGTGGACGCGGTGATCCCGGTCGGCTTCGGCATGGAGCTCGACGAGGCGGCCTCAGCCAGCCACCTCTCGGTGACCGGTGCGGAGAGCGGCGCGCTCGGGTTCATGCGCACGCCCGACGGGCTGGCGCTGACGATCAAGGGGGGAGTACAGGCGGGCCTCGCGTTCGGCCTCGGCCTCGGATTCAGCGGCTCCGCGGGCGACAGCGCGCTCGGTGGGGGCGTCGGAGCCAGCGTCGTCCAAGCCGCGGCGTTCGAAGCGACGTGGGACTTCAACCTGCTCCGCGTGCTGCGCGACCTCGCCACCGCCGATCCCCACGCACTCACGGACCTCCTGCTGGAGCGACCCATCGACCTCGCGGCCAGGCTGGTGGGACTGATGGTCGATCTCGCCTTCATCCACTCGCCCTCGTCGTGGTCGTCGGACGTGCGGGATGTGGGCGACGCCTCTGGCGCCTTGGGCACCGGAGGATTTGCGCACGGCGAAGTCGGCCTGAAGGCCGACGCCGGCGTGAAGATGGGGCACGAGGGCGGCCAGTCGTTCCTCGAGGTGTCCACGGGCGGCAGCGGCGGCGCCGAGTACGACAACCGCCTGTTCGAGGTGCTGCGCAAGCTCGGCCTGCCTGAGTTCACCGCCGCGGCCGGCTGCCGTTTCCGCGTGCGCGTGTCCGGCTCCGGCGTCGATCTCGCCGCGCTGGCCGTGGAGAACCTGTGCTTCACCATCGCGACGACACGGACGACGGGGGACACCACCGTCGAGGACGCGTTCGAGACGCCCAGCGTCACGGCCGCGATCGCGTGGATGGCGGCGTTGCTGAACCCCGCGGACACGTGTTTCGGCGGAGAGGGGCCGACCGTCGCCGCGTGCGACCTGCCCGACGTGGCGCTGCGCCGCTCGGCCACCCGATCGGTCTCCGACGTCGCGGAGATCACCGACCCCAACGTGGTCGCCGAGCTGCTCGACCTCGCGACGCCGGACAAGCGCGGCTTCGTCACCCTCGGCGCGACGGCCGAGCTCGCGGCGCAGCTCTACGTGCCCGTCGAGGCCGTGCGCGCGGCGCTCGACTACCAGCCGCTCCCCGCGGGGCCCGAAGGCATCGAGGCGCGCGTGCTCGATGTCGAGCGGATGATCGCGGCCGAGGTTCTCGGCGGCTCGTGCATGTTCCCGGCTGGGGTGCCCACGGTCGATCTGGCCGCGGGCGCCGAGCTGGTCGATCTCCCCAAGGTCGACGCCGTGGTGAAGCGCCAGCTGCGCATGGGCGTCGGCGGCAGCCTGAAGGGCGGCGTGGTGGAGGAGGCCAACGTCAACGCGGGGCTCACGGTCACCACGCCCGTCACGCTCTCTTCGGCCATCGAGCGGGAGCAGCGCCAGGCGTTGTTCGCCTCGTAGAATAGGAGGCAACGATGCACCCCCGCCTCTACACGGACCTGGCTCCCTGGTACCCGCTGCTCACCCAGCCGGCCGAGTACGTGGAGGAGGCCGAGGACGCTCGCGCCACGTTCCACGCCGCGCTCGGGCACCTGCCGACACATGTGCTGGAGCTCGGGTCCGGCGCGGGCCACTTCGCCTCCCAGCTCGGCATCCCGTGCACGCTGGTGGACCTCGCCCCCGAGATGCTCGCCCTGTCGGCGCCGCTGAACCCCACGATGGCCCACCACGTCGGCGACATGCGCACCGTGCGCCTGGGCCGCACCTTCCCGGCGGTCCTGATTCACGACGCGGTCAACTACATGACCACCCACGCGGACCTCGTGGCCGCGCTGCGCACGGCCCGCGCCCACCTCGAGCCCGGCGGGATCTGCTACGTGCTGCCGGACTCGGTGCGGGAGACACACGAGGCCGCGACCGAGGCGGACGGCCACGACGGGGACGACGGCCGCGCGCTCCGCTACCTGATGTGGACCCACGCGCCCGCGCCGGGGGAGAGCACCTACGTGGTCGACTTCGTCCTGGTCTGCACCCGCGGGGAGAGCGTCGACGTGGTGCACGACCGGCATGTCGAGGGCCTCTTCTCCATCGCGGAGTGGCGCGCCGCCTTCACCGAAGCGGGGTTCGCGTCGGTCACGGAGGTCAAGGACCGCTTTCGCGACGTGACCTTCCTCGGCCGGGCGTAACGAGGCATGGCCCGCCTGTTCCTCGCGCTCCTCCTCGTCGCGTGCACCCCGCCCCGCGCCGCCGGGCCGATGGGATCGGACGCCTATGTCTGGCAACGCGCGTGGACGCCGCCGGTCTCCGCCGCCGTGGTCGCGCACGGTGGCCGCTTCGAGCGGCTCGGGGTGCTTGCCGCGGAGGTGACGTGGGCCGAAGGCGCGCCCGTCGTGACCGAGGTGGTGCCCGACGCCGGCGCGCTCGCCGGGCACGACGTCGTGGCGGTGCTCCGCGTGGCGTCGTGGGCGGGCCCGTTCGACGCGGAGCTCGGGCTCGCCGAGGTCGCGGCAGACACCGTGCGCAGATTTCGTGACGACGGCCACGCGGTCGTGGAGCTGCAGGTGGACTTCGACGCCGCGTCGTCCCAGCTCGGCGGCTACACGTCGTGGATGGGGGCGATCCGCGCGGCCAGCGCGGTTCCCGTCACGATCACGGCCCTCCCCGACTGGCTCGCACGCCCCGAGCTGCCGGCGCTGCTCGCGGCGACAGACGGGTGGACGTTGCAAGTGCACGACTTCTCGGCGCCCGCGACGGTGGCGGATCCTCTGGCGCCCATCCTCGACGAGGCGGAGGCGCTCGCCGCGATCGAGCGGGCCGCCACGCTGAACCTCCCGTTCCGGGTCGCCCTGCCGACGTACGGGTACACGCTGGCGTTCGCGCCCGACGGCGCCTACATCGGCGCGACCGCGGAGCGGGAGGTGGCCTGGAAGACAGACGTGACGCTGCGGAGCGTGCGCGCCGAACCCGTGCGGGTCGCGACGGTCGTGGCGCGGCTCACCCAGGATCGGCCGCCCGAGGTCCTGGGGCTCGCGTGGTTCCGCCTCCCGACGGAGCAGGACGTGCAGGCGTGGCGCTGGGCGACGCTCGACGCGGTGATGAACGGGCGAGCGCCGACCGCCGACGTGCGCGCGCTCGTAGAGCCCGCTGAGGCCGGCGCGCCGGGCTTGTTCGACGTGCGGGTGCACAACCGCGGAGAGGACGACGCCCTCGTCACGACCGTGCGTATCCATGGTGGCGACGCCGCGGTCGTGGCCGACGGCCAGGGCGGCTTCGTGGCGCAGACCGTGGGGGCGGAGGTTCACTTCCGGTCGAAGACGCCCCGGCCGCTCGCGCCCGGCGCCACGCGCACCGTAGGATGGGCGCGGTACCCGAGCGGCACGGAGGTCACCGTCGATGGGGTGGAGTAGCGTCGTGATGCTCCTGCTCCCGGGCGACGCGCGCGCGTGCGGCCCCCACCTCCAGAACGCGCTCGTGAACGAGCCCGACGCGGCGATCTGGGCGGCGCCCGTCGCCGACTTTCGGGTGGAGGTGGCGGCCCTGACGCCGCGCTCGGCCTACACGTACCAGGCCGCGGGCGCGCTCGACGTGGAAGCGGCGGACCTCGCGGGGCGAGGCGTAGACGTGGCCGCGTGGCTGCTGTGGCGCAGGGGGAAGGGCCCGCGACCCGCGGTTCCGGGCGAGCTGCCGCCGGCGTGGGTGCGCTACGCGGACGGGGCCGCGCGCTGGCGGGCGCACGATTGGGAGGGCGCGACGGCGGCCTGGCGTGACGTGCTCGCGCTGCCCGAGCCCCAGCGACGTGACCGCGCGGTGTGGGCGACCTACATGCTCGCGGAGGCGGAGGCGGCGCCGCAGGCGTTCGACGCGGTGTTCGCGCTGGTGGACGCTGGCGCCCCCGACCCCCTCGGCCTCGCGTCGGCTGCCCTCGGCGAACGAGCGCGGCGCCACCTCGATCGGCGGGACTGGCGCGCCGCCGTGGACGACTACCTGGCCCAGAACGGCACTGGAAACCCGGGCGCGATCCTATCGCTCGACCTCGTCGTCCGGGACGCCGCCGAGGCCGACGCCCTCGGCGCCTGGGCCACCGACCCCGTGCTCCGTCCGCTCGCGACGGCGTGGATCGTCGCGCACGGCGGGCCCTCCCCCGACGAGGGCGAGGCGGAACGCACCCGCGCGTGGCTCCGCGCCGTCGAGGCCGCCGGCGTCACGGTCCCCGAGGCCGACCACCTCGCGTGGATGGCCTACCAGCTCGGCGACATCACCTCGACCGCCGCCTGGCTCGACCGCGCACCCCCATCCGGGCTCCGGGACTGGCTACGGGCGAAGCTGCTCCTGCGCGAGGGCCGCCTCGAGGAGGCCGAGGCCCTCCTCGAACAGGCGGCGGCGGCGTTTCCGGAGGACCTCGCGTGGACGGAGGGCGGGATGCCCCGCGCGGCGGAGGCCTTCACGGACGGCGGCATGCGGCCGAGCCAGGAGGCCTGGGCCGAGGCCGGGGTGGTGCGGCTGGCCGCGGGAGACTGGAGGGGCGCGCTCGACGCGTTCATGGCGTCGGGGCATTGGACGGACGCCGCCTACGTCGCCGAGCGCGTCTTGACCGTGGAGGAGCTCGTCGCGGTCGTGGACGCCGATGGCAGCGGGTCCACCGAGGGGCTCGCCGGGCGGCTGCGCTACCTGCTCGCGCGGCGGCTGCTCCGCGAGGGCCAGGAAACCCGGGCGCTCCCGTACTTCTCCGGAGAGTTGCGCGAAGCGGCGGCGCGATACCTCGACGCACGGGCCCGCGGCGAGGCGGCGTGGACCGCGGAGGTGCGCGCGGCCGCGCTCTGGGAGGCGGCGCTGCTCGCGCGCACGAAGGGGCTGGAGCTCCTCGGCACCGAGCTGCAGCCCGACTTCTCGCTCTACGAGGGCGACTTCGACTACATGCCCCGCATCGAGGCCCGCGCCGCGGAAGCGGGCCCCACGCTGGCGCCCACTTCCGACGAAACCGCGCGCGTGGCCGCCAGCGCCCCCGACCCCGACCAGCGCTGGCACTACCGCTACACCGCGTCCTCGCTCGCCCAACGCGCCGCCGCGCAGCTCGCCGACGACGACCCGCGGGTGCCCATCCTCTTGTGCCGGGCCACGCGCTGGCACCTCGACCGCGACTTCGAGCGCGCGCAGACGTTCGTCCGCGAGGCCCTCCGCCGCACGCGCGCGTGGCCGCCGGAGGAGTGCGCGGACCCCACGTTCCATCCCGAGCGTGTACGGAACCTCGCCGCCGCGGGGATCGCGTTGATCGGGTTGGCCTGTGCGGGGTGGTGGCGGCGGCGGCGGCGGGGCTGAGCCGAAGGCAGGTGGGGCCCGGCCGGGGGGGTGGGGTGGGGGTGGGCGGTGGGGTGCCGGTCCGGCGGGCCAGCCGCTTCACTACAAGGTTGTAGTACAACAGTTTCGTTGTACGCCTGCACACCCCCTCACCGCCCCACATCCTCCCACCGCGCCCGCCCCGCCCACAACGCCCGCCACGTCGCGAGCTCGCCGCGGGTCCACGTCCGGCGGTCGGCGCGCCGGGCCCGCCACCACGTCGGGGCGTCGCGCACGCCCGCCGCGAGGCCCGCGATCGCCGCGCGTTGTGCCTCGGAGTCGACCCCGTCGCCGGGGCCACGCCCGCGCGCGGCCAGCGCCGCGAAGAGGGCGTAGCGGCCCGCTGTCCACGCCGGCATCGACAGCAGCGCGGTGAGCGGGAGGCTGCGCACCGCCGCGCGCACGCGGTTGCGCTCGATGGCGTGCAGCTTGGCGGCGCTCGCGCGGCCCCAGGTGGCGCCGAGGTGGTGGTGCACCACGGCGTCGGGCACGGCGGTGATGGGGATGCCGCGGCGGAGGAGGCGCAGGGAGAGGTCGACGTCCTCGCCGAAGCTGCCGAAGCGGGGGTCGAAGCCGCCGAGGGCGTCCCACGTCGCGCGCGCGAACAACACCGCGGCGCCCGAGAAGCCGCCCGGCGCGCCCGCGGGGGCGCGGTCGGGACCGTTGCGACCGCGCGCCCACACGGCGCCGTCGGGGAACAAGCCGTGGCCGAGGTTGTCGAGGCGCCCGCTCCCGTCGGCGAGCACGATGCGCGGCTGGAACACGCCGCCCGTGCGCCCCGCGACTCCGAACGCGCGCTCCAGCGCGGCGAGGCAGCCGGGATCGAGGCGCGTGTCGTCGTTGAGCAGGAGCGGCTCGCCGGAGGTGGCGGCGATCCCCGCGTTGGCGGCCCGCGCGTAGCCGACGTTGGCGCGGAGCTGCAGGACGGGCGCGCCGGTCACGGGCAACACGTCGTCGCGGCTCACGACGACGAGGACCTCGTCGGGAGGGCGCGTCTGGGCCGCCAACGACGCGAGGCACTCCGCGAGCAGCCGCCCGCCCGCGTGGGTGACGATCACGGCCGCGATCCGCATGCCGGCTCCCAGGAGCGTTCGGGGAAATGCGGACCGAGTCCGCGAAGTGACTGCTGAGACGCGGCCGCGTGGCTGACGAGGGAGCAGGTCGAGACCTGTGACCGAGGAAGACGCGCGGCCGCGGCCAGCAGGCGCGAGCGGGCGACGGGAGCATTTCTCCCGAACGCTCCTAAGCCGGCGGCCGCGATTGTGGGCAGTGACGGCGCTCGCCCCGCCTGCCCCGCTTCCGCAGCGGCGGCGTCCGCGCCGTCCGGCTGCCCAGATCCGCTACCCGTGCACCCACACCACGCCGCCGCGCCCATCGAGCGTGATCTCGACGCCGTCGACGAGGCGGGTCGTGGCGCCCGGGATGTTGACGACGCCGGGCAGGCGGTACTCGCGCGCCACGACCGCGCCGTGCGAGAGCATTCCGCCGAGCTCGAGCACGAGGCCCCCGGCGCGCGCGAACAGGGGCGTCCAGCCAGGGTCGGTGGCGCAGGCCACGAGGATCTCGCCCGGCTGCAGCTTGTCGCCCTCGGCCGGGCTGCGGATCACCCGCACGCGGCCGCGCGCGACGCCCGGCGAGATGCCGAGGCCCTGGAGGCGCGAGGCGTCCCCCGCGGCGACGGCGAGGGCCTCGTCTCCGTCGAGAAAGTCGGCGGGGTGCGGATCGACGGGCTCCGTGGCGCGGCGGGCCACGGTGCGGCGCAGCTCGTCGACGCCCAGCGTCCCGTCGAGCTCGGCGACGGTGAGGAACCGCACGTCGTCGGGATCGTCGAACCAGCGCGCGCCGAGCGCCGAGAGCTTGCGCTTGAGCACGAACAGCACGCGGTCGAGGTGGTAGCGCTGCTCCTCGCGCAGGCGCAGGTAGGTCTGGGTGAGGCCGACGGCGTAGCGCAGCAGCGGATCGCGCAGGGAGGCGAGCGCGCGGCGGGTCTCCTCCTCCTCGGCGTGGAGGCGCACTCGTGGATCGGGGCCCTCCGCGGCGAGCCGCGCGAGGCGAAGCACCCCGTCAGGGTCCTCGGCCCAGCGCCGCGCGAAGACCTCCCAGCTCGCGGAGGAGCGGTGCCCGTGCGCCGCCAGGAACGCGTCCAGACCGGAGGGATCGCGCCCGAGGGACCAGAGCTCGGCGTTCACGCGCGCGGTGATCGTGCCGGTGGGGGCGCGGAGCAGCGCGGGGCGCGTGGCCTCGGGGAGCAGCGGCCCGACGATCTCGTAGGCCATGTTGGCGAACAGGAGCGAGGTGATGTGGACCTTGACGTAGTCGCGCACCAGGGGCGTCGCGACGGTCAGCGCGTCCTCGGGGGCGGCGGCCTCGAGCGCGGCGAGCCGGGCGGGGAGGCCGGCCAGGAACGTGTCCCAGGCCTTCCAGTTCGCGAACGGGTTCCAGCGGAAGCGACGCCAGCGACGCTCGCGGAAGGTCTCGGCGAAGATCGCGGCGTACACCCGCAGATCGGGCGGGGCCGCGGCGCGGCGCACCCACGTGCGCTCCTCGGCCGGGGGGAAGAAGTCGAGCATGAAGCGGGGCGGTGGGCCGCCGGGGAGCTTGAACGCGAGGTGCCGGAACACGGTCACGTTCACGTAGGGGTGGCCGCGGACGAGCCGGAGGGGCGGGTCGCCGCCGAGAAACCGCGCGGACGTGGCCGGGTAGGACACGAAGTGTTCGAGCACCGGCGCGATGATCGACCAGCCGAGCGGGGTGGCGCCGTCCGGCCAGCGCTCGCCGATGAAGCGGCGGGTCCAGAGCGTGTTGCCGCCGCGCGGCAGCTCCTGGCGCGTCGTGATCGGGCGTGACTGGACGACCCAGAAGCGGCCGGCGCGATCCTGCACCCACTCGACGTCCTGGGGGCCGCCGAGCACGGTCTCGGCGCGCAGGCCGAGGCGGCACAGGTCGAACAGCTCGGAGCGGGGCAGCTTGCGGGCGAGCGGGGCATCGGCGGCGCCGTCCACCACGCCCTCTCCCCGCACGACGAGCTGGCGATCCTGGCGGGCCACGGTCTCGCTGGCGAGCTCCAGCGTGGTGCGCGCGAGCAGCGCCTGGACGGGGCCCGGGGTGCGGCGCGGGCGGCGCACGAGGTACCGATCGGGCACGACGAGCCCGCCCACGAGCGGCTCGCCGAGGCCCCACACGGCCTCGACCGCCATCTCGCGCCAGCTCCCGGTGACCGGGTTGACCGTGAACAGGACCCCGGCGGTGCGCGCGTCGACCATCTCTTGCACGAGCAGCGCCATCGCCCCCGGCGTCACCTTGCCATTACGGTAGGCGACCGCGCGAGGGCCGTGGTAGCTCGCCCAGCAGCGGCGCACGGCGTCCTGGAGGCCGGCGTGCGTGACGCCGAGCACGCTCTCGTATTGCCCGGCGTGGGACTGGGTCTTGCCGTCCTCTTCGAGCGCGCTCGACCGCACCGCGAGGCGCGGCCCCATCGCCGCGAAGGCGGGGCCGTGGAACGTGGGCATCTCGGCCGCCAGGATCCGCGCGTGGAGCGCCGCGTGGTCGCCCCGCTCCGCGAGCGCCCAGAGGCCGGCGCCGCGCAGGAAGTCCCCGAACGCCTCGGGCGGGAGCACCCAGGTCGCGGGCACGGGGACGCCATGTTGCGCGAGCCGCCACAGCGCCGCGCCCTTCCCCCCGGCGAGCCGTGGGCCAGCTTCCATCAACGAAATCAGCACGGGGTCGCGACTAACCGATCGCCCCGGGGTGGGGTGTCACGATAGATGCCCCCGCATGACCAACGGCATCTCCCGCGTCCCCCGTCCCGTCAACGAACCCGTGCGCGCCTACGCGCCCGGCTCTTCGGAGCGCGCCTCGCTCGAGAAGGAGCTGCTCCGCCAGAGCGCCGAGGTGGTCGAGATCCCGTGCGTCGTCGGCGGGATGGACGTGTACACGGGCCGCACGCGCGACGTGACCATGCCCTGCGCGCACGGCCACGTCATCGCCCGCGTCCACATGGCCGGCCCCGCGGAGATCGATCGCGCCGCGCGCGCCGCGGAGGACGCCCGCCCCGCCTGGGCCGCGCTCCCCTGGGAGGCCCGCGCCTCCGTGCTCCTGCGCGCCGCCGACCTGCTCGCCGGCCCCTGGCGCGACCGCGTCAACGCCGCGACCATGCTCGGCCAGAGCAAGACCGTGCACCAGGCCGAGATCGACGCCGCGTGCGAGCTCATCGACTTCTGGCGTTTCAACGTCTCGTACTACCGCGACATCCTCGGCGACCAGCCGCCGGAGAACGCGCCGGGCACCTGGAACCGCACCGACCACCGCCCGCTCGACGGGTTCGTGTTCGCGGTCACCCCGTTCAACTTCTCGTCCATCGCCGCGAACCTCCCCACCGCGCCCGCCCTCGTCGGCAACACGGTGGTGTGGAAACCCGCTACGACGTCGGCGGCATCGTGCTGGGTGCTGTACTCGCTGCTGCGCGCGGCGGGGATGCCCGACGGCGTGATCAACCTGCTCCACGGGGACGGCCCGGAGGTCGGCGCCGCGATGCTGGCTCGCCCCGAGCTCGGCGGCGTGCACTTCACCGGGTCGACCGGCGTGTTCCAATGGATGTGGAAGACCATCGGCGAGAACATCAGTCGCTACCGCCAATATCCGCGCATCGTCGGCGAGACCGGCGGCAAGGACTTCATCCTCGCGCACGCCTCGGCCGATCCGCAGGCCCTCGCCGTCGCCGTCGTGCGCGGCGGCTTCGAGTACCAGGGGCAGAAGTGTTCGGCCGCGAGCCGGATCTACGTGCCCGACGGCCTCTGGCCCGAGGTGTCCGAGCGCGCCGCCGCGATGATGGCGGAGATGAAGCAGGGCGACGTGCGGGACTTGTCGAACTTCGTCGGCGCGGTCATCGACGAGAAGGCGTTCAACCGGCACGCCAGCTACCTCGCGCTCGCCCAGGGCGAGGAGATCGTGTCCGGCGGCACGGCCGACGGAAAGGTCGGCTGGTACGTGAAGCCGACGCTCGTGCGCGTCCAGGACCCGCGCCACCGCCTCATGGAGGAGGAGATCTTCGGGCCCATCGTGACCGCGTACGTGTACCCGGAAGCCCAGTGGGCCGAGACCCTCGCGCTCGTGGACTCCACGAGCCCGTACGCCCTGACCGGCGCGGTGTTCTCGCGGGAGCGCGCGCCGATCGAGTCCGCGCTGGCCGGCCTGCGGCACGCCGCGGGGAACTTCTACATCAACGACAAGCCCACCGGCGCCGTCGTGGGGCAGCAGCCCTTCGGGGGCGGGCGCGCGAGCGGCACGAACGACAAGGCCGGCGCGCCGCTGAACCTCCTGCGCTGGATCTCGCCGCGCACGATCAAGGAGACGTTCGTGCCCCCCCTCGAGTGGCGCTATCCCTTCCTCGGGTAGCCGCCGCGCCGCCCGGGAAGGGGGCGTTCGGTGCCGCCGTTGGGCAATCCTGACGCGTCTCGGTTGACATTCCCGCCAGAGCGCGTAAGGTGTGAGGCAGATCCCCGGGTTGCGGACTCCTCCGGCCCGGGGGCGGTAGTGCCCCGGGCGGCGATCGGTGCCGTCCCTTCGGGGCAAAGGCATCGTGCGCGCCCTGCGTACGGGATGCCTTCGCGGAAGGTCCGTCGGCCCGCTTCGGCGCTGCCCGCTCGGCAACCACCGCGACGAGGACCGAGATCTGCCGTCCTGGGAGGACGCGACCACATGACGAATGCACGTCAGGCCTGACAACCCCCTCATCGTCCAGGGGGATGGCAAGGTCCTGCTCGAGACGAAACACTCCCGTTACGAAGAAGTGCGCGACTTCTTGTCCCGCTTCGCCGAACTGGAGACGTCTCCGGAACACCTGCACACCTACCGCATCAACCCGTTGTCGCTCTGGAACGCGGCGAGCAGCGGGATGCGTCGCGACGAAATCGTCGACGGGCTGCGCACCTTCTCCAAGTTCGACGTGCCGCCGAACGTGCTCACCCAGGTCGGGGAGACCATCGAGCGCTACGGCCTCGTGCGCATCGTGGCGCACCCCGAGCAGCCGGGGAAGCTCCTCCGCCTCGAATTCGCCACCGCCTACGTCGCGAAGCTGATCGGCAACGAGAAGTCGGTCGCCGAGCTGCTCGTGGAGGACGGCAAGCGCTACTTCGCGATCCAGGCCGGCCACCGCGGCATCTTCAAGCAGCGGATGCTCCAGGCCGGCTGGCCGGTCGAGGACGTGGCGGGCTTCCTCGACGGCGATCCGCTCGAGATCGACCTCCGCACGACCATGAAGTCCAACAAGCTGCCCTTCGGCCTGCGGGACTACCAGGTGCTCGCGGCCGAGCGCTGGTACCAGGGCGGCAAGCCCTCCGGCGGGCACGGCGTGATCGTGCTCCCCTGCGGCGCCGGCAAGACCATCGTGGCGATCAAGGCGATGAGCCTCGTGAACCAGCACACGCTGATCCTCGCGACCAACGGCGCCGCGGTGCACCAGTGGGTGCGGGAGATCCTCGACAAGACGGATCTGACCCCCGACCAGGTGGGCGCGTACACCGGCGAGATCAAGCAGATCCGCCCGGTGACCGTCGCGACCTACCAGATCCTCACCTGGCGCGCCTCGAAGGACGCGAAGTTCGCCCATCTGCACCTGTTCGAGGACCACAACTGGGGCCTCATCGTGTACGACGAGGTGCACCTCCTCCCCGCCC
Source organism: Myxococcota bacterium (assembly GCA_040386535.1). Lineage (GTDB taxonomy): Bacteria > Myxococcota_A > UBA796 > UBA796 > SXON01 > CAJBVW01. The sequence goes on along the minus strand of JAZKFH010000047.1, from coordinate 113,029 downwards.
CGGTGTTCGGCGCCACGGCCGATCTCCAGGGCCGCCGCCGCCTCGGCCTGACCGCCACGCTGGTGCGTGAAGACGGCCGCGAAGGCGACGTGTTCAGCCTCGTCGGTCCGAAGCGGTTCGATCTCGGCTGGCAGACGCTCGAGGAGAAGGGCTGGATCGCCGAGGCGAAGTGCTACGAGGTGCGCGTCGGGTTCTCGAGCGTGCTCGGCGAGCAGTACGAGCGGGCGCGCGAGGGCGAGAAGTTCCGCATCGCCGCGACCAACCCGGCGAAGATGAAGGTGCTCGACGACCTCGTCAAGAAGCACCAGGACGACAACGTGCTGATCATCGGCACCTACCTCGACCAGCTCAAGGACATCGCGCGCCGGTTCAAGGCGCCGCTCATCACCGGCGAAACCCCGGCGGCCCAACGCGAGGACCTCTTCGGGAAGTTCCGCGACGGGCGGATCAAGCTGCTGATCGTGAGCAAGGTGGCCAACTTCTCGATCGACCTGCCGGACGCCAACGTCGCGATCCAGGTCTCGGGCTCGTTCGGATCGCGTCAGGAAGAGGCGCAGCGCCTCGGCCGCATCCTCCGCCCCAAGAAGGACGGTGCGTCCTTCTACAGCGTGGTGACCCGCGAATCGAAGGAGCAGGAGTTCGCGATGAAACGCCAGCTGTTCCTGACTGAACAGGGCTACCGCTACTACATCCAGGAGACCACCCCGTCGTGAGGGGGAGGCACAAGGAAGGTTGATGTCGAACGAACGGACGGAGCTCGCGGGTGGGCCGGATGACGCGGGTGCGGGACGCAGGCGGCGGCGGCGTAGGCGCCGGCGCAGCGGTGGCGAAGGGCCCGGCGAGGGCACTGGCGCGCCCGAGGTGAACACGCAGGGCGAACAACGGCCGGAGCGGACGGATCGTCCGGACCGCCCGGAGCGCTCCTCCGAACAACGCCCTTCGGACCGACCGTCCGAGCGGCCGGCGCGTGCCGACCGTCCGGCGCGTCCGCGCCCCGAAGGGGGCGGCGATCGCGACCGTGGCGGCCGCGGTGGCCCCCGGCACGACCAGCGAATGGACGAACGCGGCCCCCGACACGACGACCGCGGCCCCCGGATGGACGACCGCGGCCCCCGCCCCGAGGAGCGCAGCGACCGCGATCGTGACCGCGGCCCCGACCGTGAGCGCGCTCCCGAGCGGGACCGTGGCGACCGCTCCATGCGCGTCGAGTCCGAGCCCCATGGGGAGCGCCCCGAGCGCGACATGGGCGAGGACGAGAGCGGCCGCCCCCGGCGTGGCCGCCGGCTGGTCCGCGGCGACGAGGGCGAGGGCCCCGGCGTGGTCCTCCCGAGCACCGGCAAGCTGCCGGCGCGCCCCCGGATCCACCGCAAGCGCTGGAAGCCCGTGGCCGGCGTCGTGCGGCGTCGGCGGATGGCGCGCGGCGAATTGGACGACCTGGTCCAGTACTTCTCGCGCCTGCCGGACAGCCTCCTCGGCTCGCTCTACCGCGCGATGGGCGGCCAGCCCTCCCGCGTGCCCGACATCGAGCGGATGACGCAGCTCACCGTGCGCGCCATCGCGCAGGGCAGCCGCTTGTCCGGCCTCCTCGCGCAGATGCACCAGCGCGATCGGCAGGCGCTCGCGGCGCTCATCCAGTGCGGCGGCCTCGCCCACGCGGACGAGTTCCACCGCGAGCTCGTGCTGGTCCTCGGCGGCCGCGAGAGCGACTGGGCGCGCACCATGCAGATGGTGGCGGACCGCGGGCTCGTCTTCGCGTCGGAGTCCATGGAGGACGGGTTCTACTACCTCGTGCCCGAACCGCTCGTCGACTCGCTCATCGAGCACCTTGAGAGCGAGCTGTCGCTCCCGACGTTCCAGCACGAGGACATCCGCGTCCCCGACCAGCGGCCGTTCTGCCCGCCGCTCGACTTCTCGCTCGCCACGCTGGCGACCTACCTCGACCAGCGCCCTCCCCGCCTCACCCAGCGGCAGGAGGTTTTCAAGGCCCACAAGGACGAGCTCGATCGCTTCTTCGCGCAGATCTGGAGCCCGGACAGCGAGCTGTTCAACCTCCACTACGACTTCCTGATGATGCACGGCATGATCGAGCTCCGCGGCGACCGCGTGGCGGTCAACCGCGATGTCGTCGAGGAGTGGCTGCACCTCGAGCCCGAAGACCAGCGCGATCTCGTGTTCCGCGCGCTCGAGAAGCGCTTCCCGATGGCGGAGTGGGTGCTCTGGGCCGTGCAGTCCGCCAAGGACGAGTGGATCCCCGAGGCCCCGCTCCAGGCCCTCTACCGGCGCTGGAAGCGCGGCGAGGAGTGGCGCGAGCGCTTCCACAAGGGGCTGTACACCTCGCCCCGCGGGACCGAGCGCGACAGCTACAGCTTCACCGCGCTCGTGGCGTGCGGCATGCTGGAGCTCGGCCTCTGGGGCCAGCAGAAGTTCTACAAGCTCACGCCGCGCGCCGCCAAGCTGCTCGACCCGCCGGAGGACGAGGGGTTCAGCCAGTTCTACCTGACGCCGTCGTACGAGATCATGGCGCCGGCCGGCCTCGCGCCGATCCTCCTGTTCCGCGTCGGCGAGCTCGCGGAGCTCACCGGCTGCGACCGCGCCAACACCTACAAGATCACCGAAGTCACGATCGAGCAGGCGCTGCGCAAGGGTTGGCGGCGCGAGGAGGTGTACGACTTCCTTCGCGAGAACAGCCAGATCGGGCTGCCCGAGAACGTCGAGAACACGCTGCGCGCGTGGATGGGCCAGGAGGCCGACGTCGAGTTCCACGAGATCGTGGCGCTCACGGTGCACCGCTCGGCGGTGCGGCGCATGGAGGGGCTGCGGCAACTCAAGCCGTTCCTGCTCCACCGCTTCGCCCCGGGGCTCTACGCGGTCGACAGGCGGCGGATCCCCGAGCTGGTCGCCGAGCTCCAGGCCACGGGGTTCAACCCCGCCAAGGAGCTGCGGAAGTACCCCGCCGACGAGGACGCCGCGGAGGCCCGCGAGCGGCTCCACCACCTCCTCGCGGAGGCCCGGGACCAGCGCGACGATCCGCTCGCGCGCGCCCACTCGGCCGACACCCAGCCCGAGGACCTGCGTCCGGTGCCGGGCAGCACCGCCGCGCAAGGCGCCCAGCGCCAGAAGCGGAAGCAGGAGGGCCCCTCGCGGGCTTCTCCTGCGGAGCTGCGCGCGATCATCGAGCGCGTCATCCACCAGGGGGCGTGGCTCGAGATGGTGTATTTCTCCGCGAAGGACCAGACCCGGCGCACGCTGATGGTCGCGCCCGAGCGCATCACGCTCAACCGTGAAGGTGCCCAGGTGCTCGTGGCGACCGACGTCGCCTCGAACACGCGGCTCACCTACTCGCTCGGCCAGATCGAGCGGGCGCGGTCGGCCGAGCCCCGGGCGACCGCCAAGTGAGCGAGCCCGCCGCCAGGGAGCCCAAGGAGCCGCGGAGCTTCGAGGTCGGCCTGTCCGAGCTCGAAGCGCGCGTGGCCCGGCTCGAGCGGGGCGACCTCGCCCTCGAGGAGGCCCTGCGCCTCTTCGAGGAGGGCGTGGGGCTCGTGCGGGAGTGCCACGAGCGGCTCGACGCGGCCGACGCACGCATCATCGCCCTCACCGCGGCGGCCGACGGGGTGCGCGAGTCCCCGCTGGTCGATCCGGTGGACGACACACGATCGTAGACTCTCTGTTGACAAGGGCCCCCGGCCGAGGCGTTACACTGCCGCGGCTTTGGCACCAGGAGCGCGGATGTTCGACAGTGTGGGCCGGAATCAGCAGCGCCAGGCCAAGCGCCAGGTGGGTGCGTTCCTGCTCTCGTTGGCGCTCAACGGCTCCTTCCTGGCCGGGCTGGTCTGGGCCGGGTCGAAGGTGGTCGAAACGGTCGTCGAGGACGAGATCATCGAGGTCGCCGTCGATCTGTCGGCCCCTCCTCCGCCCCCTCCTCCGCCCCCTCCGGCCGGAGGCAGCAAGAAGCCGAAGACCGAGAAGAAGCCCGACGAGGTCAAGCCCGACGAGGTGGTGCCCGACGAGGTCGTCCCGCTCGAGGTCGTCCCCGAGGACGAGCCGGTGGTCGAGGCCGAGGTCGAGGGTGTCGAGGGTGGGGTCGAGGGCGGCGTCGAAGGCGGCGTGGTCGGCGGGGTCGTGGGCGGCGTGATCGGCGGCACCCTGGGCGGCCAGCTCGGCGGCACGGGCATCAAGGTCGTCCACTGGTCCGAGGCGGAGGTCAAGGTCCGCGCCGACGTGCGCGACAGCGACTACCCGGAAGCGGCGCGGGCGCTCAAGCTCCCGGACGAACGGTGCACCGTCCGCATCAACATCAACGAGAAGGGGGTGCCTTACGAGGTCATCCCCAAGACGTGCGCCGAGATCTTCCGCAACGCGGCCCGTGAAGTGGCAATGCGCTATCGCTTCTACCCGGTCAAGGACGGGGGCAAGGCCGTCAAGGCGGGCTTCGACCTCGCCATCAACTTCAAGGCCCCCTAGCAGGCCTTCCAACTGTCAGATCGCCGGCGCCGCCGGAGGACGTACGACATGGATCTCTCCCCTCAGCATCTCTGGGCCGTCATGGGCGTCCCCGCGAAGACCATCTTCGTCCTCCTCCTGGTCATGCTGGTCTGGAGCGTGTACGTCGGCATCGAGCGCATGGTCATGTTCCTCCGCGCCCGCGCCCAGTCGCGCGCCCTCGCCGAGGCGATCGCCAAGCCCCTCGCCTCCGGCGACATGGATGCCTCGCTCAAGCTCGTCGCCAGCGAGCAGTACAAGCTCGCCTACCTCGGCTCCATCGTGAAGTCGGGGCTCTCCGAGTACCGCGCTCGCCCCGACAAGCACGGCATCGAGGCCGCCAAGCGCGGGCTCGAGCGCATGGCGATGAACGAGGCGGCGGCGCTGCGCAAGGGCATGAACGTCCTCGCCACCACCGGCTCGACCGCCCCGTTCGTCGGTCTCGTCGGCACCATCTTCGGCATCATCAACGCGTTCTCGATGATGAGCGCGGAGGGCGGCGCGGATCTGACCGCCATCTCCGGCGGCATCGCCGAGGCGCTCGTGTCGACCGCGTTCGGCATCGCCGTCGCGATCGTCGCCATCTGGCTCTACAACTACTTCAACGCCGTGATCGACGACATCTCGAAGGACATGACCACGTCCATCGGGGAGCTCGTGGACTGGGCCGAGAAGGACGTGTTGCGCCGCTCCGAAAGCCAGGCCGCGAAGTAGCGGCGGGGCGGAGACACCAACATGGGCGCGAAGGTCGGTGGAAAAAAAGGCGGCGCGATGGCGGACATCAACGTCACGCCTCTCGTCGACGTCGTGCTGGTGCTGCTCATCATCTTCATGGTGGTCACCCCGATGTTGTCCTCCGGGGTCGACGTCGACCTCCCTCGGGCGAAGACCGCCGAGGAAGAGAAGGACATGGGGCAGCACCTCGTCATCTCGGTCAAGGGCGATGGAACGGTCTATGTGGACCGCACCCAGGTCGTCCTCGACGACCTCGCCCAGCTGGTCGAGAAGGAGCGGGCCAACCGCCCGATGCTCCTGAAGGGTGACCAGTCCGCAACGTACAAGCAGGTGCGCGATGTCATGGACAAGCTCCATGAGCTCCCCGGCACCGACACCATGCTCCTCGCGGCCGAGAAGCTGAAGGAGTAGCGATGTCGATCAAGGTCCCGACGAGCGCCCAGGGGGGCATGGACGAGATCAACGTGACGCCGCTCATCGACGTCGTGCTGGTCCTGCTCATCATCTTCATGGTGATGACGCCGGTGACGGTGCGGAAGATGGCGAGCAACCTGCCGCCTCCGGACACGGAAGAGCCGCCGCCGCCCCCCCCCGACACCCCGCCGGACCAGCTCATGGTGGCCGTGTACGAAGACGGCAAGATCGCGCTGAACCTGAAGGAGGGCACCGACGAGGACCTCATGAAGGAGATCACGCAGCGCCTCCGCTCCAAGGCGAAGAAGACCGTGTTCATCGACGCCGCGCCCGAGGCCAACTACGGCCGCGTGGTCCAGGTGATGGATCTCGTGCGCACCGCCGGTGCCGACACGGTGGGCCTCGCCAAGATGGATGAGGACGGCCCCGCGCGCCTCGATCCCGGACAGGTCCTCCCCGACCCGGCCACCGCGGGCGCCGCCGTTCCGCCCGCGCCGCCGGGATGACCGCCTTCGAGCGCGCGGGCGGCGAACCCGTCGTGCGCGCGATCGTCGATCGGTTCGTCGATCGCCAATTCGACGATTCGATCATAGGCTTCTTCTTCGCCGGCAAGGACCGCTCCGCCGTGAAGTTGCACGAATACGAGCACGCCGCCGCCTCGCTCGGCGCGCCCGTGGCCTACACCGGCCGCCCCATCGCCCCCCTCCACCGCACGCTCCGCATCAACGCGGGGCAGTTCCGGCGGCGGCTCGCCCTGCTCCGGCAGGAGATCGAGCGCGCCGGCCTCCCGCCGGAGCTGGTGGAGGCCTGGCTCGAGCCCCAACGGCGCATGGAGCGCGTCATCACCGACGGCACGGACTGCGCTCCGCCGCCCACGGACACCAATGCTCCGCCCCGGTGATCCCGCCCCGGCCTTCCGCGTGCAGCCGGTCTTCGGCCTGCCCGTGCAGACCGGCGTCCGGCCGCTCGTCGTGCTGTTCCTGCGTTCGTTGTCGGGCGGCCTCGCGCGCGCCGCGATCACGGAGGCCGAGCGGGCCCTCCCCCGGCTCGACGCGGCCGGGGTCGGCATGGTCGCGTTCACCCGGTGCGACCTGACGCTGGCGCGTGACTTCGTGCCCCGCCAGCACGTCCTGTTCCCGATCGTCGTCGAGCCCGACAACGCGCGCTTCGACGCGTGGGGCGTCGGCCGGGACCGGGGCCTTGTGCGCTCGCTCGTGGGCCTGCGGCCCGACACCCTGCGCACCCTGCTCGCGTCGCTGACCCTCGCGCGCGGCCGTCCCGAAGGCGGCGCCGATCTGCTCCCCGCCGAGTTCCTCCTCGGCGCCGACGGCCGCGTCCGCTACGCACGCTACGCCCGCACGGTGGCGGACTTGCCGGACGTCGAGGCCCTCTGCGCCGCCATGCCCTGATCGGCGTCCTCCTCCTCGCGGGCTGCGACCGCCTGGAGCCCGCACGCCGCGCGGTCCTGCCCAGCGAGCTCTCGATCCTCGCCGAACGGGACGACGGCACTCCACTCTCGCTGCTCCTGGGGCTGCGGCGCAACAGCCGCGATCAGCTCGACGTGCGCATCGCGGCGGGCGCGCAGGTATACGATGGGCGGCGCGTGTGGAGCCTCGAGGGCGACACCGACGGCCTCGCTGTCGTCGACCGGGTGACGGGCGAGCGCGTTCGGTTCGGCGCGGGGCGAACGCCCCGGCTCCTCGCCGTCCATCAGCGCACCGTCTGGCTCAACGCGGGTCCGCCCGAGAACGAGGTGCGCGCGTGCTCGATGAAGGACGGCCGCTGCGGCGTGAGCCCGGTGCCCGGCCTGCCGCTCGATCACCCGGGCCCCGGCGCCGGCTTCCGCGTGGCCCTCGAGCAGGGCACCCTCCGCCTGTTCCTGCCCCAGGAGCACGCGCCCGAGGGCGTCAAGCTCGCGTCCGGCGTCGCGCGGCTCCTGGGGGTGTACTGGGTGCGCGGGGCCACGGGCGAGGCCGACGAGGTGGTCAACCGCACGTTCCGCGGCCGCGCCCGCGTCAGCGCCCAGGAACGCACCGTCACGCCCGACGGGGACCTCGTCGACTGGCCGACCGCCGCGCCGTTGGTCGTCGAGGCCCCGTGGCAGCTCCAGTCCGGCGCCAACGGCTGGGACGGCCCGCGGGACGGGAGCTTCAGCGTCGCCGCCGTCTGGAACCCCGAGCGGGTCTGCGTGGCGGGGCGCGTGCGGGACGACCACGCGGATCCCGGGGACCAGCTCACGCTCCATCTCGACACCGTGACCCTCACCCTCCCGGTCACCGAGACCGCCGCTCCGACGGGCACCGAGGCGCGCCTGGCGCCCACCTGGCTCGGGGCGGCCTACGAGGCGTGCATCCCCAGCCACGCGCTGAGCGGCGCCCTGGGCGGCGCGGACCCGCTCCCCTTCGCGGTCCTCTACGCGGACGCGGATCCCGGCCAGCCCACCACGGTGCTCACGTCCGCGCCCGAGGTGGGCGGCGTGCCGTTGGGCGAGCTGGTGCTCCTCACGCCGCTGCTCGCGTCGGAGTAGTCAGGGCGCCGCGTGGCGCTCGACGGCCACGCTGGGATGGCGGTCCGTGCGGGGGGCCACCCCGAGGACCGCGACGGCGACGATGAGGTAGAGCAGGCAGGTCACGAGGATCGGCCGGTCGCGCAGGAGCGTCTCGTCCGGGGCCGCGCCCTCGCCCTTCTGATCCATCAGGTAGATGTACCGGAAGATGCCGAACAGCACGAACGGCAACGTGAGCAGGAGCCAGTCGGTCGGCGAGCCGAGCACGGTGTACAGCGCGTAGCTGATGATCGTGCCGGACGTCGTGATCGCCTGGAACTCGGACAGCATCGCCGGGCTGTACTCATCGAGGCTCCGCCGGGTGCCGCCCACCCCTTCGAGCAGCATGATCTCGCCGCGGCGCTTGTTGAAGCCGAGGAACAGCGCGAGGAACGCGGTGCACAGCAGCAGCCAGGGGCTGATCGCCACGGCGATCGCCACCGCGCCGGCCACCGGGCGCCAGAGGTAGCAGGCCGCGAGGAACATCACGTCGAGGATGACGATGTGCTTGAAGTACGTCGAGTACGACACGGTCGTCACGAAGTAGAGCAGCGCCACCACCATGAACGACGGGCTCACGGCCCACGCGAGGCTGAGCGCGCCCACGAACGCCAGTGCCATCACGCCCCACGCCGCGCGCTCGGTCAGCTCGCCGCTCGCCAGCGGCCGGAACCGCTTCTTCGGGTGGCGCCGGTCGGCCTCGATGTCCCGCCAGTCGTTGAAGATGTAGCCGGTGCTCGAGAGCAGGCAGAACGCCAGGACGGCGACGCCGAGGTGGAGCCACTCGGTCGGGCTCCGGATGGCGTCGGAGAAGATGATCGCGGGTAGCAGGAGCACTTGTTTCGCCCACTGCTTGGGACGAAGCGCCGCGAGGGCGGCCATGGGCAGCGGGCGGGTCCGCGCGATGGAATCCACGTTCAGGGTTCCTTTTTCTTGAGATCCACCAGCACGAAGTCGAGGACACGCATCTGGTTGTAGTCGAGGAGGAGCTGGCTCTCCGCGGGCGCGTGGTCGGGGCTCGAGATGCGCACGAGGGCAGGGCGGCCGGCGGCGAGGGTGGTCGTGGCGGGCGAGGGGCCGGGCACGTCGCGCCCGTCGAGCGTGACGGTGGCGCCCGCGGGGAAGTGGATCTCGACGATGGGGTCGAGCTTGAGGACCGGCGGCTCCTCGGGGGCGCGGGCGCGGGCCGCGGAGCCGACGAACAACCCCACGAGCAGCCCGGCCACGGCGGTCATGACCGCGGTCGCGACGTAGAGCAGGTGGACGTGGGCCGGCGTGCGGGCCACGATGCGCGTCCGCGGCTCGGGCGTGGCCGCTTCACGCGCGGCCGGGCGGGGCGCGGGCGGGGGGCTCGCCTTCGGCCCGGGGATGCTGCTGGCGCTCGGGAAGCGCGACGTGGTCGCGTCCGCGGGCCGCAGGCCGGTCCCCGCGGGCCCCTGGGGCGACGCGGGGCGCGGGGGAGCCCCGGGAGGCGGCGCGCGCTGCGACAACGGCTGCGTCGTCGGCTGCGGCACGATGGAGCGGGCGATGGCCGAGCGCGCCGCGGGGTCGGGGCGCACCGCGGTCGCCGCCTCGGACCACTCGCGCGGATCGATGCCGGGCGCGGGGCGGATCAGCGTCGACTCGTCCGCGAGGCCGGCCACGGGGCCGAACGCGCCGGACTGCCCCGCGTCGGGCAGGGACCGGAGCAGCCCCGCCACGTCCCGCAGCGTGCTGTCGGCGCTCGGGAGGCCCCCGGGGGAGATCCCGTTCACGGGGCCGCGCCGCCGCCCGGAGGTGGAGGAATCCTCGTCCAGCACGACATCGTCGGCCTGGTCCCGCGCCAGCCGCGCCGCGGGGCGCGAGGCCGCGAGGATCGGGCCCGAAGAGGGGGCGCGGGTCTCGCTCTCGGGGAACAGCCCCTTGAGGAACGCGGCGAGCGTCGAGGCGGAGAAGATGAAGCCGGCGTCGTGGAAGAACCGATCCAGGGCGTCCTTGAACGCGGTGGCGGTCGCGAAGCGCTCGGCCGGGTTGGCCTTGAGCGCCTGCTCGACCACCAGGTCGAGGGCGTACGGCACGTCCGGATTGACGTAGCTGGGCGGCTCGTAGGTGCCGCGGCGGATGGCCTCGATGGTCGCGAGCTCGCCGGGCTGCCGGAACGGGTGCCGACCGGTCAACACCTCATAGAGCACGACGCCGGCGGAGTACAGGTCGGACCGCTGATCGACGTCCCCGCTGCCGCTGGCCTGCTCCGGGCTCATGTAGTCGAAGCGGCCCTTCACCACGCCCGACATGGTCTCGAGCGCCTTGACCGAGGCCTTGGCGATGCCGAAATCGGTGAGCTTGACCTCGCCCTGGAAGCTCACGAGCACGTTCGCGGGGGAGATGTCGCGGTGCACGATGTTGAGCGGCACGGGGCGCCCGCCACGCATCACCTGGCGGTTGTGGGCGTACTCGAGCCCCTTGAGCATCTCGAGCAGCACGTAAACCGCGTGCGGCACCGGCAGGGTGATGCCCTTCTCGGCGCACCGCGCCAGGAGCAGGCCGAGATCCCGGCCGTTCACGTACTCCATCGCGATGTAGTACTGCTGGTCGATCGACCCGAGATCGAGGATCTGCACGATGTTGGCGTGCGAGAGCAGCCCGGCGACCTTCGCCTCGTCCACCAGCATGTCGACGAACTCGGGGTTCGTCGTGAGGTGCGGGAGGATGCGCTTGATGGCGAACGTGCGGTGGAACCCCCCGATCCCGTCGAGGCGGGCCTTGAAGATCTCCGCCATGCCGCCCGCGGCGATCCGCTCGACGATCTGGTACTTACCGAACCGTTGGGGCTCTGACGAGGGCGTTGCCAACGAGGTTTCCCGAGGATGGAGACGAGGATGGAGGCGGTAGAGAGAGGGCGGGGGGGCGCCGGCTCGTAGTGTACCCCGCCGGGCCTGCCGATGTACCGGAAGGGGGCCCCGGCTCCCCTGCGATAAAAAGATCCTCGCTCCTGCCTCTTGCAAATATTTACCAAGAGAGTAAAGTCCGCCCGCCTTCGGATGGCTCCGTGGAGAACGTCCTTCCGAACCGCCAGGAGCGGCGCTTCTACCTGCTTCAATCGGGGTGAGAATCCCCAAAGGTCACGGAATTACCATGGTTGCTCTTCTCGCTCTCTTCGTGGGCTGCGCCCCGACCCCCGCCTCCATCAAGTTCGACGGCGACGCGAAGGTCTCCGTTCACAAGCTCGACCAGGTCGACGTGCTCAAGGCCACCGTCCTCGACGCCGAAGGCAAGGCCATTGAGCCCCAGCCCACGCTGACCTGGTCGGTCTCCCCCGACAGCGTCGCCAAGCTCGAAGGCGCCAAGGTCACGCCCATCGCCAACGGCGAGGCCACCGTGGCCGCCGCCATCGGCGACGTCAAGGCCCAGTACACGTTCGTCGTCGCCCTCCCCGACGCCGTCGAGATCGCCGGCTACACCGCCGGCACCCCCTGGCCCGCCGGCCAGTCGGCCATGCTGACCGCGACCGTCAAGGCCGGCGGCGCGCCCCTCCAGGGCGAGACCGTCACCTGGTCGTCCAGCGCCGACACCGTCGCGACCGTCCAGGCCGACGGCACCGTGATGGGCGTTGCGCCCGGCACCGCCACGATCACCGCGACCAGCGGCGCTCTCTCGGCGACCCAGGAGATCACCATCACCGAAGCGGCCGCCGTGGCCGCGGTGCCCGCCCAGTAGGCCCCGCGCGGGCCTCCGGGCCCACGCACCCCCGAGAGGGCTCGCTCCGGCGGGCCCTCTTCGTTTTTGTGCCAGGCGACTCGCGCGGCGCCGCACGTCCCGACGAGCACGACGAAGCTCCGGGGCCGTGGCGGCACCGCTCGGGGTGCCGGGCACCGCGGCCCGCGTCGGTCGCCCAACCAAGGTGGGCCCCGAGAACGGAAGAAGGGCCCCGCAGGGCCCCTCTCGTTCGTCGTCCGGCAGGGCCGGATCGGCCTACAACGCCTCGAAGTTCGTCGCGCGGGCCTTGAGCTCGGCGATGCCGATCTCCGCGACCTTGCCCGGATACACGTCGAGGATCTTGACCTCGAGGGTGCCGAACGCCCCGCCGGTGTAGCCGTTGAGGCCCGGCACGGTCGCCCATTGCACCTCGGAGGCCTTGTCGGGGAGCACCGTGGTCACGGTCTGGTTGCCGGCGGTGATTTCCACCGTCTTGGGGCGGGCGTGGTCCTTGACCGGCACGAACCCGATGGTGGAGATGCCGAAGCCCGAGCTCTCGAGGCTCATGGTGGCGGAGGTGCCGGGGAGCTTGCTCGCGGTCTTGGGGTTCTCGTCGAGCATGTCGGCGGCGCCCGCGGGATCGCCGTCGTTCAACGCGGTGACCTTCACCCGCGCGTCGAACTCCTTCATGTGGATGAGCACCTCGGACACGCCCAGGTTGGGGTAGTCCTCGCCGTCGTGGATGTCGATGATGGACAGGCGCACGCGCCCGCCGAACAGGCCGGCGTCGATCTTCGCGTCCGTCAGGTCGAACGTCTGCCATTCGCGCTTGTCGGGCACGTCGATGGTGGTCGAGCCCACCTGCTTGGCGTTCTGGTCGTCATCGAGCGCGAACACGTCGATCCGCATCTGCTTGACGCGCGGGTAGTCGCCGTAGGTCTCGTCGCTCTTGCCGAAGCCCGGGTAGATCGCGATCTTGTCGACCTCGCCGCGCGGGATGTCGATCTCGATCCACTCGCCGCGGTTGGGGCTCTCGCCGGGCACCATCCAGGCGGTCTCGATCTTGCCGTCGATCGCGGACTGGGCGGACCAGTAATTGGCGCCGAGCTTCCCCCCCTTTTCGGTGGAGGAGCCACGGGCCCCGGCCCAGGCGAGGGTGGGGAGCAGGGCGAAGAGCAGCAGGGTACGCATGGTCGGGGGTCCTCGGGGCTTAGTCGCGGTCGACGATGATGAACTCGACACGACGGTTCTGGGCGCGCCCGTCCTCGGTATCGTTGGTCGCGATAGCGCGCATCTCCCCAAACCCAGCAGCGTCCAGGCGGCTTCCATCGATGCCGTGACTCTTGAGGTAGGCCGCCACCGACTCGGCGCGCGCCTGGGAGAGCTTGAGGTTCGAGAGGTCGTCGCCCTTGTTGTCCGTGTGCCCTTCGACGCGGAGCTTCTTGATCTCCGGGTGGTCGGAGATCACCTTGGCGAGCTCGTCGAGCAGGTCGAAGCTGCGATCCTGGATGGTCGCCTTGCCCGTGTCGAAGAAGATCACGTCGTTGATCTTGATGGCGGAGGCCGTCACCACGACGCGGGCGTTCTTGAGGCGGTCGTCCGGGCAGCCGTCCTCGTCCTCGAAGCCGTTCAGATCCTCGGCGTCGTAGGGGCAGCGGTCGACGTCGTCCTTGAAGCCGTCACCGTCACTGTCGTCGACCGGCTTGTCGTCGGGGCAGCCGTCCTCGTCGTCAAAACCGTTGACGGTCTCGGCCTGGTCGGAGCAGCGATCCGCCGTGTCGACGATGCCGTCCTTGTCGTTGTCGACGTCGGGGCAGCCGTCGTTGTCGAGGTAGCCGTCGTCGTCCTCCGGGTCGTCCGGGCACTTGTCGACCTTGTCCTCGCGGCCGTCCGCGTCGTTGTCGAGCTCCGGACACCCGTCGTCGTCCTGGTAGCCGTCGAGGTCCTCGGCGTCCTTCGGGCACTTGTCGACGCCGTCGGCGAGCTTGTCGCTGTCGGAGTCGCGCGCGTTGGGATCGAACGAGGGCGCCACGGTCACGCCGCCGAAGACGCGGTAGTCGGGCGCGCCGATGCCGCCGAGGACGGCGGTGCCGCCGCCGACGTTGATGGCGACCCAGCGGCCGAGGAGCACCTTGGCGCCGAGGAGCGCCTCGGCGGGGTTCTGCGCGGCGCGGGCGCCGAACGAGGCGCCGTGGAATTCGGCCGTGATCTCGAGCGGCTCGATCGGGTGGTAGCCCACGGCGCCGGCGTACACGAGCGCGTTGCCGACGCTCACGTCCCGCAGGCGCGCGGCGTCCCGCAGCCGGTAGCCGCCGTTGACGGCAAAGCGGAACTTGTAGGCGCGGGAGTGGATCGGCGCGTCGCTGTACTCGAAGGCGAGCGTGGGCGTCACGGTGACGCCGGCCTCGCCGAGGTAGTCGCGGGAGGCGCCGGTGGGCAGGCCCACGGGCACGACGACGGCGAGGCCGACGGGGAGGAAGTCGCGGTCGAGGATCGCGATCTTGGGGGACACGACGATGTCGCCGATCCCGCCGCCGCCGCCGGGCACGCCCGACGCGGTGAAGTCGTCCACGCCGCCGAGGCTCCAGCCCTCGTTCAGGATGACGAGGGGGATGTCGACCGTGAGGCTGGCGAAGCGCGTGATGCCCATGCCGACCTGGAAGGTCGACGTGAGCCGGCTGTCGATGACGCCGTCGCCGCTCTCCTCGCCGTCCGTGCCGGACACCGACACGCGGTTGCCCGCCGCGTCGACGAGCACCACGGGATCGTCGCTGTAGTTGAACCACGCGCCGAAGCCGAGCTGCAGGTTGCCGAGAGTCGCCGCGCCGTGTGTGGCGTTGTACCCGTACAGATCTCCGTGCGGGCGGAACAGCTCGAAGTCGAAGGTGGCGTCCGAAGTAGCCTCTTCCTGCGCGAACGCGCCCGCGGTCATGGCGACCGCCGCCAAGAGCGTGATCATCGTGCTCCCCCCTCACGGCGGCGGGCGATCGCCGCCAGGCCCATCAGCGCGCCGAGCGCGAGCGTGCCCGCCCCGCCCGTGGTCGGCGACACCCCGCACAACCCGCCGCCCCGAACCGTGGCGTAGGCCTGCGGGTTCGTGCACTCGGGCAGGTTGTCGTAGAAGCCGTCACAATCGTTGTCGAGCAGATCCCCGCACTTCTCCACGGCGTCCGGGTTCACGGTCGCCGAGATCTCGACGAGCTCGGGGTCTCCCGCGTCGCCCGCGATGTCCATGCAGTCGCCCATCTCGACGGTGAAGCCGTCCCCGTCGCGATCGGGGATGTCGATGTCGCCGTCGCAGTCGTTGTCGATGCCGTCGCTCTCGTTCTCGGGGGCGCCGGGATGGATCAGCCGGTTGTTGTCGTCGCAGTCGCAGCGGGTGCCGCAGACGCAGAGGTCGGAGTTGTAGCCGTCCTCGTCGTAGTCGCAGAGGTCGAGCCCGTCGCAGTCCTGGTCGTAGCCGTCGTACGGGACCTCGGTGGCGCCGGGATGGACATCGGCGTCGCGATCCGCGGGCAGGTCGGGATCGGCGCTCGTGGGGAGCGAGGGCGAGCAGTCGTCACCGCAGCTGTCGACCTCGGAGTAGCCGTAGCCGTCGCCGTCCTCGTCGAGGTCGTCGATGCAGTCGTTGCAGTCGTTGTCGACGCCGTCGTCCCGCTCGACCGCGCCGGGAAACACGTCCGCGTCGCTGTCGTCGCAGTCGCCATCGACCTCGGAGATGCCGTCCCCGTCGTTGTCGAGCACGCCGTCGTCGCGATCGCCGTCACAGTCCGCGTCGTCATTCGGGTTGCCGCCACCGCCCGAGGACTGGGGCACGCCGTCGATGCCGTCGAGCGAGTCGGGGTGGATGTTGGCGTCGTCGTCGCGGCAGTCACCTTCGCGCTCGGAGTAGCCGTCGCCGTCGTTGTCGGCGCCCGCGGAGGTGCCGCAGTACTCGTTCTCCTCGCCGGGGGAGCCGTACATGCCGGAGTCGGCGATGAACGAGGCCGAAGAGCACCAGTTGATCGAGTAGTCGTTCGCCCACTCGAGCGTGTAGGCGTTCAGGCTGGCGGAGTGGGCGTAGTTCGCCGAGATCCCCCAGGCCGAGGTCCACTCCACCGTGTCGAGCACGACGGCGCCGAACCGGACCGTCAACGTGTCGTCCGAGAGCGCGATGTTGAAGCCGTCCGCGTCGGTGTCGAACGTGTAGAGGTAGTCGACGGGGACGTTGCCGTTGTAGCTGGACGAGCCGTATGTCCGGTCGTTGTTGATCCCCAGCACCAGGTACTGGCCGGCGCCGACGAGCGTGGGGCCCGCGATCGTGACCACCTGCCCCGCGGCGTTGGTGATCGAGACGCCTTCGAAGTCGAGCGTTCCCGGGTAGTTGTTGTACAGTTCGAACCACTCTCCGTAGTACTGGGGCACCCGCGTCGGGTCGGCCTGGAACTCGGTGAGCGTCACGTGCCCCGCCGCGGACGGCGAGACCGCGTGGGCGGGAACGGCGAGGAGCAGCAGGAGTCCTGCAAACGACATTGGGCTTCCTCCCGGAAAGCGTGCCGCTCGGTATACACGATGCGTCCCCCCGACTCAACGGGGCCGCCGACGGCGTTCCGGCCGGATGAACGCCCAGGGCGCTCCCGGCGGCCGTACGCCGCTCCGTCGATTCTTGACAAGATCCGCGCGCAAGGCGCAACGATCGGCGGCCGCTACGGGATGGTCAGCGTGCCGGCGTCGGCGTCCGCCTCGGCGATCTGAACGGCGCGCTCCATGCGGGCCGCGGGATCGTCGCCGGTGCGGGAATCGCCCGTCAGGTCCTGGTAGGCCTCGACCTCGACGGCGCCGAAGCCCTCGGGGAACGCCTGGGTCCACGTGCCGGCCTCCACCACCCGCTTGCCGAGGTAGCTGCGGCCGCCCGCGCCCGCGCCGTCCGCGAGGAAGAAGTCGAGCACGACGGGCAGATCCCGCGCCGCCACCACCAAGCCGGTGAGCGTGACCGTCGGCCCCGCCGGGAACGAGAGGCCGTTGGGGGGCGGCTGCGGCGCCGCCGAGCCCCCGGGCGCCCCCGGTTCTCCTGGGCCCCCGTTGGGTGCCCCTCCCGGCGACCCCGGCGCGCCGCCGCCCCCGGAGGCCGTGCCCCGCGCGCCCTTCACCAGCTCGAGCACGAGCGCGGCGGGCGCCTGGTCTCCCAGCGTGACCGAGGCCTCGGCGAACGGATCGGTCTCGTCGGGGCCGTCCGCGGTGGGGTCCTGGAAGGCCTGGAACCGGATGACCGTGACGGTCTTCGGCACGTTGACCTCGAACGGCCCCGGCGCGTCCAGGCGGATGGCGCCCGCGCGCCGGACCCCGCCCGGAGCGGCGTCATCGGGCTCGTTCACGTCGATCTGCACGGGGATGGGCTCCTCCCCGCGCACTTCGCCCTTCAGCAGCCACGTCTCGCCGTCGTACCCGGCGTAGGGGCCCTCGCCGCCGCCCGCGGCGCTCCCGCCGCCGTTGGGGTCTCCGCCGCCGGCCGCGGCCTGCCCGGCGTTGTCGTCCCGCCCCGCGTAGAAGCGCGGATCGAGCGGCACGTCCTCTCCGGTCACCCGTTCGAGGCAGCCAACGGCGAGGAGGATCCACGAAACCACGCGACCATCTCCGCGAGCCCCTCGGCGAGGGGGGTTTGGGGCGACCACCCGAGGAGGGAGCGCGCCCGCGTGATGTCCAACACCTTGCGCGGCATGCCGTCCGGCAGCGCCGCGTCCCACCGGATGGTACCGCGGAAACCGACCGCGTCGGCCACCGCGGTCGCGATCGCCGCGATGGTGCGCTCCTCTCCGCTGCCGAGATTCACCGGCGCGGGGCCGACCGGCTGCGTCAGCGCCAGGAGGATGGCGGCGGCGGCGTCGCGCACGAACAAGAGATCCCGTGTGGCGCGGCCCGAGCCCCAGCAGGTCACCTCGTCCAGACCGGCGCGCCGCGCCTCCTCGAAGCGGCGCACGAGCGCGCCGACGACGTGGGCCCGGGCGGGATCGACCGACTCGCCCGGCCCGTAGAGGTTGGTGGGGACGACGAACACGGCGTCGAACCCGTACTGCGCCGCGTACGCCGCGCCCTGGACCATCATGGCGCGCTTGGCGTGCCCGTAGGGGCCGTTGGTGGGCTCGGGATCGCCCGCGAACAGGGCCTCCTCGCGCATGGGCTGCGCGGCGTCGACCGCGTAGGCGCACGCGGAGGACACGCCCACGAAGCGGCGCACGTGGGCTCGCTGGGCGGCCTCCATGACCTCGGTGGTCATGCGCACGTTGTCCACGAAGGCCTCCGCCGGGTGGGCGCGCATCCAGCCGATGCCGCCGCCGGTGACCGCGGCGTGCACCACGAGATCGGGCGCGTGGCGGTCGAACAGGGCGCGGACGGCGGCGCTATCGCGCAGATCGACCTCAACCCGCCCGATCGGCAGCGGCGTGCCGCCCGCCGCCTCGAGCGCGGCGCACACGTGCCGCCCGAGGAACCCGTGCCCGCCGGTGACGAGCACCCGCGTGCCCTCCAGCACGGGCGGGCCCTCTGCTTCAGACATTCGAGTACGGGTGCCGGATGCGGATCATCCGCAAGCCCCCGAGCAGCTCGCCCAGGCCGCGGTGGATGTCGACGTCGAGGGAGAAGCCGAGCGCGCGGATCCGCGCGTAGCTGACCTCGTAGTCGCGCTTGTCCTCGTCGGTGCCGACGTCGGCGAAGTAGAGGTGGAAGTCCAGCTTCTTCTGGAGCGCCTGGGCGATGTCCTCCTTGGTGAAGTTCATCGTCTCGTGGCCGACGTTGAGCCGGTTGTCCCGCGCGCGGTCCCAGTTCCGCAGCAGGTGCGGCACGACGCGCGCCATGTCGCGCACGTGGATGAACGTGCGGCGGAAGTGGCGCTCGTAGACGAGCAAGTAGCGGTTGACCAACGCCTGGTAGGTGAAGTCGTTGATCATCAGGTCCAGACGCATGCGCGGCGAGAGCCCGAACGCGGTGGCGAAGCGGAGGGCGACCGAGTTCGGCCGCTCCATCGCCATCATCTCGGCCTTGGTCT
The DNA here is from genome assembly GCA_040386535.1 of Myxococcota bacterium. GTDB lineage: Bacteria > Myxococcota_A > UBA796 > UBA796 > SXON01 > CAJBVW01. The sequence goes on along the minus strand of JAZKFH010000047.1, from coordinate 94,160 downwards.
TCGTCTCGCCGTAGAGCGAGAGCGGGTTGAGCGGCGTGTCCTCGTCACACACCCCGACGACCTCGCCGTAGTTCGATCCGGTGGAGAAGTAGATGAGGCGGGCGTCCGCCGGCATCTCGCCGAGCACGACCTCGGCGCCGCCGACGTTGGTGCGGCGGGCCTCCTCCGGGAGCTTCTTGCAGATCGGGTACCCGACGAGCGCGGCGAGGTGCACCACGGCGTGGGCCCCCGCGAGCTCCTTGCGCATGCGCGGCGCGTCGAGCACGTCCGCCTCGGCGAACGAGAAGTTCGGGTGGATGAAGTTGGGGAGGAGGCCCTCGCCGCCGAAGCGCAACGCGTCCACCACGTGCACGCGGTAGCCCTCGGAGAGCAGGTGGGGGACCAGCACGGAGCCGACGAACCCGGCGCCTCCGGTGACGACGATGCGCTCGCTCACGAGGAGCTCCAGGAGGTGAGGGCCGCGGCGAGGCGCGCGCCGTGATCGGGGCCGAACGCGTGGGAGTTGCCGACGAAGAAGCCGCGGGTGTGGACGGCGTCGGACACGGGGAGCGGGACGGGGGTGCGGGCGGCGACGCGCGCGAACGCAGGCTGCCGGGCGAGGTTCGAGCCGGACACCGGCCGCGTGGCGATGCCGCGCGCCTCCAGGGCGGCCATGCAGCCGGCACGATCGCCCGCGACGAGCATGGGGAAGGCGAAGCCGGCGTGGGTCGTGCCCGGCGCCTCGGGGAACACCGTGACCCCGGGGATGACGCCCACGCGCGCGCACCAGTCCACGTGGTTGGCGCGGCGTTGCGCGACCCAGGCGTCGAGCCGGCGCTCCTGCACGAGCCCGAACGCCGCGGCGACCTCGGTGGGGCGCAGGTTGTAGCCGGACGAGACGAACAGGAAGCGGGGATCGATCTCGGGCGACGCGGCCTCGAGCGCCGCGCGGTCGGACCGCTCGCGCACCCAGCCGTGGGCGCGCAGGGAGCGCATCGTGTCGGCGAGCACGTCATCGTCGGTGACGACGATGCCGCCCTCCATCGTCGTGATGTGGTGCGAGAAGAAGAAGCTGAACGTGGCGCCGAGCCCGATCCCGCCGACCGGGCGGCCGCCGATCGTCGCGCCGTGGGCGCCGCAGGCGTCCTCCAGGACGAGCAGATCGTCGTACGGCGCCATCGCCGCGGCCTGGCCGAGCAGGTGCACCGCGAACACGGCGCGCGTGCGGGGCGTGCGGGCGGCGGCGGCGCTCGCGGGGTCCAGGCACAACGTGGCGGGGTCGACGTCGACGAGCACGGGGACCAGGCCCACCTGCGCGACGGGGAAGAGCGTGGTCGACCACCCGACCGCGGGCACGAGCACCTCGTCGCCGGGCGCGAGGTGGCCGGCCTCCACGAGCGCGGCCAGGAGCAGCAGGTTGGCGGACGAGCCGCTGTTGACCATGACGCCGTGCCGCTTTCCGCACCGCGCGGCCCACACGGCCTCGAACGCGCGCACGCGCGCGCCCATGGTGACCTCGGTCGTCAGCATCACCTCGGTGGCCGCGACGACCTCCTCCGGGCCGAAGCCGACGACACACAACGGATGCCCGGTCGCGGCGTCGTGATGCTGGACCGGCAGGCCCGCCATCTCCGCGTGCACGAGCGCCGCGAGGGCCGCGCGCCGCTCCAGGCTCGTGCCGCTCGGGCTCATCGGGCTCATCGGGCGAGCAGCCGGGCGTTCGCTAGCTCGGTGGCAAGCACCTTGAGGTGGTCCATCCCCACCGGCCAGCTCGCGGCCTTGCGTTCGCCGCCGATCCGCGCGCCCTCCTTGGTCGGCACCTCCGCGATCGTCCAGCCGCGCTGCAGCGCGCGGATGGTGATCTGGTACTCGATGGGGAACCGCTTCACCGTGGTGGCGAGCTCGAGCAGCGCCTTGCGCCGCAACGCCCGAAAGCCGTTGATGGTGTCGTGCACGCGCGGCCCGCCGCTGCCGAACAGGCCGTTGGCGATGCGCGAGAGCGTGTCGTTCACGCGCGCGCGCAGCCGCAGCACCTCGCCGTCCTCCTCGTTCACCGCGCCCGGCCCGAAGCGGCGCGCGATGGCGAGGTCGGCCCCGCCGATGAGCAGATCGTCCAGGCGCACGATGTCCGCGGGGTCCTCGTTGCCGTCCGGGCTGAAGAACACGAGCCGCTCGGCGGCGCTCGCCTCGGCCGCCACACGAAAGGCCACGCCGCGGCCCCGAATCGGCTGGGTCACGACCGGAATGCCCCGGGCCGCGAAGAACGCCAGGGTGCCGTCGGTGCTGCCCCCGTCGACCGCGAACACCTCGGCGAACTCCGCGATCGGCAGGCGCGACCAGAGGGCCTCGAGGCCTTCGATTTCGTTGAGGGTGAGCAGGACGAGGGCGCTGTTCCGCATGGCGGCGATGGTAGCAGACCCCTACGGGATCAACCGCTCGGCGATGAGGAACTGCGCCATGCCACGCGCGACCTTGTCCAGGCCGGCCGCGTTGGCGTGGCCGCGGTCCTGCGGGAAGAACAAGGTCTCCGCGGCGGACCATTGCTCGAAGTCGGCCTGCGGATCGTAGTAGGGCGCCGGCAGGATCTCGGCCGCGGTCTTCAACAAGGCGCGGTGGGACGCGGTGTAGCCCTCGCGCTCGAGCGGAAAGCCGAACAGCGCGAACGTGCCGCCCACGGCCTCGGTGCGCGCTTTGAGGGCGCGGATGTTCTCGACGTACTCGTCCGTCGGGACGCGGTTCACGTTGCCGTCCGCCGACTGGTCCTTCTGCTGGATGCGCAGCCCGTTCCAGGTCTGGAGCAGCCCCGTGTAGAGCCGCGACCGATGCAGCAGGTTCTGCTTGAGGAAGTCCCCGTTCTGCTGGAGCAACGCCTGCGACCGATCGCTGTAGGCCACCATCCGCGCGTCCTGCACGATGTACCCGAAGATCACCAGGTCGGGCTGGTAGCGCGCGAGCGTGCGCTCCCACAACCACAAGCCCTGAAAGCTGCTGTGGCCCGGCTGGCCACCGTTGATGACCTCGACCGGGTGGCCCGCCTCGCCGAGGACCGCCTCGAGGCGCGCGGGGTACGACTGGTCGTCATCCACGCCCCAGCCGAACGTCGTGCTGCAGCCCAGCGTCATGACGCGGAACACGCCGTCAGGCTTCTTCTCCGCGTGCAGCGGCGCGCGGAGGCCGTTGGCGTCGGTGCTCACGCGGAAGGTGCCGCCGGTCTCCTTGTGGGGAAAGGGCTCGAGGTGGAGCGACCCCTTCTCGACCCAGTACACGTCCCCATGGGTGAACGCCCGCGTCGGGTCCTTCGTGGGCCACCCGGCGGCACGCAGCGCGGCTTCCCCGCCGCCCAGGAGGACGACGAGGGGGAGCAGGGCGAAGAACCAGCGCTGCGGCTTCCGGCGCACCCGCTACTGGCCGGGCTCGATGGTCAGCGACGTGCGGTCCTCGATCGTGGACGACTTGAACCACTTGTTGTCGTACCAGACGGTGTCGTTGATCGAGAAGCTGATGATGCCGTGCTCGGGGGCGATGAACGTGGTCTCGGCGCCGATGGGGAAGACGGTCTCCACGCCGGAGTCGGTCACGAACTTGCCGACCAGCATGCCGACGAAGCAGCCCTCGATGTTGCAGGGGTACTCGGCCGCGACGGCCTTCTGCGACGGGTCACCCTCGACCGTCATCCACGCGCCCGTGTCGCTGATGCGGTAGCGGTCCTTCGCGCTGGCGACGACGTGGGCCTTGTCCCCCTTGCACAGGCCCACCTCGCGCTGCCACGTGCGGCCGATGTCGAGGTAGTCGAACAACGTGTAGGTGAGCGGCTGGATGCACTCGCCGGCCGTGAGCTTCGCGGGGAGCGCGGAGAGGTAGGACTGCCAGGCGCCGACGTCGCCACCCTTGCGCACCTTCTGGCACTGCTCCAGGTTGCCGCGGCTGATCGCCTCGATGTTCGTGGGGCGGCCGAGCAGGGTGATGTCGACCTCCTCGATGAGGTTCGCGTCGAACTTCACGCCGTCCTCGCGCAGGCCCTCCCACTGCTTCTTCATCTCTTCGAGCGCGACCTGGCGGGCCATCTTCTTCTCGCCCTCGCCGAGCGCCGTGTAGTCGACCGGGTAGTAGCAGTCGCCCGCCCAGCCGTCTTCACGGTGCCAGCCCACCGGGGGCGGCGGCGGCGCCTTGTTCTTCTTCGGCTTGGCGTCGGCGAGGGACACGGCGAGCAACAACGAGAGCATTCGACCTCCGGCTAGGGGCGCAGACCCCCGAGTGTAACCGTCAGCGGCGTTCGGGATTCCCGAGCGGGTGCCGATCGGGCCCGCGACCCCCAAAACGGCAGACGCCCGCGCCCCAGGGGAGGGACACGGGCGTCGCGTACGGCAGGTGCCGCGCCTGGTACTAGAACAGGCCCGAGAGCTTGCCGGCGATGACGATGCTGAAGAGCGTGAGGGTCTCGGTGAAGACCAGCGCGATGAGCATGGGGGTCTGGAGCTGGCCAGCCGCCTGGGGGTTGCGGGCCATGCCTTCGAGGGCCGCCGTGGCGGTGCGCCCCTGGCCGAGACCACCGCCGAGGGCGGCGAGGCCGATGGCGAGGCCGGCGCCGAGACCGGCGCCCCAGCTGGTGGAGTCCTTGATCACGTCGCTGGCGGCGAAGGCCATGCCGGTCGAGGCGGCGAAGAGGACCGCCACGCGGGCAGCGGTGCGAAGCTTGGAATTCATGGTTCCTCCGGTGGAATTGCTAGTGGTGATGCTCGTCCGTGTGCGCCACGGACAGGCTGATGTAGATGGTGGTGAGCAGCGCGAAGACGAAGGCCTGCACGACGCACACGAGCAGACCGAGGAAGTAGATCGGGACCGGGAGCACCGCGGCGCCGACGAAGCCCAGGAAGCTGTCGCCGAGACCGCGCGAGATGGTCTGCAGGAGGTGGTCGACGAAGATGTTGACCGAGAGCCGAACGGTCAGCGAGACCGGCCGGATCAACAACGAGATGGTCTCGAGCACCAGGAACACCGGCGCGAGCACCGCGATCGGACCCGCGAGGTGCTTGATATACCCGAAGCCCTGGCGCGAGAGGCCCGCGTAGTTGAACACCACGAAGACGCACAGCGCGAGCGCGAGGTTGTGCGAGAAGTTCTCGGTGGCCGGCAGGATGCCCGGCACGAACCCGGACACGTTCGAGATGAGCACGTACAGGAACAGGGTGGCGACGAGCGGGAAGAAGGCCTTGGCCTCGGCCTTGCCCGTCATGCCGGCCACGAGCTCGTAGAGCCACTCGATCACGATCTCGTAGGCGTTGCGGATCGTGAGCCCGGAGTCGGGCACGTACGCCGCGATGCCGCCCTGCGCGACGGCACGCTGGAGCCCCAGCCGTGCGAGGAAGGCGGTGAAGAAGAGGAAGGCGACGACGCCCCACGCCGTGGGGACGAGGAAGGCATCGTGGGCCTCGTGCAGGCCGAGCACGTGGCCGGCCTCTCCCTCGGCGCCGAAGCCGGGGAGGAGCTGGTACCACGAGAAGCTCGACGCCTGAGCACCCGAGGTGCTCGCGAGGAGCAGGCCGAGCAGGGAGATCATCCAGGCTCCGGGGTCGAATGGGAGGGGGCGGACGCGAGGCCCGCGACGGTCAGCGCGGCGCGCACGGCGAGCGCGAGCATCACCGAGCAGAAGCCGATGAACACGGGCGCCGCGGGGAGATTGGCGACCAGCACGAGCAGGAGGATCGCCCCCGCGACGTGCTTGAGGAACAGGCGCGCGACGAACAGGGCGCCCGCACCCGGCGAGACCCCACCGACGAGCCGCATGAGCAGGCCGAGGTTGATCAGGCTGCCGAGCGCCCCCGCCGCCACCGCACCCGCGAACTCGACTCCGACGAACACGCTACCCAGGCTCAACAGGAGCCCGGCGATCGCGGCGTCACGGAGGATGGTCGAAGGGGGGAGCATCGGAAAGCTTCTGTAGGCCTCGGAAGAGCTGGAACACCCCGGCGACGAAGCCGAGGAGCCCGAAGATGGCCGTCAGAACCCAGCCACCACCGAGCAGGTGGTCGAGCGCCGCGCCGAGCAGGCCCCCCGCGATGGTGGAGATCGGGAGGCCGGATACGTAGGCGGTGGCTCTCCACGCCCGCTTCCAACCGCCGTTTTCCGTCATCCGGTCGCTCACCTGGCGAAACCGCGCACAACCCTGAAAGAACACTCGAAAAGGCGTCCCCGAAGGGGAGCCCCCCGAGGGCCGGCAGCGTTAACGCACGAGCATCGACGCGTCAACGTTCGCAGGCAGACCAGAGGCCCGCTCCTTCGTCTCGCGCCGCGCGGGCATCGGCGGCAATCTCGTCCTCGTACGTGTCGGTCAGCTCGAACGGGAACGGCGTGCCATAGCCGTTCCGGGCGATCGCACGGTTGAAGAAGTCGTCTTCCTCGTTGCCGCGGATCACGTAGGCGAGCGTGCGATCGTAGGCGTCCAGACATTCGCCGTCGAACGTGAGCCACGCCAGCTTGCCGCCGAGGCGCGCCTCCGCCCACTCCCACGCCTCGTTCCCGTAGCACTCCGCCGGATCGTCGTGCGCGACCTCGGGGGTGTCGATGCCGATGACCCGCACGGAGAAGTAGCGCGACTCGCCCTCGGGGAGCGCGTGGAACGTGTCCCCGTCGACCGTCTCGAGGATCCGCACCAGCTGCGGCTCGGCGCAGGGGTTGTCGCCCTCGGGCAGGTCGGTCAGGGCGCGCACCCGCGCGTCATCCGCGGCGAGGGCCTCCGCGTCGAGATCGGGCTCCTCCTCCGGATCGGTGTCGACGGGGTCGTCTTCTTTCGTGGCTTGGGGGACGCAGGCCAGCAACCAGAGGATCATGGCTCCGCATCTACCACGGCGACCATCGAGCGTTCAGCCCGGAGCAGCCCCGCTTCGGCTTGCTCGCGCGCCGCGTCGTCCCCCGGCGCGTTGACGGCGCGCATCCACGCGTCGACCGCGCGGTCGATCTGGCCCGCCCGCTCCCAGCAGGTCGCCGCGGCGACGAGCGTGGCGGCCGCGTCGGCGTCCAACACGGCGCGCTCGTATTCCTCGGCGGCGCGGGCCGGATCGGACAGCTGGTCCCGGTACACGCCCGCGAGCTGGATGCGCACGTCCGCGCGGCGATCGGCGTCGGGGTGCAGATCGACCGCCCGCCGGAGCCGCTCCGCGGCCTCGCCCGCGTCGCCCCGGGCCAGGGCCAGGAGTCCCGCGCGCGTGGCCGCCTCGGCCCGGGTCGCGGGGGTGGTCCACCCTTCGGCGAGCGCCGCATACGCCTCTTCCGCGCCGGCCACGTCCCCGGCGGTGTAGCGCGCGTTGGCCCGATCGAGCGCCAACGGGGTCCAGGGGCCCAGCACGGCCACCAGCCCCAGGATCCCGACCGTGAGCGGCAGGGCGACGGCACCAAGAAGGTAGCGGCGAGCCGCGTTTTTCAGCATGTGGGGGAGCATGGGAGGGATGCTACCGTAAGCCGAAGCGCGCGGACTATTACCTTCACTCGTCCGCCTCGCCCTCGTCGGCATCTCCCTCTTCGTCGTCGGCCTCGTCCACCACCTCGTCGGCCACGGCCTCGTCGGCTTCGGCCTCAGGCGGCTTGTCCTCCGGCGCGAGCGCATCCCCCACGGCGTCCGCCGTGTCCTTGAGAATTCGTTCGACCGCGACGATGCGCTCGTCCTCCGAGAGGCGCATGAGGCGCACGCCGCGGGTGCGCCGGCCCACGAGCCGGATGTCTTCGAGGCGCATGCGGATGATGCGGCCGCTGTCCGTGATGAGGAGCAGCTGATCGCCGTCGTCCATGGCGATCGTCGCGACGACGTCCCCATTGCGGGCGTCGGCCACGATGTCGAGCACGCCGCCGGTACCGCGCCCCTTGGTGGGGTAGTCGGCCAGGGCCGTCCGCTTGCCGTAGCCGTTCGCGGTCACGGTCACGAGGAAGGAGACGCCCTCGGCGGAGAGCACCGCGAGGTCGACCACGGCGTCCTCCTCGTTCCGGAGGCGGATGCCGCGCACGCCGCGGGCGATGCGGCCCATCTGGCGAACCTTCGCGCCGGCGAAGCGGAGCGCCCGGCCCCGCTTGGTGGCGAGGAGAATGTCGGCGCCGCGCTCGGCGAGGCTGACGCGGAGCACCTCGTCCCCCTCGACGAGATCACACGCGGCGAGGCCGGCCGCGCGCACGTTGCCGTACGCGGAGAGCGGCGTGCGCTTCACGAAGCCGCGGCGGCTCACGAAGATGAGATCGAGCGGCTCGCCGAAGTCCTTGACGGACACCACGCTCGCGACCTTCTCGCCCGTGGCGAGCTGCGCGAAGTTGACGATCGGCTTACCGCGGGCGTTGGGCGCGGCCTCGGGCAGGTCGTACACGCGCACCCAGTAGAGGCGCCCCGTGTTGGTGAACGCGAGGATGTAGCCGTGGGTGTTCGCCAGGAAGATGTCGGTGACGACGTCCTGGTCGCGGGTGTTCATGCCCGTCTTGCCGAGTCCGCCGCGCTTCTGCATGCGGAACTCGGTCATCGACGTGCGCTTGATGTACCCGAGCCGGGAGAGGGTCACGACCTGCTCTTCTTCGGCGATCAGATCGTTCAGGGTGAGCGAGGCGCTGTCCCCGATGATGTTGGTGCGGCGCGCATCGCCGAACTGGTCGCGGATGGCGACGAGCTCCTTGGTGATGACCTCGAACAGCACCTTCTCGTTGCCGAGGATGGAGAGGAGCCACTCGATGCGGCCCATGAGCTCCTTGTACTCGTCCTCGATCTTGTCGCGCTCCAACCCCACGAGGCGCTGCAGACGCATGTCGAGGATGGCCTGGGACTGGACCTCGGACAGCGCGAACGTGTCCATGAGGCCCTGGCGCGCCTCGTCCGTCGTGCGGGACGCGCGGATGAGCGCGATGACCGCGTCGATGTGGTCGAGCGCGATGCGCAGCCCCTCGAGGATGTGCGCGCGCTCCCGGGCCTTGCGGAGCTCGTAGCGGGTGCGGCGGAGGGTGACCTCGCGGCGGTGCCCCAGGTAGTGCTGGAGCAGCTCCTTGAGGTTCAGGATCTGCGGCCGCTGCTGGACGATCGCCAGGAAGATGATTCCGAACGTGTTCTGGAGCTGGGTCTGCTTGTAGAGGTGGTTCACGACCACCTCGCGCACGGCGTCCCGCTTGAGCTCGATCACGACGCGCATGCCCTGGCGGTCGGACTCGTCGCGGATGGCGTGGATGCCCTCGAGGCGCTTCTCCTTGACCTGGTCGGCGATCTCTTCCTGGAGGCGCGCCTTGTTCACCTGGAACGGCAGCTCCGTGATGATGATCGCCTCGCGGTTCTCCACTTCCTCGAACTCGATCTTGCCGCGCACGATGAGGCGGCCGCGGCCGGTGTTGTACGCCTCGCGCACGCCCTCGTAGCCGTAGATCGTGCCCGCGGTCGGGAAGTCCGGCGCGGGGATGTACTTCATCAACCCGTCGATATCGATGTCGGGGTTCTCGATCATCGCGAGCAGGCCGTTGATGACCTCGGTGAGGTTGTGCGGCGGGATCTTGGTCGCCATGCCGACCGCGATGCCCTCGGACCCGTTCACCAGGAGGTTCGGGAACGCGGCCGGGAGGACCTCGGGCTCCTCGTTCCTGCCGTCGAAGTTCGGCGTGAAGTTGACGGTCTCCTTGTCGATGTCGACGAGGAGCTCCTCGGCGAGCGCCGTCATGCGGCACTCGGTGTAGCGGTAGGCCGCGGCATTGTCCCCGTCGACACTGCCGAAGTTCCCCTGCCCGTCCACCAGGAGGTACCGCATGTTCCACGGCTGCGCCATGCGGACCAGCGCGTCGTACACCGAGGCGTCGCCATGGGGATGGTACTTGCCGAGCACCTCGCCGACGACGTTCGCGCACTTGCGGTAGGCGCGGTTGTGGACGAGGCCGTTGCGGAGCATGGCGTAGAGGACGCGACGGTGCACCGGCTTGAGGCCGTCCCGGACGTCGGGCAGCGCACGGCCGACGATGACCGACATCGAATAATCGAGGTAGGAGGAGCGCATCTCCTCTTCGATCTGGATGGGCACGAGCAGGCGTGCAAAGGAATCCATCGGGTTCTCTCGCTGCGACCCGCCCATCTAACCGATCCACCGATCCCGGGTCGCGGGCCCCCCACGAAGGCGCTTGACGTCGTCGGCAGGCGTTCCTATCTCCTGCTCCACCCCCCGGAGCCGACCCATGTCCGACACCCTTCCCTTCCAGGCCGAGGTCCAGCAGCTGCTGGAGCTGGTCGTCCATTCCTTGTACTCGGACCGGGAGATCTTCCTCCGCGAGCTCATCTCCAACGCCAGCGACGCGCTGGATCGCGCCCGCTTCGCGTCCTTGCAGCGCACCGACCTGCGTGAAGGTGACGGCGAGCCCGCCATCACGCTGACGGTCGACAAGGACAAGGGCACGATCACCATCTCCGACAACGGCATCGGGCTCACCCGCGAGCAGGCGATCGAGCACCTGGGCACCATCGCGCGGTCGGGCACCAAGGCGTTCGCGCAGATGCTCAAGGAGCGCGGCGCGTCGGCGGAGGGCCTGATCGGCCAGTTCGGCGTCGGCTTCTACGCCAGCTTCATGGTCGCGCATCGCGTCGAGGTGCAGAGCCTCTCCGCGGAGCCCGACGCCGAGGCCGTCTACTGGGCGTCCGACGGCAAGGGCACCTTCGCGGTCGACGTCGGCACGCGCACCACGCGCGGCACCGACGTGGTGCTGCACATGAAGGCCGAGGCCGTCGAGTACCTCGATGACGACCGCCTCCGCGAGGTGGTGTCCCGCCACTCCGACTTCGTGCAGTACGGCGTGTTCCTCAACGGCGAGCGGATCAACCAGTCCACCGCGCTCTGGGCCCGCAACCCGAAGGACGTCGCGGACGAGGACTACAAGGAGTTCTACAAGCACATCTCGAGCGACTACCAGGATCCCCTCGCGTGGACCCACTTCCGCAGCGAGGCGCCGCTCGAGTTCTCGGCGCTCCTGTTCTTCCCGCCCAAGCGCCCGTTCGACCTCGATCAGCCCGACGTGAAGCGCGGCCTGCGCCTGTACCAGCAGCGCGTCATGGTGCTGGAGCACGCCGAGGCGTTCCTGCCCCGCTACCTGCGCTTCGCCCGCGGTGTGGTGGACGCGCCCGAGGTCTCCCTCAACATGAGCCGGGAGATCCTCCAGAACACGCCGGTCATCAACGCGATCCGCAAGCAGATCGTCAAGCGGATCCTGCGCCGGCTCAAGGAGATCGGCCGCGAGGATCCGGCCACCTACCTGACTTTCTGGGAGAACTTCGGCTCTACCCTCAAGGAAGGCATCGCCGAGGACACCGACAACAAGGACGCGCTCACGCCCCTCCTCCGGTTCCGCACCACGGCCACCACGGACGAGGAGCCCTGGCGCGACCTCGCGACCGTCAAGGGCAGCCTCAAGGAGGGGCAGGACGCCATCTGGTACATCACCGGTGAGAACCTCGAGCGGATGAAGGCGAGCCCCCAGCTCGAGCGCTTCCGCAAGAAGGGCTGGGAGGTCATCCTCCTGTCCGATCCGGTCGACGAGTGGGTGGTCATGAACCTCACCGAGTTCGACGGCACCCCGCTCAAGAGCGTGGCGCGCGGCGATCTCGACGCGGACGCCGAGGAGGATCCCATCGCCGACGAGGCGCGCAAGCAGGCGGAGCCGTTCGCCACGTGGCTCGGGGGCCTGCTCTCGGGCGCCGTCGCGAGCGTGCGGCCCAGCAAGCGCCTCACCGACAGCCCCGCCGTCCTGGTCGACTCCGACTGGGGCGTGAGCGCCAACCTCGAGCGCATCCTCCGCGCCGCGCGGCAGGAGGGCCCCAAGGCCCAGCGCATCCTCGAGGTGAACCCGGAGCACGCGATCGTCAAGAAGCTCGTGAGCCTGCACGCCGAGGGAAAGACCGAGGCCGCCGAGCCCCTCGCCCGGCTCCTGCTCGACTACGCCAAGATCGCCGAGGGCCAGGTGGACGACGCGGCGGGCTTCAGCAAGCGCCTGTCGTCGTTGATGGAGAAGGCGGGCCAGAGCCTGTAGTGCTGGTCCAATGATGTGACGCGCCGCCTGCCTGCGTGGCGGGCGGCGCCCCCGTTCAGTCGATGTCCTCGGGGTCCCACGAGCCGGCGCCGCCGTGCTCGGGCACGAGGCGCACCTCCACCTCGCGCGGCGGGAGCAGGGGGAGCTTCAGCTCGACGGTGCGGTAGCCGGTGCGCTGCACGGACACGACGCGCCCTCCGAAGGCGGGCACCACGATCTCGACGGGCGCGACGCCCACGCGGGTCTCCCCCATCGTGACGTAGGCGCCGACGGGGTCGGAGAGGAGCGCCACCCGGTGGGTGCAGCCCACGCCGAGCGAGAGGGACGCGAGGGCGAGGACCACGAGGCGCGCGACAACGGGCATGGGGCGATATATCCGCCGCGATGCGCGTCGCCCTTCCGTTGGTCTTGCTGATGGCTGCCTGCAGCCCCGCCGTACGCCTCAAGATGAAGGAGCGGCGGGACACGGGGACGCTCGCCACCGCGGTGAACGACTACTGGCTCTCCGTGCGCTGGAACGATCCGGGCGGCGCCGCCGCGTTCCTCGAGACGCCCGAGGAGAAGCTGAAGCTCGGGCGCCTGCTCGCCGATCCGCGGGTGCGCATGACGGACGTGTCCGTGGTGCAGGTGGTCGTGGGCGACGAGCTGGAGGAGGCGCGCCTGCCGGAGACCCGCGAGGGGATCGTCGTGGTGCGCATCGAGGCGTACGACGTGCGCCGCGGCCGTGTCGACGTCGTGACCGTAGAGCAGCACTGGGTGCGCAGCCAGCCGAACACCTGGAGGGTGGACGCCGAACAGTCACCCATGGGCGCCGACCGGCCCTGGTAGGGCTCGCTCGGGGCGCCAGAACGCCCGAGCGAGCCGACCGGCACTAGAACGGGATGTCGTCATCCGGCGTGTAGGGAGGCGCGTCCTGGCCGCCACCACCGCCCGATCCGCCGCCGCCGTAGCCACCGCCGCCGCCGCCGCCGGACCCACCCGACCCGCCGCCGTAGCCACCGCCGCCGCCCGAACCGCCGCCGCCATAGCCGCCGCCGCCGCCCGACCCACCGCCGCTGCCGCCGCGGGAACCGCCGCCGCCGCCGTAGCTGCCGCCACCGCCGCCGCCGCCACGGGAACCGCCGCCGCCGTAGCTTCCGCCGCCACCGCCACCGCCTTCTTCACCGCCGCCGCCACCACCGCCGCCGAGGAAGCGAACGTTCTCGGCCACGACTTCGGTGGAGTACTGGTCCTTGCCTTCCTTGTCCTGCCACTTCCGGGTCTGCAGGCGGCCCTCGATGTAGAGCTGCTTGCCCTTCTTGCAGTACTGGTTGACGGTCTCGGCCTGCCGGCCCCAGACGACCACCGAGTGCCACTCGGTCTGGTCCACCCAATTCCCGTCCTTGTCCTTCCGCTTCTCCGTGGTGGCGACGCGCAGGGAGCAGACGGCGGTGCCGCCGGCGGTGGAGCGCAGCTCGGGATCCTTGCCCAGATTTCCGATGAGAGTGACCTTGTTGACCATGGGGGCCTCGCAGGCACGAAACGTAGCACGCCCGGCGACCAGAATCTGACCGACCCCGCACCGCACTTCCGCCCCGATCCCCACCCCCCGCGCCCCGACATCGCAGGCTGCATGGGGCACGCCCGCCACCCCGAGCGCGTCTACCGTTATACTCGCGCCGAGGGGCTTGCGAAGCGAAGCCATGGCCGAACCGGTCGCGTTGCTCATCGAGGACGATCCTGACGCCACGGCGGTCATCTCCGACTGGCTGGTCGAATTCGGCTGGCAGGTGGAGACGGCGGAGAACGGGCAGGAAGCGCTCCGCCGCTTCGCCGAGCTGCGCCCCGCGCTCGTCGTGGCCAACCTGGTGCTCCCCGGCCTCGACGGCACGGCGGTGTGCGCGCACATCCGCATGTCGCCGTGGGGCGAGCGCGTCCACATCGTCCTGTTCTCCGCGCGCACCGACGCGCGGGACGCCGCGCTCGCGGCCGGCGCCGACGCCTTCCTCGCCCGGCCGGTGGGCCGCGCCGAGCTGCTCGCGGCGATCTCCCCCCGCGCCGAGGCCGAAGAGGCGCCGGTGGAGTCCCTTCGCCCGGGTGTGGTCCGCGTGCCCCGGATCGAGGCGTGCGACGCCACGGAGCTCCCCCCCGCGCGAGAGGAGGGCGATCTCGTCCCCGGCGGCTTCGTCCCGCTGCTGCGCCGCCTCCACACGACCCGGTTCACCGGCGTACTCGAGGCCGAGGGGGCCGAGGGCCTGCGCGCCAAGCTCTCCATCGCGCGGGGCGCCCCCGTCGCGGCCCGCTCCAACGATCAGGCCACGGGCTTCGGGCAGGTCCTGCTGCAGCTCGGCATCCTCTCGCCCGAGCACCTCGCCGCCAGCATCGAAGAGGGGCGCCGGAGCGGCACCCCCCTCGGCGAGGTGCTGCTCCGCTCGCAGCTCATCGAGCGGCGGGCGGTGGAGCGCGCGCTCCAGGAGCAGGTGCTGCGCCGCGCCGTCGGGATCGGACAGCTCGCCGAAGGGCGCTACGTGCTCGATCCCGCCGAGACGATCGGGCTCGCCGGCTTCGACGTGCACCCCGCCATCATCGCGTGGCGCCTCCAGCAGGAGCCCCTCTCGCTCAACGAGGCGGAGCTGCCCCTCTACGTCCGCCTCGACCCGGCCGTCCTCGCCCTCTGGCCCCTCTTCGATCCCGACAACTCGCTCGGTGTCCTGCGCGCCCTGCTCGTCGGGGGTGCGCCCGCCGGGGATTGTGTGCGGGTCTCCGGCCCGCGCGCCGCCACGCTGCTCTGCCTGCTGCGGGACTGGGGCCTCGCGTCCCTCTCGGAGGATGCCGCCTCGGCGCAGAGCCGGGACGCGGGCCTCGCCGAGCTCGACGCCACCGCGCTCGCCGCCCGCCTGCGGGCCGAGCATCGCGCCCTGCTCGACGCCAACCACTACACCGTCCTCGGCCTCCAGCCCGACGCCGACAGCGACGAGATCAACACCACCACCGTCGCCACGCTCGCCCGCTTCCACCCCGACGGACACCCCGTCGCGCTGGACGATGCCGCCCGTGCCTGCGGCCGCGCCGTGTACGAGCGCGCCCTGGAGGCCGGCCGCGTCCTGTCCGACCCGGCGCGCCGCGCGATCTACGACGCCCGGCTCGGCGGCGAGGCGGGCGTGCGGCAGGGCCAGATCGGGATGGAGGACCACGCCGTGCTCCAGGCCGAACGCGCGAGAGAGCTCTTCCTCCGCGGCGAGTTCGTGACCGCGGCGGCGTTGTTCCACATGGCGATCCTGCTCGAGGGCGAGGCCGCCGACATCCTGGCGATGCTCGGGTGGGCGCGCCACCAGGCCTGTCCCGAGGACACCGCGGCGGGCGAGGGCGAGCTGCGCCGCGCGCTCGCGCTCGACCCCGACGACGAGTACGCCCTCTACTACCTGGGGCGCCTGCTCGGCGCGCGCGGCGAGCTCGACGACGCGCGGCGCCTCCTGCGCAGCGCCGTGGAGATGAACCACGAGTTCGAGCCCGCGCGCGAGGCGCTCCGGAGCTTCGAGCCGGAGCTCCGTGACATGAGCGAGCGCAAGACATGACCGGACGCAGCCTCGCCGTCGAGCTCTGTCGCGCGGTGCGGGAGAGCTCGAACTGCGCGGTGGAATGGCGCCACGAGAAGCGCCGCCGCCTCTTCTTCTTCCGCGCGGGCGTGCTGGTGCTCGTGCAGTCCAACCTCAAGAGCGAGTCGCCCGAGCGCATCGCCGAGCGTGTCCCCGGTCTGGACGCCGAGGCGCTGGCCGCCGCGGTGGCGCAGCTGCGGGTGCACGAGGCGCTCCGCGAGGCCGTCGGGGAGGTCGTGGTCCATCCGGGCGCGCCCGCGCCCGCGTTCGAGCCGCACGATGCGATCGCGCTCCTCTGGGGTGCCGCCGACCAGCTCGCGCCGATGCCGGCGGACGCCGCGCCCCGCGCCGTGCCGCTCCAGGCCCTCCTGCTCGCCCGCATCCCCGCCGGCGCGGAGGTCACGCGCTACCTCCTCGAGCTCGACGGCGGGCGGCCGTTGGAGGACGTGATCGATTTTGGCCCCGACGAGCCCGACGTGATCGCCCGCGCGGTCGCCCTCGCCTGGGCGCTCGGCGCGGTGGAGTCGGACAGCACCGCGTCGTCCATCGAGGTGTTCGGGTCCATGCCCGCCGCGGCGGTGCTGCCGCCCGCCCCCCCCGCACCTTCCACCCCGGCGCCCGCCGGCCCGCCGCAGCCCGAGCTCACCGTCGACGACATCGCGGATCTGATCCGCGGCGAGCTCGACACCGCGCCCGCGCCGCCCGTGGCCGCCCCTTCGCCCGTGGCCGCCCCCTCGCCGGTCCCGCCCGCGCGCCCCGTCGCCGCGCCGCCCCGCCCCCCGCCGACAGCCCCCACGCCCGACCCGGAGGACAACGCGCGTCCGTTCGGCGGCGCCAGCGTCACCGTCACCTTCGGCGCCGGGCGTCCGGCGCAGCCGGCCGTCGACCCGATGGAGACCCGCTTCGGCCCCGCGCTCACGCGCATCCGCGCCGCGAAGGATCACTTCGCCGTGCTCGGCACCGGCTGGGAGGACGTCCCGGAGACCCATCGGCGCGCCTACTTCGCGCTGGCCCAGCGGCTCCACCCCGATCGCTACGTCAGCGAACCCGCCGATGTCCGGGACGTCGCGAGCGAGCTGTTCGACCGGGTGCGCGGCGCCTGGGAGGTGCTCGGGAACGAGGAGCGGCGCGCGGCCTACATCGCCAAGGTGATCCGCGGCGAGAAGACGGAAGACGAGAAGGCGATGGAGCGCGTGCGCCTCATCCTCGAAGCCGAGTCCGAGTTCAAGCGGGGTGTGGCCGAGCTGCAGGCCGGCCGCCTGCCGAACGCGCACGAGCTGTTCGCGCGCGTCGTCCGCGCGGTGCCCGACGAGCCCGAGTTCAACGCCTACGCCGGGTTCACCACGTTCCGCCTCGAGCACACCCGCAACGAGGCCGCCGCCACCGAGGGCGCCGCGCGGGTGCAGGCCGCCCTGCAGGCCAACGAGAAGCTCGACAACGTGTGGGTGCTCCACGGCGTCATCCTGCGCACCACGGGGCACGAGGCCGCGGCGCGGCGCGCGTTCGTCGCCGCGCTCAAGCTCCGCCCGACCAACCCCGACGCCGCGCGCGAGATGAAGCGCCTCGGGCGGGAGACCGCGGCCGAGGCGCCCGGAGGCTTCTTCTCCCGTTTGTTCGGGAAGAAGTAGTCGCGCGAACCGCGGGGTCGGGCGCGCCGCGTCCGCCTCAGCGCTCCAGCGCCTCCGCCGCGGCGAAGCGGGCGATGACGGCATCGTAGTGGTCGATCGCCTGGCGGACGTACGCCCGCTTGTCGAGGTACGTGCCCGGGTAGAAGCTGCGCTTGAACCCGTGGATGATGATGTCGCGCAGCTGCCGGTGGTTCACCCCGAGGGCGTCGACCGCGACGCGGATCTCGTTGCTCACCGTCGTGTGCGAGACGAGCCGGTTGTCGGTGCACAACACCACGGACAGGCGGTGGTCGAGCATCTTGCGGAGCGGATGCTCAGCCGCCGAGCCGATCGCGGGGTTGGTCTGGAGGTTGGACGTGATGCACACCTCCATCGTGACGCGGCGGTCCGCGATGAAGTCCGCGAGGCGCCGGGTGTAGGCCTCCTTGTCGGCGATCTTCGGATCGGTCACGCGCTCGGGGGAGAAGAGCAGGTAGCCGTGCCCGATGCGGTCGGCGTGCAGCAGCGTGATCGACTGGAAGATGCTCTCGGCGCCGTAGGCCTCGCCCGCGTGCACGGTCTTGTGCATGAAGTTCTGGTGCGCGTAGTCGTAGGCCTCGACGTGGTCGACGGCGGGGTACCCGTCCTCCTGGCCGGCCAGATCGAACCCGACGACGGGGATGCCCGCCTCGTCGCGCGCCCACACCGCTTCGCGCGCGAGCTCGAGCGACGCGAGGCCGAACACCTTGCGGCGGGGCGCCTTCGAGAGCGCCCGCATCAGCTGCCCGTAGTAGGTCGACGCGGTCTCGTTGAACGCGCGCAGGGCGCAGACGATGAGGCCGTAGCGGAACGGGAGCGCGTTCTCGGGGAGGGTCGCGTTGACCTCCTTCGCGGCGCGGTCCATCCCCTTCTGGACGGCGCGGAGCACGCCGCGGGCATCGAGCCCGACGTGCTGGTGGAGCTGCGGGGCGAAGCGCACCTCGACGTAGCGCACGCCCTCGGCCCAGTTGTCCAGCGCGAACTCGTAGGCGATGCGCTCGATGGCCTCGGCGTCCTGCATCACGGCGCAGGTCCATGCGAAGCCGGCCAGGTACTCGCCCAGGTTCGCGTAGCTCGGCTTGAACACGAGCTCGTTCATCCCCTCCTCGGTGAACGACGGCAGCGGGACGTTCCGCTCCCGGGCCAGCTCGACGAGCGTGTTGACGCGCAGCGAGCCGTCGAGATGGACGTGAAGATCGGTCTTCGGAAGGGCCGCGATCAGCGCGTCGGAGAGGGACGGAAGGGCAGGAGCCGAGCTAGCACCCGGTCCGTTCGGAAGGGTAGGGGGAACGTTGAGCATCCACGAACCTATCGCGGCCCCTTGATCGCTGCGAGAGTTCCCGCTATACGCGCGGCCATCGGAGAGACGAGGACCATGATGCAGCTCCCGCACGAGATGCGCGACACGCTCGTCGAGCAGCTGGACGAGTACTTCGACGCTCAAAGCGGCGCGCCGGATGGCGAGACCGTGGCCGCGTACGTCATCGAGCTCATCGGCACGGTCGCCGAGGAGATGAAGATCGACGACGGCGTCGAGATCATCCTCAAGCTCGAGTCGTCCGGCGAGATGGAAGCCTCGCTCCTCGAGCTGCTCGAAGAAGAATTCGAGAGCAATGACGAGTTCGAGTACACCGGCGAAGAGATCGTCTCCTTGATGGAGAAGGTCTGTGAGGTCGAGTGGACCACGAAGGACGAGGACGACGAGAAGGAAGAAGAAGACGACGATGACGACGATGACCCGGACGGGTTCTTCGACGCCGTCGGCGGCGAGGACGAGGACGACTGATCGGGGCGGCCCGGCCGGACGCGTAGGAGCCGAAGAGGCCTAACGTTTCGGTCCGGGCTCCTCTGTCGGCTCGGTCAGCAGGTCCGCCTCGGACGCGATCCGCTCCACGGTGAACGCGCCGTCCTTCACCACGAAGGTCGCGCACACCACGGGCAGGAGCACGCCGTCCGAGCCGAGGTACATCGGCCCGTTCGCGCCGTCGGCCACCACGGTGCCGAGCGCGACACGGACCTTCGTGCGTTCGGCCGCCGCGCCCGCGTCCACCTGAACCTTTCCGGCCGCCCGCCACGCCGCGACCAGCAGCGTGGCCGCCTCGTAGCCGTCGACCGCGGGGCCGGTGGGCGGAATGCCCCGCTTCGCCATGAACGCGTCCACGAACGCGCGGTCCCGCGCCGGGCGCCCGAGGCTCGTCACCCGTGCCCCCTCCGCCGCCGCGCCGGCCGCCGCGAGGAAGCGGTGGTCGTACAGGCCGACCCCGAGGAAGGGCGCGGCCGAGCCCGTCGTCCGCAGGGCGCGCAGATAGTTTCCGCCGGCTCCCGCGTCGCCGGTCCACGTGACGGTGGCGCGGCGGCCCGCCATCTTGGCGGCCTGGCTCGCCACGTGCGCGGGGTCTACCGTGTCCATGCCGATCGCGTACTCGGGCACCGCGTCGAGCAGCGTCTTGCCGGCCGCCATGCCGCTCGGCGAGCCGTCGGTCCGCACCCAGAAGTTCGTGTCGAGGAACATGCCCGCGCACCGCGCGCTCTGCTCGATCGGCGGCACCACCCGCGCGAGGCCGGCGTAGGCGCCCGGGGCGGCGGTCACCACGGGGAGGTCGGTGAGGAGCCACGCGGGCGCGGTGCGCTCGGCGGTGCCGCGCGTGACGTGCGCCACGACCCCAAAGACGTCGGGCGATTGGGCGAGCCGTTCGACGGCCCCGGGCACCGTGTCGTCCACCGCGAGCACGTCGACGTCCGCGCCCGCGGCGAGCGCCACGCCGTCGAGCGCGGCCACCCCGAGCGCCGCGTCGGGGCCCGTCAGGGGCACCGCGACCCCGAGCGTGGGGCGGGCGGGCGCGACCACGGGCGGCGCCACCACGCACGCGAGAAGGCCGATCCAGAACATTCCACCCATCACGGTGTCAGGATAGGGGACGAGGCGCCCGGGTCGGATGAGAACTCCTCTTACATCGCTCTTGCCCGTGGTTCGTCGCGGGCTTCCTCTCGCGGCGTGTGCCGTCGCGCTCGCCCTCCTCGCCCCCCTGACCCGCGCGGAAACGACGCCGGCGGCGGGCCCGTCAGCAGCGGCGCAAACCGGGGCGGCGGCGCAAACCGGGGCGACCGCGCAGGAGAGCCCGCTCCCCACGATGGAGCGCGCGCTCGCCTACGTGCAGCAGCACCTCGGGAGCGGCGCGGACGGCGCGTACCACGTGGCGTACGCCCTCACGGATCGCCGCTCGGTGACCCTCCAGGGCACCCACGGCGCCACCGCGGGCGCGTCCCACGAGCATGGCCGCATCGCCGACGTCGACGTGCGGGTCGGCTCGCGCACGCTCGACAACACCCACAAGATCCGCGACGCGTCGTGGTGGTCCGAGGAGCAACGCCCGACCCTCGTGGCGCCCCTCGTCGACGGCGGCGGGTCCGGCGGGAGCACGGCGCTCTACGAGCTGCTCCTGCGCGGCACGGACGACATGTACCGCGGCGCCCGCCGCCGGCTCATCAAGGTGCGGGCCAACACCGCGGTCAAGGTCGAGCGCGAGGATCGCTCGGACGACTTCTCCGTGGCGCCCACCCCGGTCTCGCTCACGCCCCGCCCGGTCCTCGCCCTCGACGAGGTCACCTGGGCCGCCTGGGTGCGGGACGCCTCCGCGCTCTACCTGAAGTACCCCGGCGTCCACGACAGCGCCGTGCAGATCGTGGCGACCGACCAGCGCCGCTGGCTCGCGACGAACGAGGGCACGCGCATCGCCGACGGCAGCCATCACCTCCGCGTCGCCACGTGGGCCACCACGACCGCGGCGGACGGGATGAAGCTCCAGGTCTACGACTATGTGGACGTGGCCTCGATCGATCATCTGCCCGACCGCGCGCGCCTGCTCGCGATGGTGCAGGGCGCGGCCGAGCGCCTCACCGAGCTGCGGGACGCCCCCCTCGTCGAGCCCTACGCCGGCCCCGCGATCCTGCGCGGGCGCGCCGCCGGTGTGTTCTTCCACGAGATCTTCGGCCACCGCGTCGAGGGCCACCGCCAGAAGGACGAGGATGAAGGTCAGACCTTCACCTCCCGCGTCGGCCAGGCGATCCTGCCGCCGTTCCTCTCGGTGGTGGACGATCCGACCCTCGCCAACATCGGCGGCGTCGATCTGAACGGCGCCTACCGCTTCGACGACGAGGGCGTGCCGTCGCAACGCGTGAGCCTCGTGGAGCGCGGCGTGCTGCGCAACTTCCTGCTCTCGCGCTCGCCCATCGCCAACTTCCCGAGCTCCAACGGCCACGGCCGCCGCCAGCCGGGCAGCGCGGTGGTGGCGCGGCAGGGCAACCTCATGGTCGAGGCCCACACGTCCGTCCCGTACGCGACGCTCCGCGCGAAGCTCCTCGACGAGGTGCGCAAGCAGGGCAAGCCCTTCGGCCTCGTGTTCGACGACATCTCGGGCGGCTTCACCTTCACCGGCCGCGCCGAGGTCAACGCGTTCAGCGTCCAGCCGGTGACCGTGTGGAAGGTGTTTCCCGACGGCCGGCCCGACCAGCTCGTGCGCGGCGTCGACCTCATCGGCACCCCGCTCACCACCTTCGCGCGCATCCTCGCCGCGGCTGACGATCGCGACGTGTTCAACGGCATGTGTGGCGCCGAGAGCGGCTGGGTGCCGGTGTCCGCGTCCTCCCCGAGCCTCCTCATCGGCGAGGTCGAGGTGCAGCGCCACGAAAAAGAGAACGACCGGCCTCCGTTGCTGATCGCGCCGGAGGTGTCGCCATGACCCTGCTCCTCCTCGCCCTGGGCCCGGCCCACGCCGACTCGGTCGAGCTCCCCTACGAGGAGCCCGTGCGCACCGCGCCCGCCGCGCCCGCCGCCCCCTCCGCGATCGAGACCGCCGTCGCCGCCGAGCTCACCCGCGCCATGGGTGGCCTGCGCCTCCCCGACGCGCCCGCGCCCTACCTCATCGCCTACGACGTGCTCGACGGCCGCGTGATCGACGCGTTCGCCGAGCAGGGCGCCCTGGTGTCCACCGGCGCCGATCCCTACCGCAACCTCCGGGTGGAAGTGCGCGTGGGCGACGCGACGTTCGACTCGTCCAACTTCCGCGCGTTCGGCGAGCCCGACGGTGTCGTGCAGCGCCGCCTCCCGGTCGAGGACGCCCAGGTGGCCCTCCGCCGTGAGATCTGGCTCGCGACGGACGCCGCCTACAAATACGCGGTCGAGCAACACTCCCGCAAGACCGCCTCGCGTCGCGACGACTCCACGCCGCGCCCGCCCGACTGGACCGCGGCGCCCCCCGTCGTCGCAACCCTCCCGGCGCCCGCCGCCGCCCTGACCGATCGCGCCGCGGTCGAGGCCCTCGTCTCGCGGCTCTCCGCCGAGCTCGCCACGTTCGGCGGCGTCGAGATCAGTCAGGCCATCGCGCGCGACTGGCAGGGCCAGCGCCTCGTCCTCACCAGCGAGGGCACGCGGCTCTGGACCCCCACCGGCTACACGATCCTCCGCGTCGAGGGCACCACCCGGCTGCCCGACGGCTCGACCGTGACCGACTCGCGCAGCTGGCTCGCCCGTGACCTCGCGGATCTCCCCGCCGCGGAGGCCCTCGTGGCCGAGGTCCGCACCCTGGGCGAGTGGCTCACCTCGCTCCGCGCCGCGCCCGTCGAGGAGGACTACCTGGGGCCCGTGCTGTTCGAGGGCCCCGCCGCCATCGAGCTGTTCTCGCAGCTCCTCTCCGCTGAGGTCGTCGGCACCCCGCCGATGGAGGAGGACACCGGCGGCATGGTCGACATGGGCGCTGCCCCCTCGGCCCGCATCGGCCGCCGCCTTCTCCCCGAGGGCTGGTCGATGGTCGACGATCCCACCACCGAGGCCGACGTGCTCGGCCGCTACGCGTACGACCAGGAGGGCGTCGCGCCCCAGCGGGTCGAGCTCGTGGAGGACGGCGTGCTCCGTCGCCTCCTGATGTCCCGCATCCCCCGCAAGGACATCGCGGGCAGCACCGGCCACGGCCGATCGCTCGGCGCGGAGCGGCGCAGCGCCGTGCCCGCGGTCGTCACGATCACGCCGCGTCGGAGCGTGCCCGACGCCCGCCTGCGGCGCACCGGCCTCCGCCTCGCCGCGCAGACCGGCCGCGACTACCTGCTCGTCATCCGCGCGCTCACCCCGCCGGCGCTGGTGGAGAGCCTCGAGGTCGGCATCTCCGGCGAGGGCGCCATGTCCGGCCTCACGCCGCCCTACGAGGCCTACCGCCTCTACAACGACGGCCGCACCGTGCCCGTCCGCTCGGTGCACTTCTCCGGCGTCGATCGCCGCGTGCTCCGCGACATCGCGCTCGCCGGCGCCAACACCGGCCCGGTCGACATGCTCGACGGCCCGCCCGGCCCCGGCCGCTACCAGATCGGCCCCACCGGCGGCCTCACCGTCACCTGGGACGTGCCCTCCGTGCTGATCACGGAGCTCGAGGTCGCCGGGAGCGGGGGTGGCGAGCCCCGCGCGCTGCCGATGCCGCCTCGGGAGAAGTGAGCTCTCCGGACGCTTCCTGGGGCGGGGCTCTGCCCCGCAACGCCCCGCCAGGGGGGCCAGCGGCCCCCCTGGACCCCCGCCACCCGCTGCTCCGTGTGGCTGCCTCGCCCTTCATAGCGGCGGTCGCCTACCTGGGCAGCGCCATCGCCCTGACGTGGCCCCTCGCCGCCGATCCGTCGCGCCTCGTCGCCGGCGGCGTGCGCACCGACGCGTTCAACTCGTTGTGGAACCTGTGGTTCGCCCACCAGGGGCTGGCGCGCGGCGAGCTGCCGGTGTTCACCACCCTGCTCGATCCGCCCGGCGGCGGCCGCATCGTCATCGCGGATCCGCTCAACGCCCTGCTCGGCTTCCCGCTCGTCGCCGCCTTCGGCGAGGTCACCGCCTACGCCATCCTCGTGATCGGGCACCTCTGGCTCGCGGGTGTGGCCGCGCACTGGCTTGGGCGGCGGCTCGGCGGCGGCGGCTGGGTCGCGGGGATCGGGTTCCAGTGCGCCCCGCTCGTGCTCTCCCACGTACACAACGGCTCGAGCGAGACGATCAGCGCCGGCCTCCTGCCGCTCGCCGTCCTGGCGATGGTGAACGCCGTCGAGCGCGGTGGCGGCCTCGCCGGGGCCGGGCGCAGCGTGCTCGCCGGCCTCGCGTTGTTCCTCGTCGCGTTCTCCGGCTGGTACGCCGGCGTGGGCGCGTTCCTCGTCGCCGTCGCCATCCTGCTCTTCGGCTGGGAGGGGGTGCCGCGGCGCGCCGTGCTCCTGCGCCTGCTCCCGGCGCTCGCGCTCGGCCTCGCCCTCACCCTCCCCCTCGCGGGCGCGGTGCGGTCGGTGGCCGAGGCGCCCGACGGCCTGGTCGACATCAAGAACCCCGAAGACCTCGCGCGGATCCGGCGGACGCTCGGCGGGGCCGACCCGCGCGTGTTCGTCCTCCCCGGCGACTTCCGCTCGCCCGACTTCGCCGCCATCGAGGGCAACCCCTCCGATCGTGTCCACACCGCCTACCTCGGCGTGGCCCTCTTGCTCCTCGCGGCCCGCCACGGCCGGCGGCGCGCGTTGTGGGTCGCCTTCGCCGGCGGCCTCGTGCTCGCGCTCGGTCCCGTCGTCGTCATCGACGGGTTCCCGCTCAACGTCGCCGGCCGCGCCCTGCCGCTGCCCTACGCGCTCGTGGAGGGCCTCCCCGGCTTCGCCTCCCTCTCCCTGCTGTACCGCCTCGCGACGGTGTCCGCGCTGCTCCTCGCCGTCCTCGCCGACCGCGCGCGCCCGGCGTGGGCCCTGCTCGTGCTCGCCGAGGTGCTGCTCGTGTCCCCGGCGCGCGATCTGCCGGCCATCACCCCCCTCCAGGAGCCCGGCGCCGTGCAGGTCCTGGCCGACCAGCCGGAGGGTTTCGTCGTGAACCTGCCGGTGCTCGCCGGCCGCAACTTCCTGTTCGAGCAGACCCTCCACGAGAAGCCCGTCGCCGGCTCGCTCAACAGCGGCATCAACCGCGTGGGCCTCCAGGTCGTGGCGGCGGGGCGCCGGCTCCGGTCGGGCGAGATCGACAAGCCCGCCTTCGTGGAGGTCGCGCGCACAGCGGGCGTCCGGTACGTCGTGCTCCACAAGAACATGCTCATGGACGAGAGCTTCGTGACCGCGTGGACCGGCATCCGGCGCGCGTTCGCGCCCATCGCGGAGGACGAGCGGGTCGTGGTGTACGCGCTCTGGTAGCACACGGAAAGTCGCGACTACGGCTGAACCTGTGCTATACGCCCGCCCGCACCCGCCCCCCCCTCGCTGGAGACCCCATGCGCATCCTCTCGCTCACCTCCCTGCTGCTCCTCGGCGGCTGTTCCCTCTTCATTCCCGAGAAGGACGGCGACGAAGAAGAAGCCGACGCCGACACCGACGCGGACTCGGACGCGGACTCCGATGCCGACTCGGACGCGGACTCCGATGCCGACTCCGACGCGGACTCCGATGCCGACTCGGACGCGGACTCCGATGCCGACTCCGACGCCGACTCCGACGCGGACACCGACGCCGACACGGACGCGGATACCGACGCGGACACCGACACCGACGTGGACTACGCGTCCCTCTCGGTGACCAGCTGGGCGTCCTACGACATCATCTACGTCGTGCAGTACGACGTCTCGAGCGGCTACTACTACGAGATGCTCGAGGGGAACGACCTCGGCTACGGCGACTCGGAGACCTACTACATCGAGTCCGGCGTGTACTGGCAGACCGCATTCGTCGACGAGTACGGCGACTGCGGCTTCACCGACGCCTACGTCGTCGCGACCGGCATGTCGTACGACCTCGACATCTACGACGCGAACCTCGTCGGCTACTGGGACGGGAGCACCTGCTACTACTAGCGGTCGCGCCTCGAAGCGACGGGCCCCCCTCCGGACACGCCGGACGGGGGCCCGCCTGTTTTTGCGGTCGTCGCGGGCCTACCCCGCTGTCATCCCGCGGTAGGTCTCGAGCCCGCGCCCGAGCACCTCGATCGCGCGGCGGAGCACCTTCTCCTCGCGCACGGCGGCGAGGCGGATCTCGTCGCGGCCGTCGCGCGGGTTGGCGTAGAAGCCGGGCCCGGGCGCCACGACCACGCTCTCCTCCTGGCCGCTCGAGCGGTCCCGGAATTCCTCGACGAGGAAGCGGGCAAAACGCTCGGTGTCGTCCACCGGGAGGCGCGCCATCGTGTAGAACGCGCCTTCGGGGCGGTGGAACGTGACGCCGGGGATCTGCGCGAGGCTGTCCATCATCGCGTCCACCCGGTTGCGGTAGGCGGCGCGGACCTCCTCGTAGTAGCTCTCGGGCAGCGTCAACGCGGCGATGGCGGCGCGCTGACCGCGGGGCTGCGGGCCGAGGCGGGCCTGGCCCAGGCGCTCGATGCGCTCCATCAGCGCGAGGTTGCGCGAGACGAGGAACCCGACGCGGAGGCCACACGCGGAGAAGGTCTTCGAGGTCGAGTCGATGAGGATCACGTGATCCTCGTGCCCGGCGAGCTGGAGCGCGGAGAGCGGCGCCTCCTTGAACCAGATGGCCCGGTACACCTCGTCCGCCACGAGCCAGATGTTGTTGCGCTTGGCCCAGCGCGCGACGCGCCGAAGCTCGTCGCCGCCGTACACGGCGCCCGTGGGGTTGCCCGGGTTGGCGAAGAGGAACATGCGCGTGCGCGGGGTCAGGGCGGCGTCGAGCACGTCGTCCGGGGGGATGGCGAAGCCGTCCTCGAGGCGGGTGCGGAGCGGCACGACCTTGGCCGCGGCGACCGTCGCGAACCCGTTGTAGTTGGTGTAGTACGGCTCGGGCACGAGGATCTCGTCGCCCGGGTCACACAGCGCCGTCATCGCGAACAGCAGCGCCTCGGAGCCGCCCTGCGTCACGACGACATGCTCGGGGCCGATGCCGGGGCTCGCCTTGGCGTGGAAGGCGGCGGCGGCGGCGCGGCACTCGGGGAGGCCCGACGCGGGGCCGTAGGCGAGCACCGGCCCGTCCTCCTTGGCGAGCGCGTCCATCACCGGGCGCGGCGTCGGCACGTCGGGCTGGCCGATGTTGAGCCGGTGGAAGTGCACGCCGACCGCCCGCGCGACCGCGGCGTCGAGCTTTCGGATGGCCGATTCCTGGATGACGAGGGCGCGTTCGGAGAGGTGCACGGGAGGGCTCCAGCGGAGCCTCCCGCCTAACGCCCGGACACGCTCAGTTCACGGACCAGCGACGGTCCTCGGGCGCCTCCTGCAAACGCGCCTGCATCTTCCGGAGCCACTCCTCCTCCTCCTCCCAGCGCGCCAGCTTCTTCTGGGTGCGGCGGCGCGCCCGCCACGCGCCGAGGGCCAGAAGGATGCCGCCCGAAGCCCACAACAGGTCGGTCGTGGCGACGGCCTTGACGAGCAGCGCCGGATCGCTCCACCGGCCGCGCCAACCCGCCTCGACCGTCGCGATGTCGCTCCCGGTGACCGTGGCGAGCGCGTCGGCGAAGCCGGCGCCCCCGGCCATCTCGTTGATGAGGCCCTTGACCGCGTCCTCGCCGTACTCGGTGCCGAGGTACCCGATGAAGTCGGCCGCCGCGGCGTAGGCGTGGTGGGCCTGGACCGCGTTGCCGTGGAAGCCGGAGGAGAGCTGGGTCAGGGAGAACAGCTCGTCGCGGCCGAACAGCACGCTCGTGAGGTCCTCGCTGACCTTGGGGCCGAGCTCGCCGCTGTAGAACTGGGCGAGGCCCTCCTGGAGCCAGCGCGGCGGCGTGCGCGGCGCGAAGGCGCGGCCGACCAGCACGTGCACGACCTCGTGATCCAGCACCTGCTCGAGCCGCTCGGCGGTGCCGGGCCGGGCCGAAGGGGCGCGCAGGAAGATCATCCCCCACCGGGGCCACGCGGTGCCGTCGGCCCAGTCGGGCGGGGCGTTGGGCTGGATCCGCTCGAAGTCGGCCTGGGTGGGCGCGAGGTAGATGTCGATCGTGCCGCCGGCGGGCACGCCGAGCCGGTGGGCGATCCGGGGGACGGCGGTCGCCGCGTGATCGGCGAGGCGCCGGGTGGTGACGACGTCGGCGCCACCCCCGTGGACCCGGGCATATTGCCCGTCCTCGGTCCACCATCCGCCCGCGGGCGCGGTGACGGCGGGGCGCTCCACGATCGGCGTGGGCGCGGCCTGCCAGGTGGGCCCCGCCAGGGCGGCGCCGACGAAGAAGTACAACGAGAGAAGGTACGCGAGCATCGTGTGCCAGGACTAGGCACGGATCCACGGAGCGGCACGCGTTAGGGGCCTCGGCATGCCGGCAGTGGTGGCCCGCCTCCGCGATCATCCCGATGCGCCCGAGGTCCGCGCGCTTCGTCCCGAATTGTCGAGCCCGCCCTCGGAGGCGCGGTGATCGCACGCCTGCGCCTGCTCCGGCAGGACCACGTGCTGGTGTGGGCCATCGTGGTGGGGTTCCTCCTGCGCGTGGTCCCGATGCTGGTCTGGATCGACAAGCCGTGCGTGCGCGACGAGTGCACCTACGAGGAGATCGCGCGCTCGATCATGGACGGGGAGGGCATGATCGGCACCAACGGCTGGTTGTGGGCGCCCGCCTACCCCACGCTCATGGCCCTGCACGGGCTGGTCTTCGGCTTTCCCGGCGCGGTCCAGGTGTCGCAGCTCGCCGTCGCGCTCGCGAGCATCGGCATGCTCTACGAGCTCACCGACGGTGAGTACGGAAAAGCCGCCGCCCGCATCGCCGCGTGGACCTACACGCTCTCCCCCACCCTCGTGTTCTACACGGGGAGCGTGTGGAGCGAGATCCTCTACTCCGGGCTCCTGCTCGCCGCGCTGCTCGCCCTGCGCTGGGCCCGCGGCGGCGGCGCGGACCGCGGCTGGGCCCCGGGGGTGCTCGCGGGCCTGTGCGTGCTCTTCCGCGGCGTCGCCACCTACATGCTGCCGATCTTCGCCATCGCGCTGTTGTGGGGCCGCTGGCGCGAACGGCGGGCGTGGGCCGGGGCCGTCGGGTGCATGCTCGCGGCGGCGCTCACCGTGGCGCCCTACAGCGCCTACGCCACCCACAAGTTCGACGGTCTCGTCGTGTCCGACCGCACGCTCGGCCAGATGATGTGGCTCGGCAACAACGACTTCCCCCCGATGACGTTCGACTGGGGGAACGGCACGCTCTCCAAGCGCGCCTACGACAAGGTGACCAGCCAGGGCCGCAAGCACTGCCCGCACGCGAAGGACCCCATCGCGCAGGACGCGTGCGAGGTCGCCCAGGGCAAGGCGTGGATCCTCGCGAACCCGACGGAGTTCGTGGCGCGCATGCCCGAGCGCGCCGCCCAGCTCGTGGCGCCTCACAGCTTCCTCACGCGCCACCTGCGCTGGGGCCGGTGGCGGGGCCTGCCGGACGCCGTGGACGAGGCGCTCATCGGCCTCGTCGTCGCCTTCTCCTTCGTGACGCTGGTGGGCGGCACGCTCGGCATCGGGGCCCGCGGCAAGGGCTGGTACAGCGTCACCGCGGGGCTGGTCGTGCTCTACCACGTCGGCGCCATCACGCTCCTGGCGGGTCTGACGCGTTACCGCGTGCCGCTGGAGCCGCTGTGGATGGTGTTCGCGGGCGCGCTCCTGGCCAACCCGCGGGGCGCGTGGGCGGCGTTGCGGGCCAGCCCCGCGCGCCTGGGCGCCACCGTCGTCGTGACCGGAATCCTGCTCGTCCTCATGCTGCGGTTCCTGCCGGCGAGCTGGCCGGCGTGGGGTTCCTGGTGATCCCGCGCGCCCTGTTCGTGCTCGCCGCGGTCCTGCTCCTCGGCTGCCCGGGTCCCCTGCCCGCGGGGGATCCGACGCGCCCCGACATCGTGCTCGTCAGCATCGACTCGCTCCGCGCCGACCACCTCTCCGCCTACGGCTACACCCGCCGGACCAGCCCCAACCTCGACCGCCTCGCCAAGAAGGGCCTCCGCTTCGAGGGCGCGCGCGCCGCCTCCCCGTGGACCCTCCCCTCCCACATGACCATGCTGACGGGGCTCTGGCCGACCGAGCACCACGTCGTCGAGGACGACATCGCCCTCGCCCCCGACGTGCCCCTCGTGCAGGAGGCGCTCGCGACGGCCGGCTACACCACCGCCGCCTTCGTCTCGACCATCTACGTGTCCGCCGCCTACGGGTTCGCGCGCGGCTTCGACACGTACCAGGACTACGGCATCGCCGAGCGCGACAACCTCCTGCACCCGGTCCGCGTCGAGACCCTGGTGAACGACGCGCTGCTGCTCGCCAAGGAGAAGGGTGGGGGAAAGCCGCTCTTCCTGTTCATCCACATCTACGACGTGCACTACCCCTACCTCCCGCCGCCCCCCTGGGACGAGAAGTTCGACCGCGTCGGCACCTTCGCGGAGCTCCAGTACCGCTCGTACCACTACTTCAAGCGGCGCCCGCTCGGCGAGAAGCGGATGGCGCACCAGATCGCGCAGTACGACGAGAGCATCGCCTACGTGGACGACGCGATCGGCCGCCTCAAGGAGGCGTGGGACGACTCCGATCGGCCTGCCAACTGGATCATCACCGCCGACCACGGCGAGGAGTTCGGCGAGCGCGGGAGCTGGGGCCACGCCCACACCTTGTACCGCGAGGCGCTCGAGATCCCGCTCCTCCTCAACGGGCCGGGGATCGAGGCCGCCGTGCGCACCGAACGGGCCGGCACCATCGATCTGGCCGCCACGATCGCGGCCATGGCGGGCCTCCCCTGGCCCCACGGCCCCGGCGTCGATCTGCGCGGCCCCGTCCCCGCGCGCACCTTCCTCGCCGAGACCAGCCGGTTCGACTCGTCCCGCCTGTCCATCGCCACGGGCGACCGCCGCCTCGACCTCGATCTGACCAACGGGCAGCGCACCGTGTTCGACACCAAGGCCGATCCGCTCGAAGCGAACGGCCGCACCGACACCGGAAAGGCCGACGCGCTCGAAGCCCAGCTGTGGCCACTTCTCGGCGAGCGCTGGGTGCTCGACGCGGGCACGGTCCGCACGCTCGGCCAGCTCTACAGCGGCGGCACGCGCGTGGGCCAGGCGCTCCCCGGCCCCGCCCGCTTCGGCGTGTACCCGCCCGACGCCAACGTCTACCTCGACCCCGCGCCCCCCCTCCGCGGCGTCCTCGGCGCCCCCGCGACCGGCCCGCTCCGCTACGAGGGCCCGCGCACCGCCGCCCAGATCACCGTCGCGGACGAGACCCGCGCGCAGCTCGAGGCGCTCGGGTACACGCAGGGGACGGAGGAGGAGAAGTAGGCCGGAGGACGCCGAAGGAGGCCGGAGTTGGCCGGCTTTACGGGCGCAAAGGCGCCCGCATCGCCGGAGCGTCGGCGTCCGCCGCCGCTCGTGCCATCGCCTCTTCGGTGCCCTCAAAGATCTCGTCCATCGAGAGCTCCAGCTCCAGAGGGCCGATGGGTACGGTGCCGTCGAGGTGGTCGGCGAGCGTCCACGTGTCGTCGGCGTTGCGGATGTAGCGGGTCATCCGGCGCTCGACGGAGTCCACCAGGAGGATCGCCCGGATGCTCGGGCGGCGGCGGTAGTGCTCCAGCTTGGCGCCACGGTCGTAGCCGGCCGTGGTCGGCGAGAGCACCTCCACGACCATCGAGGGGTTGAGGAGCGACTCGGGGCGGGTCGGGGCGAACTCGGCCTTGCCGCACACCACCACGATGTCCGGGTAGGCGTAGAGGCCGGTTTCGTCGATACGGACGCGCATGTCGGCCACGAACGCCCGGCAAGCTCCCCCACGCAGACGCGTCTTGATCGCGAAGAAGAGGTTTCCGACGACGAGTCCGTGCGCCTCGCTCGCCCCCGCCATGTCGATGAGCTCCCCGTTCACGAACTCCCGCTTCCCGTCGTGGGTCCGGTCGTATTCGAGGTACTCCTCCTCGGTCATTCGTCCTCGCGCGGGGAGAGCCATGTGCCAACATGCCCCCGCCGCGGTCGTACGGCTACGCGCCCGATCGAAGAAATCGCCGGGCCGCGTGATCGACAACTCGATCGACAACCCCCTCCCGTGATCGACAACATTGTCCCGGGCACCTAGAACGATCGACAACTCGATCGACAACCGGCACCCGTGATCGACAACTCGCCCCGCGTCCCCCGAACGATCGACAACTCGATCGACAATCGATCTTTGTGATCGACAACTCGCAACCGCGCGTCACGCCGAGCGACAATTCGACCCCTCGGATCCGCCCGGCGGGGCACAACTCGATCGACAACCGGCACCCGTGATCGACAACTCCCCCCTCCGCACCCCGCGTGATCGACAACTCGATCGACAACCGGCCCCGGTGATCGACAAGTCGGTCCGGCGCGTGGTCCGCGGGTTCGTCGCGGTCGTGGGGCTCTTCCTCGCCGGCCCGGCCGCCGCCGACGCGCCGCCCGACCCCGTCAGCGCTCCCACCGACTCCCTCAGCGCTCCCGACGCGGCCCTCGCCGCCCTCTCCCGGGGCGACGAGGCGTGGTGGCGCGGCGATCGGGGCGTCGCGTGGGACGCATGGCGCGTGGCGCTCGACGCGGCGCCCGGTGCGCCCGACCCCGCGATCGCCGCGGCGGCCGAGGCCATGGCGCGCATCCGGCTCCTCCAGCTCGGCGGGAGCGTCGCGCCGTTCGTGCACGAGGCGAAGCTCAACCGGGCGCTCGCGGCATGTCCTTCGAGCGAGGCGTGGTGCGGCATCGCGGCGGCGGACTGGGAGCTCTTCATGCCTCCCTTCACCGGCGCCGATCCGACGCGGGTGCCCGAGCTGCTCGTCGGATCGCCCCTCGCCGGGCCCGCGGCCGCGCGCATCGCCGTCGCCACGGGCGATCACACGGCGCTCGACGCGCTGCCCGAGGCCGCGCTCGACGGGATGGGGCGCGGCCTTCGCGCCACCGGGCAACGCACCCCGCCCGCGCCCGGCACGTGGGTGCTCGGCGTGGGTGTGGGCGGCGCGCCCGGCGCCGGAGTGGGCGTCACGCTCCGCTTCGCGCACCCCGATCTCGCCTGGAAGCGGCACCGGCTCGAGCTCCTCGGCGGGGCCGACACCCGCGGCGGGTTCTCGGTGGGCGGCGCGCTCACCACCGCGACGCGGCCGAACCTGCTGTTCGGCGCCGGCGCCTCCCGCGCGGTCGCGGACCGCTGGATCGACGGCGCCGCCGCGCCCTACGCGCTCGGCACGGCGCGGCTCTCCGCGGCAATCGCGCCCCAGTGGGGCCTGCTCGGCGTGAGCGTGGGGGCGTTCGGGCGCGTGGAGGTGTACGACGGCACCACGCTCCTCGCGGGCCCCACCGCGTCGGTCACGCTGGGCGACACGACCGCGCGCCTCCGCCTCGCGAGCGAGCTCGACCTCGGCGGCTACACCTACCTCGTGGTCTCGGCGGACGGACGCGCCGCGCCGAAGCTCGCCGGGGGCACCCTCGCGCTCCGCCTCGCGGCCACCCACGTGCCGACCGACGCGCCGTTCTACCGCCTGCCCACCGCGGGCGGCGCCGACCTGTTGCGCGGCCTGCCCGCCGGCCGCTTCCGCGGGGACACCGTGCTGGCCGGGCAGATCGAGTACCGCCACCCCCTCTGGGGCCCGCTGCACGGCGCCCTCTTCGTGGATGGCGCCAACGTCGCGGGCTGGCACGTGACCGCGGGCGGCGGCCTGCGGATCGTGCTCCCGCCGGATCGGTACAACGTCACGCGCCTCGACATCGGGTTCGGCCCCGAGGGATGGGGCGTCGTGGCGGCCTGGGGAGAGGCCTTTTGATCCATTCGTCCGGTGTCCGGCGTACACTCCGCCAGCCGGGTTTCGCATGCTGATCGCCCTCGTCCTCACCTCCCTCGACGCAACCGCCGGAACGGGCCCGTGGACCCTCCCGGAGGGTGACCTCTCCGTCTACGCCGGCGCCGAGTACCAGCGCATCGGCAAGCTCGCGGTGTCCGGCGGCAGCTGGGACCCCGAGGCCGTGGTGGATGTCGACGAGGGCATCGAGAAGGCCGGCGCCCAGCTGATCGTAGGCTATGGCGTGCGCGACCGCATCGATGTCCAGCTGCAGGTGCCCTACCTCTACGTGACGGCCAACCGCACCGACGGCGCGTTGTGCACCACCGTCGGCCAGCGCGGCTGCGACACGACCGACGGGCTCGGCGTCATCGGCGTCCGCGTGAAGGGCCTCGTGATCGACGAGCTGATCGGCGCCCCGGTCTCCGTCGCGATCGGCGGCGACCTTCGCATCGGGCAGCACACCTCCGACACGCGCGCGCGCATCACCAACCTGGGCGAGGGCACCACCGATCTCGGCGGGTTCGCGTCGGTCGGCCGCAGCGGCGCGCTCGGCGAGGGGTACTGGAGCAGCTACCTCGAGGTGGGCGGCGTGTATCGCTTCCCCAACACCGACGCGAGCGGCGCGCCCGTGCCCGGCTCCGAGATGCACGCCGACCTGGAGTGGCTCGGCGGCGCGCGGCCCGCGTGGGCGATCGGCCCCGCGATCACGATGCTCTGGCGCCCCGAGGGGGTCGACTTCGAGCAGCTCGACGCCGCCGATCCGGACCGCTTCGCCGCGCTCAACGTGCTCAACGTGCGCGCGGGCGGCAAGCTGATCGTGCGGTCGTCGAAGCGCACGTCGTTGGCGCTGGCCGTGTTCGGCACCGCTTTTGCGAAGAACAACCCCGCCGACCAGGTGATCGTGACCGCCGGGTTGTCGGGCCAGCTCGCGACCCGCGGCGCCAGGGAGCGCTAGTGCTGCATGCCGGGGACGTGGTGGACCGCTTCGAGGTCGTCGAGCTGCTCGGCGTCGGCGGGCTCGCGCAGGTCTACAAGGTGCGCCACCGCGTGCTCGGCTCGTTCCACGCGCTGAAGGTGGTGACCGCGGGCGGGCCCGCCGTGGCGCGGCGCCTGCTCCGCGAGGGCAGCATCCAGGCCCAGCTCCGCCACCCCAACGTGGTCGCGGTGACCGACGTCATCGAGGTGCGCGGCCACTCGGCGCTCGTGCTCGAGTACGTCGAGGGCGTCACGCTCCAGCAGCTGCTCGCGGAGAAGGGCGCGCTCCGCGTGGACGAGGCGCTCGCCCTGTTCTCCCAGGTGCTCGCCGGCGTGGCGGCGGCGCACGCGGCCGGCGTGCTGCACCGCGACCTGAAGCCGGGGAACATCCTCCTCGCGCCCGGCCCCACCGGCGTGCTCGCCAAGGTGACCGACTTCGGCCTCGCCAAGGTGCTCATCGGCGACACCGCCGCGGGCGCGGGCGACACGATCCAGGGGCTCGTGATGGGCACCCCCGGGTACATGGCGCCCGAGCAGGCCGGGGACGCCTCGGGCGCGGACGCGCGTGCCGACGTGTTCGCCCTCGGCGTGGTGCTCTACGAGATGCTGACGGGCGTCGCGCCGTTCACCCGGGACGAGATCGCCGCGACGCTCGCCGCGACCCTGCTCGGCACCCACGTTCCCATCGGCACGCTCGAACCCACGCTGCCCACCACGCTGGCCGCCACGGTCGAGCGCTGCCTGGAGGTGGACCGCCTCCGCCGCTACGCCGACGCCCGCGAGCTGGCGCGCGCCCTGTTCGGCGATCGGCCCGATCTGGCCGAGGTCGTGGAGGGCCGCCGCGCCGCCGCGCCCCTCGCCATCTCGCTCCCGTCGGTCATGCCCCTGCGGGCCGCCGGCCTCGGTTCCGCCGCGGTGGGCGGCCTCGCCAACCCGACGATGGCGCCGGCGTCCTTCGGCAAGTACCTGCTCGACGACGCCCCGGCGGCGCGGGCCGGTGCCACCCTCGCGCCCAGCGTGGAGAGCGTGGACGCGATGGACCGCGCCCCCACGACCGTGTCGGGCACGCTCCCGCCCACGATGCCCCCGGCGCCGGCCTCCTCGCGGGGGCGCGTCCTCGGGATCGTGGGCCTCGCCGCCGTCGCCCTGCTCGGCGCGGGGCTCTGGTTCGGGCGCGGAGAGCCGACCGACGCTCCGATCCCCGCGGGGCCCCCGGCGGCCGCGACGGGAGCTCCTCCAGCGGCGGATGGGGCGGCGCTGACGCCTGGCACCGCGTCGGCTCCGATCGTGCCGACCACGGTCCCGAGCGCCCTCCCGACCGCCCTCCCGACCGCGGTACCGACGCCGGCGCAGCCCTCGATCGGCGCATCCGGGTCCCTCGCCGTCCCGCCCCCCCTCGCCACCACCCTCCCGGCCGGCGCGGGCGCCGAGGTCGTCCCCGACTCGACCACCCCCGACCCCGTCGCCGCGGACCCCGTCCCCACGCCCGTCGTCGCCGACGCCGCGGACGTGGCCGACGCCGTCGATCCCGCGGTCGCCGCCGCCGCCGCCGCGAAGGCCGAGGCCGAGGCCCGCACGGCGGCGGCGGTCGGCCGCGTCTCCGGCACCTGGCAGGGCACGTGGTCCGGCCGTCCCTTCACCCTTGCGCTCGAGCCGCGCGGCGGCGACCGCCTCAGCGGGCAGCTCGAGGTGCTCGTCGGCACGAGCTACCGCACGTTCAGCCTCGGCGGCACGCTGAACGGCGCGACCGGGCGCTTCACCCTCTCGGAGGACGTGAGCCCCGGCTGGTGGGTCGACGGCGCGCTCGACGCCGCCGGCCTGACCGGCGCCATCCGGCATCCCGACCAGAAGAAGGCGACCAGCTACACGGCGAAGCGGCGGTAGGCTGGCCGGCTCCTCCAAATCCGCGGCGCTCTCCCGATGGCTGCCCCCGCTCCTGCGCGGCGGCACGGGCGTGGCCCTCGGGGCGTGGGCGATCCACGTCCTGACGAACTTCGGGCCGGGTGAGATCCGGCGCGGGCTGGAGCCGCTCGGCTTGTGGCCGCCGCTCGTCGCGCTCGTCGGGGTCGCGGGAGCGGCGGGGGTGTGGAGCGCGGTGCGCGCGACGCGGGCTCCCCCGGAGCCCACCGAGGCGGCCCCGACGCCGCCGTCGCCACGCGACCGGGCCCTCGATGTCGCCATCGCCGTCGCCCTCGGCCTCGGCATGTACGTGGCCCTGGGCGCGTGGATCGCGCGCGTGAACCCCGACGGCGTGCTCCTCGGCATGGACGGCCCGTCGTACCTCCGCACGCTGATCGCCGTCGCCACCGAGCAGTGGGAACACTACAACACCGACAAGCGCATCCTCCACGCCTGGCTCGGCGCCCGGCTCGTCGCGGCGACGGCGCTCTCGCCGTTGGCGGCCACCCAGCTCCTCACCCACGTGGCGGTGTCGGCGTTTCCGTCGCTCGGATACGCGCTCGCCCGCACGCTGACCGGGCGCGGCGAGGCGCTGCTGGTGGCCATCCTCTGCGTGCTGCACCCGGTCCCCTGGGCGTTTGCGCCCCAGTCGACCAACTACCCGCTGTACTTCTCCGTCATCGTCGCGGCGCTCGCGGCGCTCACGTGGGCGTTGGCCCGGCCCACCCTGCCGCGGTGGGCCCTCGCGGGGCTCCTTACCGGCCTCGCGCTCTCCACGCAGGAGAAAGCGCTGCTCTCGCTCGGGCCCGCCCTTGCTGTCGGCCTCCCGCTCGCGTGGCTCGGGGATCGGACCGTTCTCCGTCCGCTCGTCGGCGGCCTCCTCGTCGGCACCCTCGCCACCGCGGCCGTGGTCGGCGCGCTCGATCCGCCCGTGTCGTACACCCCGTTCGGCTCCCTGGTGGCGAACCAGCGCGAGGAGCTGCACCGGGACAGGCCGTGGGCGTGGGCCGCCGTACGTCGGCCCGATCCCGCCCTCCCCACGAACCCGCGCCTGCCGACCTTCCTGCGGGACGGCGAACTCGAGGCCGCCCTCTCCGCAGTGACGACCCCGGCGGACAGCGACGTGTTGCGTCTGCGCTCGGGTGCCAGCGGCGCCACGTGGGTGCCCGCCCCGAACACCTCCATCGCTCCGCTCTCCGAGCGGCTGCGCATCAACCTGCACGAGCTCGAGCAGACCCTCTCCACGCTGCCCCGCGTCGGCCTGCTCCTGTTGCTCGTCGGCCTCGCCGGGGCCCTCCTCCCCGGGAAGGCGGGCGCCGGGCGGTGGCTCCTGCTCGTGCCCGCGGCCGCGCTCGTTTCGGCGTGGGGGCCGTTGTCACTCAAGTACAACATCCGCTACTTCGTGCATCTGCTGCCGGTCGTGGCGCTGGTGGGCGTCGTCGGGTGGGGGCGGCTCCTACGGCTCGTCGCGGGCGCGGACCGGGGATCGCGCGCGCTCGTGGCGGTGGCGTCGGCAGCGTTCTGGTTGCTCTTCGGCCAGGCGCTCTGGGTGGGAAGCGACACCGCGTGGGAGTCTCCGTCGCTGCCGTTTCCTTCGCCGGCCGCGCGCGCCGACGCCGCGGAGGACCCCGGGGGCAACGCGGGCGCCACGCTCCAGGTGGCACGCTGGCTCGCCACCCAGCCCACGCCCACGCGCATCGTCGACTGTGCGCCGCACCCCGTCTGGTTGTACCTGCACGAGGATGCGCGCGTGACGCCGCCCGACGGTGAGCACGCCTGCGCCGCCGCGCTCGCCCGCCCGCTCCCGGGCACGTGGCTGGTGGTCTCCTCCCACCGCGAATACCGCGGGCCCGGCACCCCCCACGCCGACGCGCTCGTGACCAGCGGGCGCTGGCGCGTGGTTGGCGGTTGGGACCCACGGAACGGCGCCCTCACCCCCCAGACGGCGCGATGGACGGAGTCGGCGGTCGTGGTGGTCGAGGCCGTTGGCCCGTGACACGTGTCATGTTTCACGCGTCACGGGACAACT
Source organism: Myxococcota bacterium (assembly GCA_040386535.1). Lineage (GTDB taxonomy): Bacteria > Myxococcota_A > UBA796 > UBA796 > SXON01 > CAJBVW01. Next base: position 55,361 of record JAZKFH010000047.1, on the reverse strand, counting down.
CGCTACCAAGTCAGCTGGCGAGCACCTCGATCCGCCGCGGCCGGGCCGCCTGGAGCTTGGGGAGGCGCACGCGGAGCACGCCGTCTTGGAGCTCGGCGGTGATCCCCTCGGAATCGATGTCCTTGGGGACGAGGAACACCCTGCGGTAGTCCACGTTGCCGAATTCCTGGCCCACCGGCTCTCCCACGGCGGCGGGAAGTTGGGTGGTGGCCTCCAACAAGAGTTGGTCCCTCTCCAGGTGCAGACGCACCTGGCCTTCGGGCACGCCGGGGAGGTCGGCGGTGACGAGCACGTCCCCATCGGACTCGTAGATGTCCACACGCGGGACGAGCACGGGACGCCCAGGCGGGGAGCGCTGCGCCTGGGGATTCTCGGTCGGGGAGTGGGCGCTGTTCGGGGTCGACATCAGATACCTCCGTTTGGTCAACGGGAGTGGAGAGAGAGGATCAGTGGGTGACGGATTGGACCGGGATGGCACGCGCCGCGGCCCGGGCGGACTTCGGCAGGGTGACCGTGAGCAGCCCGTTCTTGACCACGGCCGTGATTCCCGCCACGTCGACCGGCACATTGAACCGGATCGCGCGGGAGAAGCGCAGGGTGGGCCGCTCGCGCCGCTGCGCGGTGTACCCCTCGGGCACGGTGGGCGTGCGCTCCCCGGACAGGGTGAGCACGTCGTGCTCGAACGAGAGGGTCACGTCTTTTTCGGTCAGTCCGGGCACCTCGGCCACGAGGACCACGTTGGGACCCGCGTCCCACACGTTGACACGGACCGCACCGCCGGGAGCGGGGGCGGGGATACGAGGATCGTACGCACGCGAATCATCGACGAACCGGGGAACGAAATGAACGCTGCGCCGGGAGAGCGGACCGAGGCCGAAAAGCGCGCGCTCGAGCTCCTGGATGGGAGACATGGCAAACCCCTTGACTTGGATGGCCTGACGTTTGGATCGGGCGCCGGCGGGCAGCACCAACGTGCCAGCCAGCGCGAACGCATACAGGAGAATCACCGCGGACGCGGCGTCAAGCCCCGGCGCACGTCACACCAGCGCGTCAGGGCACCAACAGCCGCACCCGCGGGCCCACCTCGACGGTGAGCGTTTGCATGCCGGTGTGGAAGTCTCCGTCGATCATGTAGGGGATCGGCGCATTGCCACGGAGCACCATCCGGCCCGCCAGCGCGCTCCGGATCCCCGGCGCGCTGGTGGGGCGGGCCAGCCAGATGTTGCCGAGCTCCCCGATGAGCGCCATCGGCGAGCAGGCAAAACCCACCGCGTGGACCCGCTCGGGGTGGGTGGGCGCGAGGTAGAACGGACGGAAGCGGAGCCCGATGTCGTCGACCGTGCCCGCGGCGACGCACAGATACGCTGCGGGCGCCCACGCCGCGCCGTCGATGTCGACCTCGAGCTCGATGGGGCGCATCAGCCGCCGGATGAGGGCGCCGCCCACCATCGCGGACGCGACCGCTCGTGCCAGGATCCACGCCGCCTTCTGGGGCGAAGGATCGCTGCCCTCGTAGTAGGCCTCGAGGAAGTTGGCGATGAGCCCGTTTCCGAACAGAAAACCGTATTGGGGCACCGGCCCGGGGACACAGAGCAGGTTGCGCTCCACCCAACCGAGCTGCTCGCCCGCGTGGTAGCGCGTCACGAGCGCGCCGAGGAGCGCGGCGGGCGAGCCCTTCACCCCGATGCCGCTCGCCACGGTGTTCATCGTGCCGCCGCGGAGCAGCGCGATGGCGGGTAGCGGGGCGTCGCCGTAGGCGAGCACCATCGCGGTGAGCACGACGTGGGCGGTACCGTCGCCGCCGTTGATCGCGAGCACGTCGATCCCGAGGTCACGGAAGCGCCGCGCGGCGTCGACCAGCTCCTCGCGGTTGGTCGGCTGCGCGAGCTGCCCCCGCTCGCCGAGGACGTAGGCGAGCTGCCCCGCGATGCCGGGATCGCGGCGGTTCTGGCGGGAACGGGGGTTGGTGACGACGGCGATGCCGGGCAGATTGCCTCCGGGCCCGCCCCACCGAGAGCGTGCCCCTCGTACCGTAACGCTCGTGCGCCCGTTACTGCGATCGCCGTGCCCCCCCTCCTCATCGCCATCACCTGCGACCGTCGTGACGCCGGCCCCGCGCCCGCCTTGTCGCCGGCGGTCGGGACAGCGCCGCCATCGCGGGTCCGTCCCCCGCGCGCCCAGGTCTTCCTCAACGAGGTGCTGGTGGCCCGCGTGCGGGCCGCGGGCGGGATCCCGGTGCTCCTGCCGCCCGGCGGCGGCGACGAGGTCGACGCGATCCTGGCGATGGCGCGCGGCGTCATCATCACCGGCGGCGCGATGGACATTCATCCCCGCCACTACGGGCAGGACGTGGTGGCCCGGCTCGATCGGGTGGAGGAGGCCCGCACCACCCTGGAGCTGCCCCTGGCGCGCGCCTGCGCCGAGCGTGGGGTGCCGCTCCTCGGCATCTGCGGCGGCATGCAGGCCCTCGCCGTCGCGCTGGGCGGCACGCTCGTGCAGGACATCCGCACCCTGGTGCCGGGCGCGCTGGAGCACGAACAACCCACCGACCCCGCCACGCCGGGGCACCTGCTCGAGGCCACCGGCCCGTGGGCCGCGCTGGTCGGCACCGCGGTGAACTCCACCCACCACCAGGCGGTGGCGGAGCCGGGGCCCCTCGACGTGTTCGCGCGCGCGCCCGACGGCGTCATCGAGGCCGTGGCGTTGCCCGGCCACCCCTTCTGTCTCGGCGTGCAGTGGCACCCCGAGCTTCTCGACGGACGGCTCTTCGCCGCCCTGGTGTCCTCATGCGGATGATCCTCGCCCTCGCGCTCGGCTGCGCGCTCACCCCCGTCCTTCGCCCCGCCCTCGTGCCCCCGGTGGCGGCCGCGCCCGCCGTCGCGCCGGCGCCCGCGCCCACCGATCCCGCCGCGCCGGCCGGCGCCGCGACGATGACCGCGCCGCTCCCGCCGGGCCTCGCCGAGGGGCTCGCCGCGCTCCGGGACAAGCGCGCGGACGAGGCCATCGCCGCGTTCACCCGGTGCCTCGCCGCCGCGCCCGCGACCCTGGAGTGCCGCTGGCAACTCGGATGGGCGCACTGGATCAAGAACGACTGGACCGCGGTGGTGCGCGAGTGGGAGGCCCTCGCCGCGGTGGCGCCCACCTACGAGTCCGTCGCCAGCCAGCTCCCCGCGGCGCGCGGTCAGCTCGAGGTGGGGCGCCTCGCGGCCACGGCGCGCGCGGCCGCCGCGAAGACCTACGCGTCGACCGCGCCGCCGGGCGCGTCCTTCCGCCTGCGCGCCGTGGGCGACCTGATGATCGGCACCGCCTTCCCCGAGGGCGCGCTCCCCCCCGAGGGCGGCGCCGCCACCTTCCGCGCCGTGAAGGACCTCCTCACGGACGCCGACGTGACCTTCGGCAACCTCGAGGGCCCCCTCTGCGATCTCGACGCGCCCTCGCTCAAATGCAAGCCCGACGCCGCGCCGGGCAGCTGCTACGCCTTCCGCACGCCGACCGCGTACATGCGCTGGTTCGACGAGGCGGGCTTCGACGTGATGAGCACCGCCAACAACCACGCCATCGACTTTGGCGAGCTGTGCCGGCTCCAGACCGAGGCCGCGCTCGAGGGCGCCGGCATCCGCTACTCGGGCCGCCCCGGCACGATCGCGCGCTGGGAGACGAACGGGCTCAAGGTGGCGCTCATCGGCTTCCACACGAGCGCATCGGGCCACAACCTGAACGACACGAACACCGCCGTCGCGCTGGTGCAGGGCCTGGCCGCAGAGAACGACGTGGTCATCGTGAGCTTCCACGGCGGCGCCGAGGGGAGCAAGGCGATCCACGTCCCCGTGGGGCCCGAGACGTTCTACGGCGAGGACCGCGGCGACCTGCGGATGTTCACCCATGCCGTGGTCGACGCGGGCGCGGACCTGGTGCTCGGGCACGGCCCCCACGTGTTGCGCGCGATGGAGCTGTACAAGGGCCGGCTCATCGCCTACTCCCTGGGCAACTTCGCCACCTACGGCCGCTTCAACCTGTCCGGCAACCAGGGGATCGGCGCGATCCTCGAGGTCGAGCTCGCGCGGGACGGCCGCCTCTCTGCCGGGCGCATCCTCGGGACGCGCCAGGCCGGCGAGGGCGTTCCGGTGCCCGATCCGCAGAACGCGGCCGCCGACCTCATCCGGGTGCTCGGGCAGCAGGACTTCGCCAGCACGACCGTGGCGATCGCGCAGGACGGCACGATCCAGCCGCCCGCCGTGGCCGGCGCCAGGTAGAGCGGAAGGGGTCACTGGGCGCGCGCTGACCCCACGCGCCTCAAAACGGCAGAAGGCCCGCCTCGCGGCGAGCCTTCGAACCTTCAGACCTCCTGGTCGACCCAGGAGGTCAGCAAGCCTGACTGCGCGGGCGGAACCCGCGCGTGGCTACCACTCCTCGCCGCTGCCACCGGTGTCCGCGCCGCCGCCGACATCGCCGCCATCGTCGTCTTCGTGGCCGCCCTTCTTGCGAGCGCCCTTGCGGCGCTCCCACTCGGCGGTCTTGCGGCTGCGCTCCTCGTCGATCGCGGACTCGGTCTGCCGACGACCGCCACCGCCGAAGCTGCGACCGCGGGGAGGACCACCGGCCCCTCCACCACCACCGTAGCCACCGCCGCCGCCGCCACCACCACCGTAGCCGCCACCGCCGCCTGCACCACCGCCACCGCCGCCTTCCCAGCGACGTGCCGGCGCGCCGCCGGCGCCACCACCCGGACCACCGGTGCCACCACCGCCGTAGCCGCCACCGCCGGTGCCACCACCGCCGCCGTAGCCGCCACCCGCGGGACGGGGAGGACGATCGCCGTAGCCACCGCCACCACCGCTGGGTGCGCCGCCACCGCCACCGTAGCCACCACCACCGCCGTAGCCGCCGCCCGAGGGACGGGGAGGCCCGCCGCCGTAGCCACCGCCACCACCGCTGGGTGCGCCGCCGCCGCCACCGTAGCCACCGCCACTGCCGCCACCCGGCCCACCGCCGCCGTAGCCACCACCACCACCGTAGCCACCACCACCTTCACGGGGGGGACCGCCAGTGCGGTACACGGAGGGCGCTGCGCCATCCGGACGGGGACGACGCGGCGGACCGCCCATCCCCATACCACCACCGCCGCCGCCACCCTCACGGGGGCGGGCAATGTTCACCTTGAGAGGGCGACCATCGAGCATGAACCCGTCGAGCGCGGTGACCGCGTCCTCCGCGAGCTTCTCGCTGCCCATCTCCACGAAACCGAAGCCACGAGGGCGCCCGGTTTCGCGATCGATGATCAAGTTTACGGAGACGACCTCACGGCCGTTCTGGGAGAAGACGTCCCGCACCTCGTCATCGGTGATGCGGTAGGGGAGGTTCCCCACATAGACATTTCGGGACATTCGGCCCGTGGCTCTCTAGGTTGTGGACAGTTGGGACGGTCGGAGGATCACAAAATCGGAGTCAGGCGTCAAGCACCGGGCCACGATTTTTTCTGGGATGCCCCACATTCGATGTAGCGCGGTCCAGCGATATGGCTACCACTGAACTAGCGCCTCGATGCCCCATTGGGGGCGAACCACGAAAAAATTCGCCGTGGGCGTAGTCTGCAGCACGTCGAACATCCAGACCTTGCCGGACGCGCGCACCCCGACCCGGCCGAAGCGGACGAGCGCGTCGGCCCCGACCATGCCCGCCGGATCGGGGCGGATGGCGTAGTCGCTGTCGGTGTCGGCCGGCGCGTCGGGCGAGAGGTTCGCCGTCCAGATGACGCCGCCGCCCGCGCGGGCGAACACGTCCCACGCCCAGCTCTTGGGCTGGGCGTGCGGAATCCGGATGCCGGGCGCGGCGTAGATCCCGTGGCGGAGCTGGCGGTAGGCGGGGGTTTCGGCGTCCGCGCTCCCGGTCCACTCGTAGTCCTCCCCGATGGGGATCGGGGAGGCGAAGCCGCCGATGTCGAGCGCGATGATGCGGGTCAACCGGGAGTCGAACCCGGCGGTCACGCCGAGGCCGCTGGGCCCGCTGACGTAGTTCAGGCCCACGTGCGCGCGATTCTGCGGCTCGAGCGCCATGCTCTGCGCCGCGGCGGGCGCGGTCGAGAGCAGCAGGGCGGTAACGACGGCCGTGAACATGGCGGACTCCGGGGCGGACAGTATAGCCGCCGATTCTCGCGATCAGGCGTCGAAGAGGTTCAGGTGGAGGCGGAGCAGCCCGTCGAGATCGTGCACCTCGTCCGGCAAGCGGGGAATGACCTTGACCCACGCGGCGCCGGCCGACGCGCGGCGGAGCTCCTCGACCCGGGCGGCCTCGAGCACGGAGAGGTCCCGCAGGCGCCGGTGGGCCGCCCCGAGCCGCGCCAGGAGCGGTCCCGCGGTGGCGGCGTCGAGGGCGCGGGCGCCCGCGCCGAGCAGCACGTCGACGTCGGGCACGGAGGTGCTCGCGGTGTGGACCTGGTTCACGACGACGCCGCCGATGGGGAGCTTGCGGGTGCGCAGCTCGTCGAGGAAGAACCGGGCCACGTCGACCGAGGGCTCGGTCGGTGCGCTCACGACGAGGAACGACGTGGTGGTGGCGGCAAAGAGGCGGCCCACGGCCTCGTGCCGCTCGCGGAAGCCGTCGTACAGGTCCTTGAACAGGGCGAAGAAGACCGACAGCTCGTCGAGGAATTCCCGGCCGAAGATGTGCCCGAGCAGGCGGTACACCACCGACGAGGTGCCCATCAGGAAGCGCTTCCCGAAGACCTTCTCCTCCTCGTACGGCGTCAGGAACCACTTCATGATCTGGCGATCGAGGAAGCGGACGAGGCGGCCGGGAGATTCGAGGAAATCGAGCGCGTTCTTCACCGGCGGGGTGTCGAGCACGATCAGATCGTAGCGATCGGAGCCGTACACGTCGTACAGCCGCTCGGTCGCCATGTACTCCTGGCTGCCGGAGAAGCTGCCCGCCATGTGGCGGTAGATCTTGTTGGCGAAGATGGCCTCACGCGTCACGTCGTCCTTGGCGACGCGACGGATCACGTCGTCCAGGGTGCTCGGCGCGTCCAGCATCATCGCCCAGAGCTCGCCCGTGGCGCGGTCACCCAGGTCGATGCGGACCTCGGTGTTGCCGAACTCGGTCAGGCCGAGCGAGTTGGCGAGGCGCCGCGCGGGATCGATGGTGAGGACGAGCACGCGCCGGCCCCGCAACGCCGCGCGCAGGCCGATCGCCGCCGCGCTGGTCGTCTTGCCGACGCCGCCCGAGCCCACGCACACGATCAGGCGCTGCTGCTCCACGAGCCGGTCGAGGGTCTCAAAGGCCATTACGCACCCCCGCGCAGATCGATCGGCACGGAGCTGGTGCGCGCCATCGCCGAGGTCAGCTGGGCGACCACGCGGAGCGCGCCCTCTCCCCGCGCGAGCACGGGCAGCACGAGCACCGGCAGGCCGAGCTCGGTGCCGAGCCGCTCGAGGGACTCGGCGGTGGCGGACTCGAGGCGCGCCTCCCAGCGGCCGGCCTCCAGGACCTCGCGGGCGAGCCCGTCGCTCGGGCCGGCGAGCAGCCCGGCGAGCAGCGCGGACTCCGCGGGGGAGAGGGACGGCGGCGTGGCGCGGTTCAGGACGACGACGGGCACGCGGAGGGGCGCGAGATCGGCGCCGATGCGGCGGGCGGTCTCGACGGTCTCGTTGACCACCATCTCCTCGGGGAGCGCCACGAGCACCATCTTCGTGTCGGGCTGGGCGTAGAGGTTCACCAGATCGTCCGCGCACCGGCGGATCGGCCCCTGCTCGAACAGGCGCCGCGCGGTGTGGGCCACTGACAGCATCGCCACGGCGTTGCCGGAGGCGGGCATGTCGACCACGACCAGGTCGTAGCTGCGCGCGATCGCCATCACCCGCCACAACACCACCAGGTCGCGCGCGCCGGGCGTGGCCTCGAGGAACACGCTCACGATGTGGTTGCGCATGATCAGGCGCACGACGCGCGGCAGGTTGACGATGGCCTCGAGCCAGTCCCCCAGCGCGTCGACCCACTCGACGTTGGCGATCGAGAGGTTCTTGGCGACCTCGACCGGCGCGTACTTGGGGCGCACCCCGAAGATGCTCGTGAGCGACGGGCGCTGGTTGTCGAGCTCGAGCACGAGCGTGCGGCGCCCCTGCGTGGCCGCGAGCCGGCCGATCGCGGCGGCCACCGACGTCTTGCCGGTGCCGCCCTTGCCGCTCACGAAGAGCACGCGCGAGCGGAACAGGACGGCAGAATCGGCGGGAGCGGCGGCAGTCACGGGCATGCTACCAGCGCACCAGCGTGGCGCCCCAGGTGAGCCCCGCGCCGAACGCCACGAGCAGCGCGAGCTCTCCCGGCTGGATGCGGCCCTCGACCGCGGCTTCGTGCAGCGCGATGGGGATCGAGGCCGCCGTGGTGTTGCCGTACTTCTGGATGTTGTGGACCACCTTCTCGGGCGGGAACCCGAGCTGGCGGACCACCATCTCGTTGATGCGCATGTTCGCCTGGTGGGGCACCAGCAGCGCGATGTCGTTCAACGTGAGGTTGTTCCGCGCGAGGATGCTCTTGGTCACCTCGGGGATCCGCTCGACGGCGTGCTTGAACACCGCCTTGCCGTCCATCTTCGGGAAGTGGGCGCCGCGGGCGATCATCTCCTCGGTCAGGCGGGGCTGGTGCCGGCTGGCGGGGGCCTCGAGCATGAGGATCTCGGCGTAGCGCCCGTCCGCGTGGAGCTCGGAGTCGATGATGCGGCGCTCGCCGTCCGTCGCGGAGACCACGGCCGCCCCGGCGCCGTCGCCGAAGAGCACGGTCACGTCGCGGCCGCGGGTGGACAGGTCGAGCCCGGAGCTGTGGACCTCGCCGCCCACCACGAGCACGTTCTTCATCATGCCCGAGCGGATGTACGCGTCCGCCGTGGCGAGCCCGTAGAGGAAGCCCGTGCACTGGTTGCGGATGTCGAGCGTGGCGATGCCGGGCACGCCGAGCCGCGCCTGGAGCAGGCAGCTCGATCCCGGGAAGTTGATGTCCGGCGAGAGCGTGGCGAACAGGATCAGGTCGAGATCCTTGGCCTCGAGGCCCGCCTCGGCCAGCGCCATGCGGGAGGCGTGCTCGCCGAGCTCGGCGGCGCCGACGTTGCCCTCGACCCAGCGGCGCTCGCGGATGCCGGTGCGCTGATGGATCCACTCGTCGGACGTGTCCATCCACTGCTTCATGTCGTCGTTGGTGACGACGCGCTCCGGCACGTAGTGCCCCATTCCGGCGATGCGACTCCCGCGGGCACCCGCGGGCATGGCGTTCAGCATGAGGTCCGGCTTCCTAGATGTCGAGGTTGCGCACGTTGAGGGCGTTCTGCTGGATGAAGTCGCGGCGAGGCTCCACCTGTTCGCCCATGAGGATGGTGAACACCGTGTCGGCGGCGACCGCGTCGTCCACCTTGACGTGTTGGAGCGTGCGCACGGTGGGGTCCATCGTCGTATCCCAGAGCTGCTCCGGGTTCATCTCGCCCAGGCCCTTGTAGCGCTGGATCTCGTAGCCCTTCTGCGCGCCGTCGAGGATGTCCTGCCGCAGGTCCAGGTACGTGTTGCGCATCGCCCCGCTGTCCACCCGCGCCGGGAGCGGGAGGATCGCCGCGAGCTCTTCGCGCTGGCGACGGAGGAGCTCCTGCTCGGCCAGGCTCGCCGCGGTGCCGAGCAGCGTGGACTGCTCGTGGCTCTCCTCGAGCGTGCGGACGAGGATCGCGTGGCCGCCCTCGGCGTCCTCGGACACGTTCGGCTGGACGGAGACCTCGAGCACGTCGAGGTTGGGGGCGACGAGCGTCAGGCGCTCCTTGAGCGCCCCGGCGAAGGCCTCGCAGCCGGCACGATCGGGCGGCAGCGTGCCCCCGAGGTGGAGGTACTGGTCGAGCACGATCTTGTGGTAGCGCCGCTCGAGCCGGTTCAGCCGGTTGACGTAGCGGGTCACCTTCTCGGCGAAGTCGGCGAGCAGCTCGTCCTCGACGAGGACGTTGTCACCGTGCAGCGAGAGGTGCGCCGCGCCCTGCTTGAACAGGAAGGCGTCCTTCGCGGCGTCGTCCCGGAGGTACTGCTCGAACTTGCCGCGCTTGACGCGGTAGAGCGGGGGCTGGGCGATGTAGAGGTGCCCGCCGGTCACGAGGTGCGCCATGTGCCGGTAGAAGAACGTGAGGAGCAAGGTCCGGATGTGGGCCCCGTCCACGTCGGCGTCCGTCATGATGATGATGCGGTGGTAGCGGAGGCGGGCGGGATCGAACTCCTCGCCGATGCCGCAGCCGAGCGCGCTCACCATGATCTGGATCTGCTCACTGGAGATCATGCGGTCGAACCGCGCCTTCTCCACGTTCAGGATCTTGCCCTTCAGCGGCAGGATCGCCTGGAACTTGCGGTCGCGGCCCTGCTTGGCGGAGCCACCGGCGGAGTCCCCCTCGACCAGGTAGATCTCGCACTTGGACGGATCGCGCTCCTGGCAGTCGGCGAGCTTGCCGGGGAGGCCGCCGCCGTCGAGAACGGTCTTGCGGCGGGCGAGATCGCGGGCCTTGCGGGCCGCTTCCCGGGCGCGCGACGCGTCGATCGAGCGGGACACGATGGTCTTGGCGACCGCCGGGTTCTCCTCGAGGAACATCCCGAGCTGCTCGTTGACGATCGCCTCGGTGAGGCCCTTGACCTCGGAGTTGCCGAGCTTGGTCTTGGTCTGGCCCTCGAACTGGGGCTCGCTGATCTTGACCGAGAGCACGCACGCGAGGCCCTCGCGCACGTCCTCTCCCGCGATCGACTCGACCTTGCCGCCCTTGAACAGGTTGTTCGCCTGGCCGTACGCGTTGACCGTGCGGGTGAGCGCGGCTTTGAGGCCGGTGACGTGGGTGCCACCCTCGATCGTGTTGATGTTGTTCGCGAAGCTGAAGATGGTCTCCGCGTAGGAGGTGTTCCACTGCAGCGCGATCTCGACCTCGAGGCCCTCACGCCCGCCCTTCAGATAGACGGGCGGCTTGTGCACCACGTCCTTCGCGGCGTTGAGGAACTCGACGAAGCTGACGATGCCGCCCTCGAAGTGGAACTTGTCCTCGCGCTCGTCGCGAAGGTCCTTCAGCTCGATGTAGAGGCCGGGGTTGAGGAACGCGAGCTCGCGGAGCCGGTTCGACAGGATCTCGTACTGGAAATCGGTCGTCTCGGTGAAGATGCCGCTGTCGGGCCAGAACTGCACGCGCGTGCCGCGCTTGTCGGACGGGCCGACCTTGGCGAGGGGCACCTGCGGCACGCCCTTGGCGTAGCGTTGGGTGTAGTGGAAGCCGCCGCGCCAGATGTCGAGCTGGAGCTGCTCGGACAGCGCGTTCACGCAGGAGACGCCCACGCCGTGCAGGCCGCCGGAGACCTTGTAGCTGTCCCGGTCGAACTTGCCGCCGGCATGGAGCACGGTCATGACGACCTCGGCCGCGGGCCGGCCCTCCTTGACGTGCATGTCGACCGGGATGCCGCGACCGTTGTCCTCGACCGAGCAGGAGCCATCCTCGTGGATGACGACCTGGATCAGGTCACAGTGGCCGGCGAGCGACTCGTCGACCGAGTTGTCCACCACCTCGTAGATGAGGTGGTGGAGGCCACGCGAGCCTACGTCACCGATGTACATCGACGGGCGGATGCGCACCGCCTCCAGGCCCTCGAGCACCTGGATGCTCGATGCTTCGTAATCGCTGGTCGGGGGGTGACCCGTGGGATCCATCCGTTGCGCCTCGTCGAAACCGTCAGGAGGTAACCCGGTGGGCCCCCTCAGGCACCGGAAGAGGCACCGGAAGAGGCATCTGCCGGGGATGCGGGCGCCGCGCTCCCTGCGACCACCCGGAGCACACGCACGTCTCCTGCGATGGTGTCCCGTGGGACGTAGCGCGCGTCGGTCGTGGTGAGGAAGATCTGGACGCCGAGCGAGCCGAGCAGCCCCACCAGCCGGGCCGTGCGACCGGGATCGAGCTCGCTGCCGAGGTCGTCCAGGAGGAAGAGCGGGGCCTCGCCCACCGCGCGGGCGGCCTCGAGCTCGGCGAGCTTCCACGCGAGGACCACGGAGCGGGCCTGCCCCTGGGAGGCAAAGGCGCGCGCGGAGCGATCGGCCACGGTGAAGCCGAGATCGTCGCGCTGGGGGCCGCCGAGCACCCGCCCGGCCTGACGCTCGCCCGCCCGCTGCTTCGCGAGCCGCTCGGCGTAGCGCGCCACCAGTGTGCCCTCGTCCCCCTCGCCCAGCCAGGGCTCGTAGACGACCCGGGCGGCCTCCGACCCGGCGAACGACCCGTAGGCGCGCTCGAAGGCCTGGCCCATCGCGGAGACGACCTCGGCGCGGGTGGTGGTGACCGCGGCGCCGAGGGGCGCCAGCTGGGCGTCGAACACATCGAGCTCGGCGTCCGACGCGCGCCCGGTGCGCAGGAGCGCGGCCTTGTGGTCCAGCGCCCGCTTGTAGTCCCGCGCCACCGCGAGGTAGCTCGGCCGGATCGCGAGCACCGCGCGGTCCAGGAGCGCCCGCCGCAGCGCCGGCTCGCCGCGCACCGGCGCGATGTCGCCCGGCACGAAGTAGGTCGCCCGGAACGACGAGAGCCACGTGACCGCGTCGATCGGGCGGTCGTCCCGCCGCACGGTCCGCGCGCCCTCTCCGAACGACCAGGAGAGCGACCGCACCATGCCCTCCGCCTGCACCACGCCCTCGACCGAGGCGCGGACGCCGCCCCACCCCACGAGCTCGGCGGCGCGGGCCGTCCGGAAGCTCCGCAGCGTCCCGAGCACCCCCACCGCCTCGAGCCAGTTGGTCTTGCCCTGGCCGTTGTCGCCCACGAACGCGACCAGGGGCGCGTCGACGTCGAGCGTGACGGGCGGCAGGTTGCGGAAGCCGGCGACGGCGATGCGGAGGAGCTTCACGGGGGTCTCGGGGGTCGGCGACACGCGGTCCGGGGGGTCCGGGGGGCCCTGCCCCCCGGCGGGGGCGTTGCGGGGCCGAGCCCCGCCCCACCCAACTCAGTCCAAACGTACCGGCATGATGACGAACAGCGAGCGCTCGTCGTCCGGGTCGCGCAGGAGGCAGGGCGACAGCGTGTCGCCGAGCTCGGCCACGACGCGCGGGCCCTGGAGGACGCCGAGCACGTCGAGCACGAAGCGGGCGTTGAAGCCCATCGTGATGGGCTCGCCGGTGAGATCGGCGGCGAGCTCCTCCCGCGAGTCCCCCGCGTCGAGCTTGCGGGCGGTGAGCACCAGGCCGTCCCCCGAGAAGGCGAACCGCACCGAGTGCGCGCCGTCCGTCGCGAAGATGGACACGCGGCGGAGCGACTCCTGGAGCTGGTCGCGCTCGAAGATGACCTTGCGCTTGAAGCCGGAGGGGAGGACCTGCCGGTAGTCCGGGAAGTCGGCCTCGAGCAGGCGCAGGTGGAGCATCACGCCGGGGACGCGGAACAGCGCCGCGCGCTCGCCGAACGCGATCTCGGCGGGGCCCTCGTAGCCGTCCAGGAGGCGCCGCATCTCGCCCAGCGCCTTGCGGGGCAGGAGCATCTTGCGGGCGATGCCGAGGTCGCCCTGGTAGGGCGCCTGGGACCAGCAGAGGCGGTTCCCGTCGGTCGACACGAAGCGGAGGAGGTGATCCTCGCCGGGGATGTCCTCGACGTGGGCGCCGTTCAGGCCGTAGCGGTTGTCCTCGGGGGCCACCGCGAACAGCGTCTGGTCGATGACGCGGCGGAGCTCGGCCGAGGCGATGGTGAGCACGCGCGACTGGTCGAGCGGCGGGGTCACGGGGAACTCGGCCGCCGCGTAGCCGTTGAGCTTGAACGAGCTGCTGCCGCACTTCACCTCGACGCGGAGGTTGTCGCCCAGCTTGACCGTGACCACATCGGGGGGGAGGACCTTGGCGATCTGGAAGAAGTTGGCGGCGTCGACCGCGACCTCGCCCGGCTCGCGAACGTTGGCCGCGAAATCCCCCAAAAACGTCATCGCCTTGTCGGTGGCGACCATGCGCACGCCCTCGGGGCGGGCCTGGATGAGGACCGAGGACAGGATGGGTGTGGTGCTTCGCTTCTCGACGATGCCCTGAACGCGCGTCAGGGCGCGGGTGAGGTCGTCGCGGGTGATCAGGAACTCCATCGCGCTCAGGCTCCGGGTAGCAAGGGATCTGTCTCAGCTGAGATCGATCTGACGATCTAGATGAGTCCCTGTGGATTTATGGGTTTTGGGGATTTCTTGATTTCGGACTGGATTGTCGGGCTGGATAACTCGCGCATATCTACGGGACAACGGGGGGCTTGTCCCTACCGGCCGGTGACGCGTGCGGGGCTGTGGAGAACCGCCCGACTTGCCCCCAGCTCCCTCCCCCGGTGCTCCCCCGTGGCGTCCACAGGGTTGTGCCCAGGGGCCGGCGGGCTAGCCGCCCTTGCACATCTTCTCGAGCATCTCGATCTCGGCGCGCAGGTTGGGGTTCGTGCGCATCTCGCCCTCGATCTTCTTGCAGCCGTGCTGGACGGTGGAATTGTCGCGGTTGAACTCCCGCCCGATCTCCGGAAACGACAGCCCGGTGATGCGACGCGTGAGGAACATCGCGATCTGGCGCGGGTGGGCGATGTTGGCGGGACGGCGGTCGCCCCGGATGTCCGCCGGGCGCACGTGGTAGTGCTCGGCCACCCGCGCGATGATCTGCTCCGCGCTCGGCGGCGGCGCCGGCGGCGGGATGATGTCGCTCATCCGGTCCTGGATGAACTGCATCGAGATGGCCTGCCCGTAGAAGATCTGGAGCGCGGAGAGGCGGTTGAGCACGCCCTCGAGCTCGCGCACGCTGTTCCGTACGCGCTGGGCGATGTTGTACTGAACGTCGCTCGGGATGTCGAGACGCATGTCCGCCGCCTTGGTGGCGAGGATGGCCATCATCGTCTCGACATCGGGGGGCTGCACGTCGGCGAGCAACCCCCCCTCGAAGCGGGTGCGGAGCCGGGGCTCCAGCTTCCCGATGCTCCGGGGAGGCTCGTCGGCGGTGATGACGATCTGCTTGCCCTCGGCCCGCATGGCCTCGAACACGTAGAACAGCTCCTCCTCGGTGCGATCACGACCGGCGAGGAACTGCACGTCGTCGAGGATGAGGACATCCACCTCGGTGCGGAAGCGCTCGCGGAACTCCTGGATGGAGCGGGTCTGCAGCGCCCGCACCATGTCCGCGAAGAACTTCTCGGCGGTGCAGTAGTAGACGCCGGCCTTGCCGTTCGAGCGCGCGACCACGCGGTTGCCGATGGCGTGGACGAGGTGCGTCTTGCCGAGGCCGGTGCTGCCGTAGATGAACAGCGGGTTGTGCGCGTGCCCGGGGGCGTCGGCCACGGCGATCGAGGCCGCCTGGGCGAACTCGTTGCACTTGCCGATGACGAACGACTCGAACGTGCGCGAGCGGTCGAGGTGCGAGGGGGTGCGCCGGGCGGCGGGCACGGGCGCCTCGTCCATCGGGGCGCCCTGCCAGGTCATCTCGACCTCGGTCCGCCGGCCCTGGGTCTCGGCCCAGGCGGACTCGATCTCCTTGAACAGGTTGTCCCGGATCCAGTCGTGGTAGTACTTGCTGTTCGCACGCATGCGCACACGTTCGGGGAGGATCAGCTCGGGTCGCAACGCGCCCCGAATCCAGATCTCCATGTTCTGCTCGCCGATTTTCCGCTCTAGTGCCGAGCAGAATCGATCCCACGCCTGTTCCATCGACACCTCACCCCTCCGGCCCATCACCGCCGTCCGAACCACGACCTTCCGCCAAAGGGGCGAGGGTTCCGCGCGATCCGTAACTGACGGTCTACCGCAGCGATTCCGATCCCTCAAGGCGGACGATCGCCCGCAAGTAGCTGCCACCACGTCGGCACGCTGCGAAATTGGCGAGGATCGAAGAACCGGGCGAACAAAGATCCGATGTCGTCCTGCTTGCCGCGATCCTGGGGGTGGATTAGTAGGCGGCGCCGTGCCTATGGCACGCACAGGGCACGGAGACCAAAATGAGCAAGCGTACCTTCCAGCCGCACAACATCCGCCGCAAGCGCACCCACGGGTTTCGCGAGCGCATGAGCACCGCCGGTGGGCGGGCCGTCATCCGGCGCCGTCGGGCCAAGGGCCGCACCCGGATCGCCGTCACCGTTGCCTCCAAGCGCGACTGACCGACCCGGTGTAACGGGCCGGCTCCGCAAGAGCGCGGACTACGCGCACGTGCAGAAGTCGGGTCGCAAGATCCGGTCGCCGCACCTGCTGCTGGTCGTGTGCCGCGGCGCCGATCCCGAGTCCCGCGTGGGATGGACGGTCAGTCGGAAGGTAGGGGGCGCGGTGACGAGAAACCGGGTGAAGCGGTGGCTTCGCGAGGTGGTCCGGGCGATCCCGGGCCCGCGCGAAGGCCCGTGGGATCTGGTCCTCATCCCCCGCCCCGAGGCGGGAGACGCCGGGCTGCTCGTCCTCCAGGCCGAAGTGGCCGACCTCTTCGCCCGGATCTCGCGGTGAAGTGGCTCCTCCTGACGATGATCCGCGGCTACCAGCGGCTCACCCACTCGTGGATGCCGCCGATCTGCCGGTTCTATCCGTCGTGTAGCCGCTACACCGTCGAGGCGATCCAGCTCTGGGGCCCGGCGCGCGGCGGGTGGATGGGCGTCAAGCGCATCTGCCGTTGTCATCCCTTTCATCCCGGCGGGCTCGATCCGGTGCCCAAGCCGCCGTCGCTCTCCGGAGGAGCTCCATGAGAGATCCGAACGAGCGCCGCGCGCTCCTCGCCATCGTGTTGTGCCTCGCGGTGTTCTACGTGTGGTCGGCGTTCCTGGCGCCGAAGCCCGATCCGCTCGCGGTCGACCAGCAGGTCGAGGGCTCCCCCGTCGCGGGCGCGCCGGCCGTGGGTGCGCCCGGGATCCCCACGTCCACCGCCGCGCTGGAGCCGACGGGCCCCTGCACCGAGCAGCGCGTGGACCTCGACACGAGCACCGTGCACCTGGGCCTGACCACGTGCGGCGGCAGCGTCGCGTCGATCCAGATGCCCGAGTACCGCGAGGCGACCACGGTCACCCCGTGGTGGACCTGGATCTGGAACCTCGTGTCCGGCAAGAGCCCCGGCGCGTGGCGCCCCTACGGCGACGAGACCGGCGTGCTCTCGCTCCTCACCCCGCAGGGCGCGTTCGCGACCGCGGGGCGGGGCGCGTTCGGGCCCGATGGCGCCTACGAGATCGTGGGGCAGAACCCCCTGACCCTCCGCCGCGTCACGGCGGACGGCCTGACGATCACCAAGACCTTCGCGCCGACCGCCGCCTCCGACGTGTTCGACGTGACCGTGCGCTTCTCCGCCGCGACGCCGCTCAACGGCCCGTTCTGGGTGGGGCTCTCGGACGAGTTCCGCACGCCCGAGTCGGCCTACGACATGGCGCCGCACCCCTCCGCGGTGGTCGACGGGGACCTCGAGCGCATGAGCGCCCCGGCCGACATCACCGCGCCCGAGTCCCTGCCGGGGCCGGTGAGCTGGTTCGGCGTCGAGAACCGCTACTTCCTCACAGCGCTGGCACCCGACGATCCCGCCTGGGGCACCGTGAGCTGGGCGCCGGTGGCGAACGGGCACGGCGCCTACCTCGTCGGGCCGAACGCCTCGCTCCTGCCGGACCAGCCGATCGACCTGCACTTCACGCTCTACGCCGGCCCGAAGCACGTCGAGCGCCTGGCCGAGGTGGGCCACGACTTCGACGCGGCCGCCGATCTCGGCTTCTTCGGCTTCTTCTCGAAGATCCTGCTGTTCTTCCTGAACATCTTCCACATGGGCCTCCACAACTGGGGCCTCTCCATCATCGCGCTCACCTTCCTGGTGCGCATCTGCTTCTACCCGCTCTCGGCGAAGGCGTTCAAGAGCGGCAAGGCGATGCAGCAGGTGCAGCCGCTGCTCAAGGAGCTGCAGGAGAAGTACAAGGACGACAAGGAAGCGCAGACGCGCGAGACGATGGCGCTGTTCCAGCAGCACAAGGTCAACCCGCTCGGCGGGTGCCTGCCGATGCTGGTGCAGATGCCGGTGTTCTTTGCCCTCTACACCGCGCTCCTGCACAGCCCCGACCTGTTCGGGGCCAGCTTCCTGCACGTCCAGGACCTGTCCGCGCCCGATCCGATCGGGGCGTTCCCCTTCTTCATGGCCGTCGGCATGGTGCTGCAGCAGCGCATGACGCCCATGACCGGCATGGACCCGGCACAGCAGCAGATGATGCGGTTCATGCCGCTCATCTTCGCGCTGTTCATGTTCGGGCTCCCGGCCGGTTTGTCCCTTTACTACGCGCTCAACACCGTCTTGAGCATCCTGCAGCAGTGGTACAATACGCGGTCCTACAAGCCGCCGGCGGCGCCCGCGCCCGCGTGAGGAGAGAGGAATGTCGTCCACCCCCCCGAACATCCCAGAAAAGCACGTCACCAGTGAGGGCCGGAGCCTCCGGGCCGCTCTCGAGGCGGCGGCTGCCGAGCTCGGCGTGCCCGTTGCCCTGGTCGAGCACAAGATCGACCTCGCCCACTTCCGGAGCGCCCAGGGCGCCGGCATCGGCGCCGACACGGTGCGCATCTTCGCCTGGTCCAAGGACCCGGCCGAGTTCGCCCCGGTGCTGGCGGCCGACGAGTGGATGAAGGCCCTGCTCGTGTCGATGGAGCGCACGGCCACCGTCCGCGCCGAGCTGCGCAACGGCACGGTGAACATCTACGTCGACGCCGGTGAGGACGGCCGCCACCTCGTGGGCCGCGGCGGCATGACGCTCAAGGCGCTCCAGTACCTGCTCGAAGAGTCGGTGGGCGCCCGCTTCCCGAACGCGCAGTTCCGCATCGACATCATCCGGCCCGCCGAGGTCGAGGGCGAGCGTCGCGACGACCGCGGCGATGACCGCGGCGACCGTGGTGGCGATCGCGATCGCGGTGGGGACCGGGGCGATCGTGGTGGGGACCGGGACCGCGGAGGCGATCGGGGCGGCGAGCGTGGGGGCGGCGAGCGTCGCGACACGCGGGATGCGCCGCGGGTCGGCGGCGAGCGCCGCGACGGGCCGCCGCGTGGTGGCGATCGGGGCGGGCGCGATCGGGATCGCCGCGGCCCGCGCCGCGACGACGATCGCCCGCGCCGCAGCGAGGCCGACGAGGAAGAGCTCAAGCGCCTCGCGCGCAACATCGCCGCGCGGGTGCTCGAGACCGGTGAGGCGGAGACCATCCGTCGCGAGCTGAACAGCTACGACCGTCGCCTCGTGCACGTCGAGATCGCCGCCATCGAGGGCGTCGGCTCGCGGTCGGTGGGCGAGGGCCACGATCGTCGCATCGAGATCCACAGCGCCGACGACACCGGTGGCGACGACGGGGGTGCCGACGATCGGTACACCTCCGAGCGGGCGCCGCAGGACGAGTAGGGCATCTCCCGCTCCCTGCGCGACCCGATCTGCGCGTGCGCCACCCCCTGGGGGTTCGGCGCCATCGCGGTCGTGCGGGTGTCGGGGCCCGATCTCGCCCCGCTGATCACGGCCGTGTGCGGCCCGCTCCCCCGCCCGCGGGCCGTCCGGCTGGCGCGGCTGCGGGACGCCGCCGGCGTGTTCGATGACGGGCTGGTGACCTGGATGCCCGGCCCCATCTCCTACACGGGCGAGGACGTGGCGGAGATCTCCTGCCACGGCAACCCGCTGCTGGTCGAGCGGCTGCTCGAAGCGTTGTGCGCGCGCGGCGCTCGCCCCGCCTCCCCCGGCGAGTTCACCCGGCGGGCCTTCCTCAACGGGCGGATGGACCTGACGCGCGCGGAGGCCGTGCTCCAAGCGATCGCGGCCACGTCGCCGGCGGGGCTCGCCGTCGCGCGTGCCGGGCTCGACGGGCGGGTGACGGCGCGCATCGACGCGCTACGCGACGCCCTGGTCGACGTGGCGGCCGAGCTCGAGGCGATCCTCGACTACCCGGGCGAGGACCTGCTCGTGGCGTCCGACGCCGAGTTGGCCGCCCGGCTGGACGTGGTGGCGGCCGACGCGGCGGCGGCGGTGGCGGGCCATCGCGCGGGGTTGGTGGCGGTAGAGGGTGCGAAGGTGGCCCTGGTGGGGCCGGTGAACGCGGGCAAGTCGAGCCTGTTCAACGCGCTGCTCGGGCGGACCCGCGCGCTGGTGAGCCCCACGCCGGGCACCACCCGCGACGTGGTCGAGAGCGCCCTGCCACTCGACACGATGCGGGTCCTCCTCTACGACACCGCGGGCGAGCGCGACGCGGTCGACCCCATCGAGGCCGCGGGGCTCGCGCTCGCCGCGGCGATGGTCGAGGAGGCGGACCTGCTCCTCGTGGTGCTCCCCGGGCACCACCCGCTCGATGACGTGGGCGCCGCCATCCTGGCGCGGACCGCCGCCCGCCCGCACCTGGTCGTCGTGACGCACGCGGACTTGCACCGGGCGCTCGCCCTGCCCGACAGCGTGGACGCCATCGAGGTTGCCATCCCCACGGGCGGCGGCCTCGAGGCGCTCCGGGCGGCCCTCCCGCGCGCCCTCCGCGGCGAGGATCCCGGCGAGGTGGCGGGGCTCGTCGCGAGCCAGCGACAACGGGATGCCTACGCCCGGCTCGGCGCCAACGCGGCGGCGGCGGCGGCGGCGTTGCGCGAGGGGGGCGGGCCCGCGGTCGCGGTGGAGCGGGTCTACGAGGCGCTCGCCAGCCTGGACGTGCTGGTGGGGCGGGACACGCGGGAAGCCGTGCTCGATCGCCTGTTCTCGCGCTTCTGCATCGGGAAGTAGCGGACACGGCGCCGGCTGATCGCGGGCCCGTGCGCCGAACGGTCATCCGTGCACCCGAGCCCGACCCCCCTCGGGCGAACCGGATAAACGAAGCGACCCCCCGGGAGCCACGGTGCGATCGTTGTTCGTCATGGACCCGCTCGAGCGACTCAACCTCGCCGGCGACTCGACCTACATGTTGATGCGCGAGAGCTCGGCGCGCGGCTGGCCCGTGGCGTGGTGCGTGCCGAACGACCTGTACGTGCGCGGCGGGCGCACCTGGGCGCGCGCTGAGGCGGTCACGACGCTGGCCGACCCGCCCCACTTCGTGCGCGAGGGCGCCAAGGACGTGGAGCTCGGCGACTTCGATCTGGTGTGGATGCGGAAGGACCCCCCCTTCGACATGGAGTACATCTTCGCGACGTACCTCCTCGAGCGGGTCGCGTCCGAGACGCTGGTGCTCAACCGGCCCTCGGCCGTGCGCACCTACAACGAGAAGCTCCACACCCTCGATTTCCCCGATCTCTGCGTCGACACGCTGGTCGCGCGGGACCGCGAGCGCATCGTCGCGTTCGCCAACGAGCACGAGCGCATCGTCATCAAGCCGTGGGACGGCAACGGCGGCCGCGGCGTGCTCGTGACCTCCGCGCGCGACGCGAACCTCCGCTCGATGATCGAGCTGCTCACCGCCGAGGGCCGCCAGGCCATCTTCGCCCAGCGGTACATCCCCGAGATCGTCGAGGGCGACAAGCGCATCATCCTGATCGACGGCGAGCCGGTGGGCGCGATGTTGCGGGTGCCCTCGGGGGACGATCACCGCGGAAACATGCACGCCGGGGCCCGGGTCGTCGCGAGCACGCTCGACGCGCGCGACCGCGAGATCTGCGCCCGCCTCGGCCCGCGCCTCCGCGAGCAGGGCCTCGTGTTCGTCGGCATCGACGTCATCGGCGGCTGGCTCACCGAGATCAACGTCACCTCGCCGACCGGCATCCAGGAGATCAACCGCCTGGACGGCGTGCGGCTCGAGGCGCTCCTGCTCGACGCCGCCGTGCGCCTCCATCCTCGGGGCCAGGCGCGCGCGGGGGCCGTGGCGTCGTGATCGTCGTCATCGGCTGGTTGCTCGCCTGCGCCGTCTCCGGTCCCGCGGTGGAGCCCGCCGCAGAGCCGCTGCCCGTGCTCGGGACCGTGCCGGCCTTCACGCTCACCGATGCCACCGGCGCCCCGGTCACGACGGAGAGCCTCCGCGGCAAGGTGTGGGTGGCCGACTTCATCTTCACGTCGTGCCCCGACGTGTGCCCCCTGCTCTCGACCCACATGGCCGAGGTGCAGGCGCACTACGCGCCCGCCGCGGGCCGCCCCGATCCGGGCGTGCGCCTCGTGTCATTTTCGGTCGACCCGGGCACCGACACCCCGCCCGTGCTCGCCGCGTACGGCGCGCGCTTCGGCGCCGACCCGGCGCGGTGGTCGTTCCTCACCGGCCCGATCGACACGATCAAGCCGGTGGTGGTCGACGGGTTCAAGATGATGCTCGAACGGGTGGAGGCCCCGGCCGGGACAGCGACCCCGGCGCCCGCCACCGTGCTGCACGGCGAGCGCTTCGTGGTGGTCGACAAGGCGGGGCGGATCCGCGCCTACCCGGACCCGAAGGAGCCCGGGAAGGCGGAGATCTACGCCACGGTGGACGCGCTGCTCGCGGAGTGAGCGGGCGGCGCACGCCTATCGCTACGGGATGTTCTCGACCTCGCGGGTGCCCTGGAACATGTAGCGGATGTTGTCCTTCCGCTCCGGCGCGTGCATCCAGCCGAGGAACTGCTGGAGGGTCTCCCCGGTGCCTTCCCACTTGAAGGACTTGGGCACCTGCTGGGTTGCCTTGACCCACGCGCCCCAGCCGCCCGAGGCGGACTTCAGGATCGCCCAGTGGACGATGAATCCGCGCCCGCCGGCCACATCGGCGGCGGACATCTCTACGTGGACCTTCGCCACGAGTAGGCCCGTGTCGAGGTCTCGGAGGTTGTAGGTACCGGGATCGGTGTAGGAGGGATTGGGCATGCGGACTTCTCCTGGGCCGGCCCGTTATCTATGCTTGGCCGACCGCCGCGGAACAGTAGGACACGATCTCGGTCTCGGCAAGCAACAACCGTCGTTGCGACGGCACCGGCGAGGGCGCGGCCGCGAGGCACCGGGCCACCCTTTCGGACCACGCGGCTTCCCAGACAACGCCGCTCTTTGCCACGAGCGCGAGCATCTGCGCGGCGGCCGTTCCGGGCGGCAGGGCCAGAGCGGCCTCCGCGACGGTTCGCCATGGCTCGGGCGCGGTCTCACCCTCGCAGGTCAACGCGAGCGCCGTGCCCATGATCCGACTCGACTCGAGTCCTTGCGCCGACCAGAGGGCCTCGGCCGTGCGGGCGAGCCGGGCGGCGTCTTCGTTCGCGCCGGTCCGCCACGCGATCGCGGCCTCGGTGAAGCAGGCGTTCGCCGAGAGGACGGGCGCGCCCACCAGCGCCATCGCCTCCACCAGTTCGAAGTCCGGCGCGGTCGGGCGCTCGGTCCGGTAGTCCACGCAGCGCAGGATCCACGTCACCCGGGCCTCGAACAACACGCTGCGCCGTTGCGCCGCGAGGGCCAGGGCCTCGGTCGCCCAACGGGCGGCGTCGTCGAAGCGCTGGGCCTCCAGGTACGCCGAGGCCACGTTGATCGTCGTGGAGAGGCGGTCGGCCGTGCCCTCCTTGAGCGGAAGCGCGCGGAGATGCCACTCCGCGGCCTCGACATAGCGGCCCTCCCCGTATCGGAGCAGGCCCTTCCATCCGAGCACGCGCCCGAGCAGGAACGAGCTGCCCGAGGCCTCGGCCCAGGCCATGCACTCGTCCACGTGCGCGGACGCCGCCGGGAGTCCTTGGCGCATTCCGCGGTAGAGCAGGACCGCCTTCCGCCACACCTCCAGCCGTGGATCGTCGAACGGCTGGAGCTCCCCCAGCGCCGCCTCGAGCTCGGGAAGGTCACCCGCCACCTGGGCGAGCCCGGCGCGGAGCAGCGTGTCGAGCGGCGCGACGAACGGGCCGTGCGTGCGCCCGAGCTCGTAGCGGACGTACTTCATCGAGCCCGCGACGCCGTCGACCAACGCCGCCTGTGTGGCCTCGACGAGCAGGGCGGCCTCGGCGTCGATGTCGCCGGCTTCGCGCGCGGCGTACAACCCCTGGGAGAGCACGCCGATGGCGCGCCCGACGTAGCCGTCCGCCACGAGGCGGCCCGCGAGGAGACGGGCCTCGTGGGCGGCGCTGGAGAGTTCGCCCGCGCCGATGAGGTGGGCGAACCGGCCGACCGTGCCCGGATCGAGAGTGGCGGCGAGCGCGGCGTGCGCGAGCCGGCGCTGCTCCGGGCCCCACTCGTGGAGGGCGAGCGCGGCGTACCGGGGCTCGAAGCGACCGTCCTCCGTGCGGCGGACGGCGCCCACGCGCTCGAGCTCCTTGAGCATCATGTCGACCTCCCACCCGGACCCGTGGGCCTGGCGGAGGCGCGCCTGGGTCGAGTGGGGCCATGCGAGCGTGACCCACGCCAGCATCGACTCGAGGGCGGGCTTGAGCCCCCCGCCGCCGCCGTCGGCCGGCGCGGGCGGGACCTGCACCGACACGCCGCCTTCGAGCCGATCGAGCGCGGTGCGGTCGAGCGCGAGCCGCCCCTCGCGCCACGTCGCGTAGCCGCTCCCCACCCACGCCGCGACCTCGGCCGCGACCCGGGCGGGATGGCCGGCCGTCCGGACCAGGAGCGCGTGCGTGGCGTCCTCGCGGAGGTGGAGCAGCCGATCGGGCCCGTGGAACAGCGGTCGGAGCGCCGCCTCGGTGAGCGGGACCAGCGCGCGGGCCTCGCCCGGAGGAGACCGCCACGCGCGGATCACGGCGCCGTTCGTACGGCCGCGATCGAGCAGCTCGGCCGACCACGGATCGAGGTCCTCGGCGTCGTCGACCAGCACCACGGTGCCGCCCGCGAGCGTCTCGCGGAGGCGACGCTCGAGCGTGATGGCGATGTCCTCGGGGTCGACCCCGTCGGCCGCCTCGGCGCCGCCGATGGGCGTCTCCACCGTGTCGGGCTCGCCGATGACCGGCCGCAGGCTCTCGTAGGGCCGGCTGCCCCGCGTGGTCCACGTGGAGCGCCGCCCCGCCCGGGCCAGCGCCGTGGCGATCTCCTGCAGGCACCGGGACCGCCCGGATCCGGCCGCACCCTGGATGTCGTAGGGGCGTTGGCTCCGCGCGGCGTCGACCGCGGCGCGGATGGGCGTCTCCGCGCCGAGCCAGGGGAACGCGGCACGGCGGTCCTCGACGGAGAGGCCGCGCAGCGCCTGCACCACCTCGGTCGCCGAGCGGGGGCGCGCCTCCGGGAGCCGCGCGAGGAGCTGGTCGATGACCCGGCACACCTCGGGCGGCACGTGGGTGGCGGCCCATTGCAGGGGCGGGGCGTCCTTCCAGATGCGGGCCGCGTACAACACCTGCACGCTGTCGAGGGGGTGGGCGGGCCGCCCGGCGAGCACCTCGTAGAGCATGAGCCCCACCGCGTACAGGTCGGTGCGCGCGTCGAGGGGGCTGTTGACCAGCTGCTCGGGGGCCTGGTAGCGGGGGGTGCCGACCACGGAGTCGGGGCGGGTGATGGCGAGGTCGAAGCTGTCGCTACGGGCAAGCCCGAAGTCG
Organism: Myxococcota bacterium; assembly: GCA_040386535.1. GTDB lineage: Bacteria > Myxococcota_A > UBA796 > UBA796 > SXON01 > CAJBVW01. The sequence goes on along the minus strand of JAZKFH010000047.1, from coordinate 30,020 downwards.
AGGATGATCGGGCGGCCGGCGCGGGTGACCAGCACGTTGGCGGGCTTCAGATCGCGGTGGATGACACCGTTGGCGTGCACGCGCGCGAGGCTCTCCAGGAGCGAGATGGCGAGGGGCGCCACGTCCTCCCAGTGACGCTGGCCGCCTCCGGGGAACGGCGCGCCGTCGATGAGCTCCATCACGATGAAGGGGCGCCCCTCGGCCACGCCCTCGTCGATGAACCGCACCACGCCGGGTGCCTGGAGCACGCGCAGGGCCAGCACCTCGCGCCGCTGGCGCAGGGCCGCGGACGTGGTGAGCGGGTTGAGGATCTTGACGGCCACGACCTCGTCGTTGATCGTGTCCACCGCCTTGTAGACCACGCCGGTGCCACCCGAACCCAGCGGTTCGAGGAGCTTGTACCGTCCGGCGAGGAGGACGCCGGGCGCCTCTCCGTCGCGGTCGGACCCGATGTTCGCCACCCTTCCCCCTCTCTTGCGGCAGTGTACTGCACGGAGAGGGGCGGAGGTCCGCCGGGCCGTCAGTGCCCGGGGCGGGTCCAACGGCGTGCGGCCGCGCGACAGAACGCGATCGCCTCGGCGCACGAGAGCACCGCCCGGATCTCGCCCCGCCGTCCGGCCCGCGCGCCGAGCGCCTCGGCGTCCGCGACGAACGAGGCCCCGAGCTCCGGCAGGGCGAGCGCCATCAGCCCGCGCACCTGCACGCCCACCGCGGGGTCGGGCAGCGCGTCCGCGTCGGCCACGAGCCGCCGCCCCTCCACGGGATCGCCCCGATCCGTGGCCGCCACCTCCAACGCGCGCGCCAGCACGGCCACGGCGGTGGGGCCCGGCGCCGCGGCGATGGCGAGGCGGGCCAGCCGCGCGGCCTCGTCGTAGCTCCCCGCGCGCCAGGCCGTGGCCGCCTCCGTGAGGCACACCCGCGCCGTCAGCCGCGCCACGCCGAGCGCGTGGGCCTCGGCGACAGCGCGCAGATCGGGGGAGGCGGGCGCTGCGGCGGCGGGGTCGGCGGCCCCCGAGGTGGCCGCGGTGGGGGCCCCTTCCGCGCCGGGCTCCGCGATCGCACCGCCGGTCCGGTAGGCGGCCGCGCGGTGGATCCACCGGGTGTAGGCCGCGAGGAGCGGGAGCCGGTGGCGTTCGGCCGCCGCCTCGATCGGCGCCAGCTCGGCGATCGCGTCGGTGCAGGCGCCGGCCTCGACCAGCAGCTCCGCGAGCTCGAGGCGGAGCGGCCAGGCCTCGTGCGGCCGCTCGCACTCCTCGCGTGCGCGGCCGAACAACCCGGCGGCATGCTCGATGCGGCCCCGGGCGGCGCTCCGGCGACCGTCCGCGACGAGCCGGGCGACGCGCTCCCCGGGCGTCTCCGCCCCCCGGGGGTCGCGCGGATCCGTCGCTCCGAGGCCGTCGCGCACCTCCGTCGCGGGGTCCTCCCCGGCGAGCAGCTGGCGGCGGAGGGCGTCGAGCCGCGTGGCGCTGGCCTCCGCGGACAGGACCGCCGCGCCGGGCGCACGATCCACACCCACGGCCCGGCGCAGCTCGGTCGACGCGCACGCCAACGCGGCGGGGGTACCGACGGCGACGGCCGCCTGGACGAGCAGCGCCTGAAGCTCGTGCGTCAGCACCGGCGTGTCGCTCGCAGCCGCCGCCCGCAGGCCCCATCGGGCCGCCGCCAGCGCCACGGCGAACGCCCCCTCGTCCAACGCGCGCGTGCCGATGCGCTCGGCCTCCACCGCGGCCGCCGTCCACGCCTCCCCCGCGAGGAGCGCGCCCAGCCTCCCGTCGACGCCGGGCGCGAACGCGTGCCCGACCGCGGCCATGGCCCGCGCCCGCTCCTCGTCCGACCCGGTCACGAAGCCGGCGAGGTCGGCCCGCGCGGCAAAGGTGCCGTCGTCTCCGCGGGTCACCATGCCCTGCTCGATCAGCGCGGTGAGCTCGACCTCGACCTCCCACCGCCGGGCGCCGCGCGCGGTGGCCAGCAGCGCCGGGGTGGCGTGGGGCTCGGCGAGCGTGACCCACGTGAGGGCCGCCACCATTGCCTCCGACAAGGCGTCAGGGCTCGCGCGGCGCCCGGTCCGCGCGTCGGGTGGCGGGCCCAGGGCGAGGAGCTCGAGCGACTCGTCCGACACGTCGAGGGAGTCGCCGGACCAGCGCGCGTACCCCGCGGCGATCCACGCGCCGACCTCGGCGGCCACCCGCGCGGCGAGCCCGGCGCTTCGTGCGGCGAGCAGGGCGCCGCCGAACCGCGCGTGTTCGTCGAGGGCGTCGTCCCGCGCGAAGAGCCGGGCGAGGGCCGCCGCGGGGAGCGGGCCGAGGTGCACGTCCTCGCCCGTCCCGTCGGTGCGGCTCCCGCTCCTGTCGAGGACGCGGATCACGGCGCCGTCGAGGCTGTCGAGCAGCGTGGCCGTCCAGGCGTCGATCCGGTCGGCGTCGTCCACCAGGAGCACGTCCCCGGCGGCGAGCCGCGCGCGTAGCGCCTCCAGCCGCGTGTCCATGTCGCCCGGGTCGGTCGGGGCGCCTCCGTCACCTCCATCGAGCCCCACCGCGAGGCTCTCGTAGGGCCGCTCGCCCGGCGGGATCCGGAGCGTCCGCACCCCGGCCGCGCCCAGCTCCTCCTCGACGTCCGCCAGCAGCCGCGTGCGCCCCGCGCCGCGCAGCCCCGTCACGCCGATCGGCCGCCCTGCCCGGGCCGCGGCGACCACGCGGGCCACCGCCTCGCGCTCGCCGAGCCACGGGAGGTGTCCCGCGCGGCGGATCGGCGCCACGCCGGCGAGGTCGTCCAGCACGGCGTCGGCGGAGCCCGGGCGGTCCTCGGGATCGCGGGCCACGAGGCGGTCGACGATGCGCGCCACGGCCGCGGGCACGTGGGGCGCCACGGTGCGGAGCGGGGGCGGATCCCGCACGAGCCGCGCGCTGTAGAGCCCGCCGAGGGACCGCGCCGGCTGCGGGGAGCGGCCCGACAGGGCCTCGTAGATCATCACGCCCACGGCGTACAGATCCGCGCGCGCGTCGACCGGCCCGTTGCACAAAACCTGCTCGGGAGCCTGGTACCGGGGCGTGCCGAGCACATCCCCGGTCAGGGTCAGGCCCGAGTCCCCGCTGACGAAGCGGGCGAGGCCAAAATCGAGCACCGTCGGTACACCAGCGGCGTCGACGAGCACGTTCGGGGGCTTCAGATCCCGGTGGAGCACGCCCGCCGCGTGCACCCGCGCGAGGATCGTGAACAGCCGGGTGACGACGGGCGCCAGGCCCTCCCACGTCGTCGGCGCGTCGACGCTCGGGAACGGCAGCCCGTCGACCAGCTCGGTCACCAGGAAGCGGCGCCCCTCGTACTCGCCCTCGTCCAGCAGGCGCACGACGCCGAGGATGCCGAGCTCACGGAGCACCCGCCCCTCCCGTTCCAGCCGGGCGGCGCGCTGGGGCGAGGCGTCCCCGAGGATCTTGACGGCGACGAGCCTCCCCGTCCCGATCTCCGCCGCGCGGTACACCGTGCCCGCGGTCCCGGTGCCCAGGTGGTCGAGGAGGAGATAGCGCCCGGCGAGCGTTCCGCTCATCGGCGGCCCGCGATCACGGGATCTTGAGCTTCATGCCGAGGGACAGGTCGATCGTCTTGCCGAGGACCCCCTTGTTGGCGGCCTCGATCTCCTTCCAGCGGCTCGAATCGCCGTAGTAGCGGGCGGCGAGCTTGTAGAGCGTGTCCCCCGAGCCGACGACGTGGACCCGCGGGCCCGTGGTGTCCGGCGCCTTCGCGGCGGGGACCGGCGCGCTCGCCTGGAGCACGGGCGCCTTCTTGGGCTCCTTCTTGGGCTCCTTGTGGATCGGCACGTCGCCCACGACGGCCGGGGGGGTCTCGATGCGCGCGGTGGGCTTGGAGCCCTCGGCGACCACGCCCGCCTCGACGGGCACGGCCCCCGCGGCGGCGCCCTCGGTCACGGCGCCCTCCGTGACAGCGGCGGTGCGGGGCTCCACATCGGCGGTGCCACGCCCGCCGAGCGCCGCGAGCAGCACGATCACAAGCACGCCCACCACGCTCACCGCGAGGGCCGCGTACTTCCAGTTGCGCTCACGCTCGCGCGACTGGAGCATCTCGGTCTCCAGGCGCACGGTCTCGGACCGGAGCGTCCGCGTCTCGTTGCGGAGCGAGCGGATCTCCCCCTGCTCGCGCGCGGCGATGCGGGCGCGGTGCTCCTCCTCGCGGGCGCGCTCGGCGCGGATGGCGCCCTCGAGCTGCTCGCGGAAGCCCGCCGGTGCGAGGCCACCCGCCTCCACGGCCGCCTCCATCCGCCCGAGCGCCTCGGACGGGCGCCCCTGGGCCGCGTGCACCTTCGCCATGAGCAGGAGCGCGTCCGCATCGTCCGGATCGAGGCACACCAGCATCTGCAGGCGGGCGTGGGCCTGGCCGAGGTGCCCGTCCCGCGCGAAGGCCAGCGCCTCGTCGTATAACGAGTTCGGCGCGTCGATCCCGGCGTTGCGGAGCGTGGCGGCGATGCGCTCGGTGGCGGGCTGCCCCCCTACGGGTGCGCCGCGGGGCGGATCGTCGAACTGGACGTGCGAGGCGTCGCTCACGGCGGCGGACCGCTCGGGGGACGGCGATGTGGTGGACTGGGACACTGCGGGCTCCGGGCGGAGGGTCGCGACGGGGAATCGCGTGGGGGGAAGCCGAGCCTATCCGTGTTTACACGTCAAGTCCAGCCCCAGGAACAGCCCCAACTGAAGCCACGGGGGAGCCACGGGGAACACCGGGAGCGGCCATTCGGGATAGCAGGCCGGATGGCGCGTGGTGCAGAAGAATACGTCGTGGTGCCCGAGGGTTGGCTCTCTCGTGGCGAGGCCTTCGTGCGTGGAGATCACGCGCAGCTCGCCGTGTTCGGGGGCATCCCCGGTGAGCGCGCCCGCGTGCGGCTCATCGAGCGGGGCAGCCACCAGCACCGTGCGCGGTTCATCAAGGCGGACGGCCGCGGCCATCCCGACCGGGTCGAGCCGCCGTGTGACCGGTACGTGCCGTGCGGCCGCTGCCCGATGATGCACCTGACGCCGGGCGGCCAGGATCGCGCGCGCCTCGGCCTGTTGAAGGACGCGTTCGTGGCCGAGAACGCCCCCCAGAGCTTCGAGCTCGGCGCCATCACCCGCATGGAGAGCGCCGCCGCGTCGCACACGATCGAGCTCATCGCGGGCTGGTCGGACGAGCGGCACCTGCGCCTCGGCGTGCCCGGCAAGGACGGCCGTCGGGTCGTCCCCATCCCGCTGTGCCATGTCGCCACCGAGCCGTTGCGCCGGGTGATGACCAACACCGCGCACCACCTCCAGGCGCAGCAGATCTACCCCTGGGAGGGCCACCGCGGCACGTTCCGCGGGCTCTTCGCGCGGCAGTCCGCGACCACCGGCGAGATCTTCCTCACGCTGGTGTTCGGGCGGCCCTCCAACTACGCCAAGTCGCTCGCCGAGGCCGTCGCGGGCGGGCTCACCGACATCGCCGGCGTGTTCGCGCACTGGAACGACGTGCCGGGCCCGCTGCTCGCGCGGGACCCGGTCACCGGCGATGCCGACGTGACGCTGGTGTACGGCCGCAGCACCCTCGAGGAGGACGTGGGCGGGCTCCGCATCCGCCTCGGCGCGCTCGATCCGTTCCCCGGCTACCCCAAGGTGGGCGTGGCCGCGTGGCAGGGCCTGGTCGAGGCGCTCGCGCCCGTGGCGGGCGACACCGTGGTCGATCTCGGCGCCGCCGCCGGCGCCGGCGCCCGCACCCTCCTGCTCGCCCAGCGCGCGGGCTGGGCCCTCGGCATCGATCCCCACGAGGGCATCATCCGCCGCGCCCGCGAGAACGCCTCCTCCAACAACGTGAGCGCCGACTTCATCGGCGAGGCCTACGAGTTCGGCCTCGAGTCCTCGCGCCCCCGCCTCGCCGGGCGCCGTCCGCTCGCCGTGGTCGATGTCGGCCCCAAGGGCCTCGACGCCCCCGCGATGGCCGCGCTCCTCTCGCTCGAGCCGCGTCGCATCGCGCTCGTGTCGAGCAACCCCCGGGGCCTCGCGCGGGACATCGCCCGCTTCGTCGCCGGCGGCCTGCGCCTCGAGCGCCTGGCCCCCTACGACACCGCGCCCCACACGCCCTTCGGCGACACGATGGCCCTGCTCACCTCGGCGGACACGACCGCGCCGACGTTGCGGGCGCCCCGGCGCAAGACGATCCGGTCGGCCTGACGCCGTCGGGCTGATCCGGGCGCGTCCCTGGCGAGGCGCCAGGGCCGGCCCCTTGCGGGCGCGCCCTTCGGGCTTGGTCGGCCCGCGCCCCGCGGCGGCGCACGTGCCGGACCGGCCGGGCGGACCCGGCCGCCCTCCAGGCGCCTCGCGCGGGTGACGCCTCGCCGCGACCGGCGTCGCGTTAGCGGCTCCCCGGTACCCACCCGCGATGATCGATCTCGGCTCCATCCGCCTCGACCTCGATCGGCACCGCGTGCTGCGGCCCGACGGCGAGGAGTCGCTGACCCGGCTCGAAGGGGAGACGCTCCGCTACCTGCTCGCGCGCGTGGGGGAGGTGGTGCCGCGCGCGCGGCTGGAGGTCGCGGTGTGGGGGTTCACGCCCGGCGTGCGGTCGGAGGCGGTGCCGGTCGCGATGCGGCGGCTGCGGCAGAAGCTCGGGGCGGGCGTGCTCGAGACGGTGCGGGGGGAAGGCTGGCGGATCGCCCGGGCGGGGCCGCGGCACGCGGTGACGCGGCCGCCCACGTTCGCGACGCCGTTCGTCGGGCGCGCGGAGCTGCTCCGGGAGGTCGGGGCGCTCCTGGAAGGCGAGCGGCGCCTCGTGACGCTCCGGGGGCCCGGCGGGGTGGGAAAGACGCGGGCGGCGCTGCAGTTCGCGGCGGGCTGGCCCGGCGAGGTCGTCGCCGTGTCGCTCCTCGGGCTGCCGCCGGACGAGGCGGCGCTGGCGGCGCTCCTCGCGGACGCGCTGGGGCTCGCGCACGGCGACGCGGCGGCGGTGCGGCGGGGGCTCGCGGCGCGCGACCGGCCGCTCCTGGTCCTGGACGACGCGGACGCCACGGCGCCGGCGATCGCGCCGCTCGTGGGGGAGCTGGTGCGGACGCTGCCCGGGGTGCGGGTGCTCGTGACGAGCCGCGTGGCGCTCGACCTCCCCGAGGAGGAGATGGTCGAGGTGCGCCCGTTCGAGCGGGTGGAGGCGCGCGCCTTCTTCGTGGCCCGGCTCCGCGGCGTCCACCCGGACCCGGAGGGCGAGGCCACGGCGCTCGACGAGCTGGTCGAGGCGCTCGACGGCCTGCCGGCGTCGCTCGAGCTGTACGCGGGGCGCGCGTGGGCGGGGCTCCGGCCGCTCGTGGAGGAGCTCCGCGCGGGCACGCAGGACGGGACGCTCGACGCGCAGGTGCGCCGGAGCTGGGAGGCGCTGGACGCGGCGGAACGCGACGTGTTGCTGGCGTGCTCGGGCTTCGCCGGGGCCTTCCCGGCCGACGCGGCCCACGCGGCCTCGGGAGGGCGGCCGCGCGCGCTCGCCGCGCTCCGTCGTCGCTCACTCCTCCAGCTCGATCCCGGCGGCGAGCTGTTCCTGCTCGCGACGGTCCGGCGGTTCTGTGGGCAGGAGCCGAGGGTCCACGCGGCGCGGGCGCGTGCGCACGCCTGGGTGCTCGCGCGGGCGGAGGCCGCGTGCGAGACGCTGGTCCGGCGCCCCGCGGAGGCGCTGGCCGAGCTTCGGGCGCTCCGGCCCCACCTCGTCGCGATCGCCCGCGAGGGGGCGCCGGCCGTGGCCGCCCGCGCCGTGCTCGCGACCTCCACCGCCCTCGCGTGCACCGGCCCGACCACGCTTCGGCTCGAGCTGCTCGAGAAAGTCGACTGGCGCGCGCAGCCCGGCGGCATCAGCGAGCGCGGCCGCGTGGATCTCGCCCGCGCCCGACGCATGGCTGGGGTGCCGATCGCGGAGCTGGCCGCGCTCGTCGGGGACGTGCGGAGCGCGGAGGGGGCGCTGGTGCGCGGCGACCACGCCGTCGCCAGCGGCGATCGCGTGCTCGCCCTCGCCGAGTACGCCGCCGCCGTGGCCCTCTCGGCCGAGGGCTCCGTCACGAACGTGCTCGCGCGGGCACGGCGGTCGGCGCCGCAGTCGCTCGTGACGCTGCGCCCGCCCGAGGAGGTCGACGCGGACCTCGCGCGCGCCCTCGACGTGTGCGAGCGGCACGGGCTCGCGCTGCCGCTGCCGGAGGTCCTGCGCGCGGCCGGCGCGGTGTGGACGGCCCGCGGGGACCCCGCCCGGGCCCGCGCCTCGCTCGGGCGGGCGCTCCAGCTCTCCGACGCCTTCGGGCTCACGCGCCCGGTCGGCGACCTTTGGAACGCGCTCGGGATGGCCTGGTACGAGGAGTCCGCCGAGCGCGCCTGCGCCTGCTACGAGCGCGCCGTGGCCCACGCCGAGGCGCAGGGGGACGACGCCTACGCGGCGATCTTCCAGACGAACCTCGGCGGCGTGCTGCTCCTGCTCGACCGCCCCGAGGAGGCGCTGCGGGCCGCCGATCAGGCGCTCCGCGTCCTGCGCAACCGGGTGGCCGTCCAGCTCTGCGCGCTGCTCCGCGGTGGCGCGCTGCACGCGCTGGGGCGATCGCTCGAGGCGGGCGTGACCCTCGCGACGATCGAGCCGGCGGTGCTCGGGGCGCTCTTCAGCCCGGAGGCCGCGCGGCACGGCGCGCTGCTCGTCCGCTTGATGGAAGCGGAGGCGGCGCTGCGGGAGCTGTCCGCCGCGCCGGAGCGCTCCGCGCCTGGGCTCCGGGCCCTGCTCGCGGACGCGGAAACGGAGGCCGCGCGCCCGTCGGCGTCGACCCTGCGGGCGTTCACGATGCGGATCGCGCGCCGGCTGGGGGCGTGGGGCGCGGCGTAGCTGCTTTCGAACGGAAATGTTCGGGGGCGGGGGCGGCGCGGCCCAGGTACTCCGCAGGGATGCGCCTGCTCCCCTTTCTGCTGCTCGCCGCCTGTGTCCAGGACGTGTCCGTCACCAAGCGAGACGTCGACAACGACGGCGATGGCTACACCGTCGAGGTCGACTGCGACGACGGGCGGGCCGTCGTGCACCCCGACGCGCCCGAGGCCTGCGACGGGCTCGACAACGACTGCGACGAGGCGGTCGACGAGGACGCGACGGACGCGACGGCGTGGTACGCCGACGCCGACGGCGACGGCCACGGTGACCCCGACGCCGTCACGATGGCGTGCGAGGCTGCTCCGGGCGCGGTCGCGGACGGCGACGACTGTGACGACGCCGACGCCACCACGTTCCCCGGCGCCGACGAGCTCTGCGACGGCGTGGATGACGACTGCGACACGACGGTCGACGAGGACGCGATCGATGTCGGCACCTGGCACGCCGACGCCGACGGCGATGGGTACGGCGACCCCGCGACGGCCGTGAGCGCGTGCGCGGGCGGCCCCGACGAGGTGTCCGACGGTACGGACTGCGACGACACCGCCGCCGCCGTCCACCCCACCGCGCCGGAGGACGACTGCGCCGATCCCGTCGACTACAACTGCGACGGGTCCGTCGGTTATGCCGACGCCGACGGCGACGGCCTCGCGGCCTGCGACGACTGCGACGACGCCGACCCCGCCGTGCACCCCGGCGCCGCCGAGGTGTGCGACGCGGCGGACACCGACGAGGACTGCGACGGCCTCGCGGACGACGCCGACGCCGACGTGACCGGCACGACCGCGTGGGGGCGCGACGCGGACGGTGACGGGTACGCCGGGGCGGGCGCCACCGTCGCGTCGTGCGAGGCGCCCGTCGGGTACGTGTCGGTGTTCGGCGACTGCGACGACCTCGACGGGGGCTTGCACCCCGGCGGTGCCGAGGTGTGCGACGCCGCGGACGCCGACGAGGACTGCGACGGCCTCGTGGACGACGCCGACCCCTCGACCGACGCGGCGACCTGGACCACGCACTACGGCGACAGCGACGGCGACGGCTTCGGCGACCCCGCGCGCAGCGCGACGTTGTGCGACACGCCCGCTGGCTACGTCAGCAACGACGACGACTGCAACGATGGTTCCGCGTCCATCTCCCCGGCGGACACCGAGGTGTGCGACGCGTCGAACACCGACGAGGACTGCGACGGCCTCGCGGACGACGCCGACACCACCGCGTCGGGCAGGAGCACGTACTACCGGGACGCCGACGCCGACGCGTACGGCAGCGCCACGGTCACGACGACGGTGTGTGATCTGCCGGCCGGCTACGTCACGAACGACGACGATTGCAACGATGGTTCCGCGTCCATCTCGCCCGCGGACACCGAGGTGTGCGACGACGGCGTCGACCAGGACTGCGACGGCGCCGACGACAGCTGCCCCGGCGGCGGATACGCCGGCGACTACGCCGTGAACTCGGGCTACGACACGAAGATCTACGGCTCCGCGGCGGAGGACGGGGTCGGCAGCGCCGTGGTCGCCGGTGACTTCGACGGCGACGGCGTGGGGGACCTCGTCGTGGGGGCCAGCGGGATGACACTCGCCGGCTACGACGGCGCGGTGCTCGGGTACTACGGCCCCGTCCGCTCCGGCGCGTGGGCCTCGACCAGCTACGACGACTTCGCCTATTCCAACCCCACCTCGGCGAGCGCGAACCGGCTCGGCGGCGCGCTGTGGAACGTCGGCGACATCGATCTGGACGGCGACGACGACCTCGCCGCGTACAGCGCGCTGTACACCGTCACGATCCTCCGCGGGGGTGACACCGGCACGACCACCGTGACCGCCGCCTCGGACGGGACCTTCACCTGCAACCAGGCGACGCGCGGCGGGAACGTCGACGGCGCGGGCGCCGACGACGATTGGCTCTGCGCCAACCAGACCTACGCTTCGAACGCCGGCGCCGTCTACGCGTACTCCGGCACGTCCACCTCCGCGTACGCCACGCTCGTCGGCGAGTCCGCCGGTGACTACCTCGGCTGGTCCCTCTCGGGCGGAGGCGACATCGACGGCGACGGCTACGGCGACTTCGTCGTGGGCGCGGTCTACAACGACTCCGCCGCGGGCAACGCCGGCGCCGCCTACGTGGTGTACGGCCCCGTCTCCGGCACGGCCAACATCGCCACGGCGGACCACAAGCTCGTCGGCGTCAGCGCCAGCGACTACCTCGGCGCCGTCGTGAAGATCACGGGGGACACGAACGCCGACGGCTACGACGACTTCCTGGTCAGCGCGGTCGACAACGACACCGGCGGCGCCAGCGCCGGCGCGGCCTGGCTCGTCACCACCCCCGGGAGCGGGACCATCACGAGCTTCGCCGCGGCGACCTACTACGGTGACGAACCGGGCGACTCGATGACCGAGACCGACGTCGACGCCGCCGACCTCGACGGCGACGGGCGCATCGACCTGGTCCTGTCCGCCTACCTCAGCAGCGCCTCCGCGTCCGCGGCCGGCGCGGCCTACCTCGTCTACGGCCCGCACGGCGGGACGCTCGACCTCGGCGCAGCGGACGCCCGCTGGCTCGGCACCAACGCCAACGACGCCATGGGCGCCGACCTCACCGCCATCCCCGACATGGACGGCGACGGCGACGCCGAGCTCGCCCTGGCCGGCTTCTGGCACGACTACGCCACGACGTCCGCGAGCGTCACGAACCGGGGCGCCGTCTGGATCTGGCCGGGGGAGTGATTCGGGGGTTGCGACGCGCGCCCGATGGGCATGGCGCGGGAACTCCACCGAGCCCGCCACCCTCCACCCGCGGCGGTCGGCGCCGCTCGGGGCGACGGGCACCGCCGCGCGCGCGGTCGCCCAAACCAGCTTGGTTCCCCGGGTGCGCGCGCATGGAACCCGGTGCGCGCGCGCAGGGCCCGGAGGTGGCGCTCCGTGAGAAACAGGAATGATTTCAGCCCCATGCCTCCGCGGCCGCTCCGCGAACGCACGGCACGCCGCTTGCTCTTCTCCCCGGCAGCGGCGCTTCCGCCGCCCAGGAGCTCGAATGTCCGGTCTGATCGCCACGCTCGCGTCCGCCCTCCTCGCGACCGTCCTGCCCGCCGCGCACGCCGCCGATGACGACGGTGCGGTGTTCACCACCCGCCTGCACACGTCGATCGGGACAGTGCGGCCGACCATCCGCCTCGGCCTCTCCGAGCCGCCGCAGCCCGATCTGGGCGACTCCGAGCCGCCGCAGCCCGACCACGCGGACTCCGAGCCGCCGCAGCCCGACCACGCCGACTCGGAGCCGCCGCAGCCCGACCTGGAGAGCGACGGGCGCGTCGCAACGGCCACCCTGCGGAGCGCGCACGACGGGACCTTCACGGCCAGCGTGGCGCTCGCCGAGGAGGCCGTGGGGATCGCGTCGATCGTGTACCGCGACCACGAGCGCGCCATCGTCCTGTACGGCGACGGCGCCGTGGACCGCTTCCTGCCCCCGGACCCGTACCTCACCCTCGACGTGCGGCTGCGCGACGGGACGGCGTTCGAGGTGGCGGTGGAGCTCGCTTCCCCCGACGGCGACCTGGGCGGGCTGGTCGGCTACGCGGTGCGCGGCGGCGTGGCGGGTTTTCCCGCCGCGTTGGAGCTGGACGTGGACGTGGCCGGTCGCGACGGCGCCACCCTGGCGCTCTCCGTGGCGGTGAGCGCGGGCGGCAAGGCGCTCGGCCTCGACTGAGCCCTACCGGAGCGGATCGTGCTCCGAGAGGATCTTCTCCAGGCGGGCGTCGTTGATGACGGCGCTCACCTTCCCGGCCTCGTGGTTGTCGCGCACGGTCTTGGCGAGGTTCATCGTCGAGCCGATGGTGAAGAGGAGGCCCATGGCGAGGTAGCCCCTCGTCCAGAGATCGGCGGGGACGAACAGGATGCCGCCCATCATGGCGAAGAGGGCGAGGAGCCAGCTGATCCAGACCTGGGCCACCCAGGCGCTGCTGTGGGGTTGGGGCGTGTTGATGCGGGACATCGGGCTCTCCGTTTGGTGACCATCCTGTACGTCCGCCTCCGGATGGCGGCGAGGCGACCCATCCTGACAGTGTCAGCCGGTGGTTGCCTTCGCCCCGTGAATCGGGCATCCTCGCGACGTGCACGACACTGACACAGTCATCAGCCGGCGGACCAGCGCCCTGTCCGCGTGGGAGGTGCCGGTGCTCGCCGCGCTGCTCGCCGCGGACGCCGCGAGCCCGACGGGGTTCCGGCCGCAGGACGTGCGGTTCTTCTTCCTGCTGTTCACAAACTGGATGGGCGACGACCACCTGCGCCCCGGCGCCGACCTCGACGCGACCCAGGTGCGGCGTACGCTCCAGCGCCTCGCCGGTGACGGGCTCGCGCACGCCCTGGCCGCCGGCCGCGCGCCGCGGTGGTCGCTCGCGTCGGCGGGGGTCGTGCGCCTCGTGGAGGCCCTGACCGATCCGCTCGCGCCACGCCGCTTCGAGGAGATCGTGCTGACTGCGACGGTGGCGGCCTCGTACGTCGACACGATCGCCGCGCGCGTGCGCGCCAACCCCGCGGGCGCTTCCGGGCGCGGCACCTCCGCGGAGGAGCGGCGGGTGCGCGCCCGGCTCGATCCCCGCGCCATCCTGCGCGCCGAACACCGGCGGCTCGCGGGCGCCCTGGCCGACCTCGAAGCGCGTCGGGACGCCGGACCGGTGCTGGCGGCGGCGGCACGTGAAGCGCTGGCCGCGGGAGCGGATCCGCTGGGCGCGGCGGCCCGCCTGGAAGCCGCGGGGCTCCCCTACCAGCTCCATGCCATGCGCCCGCTCCGCGAGCTGCTCGAGGCGCTGCCGGAGCCGCTGCGACGCTTCGAGATGGAGGAGGGCCTGGAGCTGCGTGCGCGCTGGATGTTCGCGCCGTTGTGCGAGGAGCTGCGGGCGCGGATGGCGGTGTTGGCGCGGTTGGCGGGCTGACGGCGCGCGCGGCGGGTGCGCGCGATGTACCCTTGGCACGTGCTGCCCTCCCTCGCCCTCTCCCTCGCGCTCTCGGGCGCCTTCTCCACGGCTTTTGCGGCCGACGCCGAGACGACCATCCTCGTCTCGAGCCTCCAGCCGCGCAACCCCGAGGCGACCGGCCTCGCCTCGCTGGTCGAGAACTTCCTCGCCCAGGAGCTGCGCGACCATCCGGGCTTCGACGTGCTCCGGGTGGAAGACACGCCGGCGTTCCAGGACTACGCCGCGCGCACCTACATGGAAGGGTGCCCGCCCGGCGAGGTGGTGGGGTGCACCCAGATCATAGGCGAGCGCGGCAAGGCGGCGTTCGCGGTGACCGGCACGGTGCAGGCGCTGGTCGGCGGGACGAAGATCCAGATCGAGATCCTCGACATCCGCAACGCGCGCTCGCTCATCAAGTTCGAGTCCGAGCTGGAGTCGGGCGCCGACGAGGCCTTTGCCGAAGGCGTGGCGAAGGTGCTCGTGGCCGCGATCGACGGCGAGATCGGCAAGGAGCGCGACATCCGCTTCGACGGCGAGGACCAGCCCGAGCCGATGGACGACACGGCCGTGCGGGCGCAGCTCGACCAGCTCCAGCGCGAGATGGGGAGCGTCTCGTCGGTGATCACCCGCAGTGACCGCGCGATCGAGCGCCCGACCTACTCGCTGGACGATCTGGCCGCGAAGATGGAGGGCGAGGGCACGAAGCCCTGGGAGCGGCTGGACATGAAGCCGGCGGAGTACCTCCGCTACAAGAACTCCGGGCTGGAGCTGTTCCAGTGGCGGGAGCGCGCCATCGGCCGCAAGGGCCAGCTCCTGTTGCGGCCGACCGTGGGCTTCTCGAACGGGCCCTACTCCGGCCTCTACTACCAGCGGCGCGCTTACGACGTGACGACGGGCGCGTTGACCGTGGTGGACGTGTACGCGGCGCAGGCCGTGCAGAACGGCAGCGGCGCCAACTTCGGCGCGAGCGTCGGGTTCGGCGTCTCGCCGGTGGTCGATCTCGGCGCCACCTTCGGCATCACCACCGGCACGTGGACCGTGGACATCGGGCAGGAGACCGTGGGGCAGCCCGCGCCCTCGTCGCAGCCCTACAGCACCGGCCAGACCACGCTGATCGTGGGCCCGCGCGTGACGGCGACGCTGTTTCCGGTGCTCCCGTTCCGGCCGACCTTCGGCGGCTCGGTGCTGCTGATGCGCGGCCGCACCGAGATGGACCCCGAGGGCGTGCCCGGCGGCGTCGTGTTCGAGCCGGCCACGATGATCGCGGGCGAGGCGTTCATCGGCGGCGAGGCGCGGATCTCGCGGTCGGTCGACTTCTTCCTGCACGTGCCGGTCCAGATCCGCCTCGCGGGCGACGTGCTCACCACCTACGAGAGCGGGGTGCAGGACGTCGTGACCTCTCCCTCGTTGGCGAGCGCCGGGATCTTCAGCGCCGGGGTGGCCGTGGGCCTCCAGATCCGCCTGTTCGGGGCCAAGGTGAAGGAGTCGAGCCGCTTCGACGACATGGACGAGCCCGAAGAGGAGTAGGCGCGAGCGCCGGAGTGCGCGGGCGAGGTCGGTGGATCCAGATCTGAAGATCCTGGAAGTCCCGCCGACACCTCCCCATGCCGAACCTCCTGTCCCTGCCCGCCGGGATCGACCACCTCCTGCCACCGGCCGTGCGCGCCGCGGGCCCGGTGCGCCTGCGGCAGGCGCGGCTGGTGGTGTGCTTCTCGCTCGTCCTCTCCTTGATGTCCGCCGTCTTCCTGCCGGTGTGCCTCGCGCTGGGCCAACCTACGGTGGCGATGGCGTGCGGCTGCGCCGCGCTGATCGATCTGCTGCCCATCGGCATCTTGTGGGTCAGCCGCTCGCCCGTTCTCGCGGGCACGGTGAGTGGGATCCTCTGGTCCCTCGCCATGGTGGGGTTCGCCTCGGTGCTCGGGGGCGTTCATGGCACCGTGTTGTTCTGGTCGGCGCCCATCCTCGTGGCGGTGCTGCTCCAATCCGGGCGCCAGGGCGCGTTCCCCATCCTGATTCTGCATGTGCTGATCGTGGCGTTCTTTGCCGTCTCCGAGCGCTCGGGCGTCTCCTTCGCGCACCTGGAGCGTCCGTTCGACGCGGCTGGGCAGGGCGTGACCATCGCCGTGCTCGCGATCGGAGTGTTCGGCCTGTGTTCGCTGTTCGTCGTCGCGAACGAGAGGATGCAGGCAGCGCTCGAGGAGCGGAACGCCGAGCTCCACCACGTGCTCGACAACGTGGGGCAGGGCTTCTTCTGCGCCGACCCCGAGGGGCGCCTGGTCGGGCAACGCTCGACCGCGATGGACCGGTGGTTCGGCCGGCCCGCGCCGGGGGCCGCGGTGTGGGCGTACCTGGGCGTCGACGACCGCGCCTTTGCCACCTCGGCGGAGCTCGGCTGGTCGGCGCTCGTGGAGGACGTGCTCCCGCTGGAGCTGTGCCTGGACCAGCTGCCGCGCGGCTTGTCGCGCAACGGGCGGCTCTACCGCGTCGAGTACCGGCCGGTGCTGCGCGAGGAGCGGGTGGAGCGGCTCATCGTCGTGGTCACCGACATCACCGAGCTCACCGAGACGGAGCGCGCCGAGGCCGACCAGCGCGAGTTCGCCGCGGCCCTGGACCACGCGTTCACCGACCGGAGCGGGTTCGACCAGTTCCTCGCCGAGGTGGGCCGCCTGCTGGGCGAGCTCGAGGCGAAGCCGGCCCAGGTGACGGCGATGCGCCTGCTCCACACCATCAAGGGCAACTGCGCGATGTTCGGCGCCCTGCGCATCATGGCGCTGGCCCAGGCGCTTGAGGGGCGCCTCGCGGACGAAGGAGAGCCGCCCTCGGACGCGGCGCTGGCCGAGCTGCGCGCGCTGTGGGACGCCTACGCGGCCCGCATCGTGTCGGTCATCGGCGACCACGCGGACAGCTTCGTGCTCGACCGGTCTCGCCACGCCGCGCTCCTCGCGGCCACCCGCGCCCGCCTCCCCTACGAGGAGCTCGACCGCATGGTCACGTCGCTCCCGCTCGAGCCGGTGGCCGTGCCGCTGCGCCGCGCCGGTGCCCACGCGCTCGCGCTCGCACGGTTCCTGAAGAAGCCCGCACCGGAGGTGCAGGTCTCCGACGGCGGGCTCTTGCTCGATCCGCGCCAGTGGGGCGGGTTCTGGGCGGCGTTCGTGCACGTGGTCCGCAACGCCGTGGATCACGGGCTCGAGTCGCCCGAGCGCCGTGTCGCCCTCGGCAAGTCGTCGTCCGGGCTGCTCCGGCTCACCGCGGAGCGCTCCGACACCGGGATCGTGATGCAGATCGCGGACAACGGGCAGGGGGTGGACTGGGCCAAGGTCCAGCAGCGCGCGGAGGCGCTCCACCTGCCCCACCACACCCCCGCCGAGACGGCGGAGGCCCTGTTCGCAGACGGCCTCTCCACCCGCGCCGAGCCCACGACCGTGAGCGGCCGCGGCGTGGGGATGGGCGCGTTCCGGGAGGCCGCGCGTGGCCTCGGGGGCGCGGTCGAGGTGCGCTCCGAGCGGGATGTCGGCACCCAGGTGCGCATCACGTTTCCCGCGCCCCTCCATGTCGGCGTGGCGTGATGGACGCCGAATTGGGTGAAGGTTCGGCGCCGCCCGCCGATTCACCCCGTACGCCCGGACTGGTGTTGGCCGCTCCCCATGTCATCCTCGTCGACCCCTCCCCCTTCCGCGAGGTGTTGTGCGAGCGGATCCGCATGCAGGGCTTCACCGTGACAGGCGCGGCCGACGCCGCCACCGGCGCCCACCTCGCGCTCTCCGAGCCGCCCGCCGTCGTCATCGCGGACCTGTGGATGCCGGGGATCTCCGGGATCCAGCTCTGCCGGCTGCTCCGCTCCGAGCCCGCCACCGAGGCCGTCCCCATCCTGCTCCGGGGGCCCGAGCAGCGGCCCCGGGATCGGTTCTGGGCCGAGCGCGCGGGGGCGTTCGCCTACGTCGCGAGCGGCCGCATGGGCGATCTCGTGCGCGCGCTTGCCCGCGCCGTCGCCCAGAGCCCCCCCACCGAGGACGCGTTCTTCACCCAGCTCTCCGGCGGCGAGCTCGATCTGCGCGACCGCATCGCCGCCCACCTCGACACCGCCCTGTTCGAGTCCGTCATCGCCTCCGAGGTCCGCGCCCTCTCCGTTTGTGGCACGTTTCCGCGCCTGTTCGACCTGCTCTCCCAATTCGCGGCGCAGGTCTCCAGCTACCGGTGGCTCGCCGTGTACACCGCGCGTCCGGAGCGCCTCGGCCTGCATTGCCACCCGGCGGTGCGCGCCCAGGCCGAGCGCGAAGCGCGCCTCGCGCTGGGGGTCGCCGAGCTCGTGCCGATCGTGCCCGTGGAGGACGAGGACGCCTGGGACGACGCCGAGGGCCCCTCCGCGTTCGTCCAGAACATCTGCCTCGGCGCCGAGACGATGGGACGTGTCGCGCTCGCCGTGCGCCACCCCCCGGAGCGCCAGGATCTCGACCTGGCGCGGGTCCTCGCGCGGGAGCTCGGCGGCCCCATCCGCATCGCCACGCTGATGGAGGAGTCGGAGCGCCTCGCGATGGTCGACTCGTTGACCGGGCTGCTCAACCGGCGCGCCTTCCTCGGCGCCGTGCAACGCGAGTTCGCCCGCATGGATCGCAGCGGCGATCCGATGTGCCTGTTGTTGCTCGACGTGGACCACTTCAAGCAGGTGAACGACCTGCGCGGCCACGCCACCGGGGACGCCGTGCTGGCCGCGCTCGGTCGCCTGCTCCCCCGGCAGGTGCGCTCCAACGATCTCGTGGGCCGATGGGGCGGCGAAGAGTTCGTCGTGGCGCTCACCGGGTCGCTCCTGATGCCCGGGGCCGCCCGCGCGGAGCACATCCGCGCCGCCATCGCCGCGATGGACGTGCGGGGCGCCGACGGGCTCCCCGTCTCCGTGACCGCGTCGATCGGGGTGGCCGCGCTGCGCCCGGGTGACACGATCGAGGCGCTCGTCGATCGTGCGGACCGCGCCATGTACGCGGCCAAACAGTCCGGACGCAATCGTGTGGAGGTCGACACCGTCATGGAACCCCTGGTCCTCGTCCCCGCGTTGGCGGCCTCATGAGCGCCGCCGCCACCCTGCGCCGCGGACCGTCGCGCCACAAGGCGCACAACGACGCGGTGCTCGACGCCGCCCTGTGCGAGGCGACCATCGCCACGTTCGCGCATTACGACGTGGTGCTCACCCCGGTCGGGCCGAGCCCGGCGCTCCGCGTGGCCTCCCACTACGCGGTCGGCGTCATCGGCTTCTCTGGCGAGGGGCTCCGGGGCACCCTGGTCATCGCGACCTGCACGGCGCTCGTCATGGCGCGGTGCCCGACGGGGGGCGCCCGGCCGATGCGCCCCGAGGAGAGCGCCCGCGACTGGATCGCCGAGGTGTCCAACCTCGCCCTCGGCCGCGTGAAGATAGCGCTCTCCCGCCGTGGCGTGGTCATGGGGCTCTCCACCCCGGTCGCGTTCACCGGCCAACATATTCGCCTCGGGGCGGTACAGGGCTCCCGCACCCGCGCCTGGGATTTTGTCGGCGCGGAGGGCAGCGTGCGTGCGTGGCTCGAGGTCGACTTCGACGAAGACATCGTGCTCGGCCCCGAGCTCTCCCTCGACGACGAAGACCGCGGGCTCGACGCCGGCGACCTCGTCCTCTTCTGACCCCCTCTTTTTGCTCCCGTAGAGGCCTTTGATGCCAAAGAAGATCCTGGTGGTCGACGACTCCGCAACCGTGCGCCACCAGGTGAGCACCGCCCTCACGCAAGCCGGGTTCGAGGTCGTCGAGGCGGTCGACGGGGTCGACGGGCTCGCGCACATCGAGCGGTCGACCGACCTGGCGATGGTCCTGTGCGACGTGAACATGCCGTACATGAACGGCATCGAGATGCTCGAGGCGATGAAGGCCGGCGGCAAGAAGGCCGACGTGCATGTCCTCATGCTCACCACCGAGGCCGCGCCGACCTTGGTCGACCGCGCCAAGAAGGCGGGGGCCAAGGGCTGGATCGTGAAGCCCTTCAAGCCCGAGCTGCTCGTGGCGGCGGTGCGCAAGCTGACGGCCAGCGCCGCCGCTTGAGCGGGCCCGGCTGGGCCGGGGGCTACCCTCCGAAGCCCGACGGCTTCGGCAACATCGGGCTGATCACGTCGACAAAACCGCGCAGGTTGCGGGTCTGCAGGTAGATCTCGCCGGGGCCGGTGTAGCGGAACACGAGCCCCTCGCCCGAGGTCACCGAGTTCAGGATGCCCTTGGCGGCCTTGGTCATCTCGTACTTCACGCCCGCGTCGAACGCGACGATGTGCCCGGTGTCGACCACGTAGGACTCGCCCGCGGCGAGCACGACCTTGTGGATGGCGCCGTAGCTGGAGAGCAGCAACGTGCCGCTGCCGCTCACCTTGACGAGGAACGCGCCCTCCCCGCCGAGCATCTGCATGCCCGCGAACTTGGTCTCCAACGTGAGCGAGGTGCTCCCGGCGAGCCAGCTGCCCGCCTGGACGAGGAAGGTCTGGTTGACGAGCTCGACGCCGAGGATGTCACCCGGGGTGCCCGGCGCCAGCAGGATCTCGCCGGGCGCGCCGTCGGCCGTGTAGGTGCTCTGGAACATCGACTCGCCCGCGAGCATGGCCCGGCCGAGCGACGCGAGAAGGCCGCCCTGCATCTTGGACTCGAGCCGCAGGTGGGCCGACATGCCGACCATGGCGCCGGACTCGGTGCGGATGGACTCGCCCGCGGCGAGCTCGACGTGGGCCATCGCGAAGGAGGGCCGGTAGAGGATCTTGTGCTGCACGGGCGTGGCTCCGAGGCGTGGGAGAGCGGGGCGCGGGACTAGAAGAACTGCCAGTCGCCGACGGTCTCGCCGCGCGCCTGGCGCTGGGCGATGAGCAGCGCGTCGACCGCGGCGAGCACGTTGAGGAGGCCGCCGCCGAAACACGTGCCGAAGGCGACGAGCATCATCACGACGCCCTTCGCGGTCTGCCCGGCGTAGATCTGGCCGGCGCCCGGCACGAACAAGCTCACCAGCGCGGCGACCGCGGGGTTCGGCGCGTCGGCCGGCACGGTGACGGGCGAGCTGAACGTGGGGGCGGGGCGCGACACGGGCGCGAGCCGGCCGACCTGCGCCGCGTTCGGGTCGGCGTTCGGGTCGGGCTCGAAACCGTCCGCCGGCCAGGAGGGCGACACCGCGAGGCTCGGCGGGATCGGGGGCGGCCCTTGAGGCGGCGTGGGGGGCGGCACGGCGGGCGGCGCGGCGCCCACGCTCGACGGGAGCGGCGGGGGCGTGCTCGCAGCGGGGGCGGACGGAAGTGTACTCGCGACGGTCGCGCCGGGCGCGCCGGGCGGTTGCGTGCCGTAGTAGGAGGCGAGGTCCTCCTCGGGGGAGACGGGCTCGTGGCGGGGCATGGTGCCGGTCCGTTAGCGGGAGGACGACGTAACGCGCGCGGCCGCACGAATGGCCGGTCCGACGGGCAGTCCGCGCGCCCGCCGCGTGTCCCCCCCTCTCCACCCCGCCCGAGGCCCGATGTCCGACTACTACAAGCCCGACCACCTCGCCCACTTCGGCCACGTCAGCGACGCCTCGCCCGAGCTCGGCAAGAAGTTCTTCGACTGGTACGGCGCGGTGTTCGCGGAGGGGGCGCTGTCCGAGCGCGAGAAGTGCCTCATCGCGCTGGCCGTGGCCCACACGGTGCAGTGTGCCTATTGCATCGAGGCGTACACGAAGGAGTCGCTCTCCAAGGGCGCCGATCTCGAGCAGATGACCGAGGCGCTGCACGTGGTGGCGGCCATCCGTGGCGGCGCGTCGATGGTGCACGGCATGCAGATGATCGAGCACGCCAAGAAGGCGGGGATGTGAAGGGGCTCGAGGCGGCGACGGCGGAGGGTGATGCGGGCGGCGCGAGCCCCCGGCGCACCACCAGCCTGCACTTCCGGCATGCCGCCCTCGCGCCCGCCGCGGCCCAGCTCGCCCGGCTCGACGCGGTGCCCCTGCCCGGCGGGGACTTCGAGGCCGCCGTGGCCGCCGCGGGGTTTTCGGGCGGGCTCAGGCCCGGCACGCTCGAGGTGTTCCAGATCAACCTCGGCCGGCTGTGCAACATGACGTGTCGCCACTGCCACGTGGACGCCGGGCCCGACCGCGTGGTCGAGAACATGGACCGCGCCACGGTCGACGCCTGCCTGCGCGCGCTCGACGCCACCGACGCCCACACGGTCGACCTCACCGGCGGCGCCCCCGAGCTGAACCCCCACTTCCGCTACCTCGTGGACCAGTGTGTCGCGCGGGGCAAACACGTGATGGACCGCTGCAACCTGACCGTGTTGCTCCTCCCCAAGTACGCGGACCTGCCGAGCTGGTTCGCCGAGCGCGGCGTGGAGGTGGTGTGCTCCCTGCCGCACTACCGCAAGCTCAACACCGACGCCCAACGGGGCGACGGCACCTTCGAGCGCTCGATCGAGGCGCTGGGGAAGCTCAACGCCGCCGGCTACGGCCAGGGCGATCCGCGGCGCCGCCTCACCCTGATGCACAACCCCGCGGGCGCGTTCCTGCCGGGCAGCCAGGCGTCGATGGAGCGCGAGTGGAAGGCCGCGCTGCTCAAGAACCACGCCGTCACGTTCGACCGCCTCATCGCGCTGAACAACATGCCGATCGCGCGCTACCTCGAATGGTTGGACCAGACCGACAACCTCCAGCCCTACATGGAGAAGCTCGTGAGCGCGTTCAATCCGAGCGCGGTGGCCGGGCTCATGTGTCGCAACACCTTGTCGGTGGCGTGGGATGGCACGCTGCACGATTGTGACTTCAACCAGATGCTGGAGATCCCGGCAGACGTGGCACGTCCCAACGTGCGAGACCTGGATCTGGCCGCGCTGGCATCCCGGCGCATCGCGACGGCGCGGCATTGTTTCGGGTGTACGGCGGGGGCGGGATCGAGCTGTGGAGGGGCGACGGCATGATGTTCTTTTTCCTGTTTGCGTGCGCCAAGGAAGGCAGCCTTGTCGGGGTCGAGGACCTCGACTGCGCGATCGTGGAGCGCCCCATCTGGGTCGACGAGGTGACCGATCTCGGCTTCACGGGGGACGACCTGCTCTCGCTGTTTGGCGACCCCGCGGCGTTCTCGGTCGTCTACGCCGACGGCGCGCTTGGTTACACCGAGGAGCAGGTGACCTTCTCCGAGCTGGAGACGGCCGTGGCCTTGCGCGTGTCCCGCGACGGCGAGCAGTGTGAGGAGCTGTGGGGCGCGGGGAGCGGCGAGGTGGTCCAGGTCTCGTTCGACGTGGAGATCGCCACCGCGAGCGACGATGTCACCGGCACCGCCTCGGTGGTCATCGAGGCGTCCGTGGCCGAGGCGGCGATGCTCCGCTTCTCGGCGGGAACCAACTCTGGCGAGGCGGACTTCTCCGACTCCGTGTGGGACACATTCTTCACCATGTTCCCCAATCACGTCGGCGCCGACTGTGTGGGCGGCACGGCCTGGTCGGGCGCGGTGGACGCGGGCGCGTGGTCGCTCCTCGCGGACTGTGACGACGACGGGGACGGGGTGCCCGAGTTCGGTGGGGCGTGGGTGGAGGGGACGTTGGGGCGGTAGGCACGGTGTGTCGAGAACAGGGTTTACCCGGGCGGCCATGAACGACCTGTCGTCTGGTCTCGATCTCGATCTGCGAGCAGACCTGCGCGACGACCCGCGGACCGTGCGTCGACACGCCGCCCTGTCGTTCGTGCTGGGCATCGTCAACCCGGGCTGCGCGTACGTGTACCTCGGCAGCCGTCGGCGGGCGTGGCTCGTGGTGCCGGCCCTGTGGGGCATCCACATCTCCAGCGCGCTGTTGGTGGTCTTGGAGTTGGTCCCCATCTGGGTGTTCGCCTTGGTGCCGCTCACGCGCGGGCTGGCGTCCCTCGGTGTCGCGTGCGACACCGCCTTCGCGACGCAGAACCTGGCCCCGAGCGCCGTGCCCCGCTGGCGCGACTACGTGCTGCCGGGCCTCTGGACGTGGGCGTTCACCCTGGTGCTCTTTCCCCTGACCGTCCTCGTCGGCCAGCCGATCCGGACCAACGGCTCGGCGATGGAGCCCACGCTCCAATCGGGGGACTACATGGTGGTGTCCTGGCTCGTCGCGTTGCCCGTGGTGGAGGGGGACATCGTCACCTACAACGTGAAGGACGGGCGCCTGACGTATTCCTACGTGAGCCGCGTCGTGCAGATCGCGGAGGAGGACGGGGCGCGTTGGCTCTTCCTCGAACCCGACGGCGAGGCGCCTCCGGACTCCCCGCTCCTCGCGACGATCGACGAAACAGAGGTCACCGGGCGGGCGCTCGGGATCTTCTTGCCGAGCACGTCGGGCTGGGACCGCGTGGATTGGTTCTGACGCGAATGCAGGGAGCGCCCGGCTCGCGCCGCGGATGTGGGAGCGGGCGCATCTCGCGTGGGCGCGCCGAGCCGGCGGAAGATCCCGGTCAGGGCTTGCTCGCGGGCGCGGCGGTGCGTACCTCGCGGGGTGGCCGCTCACTCCGGCCGTTGGTCACCCGTGGGGTGACGTTCTCGAGGGGTGACAGCTCACCCCCGCCGTTGGTCACCCGAGGGGTGACAATCTCGCGGGGTGCCACCTCACCCCGTTCGTTGGTCACCCGCGTGCGTGCGTGCGCCCGGTCGCGCTCGATGCCACGAGCCGCACGCTCTTTCCGTTCGAGGTCGAGGGATGTGATCGCATCCCCCTGCTTCGGACGCTATGTCCGTCCAAGGTCAAGGGATGCGTTCGCATCCTCCCACTTCGGACGCTATTTCCGTCCGAGGTCGAGGGATGTGATCGCATCCCCCTACTTCGGCCGTTCGCTCGGCCAAACCGTGTGTCCGCGGCGGCCCTCTTGTCGATTGCGAGGGCGCCCCGCTCACAGGCACCGCTGGCAGGACGACACGAGCGCCCCGGCTCGCGATCTGCGCCGTTACACACACCCGCCTTCCCCGCGCCAAGGGCGCGGAGGGCAGCCGCCCCCGGCGGCTGGTCCGGCCGGGCACATCCCGGCTTCCAACACGGCGACGAGGCGCCTTGTCCGGCCGACCAAGCGGCTTTGCCGCGACCCCGGAGCCGACCTGCCCTGCGTCCGCGCAGGGGGCGCCCCCGCCGCTTTCCCCACACCAATCACCCCACCCGCGCCCGCAACGCCGCCGCCCGCCGCCCGCGCCACGCCTCGCGCCGCCACACCCGCCGCCACACCCGCACGTCGTCGAGCACGGGGCGCATCGACACCGACACCAGCGCCACCGCCAGCGCGATGGTGATCGAGTAGCCCACGGCCTTGAAGCCCACGGCGCCGAACCCCGCGCCGAGCACGAACGCTCCGATGAGCAGGGCCTGCACGCGGAGCTTTGCGTAGTCGGCGTGCACGTGGTCGCGGCCGGGGGCGCGGTTGATGTAGACCATCTTGCCCAGCTCGATGCCGAGATCGGTGATGAGGCCGGTCAGGTGGGTGGTGCGGATGACAGCGTTGGAGATCTTGGTGATCACCGCGTTTTGCAGCCCCATGATGAAACACAGCAGCGCCACGGTAGCGGGCAGCGCGAACACGCTCATGTTCACCGAGGCGCCCAACACGCCGAACAGCAGCAACAGAGAGGCCTCGAGCAGCAGCGGCAGGGCGAAGCGGCTGTGGAGATGGCGGCGCCGGCTCCAGTTCACGAGGATGGCGGTGGTCATGGCCCCAAAGAGGAACATGACCACGCTCACGACGGCGCCCGCGGCGAGCCCGACCTCGCCCAGGACGAGGTTGTCGGCCACCGAGGAGACCATTCCCGTCATGTGGGAGGTGTACTGGCCCACCGCGAGGAAGCCGCCAGCATTGGTCGCGCCCGCCACGAACGCGAGCAGGACGCCGAGGCGGATGTTGGCGAGCGTGGTGCGCCGGTCGTGGGTCAGGTCGTGCGTCAGGGTGCGGGTGAGCGACATGGACCGGGCGCTCCGTGGGCTCGCCCCCCCCAAGCTAACCAAGGAAACAGGCAAGTCGCGCGCACAGACTTGTCAACTTCGGCGGCGGGGCCTTTGACAACGGACGCGCCCGTGTTCAAAGGAGCGCGCGAGGGGCGGCATGGGGGACGGCGTGAACGTGAGGGCGGGAGACTCGCTCCGCATCGGCCTGGTGCACCTCTCGCCCACGCAGGGCGCGCTCGAGGCCAATTGTCGCTTAGTGGAGGCCGCGCTGGACCATGCCGCCGAGGCCGGCGCCGCCTGGGTCGTCACGCCCGAGCTGTGCCTGACCGGCTACGACTTCGCCGGGCACCTCGGCACCGCCTGGATCGCGGCCCCGGACGCGGATCCCTGGGTTACCCGCCTCCACGCGCGCGCGTCCCGGCTCGGCGTGACGCTGTTCCTCGGCCACCCCGAGCGCGATCCGGCGAGCGGGCGGTGTCACAACACGGTGTTCGTCCTCGGCGCCAACGGCGAGCGGCTCGGTGCCCACCGCAAGATCAACACGCTCCCGGGCATCGAGGGGTGGTCGAGCAAGGGCGTCGCGAGTCTGCCGGTCTTCGTGCCGCCCGTGCACGTGGGGCTGCTGGTGTGCGCCGACGCGTGGGGGCCCGGCATCGCCAAGGCGCTCGCGGACGGCGGCGCGCAGATCCTCCTCTCGCCGGCCGCGTGGCCGCCCGAGCCGCACGGCCCCGAGGGCTGCTGGGCCGACCGCACCGCCGAGACCGGCCTGCCCCTGTTCGTGTGCAATCGCACCGGCGAGGAGACGTCGCTCTCCTTCGCCGACGCCGAGACCGCGGTGTTCTTCGCGGGCGCGCGCCAGCTCTCGTTCCGCGAGCCGCGCTCGGCGCTGGTGGTGGTGGACTGGAGCTTCGCGGAGAGCCGGGTGCTCGGGCACGTGGTGTACGGGCTCGGGTAGGAAGAGGCGGTTGGGCGACCGGCGTGGGACGCGGTGCCTCGGCGCCCCGAGCGGCGCCGACCGCGTCCCCGGGGGCAATGGGGCCGGTGTGAGCGGGGTGATTCTGGCTCAGCCCCTCGTGATGCGAACCGCGGGAATTGGCGCCCCGTCTGCGTCGAAGGGGTTCCCCAGGATCCAGGCGCTCCCCTCTCCGGCGGCGATGAGCGGGTACGTGAGGCCAAGGTCTCCGCACCCGCTCTCGAGCATCCGCCAGCTCTGCGTGCCTACATCGAGGATGACAGGGATGTACGCGCCGCCACCCGCACGCACGACGAACAGGCGCTCGCGTTCGGACAGCCAGCCATACGCGCCCATGCCCTCGGGCACCGCGGCGACGATCTCCCACCCCGAGCCGTCGTAGCGCACCAGGCCCGCCTCCGTGTACGCCTCGATTCCCCCGGGCACCGGATGCAAGGACCAGACCCGCTCCCCGGGCGACGGCACGCTCACGGGCGCGAGTGTGTCCAGGTTCCATGCGGCAATGGAGGCCGTGCAACCCTCCTCTCCACAGACATCATGGGCGGTGTAGAGCGTGCCTTCCGAACGCGCGGCCGCGTCGACGAAGCCGGGGAGATCCAAGTCGAGCCGGGTCGCCTCCGACGTCTCCGGATCGACGTCGATCGCGACGAAACCACCCGAGTCCGGGTCGGCTACGATGGCGGTGATCCCGGCGTCCGCGCGCGCCAGGACGCCGCCGTGAAGGAGTTGTCCGATTGGGAGGCGCACGGGAACGCCCACCGCGCCGCTTCCCGGATCGACCTCGGCCAAACCTATTGTCGTGACATCCTCTTCCGGAACGTACCAGTCGACGAGCACCCACGACCGCCCTTCGATGAGCGCGGCATCGTACACGTACGAACCTCCCGCGAGGCCGAGCCAGCCGCGCTCGACCGAAACGGTGGCAGGCTCGGCGGAGGGCGTGGTGTACGACGCTTCGACGTAGATCTGCTCGCGTACGTAGCGCTCGACCTCGTCGACGAGCGTGATCCCGCACGTGTCCTCGAGGTAGGCCTTCACCCCGAGGTCGACGGGGCCGTTCTCGCACGCGTCCGCAAACGCCTCACTCTTGCGCTGCCACAACGTCACGTAGTTCTCGTCCGCCGGGACGGGAGGGAAGAGCTCGGAATCGGAGTGACCCTCCACCGCGTCGAGCGCGTGGCAGAGCTCGTGCACGGTGAACCGGTAGGGATCGCTGGCCTGATCCGCGATGAGGATCGGCTCCTTCAACTCCTGGAACCTGCCGCCCAGCCCCTCCCCGACCGTGTCGGCGACGTGAATATCCGGCACACACACACCCGTGCGTCCGGTCCACTCCTCGAAGTCCGACAGGGCCGACGTGATCTCGCCGAGGAGGGCGGGATCGGCCGTGCCCGTGACATCGACCACCTCCATCTGCGCGAATTCGGGGCAGCCGCACCCGACGACCCCTGCGAGCATGGAGAGGGGGAGGCGGTTCATGGCTGGAGGATAGCACCTTTCGGCCGAAACAACTGCGGGTGGCGCCACCCGCGACGCGCTACAGGAGTCCACGAAACGCCAGCGTCCACCCCGCACGGCGCTGGGCCTCGGCGGCGAGCGCCCGGAGGGCGGCGATCTGCTCTCGAAACCAGTCCACGGGGGTCCAATCGGTCGGGAGCGAATCGATGCTCTCGACGAGGAAACGCATGCCTTCTGGGGTGAGCTCGTACGCCGCGGACTCTCCGCGCGCCGGATAGCGGATGCGGTGGGCGAGGGCGTGATCTTCCTCCCAGAAAATGTGTGTGAACCACGGCCTGTCGATCAGATCACGCTGCACCGAGTCCAGCACGACCCAACTCGGGCCAATCGGAGCGAGGCTGTACTCTCCTGCCCGTTCGAAACACGCGCGAAGCACGAGCGCCTCGATTGCGTCGTCGAGTTCACGCGGCGTGAGAAATACGCGCGGATCGAGGCCCGGCTCCGCGAGGATGCGGCGCAACACATCGAGGCCTCCGCCGGTGCGATCGGGCAGGTCGGCCCGAAGGGCGCTTTCGACCTGCGCCCTCGCCGCGGCGCTGAGCTTCCGCGTCGAGTCGAGCTCCGCGAGCGTGGATTCGACCGCGGAAAAGCGCGCTTCGTCGAAGAGTTGAATGAGCAATTCACCGGCCATTCGGCTCCCCATCGGTCCGCGAGCCGAGCTCCTTCTCCAGCGTGGCGACCGCCTCCCCGTTGAAGCAGGCGTATTCAAAGGAGTAGAGACCGATTTGCTCCCGCAGCGCGCGCTCGAGCTCGCCTGGCGCCCCGGCCAGCACCCGTCCCTGCAGGCCAAGGCGCCGCTCGCCCAGGAGCGCGGCGTGCTTCGCGCTCGCCAGGTCGTGTCGCCGCAAGAGAGCTTCGATCCAGAGTGCCAACGGCCAGATGATGTCTGCGTGGTCCGTGCCCTGTTCCTGCTCGCGGACTTCCAGTGCGGCGCCGGCACAACGAGCCGCTCCCTCCAACTCGAACGCGCCGATGGCGTTCCATGCCTCGTGTTCGAGTCGGTCCGCGTCGGCGAGGGTCTGAAACGTGTCTTCCAACGGGAGCCTCCAGGGGAACTAACCGAATCGGGGCGGATCGTGGCCGCTCGGCGCCACGGAAGCGGTCACAACTCGGGAGGATGTCGAGGACGTTGGGAGTCATGGTCGCCGCCCGGGCGGATTGCGGCCGCTCGGCGCCACGAAAGCGGTCACAACTCGGAAGGATGTCGAGGACGTCGTGAGTCATGGTCGCTCCAAGCCGCGAAAGCGGTCACAACTCGGAAGGATGTCGAGGACGTCGCGAGTTATGGTCGCCTCCCGGGGGGGCGTGGCCGTTCCACGCCACGGAAGCGGTCACAACGCGGGAGGATGTCGAGGACGTCGTGAGTTATGGTCGCTCCAAGCCGCGAAAGCGGTCACAACTCGGGAGGATGTCGCGGACGTCGCGAGTTATGGTCGCTCCAAGCCGCG
The DNA here is from genome assembly GCA_040386535.1 of Myxococcota bacterium. Lineage (GTDB taxonomy): Bacteria > Myxococcota_A > UBA796 > UBA796 > SXON01 > CAJBVW01. Next base: position 339 of record JAZKFH010000047.1, on the reverse strand, counting down.
AAAGCGGTCACAACTCGGAGGGATGTCGAGGACGTCGCGAGTTATGGTCGCCTCCCGGGGGGGGCGTGGCCGTTCCACGCCACGGAAGCGGTCACAACGCGGGAGGATGTCGAGGACGTCGTGAGTTATGGTCGCTCCAAGCCACGAAAGCGGTCACAACTCGGAAGGATGTCGAGGACGTCGTGAGTTATGGTCGCTCCAAGCCGGGAAAGCGATCACAACCCGGGAGGATGTCGAGAGCGTCGAGTCGTGGCCGCTTCCCGCGCCCGACGCAACTGAACCCTACGTTTGATCACTTCAGGGGAATTCCGAGCCCCTTCCGAGCGTTCTCCAGTCGTG
>JAZKFH010000046.1:0-81784 GCA_040386535.1 Myxococcota bacterium | reverse complement strand
TCCTCCCAGGCGGACCGCGGTCGAGAGATGCTCGGTCATCGGCCGACTCCGGTCCCTCCCGCGAACCAAACTCGATGCTCGGGCGAGGACCGACTGAAACCGATCACACTATCTCGGCCCCAAATACGGCATCTACCCCGGGGATGACGCGAAGGCCCTGGAGCGCCACTTCGTACCCCCGGATGCCGACAGCCCGACACGGCCCACCCCCACGCGCGCCAGGGGCGCGGAGGGCAGCCGCCCCTGGCGGCTGGTCCGGCCGGGCGGCAGCGGTTTTCGGATACTGCGACCGTGTGCTTCGCCCGGCCGACCGAGCGGCTTTGCCGCGACGCCCGGAGCCGACCCGCCCCGCGTCCTCGCGGGGGGCGCCCCCCACACGGCCCATCGCCTCGCACCCGAAGCGGCGCCGGGATATACACCTGTTCAGGGGATCCCGATGCTGGACGACGAGCAGGAGAAGCCGGATGACGTGATGACACCCAAGTTGTGGCAACGCAACGGGTGGATCGCGAAGGTCATCAAGAACGAGGACGACGAGGGCTGGGCGGTCGAGATGACGCTCGTGGGCGAGGCCGAGCCCGCGCTGGTCGGCCCGTGGACCATGGGGCGCGACAAGAAGAACCCCAAGCCGCTCGACGCCTCCGCGTTCATGACGCTGGTGAAGACCGCGAGCGAGGTCATCCGGCGCCACGAGCACCACGCCCGCGCGCAGCTCCACAAGACGCTGTCGTACGTGCGTACCGATGGTCAGCGCGTGCGCGCCGATCTCGACGTGGCGGCGGATGAAGACGATCCGCACGCCGTCCTCACCTGCGTGGACGACGTGACGGAGGAGCCCATCCGCACCGGCCGCGTGCCGCCGGGCTTCAAGCTCACCGCCGCGCGGCTCGACAAGTTCATCGCCACGGGCGAGTGAACGGCAGGGAGCGCATCGCCACGGGCGAGTGAACGGCGGGGAGCGCATCGCCACCGGCGAATGAACGGCGGGGAGCGCATCGCCACCGGCGAGTAGCGCCTACCGCGCCGCGTACACGCTGTTCAGGAACGACCCGAGGGAGGCCGCGACCCGCGCCGCCACCTCGAAGTCGCCGTCGCTGAAGGGGCGGGGCGGGTTGAGCAGCTGGAGGCAGCCGTAGACGGCGCCGGAGTCCGCGCGCACGGGCACGGCGAGCATCGCGTGGGTGGTGAAGCCGGTGGAGCGGTCCATCCGGCGATCGTGGCGGCTGTCGGTGCGCACGTCTTCGATGGCGATGCCGATGCCGAGCTGCACGACATGGCCGGCGATGCCGCGGTCGAGAGAGATGACCGTGTCGATGAGCTGGGTGGCGGCGAGGCCGGACGCCGCGCGGAAGCGGAGGCCGTCGCCCGCGCGGGTGCGGATCAGGACGGCGCTCGCGCCGGCCGGGACGAGGTCGAGCACGATGCGGAGCGCCGTGGCCGACGCCTCGGAGAGGCTCGCGGCCGCCGAGACCTCGCCCAGGCGCAAAAACAGGTCCTCGACCATGTCGTCCGTGAGCGAGCCGCTGTGGGTGGCCTCGACCTTGCGCCCGGCCTCGATCCTGCGCACGCCGGTCTCCGTCGGATCCGGGGGCCGCGCGGCGGACGCAGCGACCTGGGCGAGCGCGGCCGCGACGGGGTCGGGGAGGGTCGGCACGGCCGCGACCGCCCTGCGTAGCGCCGGGTTGACCGGCTCGACGCGGAACTCGGCGCCAGTGGTGGCGTCGCGCGCGATGGCGCCGCCGCTCTCCTGCACCGAGCACGAGAGCCGCCCGAGCGCGCCGAACTCGAGCCCGAACGCGCCCAGGCCCACCGCCAACGCGCCGAGCCAGCCGTCTGCCTCCACCACGATCTCCGCGGTGCCATCACTCACGCGCCAGTCTTGCAACATGCGCGGGAGCGTATACCGGAACGGACGGCGTCCGCAGCCTGTCAGGGGGTGCCGGCGGCGCGCGCAGGGGGAGCATCCCGGGCGTCCGAGCTTGCTTTCGACCGCGCCGCCGATGCTCGCGAGGGCCGCCCCGGGCCACGCGTCCGCCGCGTGATCAGCGCGCGCGCCCCAGGCCCGCCGCCGCCTTCGCACGGGCCAGGACGGGGTCGGCCACGGCGCGTGCCCGCTCGGCGCCCGCGTCGAGCACGTCGTGGAGGTAGGTCGGGTCCGCGCGGAGCTCGGTGTACCGCGCACGCACGGGCGCCAGGGCGCCCTCGACCGCGTCCACGAGGTCCTTCTTGAGGTAGCCGTAGCCGCGGCCCTCGTAGCGGGCGGCCACCACGTCGGGGGTCTCCGCGGTGATGGCGGCGAAGATGGCGACGAGGTTCTTCAGGCCCGGGGAGGCCTCGGCCCACCGCAGCTCGCTCCCCGTGTCGGTGACAGCGCGCATGATCGCCTTCTTCACGACATTGGGCGGATCGAGCAGGCCGATGGCGTGGCCCGGCGCCTTCTCGCCGGTGCTCTTGCTCATCTTGGCCTCGGGATCGTCCAGCCCCATGACGCGCGCGCCGGTGGGCGGGATCATCGGGTTCGGCAGCTTGAACGTGGGCCCGAACAGATCGTTGAAGCGCGCCGCCACGTCCCGCGCGAGCTCGATGTGCTGCTTCTGGTCGGCGCCCACGGGCACCTGGTCGGCCTCGTAGAGCAGGATGTCGGCCGCCATGAGCGCCGGGTAGGTGAGCAGGCCGGAGCCGACGGTCGACGCGACGTCCGACTTGGTCTTGAACTGCGTCATCCGCTGCAGCCACCCGAGCGGGGCGACACAGGTGAGCACCCACGCGAGCTCGGCGTGGGCGGACACCTCGGACTGGACGAACACGGTGGAGCGGGCCGGATCGATGCCACACGCGAGGTAGAGCGCGGCGACCTCGAGCGTCTTCTCCCGCAGGCCGGCCGCGCGCACGTTCTCGGGCACGGTCAGCGCGTGCATGTCGACCACGCAGAAGAAGTTCTCGTAGGTGTCCTGCAGATCGCGCCACTGGAGCAGCGCGCCCAGGTAGTTCCCGATGTGCAGGGAACCGCTCGGTTGTACACCCGAGAGCACACGCAGCTTCCGACGATCCGACTCGCTCACGACGCCTCCGACAGCCGCGCTGTCTATCACGAGGGCCGGACGCGAGGGAAAGAAACGGCCCGCGCCCTTCAGCCCGTCGCTTCCCGGTCCGATGGATCGGACATCCGGGTTCGTACCGATGTTGCTCGTTCTCGCCGCCTCGGCGGTGGCCGCCCCACGCCTCGCCGCCCCACCCGCCCCACCGGCGCTCGACGCCACGAAGAGCGCGTCCGTGGTGGCACCCGTGGACCGCCCCGTGCATCACCAGCGCCCCGTCCACGCGCGCGGCCAGACCGATTTCACCGCCTACACCCTCGAATGGGGCGAGGTGCGGCTCGGCCTGAAGAACACCGGCGTCGGCGTCCTGCCGCGCACCCAACTCACGACCCAACCCGTGTTGGACGTACTGGGTGCGCCCAACGCCAGCATCAAGGTCAACGCCATCCGTCTGGGGGCCCTGGACATCTCCGCCACCGGCGACTGGGGCATGTCGCGCGACGACGAGTTGTCCGCCTCCTTCCTCGGCGCGGGCGCGACCCTCTCCCTGCAGATCGCCAAGCCCTGGTCGATCCACGGCGGCGCGAGCTGGGTGGAGGCCAAGGTGGAAGGTACGCCCGAGCTCGACACCCTGGCGCTGATCCTGGGCCAGGTCTCGGGCACCCAAGTCTCGCCCGACACGGTCGAGCAGGCGGAGTCGATCCTGGTGCTCGACGGGCACGTGCAGGCGCTCACCGTGCACGCGGCGACCGACGTGCGGCTGAACCGGCGCGACAGCATCGTGTTGCAGGGACGCGCAGTGCTGTACGAGGACGTGGACGTGCCGCGGTTCTTCGAGCGGGTGGCCCCCGATCACGCGGGGTGGTTGCCGATCACGTCCGCCTATTCGGTCAGCCTCGCGTGGCAGCTGTCGTGGCGCAACGTCGATCTGCGCATCGGCGGCGGGCTCTCGTCCGTGCCGGGGGCGTGGCTGCTCAACACGGTCGATCTCGCGTGGCGCTTCGGCGGGCCCACCCGCGCGGACGAGCGGCGCGAGGTGGTGGCGTGGCGCAAGGGCAAGCGCGAGCGGACGCGCGAGGCGCGGACGGACCAGCTCGCCGCGAACTGACCGCCCGCACCCGTCCCTGAACGGGCGCTACCGGAGCTGGCGCCGGGCGCGCAGCAGGAGCCCGGCGCCGAGGAGGCCGAGCCACGACGCGGATCCGGTGCCGGTCGTCGAACACCCCTTGGCTCCCTGATGGTCGTCCGTGTCGTCCCCGTCGTCCGTGTCGTCCCCGTCGTCCGTGTCGACCCCCTCGCCCGTGTCGTCGGGGCCGTCTCCACCGGTGTCGAGACCGTCGTCCGCCGTGCCGTCGCAGTCGTCGTCCGCGCCGTCGGCGGTCTCGGGCGCGTCCGGATGCGTGTCGGGGTCGGCGTCGTCACAGTCGTCGGCGCTCGCCACGTACCCAATCGCCTCCCCGCAGAAGTCCGCCGCGGCGCCGGGGTCCCCGTGTCCGTCGCCGTCGACGTCCGCGAACAGGGTGTCGGCGTCGAGCGCGCCCGCGTCCACGCTGCCCTCGCAGTCGTCGTCGAAGCCGTTGCACAGCTCGTCGGCGCCCGGGTGGGCGCGCGCGTCGTCGTCGTCACAATCCGTGTCATCCGCCACGAGGCCGGGCTCCGGCGCACAGGCCGACACGACCAACTCGGCGTTGCCGAACCCGTCCAAGTCGAGGTCGACGTAGAAGCTCGACGTCACGCCCTCGTCGATGACACCGTCACAGTCGTCGTCCAACACGTTGCAGGCCTCCTCCGCACCGGGCCAGATGGCGGCGTTCCCGTCGTCGCAGTCCACCTCGACGCGGTGCCCGTCGCGATCGGCGTCGTTGTCGGACGCGAGCAGGTACGCGAGCTCGTTCTGGTACAGGATCGGGCCGTTCACCTTGTCGAGCGCGTCGGTGGAGAAGCCGTTGTAGAGCAGCCTCCCGGTCGGGTCGATGGTGATCGCGGCTCCCGACGGAAACGTCGCGAGCGGCACGGCGGTGAGCGGCGTGGCGGTGGTGGAGAAGGTGCGCCAGCCGGGATTGGTGACCCGAAGGCTGGTCGACGTGAGCCCGCGGAACAGGAACTCCTGGGTGACCTCGAGCTCGGTCTCGTTGTTGGCCCGCAAGGTGAAGCCGAACGGCGCGATGCGTCCGGGTTCGTTCGCCCACTCCTGCAGGATGGCCGCGCCGCCGGCCGCCACGTGGGCGTCGAAGCCGGGCGTCGGGAAGTAGTCCCGTTGGAGCGCGAGGATGACCAGGTCCCATGCCCCCTTGGCGATGAGGATCTCGCAGCCCTCGGCGATGTCGTCGGTGCTCTCGACCGTGTGGCCCGACGCCGCGAGCGCGGTCGCCATGTGGTCGGTGCCCGCGACACCGTCGACACAATAGAGGATGTCCGCCGCGTGGGCAGGGGACGCGAGGCCGACGGGAAGGCCCGCGGTGATGGTGATGGCAAGAGCCAGCTTGCGAGCGCTGAACATGGCGTGTGTCCTCGGGTTGGCGGACCGTTTGGGAGGGAGCGACCGACCGTTGCAACCTCCTTCCACACCATGTCCCGCCGAGATCTGTTCGTGAATCCGGATGACACGTTTGCAATCATCCGGCCCATAAGAACAATCATGCGCACGGACCGAGACGGGCTACGGGAGCGTATGTCCACGCCCGTTCGCCCGCCCTCCGGTGCCCGTTGACGGGGCCGCTGCTCGGGCTCCTCCTCGTCTCCCTGGCGCGCGCCGCTCCGGACGACACCGTCGGGACCGAGCTTCGCGTCTCCCCCACCGCGCTCAACGTGCGCGCCACGCCCGCCCTCGACGGCGAGCTCCGCGGGCTCATCGCCAAGGGCGAGCCGTTCGTCGTGCTGGGGCGCGCCGAGGGCACGGGCTGCGGCGGTGACGGCTGGGGCCGGGTTCTCGACAGCACCGCCGGCGACGGCTTCGCGTGCCTGGAGCGCACGAGCGTCACGACGGAGAGCCCGGCCCACCTGCCGTGGCTGGTGAACTTCGAGGCCCCCGTGCCCGCGGACTACCCGACCTACGTGAAGTCCGGGGACTACCCCCGCGCCCAACGTTCCCCGTCGATCCCCTACATCTACGGAAAGCGGTGGCGGCGCTGGCACGGCCAGGTCTGGGACAACGTCGACGCCTGGGTCCGCGGCCTGCCCTCGGCCGATCAGCTCGACACCGGGCACTCCTACAGCTTCGTGGGCGTCGTGGACACCCCGCGCGGCCGCGCCTTCGTGCGGCCCGACGGGAGCGTGGTGCCAGCCACCGAGGTCTTCCTCTTCCCCGTCACCGGGTTCCAGGGCCGCGATCTGTCGGCGTCGCCCCCCGCCAAAGGCACCACGCCCGCGTGGGTGGTGGCCTACGACGGCGCCAGGATCCAGGCGGCGGCCGGCGGCACCGACAAGCAGGCCCCGATCCTCCCGTACCACGCCGAGCTGAACGTCCCGACCGAGGCGACCGGGCGCTGGTGGGAGGTCGCGGACGCGCTCGGGAAGGGCACCCCCGGCTACGTCGCCGCCTCGTCCATCCGCCGCTGGGTGGGCGCGCCCCGCCCGACGGAGATCGCCGATGAAGAGAATTGGATCGACGTCGACCTCGACCAGCAGACCATCGCGTGGATGCAGGGGGACAAGCCCCGCTACGTCACCCTGGTCTCGACCGGGTCAGCCGGCCACGAGACGCCGGTGGGGACGTTCCGCATCTACGACAAGAGCACCACCGGCGACATGAAGAGCCTCGAAGGCGCGAAGGACCCGTACCACGTGGAGGAGGTGCCCTGGGTGATGCACTTCAAGCCCCGCTACGCGCTCCACGGGGCCTTCTGGCACTGGGGCTTCGGCCACACGGCGAGCCACGGCTGCATCAACCTCTCCCCGATCGACGCGCGGTACATCTTCGACCACGTGACGCCCGCGCTCCCCGACGGGTTCACGACGATCCGGAAGGGCGCAGAGCCGGGGACGCTCGTGCGGATCCGGGAGTCGGGCGGGAGCCGCGCGAAGTGAGACGAGGAGCGCGCGCTCTGTCCAGAACCTGACCCACAGCTGATCGCCGCTCACTCCACCGTCAGACCGGTTTACGATGCGGCCCCGCCCAGGAGCCTCCGTGGACCCCGCCCTGCCCGCCGCTCGCCCACACGCTCCCGCTCCCGCCGTCCCTCCGGTGGACGAGGCCCCGCCGCTCCCCGTGCGCGTCGACCTCACCGTGGCCCCCACGTTCAACTTCGCCATGGAGCAGAGCGGCGTGCCGCTGGTGTCCGGGCTCCGCGTGACGAACCTCGGGGCGACCCCGCTGGACGGCGCGCTGCTGGTCCTGGAGCTGCTGCCCGACCTCGGCGAGCCGACGATCGTGCCGGTACCGACGATCAAGGGCGGCGAGCACGTGGAGCTCCCGCCGGTCGACCTTCGGCTCCCCCCCGGCCGCCTGGGCGGCATGCTGGAGGCCGAGCGCGCGCAGCTGTCGTGGCGGCTGGTAACGGGCCTGGACACGCTCGCCGAGGGCACCGCCGGGGTCGACGTGCTCGCCTACAACGAGTGGCCGGGCCTGCGCGCGCCCCCCGCGCTCCTCGCCGCCTTCGTGATGCCGAACCACCCCGTGGTGGCGCGGCTGCTCGCCCGCACGCGTGACCGCCTCCGCGCCGAGACGGGTGACCCCGCGCTCGCCGGCTACCAGGTGCGCGCCCCCGAGCGCGTGCGGGCCATCGTCGCGGCGCTCTACGGCGCGGTCCAGGACCTCGGTCTGTCCTACGTCGGCGTGCCCGCCAGCTTCGAGGCCGTGGGCCAGAAGGTGCGCCTGCCGGACCGGATCCTCGCGGACGAGATGGGCAACTGTCTCGACCTGACCACGCTGCTCGCGGGGTGCCTCGAACAGATGGGCCTCGCGCCGCTGCTCGTGCTGGTCCAGGGGCACGCGTTCCCGGGCGTGTGGCTGGTCGACGATCGTTTCCCCGAGGGCGTGGTGTACGACGCCGCGCGGCTGCGCACGAACGTCGCCATCGGCGAGCTCTGCGTGTTCGACTCGAGCACCCTCGTGCACGGCGAACGCCCCGCGTTCGAGGCCGCCGTGGCCGCCGCCGCCGCGCACCTCGCCGACGATCCGAAGTTCACGTGCGCGGTCGACGTGCGCGTGATCCGCCTCGACCGCATCCGGCCGCTGCCCGTGCGGATGGAGCGCGAGGCGCCGCTGGAGACGGGCGGCGCGGCAGACGGCTCGGCCAGCCGGACCTTGCTGCTCGAAGCCCGCGTCGAGCCCCTCGCGGACGAGTCCCCCATCGAGGTGGCGACGCCCCCCTCCGAGCCCGTGGTGCAGCGCTTCAAGCGGTGGAAGGATCGCCTGCTCGACCTGTCCTTCAACAACCGCCTGCTCAACTTCCGCCCGGGCGCGCGCTCCTCCTTCCGCCTCCTCGTGCCCGATCTCGCGGCGTTCGAGGACGTCCTGGCCGCCGACCACACCTTCGACGTGCTCCCACGCCCCGACGACGACCCCCGCGACCAGCGCGACGGCGCGCTCTCCGACGCGCGCACCGACCTCGCCGACCTGCACGCGCGGCGGAAGGCCGACCTCGACCGCCGCATCCTCCACGCGGAGGACAGCCGCGACGTGCTCGTCCACCGCGCCGTCGAGCTCGACCGCGCCGCGCGCACCGACCGCGAGGAGAGCGGCGCCAACACGCTCTTCGCCACCGTCGGCATCCTCAAGTGGTACGAGTCCGCCGCGTCGGAGCAGCCTCGCTTCTCTCCGCTCTTGCTCGTGCCCGTGCGCCTGCTCTACGAGCGCGGCACGCGTCGCCTGCGCCTGCGCCGCTCGGAGGAGGACGCCCTAGGCAACGTGACGCTCGTGGAGAAGCTGCGCCGCGATCACGCCGTGGAGCTCGGCATGCTGGGGGCGCTCGGGGCCGACGACAGCGGCGTGGACGTGGCCGGGCTGCTGCGCGACGCGCGCGCGGCGATCCGCCAGATGCCGCGGTGGGAGGTGCTCGACGAGGTGCACGTGGGCCTCTTCACGTTCACCAAGTTCCTGATGTGGAAGGACCTCGACGAGAACGCCGAGACCCTGCTTCAGAGCGAGGTCGTGCGGCACGTGGCGCGGGGCGGCGCCGGGGAGTTTCCCGACACGGTCGGCGAGCTTTCGCTCACCAGCCTGGACGACACCGTGGCGCCGGCGTCGCTCCCGACGGTGCTCGACTGCGACTCGACCCAGCTGGCCGCGATCACCGCGGCGCTGCGCGGTCGCAGCTTTGTGCTCCAGGGGCCGCCGGGCACCGGCAAGAGCCAGACGATCACCAACCTGATCGCGGGCGCGCTCGCTGAGGGCAAGACGGTCCTGTTCGTGTCGGAGAAGATGGCCGCGCTCGAGGTGGTCTACCGGCGGCTCAAGAACGTGGGGCTCGGCGACTACTGCCTGGAGCTGCACTCGAACAAGTCGAACAAGAAGGACGTGGTGACCAGCCTCGGCACGGCGCTCGACCGCGTGGAGCGCGCCACCGACCCCGCCTGGGACGCCCGCTCCGCCGAGCTCGGGGCCCTGCGTGCCACGCTGAACGCGTCCACCCGCGCCCTCCACGCGGAGCGCCCCATCGGCCGCTCGTTCTACCGGGTCAGCGCGCGCCTGCTCGAGCTCTCCGCGGCGCCCGAGGTGCGCGTACCCGTGGCCGACGTCGTCACGCTCACCGAGGAGCGGCTGCGCGAGATGGACCGCGTCGTGGACGCGCTCGCGGCGGCCGGCGCGGGGGTGGAGCCCGTTCCGGAGCACCCGTTGCAGGCGAGCAAGGCCGCGGAGTGGTCGAGCGGCGCCGAGGAGGCGGCGAAGGACGCGCTGGCCGAGGCCCAGGTCGCGCGGGACGCCGCCGAGGCGGCCGCCCGTCCGGTCGCGGAGGCGCTCGGCGTGCCGCTGCCGACGAGCCTCGCCGAGGCCGAAGACCTGCTCGCCCTCGCGACGGCGATCGGCGCGGGGCCGGCGCCCGCGGGGGCGACGAGCGACACGTGGGGCGCCACCGCGGAGCGGGCGCGGGCGTGGATCGTGGCGGTGGAGGCGGACGCCGCGCGGCGGGCCGCGCTGGCCGAGCGGTGGAACGAGGGCGTCTACAGCGAGCCCGCGACCGACCTGACCCCGACGTTCCGCCAGTGGACGACGGCGTTCTTCCTGTTCGCGTTCGTCTTCCTGTTCATGCCGCGGCGGGCGCTCCGCGCGGCCGCGAAGGGCGAGCTACCCGACAATGCGCGCATCGTGGACGATCTGGGCGTGGCCCTCGCGACGCGCGAGGCGGCGGCCGGCCTGGAGGCGGAGCGTGCGTGGGTGGTCGCGACGTTCGCGGGGAGCTGGGCGCCGGCGGCCGGGGCGGAGTCTTTCGGCGCCCTCAACGACGTGCTCACCCGCGTCGAGACGCTCCGCGGCGCGGTCGCGCGGTGGCGGGCAGGCGGCGGCGTGGTCCCCGGCCGCTGGTTGGACGACTCCGCCAATCCGCGGCGCCCCGATCTCGCCGCCCGCGCCGTCGTGTTGCGTGCGGCGCTCGTGACGCTCTTTCCCGCCCTCGGCAAGGTCGAGCGCGCCCTCGCCGCGCCGCTTCCCGCGCCCACCGACCCGACGTGGTGGTCGACCGTGGGCGCCTCGCTCGCGGAGTGGGAGTCCGGCATGCTGCGCTTCCGCGCATGGTGCCTCTACAACAAGGCGTGCGCCGCCGTCGACGCGGTCGGCCTCGCCCCCGTCGTAACCGCGCACCGCGCCGCCCGCGTGCGCGCCGCGGCCCTCTCCGACGCCGCCGAGCGTGCGGTCCTCACCCGCTGGGTGGCCGCCGTGCGCGACGCCGAGCCCGCGCTCCGCGACTTCGACGGCGCCGAGCAGGACCGCCGCGTGACCCGCTTCCGCACGCTCGACCGCGCCCACGTCGACCTGTCGCGCACCCGCGTCCTCGCGCGGCTGGACGCGCGCCGCCCCGCCGCCGGGCGCCCTGCCGCCGAGTCCTCCGAGACCGGCATCCTCGCCCGCGAGACGCGCAAGCAGCGCTCCCACATGCCCGTCCGCAAGCTGCTCGCGGGCATCCCCGAGCTGCTCGCGCGCCTGAAGCCCTGCCTGCTGATGAGCCCGCTCTCCATCGCCCAGTACCTGCCCGCCACGGGCCGCCGCTTCGATCTCGTGGTGTTCGACGAGGCCTCGCAGATCAGCACCCACGACGCGATCGGCGCCATCGCGCGCGGCAAGCAGGTGGTGATCGTCGGCGACTCGCGCCAGCTGCCGCCCACCACGTTCTTCAGCAAGGGCACCGGCGATGAGGAGCCGCTCCCCGACGAGAACGACGTGGTCGAGCTCGAGAGCATCCTCGAGGAGGCCCTGGCCGCGCGCCTGCCGCAACAGATGCTCGGGTGGCACTACCGCAGCCGCCACGAGGCGCTCATCGATTTCTCCAACCAGCACTACTACGAGGGCCGCCTGAACGTGTTCCCCGCCGCGCAAGGCCGCGTCGAGGGCCTCGGCGTGTCGTGGACCCACGTGCCCGACGGCGTCTACGAGAAGGGCAAGACGCGCACCAACCCCGCCGAGGCCCGCGCGCTCGTGGCGTGGCTCGTGGCGGAGCTCGTTAAGACCGCGCCGGGCGCCCGGAGCTTCGGCGTCGTCACCTTCAGCGTGCCCCAGCAGACGCTCATCCAGGACCTGCTCGACGCCGCCCGCGCCGCCAACCCGGCGATCGAGCCGCACTTCGCCGACAGCGCGCTCGAGCCCGTGTTCGTCAAGAACCTGGAGAACGTGCAGGGCGACGAGCGCGACGTCATCCTCTTCTCCATCTGTTACGGCCCCGACGAGGCCGGCCGCGTGTGGATGAACTTCGGCCCCCTCAACCGCACCGGCGGCGAGCGCCGGCTGAACGTCGCGGTGACCCGGGCGCGCCGCTCCCTGCGCGTGTTCTCCACGCTCACCGCCGACCAGATCGATCTCGCCAAGACGACGGCCGTGGGCGCGCGCCATCTCAAGGCGTTCCTGCACTACGTGGCCCACCACGGCGGGGTCGCCGGGGCCGTGCCGCGCCGCGCCGAGTTCTCCACGCCGCTCGAACACGCCGTGTACGACGCGCTCGTGGCGCGCGGGTTCACGGTGGACTGCCAGGTGGGCTGCGGCGGCTACCGCGTCGACCTCGCGGTGGCGCACCCCGATCGGCCCGGCGTCTACGCGATCGGCGTGGAGTGTGACGGCGTCGCCTACAACGGCGCGCCCACCGCGCGCGACCGCGATCGGCTGCGGTCCGAGGTGCTCGTGGGCCTCGGCTGGCGCCTGCACCGTGTGTGGTCGTCCGACTGGGGGTTCGACCGCGCGAAGGAGACCGCCAAGCTCGTGGCGGCCGTGGACGCCGCGATCCGCGCCCCGGTCGACGTGGGCGCGCCCGTCAAGAAGCCGGCGCCGCCCGCGAGGCCCGCCGAGGAGGAGGAGACCGGTGACGGCCCCACCGCCGAGGTGCCCCTGAGCGAGCTCGGCGGCGATCCCGACGCGGAGCCCGCCGGCCCGACCGAGCCCTACTGCTACGCCGAGCTCGGCGTGGTCGGCACCCCCGAGGAGTTCGAGCTCGCCGCGGCGCGCCCGCGCATCCGCGAGAAGGTGCTCGAGGTCGCCGCCGTCGAGGCCCCCGTGGCGCTCGACGAGGTGGCCCGGCGCGTGGCGGCCTGCTGGGGTGTCACCCGGCTCACCGCGCGCCCCCGCGATCGCGTGCGCGTCGAGGTCACGTCGCTCGCATCCGCCGGCAAGCTCTACGTGGAGGGCGACTTCGTGTGGCCGAGCGCCGACGCCTGGACCAAGTGGTCCACCATGCGCGGCCCCGCTGCCGACGGCACCCTCCGCGACGCCGAGCACCTGCCCCCCGAGGAGGTCGCCGCCGCGGTGGCGTGGGTGCTCGAACACGCCCTCTCCATCGACGCGGCGTCGCTCGTGCGCGAGGTGGCGCGGCTGTTCGGCTACACGCGCGTGGGCGCCAAGATCGAGGAGCGCGTGGGCGTGGGCGTCGACACGCTGATCAAGGGCGCGCGGGCGCGTCGGGACGGGGCGCGCGTGGTGTGGACGGGGTAGACCGGCCGCCAACAGGGAAGTCCACCATGGCGAAGAAGAGCTCGGCCCAGCGCGCCTCGAAGAAGCACGAAAAAGAGAAGAAGCGCAAGAAGAAGCTCGACGCCCGGCCGCCGCGCGCGGTCAAGCGGGATCCCGTCGACGACTGGAAGCCCGGCCTCGAAGGCATCGAGGGCCTGGCCCACCGCCTCGACGTGGGCTCCCACGACGCCGCGCACCTCGCCGAGCTCGTCGCCACCCACGGTCGCCGCGCCGACGCCAAGAACACCTGGCTCCCGGGCCGCGTGCGCGCGCTCACCACCGAGCAGATCCTCGCCGAGCTCGCCACCCGCGGCGTCGTCACCGACGAGTCCACGTTCGTCGCGCTGGCCGAGGCCGGCGAGGGCGCCCGTGACCTCGCGATCGAGGTGTGGAAGCCGATGATGCTCGACTCCGCCAGCCCCCACGACCGCGACTTCGTGGGCGAGGCCGCCGTCGCCCTCTGGGAGCGCTGGACCCCGCACGTCGTCTCCGACGAGTCGCTCCACGACCTGTTGCGCGCCGCGTTCGACCAGCTCGAAGACGGCCTGCGCGAGGAGGCCCTCGGCACCTTGTGCGCCCTCTGGGACCTGGCCCGCGAGGCCGGTGGCCTGGCCCGCCTGGAGCGCGCCGACGGCCGCGGCGAGCACTACGCCCAGGAGCTCGTCACCCTGCTCGACGAGTCCGCCGATCTGCCCCACGAGCTGCTCGAGCGCGGCCTCGCCGTCCTGCGCGACGTGCGTGACCAGCTCCCCGCCGGCCACGAGGGCTTCGTGGCCGCCACGCTCGCCGAGGCCCGCACCCTCGAAGTGCTCGGCCGTCCGGGCGCCGCAATCGAAGGCCTCGTCGCGACCGCGGCGGGCTACCCCCAGGAGCCCGATCTGCTCGGCGAGGCCGTCGAGATCCTCGGCGCGTGGGAAGGCGCCTCCCCCGCGCTCTGCGATCAGCTCCACGACGCGCTCACCGCCGCGCGGGACGCCGCCGAGGGCAAGCTGCGCGATGTGTACGACGAGGATCTGTCGCGGTTGAAGGTGGCGCTCGCGGAGCCCACCGCGGGCTGAGAGTGTGGTGAGGCTGGGGTGAAGCTGGGGGCGGCCCCCCGCCCGCGGACGGGCGGGGGCGCGCGTCCGCCAGGCTCGCGCTTTGCGCTCGGTCGGCGCGGCGCGCGGCGCGCCCCGCCGGACCGGCCCGCCCGAGCGCGGGCCGCCTTCTGGCCTCCCTGCCGCGGGGAGCCGCGCGCGACGAGCGGGATGACGCGTCTCAGGGCGGCGCAGGCGGGCGCTCCGCGGCTGAGCGCCGAGCTGGACCTCCCGGTCGTATTCCCGACGAAGTCGTCGGGGTCGACCGGGGCCGATGCGGTGGTACGACCTCGCCCTGAAGCCGGCACACGGACTCGCGGCGCCGCGACCGCGAGGGAGGACGTCCGTCCTGCGTCGGCGCAGGTGGGGACGTCTACCCGCGCCGGGTGTCGAGAACTGTGAGCTTGCTTGCTCGTCAGGAGCCGAGACCCTGTTCGACAGGGGTCCCCCGTCGCCGCGGGGCGGCCACGGGGAGGGGTGTGATCCACTTCAGTCCCCAATCCCGCGCCGTGGACCGGAGTCGAGAGATGCTCGGTCATCGGCCGACCCCGGTCCTCCCAGGCGGACCGGAGTCGAGCCAGAGATGACGCGGCGGCGCGGTTGCCCAACACGGGAGGGCGTGCCTCCGTGGCCGGGGCCGCCGCCGAGCGTGGACCTGCTCGTCAGGCAAAGAGGGTCCCGGTGCAAACCGAGGCCCGCGCCAAGGGCGCGGAGGGCAGCCGCCTCCGGCGGCTGGTCCGGCCGGGCGCGTCGGTGCTCCTTCCTCTGGGCCAGTGCCGACCGCCCGGCCGACCGCGCGGCTCCGCCGCGTGCCCGGAGCCGACCTGGCCCGCGTCCGCGCGGGGGCGCCGTCCCGGGATCGACGAGCGGCCGGGCGTGGAGGTTGGCCCCTACTCGCCGTTTCCGACCGCAGAGCCCGGCAACGTCG
Source organism: Myxococcota bacterium (assembly GCA_040386535.1). Taxonomy (GTDB): domain Bacteria; phylum Myxococcota_A; class UBA796; order UBA796; family SXON01; genus CAJBVW01. The sequence goes on along the minus strand of JAZKFH010000046.1, from coordinate 66,655 downwards.
CGTCCGCGCCAGCGTTCGCCGCGGCCTCCAACGCCGCCGCCGCCTTTGCCGTGGCCTCGGCGGCCGCCGCCTCCATGGCCACCCGCTGTGTCGCCCGTGCCTGCGCCAGGGGCCCGAGCCGCGCCAGGCCGCCCTCGAAGTGGGGGCCGAGCGCGCCCTCCATCATCGGGACCATGAGGCCGCCGAGGGGCCACATGCCGAAGTCGCCCTCGTCCACCCAGGTCACGCGCGTCCGGTCGCCGTCGGGGGTGAGGCGCAAGCTGCCGTGGGCGGGCGTCTCGCTCGACTCCATGAGCATGTCGTACGTCACGCCGCTCGCGTCGCTGCTGGTGATCGTGGCGGTGCCGAAGCTGCCCGGCCCCTGCCACGAGTAGGTGGCGCCCACGCCCCGGCGGATCGGGCCGTAGGTGAAGGTCATGCCCGCGGCGTCCGCGTCGGGCCCCGCGGCCCAGCTCGGCCAGGTCTCCAGGTCCTCCAGCAGCGGCTGGATGTCTCCGGGCGCGGCGTCGATCGTGGCCGACCGCTCGACATGCCACGTGGACGGCTGCGTGGCGCCGTAGCCGAGCACCACCGCCACGCCGACGACGACCACCCCCACGACTCCGATCCCGATCCGCTTCCACATCGAGGACTCCCGCACCCGTTCGCCTTAGTCGATTCGGGGGATAGGCGGCCCCTACCTTGCCAGCGATTCCTTCTTCGCCCGACGGCCGCGTGGGTTCCCCTGGTGCTCGACCCCGGCTCGCCCTTGTTCGTCCTCACGCTCTACCGTTGGGTGCGCGGCCGGTCGTCGCGGTCGTAACCATGGGCGCCTCGGGCGCCACTACGCCGGTTCGAGCTGCTTCTTCGGCCGCTTCGCGCCCTGGCTCGTGACCAGGTTCCGGTAGGCCGGGAGGTGGTCGGACAGGAGCTTCGCGAGCCCGCGCCCGTCGTCTCGCCAGTCGCGTTGGAGCTCGCACGCGACGGCGAACCAGTTCACGAGTTGCACGCCGGCCGCCGCCATGCGCGCCCACGCGGCCTTCTGGACGACATCGTCGAACGTGCCCGAGGCGTCGACCACCGCGTACACCTCGTACCCGGCCTCGATCGCCGAGAGGGCGGGAAACGCCACACACACGTCGGTCACGACGCCCGCGAGGACAAGTTGCCGGCGCCCGGTGTCGTGCACGGCCTTCACGAAGTCGGCGTTGTCCCAGGCGTTGATCTGACCGGGGCGCGGGACGAACGGCGCGTCGGGGAAGCGCTCCATCAGCTCGGGCATCATCGGGCCGTTGGGGCCGTCCTCGTAGCTGGTGGTGAGGATCGTCGGGAGCGCGAACGTCTTCGCCACGTCGGCGAGGGCGAGCACGTTGTTCTTGAACGTGTCGGGAGTGAAGTCGCGCACGAGGTTCATCAGCCCGGACTGGTGGTCGACGAACAGCACGGCAGCATCGGCCTTGTCGAGGCGACGGTACTTCGGGATGGTGGTCAGCGGCCCCTCCTGGGTATGCCAAGACGGTAGGCACCGGGGGCTTCGGCGCGGTTGGACGGGACCGAGACCGGGGCGTAGAAGGCGGGATGCTCCTGCTCCTCGGCTGCGGCGCGGCCCACCTGACCGCGGGGGCGACCGACGCCGGGCGCGACGCGCGGACGCACGGGGGTGTCATCCGCTCGGTGGACGGCGCGCACGTCGAGGTGCTCGCGAGCGTGAGGGGCGTCACCGTCTACCTGTACGACGAGGATCTCGTGCCCGCCGATATCCGCGCCACCCTCCCCGTCCCGTCCGTGCACACCCGGGTGGAGAGCCACCCCGGGCGCGCCGACACCACCTCGCTCACGCCGGGCCCGATGGTGATCGAGGGGCACCGGGGCTTCGTCCGTGGCCAGCTGATGCCCTGGACGACCGTGGACGTCTACGTCCGCATGAACATGCACCCGGGCATGAAGGGAGGCGGCCACGCCTCGGTCCGCGTTCCGGTCGGCCGGCGCATCCACGACGCGCCCGTTCGTCACGGCGGCGTCCTTCATGCCGTCGGCGACCTCACCGTCGAGTACCTCGCGGTCGACGACGCCCACACGCTCTGGCTCACCGACCGTCACGGGCACCTGGCGCAAGCGATGTTCGACGTGCGGCTCGTGGACGGCACGAAGGTCTGGGAGACGACCGCCGACGGCCACACCTGGACCGTCCCCGCGCCCGGCGCGGGCACCCGCGCGGTCGAGGTCACGGTCGAGATCCTCGAGGGCTTGTACTTGGAGGCGGCGTCGGGAACGTTCCGGGTGCCGGCGCCGTAGGCCTGTACTCTCGCGTGCGCGGGTATGGACCTCGAACTCCGGAAGGTGGTCCGTCCAAAGCCGAGGGATGGGCGCGCATCGAGGGCGGGGTCATGCCCCGCTCAACGCCGCTAAATCGGAGTCATGCCACCATGAACGCCGCTAAATCAAGTTGATGCACCTCGAGCAGGGGCTGTCTACGGCTGCCCCCACGGAACCAAGGGCGTTTTTCCGAAGCCCGCGGGCCGTCGCAGCCTGGATCCGAGCATTCAACCCGGTATGACTCCGTGCCACGTGCATTCATGGGGACATGACCTATGCCCCTGCGCTCGGGCCCTCACGGCGGCCCGCGATCGGGGCGTCGGCGCGGGACCTCGGGAGCGACGGCCCGCTATCTGCACGCGCGCCCGAGGGGCTTCGAACGGGCTCTCGACCTTTCGCGGACGCGCCCCTACCCCAGCGCGTCGAGCACGCCCCCGACTACGGCGACCAGGAGCCACGTCCCAACGAAGCTCGCCACGCCGGCAATGCCCACCGAGGCCCAGAGCGGCAACGCCGTGCACGTCACCAGTAGGGCGAACGCACCCACGCCCACGCCCAGCTGGATGACGCATCCGAGGCGGTCGAGCAGGTCGCGCATGCCCGAACGTAGCTTGCGCCGGGGCGCACGCGAAGTCGGACCCGCGGGCGAGGCCGCGAGGCCGGTCACGCGCCCTCTCCAAGCGCCCTCTCCGAGCGCCCCTCAGCCAGCCCCGCCCCACACCCCCGCCGAGGCCCACAAAGCGCCCGCGCCAGGTGGACCGCAGGGCGCGCGGCTGCGCCGCGCGGTTCGGTGCCCGGCGCGAGACCCGCGCCGCCGCACCAACGGAGGCCGCAGGCCGACCCCGGAGGGAGACCGCCCGTGTCCGCGCGGGGGCGCCCGAACGCCCTCGGTCACGACGCAGCCCTACGACCGCGACCCCTTCCACTCCCGCAGGTACCGCACCTCGATCGTCGGCACCGGGAGGGCCTCCTCGGGCAGCAGCGACCGCGCGAGCAGGTAGCCGGCGGCGTGGCCCGTGGTGGCGATCCAGTTGGGGTGGCCGGGGTTCTCGTGGGCGAGGCAGAGCTCGAAGTTCCCGTGCTCGTCCGTCTCGATCTGCGCGTGGTTGAGCGAGACCCGCCCCAGCGCCGGGCGGGTGTAGTCCAGGCTCTCCATCCACGCGTTGTACAGCGTGAAGCTGAAGTATCGCGCCTTCGGCAGGCGGCCGCGCACGAACATGACCTGGTCCTCGCCGAAGCGGTACCAGCACAACAGGTACTTGTTGTCGGGCGTGGGGAAGAACTGCTCGCCGTCGAGCGCGACGAAGCGGTTCAGCGCCATCTGCGACGCGAACGTGTAGCCCTGGAGCGTGCGCTCGAAAACGGTCGTGAGGTTGCGACGGGCGCGCTCGAGGCCCTTGGCGAGCTCTTGCGCCGTCAAGGGCCCAGGTGCGGCGGCACCCAAACGTTCCACGTGCAACGTCACGGGCGGCTGGGTGGCGCGGTCGGTGTAGTACTGGCGGATCATGACGGCGGTCTCGTCGCCGTCGCCCTTGAGCCAGACCCCCGCCTCGCCCTCGGGGGCGTCGTCCGAGGAGATGCGCACGTCGAACGTGCCACCCGGCTGCACGAACGCGAAGTCCTGGAGCCGATTGCCGACCATCCCGCCGCGCTTGTACAGCAGCATGCCGACATATTGCGTGCCCGGCGGCACCGTGCCCCACACCCGGTACACGCGCGCGGCTCCCGACGAATCGCGCCCGAGGCGGATGGGCGCGCGGAGGTAGTCGGCGTCGGGGTTGTCGGCGAACACCTTGCGCGTGGGCCCCTCCGAGTGGTGGAAGTGCGGCGCCTCGACATCGCCCTCCTCCACGAAGAGATCGATGCTCGCGGCCACCATGCGCAGGAGGAAGCGGCGGCCCTCGACCGCGTCGAGGTCGGCGGGCACCTTGATCTTCGCCTCGAGCTCGCGGGCCGTGTCGAACAGCGCGTTCATCGCCATCGTGGCCTGGGCGATCGGCGGCGGCGGCAGGGCGCCGAGGTCGTAGCCGAGGTCGCGGGCGAGCGTGTGGGTCTCGGGGCTGACGCTGGCGGGGTCGAAGCCGCCGAGCCACTTCGTCGCGAGCGTCGGATCGATCTTGCCGCGCCCGGCCATGTTGGGATCGCCCACGGCGCGCGCGCCCGGGGGCCCCTCGCGCATGCGGTCGCCCTCGTACGGATCGAGCACCGCCTCGTGGAAGGGCACGCCGAGCGTGGCGCACACGCGCTCGAGCACCGGCCGCGCGTCGGCCACGAGCTCCTCGTAGCGGACCAGCACCTTGCGGTCGTCCGCCACCCCCGCCAGGAAGCGCTGCAGGTTGCGGTTGGCGTGGTGCCAGATGTCGCGCGCCTCGGGCGCGTAGCCCTGGAGCATGACCTCGGCCATCGGCATGTTCTCGACGCTGCGGGTCACGCTGCCCGGGTGGCGGATGATCCAGATCCAGCGCGCGTCCGGGTACCACTTGGCCAGGCGCGTGAGCGCTTCGGGCGTCGCGACGAGGTGCGGGCACTTGTCGACCAGGATGCGCTCGCTGCCGTCGTCATTGTGAAGGCGGTCGAACAGGTACTGGTAGACCTCGGGCACCGTCTTGTCGTCGAACGTCGCCTCGCGCACCTTCGCGGCCTCGACATCGAGCCCGTCGAGCTCCATGAGCGCGCGGCGCAGGCCGCCCTTCTCCCAGAACCGCTCGGCGAGGCGCGCCTTGCGCTCCTGCATCGTCGCGAACGGCGCGATGACCATCTCGGGCGGCGAGAACAGCTGGGGGTGCCCCGCGAGCATGACGCGGAGGAGGGTGGTGCCGCTGCGGGGGGCGCCGATGACGAAGGCGACGGGCATGGGGATCCGAAGAGAACCGGCAGGGTACGGCGGGTTCGGGTGCGGAGGCAACTGGCGGCGAGGGTTCGGCGGCAACGGGCGGGCGCGTCCGGCGCGGACGCCGGACCGGTGCCTTGCGGGCGCGCGGCGGAGCCGCTTGGTCGTCCGGGCGCGGCGCCCGGCCGGACCGTCCGCGCGCGGCGCGCGGCCGCCCTCCAGGCGCCTCGCGCGGGGGTGGTGTTGGCCGTGGGCGAGGGTTGGGACGGCCCCCCATCGGGCGCGGGTGCCGGCCAAGGTGCGGCCCGAGCTCGGCGCGCGCGCCGAATTCGCCGGATGAGAGGCGCCCCCACGTTCGGCGCGCGGGACGCGCCGAACTCGCCGGATGAGAGGCGCCACCACGTTCGGCGCGGCGCGCTGCTGGATGAAACGCCATCCCCCGACTGGCGCCCGGGCCGCGCCCAGCTCGGCCATCCGGCGGGGGGGCTGCGCCAGGTACCCCCGGGTGTGATCGGTTCCTGTCGGCGGGCCATGCGCCCGACCACGCGGTCGAGCACGACTCGGGTGACCTCGCAGAGGCGTGGGCCGCCTTGCGGCCCCGAATCCCCTTGTCGAACAGGCCCCCCTTCCGGACGCGCCCAACTCGCCGGATGAGACGCCCATGCCTACGCACTGCCCTCAGCCCTCGAGTACGAGGGCGCCGAAATCCGAGGTCATGCCCCCTTCAACGCCGCTAAATCGAAGTCATGCCCCCGTGAACGCCCAATTCGAGGCTCGCTCCGCGCGCCCTCTACGGAGCAAGCGGCGTTTTTCGCGCTGGGGCGAGCGCTCGCGGCCTGGATTCGAGCGTTCACCCCGGCATGACTCCGTGCCGCGTGCAGTCATGGGGACATGACCCTGCGGTTGGCCTCCCACGGCGGCCGCCGCGATTGGCGGAGTCGCCCGTGGGCTCCAGAGACCTCGGGAGCCACGGCCTGCTGGGACGCACGCGCGCCTGCGGGACGTGCATAGGCATGGAGACGCCATCCTCCGAGTTCAGCGCGCGGGACGCGCCGAACTGGGGGCACCGCACCCCCCGATGTGGCCGAGCCGGGCGCCTGCTCGAACCGCACGCGCCGCGACAGCGCCCTCACACTCCCGCTGCTCCCGCGCACGAACGAACGGTGGCCGCAGCGTGGCCGCCGGACCTGCGCTACGACAGTGCCATCGCCTCCCGCTTCGGTAGCGCGCTCACGACGCGCCCCTCGGACGGGCTCGCGCACCTCGTGAGGGGCAACGTCGGCGGCAAGGTCCAGGGCGCTGGGCGTCGCGAGAGGCGTCCACGTGCCACAAGTAGGGGGCCCCGGCGCCGGTCCCCCCACATGTGGCAGGCAACGGGCGGCCCGCCCGAGACCGACTGCGCACCCGGCCCGCTTCCGCGACGACGCCACCCCTCCCGAGCCCCACGCCGCGGCCGCCCTCTGTGTGTTCGCGCGAGCGGCACCCCGCGCAAGGGGGCCTGGAAGGTGGCGCGGGCGCCGCGGAGCGCCACGCCGACGCCGACCGCCCGCGCCAGTCGGCCGGCCCACAGCCGGACGACTGCGAGCGTGACCGCGAATCCCTCCCTGCGTCCCCGCCGGCTACGTCCGGCTGTCGCCAAACGACCCGACCCCAGGGTAATCTTGCCGAATGCTCCTCCTCGCGCTCCAAACCGCGCTCGCCCTCGACCTGCCGCGCGAATGCGTGGCCGTGGGCGCCCCCGCCGACGCGCGGCCCTACATCGACGCGGTGCGCGACGAGACCACGGGCGTCGAGGAGGCCGGGCAGGCCGCGATGGACCTCGTCGAGGCGTGGGTCGACACGAGCGAGCTCACCGCGTGCGCCACCGCGGACACGTGCTGGACGGGCACGACCGCGGCCGGCGCGTGGGTGGAGTACGACGAGGCGGTGATCGACGGGTCGAGCGGCTACGACAGCGCCGGGAGCGTCGTCACCCACATCGTGGTGGAGCCGCCGGCGGACGCGGGCGAGACGTGGACGCGGCTCGACGTGACGCAAGAGCGCACGTGGGCCGACTACGGGTCGAGCGCGACGAGCGCGACGGAGTGGACGGTGTCGTGGGTGGGCGTGCTCGACGCGGAGTGGCCGGTGGACGGCGCGTTCACGGCCCGGTCCAGCGAGGATCGGGGCTCCACGACCACCACCGCCATGGCCTGGGACGACGGCACGTGCGCCTGGAGCGCCAGCAGCGGCGAAGGCTCGTCGGTCACCGTCGGCACCACGGAGGTGCTCGTGACCATCGCGGACTACTGCAGCGGCCCCTGGGGCGCGAACGCCTGGATGGACGGCGTGCCCTACGGCTTCGTCGACCTCGTGACGTGGGAGTACCTGGGCGACGACGCCGACGGCGATGGGTACGCGGGCACCGCCGACTGCGACGACACCGACCCGAGCGCGCACACATGCGCGGTGGAGATCCCCTACGACGGCATCGACCAGGACTGCGACGGCGCCGACATCGCCGACCTGGACCGCGACGGCTGGGACAGCCCCGCCGACTGCGACGACACCGACCGCGCCGTGCACCCCGGCGCCGCGGACACCTGGTACGACGGCCTCGACACCGACTGCGCCGGCGATGACGACCACGACCAGGATCACGACGGCGCCGCGCTCGCGGACGACTGCGACGACACCGACCCCGCCCGCCACCCGGGCGCGGCCGAGGTGACCGGCGACGGCATCGACCAGGACTGCGACGGCGTGGACGCGGTCGAGACCGACACCGCCCCGGAAGAAGAGGAACCCGAAGAAGAGCCCGAGGAAGAAGCACCCGAAGAAGCCCCCGAAGCCGAAGCGCCCACCGAAGACGAAGCGCCCCCCGAAGCCGCCCCCACCGGCTGCACGACCGTCACGCCCCCCACGCTCTTCATCCAGGCCCTGCTCGGCGCGCTGCTGGCACGTCGGCGTCGCGCGTGATCACGCTCCTCCTCGCGGCCTGCACGGAACCCGAGCACACAGCTCCGCCTGACGACGAAACCGACATCGCCGACACCGCCCCAGACACGTCCGACACGACCGACACCGCCGAGCCCCCCAGCCTCCTCGGCGCCCACACCTGGGCCGCCACCCTCGACGAGGCTCCCGACCTGCGCATCTCCGCGTGCGGCACCACGCACGACGGCCCCTTCCCGCTCGCGGTCGGCACCGATCTCGACGGCGACGGCCTCGACGAGCTCGTGGTGGGCGTGCCGGGCCACGACGCGGTGTTCGACGGCGTGGGCGCGGTCTACTTCTTCCGCGGGGTCGACCTCGCGGCGGCGCCGTCGCTCGAGTTCTCCTCGGCGTGGGCACGGGTCGTGCACGACAGGCCCGACGCCCACTTCGGCGGACGCGTGCAGTGGGTGGGCGATCGCGACGGCGACAGCGTGGAGGACCTGCTCGCGTGGACCGACGACTACACCTCGTTCGCGACGGTGGTGTCGGGCGCCGACCTCCTCGCGGGCGGCGACCTCACCCCCGGCACCCTGATCGAAGCGCAGGACCTCGCCGTGGCGCGCTGGGACGACCTCGACGGCGACGGCCGCGACGACTGGTTGTTCGCCTACGAGGGAGAGTTCGACAGCGCGTCCGTCCTCGGGCTCACGACGGTGCTCGATCCCGACTTCGGCGCCGACGGTGGCGCGGTCACTCACGGCGCGGCTTTGGTCGGCCTCGGCGGCGTCGTGCGCGTGCTCGACCAGGACCTCGACGGCGACGGCCTGCGCGAGTTCGTGACCGAGGAGGGGCGCGATCTCGTGATCGTCGGCTCCGCGGCGTTCCTCGCCGGCGCGGAGGACGTGGTGCTCGACCGCTACGCGTCCGCGCGCAGCTACGTCGAGAGCGCGGCGGACCTGCTCGACCTCGGCGACCTCGACGGCGGCGGCGCCAACGAGCTGTTGTTCTCGGGCGACGACCGCCTCTGCGTCACCCACGGCGAGGCCGCGGACCGGGCGGGCGCCCCGTTCACGTGCGTGCGGAGCGCCGACGCGGAGCCCCCCTCGGCGGTGGCGAGCGGCGCCGACCTCGACGGCGACGGCGTCCGCGAGGTGTGGGCCCAGCTCGCCGACGCCTTGGTGGCGTGGGACGGCGCGTCGCTGCTCGCCGGGATCCGGCTCGAACGCGCCCGCATCGACCACGCCGGCCGCTCGACCGAGGACACGCTCGCCACCGATGAAGACGGCGCGATCTGGGCCTCCTCGCCTGACGACGGCTGGGTCTCCACCGCGTCCGTGTGGCGCTTCGCCGCGCTCGACGGCGTCGCCGACGCCACCCCCGCGCTCGTGCCCAGCCACTCGGGCCGCGACCCCGGGCACCCCGTCTGGGTCGACCTCACCGGCGACGCCCTGGACGATCTCGTGTTCCTCGACGACCGCCTGACCCTCTTCGACGGCACGCGCCTCGCGGGCGGCGGCGACCTCACCATGTGTGAGGCCGACGTCTCCATCGACCTCGGCGTGGATGACCCCACGTTCGTCGACGACCTCGACGGCGACAGCATCCCCGAGCTGCTCAGCTGGACGTCTCACGACCACGGGCTCGCCTACCACGTCCGCTCCGGAGCCCACCTCGGCGACACCGCCCACCCCGACCTCACCACGTGGGCGGCCGACGTGCGGCTCGATCCGCTCGGCTGCGACCTCGACGGCGACGGCCGCGACGACCTCTTCCAGAGCTTCCGAACGGTCACGACGCTCTACGCCGGCACGCTCGCCAGCACCGGCGACGTCACCGGCGCGCTCCTCGGCGCGCTCGAAGGTGAAGGCCCCCGCTGCATCCCCGACGTCGACGGCGACGCCCGCGCCGAACTCTTCGTGCTCCAGGACGGGACGTTCACGCTGTTCCTCTCCTCCCAGCTCGACCCGGCGCGGGTCCTCGGCACCGCGGACGCGTGGGCCACGCTGACCGACACCTCCTCCCCGGAGTGGCGGGGCTCGCTCTCCCCCGGCGACCTCGACGAGGACGGCGTCCCCGACACCTTCTTCTTCGCGTCCGAGCAGGTCGAGACACGACCGGTGTCCTCCCTGTGCACGCTCGCCCCCACCCTGCTGACCACCGGCGGCCCCATCGACATCACCACGGCCACGTGCGGCGCGCCGTGGCTCGTGTACGGCGACACGTTCACGGTCGCGCACGCCATCGGCGACGACCGCGCCGACCTGATGGTCCTCTACCTGGACCCCCTCGGCGACACCGTGTTCGCCGCCATCGAAGACGTGGGGATGGGCCAGCCCGTCCCCATCGCGCGCCTCCGCGACGGCGACTACACCTCCGGCGGCTTCGGCCCCGACGTGCTCGGCACGGGCGCCCCGTCGCTCTGCGCCACCACGTCACACGCCGAGGCGCGCGCCACGTTCGAGATGGTGTTCGCGCGGCTGCCGTGAAGGCTACGGGCGCGTCCCGGCGCGGACGCCGGGTCGGTCCCTTCCAGGCGCGCGGCAGAGCCGCTTGGTCGGCGCGCCGAGCCGCGCCGGACCGGCCGCGCGGCGCGGCCGCCTTCCAGGCACCTCGCGCGGGCACCCCCGCCCAGGGCCCCGCCGGTGGCAAGCCGCGCCGAACAGGAATCGTCCCGAGGCAAGCCGCACCGAACAGGAATGGGATGGGTGAACCGGGCGTGTTCTTCGGCACGCGCGCCGCCGGAACCCGAGAAAACCGGCGTTCCATCGTGAAGTCGGGCTGCGAGCGCGAGAAAGACAGGCGCCGCGGCCCCCGCCCCGCGGCGGATTTTCCTACTCGGTGCCGCTTGGGTCGCGAGCGTTCCCATTCAGGTGGGCTTGCCCCCCGTACCCGCCCTCACGGCAAGAACGAAACCTCCACCTCGTACGTCACCGCGAAGTACCCGTCCGGATCGGTGTACACCTCGCTGTAGCGGGCAAAGGCCACGTCGGGATCGTAGGGCTCGCGCATGTCGTACATCCACCATTCGGCCCGCTCGCCGAGGGCCGTCTCCGCGTCGTCCTCGAACCACTCGTCGAGCACGGTGCCGCTGTCGGTGAAGACGAAGCTCACGTACGCCTCGCCGGTGTCGGCGTCGTGCCAGGGGAAGAACGGCTCGAACGTGGCGTGATCGGTGCACGTCGAGGCGCGGGTGTACGGCCCGAAGAAGCTCACGCGACCGCCGTCCGTCTCCACGTGGTCGCCGGAGCCGGTGTACTCGAGCTGGCAGGCGTCGAAGCCACCGCTGGGGAACGACCAGTTCACGACCATCTCGAGCTCGTAGGACCCGAAGCCCCCGAGGTCCGTGTCGGCGTCCGTGTCCGAATCGGTGTCCGCGTCCGTGTCGGAGTCCGTGTCCGAATCGGTGTCCGTATCGGTATCGGAGTCCGTGTCCGAATCGGTGTCCGTGTCGGTATCGGAGTCCGTGTCCGAGTCGGTGTCGGAGTCCGTGTCCGAATCGGTGTCCGTGTCCGTGTCGGTATCGGTGTCCGCGTCCGCCTCGCCGCAGTCCGGGCTCCCCTTGCAGCCGAGGTCGTCGCAATCGAAGTAGCCGTTGCGGTCGTTGTCGGCGGCGTCGGCGCACTCGCCGGCCTCGTCGCCCTCGACCTCACCCACACAGCCGAGGAACAGCGCCAGGGGGAGAAGCAACATGCGAGGCCTCCTGGCCCGATCCTACATCATCCGGGGAGGGCCTCCCCCCGCGACCCGATCCCGGGTAGAGGGCCGCGCTCGGAAGGCCAGGACAATGTCGGACCGCACCCTCGCCGCCCTCGATTGGGACGTGCTCCTCGCCGCGCTCGCCCGCCACGCCCGCACCCCGCGCGGCATGGACCGCGCTTCCGCGCTCACGCTCGCCGAGTCAGCGGAAGAAGCGCGCGATCGGTACGCCGAGGTGGCCGAGGTGTTGGCGGTCGAGGAAGAGGGTGACCGTGTGCCCGTCGGCGGCGTGGTCGACGTGGTCGAGGAGGTCGAGCGGGCCGCCCGCGGCGCCACCCTGGAGCCGGCCGAGCTGCGCGGCATCCTGACGTCGCTGCTCGCGATGCAGGCGCTTCACCGCTGGGGCGAGGAGAACGCCCGCGAGGCCCCGCGCGTGGCGGGCCAGGCGCGCAACATCACGCTCGACCCCGCGCTCATCGCCACCCTCTCCACCGCGTTCGACCCGCAGGGCAACCTCTCCGAGCAGCGCTGGCCCGAGCTCGGCACCATGCGCCGCCGCATCGATCACCTGCGCGACCGCATCCGCAGCACGCTCGACGAGATCGTGCGCGGCGACGACTGGGGCGACACGCTGATGGACCGCTTCTTCACGGAGCGGGAGGGGCGGTTCGTGGTGCCGGTCAAGATGGGCGCGCGGCGCGGGCTCGGCATCATGCACGGCACGTCGCAGTCCGGCGAGACCGCGTGGGTCGAGCCCGCCGTGGTCGTCGAGATGCACAACGAGCTGCGCATGACCGAGGGCGAGCTGTTGCGCGCCGAGCGGCGCATCCTCGCCGAGCTCACGCGCGCCGTCGCGGTGAAGCACCACGAGATCCTCGTCGGCATCGAGATCGCCACCACGATCGATCTCGCGTGCGCACGCGCCGGCCTCGGCGCCGAGCTGCGCGGCACCATCCCCAAGGTCGGCACGGACGGGGTGATCTTCCTGTACGAGTCGCGCCACCCCGTGCTCGCCCTGAAGGGCGACGTCGTGGCGAACGATCTGTCGCTCACGACCGAGCACCCCGGCCTGGTGCTCACCGGCCCCAACGCCGGCGGCAAGACCGTCGCGCTCAAGACGCTCGGGCTCGCCGCGCTGCTCGTGCGCGCCGCGATCCCCGTGCCCGCCGAGCCGGGCAGCCGCGTCGACTTCTTCGACCCCATCCTCGCCGACGTGGGCGACGCGCAGTCCGTCGAGGGCGGGCTCTCCACCTTCTCGGCGCACGTGGGCGCGCTCAAGGTCGCCATCGCCGGCTCCAAGCCCGGCGCGCTCGTGCTCCTCGACGAGGTCGCCGTCGGCACCGACCCGGCGCAAGGTGCGGCGCTCGCCCGCGCGGTGCTCGAGGCCGTGGTCGACGCCGGCGCGCGTGTCGCGGTCACGACGCACTACCCCGAGCTCAAGGCGGTCAACGACCACCGCTTCGTGGTCGCGGCGGCGCAGTACGCCGACGGAAAGCCAACCTACAAGCTCGAGTTCGGCGTGCCCGGCCCGTCCTACGCGCTCGCCATGGCCCAGCGCCTCGGCCTGCCCGAGGGCATCCTCATCCGCGCGCGCGAGCTGCTCGACGAGAGCGCCCGCGAGCTGGCCGACCGCCTGGAGCGGCTCACCGAGGAGCGCGCGGAAGTGCGCCGGCGTGGCGACGCGATCGTCGCGTTGGAGCGGCAGCTCGCCGACCGCGATCGCCGGCTCGCCGAGGCCGAGTCCCGCATCGTGCGCGACAGCGAGAAGCGCGTCGCCGCGCTCACCGAGAAGACCGCCACGCGCCTGAAGCGTCGCGAGGAGGAGGTGCGCACGATGGTCGCCGCGCTCCAGGCCGGCGCCGATCTGAAGGCCGCGGGCACGGCGCTCTCCGACATCCGCGCCGCCCTGGCCGAGGTCAAGGCGCCCCTCGCCGTGCCGCCCCCGCCGCCCCCCCCCGCCGCGGACATCGAGGTCGGCGACCGGGTGCGCGTCCGATCGATCGGGCAGGTCGGCAAGGTGCTCTCCGCGGGCGAGCAGGTCGAGGTGCAGGTCGGCGCCGTGCGCGTGCGCGTGCCCCGCCACCAGATCGAGCAGCTCGGCGCCAAGGCCGCGCGCACCGGCCCCGTCGGCGTGACCGGCAAGGTGCTCATCGGCAAGACGGATCCGCAGGTGCGCCAGGACCGCCGCGCCGAGGACCAGGCCCGCGAGGAGCGCCGCCGCGAGGCCCGCGCGCGTGAGGACGCCGAGGATCGCGAGGCCGAGCGCGAGGACTACAGCCGCGCCTCCCGCGTGGCCGAGCCCACCCGCGACGTCGCGACCGCGCGGGTGCGCACCAGCGCCAACACCGTCGATCTGCGCGGCCTGCGCGCGGAGGACGCCATCGACATCGCCGAGCGCTTCCTCGACAAGCTCTCGATGCAGCGGCTGAGCCCCGTGTTCCTCCTGCACGGCCACGGCACCGGCGCGCTCAAGATCGCCGTGCGCCAGTGGCTCCCCAAGTGCCGCTACGCCAGCGCGTGGCGCCCCGCCGATGTCGACGAGGGTGGCGACGCGTACACGGTGGTCGAGCTCAAGTAGGTCGCGACGTTCCGGGCGCCCCGCCGCAGGGCCGGCGGCGGCCCCTTCCGGGCTCGCGGCGAAGCCGCTCGGTCGGCCCGTCCGCCCCGAGCGGCGGCCGGGCCGGACCGGCCGGGCGGACCCGGCCGCCCTCCAGGCGCCTGGCGCACTAAATCACCCACATCCACGACGGGGTCCCGTCCCAGGGGCCGCTCTCCGGGCTCCAGCCCAGCCACACGTTGTCGGTTCGCCACCAGAACCCACCCGGCCACCAATTCTCGCCGTCGTTCACGAGCGACACCGAGTCAGGGGTGCCGAACGCGTCGACGAAACAAGCGAAGCCCGCATCCAGGCCGAGGCCGTCGGGGGTCGCGCCGTCGTAGGGGGCCACGAGGCGGAGGGGGTAGGCGAGCGCGTCCGCGTCGGGCACGCCGTCGTCATCGCGGTCGTTGAACGCGGCTTCGATCCCCACCGGCCACGTGCACCGGGCGTACACGGCCTGAAGGGGGTCGTCGTCGGCCGAGACGCACACCCCCGTCCCTCCCAGGGCCTCATCGAGCTCGGCGAACGTGCTTCTGGCGCAGGCGCCGTCGACACAGGCGCCGTCCAGATCTACGCGGTCGCTCGCGGCCATCGGCACGCAGGGCGCCAGCGCGTCGAGCACCTCGTCCATCGTGTCGCCCCCGCTGAACGGCGCGGTCGCCTCGCCGAGGCAGGTGCCGTCGGCCTGGGCGGTGTACCCCTCCGCGCAGTCGGGGGCGGGCGCGCATGCCAGGAGCAGGATCATCGCGCCTCCAGTTCCAGCACGGGCTCGGTGTCGAGGTAGTAGAGGCTGACGCCCCGCTCCTGCCACCACGCGCCGAAGAGCGCCGGCTCGCCGTCCTCCCACTGGAACTCAAGGATCTCGGGCACCCCGAGCGTGTCGACCCAGCAGGACAGCGGGCTGCCGACCCCGAGCCCCTCCGCGGTGGTCCCGGTGTAGCCGTCGTAGGTATGGATCGGCGAGCCCGTCGGCACGTCAGGGTCCGGGGCGTAGTCGTAGGGCTCTACGGTCCCCTCGATGGCGGGGAAGTAGGTCCAGAACCCCGGCGACCACTCGGCGTGCGCGTACGGCTCGGTGCTCCCGTCCACGAACAGCGCCCCGCCGTCACAGTAGCCCTCCTCCCCCACTCCCGCGTTCATGTCCGCGTACGAGTCCCCGGCACACGCCCCGTCGACACAGTGGCCGTCGAGGTCGAGGCGCCCGTTGCCCTCCGCGGCATCGAGGGTGCACGCGGGCAGCGCCGCGACCACCTCGTCCGCCGTGGGGCCGCGCGCGACCGCCTCCACGTAGCAGAGGCCGTCGTCCCGGCGGGTAGCGCCGTCGGGACACGGGGCGTCGGGCGCGCAGGCAACGAGCAGAAAGAGCATGCCCGAAGCTACGCGATCGTGGGCCGCACCGCCACGCCCTACCCCTCCGCCGCCGCCGCCGCCCCCAGCGTGAACTGGAACGACGCGCCCCCCTCCACCGCGCCCTCGGCCCAGATCCGCCCGCCGTGCCGCTCCACGATCTTGCGGGCGATGGCGAGGCCGATGCCCGTCCCGTCGAACTCCCCGGAGCCGTGGAGGCGCGAGAAGGGGCGGAACAGGCGGTCGGCGTAGCTGGGATCGAAGCCCGCGCCGTCGTCTTGCAAGGTGTACACGACCTCGCCGCCCACCTCGGCGGCGCCGAGCGTGATGGTGGCGGTGGGGTGGTGGGAGGTGAACTTCCAGGCGTTCCCGATCAGGTTCTCGAGGAGGATGCGGAGCAGGCCGGGGTCGCCCCGGGCCTCCAAGCGCTCGTCGATGTGGAACGTCACGCGCCGGTCGGGCGAGGCCTGGCGCAGCTCGTCGACGATCACGTGGCTCAAGGCCGACAGGTCGACCGGCACGCGGGAGAGCTCGGTGGAGGCGACCCGCGCGAGCAGGATGAAGTCGTTCACGAGGATGGAGAGGCGCCGCGCGGCCGCGCGGATGCGCTGGAGATACCGCTCGCCGCGCTCGCCGAGCTGGTCGCCGCACTCGTCGGAGAGGAGCTGGGCGAACGCGTCGATGGCGCGGATCGGCGCGCGCAAGTCGTGCGACACGGTGTAGCTGAACGCCTCCATCTCCAGCATCGCCGCGCGGACGTCCCGCGTGCGCGCCTCGATGAGCGCCTCGAGATCGGTCTCCAGGTGCACGGGCGCGCCCGTCATGTCGCGCAAGAAGCCGCCCATCAGCGTCCCCTGGTCGTCCGGCACGCCGAACACGCGGATCTCGAGCGGGAATTCCGTCCCGTCGGCACGGAGCCCGACCAGGTCGACGACGGCCTCGCTGCCGAGCCCGACGCTCGCGCGTAGGCGCGTCCCCAGCGCGAACATGTCCTCGCGCAGCCGCGGCGGGACGATCGTGTCGACGAGGTTCCGGCCGAGCATCTCGGTCCGCGTGTGCCCGAACATCGCCTCGGCGGCGCGGTTGAACTCGACCACGCGCCGGTCGGCGTCGACCATGACGATGGCGTCGGGGGAGGCGCCCAGCACCGCGCGGGACTGCGCCTCCCGCGTCCGCAACGCGGCCTCGGCCTCCTTGCGCTTGCGCGCCTCCATCGCCAGCGCGATGAGGTCCGCGAGGGTGCCGGCGAACTGCTCCTCGTCGGGCATCCACGGGCGCGGATCGCCCATGTGCTCGAGGCACAACACCCCCGCCACCCGCCCGCCCACGCGCACCGGCGCGTCGAGCATCGAGCGGATGCCGTGCAGGTCGAGGTACTCCACGAGCTCGCTGGTGCGCGGATCCTGGCGGGCATCTGCCGCGGCGATGGCGCGGCCGGCACCCAGGGCGGCGAAGTACCTGGGGTAGGTGGCGGCGGAGATCACCGTCCCGCCGGTGTGCTGCCCCTCGCGGGTCTCGACGTCCGGCCGCTCGTAGAGGTCGCGGCAACACATCTGCGCGTCGTCGAACGTCCAGAAGCTGGCACGGCGCACCTCCATCGCCCGCGCCGCGGCCTCGGTGATGAGCCGCAGCGCCGCGTCGAGGTCCCCGAGGTGCAGGGTCTCCTTCTCGGCGATCTCGAGCAGCACGGCGTTCTCGCGGCGCAGCCGCACCTGCTGCTGGGCCTGCTCCGCCTCCAACAACTTCCGCGCCGTCACGTCCACCAGTACGCCATAGGCACGCGCGGGCCGACCGTGGGCGAACACCACGCTCATCACGTCGCGCACCCACACGACGCGCCCGTCCGCCGCCAACATCCGGTACTCGATCGAGTACCCGCACCCCTGCTGGACGTCGGCATGGAAGCTGCGCTCGGCTCCCTCCCGATCG
This sequence comes from Myxococcota bacterium, assembly GCA_040386535.1. Classification (GTDB taxonomy): domain Bacteria; phylum Myxococcota_A; class UBA796; order UBA796; family SXON01; genus CAJBVW01. The sequence continues at coordinate 49,043 of JAZKFH010000046.1, read as the reverse complement.
TCAGGGTGGACGTGGTCGCGCCAGAAGGTGACCCGCTCCGTCCACTCCCGCGCGGGCACCCCGAGGATGCGGGAGGCCTCCTCGCTCACGTAGGTGAAGCGCCCCGTCTGCCCGTCCCGCTCCCAGAGGACCGCGGGGACGCGGCGCACGATCCCACGTTCCTTGCCGGAGACCCGGATCCCGCGGCGCTTCCCCACGCCGTGCCGCGCCTTCACCGGTCGCCTGTCAGGGGCCAGCGTGCCTCCAGGGGCCAGTGTGCCTCCCTCCACGTCATAGACACGGACCTCGCTCTGCGAACTTCCCACCGCTAAATCGAGCGGTTCCCCCCGGCCCGTGACACAAACGTCTCGTGACCCTACGGGATCGCGCCCGCGGTGATCCGCCCGAGCCCCATGCGGCGATGGTCCGCGAGCATGCAGCGGTCCTGCACCACGTCGATGCCCGCCGCGACGAGCCGCGCCGCCACCACGTCGTCCCGGATGCCCTGCTGCATCCACACCACGGCCGGCGCGGGGTTCATCCCCAGCAGATCGTCGAGATGGCCGGCGAGCGCCTCGGAGCGGCGGAACACGTCCACCACGTCGACCGGCACACCGAGCTCGCTGAGCGTGGCCCGCACGGGCTCGCCCCACAAGGTCTGCCCGACGAGCGCGGGGTTCACGGGCAGGATGCGGGCGCCCACGCCGTGCAGGTAGTCGGGCACGTAGAACGCGGGACGCCCCGGATCGGAGTGGGCCCCGAGCACCGCGACCACGCGCGAGCGCTCGAGCACCGCGCGGATCTCCTCGGTCGTCGTGAGTACACGCGCCATCGTCACTCCTCCGCTATTCTTCGGGGCCCGACACGTACAGCTCCGTCCCGATCATCACGTCGGTCGAGCCGTTGATGATCTGGTTCGTGTAAAACTCCGGGTTGTCGCCGACGATGCTGATCACCTGGGTCCACGTGCAGTTGAGCCAGAGCATGTCGTCCCCGTCGGGCAGCAGCACCTCGATCGTGAACCCGCCGACGATGCCGTTGCTTTCGTCCGCCCAGCCCTCGTCGTAGATCACGCTGTGGGTGATCACCGAGGGGCCGCGCTCGAGCTCCACCCACCGGAACTGCCGCAACATCGGGTAGGGCAGCACGATGCCGAAGCCGCCGTTCTTCTCGATCGCATCGTCCGCGACGAGGTCCTCGCGGTCGGCCCACGCGGCCTCGCTGCCGTTCGCGATCGTGCGGTCCCACCGGTCGTAGCTGCTGTCGGCGAAGCTCTGATCGGGCTCCGGCACCACCGCCATGTACGCGTCGAGCGTGCCGCGCACCCGCCGGATCACGAGCCCGCCCGACATGTTGCCGAGCTCCAGGTTGGGGCTGAATTCCAGCGCCTCGACGTAGGTCGTGGCGGGGGTCTCCACGGCGTAGCCCTCCTCGGGCGACTGGATCTCCTCGTCCATCCAGGCGGCGAGGTACTCGGCCTCGCCCACCGCGTCCTCCGTGCCGAAGTCACGGAGGAGCATCCAGACGAGCTCCTCCATCTCCGGCGGAGTCTCTTCGGGGGGATTCGAACAGGCCACGAGGAGGAGGGCGAGCAGCATGCCGGGCCAGGATACCACGGCCGCGGGTCCGAACGGTTAGCCGCCCACATGGCGAACGATCCCCACCGCGGGCACGACCACGGCGGCCACGACCACGCCGACCACGATCACGGCGGGCACGACCACTCCGACCACGGGCACGCCAACCACGGGCACGCCGATCATACGGACCGCGGCCACGCCGCCGCCGTTGCTCCCGCACCCGCCGCGGGGCACGGCCACGACCACGGGCACGCCCACGGCCACCTGCGCACCCCCGGCAACGAACGCCGCCTGATCGCGATGCTCGTGCTGGTCGTCGGCTACATCTTCGTCGAGCTGTTCGGCGGGCTCTGGTCGGGCTCGTTGGCGCTGCTCGCCGACGCCGGCCACATGGCCTCCGACGCCGCGGCGCTCGCCATCGCGCTGTTCGCGCTGCGCATGGCCCGCCGCCCGCCCACCTCCACGCGCACCTACGGCTTCCATCGCGCCGAGGTGATCGCCGCCGTCGTCAACGGTGGCGCGCTCGTGGCCGTCGCGATCGGCATCCTCTGGGAGGCGTGGCAGCGCCTCGCCGAGCCCGCCCCCGTCGTCGGCCCCCTGATGATGGCCGTCGCGGCCGGCGGCCTGGTCGTCAACCTGCTCGGCCTCGCCGTGCTCGCCGGCGGGCGCCACCAGGACATGAACCTGCGCGGCGCCTGGCTCCACGTGTTGTCCGACGCGCTCGGCTCCGTCGGCGCGCTGGTCGCCGGCGCCCTCGTGTGGTGGAAGGGCTGGACCTGGGCCGACCCCGTCGCCTCCGCCGCCATCGCGCTGCTCGTGCTGCACGCCTCCTGGGCGCTCCTGAACGAGGCCCTCCACGTGCTGATGGAGGGCAGCCCGCCCCACATCGACGTCGATCTCGTGCGCTCCGCCATGTGCGGCACGCCCGGCGTCCACACCGTCCACGATCTGCACGTGTGGACCATCACCAGCGGCATGGTCGCGATGAGCTGCCACGTCGTGGTCGACGGCACGGTGGATGGTCACGAGCTCCTCGGCACCCTCGCCGCCTCGTTGCGGAGCCGCTTCGAGATCGGCCACACCACCATCCAGATCGAGCCGTTGGACTTCGTGGAGGAGGGCTTCCACCCCTGATCTCGGAGCGGAGGGTGATCTCGGAGCGGAGGGAGCGGGGCGCGCCCCCTCGCCGGGCTCGGGGTCGGGCCGCCGGGCGTCCCTCGCGCACGGGATCGTCGGCGATCTCGCTCCCGACCGCTCGCACGCACCTCTGTTGCATTCGCCCGGTTACATGCGCCCGGAGGTCCCCATGCGCCATTGGCTCCTGATCGCCGCGCTCTCGGTCTCCACGATGGGCAACGTCGGCTGCGTGTCGAACGCCAAGTACGCCAAGCTCCAGGCCCGGGTCGACCGGCTGGACGCGCGGGCCGAGGCCCAGCTCAAGGCGTTCAAGGAGCTCCTCGCGGACTTCCAGCCCCTCATCGACCGCGGCCTGCTCAAGGTCGAGGTGGTCGATGGTCGCATCACCCTGGCCGTCGCATCCGACGTGTTGTTCGCCTCCGGCTCGTCCGAGCTCTCGGCCGCCGGCAAGAAGGACCTCGCCGACATCACCCGGCTGCTCGCCCGCCGCGTCGCCGACCGTGACTTCCAGGTCGAGGGCCACACCGACAGCGAGCCCATCAACAGCGCGCAGTACCCGAGCAACTGGCACCTCGGCGCCGCGCGCGCCATCGCCGTCACCCAGCACATGGTCGCGAACGGCTTTCCGGAGGACCACATCTCCGCCGCCACCTTCTCGGACAACGCGCCGGTGGCCGCCAACAGCTCGGTCGGCGGCCGCGCCCAGAACCGCCGCATCGAGATCGTGCTGCTGCCCGAGCTCTCCGACCTTCCCGGCTACAAGCGCCTCATGGCCGAGCAGAACGGCCGCAGCCGCGGGCGCGGAAAGGGCAAGTAGCCACCCGCGAGAACAGGTGTGTCGATCGGGTGTCGGCTCTGCTAAGCTGGTCACATGTTGTCCCTGCTCCTGGCGTGCTACTCCCCCACCGAAGTGCCGGAGACCTCGTTCATCCCGTCGTTGAATGACGACGAGGTGGGCACGGACACCGACGACACCGATCCCGGCCCCGACACCGACGAGCCGGACGACACCGACGTGCCGCTGCCGGAAGAGGACCCGCCGCCCAACCTCGTGTTGAACGAGGTGATGCCGCGGAACGGGTTCACGCTCAACGTCGAGGGGGAGTACCCCGACTGGATCGAGATCTACAACGACTCGGCCGAGGTCGTGGCGGTAGATCGCCTCACCCTGGCGGACGGCTCCGGGCGCGTGTGGATGGGCATCGAGGGTGAGCTGCTCCCGGGCGGCTTCCTGCTCGTCTACGCGGACGAGACCAGCGTGGGCAACCACGCCCCCTTCACGCTCGACGCCAACGGCGACACGATCACCCTCGCGGTCGACGGGTGGGTGGTCGACCGCATCGCCACCGGTGAGCTCGACGCCGACATCTCCTGGGCGCGTTTTCCCGACGGCGGCTCCTGGGCGCCGACGATTTGGACCACGGCCGGTGAGAGCAACGGGTTCGTCCCCTCCGACACGCTCGACCCCGACGTGACCGTGTTCGGCCTCCACGGCGTGCACACCATCGAGCTCACGCTGGAAGAGTCCGCGGTGACGGGCCTGCGCAACAGCTACGCCACCTACGTCGAGGGCATCATCACCATCGACGGCACGGAGCTCGACCCCATCGGCGCCCGCATCCGCGGCTCGTCCACGTTGCGCACGATCGACCAGAAGTGCTCCTTCAAGATCGACACCAACCGCTTCGGCGACCTTCGCTATCGCGGCTTGAAGAAGTTCCACCTGATCAACATGGTGTGGGACGCCGCGCACATCCGCGAGTACGTGTCGTACCACATCTTCCGCGAATTCGGCGTTCCCGCCATCCGCAACAGCTACGCCTGGCTGGAGATGAACGGCGAGCCCAAGGGCCTGTACCTGTTGTCCGAGGCCTACGACGACGAGTTCCTCGAGAGCTGGTACGGCAGCAGCAACGGCTACCTCTGGGAGCCCGGCAGCGGCGACATCACCGCGGCCAGCCCCGCCTGGGACTGCGAGGAGGGCTACCCCTGCGACACGAGCGTGCTCGCGCCGATCACCAGCCTGCTGAACGGCAGCGCGACCGACAGCAACGTCGAGGCGCTGGAAGAGGTGTTCGATCTCGACAACGCCCTGCGCCTCATCGCCGTCGAGATCGCGGTGGGCCAGTGGGACGGCTACTGCTCGCCCCACAACTACCGCGTGTATTGGGACAACGACACCGGCCGGGCCAGCATGCAGCCGTCGAGCCTCGACCTGACGTTCGACAACCTCGGCTACAACTACGGGCACGAGTACTTCACGTGCGGCGGCTCCATCCTGTCGTGGTGCCTGTCGAACGACACGTGTGAGGACCGTTACCTCGACATCCTCGAAGAGCTGGCGGACGCGATCGAGGGCGACGACGAGGACACCAGCATGCACGTGCAGGAGATGCTCGACGAGATCGAGGTCCTCATCACGCCCTACGCCGAGGAGGACGCCACGACCGGCCTCTCCGGGTACACGTTCGCCCAGCACCAGACCGACTTTGCGTACATCCGCACCTACCTGCTCGACGAGCCCGACGCGATCCGCGCGGCGGTGGACACGCGGCGATGAGCGTCCCGGCCTCCGCGCCGCGATTCGCGCGCGGCCTCCTGCTCACCGCGGTGGTGACCATCGCCGTCACGTCGGTAGCCTGCGGGTTCTCCGAGGAGCCGCCGATCCCCTTGCCGGATCCGCCGCCGCCCACGGCGCCGGTCCCCGCGCCCACGGTTCCGGCGACCACGATCCCCGAGCTGACCGATCCGCAGGCCCCCCCGGTCCCGCCGCCGACCGATCCGCCGACGGTCCCGCCCGAGCCCGAGCCCGAGCCCGAGCCGCCCAAGCCCCAGCCGCCCAGGCCCCCGCGGCCCCCCGTCGTGACCTGAAGGTGAGGGTCAGGCCCTGAGCGCGTCCGCGTTCGCCCCGGCGCCGTCTACGCACGGCGGCAAGGTCGACGGAGCGTGGCTCCGAGACCGACGCTTCGACCTGGGGATGATCGGGGGCGTACTCCTCTTGGCGCTCGCGCTCGGGTCGGCCGCCAACGCGGGCCCGGGTTGGTTCCTCGTGATCCTGTGGGCCGACACCTGGCTGATCGCGTACCCGCACGTGGCGTCGATGTGGATGCGCATCCTGGTGGACCGCGCGCACGCCGGGCGGCAATGGTTCCTCTGGACGGGGCTCCCGCCGCTCGTCCTGCTCGGCACCGCGAGCCTCGCCGCGTTTGGTGGCCTCTCGGCGCTCAACACCCTGTACTACCACTGGCAGTCCTGGCACTACACGCGGCAAAGCTATGGAATCGCCCGCGCCTACCAACGCGCGGAGGGCGCCGTGGCGCGCGACTGGCTCACGGATGCCGTGGTCTTCGTGTTCCCGATCTGGGGGTGGCTGCACCGGTGCGCCCAACACGGGGCGCGGGCGGGGAGCACCAACTTCTTCGGCGGGCCGTTGTGGTTGCCCGCGGTACCCGAGTTCGTCTCGAACGCGGCCGGTTTGTTCGCCGTCGTGCTGTTCGTCGCCTGGACCGTGCGGGCGCGGTGGGATCGCTCCGGGCACGCGTGGTTCGTGCTCTCCCACGTGGCGATCACGTTCGTCAGCTACATCGCCGTCACCGAGATCACGCGCGGCTGGATCTTCGTGAACATCTGGCACAATGCCCAATACAGCTTCTTCGTCTGGGCGCGGAACGCCGCGTCCCCCGCCGACGCCGCGGCCGGCGTGGCACGCGGCTCACTGGCTTGGTTGTGTCAACCGCGCAATTGGGTGGCCTACGCCGCGGTGTGCCTCGCGGCCTCGACCATCGGGTACGTCGTGTTGAACCTCACGGTTGACGGCTTCGCCGCAGTGGGCATCGCCGCCGCGCTGGTGCTCCACCAGAGCGTGAACTTTCATCACTACCTCATCGACGCCGTGATCTGGCGGCGCGGGCGGCGGGTGCTGTCGCGGTAGGGTTAGCGAGGAGGCACCATGCGTACAAGCTCGCTTCTGGCGCTCCTCCTCGCCCTCGGCTGCCGCCCCGAGGGCCCCGCGGCGCCCGAAGACACCGGGGAGATCGAGCCCGGCCCCACGTGCGACAAGCTCGTCTGGTACACGGACGCCGACGCCGACGGGTACGGCAATCCCGGGTCGTTCCACCGCGAATGTACGGCCCCGGCGGGCACGGTGGCCGACGCCGGCGATTGTGACGACACGAACGCGGCGGTCTCTCCCGACGGGATCGAGGTCTGCAACACGGTCGACGACAATTGCGACGGCACGGTGGATGAGGACGCCGCCGTCGGCGCGGCGACCTGGCACGCCGACACGGACGGGGACGGGTACGGCGACCCGGGTTCGGCCCTCGTGGCGTGTGACACGCCCGCGGGCGCGGTCGTCGACGACACCGATTGTGACGACACCAGCGCGGCCGTCTCCCCCGGTGGCGAAGAGGTCTGCAACACGATTGACGACAACTGTGACGGCACGGTGGACGAGGAGTCCGCCGCGGATGCCTCGACCTGGTACGCCGACATCGATGGCGACGGCTACGGCGACGCCGCCGCCGCCTCGACGGCGTGTGACGCGCCCGCCCGCGCGGTCGCCGACGCCACCGATTGTGACGACACCGACGCGGCCGTGTCCCCCGGCGGCGAAGAGGTGTGCAACACGATGGACGACGACTGCGACGCCGTGGTGGACGAGGACGACGCCGTTGACGCGCCGTCCTGGTACGCCGACGCCGACGGGGACGGATTCGGCGACCCCGCCGTCGCCACCGTGGCGTGCACGGCGCCGGCGCGCACGGTCGCGGACGCCACCGATTGCAACGACGACGACGCGGCCGTGTCCCCGGCCGCCGCCGAGGTGTGCAACGACCGTGACGACGACTGTGACGGGACGGTCGATCTCGGCGCCATCGACACCTCGCCCTGGTACGCGGACGCCGACAGTGACGGCTTCGGCGACGCCAGCGCCCTCTCCACGGAGCTCGCCTGCGACGCGCCGTCGGGCCACGTCGCGGACGACACCGACTGCGACGACCTGTCCGCGGCCATCCACCCCGACGCCGACGATCCCTGCGACGACGGCGTGGACGACGACTGTGACGGCGCCGACGACGGGTGCGCCGCCACCGAGATCAGCCTCGCGACCGCCGACGTGCAGATCGACGCCGACAGGTACACGAACGGGCAGGCCGGGTACGCGGTCGCGGCCGGCGATACCGACGGAGACGGCCTGGTGGACCTCGCCATCGGCGCCCCCAGCCCCGACGGCGAGGTGCGCCTCGCGCGGGGCCCGGTCACCTCCGGCGTGCTCTCCGACGCTACCATGGTCATGGACGCCGGCTGGTACGAGGGCATGGGCGTGGCGCTGGCGCTCGGCGACTTCGACGGCGACGGGCTGGACGACATCGCCGGCGGGGGGCCCGGCGGGTACTACTCCTCCGGCTACGTCGCCATCTACTCGGCGAGCGGCACCTATGTCGCGTCCATGGGGACCCCGGCGTGGTGGCTCGCCGCCGGAGACGTGACCGGAGACGGCGCGGACGACCTGCTCGTCTCGGGCCGCGACGTCTACGACCCCGTCACCATGACCTGGTTGTTCGCGAGCCCGCTGGCCGGGTCCCTGTCCGATGCGGACGCCCAGCTGGAGATCCCCGGCTCGAGCCCGGCGGTGGGCGACCTCGACGCGGACGGCATCGACGACCTCGTGCTCAGGGTCGCGGAGGGCTCCGCGGTGGTGTTCGGCCCGCCCCCGTCCGGGGTGGTCACCACCGCGGAGGCCGACTCCCTCATCACCGACGGCACCGGCGGCTACACGTTCGGCGATCTGAACGGCGACGGCGACGGCGACCTGGCCCTGACCGCGGACGGCCACGTGTTCGTCTTCCTCGACGTGCCGCTCGGCACCATGGACACCGGGGACGCGAGCGGGACGCTGCTCGGGAGCGGGGGCACGAACCTCGAGCTGGCGACCGCCGACTTCGACCTTGATGGCGTCGACGACCTGCTCGTCGGCAGCTCGACGCCCGGCTCGGAGACCTCGTCCGGCGACGTGTTCCTCTGGTACGGCCTGCTCTCGGGCGCGGCCGAGTTGCAGGAGTCCACGTTCGCGTTGCGCGGCGTCGTCGCGGGGGATCTCGCCGGCGTGTCGGTGGCGGGCGCCGATGTCACCGGAGATGGGTTTCCCGACGCGATCGTGGGGGCCTCCTCCACCGACGTGGGCGGCAGCGTCTACGTCGTCTCCCTGCAGGGCAGGTAGAGGAGGGCCTCACCCCCGCGATCCGTGCGCCTCCTGCCGCGCGTGCCCGTCCCGGGGCGCCGGCCGCGCCTTCCGGATGAGCCGCTCCGCCTCGGTCGCGAAGGGGCGGAGCAGGTCGGGGAGCGGCAGGCGGCCGGTGTTCATCAGGTCGGTGATCAGCGCGCGGCCGAGCACCTCGGGGGCGACGCCGGTGGCGATAGCGTGGTCGTACACCGCCTCGACCAGTCGGTTGGACGCGATGCCGTGCGTGCGCCCGAAGCGCGCTCCGAGGGCCTCCGAGAGCGCGTGGAACCGCTCGAAGGGCGAGCCGCCCCCCCCGGTGTCCCCCAGGAGAAGCGGCAGGGTGTGGCGGTAGTGGCCCGAGTTGGCGAGCAGGCCCCAGAAGCGCGCGAACCGCTTCATCGCCTGCATCTCCAGGAACGGGATCGCGCCGGTCTGGAGCACCTCGTAGGGAGGGCGGGGGCTGTAGATCATGCCCCACGGCACGGAGTGGCGGGCGATGGGCGCCCCCCGCAGGCGCTTGAGCACCCCGACCTGGATCTCTTGCGGCCCGAGCGCGAACAGCCGGTCGAAGCCGGCGCCGAACAACGCCACGGACTCGCCGGGCAGCCCCACGATGAGGTCGGTGTGGAGGTGCACGCCGGTGGCAGACCGCAACCAACCCAGGTTGGCCTCGATCTGGACCGGATCGTGGCGCCGGTCGATGCGCGCGGCAATCTCGGCGTCGAAGGTCTGGATGCCGATCTCGAACTGGAGCGTGCCCGGCGGAAACGCCGCGATCAACGCCTTCAGCTCGGTGGGGAGGCGGTCGGGGATGAGCTCGAAGTGCACGAAGAGGGACGGATCCAGCCGCTCGAGGAAGAACCCGAGGATGCGCTTGCAGCTCCCGATCGAGAGGTTGAACGTGCGGTCCACGAACTTGAAGTTGCGCAGGCCCCGGTCGTGGAGCGCGCCCAACGCCGCCAGGAACGTGTCCTCGTCGAAGCGGCGCACGCCCTTGTCGAGCGCCGAGAGGCAGAACGCGCACAGGAACGGGCACCCGCGCGAGGCCTCGACGTACACGACGCGCTGGGCCAGGTCCTCGGCGGTGTACAGGTCGTAGGGGGGCGCCAGCGTCGCGAGGTCGGGGAGCACGGGGCGGACGACATGCTCGACCGCCTCGCCCGCGAGCAGGCGCGTGCAGATGTGCGCGAACGCGAGGTCGGCCTCGCCCACCACCACCACGTCCGCCAACGCACACAACGGCTGCGCGTCGATCTCGTGGCTCACCTCCGGGCCGCCGAGCACGATCTTCACGTCGGGGCGGAGGGCCTTGAGCAGCTCGACGACGGCGAGGGTGAGCGTCGCGTTCCACACGTACACGCCGAGGCCGATGATGCGCGGCGAGCGCGCCAGGAGCGCCTCCACCGCGTCGAGCGGGGCCATCGCGGCGTCCAGCTCCACCAGCGCCGTGCGTCGCTGCAACGCGCCGAGGTTGGCGAAAAGGTACCGCAAGCCGAACGAGGCGTGGATGTACCCCGCGTTGAAGGTGGCCAGCACGATGTCCATGGGCGCCCAGGTAGCCGGGGCGGGCCGGAAGCGCCCCCTGAGGCCCGGTGAGCCGGCGCTGCTGCCCGTGACCCATCACGGGATCCCGTGACGAGATCACGGAATATCCGTGACGGATTCCCGCGGAACCCAGGATCCGCCGCGGGATCCGGTCGTTCTTCGATGGCATGGAGATTGCTGACCCCCGGGTGTCGGAGCTCCCCTGACCACCGCGCCCACGCCCGCCCTCGCCTACCTGTACCGCCGTGTGCCCGCGTTCGAGTCCCTGCGGACCTACACCTTCCAGGACGCCCGCGCCGACCTGCTCGCCGGGCTCTCCGTGGCGTCGGTGGCCGTGCCCCAGGCCATGGCGTACGCGCTCATCGTCGGGCTCCCCGCGGAGTACGGGCTCTACACCGCGATCGTGATGACCGCGGTGGGCGCGCTGCTCGACTCCTCGCGCCAGCTCATCAACGGGCCGACCAACGCGATCTCGATCGCGCTGCTGAGCGCCGTCGGGCACTTCGAGAGCCCCGAGGAGCGCATCCAGGCCGCCGTGTTGATGGGGTTCCTCATCGGCGCGATCCAGCTCGGGATCAGCCTCTTGCGCCTGGGCGACCTGACCCGGTACATCTCCCACTCCGTCATCGTCGGCTTCACCGCGGGCGCGAGCGTCCTGTTGGTGCTCGACCAGACGAAGAACCTGCTCGGCCTCAAGGCCATGGGCGACGTTCACGACCACTTCCTGTCCCGCTTCTGGCAGACCCTCACGACCGGCGGCGCGGTGCACACGCCCACCCTGCTCGTGGGGCTCGCCTCGATCGTGTGTGTCGTCGCCCTCCGGTGGGTGAAGGCGCGGATGGGGTGGGCGCTCGTGCCCGAGCTCCTCCTCGTGGTCGTGGGCATGGCGGCGCTGACCGCGGCGCTCGGCCTGGATCAACAGGGCGTCAAGGTGATCGGCACCATCCCCGCCGGGCTCCCGAGCTTCGAGCTCCCCCACTTCGACGTCGCGCAGATGCGGGACCTGGCGTCGAGCGCCCTGGCCATCGCGCTCCTCGGTCTGTTGGAAGCGGTATCGATGGCAAAGGCCATCGCGGCGGTGACACGCCAGAAGCTGGACCTGAACCAACAGTGCCTGTCCGAGGGGGTCGCCAACTTCACCGGGAGCTTCTTCCAGTGCATGCCGGGGTCGGGCTCGCTCACCCGGTCCGCGATCAACCAGCAGGCCGGCGCCCGCACCCAGTGGTCGGGCATCGTCTCCGCCGCGGCCGTCGCGCTCATCATGATGGCGTTCGCGCCCTACGCCATGTACATCCCGCGCGCCGCGCTCGCGGGCATCCTGATGCTCACCGCGCTGCGCATGGTGAACCTCCACGACCTGCGCTACCACGTGCGCGCGTCCCGCTTCGACGCGGTCATCGTCGCCGCCACGGCCCTCGCCGCGATCGCGATCTCGATCGAGTTCTGCGTGCTCATCGGCGTTTTCCTGTCGTTCATGCTCGCCGTGCCGCGCACCGGGAACATGCTGCTCACCGAGTTCGTGGTGGCGGCCGACGGCGGGATCCACGAGCGGATGCCGTCCGACGAGGTGTGTGGCCGCATCCTGCTCTTCGGCCTGGAAGGCGAGATGTTCTTCGGGTCGGCCTCGAGCATCGAGGAGCACTTCGACGCCATCGAGGCGCGCGTGACGCCCGACACCAAGGTGATCGTGCTCCGGATGAAGCGGGCGCGGCGCCCCGACGCCGTCGGGTTGTCCCTGTTGGAGGGGATGCTCGACCGCATGAAGGCGCGGGGCGTGACGGTGGTGATGTGTGGTGTCCGCAAGGAGATGCACGAGAGCTTCGCGCGGTGTGGCATCGCCGAGAAGCTCCCCGAGGACCAGCTCTTCTTGGAACAGTCCGTCCGCATGACGAGCACGTCGCTGGCGGTCCGGTACGCCTACGCGCTCATCACCGACCACTGCCCGGTCTGCCCCCGTCGGGACGCGGACGTGCGCGAGCGGGAGATGTACTTCGTGGTGTGACACACCTCCGGTACCCTGGCCGCTCACCCGGGCCGCCCGTGCCGTGTCGCTCCTTCCTCGCCCTGGTGCTGCTCGCGGGGTGCGGGCCCTCTCCCAAGCCGGCCACGGACGACTCCGCGGACACCGGCCACGGCGACACCGGCCCCGTCGACACCACCGACACCGAGCCCCCCGACGACACCGCCCCCGACGACACCGCCCCGGTCGAGCCCGGCGCGATCGTGCGCATCTCCGAGGTGATGTCCGACAACTCCGGCGCCCTCGACGCCGCGGACGGCACGAGCCCCGATTGGATCGAGCTGTACAACCCCGGGCCCGATCCGGTCGACCTCGCGGGGTGGACCCTCGCGGACGGCGGGGCCTCGGGCACGCTCGCCGGCACGCTCGGCGGCGGCGCCTTCGTGGTGGTGTTTGCATCTGGAGACGGGGCCGGCGAGGGAGAGCTCCACGTCCCCTTCAAGATCGACGCCGCCGGCGAGACGATCACGCTCGCGCGTCCCGACGGCTCCGTGGCCGACGAGGTCGACGTGCCCGCGCTCCCCGAGGACGTGTCGTGGGGTTTCGCCCAGGACGTGGTGACCACCACGCTCGCCACCGACGGCACCCCCGCGAGGCTCGGCACCGACGCGCCCGCGGGCTGGACCGCCCCCGCGTTCGACGACACCGCGTGGGCCGCGGTCCTCCTCGGCGTGGGCTTCGACGGCGGCGCCACCGACGCCACGCCCGGCAACGTCGCGCTCGACAAGCCCGCGACCCAATCGAGCGAGTGGGGCGGCTACCCTGCCGGGTACGCGGCGGACGGGGTGCCCGGCACGTTCACCCACACCGCCACCGGAGACTTCTCGCCGTGGTGGGAGGTCGACCTCGAGGCCGACCACGTCGTGAGCGCCGTCGCGTTGTCGAACCGGCTCGACTGCTGCGGCGAGCGGCTCTACAACGTGGTCGTGACCGCCCTCGACGCCGACGGGCTCGTGGTGTGGTCGTCCGACGTGCTCAACCCGGTCGCCGCCGACGCCACCCCCACCAATCCAGGCGACCGCTTCACCTTCGAGGTGACACCCCCGGTGATCGCGCGGACCGTGCGCGTCTCCAAGACCGCCGTGGGCGGCACCTACTCCAGCGAGTGGCTGACCCTCGTGGATGTCGACATCACCGGCACGCCCGCGTCCCCCTACGCGTCCGCGATCACGACGGACATCGCCGGCGCCCCCGCCTACGTGCGCGCGCCGTACACCTTGGCAGTCGCCCCGACGCGCGCCACGCTCACGGTCGCCTACGACGACGGCTTCGCCGCGTGGATCGACGGCGTCCCCGTCGCCTCCGCCAACGACGGCGGGACGTTCGCCACCGCCGCGCACGACGGCGCCACGGCCGAGGTGTTCGTCCTCGATCCGCGCGCGTTCGCCGCGGGCCCCGGCGTGTTCGCCCTCGCCGGCCTCAACGTGGCCGCGGACGACGACGATCTGCTCCTCCGGCCCACACTCGTCGCCGAGACGATCACCGACGGCGATCCGGCGTACTTCGACACCCCGACCCCCGGCGCCCCCAACGGCGCGGGCTTCGCCGGGTTCGTCGACGCCCCGATCATCACCCCGGCGCGCGGCTTCTACGACGCCGCGTTCACCGCCACCCTCACCGCGCCGCCCGGCGCCACGCTGGTCTACACGACCGACGGGAGCGCCCCGACGCTCGACCACGGCACCGTCGTGGCCGCCACCGACGCGGGCGCGGTCACCGAGCGGACCGTCTCCACCACCGCGCTCTTGCGCGCCGCCACCTTCCGCGACGGGTACGCCGCGAGCGACATCGTGACGCACACATACTTGTTCCTCGCCGACGTGGTCCAGCAGCCCGCCGCCCCCGCCGGCCTGCCGGCGGTGTGGGACAGCGCGTCCGAGGAGCCGGTCAGCGGCGACTACGAGATGGACCCCGAGGTCGTCGACGCCGATCCCGCCGCGATCATCGAGGCGCTGCGCTCGATCCCGACCCTCTCCATCGTCACCGACCCGGACGCCCTCTTCGGCACGACCGGGCTCTACGAGAACAGCACCGAGCGGGGCGACGCGTGGGAGCGCGCCGCGTCCGCCGAGTGGATCCTGCCCGACGGCTCGACCGCGTTCGCGGAGGACTGCGGCCTGCGCGTACACGGCTACGGGTGGCGCTACCACTCCAACACGAAGAAGCACTCGTTTCGGCTGGAGTTCTCCCGCGAGTACGGGGCGCCCAAGCTGGAGTACCCGATCTTCCCCGACGCGCCCGTCGATCGCTTTGACAGCATCGTGCTCCGCGCCGGCGGCAGCAAGACCTGGCTCGACTTTCGCGACCCCGCGCAGGCCCAGTACCTGCACGACAGTTTTGCGCGTGACACCGCGCGGGACATGGGCAAGCTCGACGGGCACGCGACCTACGTGCACCTGTACCTGAACGGCTTGTATTGGGGCCTGTACAACCCGGTGGAGCGCCCCGAGGCGGGCTTCGGCGAGGAGTACCTGGGTGGCGACGCCGACGAGTACGACGCGATCAACCGGCGCACCTCCACGAACGAGGCGGTGGACGGCACGTTGGACGCGTACAACGAGCTGCTCGCCCGCGCCGAGGCCGATCTGACCGATGCGTCCGCCTACGCCGCGGTCGAGGAGATGCTCGATCTGGACGCGCTCATCGACTACATGCTCATCAACCAATATACGGTCAATCGCGACGGTCCGTGCTGCTTCGAGAGCAACAACATGCGCGGCCTCCGGCGCCGGGTGGACGGCGAGCAGTTCCGCTTCTTCGTGTGGGACATGGAGTACAGCTTGTGGGGCGCGTCGGACGATGGCTTCGTCGACATCGACGTCGCCGGGTCGATCTCCCACGTCTACACCCGCCTGCGTGACAACGCGGACTTCCGCGCCCGCTTCGCCGCCCGCGCGCGCGAGCACCTCGAAGGGGAGGGCGCCCTGACGCCCGCCAAGGCCGCCGCCCGCTACGAGGCCCGCGCCGACGAGATCTACGCGGCCCTGCTCGCCGAGTCCGCGCGTTGGGGGGACACCTACCGCACCGTGCCCTACACCCGCGACGTCGAGTGGCAGATCGAGTACGACCGCCTGATGACCGAGTTCTTTCCGGAGCGGACCGCGGCGCTCATCGACCAACTCACGGCGGCGGGGTTGTACGAGTGACCTAGGCAATTCCGCTTGCGGCGGCGCGCGGGCCGATCGATGCTGGACCACCTGCAGCGTCGTTCCACCGGGCGACCCGCACCGGAGGCCCCGTGCTCGTCCGAATCCTGCCCCTCTTCCTCCTCGCCTGTGCAGACGGCCCTCCGGAGGCCTCGCCCACCGTCGATCCGGGCGCGATCGCAGGCCGCGCCTGCGCACCCGCGTCCCGCACCTGGGCGCCCGGCGCCGTCGTGACCGTAGAATCACTCGACCTGGTCACCACCGCGGACGCGGACG
The DNA here is from genome assembly GCA_040386535.1 of Myxococcota bacterium. Lineage (GTDB taxonomy): Bacteria > Myxococcota_A > UBA796 > UBA796 > SXON01 > CAJBVW01. The sequence goes on along the minus strand of JAZKFH010000046.1, from coordinate 33,134 downwards.
GGCGCTTCACGCTGGCGAACCTCCCCGGCGACGCGGAGTACACGTTCACCGTGCAGGTCGGCGTGGACATCGTCGACACCTACACCGTGTGGGTGGCCGCTGGGGACACCGTGGCGCTCGAGGAGCCCGCCTGCCTCGACGCGTTCACGCAGGATGTACTGGTGATCACGGGCCCGGGCAGCGAGGCGGTGGCCGCGTTGGAGCAGGTCGCCATCACGACGGTCACCACGCTCGACGGCAGCGACACCGCGGCGGTCTCGGCGCTGTTGGACGACCCGACGGCGCTCGGCGCCTATGCGCTGGTCGTGTTCGAGGGCGGCTTCGTCGAAGCCGGCGTCATCCACGACGTGACCGATCCCACGAACGTGGCCGTCGCCGCGCGGATGCAGAACATCCGGGACTTCGTCGACGCGGGCGGCGTGGTGTTCGCCACCGAGCGCGCCTACGACGTGGCCGAGATCGGCTGGCCCGATCAGGCCAACTTCGCGGGCGCGGACGAGATCCCGGACGACGCCGAGATGGGCGTGGCCGAGCCGGTGGACGCCCTCGCGGACAACGCAGCGCTCGCCGCGTTCGTCGGCGCCTCGGGGGTGCCCGTCACCTACGCCGCGGCGTGGCCCCCCGTGCTGAACCTCGGAGACGAGGCGAGCGACCTGCTCCGGGGCGACGTGAGCTTCGAGGACGGCTTTTCCGAATACACGCTCTCGGCCGTACCGCTGCTCTACCGCTTCCTGGATGGCGACGGCGGAGTCGTCTTCTCGACCTTCCCCCTGACCGCCGACGCGAGCGACGAGCTGGTCGAGACGCTGCGGTACACGCTCCACACGCGGTGACGGAGGGGGTGGACGCGTGGTGAGCCCGGTTTGAGCCAGACGTGAGTCAGGCGGGCTTCGGACGGCGAGGTAGGCTGCGGCACCACCGCCCCTTCCTCGCCTCGGAGCCCCGCATGACCCTGTTCGCCCTCCTCCTCGCCTGCTCCGGCGAGTCCGCCAAGCCGACGGACACCGCGGCCCCCGAGGACACCGCGATCCTGCCGGTCGACGAGGACGGCGACGGGTTCCTCGTCTCCGAGGGCGACTGCGACGACGCCGACGCCGCGGTGAACCCCGACGCGGTGGAGACGTGCAACGAGGTCGACGACAACTGCGACGGCGCCACGGACGAGGCCCTCACCACGCCGTTCTGGGTGGACGCGGACGCCGACGGCCATGGCGACGCCGACCTGCCCGTGCTCGCGTGTGACGTGCCCGCCGGCGCGGTGACCAACCACGACGACTGTGACGACGCCGACGCCGCGATCCACCCGGGCGCGGCCGAGACGGACTGCCTCGATCCGGTCGACTACAACTGCGACGGGGCGAGCGGCTCCACCGATGCCGACGGAGACGGCCACCCCGCGTGCACCGAGTGTGACGACACCGACCCCGCCGTGTCCCCCGACGCGGCGGAGGCGTGCAACACGGTCGACGACGACTGTGACGGCGAGATCGACGAGGCGGGCGCGACCGGCGAGGGGAGCTGGCACGCCGACGGAGACGCCGACGGCTACGGGGATCCCGCGGCGACGACGCTCGCGTGTGACAGCGTCGAGGGCTTCGTGGCGGACGCCACGGACTGCGACGACACCGACGGCGCCGTGTCCCCCGCGGGCACGGAGACCTGCGACGGCGCCGACCAGGACTGCGACGGCACCGCCGACGAGGGCGCCACCGGCGACGCCGTGTGGTTCTACGACGGCGACGGCGACAGCTACGGCAACCCGGCGGTCACCTCCGCCGCATGCGACGCACCGGCCGGCTACGTCGCCGACGCGACCGACTGCAACGACGGCGCCGCCCTCGCCTCGCCGGCGGGGGTCGAGACCTGCGACGGCATCGACAACGACTGCGACGGCGCGACCGACGAGAGCGGTGGCGGCCTCTCGTTCTTCGCCGACGCGGACGGCGACGGCTACGGGGACCCCGCCGCGAGCACCACGAGCTGCACGGCGCCGGCCGGGTACGTCACCAACGACGACGACTGTGACGACCGCTCCTCCAGCTACGCGCCCGACGCGAGCGAAGTGTGTGGCGACAGCCTCGACCAGGATTGTGACGGCAGCGCCGACGATGGCTGCGCCGAGACGATCGAGCACTGCGGCACGATCTCGGCGGACGAGACCTGGTCCGGCGACGACATCCACTACGTCACCTGCGACGTCACCGTGCAGGGCGCCTCCGCGCCGCTCCTGACCATCGAGGACGGCGCCGTCGTCGAGTTCGCGCCCGGCACCGGGCTCGTCGTGGGCGCGAGCTCCTACGGCGAGCTCTGGGTGGACGGCCACACCGCCGGCGTGATCTTCACCTCGGACGACACCCGCCCGGGCGCGGGGGACTGGGACGGCATCTCCATCGGCGGGTACGACCGCGGCACCTGGATCGAGGGCGCCACGATCACGTACGGCGGCGCCAACGGCTACGGAAACGTGTACGCCGCGAACACGACCCTGCTCACGATCGTGGACAGCGTCGTCACCGACTCGTCCAACAGCGGCGTGTACCTGAACAACGCGAAGTTGGACGTGTCGGGCACCACGGTGTCGAACAACGAGGACCAAGGCATCTACCTCACGACCAACGCCGACCTCTCCACGTCGGGCGGGCCCACGTTCACAGGCAACACGCTGCAAGGCAACGGCTCGTACCCCCTCGTCGTCCCGTCCGAGTACGTTGGCGAGATCGACTCCACCAACACGTTCGCCGGCAACGACGACGACTACGTGTACGTCTACGCGGGCTCCGTCACGGAGGACACCACCTGGTACGGGCTCGACGTGCCCTACTACATCGCGGGCGACGTGACCTTCGGCGTGGCCGCGGGCATGGACATGACCATCGCGGACGGCGCCGAGCTGCACTTCGCCTCCGGGGTGGCGCTGAACATCGGCACCGGCGGCTACGTCGACTTCCGGGTCGAGGGCACGACCCGGGGCGTGACGTTCACCTCCTCGCGCAGCACCCCGCGCCCCGGCGACTGGGACGGCCTCAACTTCGGCGCCTACGTCCAGCTCGCGGACATCGACGGCGCCACGATCGCGTACGGCGGCGCCAACCTGTACGGCAACATCTACGTCTACAACAATCCCGCCGTCATCCAGCTGACCAACTCGGCGATCACCCACAGCTCGACGAGCGGTGTGTACCTCGCGTGGATGGGCAACTTCGCCCTGCACGACTCGGCGCTCACCGACAACGCCGACTTCGGGCTGTACGCGTACGACAACGGCACGCTCGACGGCGACCTCGCCTTCACCGGCAACGTCGTCACCCGCAACGACATCGGCCTGTCACTGCCCGCGCAGGAGGCCGGCGGGCTCGGGGCGGACGGCACCTACGCCGGCAACGTCTCCGACAACGTCGAGCTCCGCGCCGACGCCATCAACTACAGCATGACGATGCGCAACCTCGACGTGCCCTACCACGTGACGGGGGACATGCAGGTCGGCAACGTCACCTGGCGCCCCACCCTCACCATCGAGGACGGCGCCGAGCTCCAATTCGACTCCTCGGCCGGGCTCCTCATCGGCAGCGGCGGCACCGCCTACCTCGACGTGCAGGGCGGCGCGCTCGGCGTCCTGTTCACCTCCGCCGCGCCCGTGCCGGCCAAGGGAGATTGGGACGGCATCACCGTCGGTTGGTACAACGTGTCGTCGACGATCGAGGGCGCCACGATCGAGTACGCGGGGGACAACGGGTACGCGAACCTCTTGTTCACCTACTCCTCGGTCACGGGGGGCACCGCCTCGGTCCGGGACTGTGTCATCCGCGAGGGGAGCGAGAGCGGCATCTGGGCCTCGTACGCGAACGACATCGCCATCTCCGACACCACGGTCGAGGACAACGCCGACTACGGCGTGTACTTCGACACGACCAGCTCGCTCTCGACGACAGCGGAGCCCACCTTCACCGGCAACACGATCACCGGAAACGGGCTCTACCCCTTGGTGCTCGACGCCATCTCGCTCGACCAGATCGGCGCGAGCAGCTCGTTCACCGGAAACGGTGTCGATCGGGTGTTCGTCAACGCCGACCTCGTGACCGAGTCGGGCACGTGGCAGGCGCTGGACGTTCCCTACTACATGAACGGCGACACGCGGATCGAGGCGGCCACCACCCCGATCGTCATCGTCGAGCCCGGCACCACCTTCCTGTTCAACTACTACGCAAGCCTCTCGACGGGCCTGTACAACTACGGGGAGCTCCGGGCCGTGGGCACGCTCGCCGAGCCCATCGTGTTCACCTCGTCGCAGTTCTCGCCGCACCCGGGCGACTGGGACGGCCTGACCCTCGGCACCTACGACGCCGGCAGCGCGCTCCAGTACATCGAGGTCGCGTACGGAGGCGAGAACGCCCGCGGAAACATCTTCCTCTACAACAACGCCTCGGTCGTCACGATCTCCGACGCGCTGGTCAGCTACTCCGAGACCTACGGCATCTACCGGACCGCCTCGGCGAGCGCGGTGATCGCGGACATCACCTACCTGGAGAACACCTCGGGCACGTTCTACGCTCCTTAGAGCGACGAGCCCGCGCCGACACCCCGCGCGGGGACTATCCCTCTCCTGGAAGCGGGAGGTCCGACGCGGAGAACCGTCGAACCTGCCCGCGCCGGCGAGGTTCCCGTGGTGGCCCTTTTCCTGTTCGCGTGTGTCGGGGTTCCGGTAGAGGGCGAGCTCCCGGACGACAGCGCCGCCCTCCAACCCGTCGGTGACCCGGGCACGCTCGCGGTCGCGTTCCAGCTGGACACCGACCTCGTCCCCGAGATGGCCGAGCCGCCCACCGGCACCGTGTTGGGGGCCGTGTACGCCGAGACGGACTGCACCGCGGCGGGCCCGCTGGACGGCGCCGTGCCCATCTACGAGTTCGTCACCGCGCCGCTCGATCTCGGCGACGGCGCCGCGAGCGCGGTGTCCGCGACCACGCCGCCGCTCGACCCGGGCCCGGTGTGGGTCCTCGCCTGCCTGGACGGCGACGCGAACGGCTGCGACTGCGCCGATCCGGTGACCGTCCCCAACAGCAACAAGGTCCTCGTGGTGGGCGCCGCCGAGACGCCGATCGTCGCGACCCTGGATCTGCTCCACCCCTGCTGAGGTGCCGATGCTCCTGCTCCTGACCGCCTGTACGACCCTCCCCGGCGACGCGCCCGACGGCCCCGACGTCGAGGACGCGCGCATCGACCCCGCCGACGTGGGCGCCCTCGCCGAGGGAGAGGTGCTGCTCGAGGGCCCCGACTTCGTGCTCGCGCCGGGCGACGACGTGATGACGTGTACGTTCGGCACGTGGACCGGCCCCGACGTGGGCCTGCACGCCGTGCGCACGTGGCAGGCGCTTGGGGGCCACCACCTGCAGCTGCTCGGCACCACCGCGCCGGCGATCGACATCCCCGACGGCACCGTGGTGGACTGCACCAGCCAGGGCGGCACCTTCTCCATGGCCGACATGGAGCCGCTCATCATCGCCGAGCACACCACCGTGGACGGCGTGCCGACCGACTTCGGCGTGGGGCTCGCGGACGGCATGGCGGTCGAGCTCGAGGCGGGCCAGCGCTACGTGCTCCAGGCGCACTACATCAACTACGGGCTCACCACCATGCGGGTCCGCGACCTCGCCGTGCTCGCCACGGTGCCGACGGAGGCCGTCACCCTCTGGGCGGCCCCGTTCGTGTTCAGCCGCCAGGACTTCTCGCTCCCGCCCGGCGTGGCCTCGTCGACCGAGTTCTCCTGCACCACCCCCGAGGCGTGGAACCTCCACACGTTCCTCGGCCACATGCACGAGTGGGGCGCCCGCTTCACCGTGGAGCAGATGGTGGACGCTGTCGCGACCCCGTTCTACGCGGTCGAGGAGTGGGACCCCGCGTACCGCGACGATCCCGTGGTGAGCACGTACGCGCAGGACGAGCTGCTCCTCCCCGCGGGCACCACCTTCCGCACGACGTGCGAGTGGTTCAACGACACGGACGAGACGCTCTCCTTTCCCCATGAGATGTGTGTCGCCGTCGCGATGGTCTACCCCCAGAAGGGGCCGGTCATCTGCGACGGAGACGCGCGCTGACGAGCGCCAGGGCCAGCCCGAGCGCCACCGCGCCGGCGCCGCCGCCGGTGCCACACCCACACGGGCCGGCCTCCGGCGTCTCGCCCTCCTCGTCGGGGCAGCCCTCGTCCGTGCCCCCGTCGCAGTTGTTGTCGACCCCGTCGCACATCTCGAGCAGATCCGGCCGCACCCAGCCGTTCTCGTCGTCACAGTCGCCTTCGGCCGCGGTCACGCCGTCGAGATCGGCGTCGTCCAGGCCCTCGTCCGCGCGCCCGTCACAGTCGTCGTCCTCGCCGTTGGCGGTCTCGGCGGCGCCCGGGTGCACGGCCCCGTCGGCGTCGTCACAGTCGCCGCCCTCCTCGGAGAAGCCGTCGCCGTCGTCGTCGGAGGAGAGCGTGCCCTCATCCACCTCGCCATCGCAGTCGTCGTCGATCCCGTTCGCGCCGTCCGCCGCGCCCGGGAACACGGCGGAGTCGCTGTCGTCACAGTCGCCCGCGGCCTCGGACGCGCCGTCGCCGTCGTCGTCGTAGGCGCCGGTGCCCTCGTCGATCAGGCCGTCGCAGTCGTCGTCCACGCCGTCCGCGGTCTCGGGAGCGCCCGGGTACACCGTCGCGTCGTCCGCCGCGCAGTCCAGCTCGGAGGCGTAGCCGTCCAGATCGGGGTCCGCGACCTGGCTGTCCACGCTGCCGTCACAGTCGTCGTCGATCCCGTTTCCCTCCACCTCCGTGGCGCCCGGGCGCACGGCCGCGTCGCCGTCGTTGCAGTCGCCGCGGTCCTCGCTGGTGCCGTCCCCGTCGTCATCGTAGGCGGTCGTGCCCTCGTCGATGAGATCGTCGCAGTCCTGATCCACGCCGTCCGCGACCTCGACTGTGCCCGCCGAGATGGAGGCGTCCGCGTCGTTGCAGTCGCCGCCGTTCTCGGTCCACCCGTCGCCGTCGTCGTCGTACCAGGTCGTGCCCTCGTCGACCGTGCCGTCACAGTCCCCGTCCACCCCGTCGGCCCGCTCGGCCGCGCCTGGGTACACGCTCGCGTCCGTGTCGTCGCAGTCGGTACCGCCGGCCCAGTCGGCGTCCTCGCCGTCGCCGTCGATGTCGGTGACATCGGCCCCGTCGCAGTCCTGGTCGATGCCGTCGTACGCGACCTCGTCCGCGCCCGGGTAGACCGTGGCGGCGGTGTCGTCGCAATCGTCGTCATTGGAGACGTACCCGGAGGGGGGCGAGCAGGAGCGGCTCGACGTGCGCGCGTCGCCAAAGCGGTCGCCGTCGGCGTCCCGGTACCAGGTGGACGAGCCGGTCGCGCCGTCGTCGATGGTGCCGTCACAGTCCTCGTCCACGCCGTCGCAGGTCTCGGTCGCGCCGGGGTGCACGGAGGCGTCCGTGTCGTCACAATCGGTGCCGCCACACGTGGTGACCTCGTAGCCGTCCGCATCCGCGTCGCAAGCGCATGCTGGGTCGTCCTCGCAGTCGAGGTCGTCGCAGTCGATGTCGCCGTCGAAGTCGTCGTCCCCGCCGTCGTCACAGTCCTCGGGGCAGCCGGTGCCGGCCGACACGTCGAACGTCAGGGTGTAGTTCCCCTCACCCTCGCGGCAGCGGCCCGAGCCGGTCGCGCCGGAGGTGTAGCCGTAGCCCTCGACGACCACGTAGTAGGTCGAAAACGCGGTGCACGAGAAGGTGACCGAGTCGGTGCTGGTGCTCGACGCGGTCGAGCCCGCATCGCAATCGGAGAACGCGCTGCACGTGCTGCCGAGCACGTACATGTCGAGGTCACAGTCGAGCCCGCTCACGTCCAGCGTCACCGTGCCGGTGGCCTGGCACGTGAACGAGTACACGTTGTCGCCCGCGGTCTGGGACAGCGGCGCGTACGGCGAACCGCACGTGTAGTAGGTCGAGATCGAGGTTCCGCCGAGCTCGCTCTCGGTGCTGCTCGTGATCTGTCCGCTCACGGTGGAGGAGCAGGTCAAGTCCTCCAGGACGGTGAGCGAGTCGCAGTCGGCGTAGGCGCGGGCGGAGAGGAGCAGGAGGGTCAACATGGTCACTCCACCGTCCCGTCGCAGTCGTTGTCGGTGCCGTCACCGTCGAGCTCCTCGGCCCCCGGGTGCACCGCGGCCTCGGTGTCGTCGCAGTCGCCGCCGGTCTCGGTCCACCCGTCGCCGTCGTCGTCCCCGAAGCTGGTGCCCTCGTCGACCGTGCCGTCACAGTCGTCGTCCGCGCCGTCGGCGGCCTCGCGCGCGCCGGCGTAGACCGTGGCATCCGTGTCGTCACAGTCGCCGCCGGCCTCGGTCATGCCGTCCCCATCGTCGTCGTAGAGGGACGTGCCCTCGTCGGTACGCCCGTCGCAGTCGTTGTCCAGGCCGTCTTCGAGCTCCGGCGCGCCGGGGTAGACGCTCGGGTCGGCCGGAGCGCAGTCGCCGCCCTCGGTCGCGTAGCCGTCGCCGTCGGTGTCCTCGGTGCCGCGGTCGATGACGCCGTCACAGTCGTCGTCCACGCCGTTGTCGGGGGTCTCGGCCGCGGTGGGGGCAACCGTGGCGTCGCCGTCGTTGCAGTCCCCGTCGTCCTCCGTCACGCCGTCGCCATCGTCGTCCGCGCAGGGCGTGCCCTCGTCCACCCGGCCGTCACAGTCCTCGTCGGCGCCGTCACAACTCTCGGCGGCGCCGGGGTGTACGTCCGCGCGGCCGTCGTCACAGTCGGGCGCGCAGGTGGTGTAGCCGTCGCCGTCGGTGTCGTAGCGGGCGGCGGTGCCGTTCGCGCAGTCGTTGCCGCGGAGCGTCAGGACCGGCGAGACCGCGTCCAGCAGGAAGGAGAGCGCGCTGCCGGCCGGCGCGGCGTCGATCGGGGAGAAGGTGACGACGAAGGCGGCGGTGTCCCCCGCGACGACGTGCACCGGCGTGGCCGTCGAGAGCGTGAAGGGGCCGCCACCCTCCAGGATGCCGGAGCCGACCGTCAGATCGATGTCGCCGGTGTTCGCGAAGGTGAAGGGCAGATCCGCGGTGGTGCCCGCGCCTACCGGGCCGAAATCGAGCACGGAGGGCCACACCTCGGCGGCGGCGATGCCCGCGGCGCCGCGCAGATCGACGACGTGGAGGTTGTTCCTTGGCTCGTCGGTCGTGAGGGTGAGGCGGGCGAGGTGGTACCCCACCTCGGACGGGGAGAAGCTGACGGTGAGCGCCGCGGCGCCCTCCTGCGGCACCACGGGGAGCGTTCCGACCGAAAACCCGTCCCCTTCGAGCACGAGGAGCTCGGCGGCGACCACCTCGACGTCGCCTCCCGCCACGCTCGTGACCGTGATCTCGCCGGAGGTGGAGCCGCCGATCGCCACCACACCCACGTCCACGAGGCCCGGGCTCACCACGACTCGCGCGGCGGTGCGGTCGAGCTTGTAGTCGGGGCTGCACGCCGCGAACACGATCAGACTCGCGACGAAGGGCCGATGGGTAGGGCGCACGCGTACTCCTCGGCACGGGGTACCCGATGCGCGGCCTCGCGACCACCCCCCGGCCCCCGATCGAAAGACGAGGGACATGGCCGTGGAACGCTCGGCGGAGACGTTGGTTCCGGCCGCCGGGCCCGATTCCGCCGGGCCCGCGCTCCAGGTTCACCGCGCGAGCCTGGGCCGAGCCTCGTACAATGCGCCGGGCCATCGGAGGGCCTGGTCCATGCTGTTCCTGCTTCTCACCGCCTGCGGGCTCGACGCGCCCGAAGACACCGCCAAGGCGGACGCGGACACCGACACCGACACCGACACCGACACCGACACCGACACCGACACCGACACCGATACGGATACGGATACGGATACGGATACGGATACGGATACGGATACGGATACGGACACGGACACGGATACGGATACGGATACCGATACCGATACCGATACGGATACGGATACGGACACCGATACGGACACCGACCCGTCGTGCGTGCCGGTCATCCAGGTGGATCCGCCGGCCTGGGACTTCGGCACGCTGGCCGTCGGGCTCACGGACTCGCACACCTTCACCCTGTCCAACACCGGCTGCGACTCGCTCGTGCTCTTTGGCGTGGAGCTCGAGGACGATGCGTTCGGTGGGGTGTTCGCGGTGGCGATCGAGTCCGATCCACTCCCGGCGGGCTCGACCACCACGTTCGACGTCACGTTCACGCCCGCGAGCACGACCTCCTACTCGACACGCCTGCTGCTCTACTCCGACGATCCCGTGACCCCGACGTTCGCGATCGATCTCGACGGGATGGGCGTCATCCGGTGAACGTGGTGGTCCCGCCGCTCTCGTTTGGCGCGCGCTCGGCCTACTCCAGCTCGGCCAGGAGCTCCGTCACGCGGGCGGCGAGCTCCGCCGCGGCCGAGCCCGCGACGAAGTCGGGGGGCTGAGGCGCGCCGTCGGTGCGGTCGAGCACGGCGAGGAGCTGCTCCCGCGCGCCGTCCACGTCACCCACGGCGAGCAGATCTTCTACCGCCTCCAGCATGTTGACGAGCGCGGCGAGCCGGCCGTCCGCGGAGCCGCCCCTCCCCGAGCCCACGAGCGTCCCGGCGGCCACGGCGGCGTCGACGAAGGTGACGATCTCCTGGAGGGCCTCGTCCACCGGCACCTCGGTGTCGTAGGAGACGTCCCAGCGGAGGGCGTGCTGGCGGCCCGCGGCGTCCTTCCCCGTGCCGACGACCTGGTCGAGCTCGTTGAGGCCGCCCGCGAACGTGCTCGTGCCACCGATGCCCGGCAGGAGCACCAGCCCGGTCGCCTCGCTCCAGAACAGCGCTTCGACGTGGCCGCTGGCGGTCTCTCCCACGCCCGACACGTGCCCCTGGTCGTTGATGTCCCGGAACCGCAGCGTGGGCCACCGCTCGTCGCGGATCTCGTGCACGAGCGCGCCCGAACCGTCCCAGACGAGCCCCACGGAGGCGCCGCTCGCGTCCTCGCCCCAGCCGGTCACCCACCCCTGGCGGTTCATCCCCCCCGTCCAACCCCAGTAGCCGACGGGCAGCTCGAGCAGCTCCAGCCCACCCTCCACCGACCAAACGAACGGCGTGTCGGAGCCGGTGTTCGCCAGGAACGTGCCCGCGAGCACCCCGGCATCGGTCATCCGGCCGGCGATACAGTCCCCGGAGACCTCGGAGATCTCCATGTAGCCGTCCGTCCGGCTCCAGTACCAGCAGTGGAAGTCATCGTTGGTGTCGCGGTAGTACCCGCTCACCTGGCCGGGGTTGTTGACCGAGGGCCAGACGTACTCCGGCGTCCGCTCGAACCCCGTGATCTCCACCGCTCCGGTCGTCGTGAACCAGGCGAACGCCTGCATCGTCGTGTACGGCCAATTGTGCCACGTCCCGACGAAGTCCCCGAGATCGTTGAGCCGGTAGGCCATCACGCGCGTGCCGAGCTCGACGGTCTGCGCGATCGTGCCGTCCGCGTTCCAGAGGAACCCGTCCACCCCTCCGCCCACGGTCTGCCCGGCCTCGTTCAGATCGTACACGGACGGGTACTGGGAGCCCTCGAGCACCGTGAACGTGCCGTCCTCGTCCCAGTAGGCGGGCACGCCGCCGGCCTCGACGAGCACGCGGCCGTCGTCGTTGATGTCGAGCCCGATGCTGCTCCCGTACGCGGCGTCGGGCGCTTGGGTGCGCGTGACTTCCGCCGGGACGACGGCGTGGACGGCGGGGATCGCGAGGAGGAGGATGTGCATGCTTGCTCCGGTGCCGGCAGGCGGCGTTTGGTCGGACCAAGCTACTCCGCGCGTGGGGGATCGCTCCGGAAGCGAGCGCCTTGAGCCAGGATTGAGCCAGGCGCTCGGCCCGCCAGGAATTTCAGCGCGAACTCCAGGGTTCACGCTTACATGTTCGGGATGTTGCTCTCCCTCGCTCTCACCCTCTCGGCCCCCCTCGCCCACGCCTGCCCCACGATCGCGACAGGCACGACCTCGCCCTTGAGCTTCGAGACCGCGCAAGTCGCGATCGTCCGCCAGGGAAACTCCACGACCTTCTCCGTGTCGATCAACCCCCTCGGGGAGGGGCAGGGCTTCGCGCTGGTGCTCCCGGTGCCGGAGCTCTTGGAAGAGAGCCAGATCCGCACGTTGGATCCGCTCGTGTTCGCCACGCTCGACGCCTACTCCGGGGCCCGCCACGTGGCGGACGCGGGGTGCCCCACCTTCCAATGGCCTTCGCTCGGGAACGACTACAACCTCTCCTCCGCCCCCGACGACGGGGGTGGTGTCACCGTCGAGGCCGAGTACCTCGTCGGCGAGTACCAGATCACCATCCTCTCCTCGGAGGAGTCGACCGCCCTCGGGACGTGGCTCGACGAGAACGGCTACTACCTGCCGCCCGGCGCCGAGCCCCGGCTCGCCGAGTACATCGACGCGGGGAGCTTTTTTCTCGCGGCCAAGGTGGCGGACGCCGCGGCGGTGGCCGACGGCACCCCGCTCTCTCCGCTCCAGATCCAATACGACAGCGACGTCTTCGCGATCCCGCTCCGCCTCGCAACGCTCAACTCGCCCGGCGAGCAGGAGATGGTCATCTACGCGATCAACGACACCGCGGACGGCCGGGCCGGAATCTCCAACTACCCCGAGTTCGACGTCACCTCCCAATGCATCTGGGGCGACCCCGCGGTGGACGACTTCGAGACCTTCTACGAGGACCGCTTCCGCACGTTCTGGGCGGAGCAGGACGACGCGGCGTGGACGGTCGAGTACGCCGGCACCTGGGGCGACTGCAACCCCTGCTCCAACGTCTCGATCGACGAGACACACCTCGCCGCGCTCGGGTTCGTGGGCGGCCCCCAGCAGCACTTCCTGACGCGCATCCACGCCCGCTACACCCCGGAGCAGGCCGACGAGGACCTCACCCTCTACCACTCCCAGATCACGGAGCCGAAGGTGACGTCCTTTGCCGACGACACCAAGCTCAACCACAAGTGTATCGACACCTGCGAGGAGCTCGACTCCGGGAAGTCCTGCTCCTGTGGCGGGAACGGCGGTCCGGCGGGGCTCCTGGCGCTCGCGGTCGGGGTGGTGGCGATCGTGGGCCGGCGGCGCGACCCACGCGGGTAGCGCCCACCGGTTCGCGTAGCCCTCAGGGCGCCGAGACGTAGCCCGCGTCGGGTTCGGCGGCGGTGTCGAGCGCCGCGCCGCCGGACGCCGTGGCGCACGCGGCCCCGTTGACGGCGACACAGTCCACGCGCACGCGGCCCACGCCGCCGTCGCCACCGGCGCGGATGTGGGTGGACTCCCCGAGCCCGCCCTGCGCGTCGATGGCGCCCGCCGCCAACGTGAGCGTGTCCGCGACGATCCAGATGCTCCCGCCCGCGCCGCCGCCCGCCCCGTAGGTCCACGTGCCGGTCGCCCAGTAGGGCGTGGTCCCGCCCATCGTGGTGAGGGCCGCCGCGCCCTCTGCCGTGACGGCGCTCGCGCCTACGAACACGATGCCGCCGCCGCCCCCGCCGGGCCCCGGGGACGAAGTGCCACGCCACACGCCGCCGCCGCCGGAGCCGAGGAACAGGCGGGAGAGGTCGACATCTCCGTACGTGTCACCCGCCTCGGGCGGCGTCGCCGGGCCGCCGTTCCAACTGTCACCCGCGGTCGCCCCGCCCCCGTGGTTGCCACCACCCCCGGTGACGTGCGCCCCGCCCGCGCCGAGGTTGTTGGCCCACCAGCCGAGGTACTCGTTGTAGCCGATCGCCCCGTCGCCCTGGCCCTCTCCGCCGTAGGACTCGCCCTGGAACGCGTCGTAGTTGTACGACGTGCCGGTCGATCCGCCCGCGTACCCCGCCTCGTCCATCACGATGCTGCCGCCCGCCGCGATCGACACGGTCCCAGTGGCCCGGAAGGCCAACACGCCGCCCGTGGCGCCGTCCCAAGCGCCCGTGGTGAGCATCCCGGCCGTGCCGACGGTCACGTCGGTGTATTGCGGCACGCGCACGAGCGTCACGACCTGCCCGGTGAGGTCCACGTTGCTCACCGCGCCGTAGGTCTCGGCGACCGCCGTCTCCAAGGTCACCGTGCTCCCCGACACCGAGGCCACCCACCCGAACTCGTAGGCGCCGACGGATCCGTAGGCTGCGGTCGTGCCCTGGAGGTTGACAAGGAGCACCTCGTCGCCGGCCGCCAACCCGCCCGCCGCCGTCGCGAGCGTGACCGTGTCGTCGCCGAGCGCGGTCACGACGTAGGACGCCCCGTCCGCGTAGGCGCGGTCCCCGGAGGCGTCCGTGGACAGATCGACCACGCCGGTGACGGAGAGCGCGCCGTCCGCGCCGGTGCCGACCCACGTGTTGTCGTCGATGGCGCCGTCACAATCGTCGTCCGTGCCGTCGTACCGTTCGGGCGCGCCGGGGTACGCCGTGGCGTCCGTGTCGTCACAGTCGCCGTCGGGCGCCACGAATCCGTCCGGAGTGTCACAAGCGACGACGGGCGACGAGGTGTCACCCCACCCGTCCCCGTCGGCGTCCACGTACCAGGTCGAGGCGTCCGCGGCCGAGTCCTCGTCGATCTCCCCGTCGCAGTCGTCGTCCCAGGTGTTGCACACCTCGGGCGCGCCGGGGTTGATCGCGCCTTCGGTGTCATCACAATCTTCGTCCGCGGCGACATAACCGTCCGGCTGGGTGCACCCGCCGCGGGTGTACGCGTCCGACCCGTACCCGTCGCTGTCGTAGTCGATGTACCAGGTGCTGGTGAGGCCCTCGTCGGCGCCGCCGTCACAGTCCTGGTCCACGCCGTCACACACCTCCGTCGCGCCGGGGAACACGGCGGCGTCGGCGTCGTCACAGTCCTCCCAGCTCGCGACGCGGCCCTCCGGCGCACAATCGAGGGCGCCGGTCGTCGGGTCCCCGAACGTGTCACCATCGGCGTCCGTGAACCAGAGGGTCAGGCCCTCCTCGTCCACCGCCCCGTCACAATCGCTGTCGACGTCGTCACACACTTCCGTTGCCGCCGGGTTCACGTCGGCGCGCGTGTCATCGCAGTCGTCGTCGTTCGCCGCCGCGCCCGCGCAGGCCTCGACCGAGGTGGCGGGATCGCCGTAGCCGTCGCCGTCCGCGTCGGCCCAGAACGTGCCGGTCACGCCCTCGTCGACCACCCCGTCGCAGTCCTGGTCGAGCCCGTCACACACCTCGTCAGCGCCTGGGAAGAGAGCGGCATCCTCGTCGTCGCAGTCGCCCTGGGCGACGGTGAAGCCGTCGGCGTCGACGTCCTCGACGATGTCGGTGTCGTCGGTGTCATCGGTGTCCGTGTCGTCCGTGTCATCGGTGTCGTCCGTGTCATCGGTGTCGACCGCGGTGTCATCGGCGCCCGCCGTATCGGGCTTGGGGACGAAGTCGTCGGGATCCTGGCGGCAGGCGAGGAGGGCGAGGAGGGGCAGGAGGCGCATGGCGGGGAGGATACTCGATCGGCTGGGATTGCGTGGCGGCGGTGTTCCTGGGCGCATCCCTGGCGGGGACGCCAGGGACCGGTCGCCTGCGGGCTCGCTCCGCTCGGTCGGCGGCGGGCGGACCCGCCGCCGGACCGCGCCGCGGCGGCGCGCCCTCCGGTGCCCTCGCGCGCCTGCGTGGGTGCCCGATCATCGCCTTCGAACCCCTGGAGGCGGCGCTACGACACTACGGCCGCGACCAGGGCCCGTACGATGCGGTCGGGGCAATGTACCTATTGAAGTCCGTCCTCGAGAACATGGTCGCCGGGGGTGCACTCGATCAGCTCACCGTCCGAAGTGAGGGGATGAGAGTACATCCCCCGACCCCGGACGGATATACCGTCCGAAGTGAGAGGATGGACGCTCACCCCTCGACTTCGGACGGATATACCGTCTGAAGTAAGGGGATGTGAGCGCATCCTCCGACCTCGGACGGTCGCGCTCCTTCCGTGACGACCGAGCGCACCTGCGTGCCGTCACCGCCCCAGACAACGCGCGCCCCCCACATCCACCCAAGCATCCCCAAGCCCAACCCCACCCCGCGCAAGGGGGCCTGGAGGGTGGCGCGGGCGCGCCCGAGCCGGGGGCCGGAGGCCACGCAGGCGTCCGCCGCCCGCGCCAGTCCGCCGGCCCGCAGCCGGCGACGGAGGGCGCGAGCCCGACCCCGCAAGGCCCCCGCCCCGCGCCGCGCGGGGTGCGCCCGGCCGATCCCGACGGACGTCGGCGCCGCCCACCGAGATAGGCTGCGCCTCGACCGCCCCCGCACCCCGACCCCCGCACCCCAGGAAGGCCCAATGGCCGGTAGCAGCCTGCTCGCCCTCATCGACGACATCGCCACCATCCTGGACGACGTGGCCGTGCTGACCAAGGTCGCCACGCAGAAGACCGCGGGCGTGCTGGGTGATGACCTCGCGCTCAACGCCCAGCAGGTCACGGGCGTCGACCCCGACCGCGAGCTGCCGGTGGTGTGGGCCGTGGCGAAGGGCTCGGCGATGAACAAGGTGATCCTGGTGCCGGTGGCGCTGGCGATCAGCGCGTTCGCGCCCTGGGGCGTCACCCCGCTGCTCATGGTGGGCGGCCTGTTCCTCTGCTACGAGGGCGTCGAGAAGCTCGCGCACAAGCTCCTGCACGACCCGGCCGAGGACAAGGCCCACCACGAGGAGCTCCTGCAGGCGCTCGCCGACCCGAAGGTCGATCTGGTGGCGTTGGAGAAGGAGAAGATCAAGGGCGCGATCCGCACCGATTTTGTGCTCTCCGCCGAGATCATCGCCATCACGCTGGGCACGGTGGCGACGGCGGCGTTCGTGACCCAGGTGTCGGTGCTCGTGAGCATCGCGGTCGTCATGACCGTGGGCGTGTACGGCCTGGTCGCGGGCATCGTCAAGATCGACGACCTGGGGCTGTACCTCACCCAGCAGGCGGGCAAGCTGCAACGCACCATCGGCGGCGGCATCCTCAAGGCCGCGCCCTACCTGATGAAGTTCCTCTCCGTGGCGGGCACGGCGGCCATGTTCCTGGTGGGCGGCGGCATCCTCACGCACGGCATCCCGCCCGTGGGCCACGGCATCGAGCACTTCGCCGAGCAGGCGGGCGGGGTGCTCGGCGGCCTCATCCCCATGCTCGCGAACGGGATCGTCGGCATCGTGGCGGGCGCGATCGCGCTCGCGGTGGTGACGGGCGGGCAGCGGGTGGTCGGGCGGATGCGCGGCGCCAAGGCCAAGGCGTAGCTCGACCGCGCGGGCTCAGCCCCGGAGCGTCGGGGTCAGCCGCGGAGCGCGGGCAGCAGCGGCATCTCCCGCACCCGCTCCCCCGTGAGCGCGAAGACGGCGTTCGCGATCGCGGGCCCCACCGGGGGCACGCCGGGCTCGCCGACGCCGCACGGCGGCCCCTCGCTCGGCACGATCTCGACGTGGATCTGACGGGGCACGTCGCCGATGCGGGCGAACCGCGCGTCGTGGAAGTTGGTTTGTTGCGTGGCACCCGCCTTCATGGTGATGCCACCAAAAAGCGCGTTGCTGATGCCCATGGCGACGGAGCCCTGGAGCTGGGCGTGCACGCGGTCGGCGTTCACGACGGTGCCGGCGTCCATCACGATCCACGCCTCGTCGACACGCACCTTGTTCCGTGGGTCACGCACCACCGACACGACAGAGCCGGTATAGGAGAGGAAGCTGCGGTGGGCCGCGAGGCCAAGGGCCCGGCCGGCGCCGACGCGTTGGCTCCAGTTCGAGAGTTGGGTGACACGTTCGATGACGTGACGCAGCCGGCCAGCGTCGACGGGGTGGGTCTCGAGGGAAGCGCCGTAGTTGGTGAGCTTCTCGACGCCGAGGTCCTGGAGCGAGAGGATGCGCGCGGGCCCGATGACGTCGAGCCAGGTGTCGCGCGGGTCCTGGCCGCGGGCGTGCGCGATCTCGTCGATGAAAGAGCCGCTCGCGAAGGCGTGGAAGATGTTGTAGACGGAGCGATACCACCCGATGCGCACGTGCGCCTCGGCCGCACACGCCTCCGCGCGCACGTTCGGCGCGGCGAGCGCGAGATCGAGCACTCCCTGCTGCAGATCGTCGAGGCCGGGCACGTCCTGGGGCCCGAACGTGGCGCCGATCGGGGGGAACGCCGTGCGCTGGTGCCAGGCGACGACCGTGCCCGCCGCGTCCAGCCCCGCGACCAGACGCTGGGTGTTCACGGTGTTGTAGTACCCGTGCTGGATGTCGTCCGTGCGGGTCCACTGCACGCGGACCGGCACCCCCGCCTCGCGTGCCAGGAACGCGGCCTCGGCCACGAAGTCGGCCTTCGACTTGCGCCCGAAGCCGCCGCCGAGGAGCGTGACGTGCACCACCACGTCGTCCTCGGGGATTCCGAGCAGCTTGGCAACGTCGGTGCGCGCGGCCTGGGGGTTCTGCGTCGGGGCCCAGATCTCGCAGCGGCCGCCGGCCACCCGGGCGATCGCGGCGGGCGGCTCCATGGGCATCTGCGCGAGGTGGGGCACGTGGTACTCGGCCTCGATCACTTGGGCGGCGCTGGCCAGGGCGGCGTCAACGTCGCCGACGTTGCGCAGGGGGACGCCCGGCGCGCGGACCGAGGCCAGGAGCACGTCGCGGAAGGTGGCGGAGTCATAGGTGGCGTTCTCGCCGGAGTCCCACTCCACCACGAGCGCCTCGCGGCCCCGCAGCGCGGCCCAGGTGTCGTCCGCGAGCACGGCCACGCCGCCCCAGGGCTGGAACGCGAAGGGCGCCTTGGGGGTGGGCATCGCGAGGACGTGTCGCACGCCGGGCACGCCGAGGGCCGCGGTCGCGTCGAACCGGACGAGCTTGCCGCCGACGACCGGGGGCCGTGCGATCACGGCGACGAGCATGTCGGCGAGCCGTAGATCGGCGCCGAACAGCGCCGCGCCGGTGACGACGGCGGGACCGTCGACGAGGGGCGGCGAGCCGCCGAGGTGGGCGAGCTCGGCACGCGGCCGGAGGGCCACCTTGGACGGCTTGGGGACCGGCAGCTTCGACGCTTCGGCGGAGAGCTCGCCGAAGCCGAACGTGCGCCCCGTCGGGACGTGCACCACGAGGGAGTCGCGTGTCGTGCACGAGGCCGGCGCGACCTTCCACCGCCTGGCGGCCGCTGCCACCAACATGACGCGGGCGGTCGCGCCGGCGAGCCGCAGCTCGTCGAAGAACGAGCGCACGCTGCTCGACCCGTCGGTGTTCTGGTCGCCGTACCTGGGGTGGCCGTCCGCCTGCACGATGCGCACGCGCGCGAAGTCCGCGCCGAGCTCGTCGGAGATGAGCACGGGCAGCGAGCTGCGCACGCCCTGACCCATCTCGGAGCGCGCGCACACGATGGTGACGACGCCGTCGAGGCCCACGTGCACCAGCGGGTTGGGGTTCAGCCCGGGCGCCGTCTTCTCCTCGGCGGGATCGGCGTGGCTGGGCTTCTCCCCGACGCGCCCGCTCGGCTCCGCGGCGAGCCCCGGCGCGGGCACGAGCCCCAGCGCGAGGCCGCCGGCGGCGAGTTGGATCGCCACGAGAAACCCGCGACGGCTCAACGGATCGTGTGTCATCTGGTCTCCCCGGAGTCCGTCCCCGCCACGCCGGACGCGCGCCGCACCGCCGCCCGGATCCGCGGATAGGCCCCGCAGCGGCAGAGGTTGCCGGCGAGGGACGCGTCGATCTGGTCATCGGTCGGCTCGGGGGTCACCGCGAGCAGCGCCGCCGCGGTCATGAGCTGGCCGGCCTGGCAGAAGCCGCACTGGGGCACCCCGAGCGCCACCCAGGCCTGTTGGAGGGGGTGGCTCCCGTCGGCGGAGAGCCCCTCGATCGTCGTGACCGACGCGCCCTCCGCGCGGCGCACCGGCGTGACGCAGGAGCGCACGGCCTTGCCGTCCAGGTGCACCGTGCACGCGCCACACAACGCCTCGCCGCAGCCGTACTTGGTGCCGGAGAGGCCCAGCACGTCCCGCAATGCCCACAGCAGCGGCATCTCCGGGTCGACCTCCAACGTCCGCTCCACACCGTTGACACGCAAATTCATGGCCTCGCCTCCTCGGGCGGACACGCCGCGCCGGTCGCCACCCACGCCGCCGTGATCTCGCCGAAGCGCGCCTGGGTCCCCGGCGCGGGCTCGCGGCCATCTCCCGGCGCCCAGCCCCAGCCCACCAGCGCGTCGTGCGCGTTGTGCTCCACGATCTGGTCGAGCGTCTTGCCGCCGTTGCGCTCGCGGTCCTTCATCTGCTCGCAGATCTGTGCGGGGCTCTTGCCGACCCACGCCATCTCGATGGGCGCGACGTGCCACGCGGGCGCCCCCGGCACGCGCGCGAGGTCGACGTTGTGGTCCTGGTGGCAGGAGGTGCACTCCAGCCCCGGGATGCCGTGATCATCGGCGCCGCGGAGCACCGGCGGGTCGTGCAGCGCACCCGCCATCCCCTGGTGGGGCACGTCGCCGTCGGGGTGACAGTTGACACACCGCGGGTGCAACAGGACGCGACTCATCTCCAGGAACAACACGGCCGAGCGGTCGGCCCGCCGGGGGATGGCGTCGAACACCTCGGGCGGGCGCAGATCACCGGAGGCGGGTGGTGGGAGCGACGCCAGGGCCGTGGCGGGCCCGGGGCCGGAGCCGCCGCACGCACCGAGCGGAGCCGCGGACAGCAGGGGAAGGAGGAGGCCGAGCCAGCGCATGGCAGGAACTACGCGCCGAATCCGCCCCGACAACCCACCGCGCCCGCTACACCCCCGGCGCCATCCGCTTCCGCTCCGCGTTCGCCAGCACGGCCGCCTCGAGGCGACGCGGGTCGAGCGGCTTGGACAGGAAGGCGTCCATGCCCGCCGCATAGCAGGTTTCGTCGTCCCCCTTCATGGCACCGGCCGTCAGCGCGACGATCGGCAGGTAGCCGCCGTGGAGCGCCTCGTGGCGGCGGATGAGCCGGGTGGCCTCCAGGCCGTCCAGCTCGGGCATATGCACGTCCATCAGCACCACGTCGATCGGCTCCGAGAGCGCGGCGTCCACCGCCTCCCGGCCGTTCTTCACCTGGATCACCCGGTGGCCCGCCCGCCCCAACAACCGCGACGCCACCAGCGAGTTCACCGCGCTGTCCTCGGCCAGGAGCACCACCAGCGAGCGCGCGGGAGACACGACGGCGGCGGCGGCCTCGACCGCTTCGGGCCCCGCCACCACTTCGAGCGGGAGCTGCAGGGAGAAGCGGCTCCCCACGCCCACCTCGCTCTCGCCCCAGAGGCGCCCGTCCATGAGCTCGGCGAGCTTGCGCGAGATGGTGAGGCCGAGCCCCGTCCCGCCGAAGCGCCGCGTCGTCGACAGGTCCGCCTGTTGGAACGACTCGAAGATGCGCGGCAGGGCGTCGGCGTCGATGCCCGGCCCGGTGTCCGCCACGAGGATCCGCAGGGCGCCGGGGCGGTCGACGTCGGCGCCGGCGCGCAGGAGCACGGAGCCTTTCGCCGTGAACTTCACCGCGTTTCCGGCCAGGTTCAGCAGGATCTGCCGCACGCGCACCGGGTCCCCGAGGAATGTCCGCGACAGCGCGGGATCGATCTCCAGGCACACGCTGAGGCCCTTCTGCCGGGCGCCGTGGCCGACGACCTCGATCACCTCTCCGAGCACCTTCTGCAGCGAGAACGGGATCTGCTCCGTCCGAAGCTCCCCCGCCTCGACCTTGGTCAGATCGAGGATGTCGTCGATGATCGTGAGCAGGTTCAGCCCGGCGGTGCGCGCGCCCTCGACGTACTCGCGCTGCTCGGCGTCGAGCGGCGTGCCGAGCGCCAGGGACGTGAGCCCGATGACCCCGTTCATCGGGGTGCGGATCTCATGGCTCATGTGTGACAGGAATTGGGACTTGGCTTCGGAGGCGACCAGGGCCTGCTCCCGCGCCCGGATGAGCTCGCTCTCGGCCGTCCTCGCGTCGGTCACGTCCTGGCACGTGCCGGCCACGATCAGCGGCCCGCCGTCCACATCGGGCTCCCGCGAGAAGATGAACTGGAGCACCTGCGCCGCGCCGTCGGAGCGCGCCATGCGGACGTCGGCCGCGGCCCGACCGCCCGACGTGCAGACCCCCTCGAACAGGGTCATCAGGACCGCCCGATCGTCGAGGTGAACGCGAACCAACGCGTCCTCGATGCGCATCGGCGGGCCGAGCGGCTCTCCGAGCAGCCCGAACAGCGCCTTGGACAGCGTCAGACGGCTGGTTCGCCCGTCGAACACCCAGCTCCCGACCTGGGCGATCCGCTGGGCGTCGTCGAGCCCCTCCCGGATGCGGATCAGCGCGGCCGAAGTCTCGTTCAGCTCGGCCAGGACCGAGGCGTTGACGTGGTGGTAGATGTAGGCCACGAGGAAGACCATCGTGGGGAGCATCAGGAGCTCCATCAGGTCGATCGCCGGCGACCCATTCGTCTCGGCGACGGGGAACGGGTAGCCGCCCATGGACAGGCCGAACAGCGATGCGATCGCGACGACGCCCACGACGAACCAGGTGGCCCCGGGCCGCACGCCGCCGAGGAGGAGGGTGTAGAGCACCACGGGGCCCAGGTACATGAGCGAGCGCCAGTCCGTGCCTCCCTGGACATAGGAGCCCGCCACGATGAGCGTGAGAAACACGGCGGCCGACACGTGCGCGCTCAGCTCCAACGAGCGGCAGCGCAGGAGCAGCCAGGGGGCCGCCGCCATGATCGGGATCGTCGCGGCGATCAGGCTCGCCGTCAGCCAGGCCCCATCGCCCGCGTAGCCGACCGCTTCGATCGTCGCGAGCAACAGGTACACGAGCGGAAACACGATCCCGACGATCGCGCGGATCCGCGTGGTCGGCGAGCCCCGCAGCTCCACGGGCACCAACTGGTCGAGCCGGGAGAGCTTTCGCGGGGAGGATCGAGCGAGGGAAGGCATCTGTGCCACCGATCGGTGAAGGGGCGATGAGGTCGAGCGGATCTCGGACGAGCCGTGTTCCATCACGCCGCCGGCGCCACCCGCTTGCGCTCGGCGTTCGCCAGCACGCTCGCCTCGAGCCGGCGGGGATCGAGCGGCTTGGACAGGAAGGCGTCCATGCCCGCCGCGTAGCAGGTTTCGTCGTCCCCCTTCATGGCGCCGGCGGTCAGCGCCACGATTGGCAGGTAGCCGCCGTGGAGCGCCTCGTGGCGGCGGATCAGCCGGGTGGCCTCCAGGCCGTCCAGCTCGGGCATCTGCACGTCCATCAGCACCACGTCGATCGGCTCCGAGAGGGCGGCGCGCACCGCGTCCAGACCGTTCTTCACCTGGATCACCCGGTGGCCCGCCCGCCCCAACAACCGCGATGCCACCAGCGCGTTCACGGCGCTATCCTCGGCCAGGAGCACCAGGAGCGAGCGCGCGGGAGACGCGACGGCGTCGGCGAGCGCATGTTCGGTGGCCGCCTTCGTCTCGATCGGCTCCAGCGGGAGCAGCAGGGTGAAGCAGCTGCCCACCCCCAGCTCGCTCGTCACCCAGAGCCGGCCGTCCATCACCTCGGCCAGCTTGCGGGAGATGGTGAGGCCGAGGCCGGTCCCGCCGAAGCGGCGCGTGGTCGACACGTCGGCCTGTTGGAACGACTCGAAGACGCGGAGCTGGGCGTCGCGGGCGATGCCGGGCCCGGTGTCCTCCACGACGATGCGGATCGCGCCCGGGCGCTCCGGATCGACGCCCGCGCGGAGGGTGACGGCGCCCTCCGTGGTGAACTTCACCGCGTTCCCGGCGAGGTTCAGCAGGATCTGGCGCACGCGCACCGGGTCCCCCCGGAACGTGTGCGCGAGGGCGGGATCGATCTCGAGCCGCAGGGCGAGGCCCTTGCGCGTGGCGCCGTGCGCGACGGTCTCGACCACCTCGTCGAGCACCTTCCGGAGCGAGAACGGGATCTGCTCGGTCCGCAGCTCGCCGGCCTCGACCTTGGTCAGATCGAGGATATCGTCGATGATCGTGAGCAGGTTCAACCCGGCGGTGCGCGCGCCCTCGACGTACTCGCGCTGCTCGGCATCGAGCGGCGTGCCGAGCGCGAGAGAGGTGAGCCCGATGACACCGTTCATCGGGGTGCGGATCTCGTGGCTCATGTGTGACAGGAATTGGGACTTGGCCTCGGAGGCGACCAGGGCCTGCTCGCGGGCCCGGATGAGCTCCGTCTCGGCCGTCCTCGCATCGTGAACGTCCTGGCACGTGCCGGCCACGACGATCTGCCCGGCGTCGTCGTCCGGCATGCGCGAGAAGATGAAGTGGAACCGACGCTCCGCGCCGTCGGCCCGTAGCATGTACACGTCGGCCTCGGCCCGGCCACCCGACGTACACACGCCCTCGAACAGGGCGAGCAGCACGGTCCGATCGTCGGCATGGACGTGCCCGAGCGCCTCCGGGATGGTCATGGGCGGGCCGACCGGCAGGTCGAGCAATCCGAACAGGGCGTTGGACCACGTCAGGAGGTTGGTCCCCCCGTCGAACTCCCAGCTCCCGACCCGCGCGAGCCGCTGGGCTTCGTCCAGCCCCGCGCGGATGCGCCCGAGCGCCGCCGAGGTTTTGTGCAGCTCGGACAGGACCGAGGTGTTGACACGGTGGTACACGAACGCCAGCGCGAAGGTGGTGATCGGCAGGACGAGCAGCTGCATCATGTCGGTCGTCATGGAGGGCGCCCGAACGGGCTCCCCCGGAAAGGCGACCCCCGCCGCGACCACGCCAAACGTGATCAAGATGCCGACGATCTGCAGGGTCAACCAGGTGATGGCCGGGCGCGCCCCACCCACGAGGAGCGTGTAGAGCAACGGGGGCCCCGCCCAGATCAGCGCCCGCCACTGCACGCCGCCGTGCAGGATGTTCAGCACGGTGACGAGCGCGAAGACCACCGTGGCGTGGACGTGGGCGCTCGCCTCCAACGAGCGCAGGCGCAGCAGCGCCCAGGGCGCCATCGCCATGACAGGGATCGTGACCGCGATACAGGCGGCCGTCCCCCACTTTCCGGACCCGAGGTAGACCACCGCCTCGATACCCGCGCTCACGACGTAGATGAGCGGAAAGATCAGCCCGAGGTGCGCGCGGATCCGGGTCGCGGGCGAGTCGCGCAGCTCGGCCGGGAGCAGCCGGTCGAGCCAGGAGCCGAATGAGCGCGCGTCGTGCGTAGGTGGGGCGACAGCGGGAATGGGCGTCATCGGGGCACCCATCGGTGGGCGGGCGCCGAAGTTGACGGGAATCTCGGGCCCCCATTCCTCGGGTCGCGCGGGCGGGCGCCGTTATAGGGCCGTCCTCGCCCACCCCCGATCCTCTGGAAGCTGCCCCATGAACGACAACGACGTGCTCCGGCGCCTGCGCTTCGCGCTCGATCTCGACGACCAGAAGGTCATCGACATGTTCGCGCGCGCCGGTGACCCCGTGACGCCCGACGAGCTGACCGCGCTGTTGATGAAGGACGGGCAACACGGCTTCGTGCCCTGCCCGAGCGGCCGGCTGGAGCGCTTCCTCGACACGTTGATCCTCGATCGGCGCGGCCCGCGGACCTCGCCGGTGGCGGCGGCGAAGGGGGGCGCGGCAGAGGGCGCGGAGAGCGTGGAGGAGGGCGCCGAGGCCCCGCCCACCCTCACCACCAACGAGATCCTCAAGAAGCTCCGCATCGCGCTGGACCTGAAGGAGGAGGACATCCTCGCCACGATCGCGCTGGGCGACGGCGAGGTGAGCCGGCCGCACCTGCGCAGCATCTTCCGCAACGCGGGGCACAAGAACTACCGCGTGTGCGACGACGAGCTGCTCCACGCGTTCCTCAACGGCCTGACGCGGAAGCTGCGCAACAAGCGCGAGTGACGGGCCGGGCCACGGTCGCGCCCGGTGTCAACGTTCCTTCTTTGCCGCCCTTCCAGGACCCCTTCCTGACACCCCCTGCGCCCGGAGTCCGCGTGCCCAACCGCCTCAGCAACGAGACGAGCCCCTACCTCCTCCAGCACGCCGAGAACCCCGTCGAGTGGTTCCCGTGGGGCCCCGAGGCGCTGGCCCGCGCCAAGGCCGAGGACAAGCCCATCCTCCTGTCGATCGGGTACTCGGCCTGCCATTGGTGCCACGTGATGGCGCACGAGAGCTTCGAGGACGACCAGGTCGCCGGGTTGATGAACCAGGGCTTCGTCAACGTCAAGGTCGACCGCGAGGAGCGCCCCGATCTCGACGAGCTCTACATGCGCGCGGTGCAGGCCTTCACCGGCGGCCACGGCGGCTGGCCGATGACCGTGTTCCTCACCCCCGAGGGCAAGCCCTTCTTCGGCGGCACCTACTACCCACCCACCCCCTCGCGCGGCATGCCCTCGTTCACGCAGGTGCTCGGCCACGTGCAGAACCTCTGGGGCACCGACCGCGCCAAGGTCGCCGACGTCACCGGCAAGGTGGGCGGCTACCTGTCCTCTGCGGCCAAGCTCCCGCGTGCCGAGGGCGCGCTCACCGACGATTGGCTCGACCGGCTCGCCGTGAGCCTGGACAAGGAGTTCGACGCCACCAACGCTGGGTTCGGCGGCGCTCCCAAGTTCCCGCCGCACGGGGCCATCGCGGTGCTGCTCGCGCATTGGCGCCGCACGGGCAACGAGCGCTCGCTGAAGATGGCGACCGACACGTTGGACGCGATGGCGAAGGGTGGCATGTACGACCTGCTCGCCGGCGGGTTCGCCCGCTACAGCGTCGATCCCGCGTGGAAGGTGCCGCACTTCGAGAAGATGTTGTACGACAACGCGCAGCTGGTGCCGCTCTACACGGACGCGTGGAAGATCACCAAGGACCCGCTCTACAAGCGCGTCGTCACCGAGACGCTGGAGTGGGTCCTGCGCGAGATGACGGCCCCCGAGGGCGGGTTCCGCTCCAGCCTGGACGCCGACAGCGAGGGCGAGGAGGGCAAGTTCTACGCGTGGACGCCCACCCAGCTGCGCAACGTGCTCGGCGTGCTCGACGGCATGCGGGTCTCCGCGTTGTTGGGTGTCACGGACGCGGGCACGTTCGAGCACGGCACGTCCGTGCTTCGGATGGAGGTGCCGCGCGAGCGCCTCGACACCGACTCCCGTGAGTTGGTCGAGGCCGCCCTGCCCAGGCTGCTCGCCGCGCGGGAGCAGCGCGTGCACCCCGGCCGCGACGACAAGATCGTGACCGCCTGGAACGCGCTGATGATCTCGGCCTTCGCGCGCGCCGCCTCCACCTTCGACGTGCCCCACTGGCGGGGCGCCGCGACCAGGGCCGCGCGCTTTCTGCTCGACCACGTCCGGATCCCGGCCTCCAAGAGTTCGGAGGGCGCCCCCCGCCTCCAGCGCACCTGGAAGGACGGCCGCGCCCACATCCCCGGCTTCGCCGACGACCACGCGTTCTTCACCAACGCCCTCGTCGACGTGTTCGAGGCCACCTTCGATTTCGACTGGCTGGCCGAGGCCAACGCGATGGCCGACACGACGACCCGCCTGTTCTGGGACGACGCCGAGGGCGGCCTGTTCTACACCGGCACCGACGCCGAGGTGCTGCTGACGCGGTCCAAGCACCTCCTCGGCGGCGCCGAGCCCTCCGCCAACGGTGTGGCGGCTCTCGCCTTCGCCCGGCTCGACGAGCTCTCCGGCCGCACCGACCTCGGCGAGAAGGCCGACACCATTCTGCGCGCCTACCAGGCCCTGGTCGACCGCGCGCCCCGCGCCCTCGGCACGGAGGCCATCGCCGCCGCCTGGCGCACCGGCGCCACCCAGCAGATCGGCATCATCGGCGGCAAGGCCGAGGCCCTCATCGAGGCCGTGTACGCCCACTACCTGCCCTTCGCGGTGGTGGCGTGGCATCCGAACGATCAGACCCCGCCGCTCCTCCCCTGGCTGGAGGACAAGTCCGCCATCGGCGGCGCCGGCACCGCCTACCTGTGCGAGCAGCGCACCTGCCTCGCCCCGACCACCGACCCCGCCGAGCTCGCGTTGCAGCTCGAGCAGGCCAACCGGCCCAAGCGCGAAACGGGTGGCAAGATCCCGCTGCGCGTCCACGCCCCGGCGCTCCCCGCGGACGCCGCCCATTGGCTCAACAGCGGGCCGCTCTCGCTCGAGCGCTTGCGTGGCAACGTCGTGGTGCTCGACTTCTGGACGTATTGTTGTATCAACTGCCTGCACGTGCTCCCCGAGTTGGCCGCGCTCGAGGCCGTCATGGTCGACCAGCCGGTCATGGTCATCGGCGTCCACGCCGCCAAGTTCGCCACCGAGCGTGAGCCCCACCACGTCGCGAAGGCGGTGCGCCGCAACCACATCCACCACCCGGTCGTGCTCGACCCGGCCCACACCCTGTGGGACGCCTACACCATCCGCTCCTGGCCCACCATCGTGGTGCTCGACGCCGCGGGCCGCGTCGCGTGGCAGAAGGCGGGCGAGGTCACCCACGAGGAGCTGGCCCCCGTCGTACACAAGCTCCTCGAGGAGGCCCGCGCCGCCGGCATCCTCGCCGAGAAGCCCGCGTGGCGCCCCGCCGCCCCCGCCGCGATCGGGCACGGCCTCTGCTTTCCCGGCAAGGTGCACCTCTCCCCCGACCTGATGGCGCAGGCGCACGGCCAGGATCCGTTCGGCCCCGACGCGCGCCTCTACATCGCCGACACCGGCAACCACCGCATCGTCGAGGCCTCGCTCTCCCGCGGGCCCGACGGCTGGCCCGTCGCTACGCGCGTACGCACGTTCGGCGGCAATGGCGCCAGCCTCGTGGACGGCCCCGCCGACCAGGCCGCCTTCCACTCCCCCCAGGGCCTCGCGCGCGCCGGCGGCAGCTTGTGGGTGGCCGACACCGAGAACCACGCCATCCGCCGCATCGATCTCACCACCGGCGAGGTCCGCACCGCCGCGGGCACCGGGAAGCTCGGCCGGGGCATCGAGGCCGAGGCCGCCGACCCCCGCAAGCTCGCCCTGCGCTCCCCTTGGGACGTGGCCGTCTCCACCAACCCCGCCGGCCAGACCGAGGCCGTGTTCATCGCCATGGCGGGCGCCCACCAGGTCTGGGTGTACCTCCCCGAGCGCGACCAGCTCGGCCCCTTGTTCGGCAGCGGCGCCGAGGAGCACGTGGACGGCAGCCCCGCCGAGGCCGCCCTCGCCCAACCGAGCGGCCTCTCCCTGGTCGGCCGCTACCTGTTCTTCGCGGACAGCGAGACCAGCAGCGTGCGCGTGTTCGATCTGAAGGAGCACCGCGTCGGCACGCTCGTCGGCCAGGGCCTGTTCGACTTCGGCGATATCGACGGCCCCCCCGACAAGGCCCTCCTCCAGCACCCGCTCGCCGTCGCGGCCGCCGAGGGCCAGCTGTACGTGGCCGACACCTACAACCACAAGATCAAGTCGGTCGACCTGCGCGGCGGCGGCATCCACACCTTGTGTGGCGGCCCCACCGAGCTCGACGAGCCCGGCGGCCTCGCCATCGCGGGCGACTACCTGCTCGTGGCGGACACGAACAACCATCGGGTGCGCGTGGTGCACCTGGGGACGGGGGAGCTGCGGGATCTGGTGATTGGGGGGTGAGTCTCGCAACGAACCGGTGCCTGCGCTATTACGTTCGGCATGCGGTTCGACGGGAAACATCAGCCGAGTTCCCGGCTCCTCGCCGTCGCAGCGTCGTGGCTGTCGGGCTGCGGCGAGTGCCACCCGTGGGACACCATGGTGGTGGACGCGTCCCAGCTCTCCGACCCAGAGCCCGCGTTGGCCCAGTTCCAGGAGGGGCTCGACCAGTTCATCGCGTGGACCGGGCGCGACACGACCTGTGTGGAGCGGGTGGAGCTGGTGCCCGAGCTCGTGGACATCGCGGGCCGCTACAACAGCGTCACGCGGAGCATCGAGCTGCTGGCCCCCCCGGCGCCGGCCACGACGGTGCACGAGTTCTGTCATGCCTTGGACCACGAGGAGGCGAGCGAGGGGAAGTGGGCCAGCGCGCACGGCGCCGAGGTCCTCGAGCCCTTGACGGACGCGGTCGACCGGGAGTCGTACCCGAGCGAAACGTCCCGACGCCATGAGGCCTTCGCACGGCTCTGCGCCCAGGTCCCGAGCTCACCGCCCTGCTGGAGGAGCTCAACCGCACCTGTGGCATCGAGGGGCCGCTGGAGGCCGCCCGCTTCGTGCGCGACATCGCCTTTCCCGACACCGATGTGTCATTGGAGTGGTCCGAGTTGGACGCGTCGTTCGCCTTCGCCAACTCTACGACCGCGGTCCCCGACAGCCAGCGCGAGGCGGACGCCCGCTACGCCTCCGCGGTCGCGGGCGCGGCGGGGATCTTCGTCCTCGAGCACCTGGTCACCGAGGACGCGGTGGCGACCGAGGCGATCGCGCCCCACCTGCTGCTCCTCGACCCCGACACCTTCGTCATCGTCGACACCCTGGCCCTCGCGCCGCACGGCCCCGTCCGGATCGGCGGCAACCCATCCCTCTCCGCGCACGGCCTGGTCGGCTCGACCACCGCGCCGATCCTGTACCAGGTCGCGGGCGATGACCCGGGCCTCGCCTGGCGGGTGGAGACGAACCCGCTGCGCCTGGAGCCCCTGAGCTGGCCGACCATGGAGGAGGGCTTCAGCCCCGTCGGGTTCGAGAAGGATGGCGTCGCCCTCGTCCGTTCCGGCGGCGCAGCGCTCCGGATCGACCTCGCCGCGGGAACCGTGCAGCAGGCTGGTAACGACGCTCTCACCCCGTTCGACCCGACCCGGACAGAGGCCTTCTCCGCCGACGCAACTGGCGCCGTGGCAGCGTATGGGTCGCCGGCCGGCCTCTCGCTCGTGCAGCTCGACTGGAGCGGCGAGGGGGTCTTGATCGCGGACCTGCCTGTCCCCACCGCGTACGTGGATTCCCTCTTCCGGCTGTCGGACGGCACGATCGTGATCACGGCCGCGGTGGCGGGGACCTCCCAGGTCAACGGCGGAGAAAGCCTCGCGATCTCGCTGCGCTACGACCCGGTCGTGGGAACCTGGGCCAGCCCCGAGGGCGACTGCGACGGATTGGCGGGCGAGGGGTGGGTGACCGGGCACGGCGCACCCCTCCGGGTAGAAGCCGTCGAGGGGGCCGAGCGCAGCTTCGCGCTCGAGGTCGTGACGCTGCACCCTGTAGAGTCGGCGCATGCTCCTGCTCCTGCTGATCGCCTGCCGCACGGCCACGGTGGTCGACGCCTGCGCGTCCGACCCCGCGTGGTGCCTCACCTGCGACGCCCCCGCCGACTGCGCCTACACCGGCAACCCGTGCACCGAGACCGTCTACTGTGCCCACGTCGACGCCCCGATCGCGGTCATCCAGATCGGCTGCGACAAGGCGATCGAGTACACGTGGCCCGCGGCGGACACGTGCGGGTGTGAGGCGGGGGTGTGTGGGTCGGGCTCGCCCCGCGAATGAGCCGCACCGTCTGCCCCGGGTTCGAGCTCGTGGTCGATGCGGTGGGCGGGTAGCTCGACCGGGCGTGCCCCTCGCCGCGGACGGCGAGGGTCGGTCCGCTACGGGCGCGGCGCGAAGCGCCTTGGTCGGCCGGCCGCCCGAGCGCGCCCGGCCGGACCGCCGCCAGAGGCGGCGCCCTCCGCGCACCTCACGCGGCGCCGGGGCGGAGGCGGGCACGCCCCGCGGACGAAACCCACCCACCTGTCCGACAGGTCCCCCGACTTCGTCCGCCCCGCGGACGAAACCTACCCACCTGTCCGCCAGGTCCCCCGACTT
The DNA here is from genome assembly GCA_040386535.1 of Myxococcota bacterium. GTDB lineage: Bacteria > Myxococcota_A > UBA796 > UBA796 > SXON01 > CAJBVW01. The sequence goes on along the minus strand of JAZKFH010000046.1, from coordinate 1,555 downwards.
CGTCCGCCCCGCGGACGAAACCCACCCACCTGTCCGCCAGGTCCCCCGACTTCGTCCGCCCCACGGACGAAACCCACCCACCTGTCCGACAGGTCCCCCGACTTCGTCCGCCACACGGACGAAACCCACCCACCTGTCCGACAGGTCCCCCGACTTCGTCCGCCACCCCGAGGCTCCCCGTCGCCAGGGCGAAATTGTGGCCCGCCGTGCGCCCACCCCCTTCCCGACGGGCGGGGGCGTGCACAAGGTTCGCGCGCCATGCCACCCCTCGGCTTCCACCTCGTCTTCCGCGCCGTCGACTCGCGGGTGCTCGCGTCCGACCCGGCGGCACAGCGCGCGCTCGCGGTCACGACGCACCGTGTCGGCGAGGGCTTTGGCCTCTACGCCTTTCGCGCCGCGGGCGACCATTTCCACGTCACCGCCCTGTGCGACCGCGCGGCTGCCGGCCGCTTCGCCCAGGCGCTCGGCTCGGCGCTCACGCAGGCGCTCGACCTCCCGTCCGGCTTCGCGCCCACCTTCCTCAAACCGATGGAGCACCAGGGGCACGTCGAGGAGGCGTTCGCGTACGTTCATCGTAACGCCGAAAAGCACGGCGTCGGTAACGACCCCCTGCACGAGGGGTCGAGCCTCCCCGGCCTGCTCGGCTTGCGGCTCGTGCCGCCCGGGTTCATCCCGCGCGTCCGGCGCCTGCTGCCGCGCGTCCACCGCGCCCAGCTCCTCGGGCTGTTGGGCGTCGTCGAGCTTGAACCGTGCGTTCGGGTCGACCTGCTCGCGGATGCGGCGGCCGGCGCGGTCGGCCTCGCGGCCCTCGATCGCGGCGCCCTCTCCACACGCGGCCGCGCCGCCGCGGTCCGCCTCGCGCTCCCGACGGTGCCCATCACCGCCATCGCCGAGGCCCTCGATCTCACCGAGCGGTCGATCCGGCGCCTCCGCGTCGAACGGGCCGAGCCCGAGCCGGAGCTCGACCGCATGATCGCCCTCCGCATGGGCCACCGCAGCGGCCTCGGCGATCGCGCGCGCCTCGACCTCCCGCCGCAGACCCGGACCGTGCGCCGCGCCTGAGGGGAGCGGACGTGACAACTCCACCGGGACCGGGAGTTCGATCGGGCGTGACCCTCGCCGCTGACGGCGAGGTCCGCTCCAGGCCGTACGATCCACCCTCGGCCACGGGCCGGAGGCGGCTTTCGCCCGCCTTCGGCAGCGGCGCGGAGCGCCTCGGTCGGCCGGCCGCCCGAGCGCGGCCGGCCGGACCGCCGCCGGAGGCGGGGCCCTCCACGCCCCTCACGCGGCGCCGCGGCGGAGGCGGGCGCGCCGGTCCCCCGACTTCGTCCGCCACACGGACGAACCCCACTCACCTGTCCGACAGGTCCCCCGCCCTCGTCCGCCCTACTGACGAAACCGACCCGGGTGTGATCGGTTTCAGTCGGTCCTGGCCCGAGCGTCGAGTTTGGTTCACGGGGAGGGACCGCAGTCGGCCGATGACCGAGCATCTCTCCACTGCGGTCCGCCTGGGAGGACCGGGGTCGGCCGATGACCGAGCATCTCTCGACTCCGG
>JAZKFH010000045.1:0-16292 GCA_040386535.1 Myxococcota bacterium | reverse complement strand
CGCAGGACCTGACCGGCAGGTGCCGAGTTGCTGGACGCCCAGTCCAGCAACGCCGCACCTCACCGCCAGGTGGCGAGTTGCTGGACGCCGGGTCCAGCAACGCCGGACCTGACCGGCAGGTGGCGAGTTGCTGGACGCCCAGTCCAGCAACGCAGGACCTGACCGGCAGGTGCCGAGTTGCTGGACGCCCAGTCCAGCAACGCCGAACCTGACCGGCAGGTGCCGAGTTGCTGGACGCCAGCGCCAACGCCACCCCCCGCTCGCCCCGCCCCACCCGCCGCCGCAGCCGCGCGCGCCTCGCGCGTCGGTCTGCCCAACTCCGAAGCCCTCACCCCACCCGCGCCACCCCCACCGGCACCTCCTCCCCCGCCCGCAAGCGCGCCAACACCCGCGCCCGCACCGCCGCCGCATGCGCCTGTTGCTCGGGCGTTCGTTTGCGCGCGCTCGCCAGGGGCATCGCGAGCCGGTCTACGCTCGCCAACGTCGCCGCGTTGCGGTGGAGGAAGTCCCAATACAAGGGTGTCAACGGGCAGGGGCGCGTGGGGTCCTTGCCGGTGGGGTCGAAGCGGCAGTGGTCGCAGGCGTCGCTCATCTTGTGGATGTAGGCGGCGCCGGAGACGTAGGGCTTGGTCGTCATCAGATCGCCGACGGCGAAGGTCCCCATGGCGAGAACGTTGGGTTCCACCACCCAATCGTAGGCGTCGACATACACCTCCCAGAACCAGTCGGTCAGCGCGCGCGGCGACGCGCCGAGCAGCGTCGCGATGTTGGAGAGCACCATCAGGCGCGTGATGTGGTGGGACCAGCCGCGTTCGTACACGTGGCGCGTCACGGTGTCGAGGCAGCGCAGGCCGCTCGGATTCTCGCCCCAGTAGACCGGCGGCAGCGGCTCCGTCGCGCCGAGGTGGTCGGGCGCGGCGCTCGGCTCGACCGTGCGGAAGCCGTCCGTGGCGTCGTGCACGTGTTTCACGAACTCGCGCCAGCCGAGCACCTGGCGCACGAAGCCCTCCGCGCTCGCGAGCGGCACGGCGCCGGTGTCGTAGGCGGCGAGCACGTCGCGGACGAGGCGTCCCGGTGTCAGGCGGCCGAGGTTCACCAGCGGGCTGACGTGGGTGTGGAACAGGTCGGGCTCGGCCTCGCTCATGGCGTCCTCGAAGGGGCCGAAGTGCGGCAGCTTCCGCGTCAGCGCGTGCGCCCAGAGCGCCTCGGCGTCGGCCGCGGAACAGGGCCACGAGAAGCCGTCCAGGCTCCCGAACGAGTCGGGAAACCGCGCGGCGACGAGCTCGAGCACCTCGCGCGTGATGGCGTCGGGCGCGAAGGCGGGCGCGTGCGGGGCGGGCGGCTCGCCACGCCAGGGCCGGCGGTTCTCCGTGTCGAACGAGAACTTGCCACCAATCGGCTTGCCCCCCTCCATGAGCAGCCCCGCGCGCCGGCGGACGCCTCGGTAGAACGTGTCCATGCGGTACGGCGGCCCGCTCGGGAAGGCGGCGGTGAAGTCTCGTTTCGTCGTCAACCACAGGGTATTCGGCCGCTCCACGAGCGGGAGCCCGCGTGCCTGCGCGGCCGCGAGGTCCACCCGCAGCTCGCGCTCTGCCGGGGTCATCACCTCGATCGTGTCGCAGCCGTACTTCGCCCGCAGCGCGAGGAGCCCGTCGCCGAAGGTACCGTCGCCACCGTGGTACGCGATGGCGAAGCCGCGCGCCGCCATCTCGAGCGCGACGTGCCGCTCGTTCGAGAGGAGCAGGGCCAACTTCTGGCGATGGTAGGGCCGCCGCCGGGCCTTCTCGCGCGACTCCACGAACGCGAGCACCGTGCCCGCCGGGTCGGCGTCCGCGATGAGCGAGACCGTCGCGTCGAGCTGATCGTACGGCACGTAGATCCAGCGCTTGCCCGCGTTCCGCTCCGGCGCGAAGGTGCGGATCTGCTCGCGGAACCCCGTCATGTTCACTTCTCCTTGGGCGCGCTGTTGCGCCGCCGCTCGCCGCGACACCGATCGCTGCACGTGCGCACCTCGTCCCACGCGCGCGCCCACTTCTTCCGCCACACGAACGGGCGGTGGCAGACCTCGCAGAGCTTCTCGGGCAGTTGGTCTTTGGCAGGCACGATTGCCTCTTTCTATTCGCGCCGCACGCGGCGCCCGCCCCCGCTCGCGAATACCGGGACGCATGGCCGCAACCCCCGTCCTCGCGCTCAACCTCGCCTGCAGCGCCGCGCTCGTGGGCCTCGTGTGGACCGTCGGCGTCGCCGTGTACCCGCTCTACGCGCACATCGGGCCCGAGAGCTTCGCCGCCTACCACCACGCCTGGACCGCCGCGATCACCCTCGTCGTGGCGCCGCTCATGCTCGCCGAGCTCGTGGCCGCCGGCCTGTTGTGCCGCGAGGCGCCGCGGCTGGGCGTGGCGCTGCTGGTGCCGGTGGTGCTCGCCTGGGCGGTGACGGCGTTCTGGGCGGTGCCGATGCACGGCCGGCTCGACGTGGGCTTCGTCCAGGCCGATTGGCGCTCGTTGTGCCTCGCCAACCACGTGCGCGCGGTGGCGTGGACCCTGCGCGCGGGGGTACTGCTGGGGGTGGCGGTCCGTAGGTAGGCGCGCGGGTAGGCGTCGTCATCCGGCGCGCCCTCACGCGAATCACCAGTCGATGCGCCCCGCGGCCCGGTCGGCCTCGGCCTCGGCCCCTTCGATCCAGGCGTCGGCGTCGCCGCGGAGGTGGTGCACCAGCCAGGCCACCGCGTAGGTCTGCACGAGCTCCTGGCGAGCGGTGTCCTCCGCGCCGCACACGGCCGAGCAGAGCCAGTCGGTGTCGGACTCGAAGTCGCAGTGACCGGCGTCCACCACGTCCACCCGCCACGCCGCGCCGCCGGTGGTCCACGCGACGTTGTTGCCGTCGGCGTTGCAGCTGCCCGGGTCGCCGTTGAGGAACAGCGCGGGCGCGGTGACGTCGGCGGCCGCGGCCTCGCCGAGCCCGCTCGCGTCCACGGCGTCGAGCCCCACGTAGGCGGCGGCGTCCACCTGCGCGGCGGCGAGCAGGCTCACGAGCCCGCCCGCGGAGTGCCCGACGAAGGCCACCTGCTCCCCCGCCTCCGGCCGAGCCAGCGCGGCGGCGAGCAGCTCGGTCGCGACGAACGCGGCGTTGGCCTCGTGGTCCGAGAAGCTCGGCAGCGTCGGCACGCCCACCACGAACCCCCACGAAGCGGCGCGGCGCGCGGCGGCAGCGTGGTTGGCCGCTCCCCGCGCGAAGCCGTGCGACCAGAGCACCACCGGCAGGTCCGCCTCCCCCACGGCGACGTACCAGGTCACCGCCGCCCCCGCGACGCTGTCGCTCTCCACGTCCACCGCGTAGGGCCCGTCGCCGGCGTCGTAGGCCGCGGGGACGGTGTCGGTGTCCGAATCGGTGTCCGTGTCCGAATCGGTGTCCGTGTCCGAATCGGTGTCGGTGTCCGAATCGGTGTCGGTGTCGGTGTCGGTGTCGGTGTCGGTGTCGGTGTCCGAATCGGTGTCCGTGTCCGAATCGGTGTCGGTGTCGGTCTCCGCCGAATTGGTGTCGGTGTCCGACGGAGCGGTGTCGTCCGACGGTGCGGGGGTGCAGGCGAGCAGCAGGAGGAGCATGGGGGCCTCCCCCGACCGCTAACGGGTGGGTCGCGCGCGCGGGCCCGGGTCGGGGGTCCGGGGGATTGCCGCGGTCGTGCAACCTCCGAACGCGTCGCTGACCTCACACCTTCAGGTCGCGTCTCCTGCCGCACGGTCGCAACCCGCGTGCCGGGGCGCCGCCTGCCAAACCGCGATCCGTGCCCAATTGTTCCACGGGAAACATCACGCTCCCAACCCTCTGGGCGCGCCCCCCGCCCGAGGCGGTCGGGGGTCGGCGTCCGCCGGTCTCGGCCTCCGGCCTCGGTTGGCGCGGCGCCGCTGCCGCGGCGGGCGCCGAACCGCGCGCCCGCTCCCGCGGGCACGCGCCCTCTGGCCACCTCGCGCACCCCGCCCAGGGGGCGGTCGGGGACGCGGTTGCGTTGCGACGGCGGGAGACGATCCGGAACGCGGGGGCGTCGTCGAGGATGGCGAACCGCTCGGCCAGCTTGCGGATCGGGCGCGCGCAGGCCTCGTCGTCCACGAAGGGCTGGTCGCGCGTCGATGGAGCGTGGGGAGGCCTCGAAGAGCCGAAGCGCCTGACCTACAGCCGGATCTTGTACGCGTTCCCCTGCTTGCCCCGCTTCTTCTCTTCGTTCGCGGTCTTCGCGCGCCCGAGCCACTCCTTGAACACGTCGTTCGCGGGCTCGAAGGACAGGGCGAAGTTGATCTGCATCACGGCGCCGTTGAAGTCTTCCTCGTTCCAGCACTGGAGCGCCATCTTCCAGTACTTCTCGCCCTTGGGCGTGCGCGCGGCCTTGGTGGGGTCGTTCTTGGCGGCCGCCTCGTTCTCGGCTTCCTTGCGCGCGGCCTCGTCCAGGCGCAGGGCGCCCTGGCGCCGGTCGCTGTCGTAACGGGCGCGGGCATCAGGATCGCGGAGCGTTCGGTAGGCGTCGTTGACCGCCTTGAAGACGTCGTTGGCCTGCGCGCGGAACGCGGGCGAGGCGCCAGCGGCGTGGCGGTCGGGGTGCAGCCGGCGGCTCTCGGTGCGGAAGGCCGCGTCGACGTCCTGCTGGGCGCAATCCGGCGCCACGCCGAGCAGCTGGTAACAATCCAGCTCCGCGAGGAGCTCGTGGATGGTCTCGATCTCGATGCGGGGGCGGAGGCGGGCGTCCATGCGGGGATGGTACCACCCGGGGCCGAAGGGGCGGGTAGCGGTCAGGGGTCGACCGCGCGCTTCATCGGACTGGTACGGGCCACGTCGCCGCCGACGGGTTGGCCGCGACGGTACCCCGTGGCGGTCACGGAGGCGCGATCATGCCGGATGATCCGATGGGTGTGACGCACTTCGGTCACCCGCCGAACGTGACGAAGGGCTACCTGCTCGACAAGGGAGCGTCGGGGTCGCGCGGTGCCCCCCGTTCGGGCCGTCCCACGCGCTGAACTCGGGGGATGGCGTCTCTGTGCCGATGCAGCTCCTTCAGGCGCGAGATCGGGCCTCGCTGATTCAAGGGAGGATGCAGGCGCCGCACGTCCGGCCGAAGTGTCGGCGGACTCCAAGGGGGTGCGGCCGCTCGAAGCTCGACGTCGCCGACGGAGGCCCCACGTTGATGCCCCCTTCGAGGATGCCGGGGGTGATCCACGATCATGGCACGGGCCTACCGCCCGAACTGGCGGGATGGGCGCGTACCCCCCGAGTCTGGCCGGATATACCGTCCGAACTGGCGGGATGGGCGCTCATCCCCCGAGTTCGGAAGGATATACCGTCCGAAGTGACGGGATGGGCGCGCATCCCCCGACTTCGGACGGATATACCGTCCGAAGTGACGGGATGGGCGCGCATCCCCCGAGTTCGGACGGATATACCGTCCGAAGTGACGGGATGGGCGCGCATCCCCCGACCTTTGACGGTCGCGCCGTTCCTCCGCTTCCCGAGCTGCGCGTCGCCGGCCTCCCGCGTGTCCACGACGAGCACCGCGCTGAGGAAAGTGCATGGGCATTTGCGTCTCATCCGGCGAGTTCGGCGCGTCCTGGTGTTGACAGGTTGGCCCCGTAGCGGTCAGGCCGGCACGATCATCCCGGATGATCGCCGATGTTGGCCGCCCCCAAGCCCCCCTCACCCCTCCCGCAACGTCCCCTCCAGCCGCTCCAGGATCCCCACCCGCGCCCGGAGCTGCTCCAGCAGCGGCGAGAACAGGGCGCGCGCGCGGAGCCCCATGCCGGGCCCCAGCTCGAACCGTGCCATCGCGGCGGGGAGCGGCGCCACCAGCTCCTCCAGGGATCGCATGGGGTGCAGCTGGTAGCCGCCCACCTCGGCGCGGAGCCGCTGGGCCAGGTCCGCGGGTGCAAGCCCCTCCGCGCACCGGGCCACCTCCTCCATCCGCAGCCCCGACGCCACGCGCTCCTCCAGGTCGGCCACCGCGCCCTCCAGCCGCCGCCGCTCTGCCCGCAGGATGCGCACGGGATCGAGCCGGGCGCGCACGATGCGGTCGGGGGCGCGGGGCTCGCCACGGACGCGGTCGGCGATCGCGTCGCGGTAGCTCGCCGCGGCCGTGGCGAGGAACACCACCTCCTCGAACGTGCGCGGCGCGCGCGGGTCCGTGAGCGCCTCGACCAGCGCCAGCACCCCGCCGGGCAGCAGGCGGTAGCGCGGCGCCCGGCCGCCCCCGAGCGTGACGGCGAGGCCCTCTCCCACGAGCCGCACCAGCGCCCGCCGCACCTGCGTCAGGTCGACGTCGAGGCCCGGGCGCAGCCGGTCGTCCTCCATCCAGTTGGTGAAAAGCAGGAAGAAGAACCGCACGTCCGTGGGGCGGAAGCCCTCGGCGCCCGACACGTCGGCGGCGAGCAGCGCGGCCTGGGTGACCGTGGCGTGCGCGGAGAGGGCGCCGAAGCGGGCGGAGAGCAGGTCGTCGGCGGACATGGGGGCCCTCGAGTGGGAGACAATGTCTCTTCCCACTCTCTACCTCACATCCCGTGAATCGCCGCCCCAACAGACACTGTCTGTTCTACCACACCCCAGCCCGCGCCCTCCCACCGTACCTTCCGGGTGGAGGCAACCCGCATGTTCCCCATCGCCGCCCTCGCCGCCGGTTTCCTGACCTGGGAGCGTCTCGCACCCGCCCGCAGCCTGCCCGTCGTCCCGAGCTGGACGCTCCGCCTGGTGCTCGCGAACCTGTTCCAGCTCGCCGTGGTGCTCGCGGTGGGCCCCCTCTGCGAGCGCGTGGCACGGCCGCTCCTGCCGCTCGACGCGCTTCCCGACGTGGTCGCGGGCGGCGGCGTGTACCTGCTCTCCACGCTCGTCTGGTACGTGTGGCACCGCGCCCGCCACGAGAGCCGCGCGTTGTGGCTCGGGATGCACCAGCTGCACCACAGCCCCGCGCGCATCGAGGTGGCGATGGCGTTCTACAAGCACCCGCTCGAGCAGGTGGCGAACGCGCTGCTCTCCGGCGCCATCGCCGGGCCGCTGTTCGGCCTCTCGCCCGCGGCGGCGGTGGCGTACGCGGCGCTTTCCGCAGGGGCGGAGTTCGTCTACCACAGCAACGTCCACACCCCGCGGTGGCTCGGCTACCTTGTGCAACGCCCCGAGATGCACCGCGTCCACCACGCCCGCGGCCGCCACACCTCCAACTACAGCGACCTGCCGCTCTGGGATCTCCTGTTCGGCACCTTCCACAACCCCGCGACCATGGACGACGCGTGTGGCTTCGAGCCCGACCAGGAGGCCCGCATCGGCGCGATGCTCCTGTTCCAGGACGTGGTCGCCCGCCGGCGCACCCGCCCGCGCCAGCTCGGGCTCGCGCTGCTCGTCCTGGTCGGCCTCGCCAGCGTCGGCGGCACGCTCCTGACCCCGCTCGCCCCCCGCGCCGGCCCCGCGCTCGCCGGCCTCGGCAAGCTCACCCTCGCCTCGCCCTTCCCCAAGGTGTTCTCCGGGATGGAGCCCGCGCCCGGCGACACAGCGCTCCCGACTTCCGGCCGCGTCGAGCCGTGGGCCTATGAGCGCGTGGTGACCGTCACCCTCGCCGACGGCACCGCACGCACCCTGCTCTTCGACGCCGCCGTCGCCGCCCACCCCGTCGGCCCGTACATGCTCCGCAACGCGTACGGCGCCGCGGTCGCCTACGGCCCGTGGTTGCCCGACGACACCGTCCAGACCGTGCTCTTCCACGCGGTGTGTGTCGACCCCACCTTCCGCCCCGCCCTCGGCCTGCCCGACGACACCGCGCCCGTCCGCGTGACCATCGACGCCCACCCCGCCCCCGGCCTGCCAGGCCCCGTCCGCCACGTGGAGGTCTCGTGCTCCTGACCCTGCCCGCCACTCCCGCCGCACCCGCCGCCCCTCTCAACGCCAGTGGACTCCTCTCCGCGGTGCGCCGCGTGCCGATCTTCGCCGTCGTGCGCGTCGCCATCGGCGTGCAGCTCGCCGTTCACTACGCGCGCCTCTACCCCTGGGCCACCACTCTCTACTCCGACCAGGGCATGCTCGCCGACCCCGCGCGCAACCCCGTCGCGCTCGGCTTCTCCCCCCTCCACCACCTCGACGCCCCGTGGATGATCCAGGCCGTGGTGCTCGGGCTCGTCGGCTTGTCGCTGGCGTTCGCGGCCGGGCTGTTCACGCGCACGGCCGGCGTGCTGCTCGCGCTCGGCGCCGCCACCTTGTGGCACCGCAACATGTTGACGCTCAACCCCTCGCTGCCCTACCTCGGCTTCTTCCTGCTCGCGCACGCCTTCGCCCGGCCCAACCCGCCGTGGTCGATCGACCGCTGGCGTGCGCGCCGCGCCGGTGGAAGCGCCGCCTGGTGCGGGTTCGCCGACCGCCTGCCCCGCGACGTGCTCGGCGCGCTCTGGGTCGTCTTCACCGTGGGCTATTCGTTCTCCGGCTACACCAAGCTGGTGAGCCCGAGCTGGGCCGACGGCAGCGCGGTCGCCCGCATGTTGCGTGGCCCCATCGCGCTCGACAACCCGCTCGTCCACGCGCTCGCGGCCCTGCCCGACGCGGTCCTCGCCGTCGCCACCTGGGGAACGCTCGGCCTGGAGCTCCTCGCCGCGCCGCTGGCCCTCTCGCGACGGCTGCGCCCGGCGTTGTGGCTAGCGCTGTTCGGCATGCACGCCGGCCTGCTCGGGCTCGTAGGACTCCAGGACATCTCGTGGGGGATGCTGGTGACGCACCTCGCGCTGTTCGATCCGCGGTGGTTGCGGCGCCGCGCCGCGTCGGGGGAGCTCCGCCGTTGACCTGCGCTGGCGCCGTTCCGTCCGCCCGCCGTCGGGACCCGACAGATCTCGCCTCACTCCCCGCACTGACGCCCGTTCTGTCGGGTCGGCAAGCCCCCGAGCCGCCTACGCAGCGGCATTGCGCGCGAGCATGGCGCCCCGACCTCGATAAACTCGGCGTTTCTCCGTCGGAGCGGGGGGTCGCGGCGGTCCCGACCGCCGACGCGGGCGAAGAAGACCCGACAAAGATCGCCTCAGTGCCCCCACTGACGCCCGTTCTGTCGGGTGGTCCAGCAGGCCGGCCGGCTCGCCACGCCCCCCATCGGCCACCCGTCCGGCCCGTATCCGCGCCCAGCCCCCTCCGGCGGTGCCTCCGGGCTTCCGCTCCCGTGCTTCGCATCGTCATGCCACAATGTGCTCGAGGCACTACCGTTGACCAGGATCGCGCCGCCGGGCCTGCACGTGCTCAGCACCAACACCGGGCATCTCCCGCCGAGCAAGTACTGGGCGGCCCAGAATCGGGCGCGCCTGTGCCCCGAGTGTGGCTTCCTCCTCCGCGCGGGCGGCTTGGTGCCGGTGGAGTTCGCGGACCGCTTCCCCCCGCGCACCCGCTACTTCTTCCAGGGCACCCTCGGGGTCGGGTACATCCACGACGCGCTGATCGCCGTGCTCGGCCAGGCCGCCGTCGAGGACGCGCTCTTCCTCGCGGACGCGATCGGGCCCGACGGCGAGCCCGTGAAGGGCGGCCACGTCTTCTGGGGCCGGGAGCCGCTGGCGCAGCGTGGCACCAACCAGGTGCAGACGCGGACCTGCTCGGAGTGCCATCGGGGGTTCTACTCTGCCGGCGGCGTCCGTCACGTGACGCCGTCGACGCCCGTCCGCGAGATCTACGAGGGGTTCCCCGGAGCCCTCGTCGTCTCCACCCAGCTCCTCGAGAAGATTCGCGCCGAGCTCCGGTCCGTGCGCCTTCGGGCCGATCGCTGCGAGGTCCTCCCCGCGCCGCTCGACGGGCTCGGGGTGTTCCCCCCGGCGTACTACACGGGGGTGCGCTGACGATCCATGCGCCAAGGGCGCGGGGGCAGCCGCTTCCGGCGCCAATTGCAGGCCCAAGGCCTACGGCCAGGCCCTCAGACCGCCAGGGTGGCCTCGCCCCCGAGGCAGCCGCCGTCCTTGCCGTCGCAGACCTCTCCGTTCGGAAAGTACGGAGCGTCCCAGGTGGGGGAGACCGGGTGATCCTCGTCGGCCCCAGCAGTCGTGATCCGGACGACCACTTCGGGCTCGTCGCTGCCGAACAGGATCACCACGAGGCCGAAGCCGTCCTCGCGCAACTCGCACTGCTCCCCGTCGCAGGCAACGGGCTCGCCGTCGAGGAGCACGGTCACCTCGGCGCCGTCGGGCAGCTCCCCGTCGAAGGTGATGGCGAGCATGCCCACGCAGGCCATGTCGGTGCAGGAGAGGCACCCGGCGAGGAGGGGGACGGCGAGGAGGAGGAGGCGTGTCATGGGGATCTCGGGGGGTCTACGGTAGCAGGCGGATGTCGAGGCGTCGCGACTTGTGGCCGCTTTCGGCGCCAACGCGAACCAATCCAGGCGCCAAGGGCGCGGAGGGCAGCCGCCCCCGGCGGCTGGTCCGGCCGGGCGCACCGACGCTCCAAACGCCGCGCCACTGCCGACCCGCCCGGCCGACCGAGCAGCTCCGCTGCGAGCCCGGAGCCGACCTGCGGGGCGCCCCGATCTCCCCTCAGAACCCCAAGTCGTCGAACCGCGCCTGCTTCACCTCATCCTCGGTCAGCGCCGTGCGCGACTCGATGCGGATCGAGTGCTCCTTGCCGAGCTTGTCGTCCACGGCGCGCACGTGCACGATGCCGTCGGCGTCGATCTCGAACGTGATGCGCACCCGCACCTGCCCGCGCGTCATCGGGGGCAGGCCGGCGAGCACGAACTCGCCGAGCAGCTCGTTCTCCGCCGCCAGCCGCGCCTCGCCCTGGAACACGGCCACGCGCACCTCGGTCTGGTCGTCGTGCGCGGTGAGGAACACCTTGCTCGAGTCCGTCGGCACCGCCGTGTTGCGCGGGATGAGCACCTCGCAGTAGCCGCCGATCGTGCGCACGGAGAGCGACTGCGGCGTCACGTCGAGCAGCACCGAGGTCGCGATGGGCTTCTCCGCGGTGAGCAGGTGCGCCTGGATCGCCGCGCCCACGGCCACCACCTCGTCGGGATTGACGGTGACGTTCGGCTCCTTGCCGAAGTACTGGCGCACCGCCTCGCGCACCATCGGCACGCGCGTCATGCCGCCGACACACAACACGTGGTCGACCTGCCGCGCGTTCATGCTCGCGGCGCGCAGCGCCTCGTCGACCACCACGAAGCTCTTCTGCACCAGCGGCATCACCCAGGCCGCGTACTGGTAGCGGTTCACCTTGGTGCGGAACTCGTAGTCGTGACCGTCGGTCGTACGGTACAGCGCGGGCACGTGCACCTCGACCTCTTCGGCGTCGGTCAGCGCGATCTTGGCGCGCTCGGCCGCGTCGCGAAGCTTCAGCCGCACGGTGCGGTTCTCCGTGAGCGAGAGCCCCACCTGCCGCTCGAACGCCGCCAGGAACTGGTCGGCCGCGGCAAAGTCGAAGTCGTCCCCGCCGAGGAACGTGTCACCCGCGGTCGCGATGACCTCGAAGAAGTCCTCGTCGATGCGCAGGATCGACACGTCGAACGTGCCTCCGCCCAGGTCGTACACCGCCACGTGCTGGCGCTTGTTCTGTTGGAACCCGTACGCGAGCGCGGCCGCCGTCGGCTCGTTGAGGATCCGCAGGCATTCGAGGCCGGCGATGGTCGCGGCGTCGCGGGTGGCCTGGCGTTGGTTGTCGTTGAAGTAGGCGGGCACCGTGATGACCGCCTTGTCCACCGTCTCGCCGATGGCCGCCTCGGCGATCTTCTTCATGTGCACGAGCACGTGCGCCGAGACCTCCTGCGGGCTGTACAGCCGCCCGTGCACGCGCAGCCGCACGTCGCCGGCCTCCCCCTCCGCGATGCCGAACGCCGAGAGCGCCTTCATCCGCTGCGCCTCCATCGAGCTATAGCGGCGGCCGATCAGCCGCTTGGCGGACAGCACGGTGCTCTCGGGCGCGTAGAGCAGCTGCTTGCGCGCGCGGTGCCCCACGGCCACGGTGCGCGCGTGCCCGAACGCGACCACGGACGGCTGCGTGCGCCGCCCCTCCACGTCGGCGAACACGATGGTCTCCCCGTCGCGCACCATCGCGACGCAGGAGTTCGAGGTCCCCAGATCGATGCCCACCGCTGCGCCCATGGAGCCTCCGCGGGCGAGTCTACCGCACCGGACCGCGGACCGGGCGCGGGCGGCGGCGCGGACATGGCGGCGCCGGCACCTGGCGCACCGTCTCCAAGGCGCGATTCGTCGCATCCCGGGCGCGTCCCCGCCGAGCCGGGGCCGGTCCCCTGCGGACTCGCGGCGGGAGCCGCTCGGTCGTCCGGGCGTGATCATTTGGGAGTGATCCTCGTCCCCCCGACCGCCCGGCCGGACCGGCCGGCGGACCGGCCGCCCTCCGGGCACCTCGCGCGGGGTGGGCGTCGGCGGGTCGGGCCGGCAGGGCATCGGCACCTGGTGCGCCGGGCCACGCCGCCGGAACTGTCCGCCTTGGAGAACCTGACCTTGGAACACACCGAGCGGGTACCTGCCCCCCGAAACCGGCCAAGAATGCCACCCCCTGCCGGCAAGCCCCCCTACTCTTGGCCGCTCTGGGGCCGGGACCGCGGCCCACGCGGCCGCCCTACACGGAGCAACGCCGGTAGTTTCGGTGCCTCCGCCGACGGAACCCCGAGGATCCCCTCGAAACCGGCCAAGAATGCCACCCCCTGCGGGCAAGGCCCCCTACTCTTGGCCGGTCTGCAACCGGTTTCGGCGCAGGCCGACGGTCGACGATCACGCCGCCGGCCTCCGTGACCGCCCCGTGGCCAACATCCACGATCATCCCGGATGATCCCGCGTCCGTGACCGCCCCGCGGCCAACATCGGCGACCATCCCGGATGATCCCCCGTCCGTGACCGCCCCGCGGCCAACATGCGCGCTCATCCCAAATGATCCCGCCTCAGCGACCCACACCGCGGGGATCCAAAGAAGCCGAAGCTCCCTCGGGCGCCCCGGCTTGTCAACCCGACACACCGGCCAACATGCGCGCGCCTCGTCCCGCACGAGGCCGCCCCGCACACCGGGCGCGGTCGGCGCCGCTCGGGGCGACGGGCACCGCGCCCAACGTTGGTCGCCCAGACATCTCTCCGCCCGCCCCCCAACTGTCACACGGTCACTCGCACGCCGCCGCCGCCGTGCCTCCCACCGCGCCGCCGTCGAGTGTCACCGCGCCGGTCATCGCCACGCTCGACGTGCCGTCGCTCAGCGCCAGGTCGAGCACGATCGTGAGCGTCCCCTCGTAGCAGATGGTGTTCTCGAACTCCGAGGCCTCGATCTCGCCATCCACCCGCACGTGGCTGTCACCCACGTCGTCGATCAGCCAGGGGCCGTCGAGGCCGCAGCCGTCGAGGTTGTTGGGGTTCGCGTCGTAGATGTCGAGGCGGTCCGAGCGCCCGTCGGCGCTCACGGCGATGACACACCCGCCGCCGAGATCGATCGTCGCGTCGAAGCGCGTCAGGCATTCGCGGCTCTCGGCGGCGTCGTGATCGGCTACGTGCTCCTCGCGCGCGTCGGCACGTTCGGCTCGTCCCCGACGACGAGCGCGGCTACGCGCTCTCCGTGACCCAATACCGTTGGGACACCGCGTTCGATTCGGACGAGACCGACATCTCTGTCACTTGGCTCGACGCGGAGGGTGAAGACCTCGCCACGGAGGAGCTGACCTTCACCTTCGAGGACGAGGTGGCCGTCGTGTTCTCCACCGACGTGGCCTTCGTCGGCGACCCTGTCCGCGCCTCGCTCAGCGGCAAGGTGAGCCTGCTCGGGGAGGCCGACCGCCGCGGCAAGCAGGAGACGCTGGCGAAGGGCAAGTTCTACGCCGCGGTCGCGCGGGACGGGGACGGCGAGCTCGGCATCCCTCGTCGTGTGGCGACGACGACTCCGGCTTCACCGCCCCGCCGCCCCTCGCCGCGATCGCCGGCAACGGCTCCGGCACGAAGAACGCGTCCTCGCAGACGAGCACCCGGCCGCAGTTGTTGTAGCAGGCTGATGTGTAGCAGGCCTGTGTGTAGCAGGCTGTTGTGTAGCGGGCGCGGGCGGCGCCGCTCGGGGCGCCGGGGCACCGCGCCCAACGTCGGTCGCCCAACCAACAACCAACGTCAGCCCTCCCGGGGCCGCACGACCAGCACGGGTCGGCGGCTCGCGCGCACCACCTCCTCGGATACCGATCCCAGCACGGTCCGCACCACCCCCTTGCGTCCATGCGAGGCGATGCACACCATGTCCGCGCCGAGGCGCTCGGCGGTCTCGACGATGGCGGCCGCCACGTCGCTGCGCGCCACGACGTGCACGTGGGTGTCGATCCCCTCGGGGGACGGCGTTGGCGCGAAGGCCCGCACGCGCGCGCAGGCGGCGTCCCGGGCGGCGGGGGGCGTGGTGGTGTCGACGTGGAGCAGGTGCACCTCGCCGGTGCGCCCCCGGAGCACCTCGTAGGCGTAGGCGACGGCCTGCCCCGCGAAGTCCGACAGGTCGGTGGCGACCAACACCCGGCGCACCTCGGGGGCGCCCACCCGCGACGGGAGCGCGGTGGTCGGCGCGATCAGCGTGGACACGGTGCCGAAGTGCAGCACCACTGCCGACGCGGACCCCAGCCGTGCGAGGTGGCGACGGTCGTGCGTCCCGACGATCACGAGGTCTGCGTTCTCCTCGCGGACGACCTCGAGCAGGTGGTCGCCGAGCCGCCCGTGGCCGAGCTTCGGGCGCAGCCGGACCTCGGCACCCGGGACATCGCCGACGCGCCGCTCCAGGTCCCGCGTCACGAGCGCCTCGACCTCCGGATCGGGCAACATCCACGAGCGCACCGGCACCCCGTAGCGCCGCCCCGCTTCCGACGCGTAGTACACCTCGACGGCGCTGAGCACGACATCGCCGGCGCGTGCCAGGTCCTTCCCCGCGGCCACGACCGCCTGGGAGGTGTAACTGTCGTCGACGCCCAGCACGACACCGAGCGCGCGCTCGCGGCGCCCCCACGCGAGGAACGGCTGAGCCGAGCGCACGACCAGCACGGGCACCAACGACGCTTGGATCACCCGTTCGGTGGTCCCGGCGAGCCGGTACACGGGCAGCGCGGCGGGGGTCGGGGAGCCGATGACGAGGAGCCGTGCCCGCTTCGCCTCGGCGAACGCCCGGAGCGTGCCGGCCACCGGCCCCTCGAGCACCTCGGGGTGGACCGCTACCCCGGTCTGGGCGCGGATCGCCTCCGCCTGCGCGGCGAGATGGCGCTCCGCGGCGGCGCGAAGCAGGGCGTGGGCCGTGGCATCCACCTCGCGGGTCTCCGGGTGGAGCACGTGCACCAGCCAAATCTCCCGCTCCCCCAGCCGCGGGATCAGGCCCGCGAGCGCGTCGACCGCCGGGTTGGAGCGGACGGTGAGGTCCGTCGCGCAAACAATGGACATGGGGGCTCCGGAGCGGGTTGCCGCGGGGTTGGTGCGGACGGCCTATCGATCCCGCAGGTACGTCCCCATCAGCTCGGCGGTCGCGAGCACGTGGCCGGCCAACGCCGCATCGAGCGTGGCGCGGGTGGTGGTCGGGGGCAGCGTGAGCGGGGCGTCGAGCGCATAGAGGCGGAAGAAATAGCGATGGGGCCCGTGGCCGCGGGGTGGGCAGGGGCCGCCGTATCCGATGGCACGAAAATCATTCTGGCCCTGCTGGAGCATCGCGTCGGTAGGTGACACAGCCTCGGGCAGCCCGCGCGCGGTCGCGGGAATGTTCCACGCCACCCAATGCACCCACGTGCCGCCGGGCGCGTCGGGGTCGTCCACCACGAGCGCGAGGGTGCGCGTGCCCGCGGGCACCTCGGTCCAAGTCAGCGCCGGCGAGGTGTTGGCGCCCTCACACGTGTGCTTCTTCGGGATGGTGCCGCCCGTCGAGAACGCGGGGCTGGTGAGTTCGAGGCGCACGGTCGGGCTCCGGACGTGGATTCGGGCGGGTCTCGGAGAAGGTGGGCGCGGGAGGGAGGGAGGCAAGGGGGTGGCGGGCGTTGCACATTCTGGGGCGCCCCCGCCCGAAGACGGGCGGTCGGCCGCCTGCGGGGTCGGCCTCCGGCCTCCGTCCGCTCCCTCCGCCTGACGGCTCCGGGAGCGGGACCGGGCCGCGCGGCGCGGCCCGCCCTCCGCCGACCTGGCGCGCGCGCCTGGACACAGCGGCCTGACGGAGCGGCCTGACGGAGCGGCCTGCAGGAGCGGCGTGACGGAGCGGCCTGACACAGCGGCCTGACGGAGCGGCCTGACGGAGCGGCCTGCAGGAGCGGCGTGACGGAGCGGCGTGACGGAGCGGCCTGACGGAGCGGCCTGACGGAGCGGCCTGACGGAGCGGCCTGA
>JAZKFH010000044.1:3344-38226 GCA_040386535.1 Myxococcota bacterium | reverse complement strand
TCGGCTGACCGGTCGCGGGGGCGCTCGCCACCGCCCGAGCCGACGCTGAACTCGCGTCCCTCGCGTCCAGCGCGCCGAACCCGGGGGATGGCCGCTCATCGGGTGAGTTCGGCGCGTCCCGCGCGCCGAACTCGGGGGATAGCCCCGCATCGGGGCAGTTCGGCGCGCCCAGCGCGCCGAACCCGGGGGATGACCGCTCATCGGGCCAGTTCGGCGCGCCCAGCGCGCCGAACCCGGGGGATGACCGCTCATCGGGCCAGTTCGGCGCGCCCAGCGCGCCGAACCCGGGGGATGACCGCTCATCCGGCGAGTTCGGCGCGCCCCCACGCGTAGCGACGACCTTGCTTTGTGTTCAGGGCATCACACCAGCCCATCCCCCAACACCCCCGCCCGCCACCCCCCGCTCCACGCCGACACCCTCGCCTTCGACCTCGTCACGCCCCGCCACCGCTGGAGCCGACGCTGAAACCGCATCCCTCGCGTCCAGCGCGCCGAACCCGGCTCGCACCCCGTGGCAAGCCTCCGCTCAGCGCCGGCGCTCTCGCGTTGTTCGCTTTGTGTCCGGCGCGTCGCCACCGCGCATCCCCGAGACACCGCCCCGGGGCGGTGGCGGCGCCGCTCGGGGCGCCGGGAACCGCCGCCCACGTCGGTCGCCCCAGGTGTCTCCCGAAGCCGCTCGGGACCTACCGCGCCTCGTTCAACGTCGCGGCGCTCGCCCAGGCGGCTTCGGCGTCGCTGGCGCGCCCGAGGAGTGAGAGCAGATCGCCGCGCAGCGCGTACAGGGAGGCGCGGAACGGAGTGTTGGCGCCGCTGCGGTTCAGGCCGGTGTCGACCGTGGCGAGCGCTTCGGCGTTGCGACCGAGCGCCTTGAGGGCCTTGGCGGCGCGCAGGGCGGCGTCCTGCGCAACGGCGGGGCGAGCGTCGGCAGTGAGGGTGCGGTAGCCGGCGAGGGCGGTGTCGAAGCGGCCGGCGGCCTCGTCGGCACGGGCGGCGTCGAAGATGGGGGCCACGTCCGCGAGGGCGCGGTACCAGCCCGCGTCGTAGTCGTTCGGCCACGCCGAGCCGCGCGCGGAGGCCGTCACGGTGTTGCTCGCCGCGGCGCCCGGCGCGGACGGGGCCGGTGCGGACGGGGCCGGCGCGGATGCTGCGGGCGCGTCGTCGGAGGCCGCGGACCTGGACGAGGGCTTGGCCGCCCCCGACTTGCGGTCCTTCTTCGCGCCCGCGGCGCTGGTGGCCGCCACGGACTGCTCCGCCTCGTCCCGATCGTAGACGACGCCGTCCGCCAAGGAGTCGTCCGCGGCCTCGCGCGGGGCCGAGGGGCCGGCGGCCTCGGGGATGTAGGTCTTGCCGGCCTTCTCGGACGCCGGGGCCTGGGACCGCGTCGGGGTCGAGGACGTCGAAGCCGTCGAGGTCGACGGCGCGCCCGCCCCGTAGCCCCCGGTCGCGTACCCGCCCGACGACGAGGCCGCCTCCTCCACGCTCGCGGAGATGTCAGCGTCGCGACGGCGTGCCACCGACTCGTCGGTCGTGTCCGGCAACGACGCGATCGACGGCCCCTCGTTCTCCTTCAACTCGGGCACCCCGCCCACCGTCGGCTGCGCGTAGCCCCGCCCCGACGCGTCGCCCCGGTCGGCCGGGGCCTGCCGCGCCACGGGCTGCTCGCGGAGCTCGGCCTCCACTTTCGGCGCCTGCGCCACGGCCACGTCCGGCGCGGGGGTCGATGCGGGGCTCCCCTCGGTCGGAGCTTCGGCCCGAAGCTCGGCCGGCACCTCCGCGATCGCGGACGGCGGCGGCGGCGGCGCGGCGAGCATCGCGTCGCGAGCCTCCTGCTGCTCGACCAGGCCCGCCGGCGAGAGCTTCCCCATCGTCGGCACCACGATCAACGTGGCCGCGGCGGCCGCGAGCGCCAGCCCGAGCGTCGGCACCATCCAGGCGCGCGAGGGGGCCTTTCGCGCCAGCGGCACCACCTTGGACGATTCAGGCGGGATCGGGGCCGCAGGAGGCGGCGTCACCCCAGCGACCACGGGAGCGACCACCTTGGCGACCACCGGCGCCTCGACCTTGCCACCCGGATGCGCCACCAGCCGCGCCCGCCCCGTGGGCGCCACGTAGGTCAGATCCTCGGCGTCCCACTCGCCGGAGGCCTCGTCCCCGACATTCCCGGGGAACCGGACGACCTCGGCGGTTGTCCCACCCTCGACGGCCCCCGCACCCCGCGCGAACGGCCCCTCCGTCACGAGGCTGAAGATGTCGTCGATCGAGACCCGCGGCGCCGGCGCACGATCCGGCGCCAGCGCCCACACCGCGCCGAGCACCTCGGGGTCGAGGTCCTCCGGCGGAGCGGTGCCGGCCGGGCTCGATAGCCACGCAGCCAGGCGCTGTGCTTTGATCTCGTCGTCCACGGGCCTCATTCCTCGGTGTACACCTTGCGGAAGGCCGCACAGGCTCGGTGCAGGATCACGTCGAAGTTCCCTACTGTGACACCCAGGCGGGCGGCGCACTCCTCGCGCTCGAGGTCATCGAGCAGGCGGAGCTTCAGGGCTTCGGCGTAACGGGGGTTGATCTGGGTCAGGGCCTCCTCGATCGCGGCGCGGCGTTGGTCCCGCTCGAGCCCGTCGTCCGGAGCCTGGGACGCGGCGTGCACCTTGGTCTCGGCCTCGACGGCTTCCTCCAGGCGACGGGTGCGCTGCCAGGCCCGGTAGACGTCGGTCGCGCGGTTGATCGCGATGCGACGGATCCAGAAGTAGATGCTCTTGTCGTCCTCCGGTTGGTACTGCCCGATGCGTTCCAGCAGCAGGCGGAAGGTGTCGCGGAGCACGTCCTCGGCCAGCTCGCGAACGGGCAGGCGGGGGAGGATGACCTCTCGGAAGAGACAGTCGCCGTACCACGCGTAGAGCGTGCCAGCGGCCGCGCGATCGCCCCGCTTGAGCAGGTCGACCACGTGTCGTTCGTCGGTGAGGGGGGCGAGCTCTGCTTCGTCAGTCAGGGCGCCTCCTGCATGCACCCGACGCGACAACGGTCGGACGGGCGGGATTCTTACACGGCGCGCGACGGCCGGGGCGACATGGCGGCCGGATTGTCCCCTCGGGCGCCCGCGGGGGCGCCGGCGCCGCCTCGACCGGAGCGCGGCAGGTGGCACGATCCCGTGCCGACGAAGTAGGATCGGCGCCTACTTCCGGACGCCTGTGCTCCTGCCCCTCCTCGTCTCGACCGCCCTCGCGCAAGCCGGCCCCACCGGCGGCCTCGCGGGCGGCATCCTGTTCACGGAGGAGGCGAACCCGCTCGCCCGCGCCCCCGGCGTGGTCGCCCGCCTCGGCGTCTCCATCCTGCCGGTGTTCGACATGGAGGTCTCGGTGGGCCGCATGGAGGGCGACACGCGCGATCTGCACATCGTCTACTGGATGATCGACCCGCGCTTCGACACGCTCTACCACTTCACGCCCAACAAGCGCGCCGACCTGTTCATCGCCATCGGCGCCGGCGTGCAGTACGTCAACGTCAACCGTGACTCCGAGGCCGAGAACCCCGACTTCAACGATCGCGCGCTCTACGTCAACCCCTCGACCGACTTCGTGATGAACGCCGGCCCGGGCCTCCTGTTGCACCTCGCGGGCCCGCTCCACATCCGCACCGATCTGCGTTGGTTCGGCACGTTCGGGTCGGACTCCACCGCCGCCCGCGCCGACACCTACCAGAACCTCGAGTGGACGCTCGGCGTCGATTTTCGCCACGAGGAGCCGCCCGACAAGGACAAGGACGGCATCAAGAACAAGTTCGACGACTGCCCCGAGGACCCCGAGGACTTCGACGACTTCGAGGACGAGGACGGCTGCCCCGAGGACGACAACGACAAGGACGGCGTGCGCGACGTGCGCGACGAGTGCCCGGTCGACCCCGAGGATCGCGACGGCTTCGAGGACGGCGACGGGTGCCCCGAGCCCGACAACGACGGCGACGGCATCCGCGACAAGAAGGACAAGTGCCCCGACGTGCCCGAGGACGAGGACGGCTTCGAGGACGGCGACGGCTGTCCCGAGCGCGACAACGACGGCGACGGCATCGTCGACAAGCGCGACAAGTGCCCGGACGAGCCCGAGAACAAGAACAACTTCGAGGACAAGGACGGCTGCCCCGACGAGATCCCGGTCGAGGTCACGCGCTTCACCGGCGTCATCCGCGGCATCACGTTCGAGACCAACAAGGCCGCCATCCGCACGACCTCCCAGGGCACGCTGCTCGACGCGCTCGACGTGCTCGACGACTACCCGGACGTGCGGCTCGAGGTGCAGGGCCACACCGACAACGTCGGCAACGACCAGTTCAACCTCGAGCTCTCCCAGGCCCGCGCCGACGCGGTCATCGCGTGGTTCATCACCAACGGCATCGACCCGTCGCGCCTCCGCGCCGTCGGCTACGGCGAGACCGTACCGCTCGCCGACAACAACTCGGACGCCGGCCGCGCCGAGAACCGCCGCGTCGAGTTCCGGCTGCTCGAGGGGGCGCCGGAGGAGGAGTAGGGGCCACGATTCGTGCAGGCCCTTCCGGGCGCGACCCTCGGCGAGGCGCCGAGGGTCGGTCCCCGCCCGGGGTCGCGGCAAAGCCGCTCCGTTGGCGGCCGCGTCGCTCCGCGCCGCTCGCCGCCGAACCGGCCGCGCCCGCGCGGCCGCCCGGCGGGCACCTCGCGCCCCGGAGCGGGATTGGTGGGGCGATCCTCCGGCTCCCGGGCCGGAATATCGGGCCAAGCCCCAACGAACAGGAATAGTTCGGACGCAAGCGGCACCGAGTGGGAATGCGAGGCCTGCTCCAAGGCAACTTCCCGGAAGGGGCGCACCGCGCCACCCCGAAAACCGGCGTTGTCCCGTTACACCGCCGCCCGGGGTCCCGGCCCGCCTGCGCCGAGTCCCATTCGGTGGCGCTTGGGTCCGTCTCATTCCTATCGAGGCGGGCTTGACCCTGTGGGATCAGCGCTCCCCTCACGACCGATGGTCGGCCACGCGCCCCGCCGCGCCACCTCCGCGCCCCGCAGCGCCGCCGTTCCCCAGAGGGGGTCGAACCGCCGTCGCCCCCCGAGCGCCGCCGCGGCCCTACCCCGCCGACAACCCCGGCCGCTCCCCCCACGCCGCCCGCAGCGCCGCATACGTCTCCGCGGACGCGCCGGTGCCCGTCACGTCGAGCGACGCGAGCTGCGCGAACCACGGCGCTGCCAGGAGCGCGCGTACGCCGTCGTCGCCGAAGTGGGCGTAGCTCAACGAGAGGTGGCGCAGGGCGGGCGCCGGCACCCCCGCGAGGGCCGCGGCGTCGGCGGCGCCGAGGCCGGCCCGCTCCAGCGACACGGACACCAGCGTCGGCGCGAGCGCCCGGAGCCCGACGAGACCGCCCGCGCCGACGGAGTTGCCGTCCAGGGAGAGCGCCGGGGCCACGGTGCCCGCGAGCAGGGCGCGCGCCCCGACGCCGCCAATCCCGGCCTCGTCGAGCAGCATCGCGCCGGTGCGCAGCTCGACAAGC
The DNA here is from genome assembly GCA_040386535.1 of Myxococcota bacterium. GTDB lineage: Bacteria > Myxococcota_A > UBA796 > UBA796 > SXON01 > CAJBVW01. The sequence goes on along the minus strand of JAZKFH010000044.1, from coordinate 32,721 downwards.
GCGGTAGCGCCGTCGTCTCCGAGGGGCTGAAAGCCAACCTGGACGAGCTTCAGCGACGCGGTGTGGGGCGAGCGCGCGAGGGCCGCCATGCCCGACGCGGTGGCGCCGACCTTGCCGACGTAGAGGTTCTCGACGGTGAGGAGGCGGTCCGACGCCGCGAGCGCGAGCAGTCCTTCGTCCCCGATGGGATTGGAGCCGAGGTGGAGGGTGCGGGGCCGCGCCGTCTTCGCGTGCGTGAGCAGGGTACGCACGCCCTCGGCGGACAGCGCGTTGTCGAACAGCTCGACGTCCCGCAGCTCGGGCACCCGGGGGTCCTCCAGGATCGCGAGGAGCAGGGCGTCGTCGATGTCCTGCCCCGCGGCGACGAGGCTGCCGTTGGCGAGCGCGCGCGTCCGCGTGCCGACGATCCCGTTTGCGCGCGCGTGCACACCGTCCGCGGTGCCGCCGCCTTCGCCGCCGCCACACGCGAGCAGGAGCGCCGCCACCGCGACCACGGCTACGACCAGGCGGCGACGCGTCATGACTTCTCTCCCGGCGGGCGCTGCATAGCCCTTCGATGCGCGACAGACGGACGCCCTCACGGGGAGACGGACGCCAACGGGCGCCCCCCGGCGAGACGCCGGGGTCGGTCCCCGCCCGGGGTCGCGGCAAAGCCGCTCCGTTGGCGGCCGCGTCGCTCCGCGCCGCTCGCCGCCGAACCGGCCGCGCCCGCGCGGCCGCCCGGCGGGCACCTCGCGCCCCGAGCGGACGGGGTCACGAGCGGAGGGGTCAGCCCTGCAACCCTCCGATGGCCGATCCAACGCCCCCGATCGGCCACATCGAGGGGGACCTGGCGCAGGTACCCCCTCCGATGGCCGATCCAACGCCCCCGATCGGCCACATCGAGGGGGACCTGGCGCAGGTACCCCCTCCGATGGCCGATCCACCGCCCCCGATCGGCCACATCGAGGGGGACCTGGCGCAGGTACCCCCTCCGATGGCCGATCCACCGCCCCCGATCGGCCACATCGAGGGGGACCTGGCGCAGGTACCCCCTCCGATGGCCGATCCACTGCCGCGATCCACCGCCGCGGGTCGGCCACATCGAGGCGGGGTGTGCTCCATTTCCGTTGGTCACGCGGCGTCGGACCCCTCGGTGGCCGCGAGGGCGGCCAGGAGCGCGGAAGCCGACCGCGCAGTTTCCCAGTCCCACGCCTCGACCTCCTCCCTCGTCAGCGGCACCCCCGCGCCCAACCATCCCCCCGCGCGAGGCGCGCAGAGGGCGGCGGCGCGGGCGCCGCCGGTCCGGCCGCGGCCGCCGCGGCAGCGGCGGCGAGCGCCGACGGAGGCCGGAGGCCGACCCCGCCGCGCGCCGACCCGGCGTCCGCGCCGGGACGCGCCCAACTCGCGAGTTCCACCCGAAATAGCGCTTGACGCCACGCCGGAAACGCTGCTTTCATGGGCGATGCTCTCCTCCCGCCCGCTCGCACTCGCCGCCCTGCTCGTCACCCTCCCCGCGTGCGGGTTCGCCCTCAGCCCCGACCCGGACGGTCCGGGCGACACCGCCGCCGCCGACCCCGTCGATCTGTTGTTCGTCGTCGACAACAGTGACTCCATGCAGCTGCACGCCACCGCGCTGGCCGGGAGCCTCGAGCTGCTCGAGGCCTCGCTCGCCGACGCGGGCGTGACCGACTGGCGCGCGGGCATCACGACGTCGTCGGTCTACTACGATGACGGCCCCACCGGCGCGATCGACCCCGGCGAGGCCGGCACCCTGATCGGCGGCGCCACGGTCGACACGGTCGAGGCCCTCCGTTCCGACCTGTTGTGCAAGGCGACGTGTTGGGACCAGAGCATGCCGTCCGACCCTGGCTATACCTGCGGGGACGCCGCGCCCGACGAGCCCTCCGAGGAGTACCTCGACTGCGAGTGCGGCGCTGGCGCGTGGCAGGGCAACTGCGGCACCGGCCAGGAGCAGCCCCTCGAAGCGGCGTTCCTCGCGATGTGCCGCGCCGTGGACAGCCCGCCCGCCGAGTGCTCGGTGTTTCCGGACGGCGCCGCCGAGGTCTTCGGCTCGGGCGACGCGCACTCGAACACCGGCCTGGGCGACCGCGCCACGTTCGTCGTCCTCGTCACCGACGAGGGCGACAGCTCGCTCCGCACCGAGAGCGGCGACGCCGCGGTGCCCGGCGACGTGGAGACCGTCGTGAGCGCCTACACCTCGCTGTTCGCCGCGTTCCCCGCCGCGGTGCGCGTCTCCGCCATCGGCCCCGGGTGGGACGGCAGCGACGGCTCCTGCCTCCTCGGCGCCCAGGAGTGGGGCGTCGACCGCTTCTTCGGCGTCGTGGAGAACACCGGCGGCGTCTACGAGCCCCTCACCGACCTCGGCGCGGACTGCGCGAGCCTGCCGATGGAGCACATCGTCGCGACGATGGCGGCGGCGGCCGGAGAATAAGGCCCAGCCTACGCGTGGAGATCCCCCGGGCGCGTCCCTGCGGGCCGGTCCCTTCCAGGCAGCGCTGCGCTCGGTCCGCCCGCGCTCCGCGGACGGAGCGCGGGCGGGACCGGCCGGGAGGACCCGGCCGCCTTCCAGGCACCTCGCGCGGGAAGGCGCGGCGTGCAGCGACCGCCGTCCGCACGCCTCAGTAGAGGTACGCGTCCGCCTCCGCGCACGCCAACGGGTCCGCGGCCGCCAGCTCGCCCAGCTTGCCGATGAGCACGCCGAGATCGCCGATGGGCGCGTCGGGGAGCTCGACGGCGACCGCGTCGAGGCGCGTGGTCGCCAGATCGATCCGCGCGACGGCGTCCAGGCGCTCCAGCGAGCCGGCGCAGAGGTCGGCGCCGGCGAGCAGGGCGTCGTAAGCGTCGAGGAGCACGGAGAGCTTGTAGGCGCCGAGGTCGTCGCCGGCGCCGGCCGAGCCGACGTAGGCGGCGCCGCCGTCCCACGTGAGCGCGAGCGCCTCGTTCACGACGGGGGCGCCGTCGGCCGGGGCGTACGAGAGCGAGAGGGTGCCGAGGGCGGTGCCGGCTTCGAGCGCGGGGCCGTCGAGCGTGATGGCGAGCGCGCCGTTGCTGCGCGACAGGAACAGGGTGCTCGCGCCGAAGGCGCTGGTGCCGCCGTCGACCGGCATGCCGTAGCCCTCGCCGAGGGTGAGGCCCGCGGCCGGCACCATCTCGACCGCGAGGTCGTAGGCGAGCGGCGTGACCATGAAAGGGAACTCGGCCTCGAACAGCGACGCCGCGCTGCGCGCGTCGGGCAGGTAGTAGCTGTTGCCGCCGCGGGTCTGGGCGAGCGCGTCGGCCAGCTCGGAGCCGAGGTCGAGGCCCACGCCGAGCACGGTGATGCCGATGTCGGCCTCCGCGCCCGCGTGCACCTGGTCGAGGAAGCCGCCGCGGGTGGTGTCGCCGGTGTTGGGCTGGGCGTCGGTGAAGAGCATCAGCCGCTTCTCGACGTCGGCGCCCCCGGTGGCGTCGGCGAGCACGTCGTAGGCGACCTCCATCCCGACCTCCATGTTCGTGCTCCCCTGGGTGGAGAGCCCCTCCACGATCGCCGCCAGCGCGTCGCGGCCGCCGGCGTCCATCGGCGTGAGCGGCGCGAGCAGGCGCGCGCGGTCGCCGTAGGTCACCAACGCGACCTGGTCCCGCTCGTCGAGCTGGGGGATCATGGCGAGCACGGCGTCCTGGACGGCGCCGAGCCGATCGGCGCCCTCCATGGAGCCGCTCGTGTCGACCGTGACCACGAGGCGCACGGGCGCGCGGGTGAACGTCTCCTCGTTGATGGACGTACCGAAGCCGAGCTGCGTGACGTAGCGGGCGGCGCCGCCGTCGACCGGCGACTGCCACGCCGCGGCGGCGCGCGGGCAGAGGAGCTGGGTGCAGTCCGCGCCGTCGAGCGGCAGGTCGTGCTCGGAGAAGAGCCCCTCGGAGGTGAAGTGCTCCCGGGCGGGGATCTGGCCGCCCTCGACCAGGTCGTGCGCGAGCGCGATGTCCTGCGTGCCGCCGGGAGAGACGCCGTAGTCGCCCATCTTGGCGCCACCGCAGGCGGCGAGCAGGACGAGCAGAGGGAGGACGCGCATGGAAGCTCCGGGGGTGCCGCTCGTGGAAGCAAGCGCCGTGCCGCGCGCCAGGATCGCCAGGGGGACGGGCCCGCCCACGCCGACGTCCCGCCGACCGCGACACCGCGATCGGCACTCCCCGTCGTGATCGTGACTACCTCTGGGGTGGAGGGCGGACGATGACGCGGAGACGAGCCCCACCGCACGAAGAGGAGCGCGGCGTCGGCCTCATCGGGGCCGCGGTGCACGCGCCGCTCTCGCAGGGGCGCGACGGCAGCTTCCCCTTCGAGCTCGACGGCGACGACCTCACCGAGCCGCCCGACGAGCAGCCCGAGCGGGTGCGCGGCGAGCCCACCGAGCCGGCCCTCCACTCGCCCACCACCACCCACATCGAGCCGCGCCCGGTCGCGACCGGGGAGTGCACGGTGGAGGTGATCGGGGGGGAGTCGCCGTGTGAGGAGGAGGAGGAGGCCTGACGGCAGGCCTGCGCCGCACCGCGAGACGGGCCGCGGCGCGACTGTGCTGCGATCCGCGCGGCAGGCGCCCGGAGAGCGGGCGGCTCTGCGCCCGGCTCGGCGCGTCCGCACGCCGGCAGGCGGAAGGACGCGCCAGCCGAGCGCGCAGCGCGAGCTCGGAGGGGGCCGACGGCGGCTCGGCGCCGGGCCGCCCCGACACGACGGGCCTGCCTACGGATCGAACAGCACGCCCCGCCCCAGGATCCAGTTGGGATCGGCCGCGCGCTTGAGCGCCCGCCATCCGTCGAGCACCGCGGGGGGCACCATGAGCGCGAGGTGGGTCTTCTTGAGGCGGCCGATGCCGTGCTCGGCGCTGACCGTGCCGCCGAGCGCCACCGCCATCCGGGCGAGCTCGAGGTAGCGGAGCCGCGCCGCCGCCAGCTCGGCCGCGTCGTTGGGGAGGAAGTTGAGGTGCAGGTGGCTGTCGCCGATGTGGCCGAAGCAGACGGTCGCCATGCCGGGGGCGCCGGGCACGGGCTGATCGTAGGCGGCCATCATCTCCGCGAGGTGGGCGGCGGGCACGGCGAAGTCGGTGCCGACTTTCTGCACGCCGTTGCGCGCGATGATCTCGTTGACCGTGGCGGGCAGGGCGTGGCGGACGTTGTGCAGCTTCGCGCGGCCGGCGTCGTCGTCGGCCACGATCGTGTCGTCCAGCAGCGCGCCGTGGGCCGCGAGCGCCTCGAACCAGAGCTCCAGCGGCGGCTCGCCGTCGTGCTCGATCTCGAGCAGGATCGCGGAGTCCGCCACCGGCACGGCGGGCACGCGGCCGCGGATCAGATCGAGCGAGTGGCGGTCGAAGTACTCGATGCACCGCGGGCCCCCGGTCTTGCCTCCGGCGGGGCCCATCGCGCGTGCGGTCACGACGAACGCGAGCATCGACGCGCGGTCGGGGAAGTAGGTGAACACCGTGAGCACCGCGACCGGCAGCGGGAGCAGCTTGAGCCGCGCGCGGGTGACGACGCCGAGCGTTCCCTCGGCGCCGATGATCAGATCGAGCAGGTTCGTGGCGGGGTAGTAGCCGGCGGCGGTCTTGACCGCGGGCTCGTTCCACGCGGGCACGGGCACGGGGCCGAGGAGCGCGGACACGGGCGTGGTGCGGTCGATCCACCGGATTTCCCCGGTGGGCGACACGAACTCGACCGCCTCGATCCACGGCCGCGTGGGCCCGTACTTGAACGTGCGCGCGCCCGACGCGTTGCACGCGATGGCGCCGCCGAGGCTGCACTCGTGGCGCGAGGTGGGGTCGGGCGGAAACAGGAAGCCCAGGCGCTCCACGCCGGCCTGGTACTCGCCCAGGAGCACGCCGCCGTCGACATCGTCGCGGGCGTGCACCCGGTCGAGCCGCTCGGTCGAGAGCAACGCGCCGCCGTCGGGCACGGGCGCCCCGGTGGTGGACGTGCGCCGTGCGGTCACGGTCACGGGGGTGCCGGCGCGCTGGCAGGCCGCGAGCACCTCGGCGACCTCCTCGGCCGTGCGCGGCCGGTACAACGCGGACGCGCGCCCGTGCAGGTTGGACGCGTCCGTCAGGTAGCCGTCGAGGATGCCGGGGTCGGTGATGGGGTCCACGGCGTCGCCTCGCCGCCCGATCTATCGCGCGGGGCGGCGCGCCGGCAATGACGGCCTCGATCGGCTCTTACCCCGCGCCTCAGCCCATCCTCGGGGTTCCGGGGTACAGTGGCGGCCCCCCGGTGACCGCTTGCTCCTGTCGCTCCTCGCGTGTGTGCCCGTCGAGGGCGAGGCTCCCAAAGGGGAGGAGCTCGTGACCGATCTCCAGGTGACCCTAGCCGAGGTCCCGACGGTCCTGTGGGTTCGTTGGACCACCGCCGAGCCCAGCCGTGCCGTCGTCCAGGGCACCTTCGGCGCCGACGTGATCGTGGTCGAGGAGCGCGAGGCGGTCACCGACCACGAGGTGCTCCTGGCGGGTTTTCCGGCGCGCACCGACGTCGCGGTCGAGGTGCTCCTGGAGGGGGCGGAGCCCGCCACCGCCGCGATCACCACCGGCGCGCTCCCCACCTGGGTGCCCGACCTGACGTACACGGCGGACGTGCCCGAGTTGGCCGCGGGCGGGTTCGTCCTCGCCGGCGTGATCAGCCTCGACGAGGGCGGCGTTGTCGCCCTCGACCACGCGGGGCGGCCGGTCTGGGCGCACACGCGCATCGCGGAGAGCGAGGGCTCGGTGTACCGCGCCCGCATGTCGCTCGACGGCAACGCCATCCTCTACGCGGGCGGCGCCAGCGCGGCCGACACCTACGGCCTCTTCGTGCGCGTCCCGCTCGACGGCAGCGGCGTCACCACGACCCCGGGGCTCGGCACCCACACGGACTTCGTCGAGCTCCCCTCGGGCGGCTACGCGGCGCTCGGCTGGGAGCTCCGCGACTACGACGGGCGCACGATCGTGGGCGACACCATCGTCGAGGTGGGGCTCGACGGCACCTCCCACGTCGTGTGGTCCGCCTTCGACGACTTCTCGCCCAACCTCGACCACGAGCACCCCCACTGGTACTCGGCCGATCCCGACGCCGAGGACTGGACCCACATCAACGGCATCGCGTACGACGCCGCCGAGGACGCCCTCTACGTCACGATGACGTTCAACAACAGCGTCGCGCGCGTGGACCGCGGCACCGGCACCCTCGCGTGGTGGCTGGCCGACGCCGCGGGCGACTTCACGCGCGTGGGCGACGGGGAGCTGGTCAGCCAGCCGCACAGCGTCCAGCGCACGCCCGAGGGGCTCCTGGTGTTCAACCGGGGCAACCCCGCCGACGCGGACACCTGCTCCAACGCCACCGACATCGCGCTCGACGAGGCCCTCGGCACCGCCGAACAACTCGACGTGTACACCTCGGAGCGTTGCCTCCTCATCCCCTTCCTCGGCTCCGCGCAGCGCCTCCCGGGCGGCAACACCCTGGTCTCGTGGACCAGCGCGGGCCAGATGGACGAGGTCACACCGGACGGCGAGCTTGCGTGGCGCGTGAACACGTCCGCCGGCTTCGCGTTCGGCTTCGCGGAGGAGGTGGCGACGTTGGGGGATGGGGCGCCGTAGGGGTGCGACGTCTCTCCCTACTCCGGGTCCTCTTTGCGTGGGTCCTCTTTGCGCTGGGCGTCTCCCTCTCCCTCGGCGCGTGCGGGCGCCCGGCCGGCGCTTCTTGTGCGGCATGCTCGCCGCTGTCCGCTGAATACGTCGCGGCTACCCTCGACGCCGCGGACGACGCACCGTCCGGCGTTCGCGCCACACTCCTGGTGCTCCCCTACGTGGGTGACACGATCCTGTCGTGACCCGAGATCACGTCCCGATTTGGTTTGCCCGCGGCGGAGTGCGAGCGCCTCAGGCGCACCACCGCGGAGCCCCCCGGTGCGCCGATGGCGTGTTCGATCTATTCGGGCCCGGTGGCGGGGATGTCCAGCTGGTTGGAGGCCGAACTGCGTTCGATCTCCGTGGCTTCCCTCAGCAGCGTCTCGGCGAGCGATAGGCGCGTGCTGGAGCAGGTGCTCGGCGAGGTGAAGGCCTTCACGCGCGACGCGGTCGTCTCCAAGCCGCTCCCCGCGCTTTCGCTCACGTGTGAGGTACCGCTGGCGGAGGCGTGGCGCCAGACCTTGATCGCGGAGGCCGTGTGGAAGGTACGCGAGCGCGCGGATTGTGGCGCCGACGCTGGCTTGTTCTCGATCACGGGGGACGGCACCACCACGTTGGACCGCGGTGCGTTGCCCCCGGTCGTCCGCCAGCGGACCGTGAACACGACGTGCACGATGTGTCCGCCGAGCCCCGGGGTGTCGGCCGACCACGTCGTGTTCTCGGCGCGGACGGACGGCAAGCCGTGGTTGTGGAACCATCCGACGATCGGAGCGGGCGGGGTGCCCGATCGGGCGCTCGCCAATTGTCTATCGGACTTGTTCGAGACTACGGACGACCCTGCTGCGACCGGGCTTCACGGTGACTTCACGGTGCGGATCGAGTGAGGGGGCTCCTGGGTGTCCCCAGGGCCAAACTACGGCGCCACGACGGCGGCGCACTTGTCGTCGGTCACGATCGCCTTGCCCCCGCCCACGATGCCGTCCTCGACGACACACGCGTCGGGCGCGGTCCAACTGTAGGCCTCGCAACACTTCGCCATCATCGCGCCGTAGCCGAACGATTCGCAACACACACGTTCCTCGGCTGCGGCGGCCGGAGCGGGGTCGGGAGCGGCGGTGACCGAGGCCGGTTCCGCACCCTTGGGGCATCCGGCGACGAACGGGGTGGCGAGCAGGAGGGCGACAAAGGCGAGGCGTGCGTGCATGCGCGCGCTTAACGACGAGGCGCGGGTCGGTCCACACCTGGGGGCTGCCAATCGGGGGAGGGGGGGACCCCAAACGGGCGCCGCCAGGGGCTGCTGAGACGCGGTGGACCGTCCGAAGTCGAGGGATGAATACGCATCCCCCGACCTTGGACGGTATATCCGTCCGAAGTCGAAGGATGGGAGCGCATCGCCCGACCTTGGACGGTATGTCCGTCCGAAGTGGAGGGATGAATACGCATCCCCCGACCTTGGACGGTGCCGAAAGGGGTGGCGCCCCGCGCCGGGGCGGGAGTATAGCGGCGCCGAGGTCCCCCAGTGCCCGAGCTTTACCCGCCCACCGAGCCCTACGATACGGGCATGCTCGATGTCGGGGACGGCCACCACATCTATTGGCAGGTGTTCGGGAACCCGAATGGGAAGGCAGCGGTCGCGCTCCACGGCGGGCCGGGGGGTGGCAGCGGCGGCGGCCTTCCACGCAGGTTCGATCCCGCCGTCTATCGATTGGTCCGGTTCGACCAACGGGGCTGCGGCAAGAGCACCCCGCACGCCGGCGCCTGGACCACCAACCTCGCGACCAACACCACCCACCACCTGATCGCCGACATCGAGCGGCTACGAGAGCACCTTGGGATCGAGCGGTGGCTGGTATGGGGTGCGTCCTGGGGTGTCACGCTCGCGCTTGCGTACGCGGAGCGATTCCCCGATCGCGTGTCCGAGATGATCCTCCTCTCGATCTTCCTGACCCGCCGAGCCGACGTGCGCTGGTTCGCCGGCGATGTCGGGCGCTACTTTCCCGAGGAGTGGAGCCGGTTCCGCGCGGGCGTTCCTGAGAACGAACGCGACGGGGACCTCGTCGCGGCCTACGACCGGCTGCTCAACGGAGATGCTGATCCCCACGTCCGCTTGCGAGCGGCGCGCGATTGGGTGGCGTGGGAGGACGCCCTCCTGTCGCTCGAGGCGGGCCACGCCTCTTCCAAGTGGGCGGACGAACCGTCCATGATCGCCTTTGCTCGCCTGGTCACCCACTACTTCTCCCATGCCGCATGGCTGGACGAAGACGAGCTCCTGTCGAACGCGTCGCGACTGGCGCATATTCCTGCGGTTCTCCTTCACGGGCGGCTCGACCTCGCAGGGCCTTCGGACGTAGCGTGGCAGCTCGCTCGTGCCTGGCCGGGGGCCGAGCTTCATTTCGTTTCGGGCGGGCACACCGGCGATGCCGAGATGGAGCGGCTCCAGCGGGAGGCGATCGAGCGGTTTTCCCATGCCCGCTGAACGTTAGATGCCGCGCATGTCCACGACCCGCATCCGCCTCCACGTGCACGCGCCCCGCTCGCTCGTGTACCAGACGCTCCTCGATCCCGCACAGATAGCGATCTGGCGCGTTCCGGACGGCATGACGAGTGAGGTTCATACGTTCGACGCCCGAACGGGCGGCCGGTTTCGGGTTTCGCTCACGTACGAAAGTCCGACGGCGACTGGCAAGACAAGCTCCCACACCGATACCTACGGCGGGCGCTTCCTCGCGCTCGTGCGAGATGAGCGGATCGTCGAGGAGCTCGCGTTCGAGACGACAGACCCTGCGCTGCAAGGAACGATGACGATCACCACGGATCTCGTCGACGGCGAGAACGGGGGAACCGACCTCGAGGCGGTGCATGAGGGGTTGCCGCCCGGGGTTTCTCCCGCCGACAACGAGGTGGGGTGGCGGATCTCGCTTGGGAAGCTGGCAGCGTTGTGTGAGGGGGCGTAGAGGCGGGGGTCTGCGCGAAGCGCAGGGGTGGGCGGGCCCCGGAGCAGCGGTACGAACCGCGGCGTCTTGTAGCGGCTGCGCTGGCGACGAGTCACGTGGCCTTCATGTTCGTGCCGCTGCTCCTGCTCGCCTGTCACCCCGACGCACCGGAGTCGCCGGGCGACTCGTCGGAGGACACGGCGCCCGCCACGTCCGATGACACAGGCTCGATCGACTCGGCAGACACGGCGCCGCCCGACTCCGGGGACACCGCGGACACCGCGGACACCGCCGGGAGTTGCCCGGACGAGCCACCCGCGGACGTAGACGTGCCAATCGCGGCGTGCCCCCCGACGGCGGCGCTCTCGCTGCGGCTCGTGTGGTTGGCCCCGGTGTCGATCAACGGGCCGTCGCAACTCGCTGCCGCCCGGATGGCGGACGACAACGGTGACGGCGTCGTGGACGCGGCCGATCCCATGCGCGTCCTCGCCCTGCAGCGCGTGGCGGCCGAGCAGGGCGTCGAGATGTTCCGTGGGGACAACGGCGCTCCCGTCGGGGAGCGGCTCCTCCCCGAGGCGTACCAGGCCGGGTTCACGCTCGCGGACGTCGACGCCTCCCGCCCGGGCGCCGAGCTGGCGGCGGGGTGGACCACGTTCGAGGGGGAGGGGCACCTGGGCGTCGTCGGAGTCGAGGGGACGACGTGGGGCATCGACACCGAGGCGCATCCGCGTCTGACACCCTTTGTGCTCGACGTGGACGGGGACGGCGCGCTGGAGATCCTCGCCGAGTGGTTCGTGTTCGACGCCGCCACCGGCGCCGTGAAGGCCGTCCTGGAAGGGTTCGAGGGGGACGAGCACCTTGGAGCCGTGGTCGCAGCCGACCTCGACCTGGACGGCGCAGTGGAGATCGCGGTCACCCAATACGATCGGCCCGGGGTCACGGTGTTCGGGCCGGACGGCGCGGAGCGCGCTCGTTGCGACGGCGGGGGAGGCTCCGTCGGCGTGGCGGTGGGGAACCTCGACGACGACGCCGACGGCGAGCTCCTCGTGGTGGGCGAGGGCTGGCTGGCCGTTTGCGACGCGGACGGGACGCGCATCGCGTACGCGAGCAGCGAGTCGTGGCAGCCCACCGTGTGGGGGCTCGGCGAGCTGGACGGAGATCCCAGCCCGGAGATCGTCGTCAGCGGTGCGGGCGGCCTCGACGTCTACGACGCCGACCTGCAGTGGTCCTGGTCCTGGGACGGCGGGGAGACGGGCTGGCGACACGCTCCGTTCACCCTCGCCGACCTCGACGCCGACGGCCTCCACGAGGTGGTGATCCGCTCGCGGTCGCACCTGGCGATCCTCGGCAATCATGGCGAGGAGCGCGTCCTCCAGCTCCTGGGGCTGCACGGGACCTCGACCGGGGCGCCGGTGGTCGCCGACATCGACGCGGACGGCTTCGCGGAGATTATCACCGCCGACGATGGCGCTGTGTACGTGTACGAGAGCGCCGACAGCGGGTGGGTGGTGCCGGGGGCGGACGCCCCGTCGCCGGGGCTCGGGCACTACCCGGGGAGCCGGGACGCCGTCGGAGGTGTGGGCGCAGTGGAGCCGTGGTGGACGGAGGCCAACGTGTGGCAGGGGCTCCCGACGCGCGCGCCGACGGCCGCGCCCGACCTCGGCGTGGAGGTGGTGGGCGTGTGCACGGAGTCCTGCAACGGAGCGGCCGTGGTCACGGTCCGCGTGTCGAACGCTGGCACCGGCACCTCGGCGCCCGCCACGCTCACCGTGTCGTCAGCGGGGGTGCTCCTCGCCACCCGGACCGTCGAGGCGCTCGAGAGCGGCGTCGGCCGACACCTCACCGTCCGGGTGCCCGCCAACGCGGTGATCAAAGGAGTCAGCGCGGTTCTGGACGCTGCGGGCGGCACTTGCGACGGGCTGCCCGCCGAGGCGGACGGGCCCGGATCCGGCTGCCCGTAGGTGGGGGGTGCGGGGGCTACGCGCCTACTGACATTCAAAACTCGGCGGGCAGCTGAAGTTCGCTACCACCGGGCCCAGGCACGTGGCCGCGACATCCTCGCAGGCCGCGTGCACCTCCTCGGAGAAGCACGCGCTGTCGGTGTCGGCGGCGTAGTCGTCACAGGGCGCGTCGAACTCGGCGCAGCCGAGGAGGGAGAGGAGAAGGGAGAACAGGGGCATGAGGGCTCCGGAAGGGTGGCGGCATGCGGGGGGATGCACGAGGCGTGCCGGGCTCCAGGATGCCGACGGTGGTGGAAAGGGGGTCCCCGAGGGGTGGTCGACCGTGACATGCGTGCCTGGGGAGACAAGTGCCCGGCGGTCGCGAGGGTGTGCGCCGAGAGGCCTGCCGCGAGCGCTTGTGCCGCGCGGGAGGGTGGGAGAGGCATGCCCCATGGCCGGCCGTGGCCTACGTCTGGTCGAGCTCGGTTCCCTCACGCAACCGCTTCAGGTACGCGTCGTACACGAATGAGCGATCGCGGCGCCTTCCCGTCGTCTCGACGAGCACTCCAGCGTCTACCAGCGCGTCGATGGCACGCCCGGCAGTGGGTCGAGTGGTGTCGAGCAACCGCATCACCGAAGAGGTCGTGACGATTGGGCTGGTCGGCAAGCGCTCGAATAGGCGCACGGCGGCCACCGCGATCTCGGCGCGGGCGAGGAGCCGCTCCCGATCCGCGGCAATGAGTCCGAACAGGTCTCGGGCGGTTGCCACCGCTTCGTCGGCAATGGTCGCGACGCCGTCAAGGAAGAAGTCGAGCCAGGCCTCCCAGTCCCCGTCGGTTCGGACCCGACTCAGGCGCCGGTAGTATTCGGCCCGATGCCGCTTGAAAAAGAGGGAGAGATAAAGAAGGGGGCGAGCAAGCAGCTTCCAATGCTCGAGGAGCAGGCTCACCAGGAGCCGCCCGATTCGGCCGTTGCCGTCCAGGTACGGGTGGAGCGTCTCGAACTGCACGTGCACGAGTCCCGCGCGGATGAGGGGCGGAAGGCCGTCCTCCGTGTGGATGTAGCGCTCGAGTGCCGCCAGCCCATCGGGGAGGAGGTGGGGCGGGGGCGGCACGAACGACGCGTTTCCGGGTCGAGAACCGCCGATCCAGTTCTGGCTCCTGCGGATCTCGCCGGGGAGCTTGGTGGCGCCGCGGACCCCGCGCATCAACCGTGAGTGAGTCGCGTTGAGGAGCCGCATCGAGAGCGGCGGCGCCGTCGGATCGACGAGCTGCCCGCGGGCAAAGGTCAGCGCGTCCACGTAGTTGCAGATCTCCTCGACGTCCGCGGTTGGCTGGATTGTCTCCGCCACGGCCTCGCTCGCCTCGTAGTTCAGCAGGTCGACCAGCGTGGCCTGCGTGCCCTCGATCTGCGAGGAGATGACCGCCTCCTTGCGCACGAAGGCGTAGATGAACCAGTCCAACGACGGCACCATCGCCGCGGCGACATCGAGGCGCGCCAACCCCTGCTCGGCTGCGCGCAACCGCGCGTCCAGCCGTGAGAGATCGAGTGCCGGGTTCGCGGGCGGGAGCGGGTCGGGCACGAACGCCCGCACAGACTCGCCTCCGGCAATGGTGACTTCGTATCGACCCGTGACCCTGCCCATGCCGCTCCGAGGACAAGAACGCCTGCGTTCCAAGTCTCGGAGCATAATAACGCGCGCGTTCTTTGGGCGAGGCTCGAAACGACGGCGTGATGAGCGGTCGGCGCCTCGGCCGCCTGCCGACCCGTCGGAAGGAATGGGGCGAGGTGCCGACACACGCGGGCTACGCTCGAGGTGCTGACACGGTTGGCCCGCGAATTGGTGGCCTGTCGGATGACGTGAAGACGACTGCCGACGTGCGAGGGGCCTCCGCGCGCGTGCCCGCGTGCGGGCTATCTGGCCGCTGGTGCCCGGCGTCCTCGACGGGCACCGCATGTCCCGGGCGCACTCGACGCCCTTGAGAACTGCCGCTATGCTTGGTGCGCCCGGGCCGGGCCTGGCGTCTTCGCCCGGTTCGAGCGGCATGTCGGCCAGCTATTCGACGGGACGCCGTCTCCCGGGCGCCGAGGGCCCACCATCGCGCGTCACGAATCACCACGTCCCGGTGACCGAGCGGTCTTCCGCGAACGCGGGACCGGTTGGACCCGCGCGCGCGGGCACACCGTCACACGATCGCGAGGTTTGCCCCGCGCTTGACGCTCAGTGGGGAGGGGCGCCTTTCAACTCGCCTTGCCGGATCGCACCGTAGTTTCCCATGAGCGGACGAGATACGGTCGCAGCATGGACCGTGCATTATCGCTACTCCGACGACACCTTGCACCGGAAGATGCACCCCGAGTGGATGACCTTCTTAGTGCTTATGCAAGGGGAAGTCGCGGGCAAGCCAACCAGGAGATGGACGCCATCGTACAAGTTGTCCAACGGTACCCAGAGCCTAACCGCTACGCTCTCGGAGACGCCCTCGTCGACTTGGGAGTAGACCACGGCGTCGATGAGGTGCCCCACGCGCTGTTCTGCGGACTAGTCGCGCCGCGAGTCGTAGAGGAGTACCGTTCGCGTTCCGGCCGCGGGAGACTCTGGGCCTCGACCTGGCGCGGTCGGATTGCGAACACACGGGGCACACAGGCGCTCGCGCCCGTGATTGCGGGGGACGCCCTGGAGGACTTGTGGGCAGCCGCAACCACATCTCCTGTCGTGCCGCGTGCGAAGGAGAAGTTGGTCGAGGCCTTGGCCGGGTGGTTTGCCTACACACTCCATGAACTACCTGCCGGTGTTCTGTACGGTGCGGACGGCGCTACCCTGACTGAGATGGACGAGCTTGACCGTTGGCTCGACAACTGGAGGCGACTCCTCGCCGAGGATGTAGCAAAGCACCAAACGCTCTTATCGCGATGCGAGTACCACTACGCATCCTACCGTCGGTATCTTCAGAACCGGTCAAGCTATCGTTCTTATGCTGCCTTCCTTTCCGACGCCGAGTCCGGTTAGCCGACGCAGTTGGTCGCGCGGCCGTCGCCTGGTTCCCTCGCTCCGTTTGGAGCGCCGACCTTCGGCGAACGGTCCGGTTTGCTGCCTGGATGCGGGCAGCCTCAGTAGGACGCGACCGGAGATCCGCCTACCAAGGCGCGGTCCCGCCTGAAGCAAAGTCGGGTTAGCAGGCCGCGCTCGCCGCGGCTTCGAGGGTGTTCATGGTGGCGCGAAACCTCTCGTCGTAGCCGCGAAGACTCCAGGTTGGCTTGTTCTCGATGAACCGCTGCCATTGGGGCTCGAGTTCTTCCCGCCGCGCCGTGTTGTTCTGCTCATCGAGGTACCCGACCGCGGCCATCGCGAACCCCTGGTCGAACCACAGGTCGGCGCGAGACATATAGTACCTCAAGTACTCCTCGAGGTACTCGACAGACGCGGAAGAGTTGAGACGCGTCAGGGCAGCGCAGTAGCCGCGGCCAGCGTCGCACACGTCGCTTCGCAATAGAAGCTTACCTATGTGGTCCTCAAAGGATGCGAAGCGCTTGATTGCGACGAAGTAGGCGCCGACCATGCGCGGCCGCCAGTTGAAGTAGGAGAGGAGCTCGGCAACGAGTTCCTCCGTCAGTTCAGGCGCAACGCCGCGCACAGCTTCAACAAATGGGGCCGACTCCTCTGTAAGGTTCTGGAGGTAGAAGGGCTGGACCCACTTCGTGATGAAGTCGCGGTCTGGGTTGACGTGTCGGGCGGGCACATCGAGGTGAGTGAACGGAGATCCATGTCGGACCGTTGCGCCGGCCGAGTGGAGGTGTCTCTCGTCTTCATCGCTCATGTCCTCCGCGTAACGCGCTTCGTGTGCGAACCGCCCTTCTTCGAGGGGTATAGACGACGGTCGTTCAGTCTTGCGAAGGCCGAGGGGCTGGTTGCGGCGCGGTGGCGAGCCGCGACAATGCCCGACGGGAGATGGCGAGGTCGACCGAGCATCGCTCACGAAGCAGGAATTTCTTGGGGTCTTTAGCGATTGGACGAAGCGCGTGGAGGAGCATCGACAGCCGAAAGCGATGAACGCCAACGCCGATGCGGTCTCCATACTCTCGGTAGTTAGGGTATTGACGTTCGGTCAGGCCTGGGGTGCGGTCGGCGCAGTCGGAACCGTCGTTTCGCTTGTAGGGGCTGCCGCCTACTGGGTCGGAACAAAGTTTCCCCCAACGCCGTGAGGCCGAGAGTGGAGCTGAGCGCACAAGCTATAGAAATCCTGGCAGCGGCTTGCCACTCGGCCTGGTACGCCTATTCCGTACTTGCGCTCGGAGAAGCGGGCCAGGAATGGGAACAGGCGCCCGAGTGGCAGCGGGAGTCCATACGCAGCGCGGTGCGGTTTTGGGCCTTCAATAGGGGCCGGGAGGACCTCGAGCGCGTAAGCCACGAAAACTGGATGCGTGAGCGCCTCGCATCTGGGTGGCGCCTCGGCCCCGTGCGTGACGCAGAGGCGAGAACCTCGCCCTGCCTCGTTCCCTATGACGAACTTCCAGAGCCTCAGCGGCGCAAGGATCTTGTCGTCGTCCAGGCGTTCCGCGCCGTATTCCGGGAGATGTCGAGAACCTGACCGACGGCCGGTCGAAGGCTGTCGTCCTGTCCAATAACCCACCGATATCCGAAACACGCTGCCACCACGGTCGCAGCGCCAACCAACACCCCCCGCGCGAGGCCCCTGAAGGGCGGCCGCTCCGCGGCCGGTCCGGCGCGTCCGCGCGCCGACCGAGGGCGAAGCCCGAGCCCGGAAGGGGCCGGCCGGCGTCCGCGCCGGACGCGCCCGTGTCACCTACCAACGCCGCCGCCTAAGGCGTCCCACCCTACGGCACCCGTGTCACCGTCACCTCGTGCCCCAACGTCCCGTAGGTGCCAACGAACTGTGTCACGTTGACGCGCACCGACCGCTCCACCAACACGCCCGCCGCCGTGTCGAACTCGGCCTCGCCCGCCACCGCGAGTTGGACGCGGCTGCCGGTGTCGCCCGCGGAGCCCACGAGCGCCGTGCCGGAGCCCGTGCTCGTGATGAAGACGCGGTCGCCCTCGACGCGGCTGACGGTGTGCGCCAACGTGTAGGCGCTGTTGCTCGTGGCGGGTGCCACCCTCAACACGCCGAAGCGGCCGCCCTGCTCCCACCCGACTCCGGCCACGGGCGCCGCGGGCCAGAGCTCCAAGGCGCCGGCGAGGACGGTCACGCGGTGGCGGTGGCGGTCGTCGCCGAGGGCGGAGGCGTCCTCGTCGATGTCGACCTCGACCAGCTCGCGCCCAGGGCCCCACAGCATCCAGACGGTGCCGAGGCCGGGCTCGTCGCAGGTCATCTCCTGGCGGCCGGACTTCTTCATCGGCTTGGCGCGGCAGGTCCACGTGTAGCGCAGTGGGGGGAGCTGCTGCGACGCGCTGGGCCGCTCACCCTGGAGCACGAAGCCGCCGATCCCGTACGTGAACGTGTAGACGAGCGGGGTGTCCGCCGGCCACGGGGCTGGCAGGAGGGGCGGAGCGGCGGCCGCGGGAAGCGCCGACGAGAGGACCAGCGCGAGGAGCATCGTCATCGCGGCGGTGTATCCCCCTCACCCCCAGCGCAGGATCTGCCGCCACGGGTGTACGCCCAAGCTGGTGTCGTCCTCGGCGGCGAGCATCTTGCGGATCTGGCCGAACACGGCCTCGGCCTCGTGGCGGAAGGCCTCGGCGCGCGGGGTGTCCTCCAGGCGCTCGGCGTGGCGCATGGCGGCCAACAGGAACTCGAGACGCACGACGCGCACGGGCTGCATCTCCATCCACGCGGCGACATCGGTGAACAGCTCGATCGGATCGTTGGTGCCGTCGGCGATCTCGGCGCGGCCGACGGCGATCTCGGCGAGGGCGGGGAGGGCGCCGGCGGTGCGCAACACGTCGCGGGCGGCGTCGAGATCGGCGTTGCCCGCGGTGGTCCGGCCGGCGCGGAGCAGCTGGAGCCCCCGCGCGGCGCGCAGGCGGGCGGCCACCCCGAGGAACTGGCGCGACGACGCGCGCTCCAGCGCCGGTTCGAGGACGCGGAGCGCCCCCGGCACGTCGCCCGCGAGGCCCGCGAGGCGCGCGCCAAGGACGGCGGCGGCGGCGTCGAGGGCGGCGGGGGCGCCCCCGGGCACGGCGTCGAGGGCCTGGGCGAGGCGCTCGCGGGCCTGGCCCACGCGGAACAGGTCGACGTCGACCTCGGCGGCCGCGAGCAGGAGCCCCGCGAACAGCGGCGCGGGCGCCTGGATGCGCGCGACGGGCAGCGCCGCCTCGATGCGGGCGCGCGCCTCGGAGAAGCGCCCCTGGGGCCGCAACGCGCTCGCGAGGGCGGTCACCGCGCGCCACGCGGACAAGGCGTCGAGGTCGGGTGCGGCGAGGACCTCGGCGAGCACGGCCTCGGCGGCGCGGAGCTCGCCGCGCCAGATCTGGGCGGTCGCGAGCACCACGGCGGCGCGCCGCGCGTCGGGCCCGCGCAGGCTCTGTACGGCGACCAGGGCCTGCTTGTACCCGGACTCCAGCGCGCCCGCGAGCAGCTCCAGCTCGGCAAGGCGCTCGGCGGCAACGCCCGCGCGCGCCGGATCCCCCATGCGCCCGAGCCGCTCGACGGCGCGCACGAGCATCTCGCGCTCCTCGTTGGTGTCGCCCCGCCCGCGGGCCAGCCGCGCCGCCATCAGATCGGTGTCGCCGAGGTCTCCGACGTGCGCCGCCAGCGCGCGCGCCCGCCCGATGGCCTGGTCCGCGGCGCCGCCCTCGGGCCGCACCTCCGCGAGGCACTCGGCGTACAGGCGCCACAGCGGCGAGTCCGCGGTGGCGTTGCCGCGCGCGGCCGCGATCCGCTCCAGGAGCGGCACGGCCTCGGCGTAGAGGCCCGCGCGCACGAGCGGCGTGGCCCACGCGACCGCGGTGGCGCCAGCGGCCTCGACCAGCCCGGCGTCGAGCAGCACCGCCGCGAGCCGCGGGCTGGGCGTCGCGCCCTCGACCGTGTCCGCGATGCGCCGGCACAAGACGTGGCGCCGCGTCGGCCGCAGCCGTTCGCGCACGAGCGCCCCGGCCACGCCCACGCGGAAGCTCCACCGGCCCTCCTGCTCGACGAGCAGCTGGTCGGCCACGAGGGCGTCGAGCGCGCCGCGCGTGTCCTCCTCGGTCTCGTCGATGGCGTGGGCGAGCTGGGCGAGCTCGAGATCGCCCTCGGTGAGCGCGACGGCCTCCGCGGCGCGACGGTGCAGGCGGGCGAGGCTCTCCAGGCGCACCAGCAGGGCGTCGCGGACGCTCGCGGGCACGGAGAAGGGCGCCTCGCGCTGCTCGCGGCCGTGCGGGAGCGCGCGGACCAGCTGCTCGAGCGGCCCGGGCATGCCGCCGCTGGCGGTGAGCAGCCGGCGAACCAGCTCGGGGGAGACCGACGCGACGCCGAGCCACTGGCTCACGAGCACGGCCACCTCGGTGGCGGTGAGCGGCGGGACCGGCACCGCGCGCGCCCCCGGCCACACGCGCGGCACGGGGCGCTCGGCCCACGAGGCGAAGGCCATCACGGTCGCGCCCTCGCCGTGCAGGATCGCGAGCGCGGAGAGCAGGCACTCCACCTCGGCGCGGGTGCCGTCCTCCATCGCGCGCGCGCCGAGCACGATCGGCAGCGGGTCGGCGTCGGCGCGGGCCGCGAGCATGCGCGCGATCACGGCGGGATCGGGCGCCATCGCGCCGGTCGCCACGGCCTGGGCCGCGCGGACGGCGGCGTGCTCGCCCACGTCCGCGAAGGTCGCCACCACCTGCTCGGCCAGCGCCACGAGCGGGCGCGCGTGGGAGCCGAACGGCACCTCGAAGGTGCGGAAGTTGCGCACCTGCGCCTCTTCGAGCGCGAGCCGCACGAGCCGGCTGCGCCCGCTGCCTTCCGCGCCGGTGAACAGGAGGGCCGCGCCGGGCTCGGGCTCGTCGAGGAGCTGGTGGATCGCGCGGAGCTGCGAGGCACGGCCGATGTTCCGCAACAGGGGCAGCGGGGCGGGGGAGGTGTCCGTCGTGGGGAGGTGCGCGCGGAGCGCCTCCACGACGCGAGCGGCGTTCTCGGGACGGTCGCCCGGGCGCTTCGCCAGCATCTTCATCGTGAGGGCGGAGAGGGCCTCCGGCAGCGTCGGCACCACGCGCCGCGGCGGGAGCGGCACCACCTCGAGGTGCATGCGCGCCAGCGTGGGCGGGTGGTCGGACTCGTAGGGGCGGCGCCCCGTGAGCATGCGGTAGAGCAGCACCCCGAGCGCGTACAAGTCGCTGCGCGGGCCGACCTCCTTGCCCGTGAGCTGCTCGGGGCTCGCGTAATGGAAGGTGCCGACGAACTCGCCCGGATCGGTGAGCGCCTCGGGCGTGTGGAGCAGGCGCGCGGTGCCGAAGTCGAGCACCTTGACCTGCCCGTCGCCGAGCACGATCACGTTGCTGCTCTTCAGGTCGCGGTGGACGATGCCGCGGGCGTGCATGTATTCGAGCGCCTTGGCGACGCGCATCGTGATGCGAGCGGCCTCGCCGGTGCGGATCGGCTCGCCCGGGCGGCCCAGGCTCTTGACGCGCACCTGCGCCGGCACGCCGTGGAGCAGCTCCATCACGAGGTAGGGCTGCCCCTCCTCGGTCATGCCGTAGCGGAACACGCGCACGATGTTGGGGTGGTCCAGCCGGGTGAGCGCGCGGTACTCGCGGCCGAAGCGCGGCACGCCCTGCCCGCGCTCCATCAGCACCTTCGCGGCGAGGGAGCGCCCGTCGTCCGGGTCGGCCACCTCGTACACCACCGACATGCCGCCCTGGGCGAGCAGGCGGACGACACGGAAGGGCCCCACGTGGGTGGGTGCGGTGTCGGCGCCGTTCATGGCGCGGAGTGTACCCAACCGCGCGGCGTGGCGCTGTGTCTCCGCGGGCGCCGTGTCTCCGCGGGCGCCGGGCGACGTGTCTCGCGATCCGAGACGAGGTGGCGGGTTTCCGGTTAGGGGCGGCGCTTCCCCGGTGGATCGATGTTGGTGTCCCTCCTCCTCACCTGGACGATCGCGTGCCAGTCCGCCGATTCGGCGGGCCCGAAGGCCGTGAGCGCCGGTGCGCCGCCCCCCGCTGTCCAGGCCCCCGCCGCCAACCCCGACGAGGGTGTCGTGGCCGCTTGGGAGGGTGGGTCCCTGACCTACGCGGACATCAAGAAAGACATCGCGATGGACCTGCTCCGGCTCGAGGCCGACTTCTTGACCAATCGGTACGACGCGGAGACCGCCGCGTTGGACGACCAGGTCAACACCCGGCTGCTCGAGGCCGAGGCCAAGAAGCAGGGCCTCGCCGACCCCGGCGCGCTCCTGAAGAAGGAGGTCGAGGACAAGGCCGCCACGCCCACCGAGGCCGAGATCAAGGAGCTGTACGACGCGAACGCGCGCAAGCTCCGCGGCAAGACCCTCGAAGAGGTGCGCCCCGACATCGAGCGCGCCGTGAAGCAGCGCAAGCAGGGCGAGCGCTTCGCCGTCTACATGGCGGACCTGCGCAAGCAGTACGGCGTGGTCGTCCAGCTCCCGTACCCGAACCTGCCGCGCATCCCCGTCTCCACGGACGACGATCCGTCGATCGGCCCCGTCGACGCGAAGATCACCATCGTGCAGTTCGCCGAGTTCCAGTGCCCGTACTGCGGCTCCGCGCGCGAGTCGCTCGACCAGGTGCAGAAGAACTACCCGGGCCAGGTCCGCTTCGTCTTCCGTGACTTCCCCCTCGGCTTCCACGACCGCGCGATCCCCGCGGCGGTGGCCGCCAACTGCGCCGAGAAGCAGGAGAAGTACTGGGAGGTCCACGACGCGCTCATGACCAACCAGCGCGCGCTGGAGGACGCCGATCTCGAGCGCGTGGCGCGCGAGGCCAAGCTCGACATGGACAAGTGGCAGGCCTGCCGCAAGGACCCCGCCATGGAAGCCGAGATCAAGAAGGACATGGAGGATGGCGCCAAGGCCGGCGTCACCGGCACGCCCGCGTTCTTCGTGAACGGCGTGTTCCTCAACGGCGCGCTCCCCTACGAGCGCTTCAAGGCCGTCATCGACCGCGAGCTCGGGAGCGCGGGCTAGGCCATGGACACCGAACGGATCGCGGCCACCGTCGCCGAAGCGGGCGACCTCGTAGCGCTCGAAGACGTGCGCGTGCGCCTGCTCGGCAAGAAGGGCGAGATCACCGGCATGCTCAAGCAGCTCGGTGCGCTCGCGCCCGAGGAGCGCGCCGGCTTCGGCGCCCGGGTCAACGCGCTGAAGGCCGAGGCCCAGGCCCGCATCGACGCGCGCAAGGAGGAGCTGGAGCAGGCCGCCGAGGCCCAGTCCATCGACGCCGGCTGGATCGACGTGACCGCGCCCGGCCCCGCGAAGCACCTCGGGCGGCTGCACCCGATCACGCTCCTGCTCGAAGAGGTCATCGACCACTTCACCGGTCTCGGCTTCGAGGTGGCGAGCGGCCCCGACATCGAGGACGAGTTCCACAACTTCGACGCGCTCAACATCCCGAAGGACCACCCCGCGCGCGACGTGTGGGACACCTTCTACACCGACCGCGGCGAGATCCCCCGCACGCACACCTCCTCGGTGCAGATCCGCACGATGCTCTCGCGCACGCCCCCGCTGCGCATCCTCGCGCCGGGCCGCGTGTTCCGCAACGAGACGATCGACGCCACGCACCACGCCAGCTTCCACCAGGTCGAGGGCCTGCTGGTCGACCGCCACGTGTCCGTCGCCCACCTCAAGCACACGCTCGAGACGCTGGTCGAGAAGGTCATCGGCCGCGGCCTCAAGACACGCTTCCGCCCCGCGTTCTACCCCTTCGTCGAGCCCGGCCTGGACCTCGACGTGAGCTGCGTCTTCTGCGGTGGCAACGGCTGCGGCGTGTGCAAACAGTCGGGCTGGATCGAGCTCATCCCCGGCGGCCTGGTGCACCCCAACGTGTTGCGCGCGTGCGGCCACGACCCCGCCGAGTGGCAGGCCTACGCGTTCGGCATGGGGTTCGACCGCATGGTCATGCTCCGCTACGGCATCGACGACATCCGGCGCCTGTACGACGGGCGGCTGTCGTTGGTTCGGCAGTTCTGACCCGCTGAGGTCGGGAGCGGATCCGACCCGGGAGCTGGGCAGACGGACCGCGCGCGGACGCGCGGCCGCTGCGGAGCGGGGCTGCCGGGGGCGGGCGCGTGTGCGGGCATCCGGGAGGGGGTCAGGACCAGCGGAACGTCAAACCTTCGGTAGTGATTCCGGTGGGTTGGCGAGTTCCGGCATGCGGATGGGGTCAGGACCTGCGGGATGTCAGATCTGGCGGGCCCGCCCGCGCCGCCGGTGCGTGCCTGGTGCCCGATGTCGGGCACGTGCACGCGGCGGGCCCGCGCGACGGGTACGCCCCCAACGCACGCACTCTTGGCTCACGACACGCGTCCGTCTGAAGTCGAGGGATGAGCATGCATCCTCCGACCTCGGACGGTATGTCCGTCCGAGGTCGGGGGATGAGCGCGCACCCTCCGACCTCGGACGGTATGTCCGTCTGAAGTGCGGGGATGAGCATGCATCCTCCGACCTCGGACGGTCCCGCCGCCCCCAGCGTGACACCCGCCGCCGCGAGGCCGCCGGACGGCGACACCTCCACGACGACCTCGTCAAGCAGGTCGTCATCGAGCGCCCGCCCTCCCGGAGATCGCGGCGTCGACGAAGCGCCGCACGGTCGGTGCGGGCGCGCCATCGGCGCGGGCGTAGGGTGCTGGCGAGCGGCCCGCGGCGGGGACGGCGGGCGCGCGATCGGCCACGCGCCGGGCCTCAAAAAGCGCGCCCCACGGGCGGGAGGCACGGTCACGCTCGCAACAACGCGCGACGGGAGCACGTCAGACTTCCGCGCGAGCTTCGCAGCCATCCACCCGACATCCCGCCCCCGGCGCCCCCGTTCAACACCCTCCCTGCGCAAGCCGGGCGGAGGGCGCGCCGCCGCGGCGCGGTCCGGGCGGCCGCCGCGGCCGACCGACCGGGCGGCTCTGCCGCCCGCCCGCAGGACGGCGACCCGCGGCTCGGCGCGGGGTGCGCCCCCTCCGCCTCTCCGCCCCTGCCGCCCCTCCCGCCGCGCCCCCCCCCGCAAGTGACAAGTCGTAAGGTCAGACCCCCGTCCGCCATTCGCGGCGTTCGCCTGTGGCAGGTGATAAGTCGTAAGGTCAGACCCCCCTCCGCCTCCCCCGACGCCACCCACGCCCCGATCATAAGATCCCCCCATGTTCACCCTCTTCCCCGCCCGCCGCCGCGCCCGCCTCCGCGCGGAGCCGTTCCCCGCCGCGTTCGCCGCGCTCATCGACCAGCGCGTGCCGATCGTGGGGCGCCTCTCCCCGGAGGACCGGCGCGAGCTCGAGGGCCACGTGGCCGTGTTCCTGGCGGACAAACACTTCGAGGGCGCCGGCGGGCTCGTGCTCACCGACGAGATCAAGGTCACCATCGCCGCGCAGGCGTGCCTGCTGCTCCTGCATCGCGACGTTGACGACCCGTACCCCACCCTCGACACCGTGCTCGTGTACCCCAGCGGCTGGGTCACCGACGGGCGCCGCCACCAGGACGGCCTCGTGCACGAGGGGCCCCAGGCCCGCACCGGCGAGTCGTGGCAACGTGGCCTCGTCATCCTCGCGTGGGACGCCGCCCGCCACGGCGCTCGCGACGACGACGACGGGCACAACGTCGTGCTCCACGAGTTCGCCCACCAGCTCGACACCGAGACCGGCGGCAACGCCGACGGGGCCCCGGTCCTGCCCGAGCGTGGCATGTACACGGCGTGGTCGCGCGTGCTCGGGCGCGAGTACGAGGCGCTCGTGGCCGCGATCCACCGCGACCGCCCCACCACCCTCGATCCGTACGGCGCCACCAACCCCGCCGAGTTCTTCGCCGTCGTGACCGAGGCGTTCTTCGAGCGGCCGCGCCGCCTGCGCGAGCGCCACCCCGAGCTGTACGAGCAGCTCGCCGGCTTCTACAAGCAGGATCCGGCCGCCTGGGGCGGGTGACCCCCGAGCGTCGCCCGTGTGCCGCCCCCTTGCGATCGGGCCCGCGATCCTGTATTCCGCGAGCGCGTCCTCTCCGGGAGACGACATGCGCCTCACGAATTCTCTCACGAGATCGTCCCTCTCCGCGGTGGTGCTCCTCGCGACGGCCTGCCTCGCCACGGCCTGCACCGACTACACCACGTTCACGATCCGCCGCGGGAGCGACAAGTTCTCCCAGGACGCGCCCACCGCCGTGGACATCCTGCTCGTGGTCGACAACACCGAGTCCATGGAGGACGACCAGACCCGCGTGGCCGAGTCGTTCGGCCAATTCATCAGCCTGCCCGACAGCGTGAACCTCGACTACCAGATCGCCGCGGTCACCACCACCGTGCGGGATCCGACGTTCCGCCGCGACATTCCGTGCACCGAGGAGGAGATCGCCGCGGTCCCGCTCGGCGGCCAACTGGTCGGGGGCACCATCGTCACGCCAGAGACACCGAACGCCGCCGCCGAGTTCGCGAGCCTGCTCCAGATCGGCATCTGCGGGCACCCGCAGCCCGCGGGCCTCGAGTCCGCGCGCCTCGCCCTGTCCGAGCCCTACCTCTCGACCAGCAGCGCCGGCTTCCTGCGGCCCGAGGCGAGCCTGTCCGTCGTGGTGGTGTCCGACTCGGACGACGACTCCCCCGCCGGCATCAACGACTACCTCAACTTCTTCCTCTCGCTCAAGAGCGGCGACTTGCGTGACTCGTTCAACGTGTCGAGCATCGTCATCTCGGATTGGATGGTGTGCGAGCCGGCCGGAACCAACGTCGAGGCCCAGGCCAACGTGGCCGACCGTTACATGCGCATGACCGACGCGACCGACGGCGCGCTCGGCAACATCTGTGTCGAGGACCTGCAGCCGATGATGGAGGAGCTCGCCCACGCCGTCACGCGGCTGGAGGACACCTTCGCGCTCACGTCGCTGCCGAACGCGGCCACGATCGAGGTCACGGTCGACGACGTGCCGTGGCCCTGCGAGGACGGCGGGTGGGCCTACCAATTCGTCACCAACGCCGAAGGCGAGGAGGAGGGCCGCATCGTGTTCGACCTGACCTCCACGCCGGGCGCGGCGAGCGAGATTGTCGTCACGTACGAGCAGGGCAACGGCGACGCCGCGGCCTTCTGCCCCGGAGCCGCCCGATGATGTCCATCCTCCTGGCAATGTTGCTCGCGTGTTCCGGCGAGGCCCCCGCCGATGGCGAGTGTGTCGGCAACGGCGACTGTGAAGCCGGCGCCGCCTGCATCGACGCCACGTGCACGGCGGTCGAGTGTGTCGACTCCACCTGGTGCGACCTCGACTCCTACTGCGACGACGCGTACACCTGCAACGTGGGCTGCCAGCAGGACGCCGACTGTCACGCCGGCTCCAGTTGTGACATCGAGACCTCGACGTGTGTCACCAACCCGTGCACCGACACGGCTACGGATTGCGCGTACGGCGAGTTCTGCAACACGACCACGGGCACCTGCGACGACGGCGGCTACGACTGGTGCGCCTCCTGCCCCCTCGGCGAACGTTCGAGCTGTGGCGACGGCCAAATCTGCCTCGCCTACTTCACCGACCCGTCGCTCGCGTTCTGCTACCCGACCTGCACCACCAACGAGGAGTGCCCGCGCGGCTTTACGTGCGAGGTGTTCGAGGGCGAGAGTTATTGCCTCGCGGATTGCCCGTGGCTGGTGACGAGCGGGTACCAATAGTCGGTCGGTTCCGCGCCGGGCCCTCCCGAACCGAGAGGCTGGTTGGGCGACCGCGCGCGCGGCGGTGCCCGGCCCCCCGAGCGGGGCCGCCGCCGCGGGTGGAGGGTGGGGTGCCGCCGACGTTGTAGCGGGGCGAGCTCTCGCGCTGGGCGGCCCCCCGACGCCCCCGCACCGCAGCGGCGCCCGCGGGCCCGGAAGCCACGTCCGAGTCATGTCCCGGTGAATGCACGCGGCACGGAGTCATGCCGGGTTGAATGCTCGGATTCAGCCCGCGAGCGCCCGCGAGAGGACACCGCGGCCCGGAAAGTGCCGCTTGGTCCGTGGCGGCGCCGCGGAGCATCCCACGAACCCGGCGTTCAGGGGGGCATGACTCCAAATTAGCGGCATTCAGGGGGGCATGACGCCGGCCTCGGCGGGATGCCTCGCCCGGGGGGGCGCAAGCGGCAGGCGCAAGCGGCAGGCGCAAGCGGCAGGCGCAACGGCAGGCGCAAGGGGCAGGCGCAAGGGGCAGGCGCAAGGGGAGGCGCAAGCGGCAGGAACCCCTGCCGGCCCGCCCCGCCCTCCCCACGAACCCCCTCGCGACGAGGCGCGCCGGGATCCGCGTGAAGGAACGCGCCGCGCCGCGCGTCTGCCCTTCGCGCCGTCCCGGCGTACCGCCCTCGTTACCGTGCGAGGGTGGTGTCCTCGCCGGCCCGCGCCCCTCCGACCGCCGGAGCTCACCTGCCCCTCTTCGTCCTCCTCGCCGCTCTCGCGGCGGCCGCGCCCCCCGCCCCCGCGCCTCCCCCGGACGGCGACGTGTACTCCGTCTACACGCCCGGCGGCGCCGCCGTCACGGCCACCTTCCCCGCGGGTACGCTCACGACGGCGGAGGTGCTCCGCTTCGACCAGAAGGCCATGCTGGCCGAGGTCGGCGGGCAGGTGCGCGCGTGGGCCGTGGGCGCGGCGCCGGGGCTCGTGGTCACGGTGCGCGGGCGCGAGATCACGCTCGAGGCCGAGGGCACCAGCGAGGCCGCCGTCGCCCGCACCCTCGCCGCCGCCACCGCCGAGCGCGAGCGCGTGTACGCCGCGGTGCTCGCCGACCGGCGTCTGCTGCGGGTCGCGCCGGGCCAGGTGCAGTACGACCACGCGCGCATCGCCGCCGAGAGCGCGGCGCTCGTGCGTCCGCTTGCCGAGGCGCTCGGCGCGCCCGCCGGGGCGACGACCGGCGCGACCGCCGGCGCCAGCGTTGGCGCCCCCGCCGCCGCCGATCTGCGCGCCTACGCCGAGCGCGCGCTCTCCTTCGTGCAGGCGCTCCCCTACGAGGCCGTCACGCGCGCCACCTTCGCGCCGCCGCTGGCCCTCCTACGCGAGCAGCGCGGCGATTGCGACGAGAAGGCCACCCTCTACGCCGCCCTCCTCCGCGCCGCGGCGCCGGGGCTCGCCGTGGCCGTCGTCACGCTCGACCAGCACGCCATCGTCGTCCTGGGCCTGCCGCCGCGGGGCGCGGACCGCGCCGTGACCGTCGACGGCGCCACCTGGCTCGTCGCCGAGCCCGCGGGCCCGGCCCAGCACCCGCTCGGCGCGCTCTCGCCCAAGACGACGCTGGAGCGGGGGTTCACGTTGCGGCGGGTGCCGTAGCGCGGCGCGGCGGTGTGGCGGCGGGCGGGCCGGGGTGTGGCGGCGGTCGGGCCGGGGTGTGGCGGCGGTCAGGCCGCGGTGTGGCGGCGGTCGGGCCGCGGTGTGGCCGCGGCGCCGCGGTGCCGCGGCCACACCGTGCCGCCGCGGTGCCGCGGTGCCGCGGTGCCGCGGTGCCGCGCTTCCACCGTGCCGCCGCCGTGCCGCCACGCCGCCGCGCTTCCACCGTGCCGCCGCGGTGCCGCCACGCCGCCGCGGCACCCATCCCCCCGTGAGGTTCCTCGGGCGCTACCCAAGCCAACTCAAAGGTTCCATCCGGCCGAACTCGCGCGGGACGGGTCCGCGAAAATGACGCTTCGTCCGTAGGCGCCCCGGCCTCCATCGCGCAAAAGGAACCTCTGAAGTAGCATGCGTTCCACCGAGGGAATCAATCCGGGGGCATGGGTCTCGGCCGCGCCCCCGTGCGCCCCGCCGC
The DNA here is from genome assembly GCA_040386535.1 of Myxococcota bacterium. Classification (GTDB taxonomy): domain Bacteria; phylum Myxococcota_A; class UBA796; order UBA796; family SXON01; genus CAJBVW01. The sequence continues at coordinate 3,417 of JAZKFH010000044.1, read as the reverse complement.
GCCCCCGTGCGCCCCGCCGCGCCCCCGTGCGCCCCGCCGCGCCCCAATGCGCCCCCGTGCGCCCCGCCGCGCC
>JAZKFH010000044.1:0-3244 GCA_040386535.1 Myxococcota bacterium | reverse complement strand
TGCGCCCCGCCGCGCCCCCGTGCGCCCCGCCGCGCCCCCGTGCGCCCCGCCGCGCTCCCGTGCGCCACCCGCGCTCCCGTGCGCCATCCGCGCCGCCCCCTCGCCGGTGGCAGCCCCGTCGCCGCGGCGGCCGCGTCCGCGCGGTCCGGCCGCCCCGCCTCGGGTGCGGGCCCCAGGATCCCGCGTCATGCCACCGCGAACGCCGCTAAATCGGAGTCATGCCACCGTGAACGCCGATTTCGCGGGTTGCAACGCGGGCCCGCCACGGACCAAGCGGCGTTTTCGCTGGGGGCGCGGGCGCTGGCAAGCTGAATCCGAGCATTCAACCCGGCATGACTCCGCGCCGCATGCACTCACCGGGGCATGACCGCCACCGCGGCGCCACCACGGCGCCACCGCGGCGCCACCGCGGCGCCACCACGGCGCCACCGCGGCGCCAAAGCCCTCGCCCCCTCAATACCTCACGCTGCTCCTTCACCGTCCCCAGCCCCAGCCAGCACGTGCCTCCCGCGGCCACCTCGGCTCGCACGTCCCACACCAACATTCCCTCCGCGACGGAGCAGCTCAGCCCAGGCACCGCGCGCTCCATGCCGCGCTGATCACGCCCCGCGGCGCCTCGTAGGCGGTCCACACCGGTGCCGTCGGACGCGAACCAGTAGGCGGTGCCGGGCGGGGTGAACGCGGTCGCGACGGTCACCGCGTGGTGGCCCTGGCGGCACGTCAGGATCGGCGGGAGGGCGTAGGGCCAGTCGGCGGCGGTGGGATGACGGAGGAAGCTCACCCCCTCCACCGCGCAGGCCCCGCGCGGATCGGAGGACGCCCAGGTGCCGTCGAAGGGCGCGCCGTCGGGGAGCCGCGTCGAGACGCCGAAGCTCGGCGGCGGCGAGGGGTGGCGTGCGCAGGCGAGGAGGACGATCAGCATGGGCCTTCGGGAAGGGAGCCGCATAGCAAGCCGCGCGCCAGGGGCGGATCCGCCCGGAAGGCCGATGCTGTCTGCATCCCGGGCCTTGACACCCTGCCCCGCCGCGCCGCCGCCCCCCCACCCCCGAGACAGGCGTTGACACCCACGCCACCACCCCACTACCATCCAGCCCCTCTGGCCCGGAGTGCCCATGTCCCTCGCTCGTCGCGGCCGTCGTCTCGCGCTCTCGTTCGGAATCCTGGCGCTGGCGCTGGGCCTCGCCCCGCTCGACAGCGCCCCCTTCGGCGTCCCCGTCGCAAGCCTGGTCCCCTCCGCCCAGGCCGCCACCGCCACCCTCTTCGAGGGCCAAGGCCTCATCGAGCTGCTCCGCCCCACGGACCTGCTCGCGGACGGCGGCACCCCCGCCGACCTGTACCTGTTGGCCCTCGGCGCCGACGGCGCGCCGCTCACCGGCATGAAGGTCAAGCTCACCGCCATCGGCGGCACCGTGGGCGAGCTGGTCGACGCTGGCGGCGGATTGTGGCGGTTCTCCTTCACGCCCGCGCTGGTCGACGCGCCGGGCACCGCCACCATCGAGCTCAAGGGCAAGCTGGCCAACAAGCAGGCCCTCACCCGCGCGTGGACCGTGTCCGTCATGCCCTCGCGCAGCCGCCAGCTCTCGCTCGTGGCGAACCCCGCCCAGCTCACGCTCGGCGTCGACAAGACCGCCAACCTCGACTTCAAGCTCGTCGGCGGCGAGCCCGGCGCCGTCTCGGCGGTCAAGCTCGCGCTCAACGTCTCGTCGGGCACCGTCGCGAACGTCACCAACCTCGGCGGCGGCCAGTTCAACGGCCTCTACACCACGCCCACGGCCACTACGCCGCGCGTCGCACTGCTCGCCGCCGTCGACAGCGGCGATCCGATGCGCACCTACGGCAGCCTCGCGGTCCCGCTGACCACCAAGGTCGACCAGGCGGTCACCGTCAAGCCCAACGCGCGCGTGATCCTCAAGGTCGGCGGCCGCGAGTTCGGCCCCGTCACCGCGGACGCCAAGGGCCGCGCCAAGGTCTCCATCGTCGTGCCCCCCGGCGTCGTCCAGGCCACGCGCGTCCAGATCCTCCCCGACGGCACCGTGTCCGAGGAGCCCCTCGACCTGAAGATCCCCGAGGCCCGTCGCATCGCGTTGTTCCCCACCGCGGCGTCGATCCCGTCCGACGCGCGCCTCGCCGTCCCCGTCCGCGCCATGGTCGTCACCCCCGACGGCCGCCCCGACGAGAGCGCCCAGGTCGTGTTCGCTACCACCGCCGGCACCGTCGGCGCGGCCACCCACGAGGGCGGCGGCATCTACGTCGCCACCTACACCCCGCCCAACGGAAACGCTGTCGTCAAGACGACGCTCACCGTCAAGCTCGCCGACCGCGCCCTCGACACCGACACCCGCGCCGTCACGCTCGTGCCCGTCCGCGCCACCAAAGTCGCGCTCACCGCCACGCCGCTCGCCGCGGACGCCACCAGCCTCACCGTCACCGCCAAGGTCACGGGCCCCGACGGCGCGCTCCTCCCCGCGCGCGCGCTCTCCTTCACCGCCGACGGCGCCAAGCTCACGGAGATCAAGGACCTCAAGAACGGCGACTACACCGCGCTGTTCACCCCCACCGGCAAGGGCCCCGTCGAGGTGAGCGCGTCCGTCGCGGCGCCCCCCACCGGCAACGCCCTCGCGCGCGTCGTGGTCGTGCCCGCCCGCGAGCGCCTCCCCGCGGACGGCCTCTCCAGCACCATGCTCACCGTCGCGACCGTAGACGAGTTCGGCTACCCCGTCCCCAACGTCTCCGTCGACATCCGCGTCCTCACCGGCGACGGCTCCGTCCCCGCCACCACCACCACCAACGCCGACGGCATCGCGCGCATCTACTACACCGCGGGCCGCAAGAACGGTTTTGTCGCCATCGAGGCCCGCGTGGGCGAGCGCAACGCCGGCGTGTCCATCGTGCAGGCCCCGCCCTCCCTCGCGCTCCCCGAGCTGCCGGTGGCGGGCTCCGCGTCGGTCAAGGCGCTCGCCGACGAGTGGGCGGGCGCGATCACGGGGCTGCGGGTCGAGCGGCAGTAGCTCTGGGGCTTCTGGGCGGCCCGGGGGCGCGGACGCCCCCGTCGGGTCGGCTCCAGGCTCGCGCTGCGCGCTCGGTCCGTCCGCCCTCCCCGAGCGGAGGGCGGACGGGACCGGCCGGGCCGGGCCCGGCCGCCTTGCGCGCCCCTGCCGCGGGACAGTTGGTTGCGGCTGGGGTTCAGTTCTGAGGTTTAGCCACTTCGGCTCATTCCTCAGCTTCTCCGATCCCTTCCTGCGCT
>JAZKFH010000043.1:0-87069 GCA_040386535.1 Myxococcota bacterium | reverse complement strand
GACTTCGTCCGCCACACGGACGAAACCCAGGTACCTGTTGGACAGGTCCCCCGACCTCGTCCGCCACACGGACGAGACCCGCGTACCTGTTGGACCCCCAGGTTGACCACGCCGATAATACAGTCCGCGTTCAACGCGGATAAAGCGGGTCGCCGTCGCTGCAACACCGGGGGCACTCCTCGCGGTCCTGATGGCGATGGTACCTCGACAGTCCGCCGGCCAGCGCCCATCCCGACTCGCGGACCGGAATCGAGAGAGGCTCAGTCATCGGCCGACGCGGGTGGGATCGGTTCCAGTCGTTGGGCCATGCGTGCAGAGGCCGGCTCCAACCGCGCGGTCGAGCACTACTCGGGTGACATCGAAGGCGATGGCGATCGGCTGCTCGGGCGATTGAATCATGCGAGGAAGGGGGAAACTGCCAATGCGTGGCCCGCCTCGCGGCCACCGAACCCACTGTCGAACAGGCCCCCCTTCAGGACGCGCCGAGCTCGCCGGATGAGACGCCATCCCCCGAGTTCAGCGCGTGGGACGGCCCGAACTCACGGGGGGGCACCGCGCGATCACCGACACTCCCCTGTCGAGCAGGTAGCCCTTCGTGCCGCTCGGCGGGTGACCGATCGAAGTGCATCACACCCCGCCGACTCCGGTCCCGCCCGCGATCGTTGGTGCGTACCAAACTCGATGGGTCGGCGCGGACCGACTGAAACCGATCCCACCCTTTCACCCACCGCAACCGCCACCAAACCAGGGGGCGCGAGGGCACCGGAGGGCGCGCGGGCGGGCCCGCGCGGTTCGGCGCCGCGTGCGGAGCGAAGCGGAGTCACGCCCGCGCCAACGGAGGCCGAAGGCCGACCCCGCAGGCGACCGACCCCGGCGCCGCGCCGGGGTCGCGCCGAGACGCTTGCGACGCCGCTGGCTCTACTTGCCGGCCGCCACCGGGGTGTTGGTCCCCAGGTCGACGAACTCGTGGCCGAGCGCCTTGAGCTCTGCCACCACGTCTACCTTGGTGGGCGCGCCGCCCTCGACCGGGACCTCGAGGGTGCGCGGGCCGACCACCACGACGAGCTGCTTGCCTGGATCGAAGTAGCGCTTGCCCATCGCCTCGGCCTGGACACCGTCGACCGCGTTGAGTTGGGCCGGGTACTTCGTCCAGAAGTCGGCCCCGAGGCCGTACACCGGCGCGGCCACGAACGACGTGGCGGTGGCGGAGTTGGTCTCGAAGTTGCCGGCCAGCGACTTGACCAGGTAGTCCTTGGCGGACTTGAGCTCGGCCTCGCCGGGGGTCTTGGTCGCGGCGGCGCCGAGCTCCTTGAGCAGCTCGGTCACGGCGGGCGCGGTCTTGTCGGCCTGGACGGAGGTGCCGACGGTGAACGTGCCGTGGTCCCTGGTCTCCGAGAAGCCGCCGAACGCGCCGTAGCTCCAGCCCTTCTCCTCGCGCAGGTTCATGTTCACGCGGGAGGAGAACATGCCCGCCAGCAGCGTGCCCGCGGTGTTCGCGGCCATGAAGTCGGGCGAGGTGCGGTTGGGGCCGACCGTGCCGAGGCGGATGACCGCCTGGACGGCGCCGGGCTGCTCGACGAACACCACCCGTGTCTTGGCGAGCGGCGCGGGCGCCGGGACGCTGGCGCGCGTGGACTTGCCGGCCTTCCAGCCGCCGAAGCGGGCCTCGAGGAGCGGCTGCAGCTCGGCCTGGGTGACCGCGCCCGCGACGACGATCGCCGCGTTCTTGGCGTGCCACCAGGTGCCGTAGAACTTCTTCACGTCAGCCGACGCGATGGCGCCGACAGAGGCCTCGCTGCCGATCGACGGGACGCCGTACGCGTGGGCGCCGCCGAACAGTTGGGAGGAGAACACGCGGCGCACCACGTCGCGCGGCTCGGCGCGTTGGCTCTGGATGGCGGTCAACGTTTCCGTCTTGACGCGCTTGAACTCGCTGTCGGAGAACTTGGGCCGCAGCGCCACGTCCGCGAGCAGATCGAGCGTGGGCGCGAGGGCGGCGCCGGTGAGCGCGTCGACCGAGACCCACCCGGCCTCGTCGCCCTGGCCCACGGAGAGCTTGGCGCCGAGCATGGCGGCCTCGGCCGCGAGCTGGGAGCCCGACTTGGTGGTGGTGCCCTCGTCGAGCAGGTTCGCGGTGAGCGCCGCGAGGCCGCCCTTGCCGGCCGGGTTGGCTTCGCGGCCCACCATCATGAGCACGTTGACGCTGACCAGGGGCAGGCCCGGGTTCTGCACGAGGTAGACGGGCACGCCGTTCTTGAGGGTGAACGTCTGCGCGGTGGGGGGCACCCAGGCGCCTTCGGGGCCGGGCGCCGGGGCCTGGGCACGCCACGCCTCCGGATCGGGCGCGGGGGCCACGACCTCGACCGGGGCGGGATCGCCCTTCTTGGGCTTCTTGGGCTTCTTGGCGGCGAGGGCGGCCGGGGAGAGGAGGCCCGCGAGGAGCACGAGGCTGATCAGACGCTTCACTTGACACCTCCGTTCGCCGCGGCGGCGGGCACGGGCGTGACGTGGACCACCACGCGGTTGTCGGACTTGATCTGCTCGGCGAACACCTTCTGCAGGGTGGCCGGGGTGACCGCTTGCATGCGGGTGAAGTCCTTCGGCAACCACGCGGGATCACCCAGGTGGTGGTTGTAGTAGTTGAGCACGTCGGCCTTGCCGCCGAAGCCGCCCAGGCTCTCGAGCCCACGCAGCGTGTCGGCCTGCCAGGTGCGCAGGGCGCGCGAGATCTCGTCTTGCGACGGGGGCGCGGCGCGGAGGCCCTCGATGACGGTCCACGCGGCCTTCTCCAGCGCCTCGGGCGACTGGCCCGGCTTGCCGAGGATCTCGACGGCGAACACCGAGCCGAGGGTCAGCGGGTATTGGTAGGCGTTGACCGACTGGGCGATCTGCTGGTTGGCGACGAGCTCGGTGTAGAGCCGGCTCGACTTGCCCTCGGCCAACACGGAGCTGGCGATGGCGAGCTCGGCGTCCCCCGGGGAGAACGCGGTAGGCGTGACCCAACCGAAGTACACCTTGGGGAGCTCGACCTCGTCGGTCAGCGCGGTGCGGCGCTCGGCCGTGATCGGCTCCGTCTTGACCGCGAGCGCGGGGGGCTCGGCGCTGGCGGGGAGGGTGCCGAAGTACTTCTCCACCAGCGGCTTGATCGTGGCGGGATCGTAGTCCCCGACGATCGCGATCGTGGCGTTGTTGGGCGTGTAGAAGGTCTTGAAGAAGCCCTTCACGTCCGCGAGGGTGGCGGCCTCGAGATCCTTGTGGGAGCCGATGACCACGCCGTTGTAGGGGTGCGGCGCGGGGAACAGGAGCTGAAAGAAGCGCTCCTCGGCCACGCCGTAGGGCACGTTCTCCGTGCTCTGCTGGCGCTCCTTGCGCACGACCGCCTTCTGGTTGTCGAGGCGCTCCTGGGTGAGCGTGTCGAGCAGGAACCCCATGCGGTCCGCTTCCAACCAGAGCGCGAGCTCGAGCTGGTTGGAGGGCACGGTCTCGAAGTAGTTGGTGCGGTCGAAGTCGGTCGTGCCGTTCACCAACGGGGCGCCGGCGGCCTCGAGGTACTGGAAGAACGTGTCCTCCGCGACGTTGCGGCTGCCCTGGAACATGATGTGCTCGAACAGGTGCGCGAAGCCGGAGCGGCCGGGCACCTCGTTCTTGGCGCCCACGTGGTACCAGAGGTTGACCGCCACGAGCGGCACCTTGGTGTCACGGGAAAGCAGCACCTCGAGCCCGTTGGAGAGCACGTAGCGCTCGACCGGGAGCTCGGGGGCGGCCTGGGCCTGCGCGGCGGGCGCGGCGGGGGCCGTGGGAGCCGGCGGCGTGGCGGCGAGCACGGGCGTCGTGAGCGCGAGGCCGAGGGGGAGGGCGGCGGCGAACACGACGCCTGCCAGGAGGGAGCGGACACGCACGGAGGAACCTCGGGGGCGGACCCGTGTATCGGGCCCGACCGAGGTTCACAACCCGCGCTATTGTCAACGTTGATGGCGGGTCAACGTTCGCGGCGGACGTACCCGAAGCTCACCCAGAGCGGCTCGTCGAGGACGAGCATCTTCTCGTAGGTGTGGACCTGCCCCGCGAGCGGGAGCTCGACGCGCACCGGCTCGACGCCCTGCCCGAGCGCGCCGGCGATGTCCTGCTTCGCCGCGGCGCGTTGCACGTTGCCCTGGGCCTGGGCGCTGACCGTGGCGTCGCTCGGGAGCTGGGGCGCGCTGGAGAAGTAGGGCACCTGCCGCACGGTGCCCTCGTGGTCCTTCTTCTGGACCTTGGCGTCCTGGGGGAAGTACACCGTCCACTGGAGCTGGCTCGTGGGCGCATCCGCGCGGGGCAGGTCGACGCGCAGCTCGCCGCGGCCGTCGGCGAGGGGGGCGCCGTTCTCGACGTAGATGACCTCGACCAGAAAGCCGGTGAGCGCGCCGCCGGAGGCGTCCGAGCGCACCAGGGGGATGAGCACGCCGCCGCCCTCACCCGCCGCCACCTTCACGCCGCGCCCGGCCACCGACGCGCTCCACACCTCCGCGCCCTCGGGCAGGGCGAGGCGCAGGAACTGGCGGCGGTTGTTGCGGACGCCGTAGCGCACGCGCGTCATGCGGCGGCCGTCGGGGGTGACGAGGGTGTCGGCGACCGCGGTGTCCACGAGGGTGACCAGCATGTCCACGTCGGGGTGGCTCTTCACCTCGAGGGGGATGGACACGTCGCCGCCGCGCGCCTTCCAGGCGAGGAGCACGGGGTAGTCGGTCTGGCCCACCAGGGAGGCGGGGAGCTCGCGGACGTCGACCGGCACGGCGCCGGTGGCCTCGCCGGAGACGAGCTCGAGCGCGCTCCGGGCGTCGACGCCGATCCAGGTCTTCTCGCGGGCCACGTCGAGCACCTTCGGCATCGGCAGGCTCGCGTTCCCGGTGAGCGGGCGCTCGTAGTCGATGGAGAGGAGGTAGGCGCCGAGGGCCTCGTAGTTTAGCTTGACGGTGATGACGTCGTTGGCCGGCGGCGCCTGCTTGAGGGACTCGACCCGGCCCTGGGTCCACTCGCGGATGCCGGCGCCCTGCACGTCGAGCACCGTCACGTCGCGCGGGAGCTGGACGCGCAACGTGTCGATGCCCTTGTGGAGCACGGTGTAGTTCACCCGCGCGGTGCCCTGCATCACGCCCTCGCTCACGCCGATGAGCACGTTGGTCTCGGCGTAGACGCGCGCCAGCTTGGCGGCCTCGACCGACTCGGCGGGCAGGGCGCGTTTCCAGGAGATCGCGAGCGAGCCCCAGCTCATCACGGCAGCGGTGACGCTGCGGGTCTTGCCGTTCGACAGGGCGGTCTGGCCCTTGGCGCCGGCGATCTCGAAGTCGACCGCCTCCTCGCCCTCGACGGTGAAGGTGACCTCCGTGGCGCCGGTCGGGACCATGGGGAGGGACAGGCCGGTCTCGCCGTCGGCGGTGAACAGGCTGGCGGAGAACTCGAGCTCGGCGGTGAACGCGCCCGACTTGTCGGTGATGAGCGTGTAGAAACCGTCGCGCAGGAAGATGGCGGCGTCCTTGCCGTCCACGCGCGCCGTGCGCAGCGCCGCGTTGGTGGAGAGGAGCGGGATGGTCGCCCAGCCCTTGTCCTTGTGCACGTTGCCGCGGATGGTGAGGCGGAACAGGCCGTAGGCGTCATCGCCCTTGCCGACCAGGCGGCCGCTGTAGGCGGCGCGGTCGAGCGTGTAGTCGAGCGGGGCCTTCTCGGGGGGCTTCTCGGGGGCGAGGCCCTTCTGGTAGAGCGCCTGGAAATCGTTCCAGGGGAGCGTGACCTCGCCGCCGGGGATGTTCAGGCCGGGGGCGGCGAAGGCGGGGGCCAGAAGGGCGAGGAGCAGGGGGATCATCGGGCGGCTCCGGGAGCGGTTTTGCGGACGGCGATGTCGCGGGAGGTGGTTCGGTACGGAAGCGTGAGCGTGGGGTGGGCGTTCGCCGGCAGGAGCGCGGCGGTCGAGCGGATCACCTCTCCGCCGAGCGGCATGGCGAGCGTGAGGGGGGCGGCCTTCACGTCGAGGGCGGCGCGCTCTTCGGGCGGCGCGGGAGAGTCCTGTTCGGGGGCTTGATCGGGGACGTCGGCGCGGAGGTCCTTGTCGTACTCGTCTTCGCCGTCCTGCTCGTCAGCGAGGGAGTCCTGGTCGATGTCCCGGGCCGGGGCGGGTTTGGCGGGCCTGGCGGACTTGCCGTCTTTCCGGTCGGACACAGCCTCCTGGCGCTGGCCCTTCCCGCCGCGCGCCGCGCTGCTCTTGGCCGCGGTCACGGTGACACCCGGCACCGCCTGGACGACGGACTGGTACGAGCGGCTGGCCGGGACTTGTTGGAGGAACTCACGGTCGAACTGCTGGACGGGCTCGGGCGGCGCGGGGGGCGCAGGCTCCTCCTCGGCGATGTCGAGGCCGTCGATCACGTAGGCGTTCTCCCCCGTCGCGGGCGCCGGCGTGGACGTGGTCGTGGAGGTGATGACAGGCTTGGGCGCGTCGGGAGGGGGCGCGGACGCGGCGAACCCGCCGACGACCGGCATCTTCGTCGTCACCTCGCCACCTTCCGGCGGGCTCGAGGACGCGCCGGGGGACGAGCTGGACGACGCGCTCGCCGACTTGCGCTTCTTCATCGCGACGACCTCGGAAAGGAGCTTGGTCGCCTCCTCCTTCTTGCCCGACTGCTCGGCCGACTCCTTCTGCTCGGTCATGCCGATGTCGTCGGCGTAGGCGATGACCTCCTCGAGGTAGCGCTCGGCCTCCTCGATGTCGCCGCTGTTGTAGGCCCAACGCGCCTTGTCGACGGCCTTCTCCTGCTCGACCTGCATCGTGACCGTCTTGGCGTTCGCGAGCTCGCGCACGCGGCGGGAGGCGCCGTCCTCGACGCCCTCGTCGTTCGCCTTCTCGCCGTTTCCGTCCTTGCCGAGCAGCACGTCGAGGTTGGACTGGAGGCGGCCGACGTTGGCGCTGGTGCTGCCGCTGGCGCGCGCGACCTCGAGGAAGCCCTGGGAGCTGGCGAAGTCGTTGCTCTTGTAGGCGATCACGGCCTGCTGGAGCGCCTCGTCGGCCTCGGTGACCACGGGCGGCGGCGCCGCGGTCGCGACGCTGGACTGCCCCGGGGCGGTCCACCCGCGCGGCAGGTACACCTCCCAGTCGGCGGCCTGGATGGGCGCGTCCACGGACGGGAGGAGCAGCGTGCGCTCGCCCTTGCGGTCCCAGGCGTCACCCTCCGCGATCCAGGTCAGCTCGACCGGAAAGGTGAGGAGCCCCTGGAGGGTCTCGACCGACTTCTCCAGCGGCACGTACACGCCGCCCGCGCCGTCGGAGAGGACGGTCACGGGCTCGCCGGAGACACGCGCGGTCATCGGGCGGAGGCCGGGCGGGGGACGAACGTGCAGGTACTGACGACGCTCGTTGCGCGTGTGCCAGGTGGTGCGGATGAGCGCGCGGCCCTCGGCGGCGGTGGCGACGACGAGCTCGGCGCGCTCGATCACCGTGTCCGGGCCCATCATCGGCGAGAACCGGGCGAGGCGCAGGCGCAGCGGCGCGTCGCCTTGCCAGAAGCTCTCGGGGGGCGTGTCGGAGAGGCCACGTGCCCATTCCGGGAGGGTGCGGGCGGGCACGGCGCGCGGGCCGCCGATGGGCACGAGCTCGCCGTCCTCGGCGCGGCCGACGGTCCAGTAGCGCTCGACGCGGGCGGCGATCGGGCGGGGCGCGGGCGCGGAGAGCTCGGCGCCGGAGGTGACCACGTCCGCGGTGAGGGCGCGGCGGGCGCGCACGTCGACCGCGAAGGTGCCGCGGACCGGGGCGCGCGGGGTGAGCACCATGCGATCGCCCTCGCGGACGGCGCGGGCGAGGTTGGGGCCCTCGACCTCGACCTCTTCGAGGCCGGTGACGTCGAGCTCGAAGCGGGACACCTCGCCGCGGACCACGCGCCAGCGCACGGCGGCGCGGGTGAGGAGCGCGCCGGGCTCGGCCCACACGGCGGTGGAGGCCTCGGCGGTCACGAGCGGCGCCAGGGTGGTGGGGACGGCGGCCACGTGGGGCTTCCACGTGAGCGCGAGACGGTCGGAGGCGGCGAGCCAGCCGTCGGTCGCGCCGGCCACGGTGACGTCGAGGCCGGGGGCGTCGATGATGACGCGCTGGCGGGCGGCCGGGTACACGGCGAGCGAGGCGGCGCCGGGGCGGGAGGGGTCGATCGTGCCGGTGACGGCGATGGTGGCGCGCGACGAGCGGCCGTTCTGGAGGAGCCGCGGGGAGAGCAGGGCGCGCAGGCCGTAGGCGGTGGCGGTGGCGGGGCCGGTGACCGTGTCGACCACGAGCGCGGAGCCGGCGAGCGGCACGTCCATCCACGCGGGGGCGACCGCCGAGAACACCCACTCGAGCTCGACGCGGAGCGGGCCCTCGGGGGGGATGGTGATCCGGTAGGTGGCGTCCGTGGCGCCCCAGGAGAGCGGCGCGGGCTCGACTGCGTCGGGGTCGGCCGCACCCGGGTCGTCCGCACGGGGGTCCACCTCGGAGGCGTACACGCCCGGCGACGCGGCGAGCAGGACGAGCAGCGGAAGAGAACGGAAGAGCATGCGGCCGGGAGAGTACCGGACAAACGGGGGTGGCGCCGGTTCCTTACAGGCGCCTACGGCTGCTTGCGCTCCAGGCAGTCGTAGACGACCCACCCGCGCCGCGCCGCCTTCCCCTCGACGTACCCGAACACGAACGTGACCGCGTCCTTGCTCTTGTCGCTGCCCTTGTCGAACGTCTCGACGCGCCGCTTCAGGAAGCTCCCGCCCTGCTTGGGGACGTGGAACTCCTCGCCCGGCTGGGCGACATCATGGGCGACGGCGGCCCCGTTCTTCTGGGGGAGGTTCATGAACACGTTGTAGTAGTCGTCCTCCTTCCCCTCCGACTTGCCCTCGCGCAGGAGGTGATGGGCCACCGTGTTGGCGCTCTTCGTCTGGTCGGGGAACACGCGGTCGGCGGGATCACCGCGGAGGCCCGCGGTGGTGGTCGGGCCGTCGGTCTTGAACACGAAGGTCGTCGTGTCCTCGCCCTTGTTGGCGGAGGAGGGCTGCCAGTCCTGGTACCGGTCGCTCTTCTTGATCTTGCGTACGAGCTCGTAGCCGTGCTCGATGTCGCCCGCGTGCGCCCAGCCCGCCCCCACGCTGCCCGCCCACACGAGCAGGCAGGTCTCGCCGTTCAGCTTGCGCGGGTCGGCGGGGTTGATGCACACCTTCGTGCCGCTCGGGAGCTCGGTGCGCTGCTTCCCGTTGCCGAAGTACAGCGGGGTGATCGCGGTGGTCTGGAACGTGTCCTCCCCGTCGAGGACGACACCGGGGCGCATGCGGAGGTCCTTCCCCTCGTCCTTGCCGTTGTTGTCGACGCTCGCGTCGTTGTACTTGTCCTGCTTCGCCGGTGTGAAGCGCATGGTGCCCGCGGACGTGGGCGCCCGGGGGGCGACCGCCTTGCCCGCCGCGGCCTCCTTGCCGACGCGGCTCGCCTCCCGCTCCGCCGCGTCCTCGGGGCGGCTCACGCCCGCGTCGCCGCTTCCCCCGGTCGCGCCGCTGACCCCGCTGTGGCGGCGCTGGACCACGTGGGCGAGCTCGTGCGCGACGATCTCCTTGTCGGGGTTCGCATCCGCGAACTGGATGCGCTCGCCCTCCGCGGCCGCCTCGGCGCCGAGGTCGGCCATCGCGGCGGCGGCGCCGAACACGATGTCGACCGTGGAGAAGTCCTCGCCGAAGCTCGCCTCCATCTCGTGTTGGTACGGGAACCGCTCGCGGGCGCCGGGCTTGTCGGAGCCCGGCTTCTCAGAGCCTGACTTCTCCGAGCCCGGCTTCTCGGAGCCGAGCCCGCGTGCGGCGACCTCGGCGTTGCCGAGCTGGTCCTGGCGGCGGCCGGCACCCGTGGGGGCGCGGCCGGCGGGCGCGGGGGCGCGCGCGGCGGCGGGGCCAGCGGAGCCACGCGGGGCGAGAGACTTGGACACGGGCACCTCGAGGCGGTCACGAACGGCGGAGCACGACGATAACCCCCTTCGGGGCGGTCATTGGATGAAGACGTCCTGGATCCATCCGCAGGTGCCGCCATCGCGGCAGGGCGTGCAGTCTTCGGGGGTGGCCGCGGTACAATCGTCTCCAGCGCCGTCGCTCGCGGGCGTGAGCACGGGCGCGCCCGAGTCGAGCACCTCGACGAAGTCCCACAGGACGCCCTGGGCATCGCGGGTGTGGAAATACGATTGCACCCTGTCACCATAGTGGAGCCAGTGTTTGGTCGTGCTGTTCTGCGCCCAATACACGTAGGCGCCGAAGGGGTAGACGAAGAAGAAGTCGGTTTCGCTCCCGTTCGGCAAACAGAGGACACGGCTGTCGGGCGGCGTGCGCTCGCTGCACGCGACGGCGGAGGCGGGCAGGGTGACGGTTCCACGGTGCGCCGACGGCGTCAGCGCCCCACCGCTCTCGGCGCCACAGGCCTCGCGCCCGCAATCGTCGCTCCCCTCGCTGCACGGATTGGCATCCCCGCACGTTCGGTTGGTCCCCGCGCAGGTGGTGGCGGCGCCACACGCCTCGGACACCTCGTAGTCGGCGGCGGCAGGGCCGGTGGCACAGGGGTGGTCGGGATCGGCCCCGGCATAGGCGAGGTCGAGCGGATCGGCGTAGATCCAGCCCTGCATGTGGCTGGCGCCCGAGTAGGCGTACCCCCAGTAGAACCCGGCGATCCCCTCGCGCAGCGGCGGCGTGGACGCGGAGCACGCCTGCTCGTCCTCGTCGCCGCACGTCGCCGTGGAGCACGCCTCGTAGTAGGGCCCGGTCGACGAGAGCCCGACGAACGATCCCGCCGGGATGACCTGCAGGATCACCCCGCTCGTGGCCCCGCCGGGCTCGAAGGTCGCGACGCCGCTCCCGCCGTAGTCGCCGGAGTATTGGTACGTGTCACGGAGCACGCGGTACGGGTAATAGCCGACGTTGATCCCCCGCGCGGTCCACGCCTCGGCCAGGGACTCGCAGCGCCCGCCTCCTTCGGTCCCGGTCGCCTCGTCGGGCACGCACGCGGCGCGCTCGCAGACGTTGGCCGCGCCGCACGACTCCCAGGGGCCGCAGTCGCCGCACGTGATCGAGGTCCCGCAGCCGTCGTCGACCGCGCCGCACGTGGCGCCGAGCTCGCCGCAGTCGAGCGGCTGGCAGGACGTGCCGGTGTCGATCGGAGCCGTGTCGATCGGAGCCGTGTCGGCCGAGTCGCGCGGCGCGGTGTCGGCCGAGTCGCGCGGCGCGGTGTCGCCGGGCACGTCGGTCTCGCGGGAGGCCGAGCCGGGCGACGCGGTGCGCTCGGCCGCGGGGTGGCAGGCGGCGAGGACGACGAAGAGGAGCAGGAAGCACCGTGGGAACCGGGAGTGTAGCGCAGGCGCCGTTCACGCCGGGCCGCACCACCCGCTGCCCCCGGAGTCCGAAGCCGGGTTACCCGCCCCGCGCCCCGGGTCGGGAAGACAACGGGCCGGGCGGGAGTCGGCATGGTCGAGCTGGTCAACGTCACGATGCAATACGGCAGCCAGGTGCTGTTCCTCGACGCGTCGCTCAAGATCAACCCGGGCGAGAAGGTGGGGCTCGTCGGGCCGAACGGATCGGGCAAGACGACCATCTTCCGCCTGATCCTGGGCGAGGAGCGCCCCGACGAGGGCAACGTGGAGCGCCCCAAGCGCCTCACGCTCGGGTACTTCCGCCAGGACTTCGCCGACTGGCGCGATGCCAGCGTGCTCGCGGAGACGATCGCGGGCGCCGGCACCGTGGCGGCCCTCGGCGACGAGCTGGCCGCGCTCGAGAAGCGCCTCGACGACTACGAGGCCGACGACTACGACCGCGTGCTGGAGCGCTACGGCGAGGTGCAGGCGCGCTACCAGGAGGGCGGCGGCTACGATCTGGAGGCCCGCGCCCGCGCGATCCTCGCGGGGCTCGGTTTTACGGCCGAAGAGGTGGAGGGCAACGTCGGCGCGCTCTCCGGCGGCTGGCGCATGCGCGTGCAGCTGGCCCGGATGCTGCTGGCTCGCCCCGAGCTGCTGCTGCTCGACGAGCCGACCAACTACCTCGACATCGAGTCGATCGTGTGGCTGGAGGGGTGGCTCCGCGAGTACAGCGGCGCCGTGTTGATGACGTGCCACGACCGCGACGTGATGAACCGGGTCGTGCGCAAGGTGATCGAGATCGACGGCGGCAAGATCCGCACCTACACCGGCGACTACGACGCCTACGAGCGGGCCCGCGCGCTCGACGCGGCGCAGCGCGAGGCCGAGTTCGACAAGCAGCAGGCGATGCTCGCGAAGGACCTGCGCTTCATCACGCGCTTCCGGGCCCAGCCCAGCAAGGCCTCGGCCGTGCAGAGCCGCGCGAAGAAGCTGGACAAGATCGAGCGCATCGAGCCGCCCAAGCGGATGGTCGAGCGCACGTTCCAGTTCCGGCGGCCCGAGCGCAGCGGCAACGACGTGATCTCGCTCAAGGGCGTGACCAAGCGCTACGGCACGCGCACGGTGCACGACAAGCTCGACCTGCTCGTCCGCCGCGGCGAGCGCTGGGCGATCATGGGCGAGAACGGCGCGGGCAAGACGACGCTGCTCAAGATGATGGCGGGCGCCGTGAGCCCCGAGGCGGGCGCGGTCACCATCGGCGCGTCGGTGTCGCTCGGGTACTTCGCCCAACACAACATGGAGCAGCTCTCGGGCGATCGCTCGGTGCTCGAGGAGCTCGACGCCCACGCCCCGCGCGCGGGCCAGGCCGTGATCCGCGGCCTCGCGGGCGCGTTCGGCTTCTCCGGGGACGACGTGGACAAGCCCATCTCCGTGCTCTCCGGCGGCGAGAAGGCTCGCCTCGCGCTCGCGAAGATGCTCTACGACGCGCCCAACCTGCTCGTGCTCGACGAGCCCACCAACCACCTGGATCTCACGACCAAGCGCGCGCTGGTGCGGTCACTCTCCGATTACGACGGCACCATCGTCTTCGTGAGCCACGATCGCGCCTTCCTGCGCGCGCTCGCCACGCGGGTGGTCGAGCTGTCGCCGGGGGTGGCGCCGCGCGTCTACCAGGGCTCGTACGACGAGTACGTCACGGCCATGGGGCGCGAGGCGCCGGGGTTGCGGCAGGTCTGAGCCGAGCGATCGGCGTTGACTGCGGCCGAGGATCAGCGGCCGAGGATCGCGGTGCCGCCGGGGTACCAGTTCCAGGAGCCGCCGCCACCGCAGACCGTGGTGGTCGCGGCGATGGTGAGCTCGTAGCTGTCGCCGTCGACGCCGGTGCCCGCGATCGCGGGGAACGTGTAGAGCTCCTCGACCGCGAAGTCGCCGAGCGACAGGCCTCCTTCGATGCTGTAGGAGCCGACCGTCGTGTCGTTGACGGACACGTCCCAGCTCAGGGTGCCGACCGAGCACGACGTGCTGGTGGCGTCGTACATGTCGAACGCCAAATCCAGCTCGGTCACGCTGGTGAGGCCCGTGCCCGTGAAGGTCTGGGTGACGGAGTCGCCGGCGATGTAGAAGGTGCCGGAGCCGCCGAGCGACCCGCGCGGAATCGTGGACGACGAGCTGGGGAACTCGACGGTGCTCGTCGAGACGGCCAGCTCGCCCCCGCACAGGTACGCGGTGTCGGTGACCTCGCTCTCGTCGAGCCAGGCGTCGGCGTCCGTGTCGACGCCGGCGTAGATCACGACGCCGCCCTCGGCGCACTCGTCGCCGGCGGCGAGCGCCTCGATACGAACCAGCGCGCCCGTGCCGTCGGAGCCGTCGGTGCCGTCGGTGCCGTCGGAGCCGTCGGTGCCGTCGGTGCCGTTGCACAGGTAGGCGGTCGAGTCGATCTCGAGGTCGGACAAGGCGCCGTCGGCGTCGTCGTCCAGGCCGGCGTGGATCGCGACGCCGCCGTTGGCGCAGCTCTCGCCGGGCGCCTCCTCGTCGATGCGGAGGAGGGCGGCGGTGCCGGCGGTGCCGTCCGTGCCGTCGGTGCCGTTCGTGCCGTTCGTTCCGTCCGTGCCGGCGGCCCCGTCGGTGCCGGCCTCGCCGCCGGTGAGCGTGGCGGAGGTGCCGTCCGGGCACTCCACGGTGGCAGAGCCGTCGTCGTTCTGGACGACCGAGCAGTTTCCGGCGGCGCCGCCGCAGCCGGTGAGGACGAACAGGGCGAGCCAGAGGGGGGAGCGAGCGGTCATGAAGACTCCAGTTGGGGTGCGCCAGCGTAGATGCAGCCGAGCACGCGTCCAAACGAAATCCGCACGGGGCCTGCATCGTACGGGGGGGCGCCGCTGGCGGGCCGCGGAGAACGTCGGGCGGAGAAGGGGTTCGTCCACGCGAGGCCGACCACGCGGGTGGTGCGGCGCGCCGTCGATCAGCGGCGTGTGCGGCGCCGGGGCGGCTTGTTCGGGTGCCGGAGCAGCTGGCCGCGCTGGGTGGGGTA
Organism: Myxococcota bacterium; assembly: GCA_040386535.1. Taxonomy (GTDB): domain Bacteria; phylum Myxococcota_A; class UBA796; order UBA796; family SXON01; genus CAJBVW01. Next base: position 72,687 of record JAZKFH010000043.1, on the reverse strand, counting down.
CCACATGGCGAAGGTGACGACGAGCACGAGCAGGTTGCACGCCGCGATCGCCGGGAAGATGAGCCGGTGGTCGAGGATCGTGACCACCAGCGCGACGAGGTAGCCGAGGGTAGGGAGGCGCGCGATGCGCACCTGGCTCTCGGCGACCAGCGCGGCGACCGTGGCGAAGAGCACCTGGTCGAAGATGAGGACCTGCAGCGGGGTCATGCCGATGAGCCGACCCGCGATGTCGCCCACGACGAGCGCCACCTGTACGGTCAGGAGCATCTGCGCCACCCGACGGTTGAGCCCGGTGCGGCCCAACGAGTCGCGCGCCCACACGACCATCGGCCCCACGACGCCGATCATCAGGCCGTGGGAGAAGAGCAGGCCGTCGTGGGTGAGGGGGCGGTCGAGGCCCCAGGCCACCAGGGGGAGTGCCGTCCAGAACAGCATCACGACGGTGAACACGAAGATGCGGGTGCGGCCGCCGAGCGAGGGGTCGATGTCGGCCCGGAGGCGGGCCAGATCGGTGGCGGCGCTGGACTGGGCGAGCTCGGCGGCGGCCACGCGCGCGGCCAGCCCGGCGGGCGGATCGGGGAGCTCCGCGAGGTGGACCGAGGCCGCGCGGGCGTCGCCCTGGTCGAGCTCGTAGCCGATCATCGCGAGCAGGGCGCGTCGGGAGCCGGCGGTGCTGTCGCCGTGCCCGGGCCACGCGCGTTGGGCCTGGCGGAAGCCGAACCGACAGGCCTCGAAGTGGCGGTAGGTCTGCTGGCGATCGGGGGGCGTGCCGGCCAACGCGGCTTCGAGGGCGGCGAGCTCGATCGCGGCCTCCGCGGCGAGGCCGTCGGCGCTGCGCTCCTCCAGGAAGCCCTGCAATTCGAGGCGCAGGGCCTCGGCGGTCGGGAACCGGTCGTCTGGATCGGTCGCCATCGCGGTGCAGACCACCTGGGCGAGGCGCCGGGGCACGTCGGGCGGGAGCGCGGGCGCGAACGACGGGATGTTCGCGAGGGTCTCGGCGGCGGTCTCCCCCGGGTGCGGGCCGCGGCCGGTGAGCACGGTGAGCAGCATCCCCCCGAGCAGGTACACGTCGGTGCGCTCGGAGAGGCGGGGGCCGTCGGCCGCGGCCATCTCGGGCGCCATGTACCGCGGCGTGCCGACGACGTAGAGCTCGTCGGCGGCCAGGGCGAGCCGCGGCGGGCCGCCCTCGCGGAGGCGCACGGCGAGGCCCCAGTCGAGCACGTACACCTCGCCGAACGCGCCCACCATGACGTTGTCGGGCTTGAGATCACGGTGGAGCACGCCGCGGCTGTGGGCGAAGTGGACCGCGTTGCACACCTGCATCAGGACGCCGAGGTGCCAGCCGAGCAGGTCGCGGGCGCCGAAGGAGGCCTGCACGTCCTCTGGCCGCTCGATGAGCTCGCCCCACGTGCGGCCCTCGATCCGGCGCATGACGACGTGGGGCTGGCCCTGGTCGTCCGCGACGAGCAGGTAGACCGGGACGACGTTGGGGTGCTCCAGCGTGGCCGCGGCCCACGCCTCCTGGAGGAGGCTGCGGCTGGCTCGTCGCGCCGGCGCGTCGGGGTGCGCGGACTTGACAGCGACCTCGCGCCCGAGGAGCACCTGCCGGGCGAGCCGCACCACGCCCATGCCGCCCTCGCCCAGCGGCCCGACCAGCTCGAGCTCGTTGGCCCAGGGCGCGGCGCGGGTGGCGAAGAGCTCGGCCGCGAGGAGCTCGGCGGCATGGGCCTCGGAGGGAGAGCCGTCGCCTCCCGGCACGCCGGGCGTCGCGGGCGTGCGGCGGATCGTGTGGCTGGCGGCGCGGGTGCTCCAGCTGTCGGGGACGAGGGTGGCGTCGACGGGGGCGGGCGCGTCGGGGTGCGCAGCGCCGGCCTGGAGAGCGTGCGCGCCGGCCTCGGGAGCGGGCGCGCCGGCGAGGCTCTGCGTTCGGCTCGTGTCGGGAGAGGCCATGCGGGGCCAGGATAGCGCGGCGCGTTCGACGGGCGGCCAGGATAGGGGCCGCCCGCGATGCCCTCCTCCTGGCGCGACACCCCCGTCCCCGAGCTCAATCCGCTGTGGCCGGCACCGGGGCCCGACGGCGCTGCCGGGGAGCGGTGCGTCGGCTGTGTGTGGCACTTCGTGGGGGGGCGCGGGAAGGCGGTGGACCGCTGCCGGCGGCACCGCGCCGAGCCGGTGGACGTGCGCTGGCCCGCGTGCCCCGCGTTCACCCCCGCGGTCGACTGCCTGACCTGCGGCGCCTGCTGCCGCGAGGCCTACCACAGCGTCGAGGTGGGCCCGCGCGACCCGTTCGTGCGCCTGCACCCCGACCGTGTGAACATGAAAGACGACGGGCGGCTCGAGGTGACCCGGCGCGGGCCGCGGTGCGCGTGCCTTGCGGGAGGCGCCGGGGATTCCGGGGCCGGGGACTACCACTGCGTCGTCTACGCCGACCGGCCGCGCACGTGCCGGGACTTTCCCGCGGGTGGGCAGAGCTGCGTGGAGGCGCGGCGGCGGGTGGGGCTCACGCCGTAGGGCCAGACTCCGAGCGACAGAGTTTGCCGTCGGGGTCGTCGCGGAGTGGGCGAGGCGACTGGAGGGCGGACGCGCGCTCGGGCGCGGCCGGTCCGGACCGTGCGCCGCGCGCGGTCCGACCGAGCCCCTTGGGGCGAGCCCGGAAGGTGCCGACCCCGGCTCGGCCGGGGGCGCCCCCAGGTGTCGAGTCAGCGAATCCGCGTTCAGGGGGTCGGAGGCGCCGGCGGGAGGACGCCCGTGAACCCCAGGACGACGTTGAGCAGCTCATCGTAGAAGCCGTAGCCGAACAGCACGATCTGGAGGAGCAGCGAGAACAGCGCGATCAACATCTGCACGAACGCGAACGAGCGCAGGCGTTGGGCGCGGGGGCGCGCTTGCTCGGGGAGGGCGCCGCTCTCGACGCGGGCGACCTCTTCGTCGGCCAGTTGCCAGCCGACGAGCGCCATCACCGCGCCCGGCACGCCGGTGAAGCAGAGGAAGCCGAGCAGGTTGAGCGGGAGGGCGACGCCGAGCAGCAGGCTGATGCGACGGAGGCGGTCGGGCGGAGGCGCGGGAGGCGGCGCCTCGGGGGCGAACAGATCGTCGACGCCGCTCACGAACCGGTGGCCAGGTCGACGCCGAGGAGCTGCCCGAGGGACTCGGCGTAGGGGGTGGCGAGGTCGGGCACGAGCTCGAGCCGGCCGTCCGCGAGGCGGCGGAGCACGCCGTCCTCGGCGAAGGCGCGCACGGCGTTCTCGAGGTTCACGAGGTTGAGCGCCTCGGGGCGGGTGATCTCGTCGACCGCGAGCAGGGTCTTGCCGAAGGTGAGCGCGTCGCGCGAGAGGTCCTTCGCGGCGATGGGGCCCTTGGCGTTCCGCGCGGCGCGCAGGACGAGCAGGTACGACTCGAGGAAGTTGGCGACGAGGTTGGCGATCTCGCCGACGCGGCCGCGATCGGCCACGGAGAGCACGCCGTCCGTGGTGGCGAGCGCACCGTAAGCGGTGAGGCCGACGATCGCGCGGGCCTCGAGCGTGTCCTCGTTCGCGTCGGGGTCGAGCACGAACTCGTACCGCAGGAGGAACTGCTGGAGGCGGAAGAGGCGGGAGACGGCGGCGCGATCGACCTGGTCGGTGGAGCCGGTCGTGGTGCCGAGGGCGCGCACGGCCCCGGCGTAGAAGGCCGCCGGCGCGAACGCGTGCAGCACGGTGTTCTTGTAGTACTCCAACGTGACGCGGCGCTCCGGCACGATCGAGTAGACACGGCCGTGCTCCTCCTCCAGCCCCGTCAGCATGCGGCCGCCCACGAAGCGGCCGAGGGCCTCGTCGATGATGCCGTCCACGTGGCTCATGCCGCCGCCCTCCTGCACATTGGCGGCGGCGAGGAAGGCGCGGAGCCGCTCGACGCGGGCCTTGAGCTCCGCGTGGCGGAGGCCGCGGCGGGCGTGCGAGAGGATGGCGAGGGCCACGATCGCGGTGGGGAGCGCGACGGCCTCGGTGTTGATGCGGTGGAGGAGGCGCTCGCCGCCGGCGAGGAGGAGCTCGTGGCGGCGGTCCTTGGAGAGCTTCGCCCAGTCGTCGCCGGCGGCGATCTCGCGCGCGGTGAGGGCCTCGCCGACCCGCAGGTACACCTTGCCGTACCGGTTCTTGAGCACGCCGGTGGCCTTGACCACCTGCTGCACGCTCTCCTTCTCCTTGTGCGCGCCCGACAGCTCGCGGGCGTACGCGCGCTCCTCCGCGATCTGCTCGTAGCCGATGTAGATGGGGAGGAAGCTGACCTCGCGGTCGGCGCGGGTGACGGACGCGGCGGCATCCATCAGCATGCCGAACACGCCCACCTTGGGGGGCAGGAGCTTGCCGGTGCGTGAGCGCCCGCCCTCGATGAAGAACTCGACCGGCACCTCCATGTGCACGAGCTCCTTGAGGTAGCGCGCGAACACGACGGGAAACACGCGATCGCCCGAGAAGGAGCGGCGGATGAAGAACGCGCCGCACCGCCGGAAGACGGCGCCGAGCGGCCAGAACGAGAGGTTGTCGCCCGCGACGATGTGCGGGATGACGATGTCGCGCTCGAACAGCAGGCTGGAGATCAGCAGGTAGTCGAGGTGGGAGCGGTGGCAGGGCACGAGGATGGGCGTGCCCTTGCGGAGGGCCTCGCGGATGCGGTCGAGATCCTCCTCGCGCACGTCGATGCCGGAGAAGATGCGGTACCAGATGAGCTTGCACATGGCGGCGGAGAGCCGGACCATGGGGAAGCTGAAGCTGGCGGCGATCTTGTCGTATTGTTTGGCGATCTCGGCCCGGATCTTGTCGGGGGAGCGGCCGGTGGCGGCGGACTCGCGCGGGACCAGCTCGGTCAGCTCGCGGCTCGAGAGGACGACGCGGCGCACGTGGCCGTAGGGGCGGGCGCGGGGGCCGCGGACGACGCGGGCCTCGCGGTAGAGCCAGCGGCGGAGCGCGAGGCGGAGCATCTTGAGGCGGCGCGCGTGCGGTTCGTCCTGGTAGCGGGCGACGTAGTCGGCGAGCGGGATCGCCTCGCCGGCCTGGACCAGCGCGGTGCCCTGGGTGGCGATCGCGGCGAGCTTGCCGAGCGAGCCCGGGATGTCCTCGAGGCCGATGAGGAAGCTGCCGACCTCGCGCTGGGCAGGCTCGGGCGAGCGGTTGGCGATGACGACGATCGGGATGACCTGGACGGGGCGGTCGGTGCGGGCCTGGGCCTCGAGCAGGGCGGCGATGGGGTCGGGTTCGTCCCGCTTGACGACGAGATCGACCAGATCGCGCTGGGGCTGGAGGAACAGGCACGTGGGGCGGCCGCTCGCGATGCAGTCGGCCAGCCAGCCGCTGCTCATCGGGTCGAACGCGGGGGTCTCGCCGCGGAAGCGGCGGGTCAGCGCGCGCCACTGGTCGGCGAGCGGCATCCAGAACGTGGACTCGACGCCGTTGGTGAACACCGGGAGCGGCAGGCCGTGGGCGACCAGGACGCGGTTGAGCGCGAGCCAGTCGACCACGGAGCGTGTGTGGAGGACGTAGACGACGGGGCCACGCTCGGCGGCACGGCGGATGCGCTCGGCGGAGTGATCCTCCATGCGGAGGGTGCGGAAGAAGAGCGGCAGGCCGAGCAGGAAGAAGGGGGCGCCGAACGAGGGGAGCATGCCCGAGCGGAACGACTCGGGAGCGGTGGCGTCCACGAGGGGCCAGGCGTGGGGCGGGGTGGGGCGGGGGCTCTCATCCACGGGGTCGTGCCGGGTCACATGGCAGGGGGGGTGGAGGTGTCTGCGGTGTCGGCGGTGTCGGTGGGGCCGGTGTCTCCGCAGGCGGTGACGGTGGCGTCCGCATCGTCGCAATCGCCCGCGACCGCCACCCAGCCGGCCGGCTGGTCGCAGCTCACCCACACCTCGGCGGGGTTCCCGGCGCCGTCCCCATCCACGTCCTCCCACCACGCCGCGCGGGTCGCGCACGGGGATTCCGGAGGCTCTTCGAGCAGATCGAAGAGCTTGTCGTAGACGGAGCAGCCCATCAGGAGAACGAGGAGCATCCCCGTAGCTAACCCGCGGCTCCGATCGCGGGCGTGCCGGGTAAGGGCGCGGCGCGTGTGGGCGCGTCGGCGGGCGGGTCGGCCGGCGGGTCGGCGAGGCCCTCGGCGAGGCCCTCGGCGACCACGTCGTCCCAGGTGCGGATCCAGGGGGTGGTGCGCCGGCCCTGCCAGGCGCGCACGGCGTCGACGAGGGGGTCGGTGGGGGCGACGATCGTTCCTGCCGTGCCGACGAGGAGGCGGGCGTCGCCGAGGTCGGTGGCGACCACGGGGGTGCCCTGGGCGCGGTAGGCGAGGATCTTGAGGGGGCAGAACCAGGGGGGGGCGTCGGGGCCGTAGGGGGCGAGGCCCACGTCCATGGCGGCGACGAGGTCGGCCACGCGGGCCTCGGAGACGTGGCCTGTACGGAGGAGGCGGGGGTGCTCGACGCGGACGGGGCCGTCGCCGACGAGCAGGCCGACGGCGTGCGGGAGGGCGTCGAGGAGCGCGGGGAGGCGCTCGACGCCGTGCCAGGGCTTCATGCTGCCGAGAAAGCCGATGACGTGCGCGTGTTCGAGGCCGAGGGCGCGGCGGGTGGCGTCCCGATCGCCCTGGTAGGGGGCCACGCCGTTGGGGACGTGGCGCACGTCGCGACAGCCGAGGCTTCGGAGCCAGTCGGCGAGCCAGGCGCTGACGGCCAGGACGCGCGGGGCGGCGGTGAGCACGTCGCGCTCCCAGGACTCGGCCCAGCGGCGCTGGCGGATGGTCTCGTAGCGGAGGCGCTCGGCGACCGGGGGGGCGTTCACCTCGAGGATCCAGGGGGCGGCGGTGGCGGCGTGGAGCTTCCAGCCGGCGTCGGAGAACAGGGAGTGGCGCTCCCAGAGGAGGGTGGGGGCGAGGGCGGCGGCGGCGCGGGCGACGCGGCGGGAGGTCCAGACCTCGGTGTATTCGCGGTAGTGGTCGAGCCAGGCGGGCCAGCCGGGGACGCCGGTCGCGAGGATGGGGGCGTCTACTTCGCCGAAGGTGCCGCGGTGGTCGTGGGCGCGGGCGGCGACGATGGCGGTGGGGCGGAGGGCCTGGGCGATCCCGCGGACGTGGGCCGACGCGCCGGACGGGCCCCGGACGGGGATGCCGGGGGCCGGGACGAGGAGGACGCGGGACATCGGGTTTGGGGTCTATGCGGCCCTTCGGCTCACGTCCCCACGACAGTCACCACGCGCCCCGGAAACGTCCAAACCAACGTGGTCCCCACCATCTCCACCATCACGTGTCCCGCGTGGATCAGCCGGAGGTGACAGCTGGGGCAGACGCACGCGCCGTTCTCCAACGTGTCATCGCCTCCGTCCTGGCGGAACCGGAGGTGGTGGGCGTGGTTCCGCAGCGCGCGGCGGCGGCATTCGGGGTTGGCGCACACGAAACGGTCCCGCTCCTTGACCCGCCCGAACCCGCGCTGGGGAGGAAGTTGGACCGCGAGCAGCCACCGCGCGGCCTGGGGGAGGTCGGGATGGACCCGATCGGTGGGCCGGGGCGGCACGGGCGCCTGGATGGCCGCGAGACCGACAGAACCTGTCGTTGATGCCATCACGGCCTCGTAGGCGTCGAGCAGCCCGTCGCCGTCGGCCCCCGCTTCCACGTGCTGCACGGCGCGCTCCAGCTCGATGACGGGGGTGCGCTCGGCCACGGCGAGCCACCGCTCCACGTCGTCCTCGTTCGCCACCCGGCCGACGGCCGAGACGCGTGCGAGCGACAACTTGGAATCCTGGAGCGCAGGAAGGCGACGAAGCGCACAGCCCAACTCCCGGTCCCGCTGGAGGCTGCGCGCCGAGCGCTGCATGATGGTCTTGCAAAACGAGTCCAGGTTCCGGAAGCCCCAGCACCGGTACCACCCCTGGCGCACCACCTGTTCGTAGAGGCGCCCGAGCTCGATCACGCGGCCACGCCGTGCCGCCTGGACCGCGGCGAGCAGCTCCATCGCGTCCGCGAGACCGGTCGGCGTGCGCCAGGGCCCCACCAGGGGGTCCGCCGGGTCGGCGAACGACCACTCCGGCGCGCCGTCTCCAGGCGCCGCAGGCGGAGCCGGGGCGGGTGCCAGCGCGCGTGCGATCAGCTCCTCCGGCCGATCCGCGCGCCACCAGGCGAGCATCCGCTCGTCCGCCTCCCGGTCGGTGAGGGGAAGCCCCTCGAGCAGCCGGGCCTTTTGCCGTGCGTGCCAGATCCGCAGGCTGTCCGCCTGGTCGGGCTCGATGGTGAAGGATGCGCCCGAGGGCGGGCGGCTGCGTTTCGGCTGCGCGCCCACCTCGGCCGCGGCGACCCAGGCCGCCTGATCGGTGGGCGCACATGTCGACGGCGCGGTCACCGCCACCGGGAGCGGCACGCGCCCCTCGCAGGCCGCCCGCAGCACCTCTCCCAACCCGCTCCGGACGAGCCGCACCAGGCTCCGGATCCACGCCTCTCCCCATCCCACGTGTTCCCGCGTGAAGGCCAGCCACCCTGGATAGCCGAGCGGCGCAAGATCCTGGGCGCGGAGCCAGGCCAGCACGCGCGCCAGCCGGAGATCCAGCGCGGGCGTGGCAGTCGCGAGCACGCGGAGCCGGGAGCGGATGGCGTCGCGCTCCGCCCAGGCGGACGTGAGCAGGCGCGGGATGCCTCCGCCCACGAACGGCGGGAACGAACCCTGCGCAATGACACTGCCGGCGAACATACGGTCACCTAACCGGCAGCGTCTCGGGCGGAAGGGTGGAATTGAGGGTATGAGCCAAAATATGTCCGCATAACGAGTGATGTGTTCGGGTGTGTCCATCAGGCACCGTCGAGCCCCCCGATGTCGACACGGATCTCCTGCCCCAATCCGACAGGCTGCACCGGCGCGCTCGGGCGGCCCATGATCGTTTGCGTAGGCGCACGGTCGGCCGGGCGCCGCAACTTCGAGCAGCTGGTTGCGAGCCGACAAAGAAGGAAATGGCGATGCGGATCCTTCGCGCCCCGACTACTCTGTCGGCATGCTCCTCGCACTCCTCGCCTGCAGCGGTCCGCCCGGCCCGTCCCCCGACACCGCGGGCGATGGTGACACCTCGGCGCCCGACACCGCGGAGACCCACGATTCCGCGGACATCGACACCGACACCTCCGCGGACATCGACACCGACACCTCCGCGGACACCGACACCGATACCTCGCCCGACACCGACACCGACACCGACACCTCGCCCGACGCCGACGCCGACGGCTTCAACGCCATCGAACACGGCGGCGACGACTGCGATGACACGAATCCAGACGTGTTCCCCGGCGCCCCCGAGGCCTGCGACGACGTCGATCAGGACTGCGACGGCGACCCGCTGGCGGTCGGCGTGTGCGGAGAGCTCGTCGACTTCGCTCGGACCGGCGTTCAGCTGCTGGACGGGGCCCCGATCATCGCGATCGCCGGCGTGGGCGACCTCACCGGCGACGGCATTGGCGACGTGGAGCTGGTGTACCGGGAGCGCATCGACGGCCGCGCGCACAACACCCTGCTGGTGTACCCCGGGGGCGCACTCCCAACTTCGTCCTGGTCAGGTGACCCCGCCGAGGCCTACGCGGCCGTCTACGACCTGACCACGTTCGCCACCCTTCTCGACACCGGCGACGTCGATGGCGACGGCGCCGACGATCTCTCCCTGATGGGGACCGCCTACCAGGGCTCGATCGCGCACCTCTTGGGGCCACTCGGCGCGGGCGTCACCACCGCGAGCGCGGCCATCGAAGTGGAGGTCCTCCACAACGGGCTGTGGAGCAGCGTCTGGACCGGCGTCGACGTGGATGGCGACGGCGCCGCAGACATCGGCGCCGCCAACGACGGTCATGGAGATGGTCTCGAGGTCGTGACGGAGGTGTACTACACGATTTATTTCGGCGGCGACTGGGCGGCCTCGTGTGACATCCAACATCGAAACGGCGGTGTGGTGTCGACAGCGGGGGCCGCGGGCGTGCTCGGGGACGGCGATGGCGACGGGCTGCCGGAGCTGGGGTTCACGGTGGAGCAGGAGACTTGGATCGTCTCCGGCGCCGACGCCCGCGCCCTCTGCGGCGCGCACGTGGAGGATATTGCGTTGGGGTCGCGCGAGGAGAGCTTCGAAGGCAAGTCCTTCGGCGAGCCGCTCGGGGACTGGGACGGCGATGGCTACGGCGAGGTGGGGCTCTCCGCGTACGGGGGCCACGACACCGGCGAGACCGCCGCGTGGATCTTCTCCGCCGCGAACCTGCTCGTCGAGGGCTACGACGCCGCCGACGCCCACGGCAGCTGGGTGTCCCCCGTCGACGACACCAGCGTGGACGCGCTCCATGCCGCCGACCTCGACGGCGACGGCGTGTCCGAGCTGCTGCTCAGCGGCTACAACGAGCGATCGGTCATCCGGGGCGGCACCATCCCCGCGCCCGGAGATCCGCTCCCAGATCGGCGCCTGCGCTTCCCAGACACCGACTGGTGGTGTGGTTCCTACGGCGCGTGCAGCGACATCACGGGAGACGGCCGCGAAGACCTGCTCTTCTGGGATCCCGAACCCGACACGGAGTCGATGGACGCCTGGGTCGTCCCCGGCTTCGACATCCCCTGGGACGACGCGACGGCCTGGTGAGCCCGACTGCGGGCGCGTCCCCGGCGCGGACGCCGGGGCCGGGCCACTCCAGGCTCGCGCTGCGCGCTCGGTTGGCGCGCGCCCCCGCTCCGCGTGGGCGGCGCCGAACCGCGGAGCCGCTGGCGCGGCCCCGCGCCCTCCGTGTCCCTCGCGCATGCCGACGTAGGGGACAGCCTCGTCGCCCCAAGTGCTGGACATCGGCTCGAAGCCAACCCTAAGCTGCGCTCCCCGCGGGCCTCACCATGCTCCTCGTCCTCGTCCTCGCCTGCACCGAGCCGCCCGCCGTGCCGGTCGAACCCCACGTGTTCCCCGCCCCCGACGACTACGTGCTCGCCGGCCCCGGCGGCCCCGTCGCCAGCTTCGACGCGGCGGCCCTCGATCAGCCGTGCGCCGCGCTCACCGGGGGGCCCGAGGACGCCGAGCACCACAACCTCGTGGGCATGTACGACGGATGGCTGGTGCTCCCGTGGGCGCCCGAGGACGGCGGCGGCGGGGTGAGCCTGTTCGACTTCTCCGACCCGTGCGCGCCGGTGAAGGTCGGCGAGGCGTACAGCGAGCTGATGCGCGAGAGCCACACGCTCGCCATCGCGGACGTGGGTGGGCGCACGATCCTTGCGGTGGACGCGCATCACGACGGCGACCGCGGCGGGATCGGGTTCTGGGACCTGACGGATCCCACCGCGCCCGTTTGGCTCTCCGACCTCGAGCTGCCCGGCTACCACTACCCGGACGCGTATTTCCGTGTCGCGCTCTCCACGTTCTGGCAGGGCGACATCTTGTACGTGAGCGCCGGGTTCCTCGGGGTGTTCGCGGTCGACGTGCGTGATCTTTCCGCGCCGGTGATCCTCTCCCAGTGGACCGAGACGGCGTTCATGGCCGGGAGTTTTCATGTCATCGGGAACCTCGCGCTGGCGTCCTCCGCGGGCCTGACACGGACGATGTTGTGGGACATCGGCGATCCGTCGAATTGGCAGCTGCTGGCCGATTGGGAGCCCGAGGACGAGGACGGGCGGGCGCGGCCGTACTACTTCGCCAACGTGGGCGGACGCTACGCGTTCTTCGCCCGCAAGACGGAGGGCGGCGGGCCGATCGTATACGACCTGATCGATCCGACGGCGCCGGTGCGCGTGGGGGCGGCCTTCGCGCCCGAGGGCGACGGAGGCTACGTCTTTCGCCATCACGACGTGTTGTTCCAGGGCGAGTCCAACTACGGGGCCCGCTACGACTTCACCGACCCGGCGGCGCCGACGGAGATCGCCCGGATCGACATGCGGGGTGACTTCGACACGCTCACGCCCATCGGCAACGTGGCGGTCGCGAGCGTGGACGAGGGCGGTGATCCCGGCCTCGCGACGCAGGTGTTCCCCTGGGCCACCGAGCCCGACGCGCGCGGGCCCACGGCGGAGCTGACCAGCCCCGCGGACGGCGCGACGTGGGTGCCGACCTCGGGCCGCGTCGGCCTCTCCTTCGACGAGCAGATCGAGCCCCGCAGCGTCCACGCCGGCTCCCTCCGCGTGTGGCGGGCCGACGGCGCCGCCGTCCCCGGCCGCTTCTACGGCCAGGAGAGCCTCGTGAACTTCGTGCCCGACGCCCCCTTCGACACCGACACCACCTACGTCGTGGAGGTGCCGGCCGGCGGCATCGCGGACGTGAGCGGCAACCCGACGGAGGCCACCCTGCGCTTCGTGTTCGCCACCGGCGCCGACGTGGCGGAGATCCCGTGGTGATCGCGCTCCTCGCCCTCCTCGCGTGCGTAGACCCGCCCAAGGCCACGCCCGACGTGGTCGCCGCGCCCAGCGCGCAGTTGGGTGGCGAGTTCGTCGTGTTCGTCGGGGTGGACGTGGTGTTCAGCTCGTTGGGGAGCGCGGGTGACACGTTCACCTGGGACTTCGGCGACGGCGGTACCGGCGAGGGCGCGGGGGGCGAGCACGTCTACGCCGAGCCGGGGCGGTACACGCTCCGGCTGACGGCCACCGCGTCGGACGGTCGCTCCGACACCGCCAGCGCCACGGTGGTGGTCGTGCACGAGCCGCTCGCGACGCCGCCGACGAGCAGCGGGCGGCTCGCCCTCGCCGACGGCGTAGTGTACGCCGCGGTCCCCGACGCCGACCTGGTCGTGGTCGTCGAGAACAACGTGGTGATCGATCGGCTCGCTGTCTGCGGCCATCCCGTCGCGGTGAGCGCGGCGCAGGGCCAGCTCGCGGTGGCCTGCCGGGACGACGCCGTGCAGTTCTGGGACACGACGAGCCGCACGCGCATCGCCGAGGTGCCGCAGCGCTGGGGCGCCCGTCCCATGGGCATCGCCGTCGATCCCCGGGGCGGCGGCGCGTACGTGGCGCTCGCGGGGACGGGCGAGCTCGTCCACCTGCGGACGGGCGGCGAGACCGAGCAGGTCGGCGAGCTCCCGGACCCGCGGGGCGTGGCCGCGACCGACGACGTGCTGTTCGCGGCCCGGTTCCGGTCGCCCTCGACGGGCGGCGTCACCACCCGGTTCGAGGCGGGCAGCGTCGTCGAGTGGTCGCTCGCCCCCGATCCGGGCCCCGACTCCGACACCGACGCGCGCGGGCTCCCCACCCTGCTCGGCGCCGTGGCGATCCGCCCCGACGGGCGCGCCGTGGTCATCGCGGGCGCCAAGTCCAACATGGACCGCGGCCTGCAACGGGACGGGCTGCCGCTCACGCACGAAACGTCCACGCGGTCGTCCTTGCGGCTCCTCGACGCGACCACCGGCGAGGCGCTCGGGCGCGCCCTGTTCGACAACCGCGACGTCGTCGGCGCCGTCGCGTTCACCCCCCTCGGCGATCGGCTCCTGGTCGCCCACTCCGGCGCGGGCGTGGTGGATGTGCTCGATCCGTTCTCGCTCACCCGCCTGGGCGGTTTCCAGGAGGTGGGCGTGGGGTTGGACGGGCTCGTGACCGACGGCGAGACCGCCTGGGTGCTCGCGTCCATCGACCGGGAGTTGGTTGCCTACGATCTGGGTGGCATCAACGGAGAGGTCGAGCTCGCCCGGATCCCGCTCCTCGTGGACGAGCCCCTCTCCGCCGAGCTGCTCCTGGGCGCGCGCGTGTTCCACGGCGCGGGCGATCCCCGCATGAGCACCGACGCGTACGTGTCCTGCGCCAGCTGCCACCCCGACGGCAGCCAGGACGCCCGCACCTGGGACTTCACCGACCGCGGCGAGGGCCTCCGCGACACCCAGGCGCTCTTCGCGATGCCCGCGGCGGGGCCGCTCCATTGGAGCGCCAACTTCGACGAGGTGCAGGACTTCGAGAACGCCATCCGCGCGCACCAGGCCGGCGCCGGGTTCCTGTCCGACGCCGACTACGCCACCTGCGAGGATCCGCTCGGGGAGCCCAAGGCGGGCCTGTCCCCGGAGCTCGACGCGCTCGCCGCCTACGTCGGGAGCTTCGCCGCGGACGTGCCCCGCTCCCCCTGGCGCGAGGCGGACGGCACGGCGACCGAGTCCGGTGAACGCGGGCGCGCCATTTTCGTGGCAGAGGGGTGCGAAACCTGCCACGTCGGCCCCGAGGCGACCGACGCGGGCTGGAACGAGGACGGCACGCCGATCCTCCACGACGTGGGGACGCTCCTCGAGACCTCCGGCGGTCGCGACGGCGTGCCCCTCACCGGGCTGCGGACGCCGAGCCTGCGCGGGTTGTTCGCGACCGCGCCCTACCTGCACGACGGGCGGGCAGGGACCGTGGAGGAGGCATTGGTTGCGCACGGGATCGTGCTGACCGAGGCCGCGGATCTCACGCGCTACCTGCTGGAGATCGAGGCGGCGCCCTGATGGCACGATAGGGGGTGCCCCCTCGAGGTCGCACATGTTCCTGTTCGCCCTGGTCCCGCCCACGCTCGCCGATCCGGTCGACGACCGGCTCACGCCCGGCGCCACGATCGTGTGGGCGGGGCTCGATTACAGCCGCGCCGAGATGTACGTCCCCGACACGTTCTCCGACCCCGAGGCGCGGGTGTTCTGGGGCCCCGGCGGGGGGTTGTCCGACCGGATCGGGCGCTACGCCACGCCGGGCGACGTGTGGTCCCAACTCACCGTCGATTGGAACGCGATGTTCCTCGGCGACCTGATGAAGCGGATGGAGAAGGACCTCGTGGTCGATCTCGTGGCCGAGCTCCCCGAGCCCGACGGGCAGACCGCCCCGCGCGCGTCGAATTGGTTCCGACCCGAGGCGCTCGGCAAGGACGCCGCCCGGCTGACCGAGCCCGACGTGGCGGCGCTCGTCCGCGGGTGGACGTTGATCTCCACCAGCGGGACGGGCTTCGGGATCGTCGTGGAGCGCCTCGCCAAGGGGCAGGACGAGGCGTGTGTGTGGCCCGTGTTCTTCGACGTGGCCTCGCGGGACATGCTCTCCGCCGAGCGGATCTGCAAGGCGCCGGGCGGGATGGAGTTCCGGAACTACTGGTACAACCCCATCATCAACGCCGTACAGGACGTGATCAAGCGCCGCAAGTAGGCGCCCCCGCGCCCCCGCGGCACCGGACCTCACCGCTCGCTGTCGAGCGTCCCCATGTGGTGCGCGTCGTAGCGGGTGCCCGCCGCGGCATCCGCCGGGATCGCCCGCTCGATCGCCGCGAGATCGTCGGGGCCGAGCGTGATCGACAAGGCGCCGAGCGACTCCTCGAGTTGGATCCGCGTGCGCGCGCCGATGAGCGGGACGATGTTGGGTCGCTTGGCCAGCACCCAGGCGATGGCCAGCTGGCTCGGGGTGACACCGCGCTCCGCCGCGAGGGTTGCCAGCGCGGTGACGATCGCCTCGTTCCGCGCCCGGTTCTCGGGGGCGAAGCGGGGGAGCCAGGCGCGATAGTCGCCCTCCCCTGCGGGTTTGGAGCCGGACAGGAGCCCGCGGGACAACACGCCGTACGCGGTCACGCCGATGCCGAGCGTGTCGAGCGCGGGGAACACCGACGCCTCTGGGCCGCGGCTGATGAGCGAGTACTCGATCTGCAGGTCGGCGATGGGGTGCACGGCGGCGGCGCGGCGCACGGTCTCGGCGCTCACCTCGGACAGGCCGATGTGGCGCACGTACCCGGCCTTCACCAGCTCGGCGACGGCGCCGATGGTGTCCTCGATCGGCACCTCCGGGTCGAGCCGGGCGAGGCGGTACACGTCGATGTGGTCGACGCCCAGGCGATCCAGGCTGTAGGCGGCGAAGTTCTTGACCGCGGCCGGCCGGCCGTCCACCCCGCCCCATCCGCCGCCCGGCGCGCGCAAGGCGCCGAACTTCACGGAGAGCACCGCCTGGTCACGACGGCCGGCGAGGGCGCGCCCGACGAGCCGCTCGTTGTGGCCGCAGCCGTAGAAGTCGCCGGTGTCGAGGAGGTTGACGCCGTGGTCCAGCGCGGCGTGGATCGTGGCGATGCTCTCCGCCTCGTCGGCCGGGCCGTACATCTTGGACATGCCCATGCAGCCGAGCGCGAGCGGAAAGACCGCGGGGCCGGTGGTGCCGAGGGTGCGCGCGTGCGCCGGAGACAAAGGGACGTTCATCGGAGGCTCCTGGGTGGGCCGCGGCGTGGGCCCGCGGGGTGACGAGAAGGTACTGTTCGTCGATGGCCGCGTAAATGGCGCGTTCGTGGACACACTGTTCGCTCGGTTTGGATAGTCGGGCGCATGGACCGGCTGCGTACGATCGAGGTGTTCGCGCGGGTGGCGGAGCTCGGCAGCTTCAGCCGGGCGGCCGAGGCGCTGCGGTTGCCGAAGGCGAGCGCCACCGCGGCGGTGCAGGAGCTCGAGGCGCGCCTGCAGGTGCGGCTGCTGAACCGCACGACCCGGCGGGTGGCGCTCACGGCCGACGGCGCCGCCTACTACGAGGAGTCCGCGCGGCTCGTGCGCGAGCTGAGCGAGCTGGAGTCCGGGATGGGCCGGGCCACGCGGGCGCCCCAGGGGCGGGTGCGGGTCGACGTGCCTGCGGCCGCCGGCCGCCACGTCATCGCGCCGGCGCTCCCCGAGTTCCTCGCGCGGTACCCCGAGGTCACGGTCGAGCTCGGGAGCACCGATCGCCCGGTCGACCTGGCCGGCGAGGGCGTGGACTGTGTCATCCGCGGCGGCGACATGCACGACGAGTCGCTCGTGGCGCGGCGCGTCGGCGCCCTCCCCGTCGTCACGTGCGCGGCGCCCGCCTACCTCGAGGCGCACGGGGTGCCCGCCGACCTCGACGCGCTCGACGCGCACGTCTTCGTCAACTGCTTCTCGGCCCGCACCGGCCGGCTCTTCGAGGTCGACTTCACGCGCGACGGCGTGACGCGCAGCTTCGTCCCGCGCTCGGCGGCCGCCGCCAACGACGCCGACACCTGGGTCGCCCTCGCCGTGGCCGGGCTCGGCCTGATCCAGCTCCCATGCTCCCGCAACGTGCGCGAGCACCTCGTCCGCGGCCAGCTCCGCCGCGTGCTCCCCGACTGGAGCGCCGGGAGCCTGCCGCTGTCCGTGCTCTACCCACGCAACCGCCACCTCGCGGCACGGGTGCGCGTGTTCGTCGACTGGGTGGCGGAGCTGTACGGCCGCGAATGTGCGGAGGCGGAGGCCTTCATCGCGGGTACCGAGACCGCTGTGACGCGCCGTTGACCGGGGCGTGGCGCCACCGCGTCGAGTGCGGCGCACGCGGCGGATAGAACGCTCGGATGTCCGTCTGGCTGGCCCTCCGGTTCCTCAAGTTCGTCGGCGTCGCCCTCTTCGCATCGGGCGTCCTCGGTGCGGCGCTGCTCCCCGGCCAACGCGAGCGCCAGCTCGCTGCGTACGGCGCGGCCACCTCCGGCTTCGTCGCGACCTGGCTCGCCGGCTACGGCCTGATGAAGCTCACCGGCCGCACCATGGCCGACCCGTCGATCTCGATGGCGATGCTCGCCAGCCTCGTGGCCCTCCAGGCCGCCGTGTTCGCCGCGCGCCCCGCCGCGCGCAGCGCCATCGCCGCGGCCTTCGCCGTCGCCGGCCTCGCCTCCTCGGTGGGCGTCATGGTCGTCCGCACCGGCGGCGCCGAAGCCGTGCCGCTCGGCCTCGTCGTGCCCGTGCTCCTCGGAGCCCTCGCGGCCTGGTTCGCGCGCGGCGCCGCACCCGCGCCCGCACCGGACGCCGCCGCGCGCACGATCGCGTGGTTCTGGGCCTGCGCGCGGGCCGAGGGCCTCTCCCTGATCCTGCTGATGTGCGTCTCGATGCCGCTCAAGTACGGCCTCGGCATCCAGCTCGACGGCGGCCAGGGCTGGATCGGCTGGGTGCACGGCGTGCTCACGATCCTTTTCCTGCTCGCGCTCGGCAACGCCGCGGGCGTCGCGGGCTGGCGACTCCCGACGATGGCGGGCGCGTTCGTCGCGTCGCTGGTGCCGTTCGGCACGTTCCTGTTCGAGCGGCGGGTGCGGCCGGGTTGAGGGGTGAACGGCGTTGTCACCCGCGCGCGCCGCCCATAAGCTCGGCGTCATGCCTCCTCGAAAGTCCCCCGCCGTCCCCGCCGACACCCCCCAGATCAACGCCGCGGTGACGGCCTTCATCGCCGCCCTCGACCATCCGCTGAAGCCGGAGATCGAGGCCGTGCGCCACATCCTCCTCGGCGTGAGCCCCACGATCGGCGAGGCGATCAAGTGGAACGCGCCGAGCTTCCGGACGACCGAGTACTTCGCCACCTTCCACCTGCGCTCGCGGGACAAGGTGCAGCTCGTGTTCCACCTGGGCGCCAAGGTGCGGGACGCCTCCGGCATGCAGATCACGGACCCGTTGATCAAATGGCTCGCGACGGACCGGTGCATGGTCACCCTCGGCGCGGGTGACCAGATCGCGGCCAACCGCGCGGCCTTCGAGGCGCTCGTGCGGAGCTGGATCGGGCACGTCTGAGCGCCGGCGTCCCCGCCGCCTACGCCCACGCCGGACCCCCCGCCCGCTTACGCCACCGGGGCCGCCGGGCTCCGCCCCAGGAACGCCCGCGCCTCGCGCAGCAGGCCCGCCGCCATCTCCCCCGGCACCGACTGGGCGCCGGCGAGGGCCTGCGCACGGAGCACCAGCGCGGCGTCCTCGTGGCCGATCCACCCCCGCGGGAGCGCCGTGCCGTACAGCCACACCGCGGCCTCCTCGGGCCGGATCGTCGCGACGCCGCCGGCGCGCGCCGCCCCCGCGAGGACGGCGGATCCCATCAGGACGAGCGCCTCGTCCACCTGGTCCGCGGCGAGCAGCGCCTGGGCGGCGTCGAGCTTGCGCGCCGCGACATCCACCACCTTGACGGGCTCGCGCACGAGCACCGGGCGCGCATCGGGCACCGGCATGCCGCCGCCCATCCGCGCGAGGGCCGCCGCCGTGGCGCTGTCCAACACGGCCACGGTCACGCCGCGCGCGAGCTCCTCGGCCCGCGCCGCGTCGCCCGGCTCGACCACGTGGAGCACCACCACGAGGCCCCCCTTCGCCGCCAACACCCGCTCGATCCGCGCGCCGAACGCCGCGTCCAGCGCGGCCACCACGGCGTCCATGGGGTCGACGACCGACGGCGCGGACACGTTCTCCACCACGACGTGCGTGTCCAAGATTGGCGCCGTCGCAACCGCCGTCGCAACCGCCTCCGTGACCGCGGACTCCGCGACCACCGCCTCCGCGACCACCGGTACCACCTCGTCGACCGGCGCCTCGACAACTTCGACCCGGTCAATCGACGCCGACGCGTCCGCCCCCCGCGCCTCCTCCAGCGAAGCGAGCGCCGCCTCGACGCTCTTGCGGCTCATCCCGACCACCTCCTCGGTGGCGTCCTCGTTCACGACGTTGTCGAACAGCACCCGCTTGCCCTTCACCAGCTCGGCCACGCGCGCCTCGTAGGCCTCCGCGGCGACCAGGTGCACGATCTGCACGGGCTCGCGCTGGCCGAGGCGATGGATGCGCGCGATGCGCTGCTCGAGGATGGCGGGGTTCCAGGGCACGTCGAGGTTGACCAGCGCGGTCGCCACCTGGAGGTTCAGGCCGGTGCCGCCCGCGTCGGTGGAGATGAACACCTGCACCGCGGGGTCCTCGTGGAACCGGTCGACCAGGGCGCCGCGCTTGTGCGACGGCACGCCGCCGTGGAGCCGCACCGTGCCGAGCCCGAGCGCGTGCGCGACCTGCTCCGCCATCACCGTCATGCGCTCCCACTGCGAGAACACGACCACCTTGCGCCCGCCGTCGACGCACAGCTCCTCCAGCAGGCGCGAGAGCTCCTCGAGCTTGGGCGAGCCGACGGTCTCCTTGTCGACGAGGCCCGCGGCGTCGCAGGCCATGCGCGCACGTTGGAGCGCCTGCATCAGCCGCTGCTCCTCTTCGGGCGTGAGCGGGCGGCGCTGGGCGACCAGGGCGATGCGGCCCGCGGTGTCCACGGCCTCGTCGTGCAGGGCGCGCTGGCGGCTGTCGAGCGGGATGTCCAGGCGCGTCTCGATGCGATCGGGGAGCTGGTCCCGAACGAGCGAGCGGTCCCGACGAAGCATCACCGGCGCGAGGCGTCGCCGCAGCTCGCCGAGGTTGCGGTACCCGATCACCTTGCCGCTCGGCTCGGTGACGTGGAACTCCAGCAGGTAGCGCCACAACGGGCCGAGCACGCGCGGATCGACCACCTGGAGCAGGCTGTACAGGTCCTCCAGGCGGTTCTCGAGCGGCGTGCCGGTCAGGACGAACGCGTAGGTGGTGGAGAGCGCCTTGATGCACGTCGCGATGCGCGTGCGCCAGTTCTTGATGCGCTGGGCCTCGTCGAGCACGAGCAGATCGGGCGCGAGGGTGCGCTGCACCACGTCCCGATCGCGCAGGAGCAGCTCGTAGTTCACGATGGTGAACGCGGCGCCCTGCCGGTACAGCGCCCCGCGCGACTCGGGCCCGCCGCTCACGACGACCGCCTCGCGCCCCGTGAACTTGCGGATCTCGCGCGCCCACTGGTGCTTGAGCGACGCCGGGCACACCACGAGCACGTGGCGCACCTCGTCGCGCGCCATCATCCACGACGCCGCGGCGATGGCCTGGAGCGTCTTGCCGAGCCCCATGTCGTCGGCGAGCAGCGCGCGGCCGGCCGACGCCAGGAACGCGACGCCCTCGACCTGGTAGGGGTACAGCCGCGCCAGGACGCCGGGCAGGTGGCCGCCGGCCTGGCGGATCTCGTCGCGGATCCGGGCCGAGCGAACCGTGGCGGCGGCGTCATCCGCAAGGCGACGCACGTGCGCCTCCACATCCTCCCCCACCGTCGCGACCGCGCCGATCGCCTCGCGCGCCGCGTGCCACGCCGACGGCAGCTCCCCGCGCAGCAGCCCCTCCGCGCTGAAGTACCCCGCGATGCTCGGCTCGCGCGGCCCGGCGAGGCGGATCCGCGGCGCGCCCGGCACGTCCCACGCGAGGTGCACCACCGGCACGGGCGGCCCCTTCTCGGCGAGCTCCACGAACCGCTTCGGCCCGCGCTTGCGGAGCCGGAGCAGCACGGCCTCGACGTGTTTACATGTGCCGAGCCGATTGGTGGCGAAGTCCGGGCACGTGCAGTGGTTCACGCGCTCGCCCACCGACCGAATGCCGACGCGGTACCGATGGCCGGCTCCCGCGCGCGGGTCGAGCGACCACGCGTCCCACGCCCCGAACCACGCGTCCCCCGCGACATGGCGCACCTGCACCTCGCCCCGCGCCCGCGTCGCCCGCTCCTCCACCGCGGCGTCGGCCGCCCCGCGCACCTGCATCTCGGCGACAGGCTGGCGCGCCCCGTACGCGAGCAGCGCGGCCACGGCGTGTTTGCAGGCGGGCTCCAGATCGAACGGGCACGTGCAACCCACGTCGAGCTCGCCGTCGTCCACGCGGATCACGACCTCGTAGGGCTCGAACGGCCGCGACCCGTGCACGATCGCGTGCACGTGGGTCTCGTCCCAGCTCACGTCGGTGACACGGTGCTCCCGGAAGTACGCCACGCCGCGCCGCAGCACGCCCTCCGACGCGAACCGCGTGAGCTGCTCGGCGTCGAGGAGGAAGGGGTCGGCCTGGGGCGCATCCGGGGGCACGTCGGCAGACAGATCGGGGAGAGCGGCGTCGTCGGTCATGCGCCCGCGGGTAACCGGATGGGGATCGGGCGGGAATGCAGCGGCAACGAGGTTGGGCGACCGGCGCGGCGGCGGTTCCGGCGCGCCGAGCCGCGCCAACCACCGCCCGGAACACACGGGCCCCGCGCCTACCGCCGCCCCATCGCCACACACCCGATAACGGCCGCCGCCGTCACCACCAGCGATACCGATAACGGTTCGCCCAGGAGCACCGCGCACCACCCCAGCCCGAGCAGCGGCTGGACCATCTGGAGCTGGCTGACGCGGGCGATGCCGCCGCGCGCGAGGCCCCGGTACCAGCACAGGAAGCCGACGTACATGCTGAAGATCGACACGTACGCGAAGCCGAGCCACGCCGCCGGGCTGCCGTGCACCGGGGCGGCCCAGACGCGGAACGCCACCGCTGGGAGCAGGACCGGCATCGCGAACACCAGCGCCCAGGACAACACCGTCATCCCGCCGAGCTCGCGCGACAGGCGCCCGCCCTCGGTGTAGGCCACCGCCGAGACGACCATGCCCCCTGCCAGGAGCGCGTCGGCGCCCACCAGCCCGTCGGCGCCGTGCCTCCCCGCATAGGCGATGACGAGCGCGGCGGCGACGAGTGACCAGCCCCAGAAGCGCCACGAGGGGCGCTCCCCCGCGCGGACCACCGCGGCGAGCGCCGTCGCCGAGGGCATGAGCGCGGTGAAGATGAGGCCGTGGCTCGCGGGCACGTGCTCCATCGCGATCGCGGAGAGCAGCGGAAAGCCGATCACCGATCCGGCCGCCACCACGAGGAGGCCGGGCCAGTGGCGCCGCGCGGGGAGCGGCAGGCCGCGCACCAGGATGACCGCGCCCGCCAGGACCGCGGCCACCAGCCCCCGCCCCAGGCCGACGAACACGCCGCCCAGCTCGGGCGCGGCCGCGCGGGTCGCCACCATCGACACGCTGAACAGGAGCACCCCCAACCCGCCCCACACGAGCCCGTCCGTTTCCCGATCCGCGAGGATTACGTTATCGTGTATGCTCATGGATAGAGATAACAGATGAGCCGCTCCCCGTCCTCGCGCGTGCTCGACGCGCTCCGCGCCCTGGTGGCCGACGCTACGCCCGGCGCGCCGTTGCCCTCTGTTCGCGCGCTCTGCGAGCGTCTGACCGCGAGCCCGCTCACCGTGCAACGCGCGATGACCACGCTGTCCCGCGAGGGCCACATCGTCACCCTCCCGAGCCGCGGCAGCTTCGTCGCCGGCGCGTCCGGCCCCGCTCCGCGCGCGCCAGACCACGCGTGGCAGTCCCTCGCGCTCGGCGCGCGCCCCCCCTATGCCGACGACATGGACGTGCTCCTCGCCCCCGTCCCCGACGGCGAGATCTCCTTCCGCGGCGGCTACCCCGACGCCTCGCTCCAGCCCGTCGCCGCGCTCCAGGCCGCCCTCGCCCGCGCCAGCCGCCGCCCCGGGGTGTGGGGCCGCCAGCCGCCCGAGGGCAACCCCGAGCTGCGGGCGTGGTTCGCGCGGGAGGCCTCCAGCGCGCTGTCGGCGGCCGACACCCTCATCGTCCCCGGCGGGCAGGCCGCCCTCGCTGTGACCATCCGCGCGTTGTGCCCGCCCGGCGCCCCGCTGCTCGTCGAGTCGCCCACCTACGTCGGCGCGGTCGCCGTCGCGCGCGCCGCCGGCGTCGTGCCGGTGCCCGTCCCCAGCGATCGCGACGGCGTGCGCCCCGACCTGCTCGCCGCCGCCTTTCGCGCCACCGGCGCCCGCGTGTTCTTCACCCAGCCCACCTTCGCGAACCCCAACGGCAGCGTGCTCGCGCCCGACCGCCGCGCCGCGGTGCTCGCCGCCGCCGAGGCCGCCGGCGCCTTCGTCCTCGAGGACGACTTCGCGCACGACCTCGCCTTCGCCCCGCGCCCGCCGCCGCTCGTGTCGCTCGATCCCGGTCGCGTGGTCTACATCCGCTCGCTCACCAAGTCCGCGGCCGCGGGCCTCCGCATCGCCGCGGTGTGCGCCACCGGCCCCGTCGCGACGCGCATCCGCAGCGCCCGCAGCGTCGAGGACCTGTTCGTCTCCGGGCCGCTCCAGGAGGCCGGCCTCGAGCTCGTGACCAGCCCGGCGTGGCCCCGCCACCTCCGTGCGCTCACCCGCGCGCTCGTCCTGCGTCGCGACGCGGCGGTGGAGGCCCTGCGCCAGGACTGGCCCGCCGCGCGGCTCGCGCTCGTCCCGGACGGCGGCTACCACCTCTGGGTCGAGCTGCCCCCGGGCGTCGACGACCTGGCCTTCACCCGCGCCGCCGCGGCGGTCGGCGTGCATGTCAGCGCGGGGCGGCGCTGGTTCCCCGCCGAGCCGACGGGGAGCTTCGTGCGGCTCTCCTACGCGGCGGCGGACGAGGCCGCGCTGCGCGAGGGGATCCGGCGATTGGGGCGGCTCTGACGGGTCGGCCGCGCGATACAGCCGCCGCGGCCGACCCAACACCCACCTACCCCTCCAAATCCTGCCACGTCGTCCGCACCGTGACCCGCCCGCCCATGTTGGTCGCGGTGAGTTGGGCGCGGTAGTCGACGTAGCGGTACTCGGCGAGCTGCTGGGCCATCGTGCGCGTCAGGTCCGCGTCACGACGCTTCCACGGGGTTCCCGCCGCGGACAGCTCCAACTCACGCGCGGCGAACACCGTCGCGGCGTCGGCGGGCGCGAGATCCCGGGTGGTGGCGACCAATGCCACGACCCGCTCGGCGCCGTCGAGCTCGATCCAAACCTCGTCCGCGAGCTGGCTCCCCGAGGAGCCGGGGGTGCCCGCCGGCGCGCAACGCAGCCCGCCGGTCTCGGCCCCGCACGTGAGCCCGCGGCCCGCCGCCCACGTCTCCGCTTCGGCGCGCGTGGTGGTCCCGAGCGTGAGCCCGAGCGCCGGCCGCGAGGGCGCCGTCGCCTGCCCGCGCACGGACGCCACCGAGAGCGCGCGTGCGTCGTCCCGCGCCTCCGGAGAGAGCTCTGCGCCGATGGGGCAGCTCCCGCCGGTCACGAAGAGCAGGAGCGGCCGCGCCTCCGGGAGGTGCAACCCGCCGATCGCGAGCGTGACGCCCGCCGCCGCCACCCCGCCGATGATCCACGCGCGCATCACCGGCTACTGCCCGATGATGGTGGCGGCGAACATCGGATCGACCAGGGGCGGCGCGAAACACTGCTCGATGTCGGTCGCGGGCACGCCCGCGTCGGCCAACACGCCGGCGATGAGGCCGATGAAGGCGTCGTACTCGGTCTGGGTGATGGCGAGGCCGGTGTGCGAGGCCTCCATCGACGGGCCGGTGTACGCCCCGGTGCTGCAGCCGTACGCGTCGGAGATGAAGGCGGTCAGGCTGTCCTTGAACGCCTGCACGGCCGCGGGGCCCTCGGCGACGAGCGGCGCGAAGTCGGCCGAGAACTGGGGATCGGCCGCGGCGCGGTTCACGATCTCGCTCGCCACGTCCGGCACGGCCGCGCCGTAGGTGACACAAACGTCGGTCTCGCAGGTGGCGACGTCGGTGTCACCCACGTCGGTGTCGTCGGTGTCGTCGACCATCCCGGTCTCGTCCGCCTTCCCGCCCGCGCAACCCAACAGTCCGAACAGCACGACGAAGCTCAACTTGTGCATGTAGCCTTCCTGGGAGTGCCACGTGGTGTGGTTGGTCCCATGGGGTGTACGCGAGCCGCGCCGCATCGGATCAGATCAGGCGCCGGTCACCCAACAGAAGACGCGCCCCATCAACGTGCGCGGCACGATCCGCGCTTCCCGCACGAGCAAGGAGATGCACGGGGCGTCGGCATCGACGCGGAAGCCGTGTGTCACTTCCGCGTTTGCACAGTGGGCGTCCCCGCGGTCGAAGCGGCCGTCGTCCGCCTGATAGCCGCCCGAGAGCACCAGCTGGAGCTCCCACCCCGCGTGGGTGTGGGCGGGCACGACCGTGCCCGGCGCGAGCCGTGTCAGCACCACGGGGTTCCCCGCGAGGGACATGGGGAGCTCGGCGATCTCGAGGCCCGGCACGACGCGGCGCCACGCGGGCTCGCCGCCCGCCAGCCGCAGAACGGGCCCCGGAAGCACGGGGTGGCGCGGGAGCGGGGCGGGCTCGACCGGATGCGCCTCGTCGAGGCGGGCGAGGGTGCGCGCGAGCAGGTCGTCCCGACGCGTGGGCGCCACCGCGGCGAGCAGGGCGCCGCCCACAGCTTCCTCGTCCGCGATGCGCGCGCGGCACGCGGCGCACAGGCTCGCGTGCGCGGTCACGAACAGCGCGACGGCCTCCGAGGCGGTGCCCGCGGCGTAAGCGGAGAGGAGCTCGTCCGTGACGTGATGGCGCGGCGTCATGCCCGACCTCCGTGGAGCGCGCCGCGGAGCTTGTCCACCGCGAGGCGCACCCGTGACTTGACCGTCCCGACGGGGAGCCGCAGCTCCTCGGCGATCTCGGACATCGACTTGCCCGCGAAGTAGGCGCCGTCGAGCACGGCCACCTGCTCGCTCGGCAACGAACCCAGCGCAGCCCGGAGCGCGCCGTCCGACCGTTCGCGGTCGATTTGAAGCTCGGGCGAGGCGACGGGCTCGTACTCCTCCGCCTCGACCACCATCACCCGCTCCCGCCGCAACGTGTCGATGCGCCGGCTGCGCGCGATGGTGAAGATCCACGTGGAGACCCCGGCGCGGGCGGGGTCGTAGCGCTCGGCGCGCCGCCACACCTCCAGCAGGATCTCCTGGGTCAGCTCGTCCGCGAGCGTGGGCGCGAGCCCGCCTGCCCCGAGGAACGCCCGCACGCGCGTGGCGTAGCGCGAGAACAGCTCGGCGAAGGCGTCGCGGTCGCGCTCCTCGGCGATCGCGGCGACGAGCGTCCCGTCGGGCGCGTCGGTCCAGTCAACGGGTGCGGGGTATTGGGTAGCAGCCAAGCCCATTCTCGGGTTCTACGGACGCGTGCGGCGGTCGGATCACCCAGAGCCGGATCACCGAGAGCCGGATCATCCAGCGTCGGCGCGTCACACCACCACCTCGAGCACCCCGCGCGACACCTCGATGCGGACCCGCCGGACGGCGGGCCAGGGCTCGCCGTCGACCTGGGCGGGGATGGGCGGGCCGTTCGGGCGCTCGCGCAGCTCGAGCTCGAACCACGAGGCTCGCAGGAGCTTGGGCTGCTCGTCGAACCACGCGCGCAGCGGGCTGCCGTCCAGATCGACCAGGGCGCGTTCGGCCCACTCTTCGAGCCCACGGATCGGCAGGAGCTCCATCTCCCCGTCGTCGTGCCGGCTCAACGGATCGAGCACCCAGGCGCGGGCGTAGTAGCGCGTGTTGTTCACCACGAGGTCGTGCAGGTCCTCGTACAGGCGCTGGCCGTGCTCCGTCGTCACCAGCGCGTCGAAGCGGTGGTCCTCGACGGAGGAGCCGAACAGCGCCCGCACCACGGCGCCCGCGTACACCAGCTCGTTGCGGTAGATCGCGCGCCAGAGCGGCAGCTGCTCCACCTCGGCCTTGTCCTCGAACGGGTATTGGAGCGCCCGCGCGGAGAAGCCGAAGCCCACGGAGTCGAACGCCCACGCGTCGCCGAGGGGCAGCCCTAGAGCATCCCAGGCGATGACCCGCGCCCCGTCCATCGGCGCTGTCTGCCCCGCCACGATGCGCGCCACGGCGGCGTCGAGGTCACCCAGGGGCAGCCCCAGCGCGCGCGCCTGGTTGTTGCCGGTGCCGGCCGGGAGGAGCGCGAGCGGAAACGATCGCCCGTCCCCGTGGAGCCCGCTCGCCAACAGCCCGTTCGCCACCTCGTGGAACGTGCCGTCGCCGCCCATGGCGATGACCCCACGGAACGCCCCCTCGCGCAGCGCGGCGGCCACGGCGCCGACGGTGCCCCGCTCGGGCAGGGTCGCGAGCAGCGTCACCTCGACCCCCTGGGCGTGCAAGGCGGCCACCGCCGCTTCGAGCCGGTGGGCGGCGTTGCCCGAGTGGGCCGTGGGGTTGGACACGAGGAGCCACATACGAACCCCTTCACCCGGCGCGCGCGCCGCCGCCCGGGAATCTCGCTCCGACGCATCGCCCGGGCGCGCCTCTCACCCGCCCACGCGCCGCCGGACCTCCTTCACGATGTCGGCGATGTTGGTCGGCAACGTGCGGGTCGCGGCGATCTCGCCGACCCACCGGGGGATGTTGCCGCCGGCGTCCGTGCAGATGCGGTAGCGGATGCGGGTCGTCGCGCCTTGCGGGCTGAACGTCCAATCCCCCACGTTCACGCGTGTCATCACGGCGTCGGGCCAGTCCCGGCTCACGTCGGCGAGCGCGGCGGGCCACGCCGTGACCGGGTCGACCAGCTCCCAGGTGAACACGCGGTCCTCGCCCACACGGCCGACCGTGCCGTGCAGGAACCAGTACCGGTCCGCGATGGGGGGCGGGTTGTCGAGCACCTGGTAGTAGTCCAGCGAGGTGGCGCTGCCGCCCAGCTTGACGGACACCGGCACCTTCCAGCTCGACCACTTCGGCTGCGTGGGGATGTCGGCGGACGCGGTGAGGAACGCATCGGCCGGCAGCGCCGCGGACGTGCTGCCCTCCAGGCAGTCCACCCCCGCGATCTCCTTGTGGCGGATGAGGATGTCCCCCACGTCGGCCACCTGCTTCGTCGTGATCTCCTTCCAGCCCGACTGGTCGGCGAGACCGGCGCGGAGCTCGGCGGTGGTGGCGGCCAGCGCGGGCGGGGCGAGGAGAAAAAGCAGCGAGAGCATCGCCGCCAGTGTAGCCGTTGTTTCCGCCGAGGACACGGGCGCCCCGGGCCCGCGCGGACGCGGCCCCGTCGGCCCCCTCCAGTCGCGCGGCAAAGCCGCTTGGTCCCGCCGCGGACGGCGGGGACCGGCCGCCCGCGGACGGGCGGCCGACTTCCGGGCGCCTGGCGCGCTTAGGAGCCCGTAGTGCATTGCGGTCCTGCTGCGGGTCCCGATCCGCGGCGTATGCCCACCTCCTCGCCGGCCATCCGCTCGACGTACCCGAGGTACGCCTTCCCGGATGGCCGGCTGTGGGGGTGGCCCTCCGCTCGCGGCTCGTGCCCCTCGCGACGGACCGCACCGCCCGGCAGAGCCGGGCTATGCACTACGGGCTCCTACCGCCGCCCGCTCAGCTCGGCGGTGAAGTGTTGCCCGCCGCCGAGGTCGTCGTCGATCTCCAGGTCCAGATCGCCGTCGGCCACGGTCCCGTCGACGTCGAACGTGACGTTCTCCCAGCCGAAGTAGACCGTCCAGGTGGCCGTGACGCGGCCCGCCGCCACGGTGCCGACGAGCTCGCCTTCGAGGTCGCTGCCGTACCACTCGCCGGAGCACGCCGCGCTCCCCGTGAGGTCGCCGCCCTCGGACACGGTCACCGCGAACTCGCCCCAGCAGGGCACCTCGTTGTCGTCCCCACCGCCCCAGCCGCCGTCTTCCCAGCTGTACAGCCCCTCCACAGAGCCCTCGTAGTCCCCCGCGTTCGACACGACGGGCTCGGTGTCGGTGTCGGCGTCCGTGTCCGCATCGGTATCGGCGTCCGTGTCGGCATCGGTGTCCGCGTCCGTGTCGGCGTCGGTGTCCGTATCGGCGTCGGTGTCCGCGTCCGTATCGGCGTCGGTGTCGGTGTCCGCGTCGGCCATCGGGTCGCTCACCCTCGGGTCGGACGTGTTGGACAGGTCGATGGTGGCGGGGGTGCAGGCGAAGAGGAACAGGAACATGGAACTCCAGGGCGCGCCGCGCCGCACCGTCCATCATGCCGCGACACGCGAAACTGGATCAGGAAAGGCCGACAAATCTCGAGTGCGACGGCGCCGGAGACGGGGCTTGTCGGGGTCGGGCGAACCTCGTACCCTACAGCTTCGCAACCCGGTGACGACGATGCCCCCGAGCCGCTCCCACAAGCCCGCCGCCGCCCCTCCCGCCGCCCCCGCTCCCGTCCGGGCCGCCCCCGCCAGCGCCGGGCCGGGCAACGCCGCCACGGCCGAGCGCCTCCAGGGCGGGGCCCGCGGGCCCACCCCCGCCGGCCGGCCCGGCCTGGGGAACGCGGCGCTCGCGGCCTCCCTCGCCGCCTCCTTGGCGGGCCCCGCGGCGGCGATGGATGGCAAGGCGGCCGTCGCGCCCACCGTCGACACGAAGGCCGCCGACCCCAAGGCCGCCGCCAGCGACACCCCGGAGTGGGCCAAGAAGCCCCACGTAGCCGGTACCCTCAAGGAGGGCGCGGAGGGCCCCGACGTCGAGGCGCTCCAGACCGCGCTCGCCATCCCTGTCACCGGCAAGTTCGACGCCGCGACCACCACCGCGCTCAAGACCTGGCAGAAGGCCAACAAGCTCGGTGACGACGGCATCGCCGGCAAGGGCACCCTCACCAAGCTCGGCCTGCGCGACGAGTTCCGCGCCGCCGGCCACTCCGAAACCAACTTCATCCCGAAATACCGTGCCACGGCCTACTCCGAGTCGGACATGTACCGCACCAAGGCCGATCCCTACGCGGTCGGCGCCATCACCAACCCCGACAAGGAAGACGACTCGGGCGGCAAGACCTACGGCACCTACCAATTCGAGTCCTACATCTACAAGGACGGCAGCAAGAAGAGCGAGGACGCGGTGACCGGCAGCACGGTGATGCGCTTCGTGAATTGGAAGGACAACCCCTACAGCGCCCGCCTGCAGGAGGTCGTGAAGAAGAACGGCGTCACCAGCCCCGAGTTCGACGCCCTCTGGAAGGACCTGACCGCCAAGGAGAACAAGGCCTTCGGCAAGGCGCAGGAGCGGTTCCTCGAGCACGACAAGGCCGACGAGGTGACCACCTTCTTCGACCAGGCGGGCGTGTCCGCCGAGGCCCGCAAGGACCTCGACCTGTACGACGTCGCCATCGGCACCGTGAACCAATACGGCGGCCTCGCCAAGGGCATGGCGGACGCGGTCAAGGCCAAGCAGGACGCCAAGAAGACGCCCCTCACCGCGGACGAGGTCGGCACCACCTTGCAGGACGACAAGGACTCGAAGGTGAAGACCAACTTCAAGTCGTCGCCCAACGCGTGGGGCGGGATCAAGGAGCGGATCAGTCGGGAGAAGGGGTTGTTCGGGGGCTGACCCGGCGGGGCGCCCTCAAAGCCGCGCGCCCACCTGCACCCCCACGATGTTGACCGGCAGCACCCCGAGCGACTCCTTCGTCTCCCCGTCCGCCGCGAGGTGGCGCGCCGGGAGCAGGGTGCGCTCGGCCGAGATCTTGATGTCCATGCCCTTCCGCCCGAGCACCGGGAACGACACCATCAGCCGGTCCTTGCGGGGCACGCCGGGGATCGACACGAACCCCGACGCTTCGACGATGATCTGGTAGGTGCGGAACGTGCGCAGGGTGAGCCGCGCGCCGGGCTCCACGTGGTAACCGAACGCCACGGTGTCGCCGCCGGCGGCGTGCAGGTAGCCGGCCGAGCCCCCGGCGAAGACGCCGAAGTAGGGCAGCCGCAGGCCGAGGTAGAGCGCGTAGCTCGGGTCGACCGTGACCGCGATCGGGCCCTCGTCCTCGCCGTTCGTGTACTCCTGCTTCAACTTCGGCGGGATCATGCCCATCGTGAAACGGAGCCCGAATTGGTCGTGCACGACCAGCCCGTAGCGCAGCTTCAGGGCCATCTCGAGGAAGTTGTAGTGCATGTCGAAGCCGACGGCCGCCCCCATGCGTGCGCCGGGCTTCCCCGTCTGGATCTCGGTGGGGACGATGCCGACGTGGAAGTCGACGAACTCGTTCGGCGGGACGATGCCCTTCTGGTAGGTCTCGGTCGTGATGCCGTCGACCACCATGTCCTTGCGCATTGCCGCCCCCGCGCCAACCGTGATGCCGTCGGACGTGTAGGCGCTCGCGACGGGCAGGGGCGTTCCCGCGGGTTGGGCGCGTGTCGCGCCACCCGCCGCCAACACCGTCTCCACCTGCGTCGCGGACAGACCAGCGTCCGCCAGGAACCACGCCGCCGCCTCCGCTTCGGCCTTGCCGTCGTGCAGCACGGACCGCACGAAGGCCTCGCCCGCGCCCGCCGCATCACCCGCGGTCAGGGCGCGTTGCCCCTCCGCCCGCGCGAGCCGGGCCCGATGTGCCCGCACGGCCGCCGCCATGTTGGTGCCGATGTCGCCGGCCACCGCCGATCCTGCCTCCCGACGGAACGCGGCGACCGAGTGCGACGACGAGATCGTCTGCGTGAAGCGGCTGCTCGCGTCCGCCGAGGTGCGGCCGGGCACGTCGTACGACCACCCCTCGGCCGCCACCGTGCGGCGGTGGTCGAAGGGTACGCGGAGCGCGGTGCCGTCGTCCCAGGTGAGCGTCGCGACGCCCCCCACGTCGACCTGCACGGTGCGCGTCGTCACGGCATACTGCACGGTCCGCGTGACGTCGCGGCGCTTCTCCACGTCCTGGAGCTCGTACACCGGGTACGTCTCGGTCTTGTAGTCGGCCACCTGGCACACGCCCGTCCACACGTAGCCGTCGAGGCTCGACGGCTTGCTGCACTGCTCGTCGTGGTACCCGGAGATGACCTGCTCGGTGCGCGTGCCGACCTGGACGTTCTCCTGGACGTAGTAGATCTCCTCCGCCGTGTAGCTGTGGTCGCGGTAGGACACGCTGTCCCCCTCGCGCCCGACGCAGCTGGTGAGCGCGAGCGGCATCGGCATCGCGCGCGCGCCCTTGCCGAGCGCCCCGGTGACCAGCTCGCCCATGCCGGCGCACGAGGGGTCCACGGAGAGCTGCGCCTGGAGCGTCAGTGACGTGGTGAACGACGGCTCGAGCGCCTTGCGCGCGGCCTCGGCGAGGACGCGCTTGCCGAGGAGCGTGCCCGCGAGCGACTTGTGGAGGAGCTTGCGGAAGCCGTCCGGGAGCGCGGCGGCCTCGGCGGTGTGCCAGGAGGCGCCCTCGGCGGCGACACCGGCGAGCCGGGCGAGGAGCGGGTGGCCGGGCTCGACCCGCACCGCGAGCGGGGTCAGCTCGTCGTAGAGCGGAAGGTAGCGGTGGGCCGCGGACTCCGCGTCGGCGCGCGCGAGCACGTGGGTGAGCGCGTCCTCGTGGGCGCGGTCGGCCAGGACGACGGCGGCGGGGGGCGCGGAGAAGGCGCGCGCGCGGGTGCGTAGCGTGAGGGTGGCGTCGAAGCGGGCGACGGCGTTCGCGGCGGTGGCGGGGACGAACGATGCGTCCGCGACGCGCTGGAGCTCGGCGTCGAGCGCCGCGTCGATGGGGCCGGGAAAGCGCCGGGTGCGCATCTGCTCGCGCAGGTCGAGCAGTTGCGTGAGCCGGTCGAGCCCCTCGGTGGGCCCGGGCGCGGGGAAGCCGACGGCGAGGCTCTCGGCGTAGGCGCCGAGGATCGCGTCGATCGAATCCTGGGGGGCGCCGATGCGGAGCGCCGAGTCGTAGAGCGCGATCAGCGCCGCGAGGCGCCCAGGCACCTCCGCGATGTCCGCGGTGCGCAGCTCCGCCGGGGACACCACCCGCCGCATCTCGACGTCGATTCGCGCGGCGAGCTCCTCCGGGATGCCCGCCCCGAACGCCTCCTTCCGCAGCACGAACAGCTCCTCCACGTAGGCGAGCGTGGTGGGGGTGGGCGCGGTCGCGAACAGCGCGTCGACCTTCGGCGACCACTCTCCCTCCATCAGCCGCTTCCGCTTCTTCCGGACCCGCTCGTACTCGAAGTCCATCATCGGCGTATCGCCCATCGCCAGGTCGTATTCGGCCGCCGCGGTCGCGACGTCACCGGCGCGGTAGGCGGCGTTTCCGAGCGCCTCGTGCTTGGGGAGGCAGGCTGAGAGGAGGACGAGCGACAACACGACGGAGCGGGACGAGATCATCCCCGCGTTCTACCCGATCGGGTCGCGCTGTCGAAAGTCGGCGGGGCTACCGATCCGCGGAAACCCGCGGGCAAACGAAGCCGCCCCCGCCCCACTCCCGATCGCCGCCCTCCCGGGTTAGGCCAGCGCCCCGCGCGAACCTCGTCCCGCCGTACCCCTTCCCCGGAATGGCCCATGTCCCCCTCGACCCCGCTCAACCACACCTGGCGCTCCCACACCTGCGGTCAGCTCCGCGAGGGCGATGCCGGCGTCGAGGTCACCCTCTCCGGCTGGCTCCATCGCAAGCGCAACCTCGGCCACCTCCTGTTCCTCGACCTGCGTGACCGCTACGGCCTCACCCAGTGTGTCGTCGAGAACAACCCCGAGCTGCTCGCCGCGCTCGACGCGGTCACCGTCGAGAGTGTCGTCCAGATCGTCGGCACCGTGCGCCGCCGCGAGAACCCCAACCCCAACATGCCCACCGGCCTCGTCGAGGTGCCTGTCACGCGCTTCGAGGTGATGTCGGTGTGCGAGAGCCTGCCGTTCACCGTGGCCGACGAGCCGAACGCGTCCGAGGCCATCCGCCTCAAGCACCGCTTCCTCGACCTGCGCCGTGCCTCGATGGTCAGGAACCTCGAGCTGCGCGCCAACATCATCCAGAGCATCCGCAAGCGCATGCACGCGCTCGACTTCGTCGAGGTGAGCACCCCGATCCTCACGGCGTCCTCCCCCGAAGGCGCGCGCGACTACCTCGTGCCGAGCCGCCGTTATCCTGGCAAGTTCTATGCGCTCCCCCAGGCGCCGCAGATGTTCAAGCAGCTGCTCATGGTGGGCGGCATCGACCGTTACTTCCAGATCGCGCCCTGCTTCCGCGACGAGGACGCCCGCGCCGACCGCTCCCCCGGCGAGTTCTACCAACTCGACTTGGAGATGAGCTTCGTCACGCAGGACGAGATCTTCGCCACCATCGAGCCTGTGCTGGCCGGTGTCTTCGCCGAATTCGGCAATGGCTGGGCCGCCACCCCCGCGCCGTTCCCGCGCATCCCCTTCGCCGAGTCGATGCTCAAGTACGGCAACGACAAGCCCGACCTCCGCAATCCCCTCGTGATCACCGATCTGACCGAGATCTTCATCGGCTCCGGCTTCGGCTACTTCGAGGGTGTCATCGCCAAGGGCGGCGTGGTCCGCGCCATCCCCGTGCCGAAGGGTGCCGACAAGTCGCGCTCCTGGTTCGACGCCATGGAGAAGTACGCCAAGTTCGTGGGCGCCGGCGGCCTCGCGTGGCTCCAGCTGCCCGAGTCCGGCGCGAAGGGCTCGCTCTCCAAGTGGCTCACCGGCGATCGCCTCACCCAGGCCATCGCGGCGGCGGGTGTCACCACGGGCGACTCCATGTTGGTCGTGTGTGACGAGCCCCACAAGGCCGCCAAGGTCGCCGGGTTGCTGCGTACCAAGGTGGGCGAGGATCTCGGTGTCATCGAGCAGAACGTGTTCAAGTTCTGTTGGGTGGTCGATTTCCCCTTCTACGAGAAGGACGACACCACCGGCCAGATCATCTTCAGCCACAATCCCTTCTCCATGCCCCAGGGCGGGATGGAGGCGCTCAACACGATGAACCCGCTGGACATCCTGGCGTACCAGTACGACATCGTGTGCAACGGCATCGAGCTCTCCAGCGGCGCCGTCCGCAACCACCGCCCCGAGCTGATGTACCGCGCCTTCGAGATCGCGGGCTACGGCCCCGAGAAGGTCGAGGAGAGCTTCGGCGGCCTCCTCCGCGCCTTCAAGCACGGCGCCCCCCCGCACGGCGGCCTCGCTCCCGGCATCGACCGCATGGTCATGCTCATCGCGGGCGCGTCCCAGATCCGCGACGTCATCGCCTTCCCGATGAACCAACAGGCCGAGGATCTCCTCATGGGTGCCCCGGCCACGGTGTCGGAGCAGCAGCTGCGCGATCTGCACATCCGCGTGGTGGAGCCGCCCAAGTCGGCGTGAGTTGGTAGGCACGGTGTTTTAGGAGCGGCGTGGTAGGAGCGGGGCGCCCCGCCGCCAGGGGCGGCGCCGGTGCCCGCCGGGCTCGCGGCTAGGCCGCTCGGTCGGCCCCGCCCGAGCGCGGGGCCGGACCGCGCCGCCCCGAGCGGCGGCGCGCCCTCTGGGCGCCTGGGCGGGGGGATCACCGGGCTGCTCCGGGTCCTCGCCAGCCGAGCCGCGGGATGGAACCGAGCAGCAGTGCGACGCGCCTGACGTCGTCAGGGTTCCGTGGCGAGAGCAAAGTGTCACTCAGGTCGACCTCCATTCCCCCGCCTTCCATCAGCGTGCAACGAATCCCCGCTTCCCTGAGCAGCGCCCACAGCGCGTCGCCAATCCCCATCGACCGCACGGCCCGCTCGCTCCAGAAGTTGAGGTCTCCGAGCGCTCCGGGCACGGAGACATCCAGGTTCCTCGACCACGTTCCAGCGGGGATCCTCAGGAGACGCTCGATCTCGCCCACCCCCGTGGAACGCGCCAGGATCGCGTAGTGCGCGCCGTGTAGGTTGACCAGGTCGCGACCCAGCTCCTGCATGGGAGATTCCTCGGCACCCGTGTTGAGCCGGAGATCCACGCCCCCGGTCCGCGGGCCCGTCGGAAAGGCGCCGACTGCACATCCGGGGTGTCGAGGCCCGGTGGTGAGAACAGTCAGCCGCGAGGGCATCTCGCGCAAGAACGCCGGGCGGTCCTCGACCTCTTCGAGCTTCGACACGATCCCCGCTGGAGCCACGCGGACCCTCCGTGCGTGCCCCGAGCTCGGGGTCAAGCAGGCCCCAACAGGAACGGAAGGGAGGCAAGCGGCACCGAACAGGAATCCGACTGGAACTCGAGGGCTGTTCCGCGGGCGGCGTGGGTCCGTGTTCGTGAAAAGCGGGCGTTCCACCGTCGGGGTGGTGCGCATTCCGTCTGAGCCCGCGCACCACGTTCCCATCCGGCGCCGCTTGGGTCGGAGCAACTCCCATTCGGGTGGGCTTCCCCCGGGCTTCCCCCGCGCAACCGCCCCAGGGCCGCGGCGGCGCCGCGTTGTTTTTGACGATCGGAGGGAGCCTCGGGCGCCGGGCACCGCGGCCCACGCCGGTCGCCCAGGCTATTTTGTCCCGCGACCGATGAGTTCCCCCCGCGCCCCCCGTCTACACTTCGACCCCTCACCCCCGGAGCCTCTCATGATCGCCACGTCCGCCCGCAAGATCTTCGTCAACCTGCCCGTCAAGAACCTGAAGCGCTCGGTCGACTTCTTCACGAAGCTCGGCTTCACGTTCAACCCGCAGTTCACCGACGAGCACGCCACCTGCATGATCCTCTCGGACGAGGGCTACGTCATGCTGCTGGAGGAGGCCCGGTTCAAGGACTTCACCAAGAAGCAGATCAGCGACACGTCCGGCTCCACCGAGGCCATCTTCGCGCTGTCGTGTGTCAGTCGGGAAGAGGTGGACGAGATGGTCAACACGGCGCTGGAGTCCGGTGGGACGCCCGCGTTGCCCAACACCGACATGGGCTTCATGTACAGCGGGAGCTTCTACGACCTCGACGGACACCACTGGGAAGTGTTCTGGATGGACACGAACCACGTGATGCCGCAGGAGTAGGGCCGACCGGCCGGTGGGCACAGTGCCCCCCGGCGGCGTGTCATCCGCCCGCGACCGTGAACGTGCCCGACGCGCATTGCCCGAAAACGTCGCAGCAGGTCAGCTCCGCGGCGGCGCCCGCCGCGGCGTCGGACGAGACGGTCACCGCGAAATCTGGACTCCCGTTGCCGTCGGTGTCGGTGACCGCGCCGCCGCCGTAGAGCGACACATCGGCGCTGGTGACCGCAACGCTGTCGGAAGCGGCGCCAGACGCCCCGCAGGTCTCGACGGCGCCTTCCGTCCACACCTCCACCTGGATGGACGCGCCCGCCAGGAGCGTCGCGGCGGGGGGCGACAGGGCCGGAGCCTCGACCACGAGGATGGTCGCGGTGGCGGCGACCCCGTCCGCGGTGGCGACGAGCACGGCGGTGCCCGCATCGGCGGCGCTGAACAGCACGCTCGCGGACGCGTCCGCAGTGCCGTTCCCGGCGAGGGTGACCCCGTTGTCAACGCCGGTGAGCGTGCCGAACGAGGCGTCGAGGTCGACCAGGGCCCCGGCGGCCTCGGCGTTGGCACCGAGGGTGACGACCGCGGGCGTCACGCCGTCCGCCGGGAGCCACGTGGTCCCCGCGGGGATGGACACCGTGACGGTGAGACGGGACACCTCCACTTCGGGCAGGGGGTCGAGGGTGAGGCGGGTGGCCTCGGGTTCGTCGAAGATCACGTCGCAGCTGTCACGTGCGGTGACCGGCACGAACAGGGCGCCGTCCCCGTCGACGTCGAGCGCCCGGAGTTGGGAGAGCGGGAGCGCCGCGGTCCAGTTGCGGTAGTTGCCGCCGCTGTTGGTGGCAGGGACACCGCCCACGAGGAGCGAGCGGATGGCCAGCCCCGCAGTGTGGCTGGCGGTGCCGGTGAGCGTGATGCCGTCCGACCCGATGGGCGTGTCGGCGTCGGCAAAGACGCTCACGTCGAGGGTGCCCTCGCACGTCAAGGTGTCGAGCGGGGTTTCACAGGCGGCGAGGAGGAGGAAGAGCAGGGGGGCGCGGGACATGGATGCCTCCTACTTGGCGAGCGGTTGGACGACGCGGAAGAAGTCGGGGCTGACATTGAAGAACACGGCGACCCCGGGCGAATAGTCGAAGGTGGTGGGGACGGTGGTGCCGTCGATGGCGCCGCCCACGACGTACGGGTTGGTGAGGCGTGACACCTGGCGAAGCTGGCCGGCGACCCCGATGGACGCGTAGCGGCCCATCTCGTACTCCACGCCGAAGTACACACTCTTGAGGAGCGAGAACTTCACGGTGGAGGTCGAATCGAGCGTGGCGACGCCGAGCCCGACGAAGGGGGCGAGGTACTTCGGGTCGATCGCCTTTCGCGTGGTGACGTACGACCGCCCCCGGGGCGTGAACAGGAACGGTGCGAAGCCGACCACCAGCTCGGGTTGGAACATCGTGGTTGCGCCGCTGGTCAGCACGATCTCGGATTGGTCGCTTCCCGGCGCCATCGCGGTGCCGTAGGTCTGTTCGACCGCCGTGCCGCCCGCGATGCCGATGCGTACGGCGCCGATGTAGGCGGCGACCACCTCTAGCTCGGAGGTGCGTACGGTCGTTCCGTTCTTCGAGATCGTGACATCCACGCTGGTGCCCGGCTTGCGGGGCGCGAAGCTGAGCTCCGTGAGCGTGATCGTGTCGGGAGCAACTTGTTCGTCGCTCCCGGCCTGGGCTTTCACCCCTTCAGTCCCCATCGACGGCACGTCGTAGCCGAGGTCCGTCGTGCCACGCAGCCCCGACACGGCCACGTCGATGGTGTCCTTGGTGTAGTGCCGCACCACCACCGTGAGCGAGCGGTTCGGGAAGAGGAGACGGTCGGCCAGGCTGCTCTTTTCCCGGATGCTGGCGCCCGTGACGTCCACACACAACAGGTCGGCGCCTGTCTTGTTGGCTTTGACCAACTTCTCGCACGTGTTCTCCGCCTCCTCCCGCGCCTTTTTCGCCGCGACCGCGCGCGCGGTGGCCGCTGCCGCCGCCGCCTCCTTGGCTGCCTCCTTGGCCGCCGCCTTCGCCTCGAGTTCCTCGGCTGTCGTTCCGACTCGGATCGTCCACTCGCCCATCTCGGCCGCGTCCGCATGGGCGCGCAACGTCAGCGTGCAATCCGTCGATTTGTTGGTGTCGCACGCCGCGGCGCGCGTGTTGATCAGCGCCTGCGTCGCCGCATCCACACTGTAGGCGCCGTCCGACTTGGTGAGCGGGTAGAAGCCCTCGCCGGGGATGGCGATCAGCGCGGCCCCACCGGGCCCGGCGTCGGTTCCGAACTCGACCACCCTGTTCGTGTTGATCGAGGCCGCGGTGCCGCCCTGGGCCCCCGTTCGCGTGGCCCACCGGAGCGAGATCGGGGCCTTCTCCGCATCGGTCGAATCCACGGGGATGACGCTGACGGTCGTGCCGCTCGCCAACGCCCCGTAGAGCGCTTTGCAATCGGGAAGGGTGTTGTCCGCGGGTGTGGCGGCCGGCTTGACCGTACACGTCTCCTTCCCGACCTTCACGGTTTTCACCGCGGAGAGATCGAACGGCCGTTTCCCTGCGAGCTTGGCAGAAGACACGTCCACGGGATCCGCGGCGCGCGCGTCCGGGATCGACAGGGAGAGCAGCAGGAGCAGATTCATGTCACACCTCAGGTGAAGAAACGTTGGTAGATGGGCAGACGAAGAAGGGGAGCCAGCGCGCGCACCCCGAGGACGTAGCTGCAGGTGCCGCCGTTCGCGTGGAGGGGGTCTCCCCCGACGATCATCCCGAGCGCGTCGTCACCCACGAACACCAGGGAGCCCGAGTCACCCGGTTGGCTGAAGCGGTCCGCTTCCGTCGGTTCGATGACCCAGACGCCCTCGTAGACGAGGCGCTCGCCGTTGATGAGGATGTTGATCCCCGACAGATGGCCCGGGCCCGGGCCCGCCCGGATGCGCCCGCGCACCGTTCCTCCCGCCATGCGCGAGTGGTGGTGGACGTCCGTCCCGGCCGCCGCCGCCGCGACGGTCGTGTACGGCGGCCGGTGGCCGGTCGCGGGGTGGCGGGCGTCGATCTCGTCCGTCGCGAGCCGGGCCAGGGCCGCGTCGACGGCACCGCCCAGCTCGGCCAGGAGGAGGTCGGCCTCGACGGCGGCGGGCTCGGTGATCCGGACCCGCATGCCCGTATTGGCCGCCGTGCGGCGAAAACTAAGGTCCAGCACGCCGTTGTCGCGGGGCGTCGCCGCGTGACCGGCGAGCAGCGCCAGCGCCGGCCCCTTCGCATCGGCCTCGACCATCGCCGTCACCGTGCCGGCGGCCCGGGTGTCGAAGCCGCCCCCCACCAGGGGAGGCTCGCACCGCGTCCCCGCCGCGAAGGTGTGGAGCTCGATGGCCCCGCCCACCTCGACGGTGACGTTGCCCGCGGGCCACCACGACGGGCGGCCCCCGTTCTTGTCGTCGCGCGCGGGATCGAGACCGTAGTTGTCCAACCCGGTGTTCAGTCCCTTGTTGAAACCTCCGCTCCACCCGCCGCCCGCGCTCGGGGTGTGCCGGATGATCCAACCCGGAGGGTCCAGCGGCCGGCCCACGGGCGGCCCCCAGAAGACGCCGATCACGTCTGGGCGAGCCAGCTGGTCCCGCATCCACTGTTCGTCCATCGTCGTGACTCCCACGACTCCGCTATGCGACCGCATCCCCGGCCGGTCCTTCGCCACGATGGAAAGCGTTCACAACTTGTGAACGCTTCCGGCGGACGGCTACTCCACCCGCAGAACCGTCATCATCCCCCCCTCCTCGTGCCCGAGGAGGTGGCAGTGCAGGAGCCAATCGCCCGGGTTCTCCGCCCGGAGCAGGAGGCGTACGCGCTGGCGGATGCCGATGTCGACGGTGTCCTCGACGCGGCGCGCCGGCAGCGGCACGCCGTCGATCGAGAGCACCTCGAAGTGTTGGCCGTGCAGGTGGAACGGGTGATTGGTGGCAGAGAGGTTGCGCACCTCGATGATCGCGTCCGCGCCCAAACCTGCGACGTGCGTTGTCACATCGGGCCACGCCTCGCCGTTGATCAACCAGTCGCCGTCGCCGCCGCCCTGGAAGACGTAGACCAGATCGGTGTGGGAGGGGTCGGCCGACACGGACGTGTCACCGGCGGGCCAATCGATCGCCGTCGGCGCGGGGACGGGTGTGTCGACCTCGACCGTGAGCAGCGTCCGCGGATCTCCCAACGCCTGACCTCCCGCCGCCACCCACGGCAGGGTGGTCACGTCGAAGCCGTCCGGGCCGATGTCCCACTCGAATTCGGCCCGGTCGCCCGGGGCGAGCACGGCCATGTCAGGGGCCTCGGGCGCGCCCCAGAGCCCCTGGTCGCCGCCGATCTGGCGCAGGCCGGGCCACGCGAGGGCGAGGTAGGCGGTGTTCGACGCGTTGAGCGTCCGTACGCGGATGCGCTCGCCGCCGGCGGCGACGAAGCGGGGGGCGACGAGGCCGTTGACCGTCCAGCGGGTGCGCGCGGGGTCGGTCAGGTCGTGGTGGTCGTCGGTGCCGCCTTCCAGATCGGGCGCGCCGTCGTCGTGTTCGCCCCAGGCGTCGAACACGAGCACGAGCTCCCGGTCCGCGGCGGGCGCGCCGGGATCCTCGACCACCACGACGCCGTAGAGCCCCCCGTCGACCTGCGCGCCCACGTCGAGGTGGGGGTGGTACCAGAACGTGCCCGGGGCCGTGGCGGTGAACGTGTAGGTGAACGCGGTGCCGGCGGCCACGCCCCCGTCGACCCACCCGGCGCCGTCCATCGCTTCGGGCACCGTCATTCCGTGCCAATGCACGGTGGTCGGGTCACCCAAATCGTTCTGGAGGAGGGTGGTGACCGTGTCACCCACCGCCACCCGGAGCGTGGGGCCGGGCACCTGGGTGTTGTAGGCGTAGCCGTCGACCGCGGCGCCGTCGATGGAGAGCACGGCCGGGGCGGCGCGCAGCTCGGTGAGGAACGCGCCAGACGTTGGATCGCCGTCGACGGCCTCGGCGGGAGAGGTGAGGAGCGGCGCCTCGATGACCGCAGGGAGATCCACCTCCCCTGTGTCAACGACGGGCGGCGCCGCGCACCCGACGAGCAGCGCGATCATCGCGCCGCCTCGACGGTCTCGGCCATCACCTGGTCGGTCACGTCCCACCCGCGCGCGGTCGCGAGCGCGAGCGGATAGTCGCGGTGCAGCAGCGTGGCACGCACGCTGGGATCCGCGCAGGAAGCGGCAAAAGTGTGGGTCGAGGTCCACCCCTCCCCGGGGAGCAGGCGGTTGTCGCTCGCGACGTCGATCGCGAGAAAGTGGGGGACCATGCGCTCGCCGTCCGCGCCCACGAGCACCCGCGCAAAGCCGAAGCCGGGCGCGCCCGCGTAGGCCTGCCCGGCGGTGCGCACCGCGAGATCGCCCGCCGGAAGCGGGGCGTCCAACGTGACACGGTCGCCGTCGACCGCCACGACCCTGGACTCGCCGACATACGTCTCGACGGGCAGGCCCTTGGCCTCTGCGGAGAAGCGCCCGTCGCCAAAGGGGCCGTAGCCCGTGTAGTCGTGCCACGCGCCGGTGCGGCGCACCACCCGGAGGACATCGCCCACCGCCGCGCCGGGCCACACCTCCCAGTCCTCGCCGGCCGCCCGGGTGTCGAGCGCGCCGCCGAAGTCGGGCACCACGTCGCCGCCGGTGGCGGGGAGCGGGGCGCCGTCACATGTGGCAGTGACGAGCAGGAGCAAGACGCGGAGCGGCTCGCCGGTGGGGATCGCGTGCCCGGGGCCGACGTTGGTGACGGTCACGCTGGCGGTGAGCGTGCCTTCGGTCAGCGTCGTGACCACGCCGACCCCCGCCGCGAGGCCCAACATGCCGCTCTCGGGTTGGCGCGGGCCGTACCACGTGTGCGCGCGCACCGCGCCGGGGGGCCGCTCCCATCCCGCCGCGATGCTGCCGATCATCACGTCCTCGAACTCGTTGTGCAGGTCGGCCGCGTTGCCGACGCCGGGCATGGGTGGCATGTGGCAGGATTGGCAGGGCGCCGACGGGTTCATCGGGCTCGCCTCCCACTCGGTGTAGGTCGTGTGGATGGGGAGCCGGCCGTCGGGCCATCGGGACATATCGGCGGCGGCGCCCGCGACCAATACGTCCTGCTGCTGCTCGTGGCAGCCCGCGCACAGCCGCGCCTCGTGGAACAGCGGGGTGTACACGGAGCCCATGCGCGGGTTGACCACGTCGATGAGGGGGCCGAAGGTGAGCGGGGCCCAGGTGCCGAGGATCGGCGAGGGCGCGGGTTCGCTGGGGCGCACGATGCGCAGGCGGCCGGCCACGCCCGGGGGCGCGTCGAGATCGATGTCGGCCACGTGGTGGCACACGTCACAATGCACGCCGCCGTCGAACGCGGGGCCGGTGGCTTCGAGCAGATCGCGGCCGCCGAGCGTGCCGTCGATGCCGGGCGCGTGGCAGTCGGCGCAGGCGCCGGTGCTCTCTGTGGCCGTTGCCACGGAGGCGCCGAGGTGACAGCGCTCGACCAAATCGGCGGTGCCGGGCTGGGTGGCGGGCCCCCAGGTGCCCCCGTTGGCCGCGCAGGCGGCGGCGTCGAACGCGACGGCGGTGCCTGCGTACAGATCGTGCAGGACGGGATTGGAGGCGGCGCTCCGGTGCGGCGAGGCGTACCAATCGTGGTGGATGGTGAGGTGACAGTGGCTGCACTGGGAGGTGTTGGTCCCCTCGTGCGATTCGGGCCCCGGGTCCGCGAACACGTAGTCG
This sequence comes from Myxococcota bacterium, assembly GCA_040386535.1. Lineage (GTDB taxonomy): Bacteria > Myxococcota_A > UBA796 > UBA796 > SXON01 > CAJBVW01. The sequence continues at coordinate 28,959 of JAZKFH010000043.1, read as the reverse complement.
GGGTTGTCGGTCGGGTCGTAGCGGACGAGCGCGATGGCGACGCTGCCCGGCCCGACGACCTCGGTGCCGACGATGCGGGCCTCGGGGTGGGCGGCCACGACCACCTGGTCGCCCACGACCGACGGATCGACGGTGACGGTGACCGTTCCGTCGGCACCCGTTCGCCACTCGCCGACCCCGCCGCCCTGCTTCACGATCGCGTCGGCCACGGGCACACCGTCGAGCGTGACCGCCACGGTGACCGCGTAGGGCGCGGTGGGGCCGGTGTCGGGGTCCGCGCCGCTGTCGACGGGATCGGCGGGATCCGTGTCGGACTCCCCGTCGGGGCCGCCCGCGCATGCCAGGAGGAGGAGAAGCACGCGGGAGCGTAGCGCGCGGGGCCGTCGGGCGCGCGCCGGGCCGCGGCGCCGCTGGTACACTCCCCGCCCGAGGCCCCATGGACGAACGCTCCCTCATCGAGACCCTGCAGAAGATCGAGGCCCTCCACGCCGGCGCGACGACCGCCGGCGAGCGGGCCGCGGCCGCGAACGCCCGCGATCGCATCCTCGCCCGGCTGGCGGCGTCCGCGGTGACCGACCCCCCGGTCGAGTATCGCTTCTCCCTGCCGGATCCGTGGGAGCGCCAGATGTTCCTCGCGCTCGCGCGCCGGTACGATCTTGTGCCGTACCAGATGCACGGCCAGCATCGGCAGACCGTGATGGTGCGTGTCCCCAAACGTTTCGTGGACGAGACGTTGTGGCCGGAGTTCACGGCGTTGGCGTCGGCCCTCACCGCGCACCTCGCGGAGGTCACCAAGCGCGTGATCCACGAGGCGATCCACGCGGACAGCTCGGAGGCCGAGGAGCGCAAGGCGCCGCGCGCGCTGACGTAGGGCCCCCTGCGACGTCGCGCCGCGGACCCCGAGGCCCGGGCTACGTTCCCCGCGCACCCGGGCCCGCCATGTCGCTCCTCCTCGCCGTCCTCGCCTCCGCGTCCCTCCCTGCCGCGGCCGAAGATGCGCTGCTGCTGCGCATCGTCGCCATCGGGGACACGGGCAAGGCGCTCTCGCCCGTCTGCGGCACGGACGCCGCCACCACCACCATCGTGACGTGCGCCGCGCAGTACGAGCAGCTCCGCGCGCACCTCGCCGCGCTCTCGCCCGCGCCCGACCTCGTGCTCGCCACGGGTGACCTCTACTACGGCGAGCCGGCCACGGTCGGCGCCTATCGAAGGGGCCTCGCGCGGTTCTGGCGCAAGTGGAGCGGCCCCACGGTGCTACCGATGCGTGGCAACCACGACCTGAGCGAGGACGTGCGCACGAGCACCCAACCGAAGGTGGCAAACACGCTCGCGGCGGCCTTCCCGCTCCCTGCCGATTCCCCGTGGGACCGGGTGCCCTGTGTCGACGGCGTGGACGACCCCACGCGCCTCTGCTACGCCGGCGCCAAGAACGGCGTGTGTGTCGTGGTGGGTGACAGCGCGAACGTGGACGACATCCGCATCCCCGTCTTCGGCGCCGCGTGTGACTGGAAGATCGCCGGGCAGCACCACCCGCCCGCCACCTCCTTCGAGAAGAAGAGCGAGCTCGAACGTGTCGCCGCCGCGCTCGCCGTGCGGGCGCCCGACGCGGTCATCGCCGGGCACGCCCACCACCTCGAGGGCCTGGTCGCGGAGTCGACCGCCGCGCGGGTCGCCACCGAACCCACGCGGATGTTGTCGGTCGTGTCCGGCTCCGGCTCCGAAGCACGCCTGCCGAACGCCCCGGTGGTCTTGGCGGACGGCACGATCGCGAACATCGGCGTCAATCCCGAGGGCGGCGGGCTCACGGGCCTGCGCCCCGCCTACGTCTACGCCGACCACGGCTACACCGTGGTGGACGTGTACCCCGATCACCTGCTGATCCGGCCAATCGTGCTACGCGACACGGGCCCCACGGAGGCGCCGTGCTGGCGGTGGGACAAGGTGGGGCAGACGTTGGAGCCTGCCTCGTGCATGCCGTGAGGGTCCGCCCGGAAATAATGTCCAGCACCGAGGGCGATCCTGGGCCGCGGCCGCAAGCCCAGGGGCGGCCGAATGCGGACATCCTTGAGGGGCGGGTCCTACGATGACACGCGGGGCGCCCCCTCGCGGACTCGGGGCAGGTCGGCTCCGGGCGCGCGGCGGAGCCGCTTGGTCAGCCGGGCGGGACGGCGTTTCGGTAGGCTTGGGTTCTCCGGCCGCCCGGCTGGACCAGCCGCCCGAGGCGGCTGCCCTCCGCGCCCTTGGCGCGGGCGCTTTTGTTTGGTCTTCCCGGGAAGCGATTAGCGTCTCGCCATAGCGCAGCGATTTACCGGCGAGGTCAGGCTGGGCTGGAATGACCGGCCCATCGAAGCGGCGAACATCAAGAAGATGCAGACATACGTCTTGCCCACAACCGCGACTGGGCGAGAGATCTGGCTGGATTGCGTCGCCCTCGACCCGCTCGACCAAGCCCTCTTCGACGACGGCCAGCCGTTCCCCAGCGTGGTGTACTACTGGTTGGGGGCGGCGGGCGGCTATCCAGCGCAGGGAGGGAGAGACAGGGTTCAGCGTCATCCTTCTGCCGGGCGGTCGGAACGTGCTTCCGCTCGATACCGGGGAGCTCGGTGGGGAGCTGTCAGCAGGGACCAGCAACCCCGCGTTTGCTTGGATCCTGGCCTGGGGAGTAGAGGCGACACGATGGAACTGGGCGCCTCCGTTCCGCTGCGCCGGGGCCGTGGCGTCGATCGTCGACGCCGGGCTCGGGGCGGCGTGAATGTGCAGCGAGCTTGATTTCCGGTCCCTGGCCTACGGTAGCGGAGACTCTCCGCGAGGCCGTGCACGCGCATCCTCGCCCCGTCCGGCGACGGCCCGGGAGGGGCGCCAGAAACCGGCGTTCGGCTGTTGTTCACGCCAGTCCTGTCACCAGGTCCGAAGTCATGCCCACCTGAACGCCGCTATTTCCGAGTCATGTCCCCATGAACGCCCAACGTGGGGGCTGCTCCGCGCGCCATCCACGGACCAAACGGCATTGTTCGTCCTCCGGCGGGCGCGCGTAGCCTGAATCCGAGCATTTAACCCGGCATGACTCCGTGCCGCGTGCATTCACGGGGACATGACTTGGTGATGACATGGACGGAGGGCTCCCACGGGGTGCTCCGGTGGGCCGCCGCTCCTTGCGGCATCTTTGCTGCCGCCGCGGGCGCGATGTGCACGCATCGCGCCGGCGATACGAGACGGTCCGAAGTCATGCCCTGTCGCCCGCCACCCTATGAGGACCACCAGAACGCCCCGCCCGCCACGAACTAGGGACCACCGCCCGGCCTCGATCTAGGGACCACCGGCGGCCACCTCGTCCGCGACGTGCGACGACGCAGCCCCTCGACCTGGGGTTCGGCATGGCGTTTCGGGAGCTGTCGGTGATCGTGATTCGGGAGATCCTTCGAAGGTGGCAGGCCCGAGAAGGCTTGCGTACGGTCGCGGCCGCCACAGGCACGGACCGCAAGACCGTTCGGCGCTACGTTGACGCCGCGATCGCTCGCGGTCTCCAACGGGAGGGCGGACGGGCGCTCGACGATGAGCTGCTCGGCCAGGTCGTCGCCGACGTACTGCCGGGCGCGCCTCCCCGGGTCGGCGAGATGCGAGCGCTGTGTCGGGAGCACCGCGACCGCATCTCCACCTGGGTGGACGAGGGCTGCCTGGCACCAAAGATCGCGCGGCTTCTGCAGAGCCACGTTGGCGTCGTTGTGCCCGCGCGCACACTCAGCCGCTTCATCGCCGAGGAGCTTCCCCAGCGACGCCCGAAGGGCACCGTGCGCTTGGTCGAGCCACCGGTCGGGGAGGTGCTCGAGATCGACTTCATGGAGGTCGGTATGATCGTGATCGGCGGCGAGCCGGTGAAGCTCATGGCCTTGGTGTGCGTGGCGGCGTTCAGTCGGCACGCGTTCGTGTGGCCGTGCCTCGGCATGACCCTCGACGATGTCATCGCCGGCTTGGAGGGGGCCTGGGCGTTCTTCGGCGGCGTGTTCCGCGTCGTGATCGCGGACAACCCGAAGCCGATCGTCACGCGGGCCGACCCGCTGAAGCCGGCGCTGAACGAGGGCTTCGCGGAGTACGCGCAGTCCCGGGGCTTCCTCGTCGACCTCGCGCGGGTCCGGCGACCGCAGGACAAGCCGAAGGTCGAGCGCACGGTGGCGTACACCCGGTCGAGTGCGTTCGCGGGCGAGCGGTTCGTCGACCTCGCGCACGCCCGGCGCCACGCCGAGGCGTGGTGCCGCGACGTGGCCGGGCAGCGCATCCACGGCAAGACGCGGAGGAAGCCGATCGAGGCCTTCGAGGACGAGCGGCCGAAGCTGCTGCCGGCGCCCGATGCGCCCTACGACCGGCCCACGTGGGTCGAGCTGAAAGTCGGTCGTGACCATGCGGTGACCGTCGCAAGCGCCCTCTACTCGGTTCCGCACGCATACCGGGACCGGACGTTGCGGATCCGCTTCGACCGCAGCTGTGTCAAGTTCTACGACCGCGGCGCTGTCGTGAAGGTCCACCCCCGCGCGGCGGTGGGCGCGAGCGTCATCGACCCCGCCGACCTCCCCGAGGGCCTCGGCGAGCTCGCCACACGCGACGCCGAGGGCCTGCAGGCGCGCGCAGCGAAGCACGGCGTGGCGATCGGCGACTACGCACGGCGCGTCCTCGAGGGGCCGCTCCCGTGGACGCGGGCGCGCCACGTCCACCGGCTGCTCGGGCTGTGTCGGACCCACGGCAACGAGGCCGTGGACGACGCGTGCAAGCGCGCATTGGACCTCGACGTGGTCGACGTCACGCGGGTCCAGCGCCTCCTGGAGCGCGCGGTCCCCGCGTTGACCCTGCCGCCTCCCGCGCGGGCCGCCGCCGCTCCCATCTCGACGCGCTTTGGCCGCGATCCCGGCGAATTCCGCCTCACCCCCAGAGAGCCCCCCGATGCGACCTGACCTCTCCCCCGACCTGAAGCGCGCCATGAAGGCCCTGCGCCTCGGCCAGCTCCTCCCCACGCTGCCCGAGCGCCTGCGCATCGCGCGCGAGCGGAAGCTCGACCCCGAGGACCTGCTCCTGACCTTGCTCACGGACGAGACCCAGCGCCGCGCGCAGCAGCGTCATCGCGTGCGCGCCAAGGACGGCGGGCTGCAGCCCGACCTCGTGTTCGAGCGTTGGGACCCCGCCGCGAAGATCACGTTCGACCGCCGCGTGATGGACGACCTGCGGCTGCTTCGCTTCGTCGACGAGCACCACCACGCGCTGATCATCGGCCCCGTCGGCGTGGGCAAGACCATGATCGCCCACGCGCTCGGCCACCTCGCGATCGCGCGGGACCTGTCCGTCCACTGCGAGACCGCCGAGAAGCTGCTCCACCGCCTGCGCGCCTGCCGCCTCGACGGCACGCACGAGCGTGAGCTCCGGCGCCTCACGCAGGTCGACGTGCTGATCGTCGACGACCTCGCCCTGCGGCCGATGGACGCGCACGAGACGTCGGACCTCCACGCCATCGTCTGCGGACGACACAAGAAGGCCTCGATGGTCGTGACCTCGAACCGCGACCCCTCCGAGTGGTTGGCGCTGCTCGCCGACCCGCTGCAGGGGCAGGCCCTGGTCGACCGGTTCGTCAACAGCGCCTACGACCTCGTAATCGAGGGCGAGTCGTACCGCCGTCGGCAGAAGCCCAAGGTCGGCGGCGAAGCCTGACACCTGTGCCACCGCGGGCACCCGGGGGCCTGCCCCCGGACCCCCCGAGTTTTCGCTTTCAAGGCTCCGGGATGCGGCTGAACCAAGAGATGGGCGGGCCGCAGAGAGGCCCGCCGCATGCGGTCTGCCACCTGGTGCGGCGCTCGGGGTGCTCTCCAGCAGAGCCCTACCCTCCGATCAGGCCCGTCCCACCTATGCGATCGCGGCCTGGGGGGTGGTCCCTAGTTCGCGCCAGGGTGGTCCCTTGTTCGTGGCCGGTGGCCACCTCGGTGGGGCGGGGGTGGTCCCTAGATCGTGGCCGGAGGGTGGTCCCTTGGGAGTGGCGCTTGACAGTCATGCCCACCTGAACGCCGCTATTTCCGAGTCATGTCCCCATGAACGCCCAAAGTGAGCGCCGCTCCGCGCGCCGCCCACGGACCAAACGGCATTGTTCGTCCTTCGGCGCGCGCGCGTAGCCTGAATCCGAGCATTCAACCCGGCATGACTCCGTGCCGCGTGCATTCACGGGGACATGACGTGGACATGACTCGGACGGGGGGCTCCCCCGGGGGGCCGCCGCGGTTGTGCGACCGTTGGTGGCCGCCACGCGGCCACGGAGGCGACGGGTGTGATCCACTTCAGTCGGTCACGCCGCATCGGACCAGTGTTGGTCCCACCGACGATTGGCGCGGAGGAGGCGAAGCGCGAGCAGTCGATTGGCGTTGGCCTCGGTCCACCAAGTGCCTGGGAGCTTCATCCGCGCCTGCACCTGGCCCTTGTGCGCGCTCTCGATCTCACCGGAACCGATCGGGAAGCCGAGACGCACGAACTCGTCGTACTGGACGGCATCATGGAAGCGCTCGAGGTAGTTCGCGAGCTGAGCGGAGCGTTCCTCGCCCGTGCCCTTGTGAGCCGCCCTCTCCTGGATGACGGAGTCTACGCCTCACGACGGCTGCGAGTTCGAGGATGACCGGACGGAGGGCATCGAGGTAGGCGTCAGGCACGGCAGCGCTCCCGGGACTGCGGCGCTCCCTGCGCCGCGCGTCGAACATCGGCGAACGCTGCCATAGTTGCGTGAACAACGCTAGCCCATGGCCTGTTGGTTTTTGCGCCAGACCGACTGATAGCGATCACACCCCGAGCCACCGGGTGTGATCCACTGCAGTCGGCCGGCAAGCGCCAATCCCGCGCCGCGGACCAGAGTCGAGAGATGCTCGGTCATCGGCCGACCCCGGTCCTCCCAGGCGGACCGCAGTCGCGAGATGCTCGGTCATCGGCCGCCGGCGGTCCTCCCAGGCGGACCGCAGTCGAGAGATGCTCGGTCATCGGCCGACTGCGGTCCTGTCCGCGATCCCTGGTGCCGACCAAATGTGCTGCTTGGGCGCGCACCGACTGAAACCGATCACACCCGGAGGCGACCCCTGTCGAGCAAGTCCCCGCTCGGTGGCCGCCACGCGTCCACCGGGGCGTCCCCTGTCGAGCAGGTCCCCGCACGGTGGCGCCGCACACCGACGCGAGCCCGTCGACCATCGCCCCCGCGCCAAGGGCGCGGAAGGCAGCCGCCCCTGGCGGCTGGTCCGGCCGGGCTCGGCCCGGCCGACCGAGCGGTTCCGCCGCGAGCCTGGAGGCGACCTGCCCGCGTCCGCGCGGGGGCGCCCCCAACTCCCGAACCAATTACCCCCGCGCCAACTCCCGCAACGTCCGCACCGCGGCGTCGATGTCCGCGCGGGCCGCGCGCTGCAGCGCCCCTTCGAGGATCGCGGAGGCGGCGCTCACGGCGGGGAGCCCGTAGGTGCCGGCCGTCCCCTTGAGGCGATGCGCGAGCGAGACGGCCTCGCCCACGGCGGCGGGATCGGTGCGGCCTCGCTCGACCCACGCGGCGAGCGTCTCGATCTGCGCGGGCAGCGACGCGGCGTAGGCCGTGCGCAGGTCGGCGAAGAGGTCCTCGGTGGAGAGGTCGTCGCGGGCGGGCTCGTGGGTGATCGGGAGCTCGAAGTAGAAGGTGGCGCCGGGGCCCAGGCCGCGCACCAGGCCGATCGTGCCGCCATGCTGGTCGACGATGGCCTTGGAGATCGCCAGCCCGAGGCCGGTGCCGCCGCGGCGCCGCGGGCCGTCGCCGCCCACCTGGGTGAACTTGTGGAACAGGTGCTCGGAGCGCTCCTGGGGCACGCCCGGGCCCTCGTCGTGCACGAGGAAACGAACGCGCGCTGCCGACGCGTACCCCGTGGGGGCCGCGACGGTGACGGTGACGGTGGCCTGGGGCGGCGAGAACCGCACCGCGTTGGAGAGCAGGTTGGTGAGCACCTGGAGGAGCCGGTCGCGGTCGCCGACGAGGGTGACGGCGCTCGTGGCGAGGCGGCGGAGGCGTACGCCCGCGTGGTCGGCCGCGCCCCGCACCCCGGCGAGCGCGCTGTCGACGAGCTCCAAGGCGTCGATCGCATCGAGCTCGAGCTCGAGGCGCCCCGCCTCCATCTTGTCGAGGTCGAGCATGTCGTTGATGAGTCGGATCAGCCGGTCGGCGTTCGTGCGGGCCACCGTGACGAGCTCCTGCATGGCCGCGGGGACCTCCCCGATCACACCGCCCTCGATGAGGCCGAGCGCGCCGCGGATCGACGTGAGCGGGGTGCGCAGCTCGTGGCTCACGATGCTGATGAACTCGTCCTTCCGGCGGTCGCCGCGCTTGCGCTCGGTGATGTCGCGCACGATGGCGAGCTGCTCGACCTCGCTGGTGCGGACGAGGCGCACCTCGACATCACACTCGCCCTCCCGGTATTCGAACACCCGCACGTCGCCCGGGGCCAACGGATCGTCCGTGTGGGCCGCCACGCGGACGGCGAGCCAGTCGGGGCCCTTCACGCCCCGTTTCACGTCGAGCAACGCCCCGTCGGCGCCGACCCGGTACAACGTGTCGGGCAGGGCGTGGACGAGCGCGCGTTGGCGCGCCTCGCTGCGGCGGAGCTCCTCCTGGGCGCGGTAGCGCGCGGTCGCGTCTTCGAACACGACGCCGACGCAGTCGCCGGGCAACGCGAACGCCTGCAGCGCGAACACGTACACGAGCACGTTGTCGACATCGTGGACGAAGTTGTCGCGGTGCCAGGGCACCCCCGTACGCGCGACCTCGGCGTACGCCTGGGGCAGCCCCGCCGCCCGCAGCGTGGGGAAGTTCTCGTCCAGCGTGCGCCCGATCATCGCGGACGCGGGCGAACCGCTGATACGCTCGGCGGCGAGGTTGCTCCCGATGAGGCGGAGCGTGCGGTCGTCGTCGCGATCCTCGAGGTGGTACAGGTGCAGCGCCACGGGCAGCGCGCGGAGCACCTCCGCGCAGATGGCGTGCGCGAGGGTCTCGGAATCGAGCGCTTTCATCCGCTGCTGCGTTCGAGGATGCGCCGCACCTCGTGGGGAAGCCGCATCGGGTCGAAGGGCTTGGGGATGGCGCCGCGCGCGCCCAGGGCGACGTAGTGGCCCAGATCACCGCGCTGCACCTTGGCGGTCAGGAACACCACGGGGATGGTGGCGGTGAGCGGGTTGGCACGCAGGGTGGCGAGGACGGTGGGGCCGTCCATCCCGGGCATCATCACGTCGAGCAGCACTACGTCGGGACGCTCGGACACGGCGAGGCGCAGCGCCTCCTCCCCGCTGGCCGCGAGGATGGTCTCCCAGCCCCCGACGCGGGACAGGCAGATCTGGCCGATCGTGCGGATGTCCTCTTCGTCGTCCACCAGCAGGACCTTGCGGATGATCATCGCTTCGAGCCTATCACCGTCCGCACCGGGCCAGCCGTCGGGCCCGGCCGGCGATAGATGCAGGAAATGAAATGGTCGAGCGGGAGCGGCGCCCTCAAGTCGTTGTGGGGCCTCGACCCCGAGGCCACCTTCCTGAACCACGGCAGCTTCGGCGCCACCCCCCGCGCGGTGCTCGAGGCCCAGGCCCGTTGGCGCGACGAGATGGAGCGCCAACCGGTGCTCTTCCTCGCGCGGCGCCTCCCGGCGTTGATGGACGGGGTGCGCGCGCGGGTGGCGGCCTTCCTGAACGCCGATCCCGCCGGGCTGATGCCGGTGGCCAACGCCACGACCGGCGTGGCCACCGTGCTCCACACGTTCGACTGGGCGCCGGGCGACGAGATCCTCCTCGCCGACTCCACCTACAACGCCGTGAAGCAGGCGGCGCGCGCCCTGTCCGACCGCTACGGCGTGCGCGTGGTCGAGGTCCGCGTGCCGTTCCCCCTCGAAACCGCCGCCCAGGTGACCGCCGCCTACGTGGCGGGGTTCGGTCCGCGCACCCGCCTCGTCGTGGTCGACCACGTGGTCTCCGCCACCGGATGTGTGCTCCCCGCCGCCGCGATCGTGGCCGAGGCCCGCGCCCGGGGCGTGCCCGTGCTTGTCGACGGCGCACACGCCCCCGCGCTGCTCCCGCTCGATCTGTCAGCCATCGGGGCCGACTTCTACACCGGCAACCTCCACAAGTGGCTGTGCACCCCCAAGGGCACCGCGGTCCTCTCCGTCGCGCCCGCGTGGCGGCCCCGGATGCACCCCCTCGCCATCTCCCACGGGTACGGGGCGGGCCTCGCGGGCGAGTTCGATTGGACGGGCACCTTCGATCCCTCGGCATGGTTGGCCGTGCCGGACGCGATCGATCTGTTCGAAGGGTTCGGCCCGGACGCGGTGCGCGCGGCCAACCATGCGCTCGTGCGAGTCGGCCGCGTCCAGCTCGCCGAGGCGCTCGGTGTCGACCTGCCGCACCCGGACGACCCGGCGTTGTACGCCGCGATGGCCTCGGTGCGGGTGCCCTGGGCCCGCGCGACGGACGGCGTGACGCTCAACGCCATGAGCGCCGCGATGTACGACCAGCACCGCATCGAGGTGCCGTTCTCCGCGTACGACGATCGGGTGTTCGTGCGGATCTCCGGGCAGCTCTACAACGCGCCCGACGATTACACGCGCCTCGCGGACGTGCTTCGAACCTGGCGCGGCTGATGTCCCGAGCGGCGGGATTGCGCACGACCCACCGGGTGGTCACCGGCGACGCGCGGCGGATGACAGGCGTTGCGGACGCGTCCGTAGCGCTCGTGGTCACCTCGCCGCCGTACCCGATGATCGCGATGTGGGACGACGCGTTCACCGCCATGAACCCGCGTGTCCGCGCGGCGTTGGAGAAGGCGCCGGCCCGCGCTTTCGAGGCCCAACACAAGGCGCTGGACGCGGTGTGGGCCGAGTGTCACCGCGCGCTTGTGCCCGGCGGCCTCCTGTGTGTCAACATCGGCGATGCCACGCGCACGCTCGCGGGCGAATTCCGCATGTGGTCCAACCATGGGCGCGTGCTGCGCGCGTGTGAGGCGCTCGGCTTCTCCGTCCTGCCCGACATCTTGTGGCGCAAGCCCACCAACGCGCCCAACAAGTTCATGGGCTCGGGGATGTTGCCGGGTGGTGCCTACGTGACGTACGAGCATGAATACGTGCTGGTGCTGCGCAAGGGCGGCCTGCGTGCGTTCTCGGGTGCCGACGAGAAACGGGCGCGGCGCGAGAGCGCGTATTTCTGGGAGGAGCGGAACGTCTGGTTCTCGGACGTGTGGACGGACTTGCTGGGGACGGGGCAGGCGATGGTGCGGGCGTCGAAGGGGGCGCCGTCGAAGGGGGCGCCCGAGCTGCGCGAGCGCACCGGCGCGTTTCCATTGGAGCTCCCCGCGCGCCTCATCCACATGTACTCGGTGTACGGCGACACCGTGCTCGATCCCTTCGCGGGCACGGGCACGACCCAGCTCGCGGCGGCGTGCGCGGGGCGCAACAGCGTGGGCGTCGAGTGGGAGCCGGCGTTGGCCGACCGCATCCACGCGCGCATCGCGGAGGCCCCGACGCTCGGCCGCAACACCGCACGCCTCGCCGCCCACCGCCGCTTCGTGTCCGATCGCCTCGCGGCGGGCAAGACCCTCGGCCACCACAACACGCCGCACGACGTGCCCGTGATCACCGGGCAGGAGAGTGATCTGGTTCTGTGGGAGGCGGCGGAGGTGGGGATGGGAGAGGGGGGGGTGGAGGTTGGGTATGGGGGGGTGGGGTAGGCTCGGGGGCCGTCACTGCCGGAAGTTGAGCAGCAGGTCGAACTCGACCCTGATGGGTTTTTCCTCGATCGTGGCGGGGTAGAATCGGTAGCGCATCGCGATTTCGCGGGCCGCAGGGAAGAAGATCTCTGAGCAGGCCAGGGCCTTCACATCGTAGGGAACGCCCATCTCGTCGACATAGAGGCGCACGTTGCATTGTTCGCCGGGGAGGCCACGCTCTCTTGCCTCCTGCGGGAAGTCGGACTCGGAGATGGTGGGGCGCTCCTTCACCTCCACCTCGGTCCAGCGGACAGGTGTCCCTTCGGCGATCTCGCTCGGGTTCCCTGTGACCATCCCGCCGACGACGCTTCGCGCGCGCGCCGTCGGTGCGGGCTCGACCGCGGGAGGGGGCTCGACGACGCGGCACGGCAGCATCATCAGCGCGTCACCGCCGCTCGGCTTCGCCTTCAGCACATCCGGATCGTGCTCAGGATACGTGACAACCCAAAGCGGCCCTTCGACCGTCACGCTGGAGGATGGTTCCTCCAGAAGGTCCTGCCACGACTGGTGCGAACCGCACTCGATCAGGAGTGTGCCGCTCGAACCCGGCACCCCGACAGACGCGGCGCCCTTCATATCCAGTGGCGTTCCGGTGACCCGTGCGCACGCGATGACCGGCTCCGGTACAGGAGCCTGAGGGCAACAGCCATCAGAGATTCTGACGCCTCGTGCCAGGAGTTCGCCCGCCAGATGGGAAGGCACGTGCTCCACCAGCGAATACTCTGCGTCTCGCAGCGCAGGGCGACAGCCGATTGTCAGCAGGACGATGAATGTCATCGCGCTCCGACTGCGGAGCACGGGCTGGGGATCGAGGCGGCGCGCATGCTCCCAGTGTAGCGGAAGTCCCGATCGCGGGGCGACGATCGGGCACAACTCGCGCCGGGGTCCCCGCGCAAGGTGGGCTGAAGGGTGGCGCGGGCCCCGCACCCGCCGAACTCCACCCAAAGCCCAAGGCCCGCGCCAGTCCGCCGGCCCGCAGCCGGCGACGGAGGGCGCCAGCCCGACCCCGCAAGACAACCGGCCCGCGTCCGCGCGGGTGCGCCCCCCGCCCGACATGGCATCCAATGACAAGGAGCAAGCCCTCGCCGACCCTACCTAGTTCGCCAGGTTGGAGGTTCGATGAAGCTGTTCCTTGCCGCGATCGTGGCGCTCGGCGCGTGTGGCCCCATGCCGGAGCCCTCGGGGATCGAGCCGCCGGATTCGTCGTCACGTCCAGATGCACGGCCCGAGACCCGGCCCGACACACGGCCGGGCGCGCCCGACGAGCCGGTGCCAGAGATGGAGCTCGGCACCGAGTCCGAGGCGAGCCTCTCCTACGATGCGCAGTTCATCGACACGATGCTCGCCTACGCCAACCACACGAAGAACCTCGCGGAGGTCGGCGCCCGGCGCGCGCAGAAGGACGAGCTGCGCGTGTTCGCGAAGAACCTCGCGGCCGACCAGACCGCGCGGATAGCGGAGCTCCAGAATTGGCGGGAGCTCTGGTTCGAGACGGGACGGGCGCGCATGCCGACGTTGGACCAGGCCGCGCAGAACCTGGGGATGCCCCGCTACGAGTACGGCGCCGCCTGGGAGATCGACGCCGCGGAGCTCGACCCGCAGCACCCGGAGGCGATGCAGGGTGTCACCAAGGAGACCGGCGCGGCGCAGTGGGACGCGAACGAGCAGCTGGCCGCGCTCAAGAACCTCCCCGACGACGCGTTCGACGCCTACTTCACCGCCGCGCTCGTGCAGCACGACATCTGGGGCATGCAGGTGGCCCATGCGTCGTTGCCACAAATCGAGCACCCCGAGCTCCAGACCGTGGGGCAGGAGATCGTGACAGACAACCTGATCCACGTGAACCAACTCGCGCGGTGGCGCAACGATTGGTTCGGCGCGGAGACGGAGGGGATGGGGCCCGAGGAGCCGGGCACGCGCTGACACAAGGACGGTGAACAGGAGCGGTCAACCCGGGCCGCTCACTCCCAAGGGGAGGCCGCGATCCAGACGCCGCCCGAGAAGCTGACGGTGTCCACGTCGCTCGCGGGCGCGCCGGTGACCAGATCGGCGCGGCCGTCGCCGTCGAGATCGCCGACGGCGACGGCGCGGCCGAAGCCATCGCCCAGGCCGACGCCGTAGAACGTGGTGTCGCCGAGGGGGTGGACGCCCGGGGTGAAGCCCCCGAGGACCGCGTGGGTCATGCCGGAGGCGACCGCGTCGGTGCCGCCGCTGGGGGCGCCGATGAGGAGGTCGAGCAGGCCGTCGCCGTCGAGCTCGCCGAAGGCCACGGCGGCGCCGAAGGTGTCGTCCACGTCGCGGCCCTCGATACGAATGGGGGCGTCCGCGAGGGAGAAGGTGCCTGCCGCGCTGGGGGACACGATCCACACCACGCCGAGGCCGTCACCCGAGACGAGGAGCTCGTCGCGGCCGTCACCGTCGAGGTCGGGGAGCGCGCGCAGCGGGCTGCCGGCGTAGCCGTTCGCGGCGGGGCCGGTGAGCGTCACGTCCGCGTCGAGCACGCCGCCGGCGCCGGGCTGGAGCGGCCCGAACCAGACGATGGCCTTGCCGGTGTTGGCGCCGAGCGTCGCGTCGCCGCTGGCACCGAGGGCGAGGTCGGTTGCGCCGTCGCCGTCGAAGTCCCCGGGGCCGGCGAGCGCGTCGCCCACGAAGTCGCCCACACCAAAGGAGCCGTGCGGGGGCGGGGCGCCATCGGCAGGGGGGCCCTCGGGGGCGGCCACGGCCCCGAGGCCGGTGATGGACCCCCACGCGTCCGCCAGCGCGCCCTCGCCCACGAGCGGCCCCGCCACGATGTACGCGCGCCCGCCGCCCGCGCCCGCGGTGGCCTCGCCGTCGAAGCCGGAGGCACCCACGACGAGGTCCGGCAGGCCGTCGCCCGTGAGATCGCCGCCCGGGGCGATGGAGAGCCCGGCGTAGTCGCCCGCGGTCTCGCCGAGGAGGGTGGCGGTCGCGACGCTGGCGAGGGTGGCGCCGCTCCCGGAGGCCGCCCAGGTGCCCGGCAGGAGGTACACCTTGCCGACGTAAGGCGCTTCCGTGGGGCTGTAGCCGATGGATCCGACGGCGGCCTCGGGGATCCCGTCGCCGTCGAGATCGCCCACCGCCGCGATGCCGTAGCCGGCGTAGTCGGTGTCGACCTCGCCGGAGAGGCAGGTGCCGACGGTGTCGACCCCCTGAAGCCCCGGCGCCAGCGGCCCGCGCACGAGGCACACGCGGTTGCCGAGGTAGGCGGCCACGAGCAGGTCGGCCTGCGCGTCGCCGTCGAGGTCCTCGGCGATCACGGCGTTGCCGAGCCCGTCCACCTTGGCGCCGCCGACGATGGCCCAGGTGCCGTCGTCGGCAGGCGCGTCGGTGTCCACCGCCGTGTCCGCGGTGTCGGGCGTGCCCGTGTCGACGGTGTCGCCGCCCGCGCAGGCCGCGAGCAGCGCGAGGATCACGGGTCGATCCGGTACACGCCGGTCTGCATGTCGACCACCCAGAGCTTGCCGTCGGGCCCGATCTCGATGCCGTGGAGCGACTCCGGACCAAAACCCGTGTCGAGCGTGCGGATGACGTTGCCCTCCAGATCCATCTCCGTGATCTCGCCCGTGCCCCAGTCACCCACGAACAGGTGGCCGTTGGCGAGCGCGAGCCCGCCCGGCGCGTCGAAGTCGGCGGACACCTCGCCCCAGACGACCTCGTCCCACCGGAGCTCGATGGCGCCCGGGTCGTTCGTCGGCATGTCACGCCCTTCGACCCCGCTCAGCATGTCGACCCACAACACGCGGCCGTTGCCCGTGTCGGCCACGTAGATGCGGTTGGCCTCGTGGTCGATGACGATGTGGCCCGGGGCCTCCTCGACGCGCAGGAGGTCCGGCTCGGCGAAGCGGTGGAGCACCTGGTCGAAGTGTTCGTCCATCCCGATGCCGTGGTCGGCCGCGAAGTCGTTGCGGACGAGGTTGCCCTTGTCCCCGTCGAACACCCAGTAGACGTTGGCGGACTCCCACGCGATGCCGACGCAGAGGGGGGTCTCGTGGGTCATGTCGAGGTGGGAGCCGAGCCCGATCGGGTCTTCCACGCCGAACACGTCCAAATCGGTCGTCCACAACGCGGGGCCCATGTAGCCGTTGCCCGGCATCGCCGCGTCGTCGTACGTGTTGTTGGACTCGCCGCAGCTGGCGAACTGCGTGCCGGTGTCGAACGCCAACGCGGCGGTCTCCTCCATGAAGTGCAGCGCGTACCCGTCCTTGCGACGGTCGTAGTCCTGGTTGCCCGTGCCCGGCTCGTAGACGATGAACGTGCGGTCATCGGAGCGGTTGGCGATCCAGAGGTTGCCGTCGGCGTCGAACCCGATGTCGCGCGGATCGTCGACCTTCTCCTCCGTGCCGAGGATGTAGGTGAACTCGACGGACTCGGGCGAACCGTCCCCCGTGCCGATGAGCGACAGCTTCTCGGCAGGCTCCGCGGGGCCGTCGGGCTCGATGCAGCCGATCATCAACAGGGCGAGAAGGGATCGGGCCATGGCGGGGTCCTCGGGCGGTAGGGCGGATGAGAGTACGCGGGATCGTGTGTCCCTGGCTGTGCGGTTCGTGTAAAGAGGTGTCAGCGGGGCGGATATCCCGCTTCGAGCGGCCGTGTTCCTGCTCCACGCATCGGGCGCGACCGCCGCCGGGCGGCGGTCCGGTCTCTTCCAGGCTCGCGGCAGAGCCGCTCGGCTGGCGGCGGCCCGCGCTGCGGTCCGCGGCCGAGCCGCGGCGTCGCGCTGCGCCGCCGCGCCTTCCAGGCCCGTCGCGCGGGGTTCGGAGGTGGCGGGCGGATGCGGGTCGGCACATCACCGGCGGGGGCGCCGTGCGTCACCGCTGTGTGTCAGCGGCGGGGCCGTGCGCGGGCGGCTTCCCGCTGCTCGCGCGCCCACGCGAGATCCTCGGGCGCCGCCGCGGCCGCCGCCAACGCGCGATCGACCTCGTCCCACCGCGCGAGATGCACCGACGCCAGGAGCGTGATGGACGCGGCCTTCTGGGCGCCGTCGGCCGTCACGGACCACGCCCGGAGCGGCATGTAGGGAGGATGGTCGGCCGCGAGGGCGCGCAGCGCGTCCTCCCAGCGACCCACGTCCGCCAGGAGGATGGCGTAGTGGAAGCCCGACCACGCCGGGAGCGTGTCCACGCCGCCCGCGGCGGCCACGAGGCGGTCGGCCGCAGGGAGGTCATCGGCGAGCGCCGCGCACGGGATCGCCCCGGCGACCACGCCTGCGCGCGCCGCTGGCGGGAGATCGGTCAGGGCGGCCTCGGAGCGGGTGACACAGGCCGCCCACTCGCCGCGCTGGATGGCGGGGAAGAGCTGGGCAGCGCTGAACTCCCACGAGCGCGTGCGCGGCAGCGGTGCCGCGGGGGCGAGCGCGGCGAGCGCCTCGGTGTCGGCCGGGGTGACCCCGGGGCCGCGCTCGGGGAGCTCGAGCGCCACCAGCGCCGCGACGGTCGCCTGCACCGCGCCCATGTCCGGCCGCGCGTCGTGGGTGAAGGCCCCGAGCAGGCGCCGCCCCTGGAGCGCCCAGGCCTCGTGGTAGGCCCAGTCGCCGCCCACGGCGAGCGTGAACGCGAGGGTGCGATCCACCCCGGGGAGGCGGCGGAGATCCTGGGCTCCGCGGAGGCGGGGCGGGTTCTCCATCGTCACGCTGGACTGCAGGAAAGCGGCGAACGCGTGCCTCGCCAGGGACGCCCGGCGCCGCGCGAGCCACGCCCGGCCGTCCGCCTCGCTCTCCAGGAGGAACGCCATCACGCCGTTCTGGTGTGCGCCGACCGACGCGGACCACCCGAGCCCCGCGGAGGCGGGGAGCAGCGGGAACAGGTCGGGCGCATCCTCTTGATCCTTGGGGGCGGCGCGCGCGAGTGCGCCGGCGGGCGAGAGCCGCCCGCCGACGGGCGTGCCGGTGGGGCCGCCCATCGGGAGCGCCGCCTCCAGCAACGGTGTCAGGGCCTGCCATCCCGGCGCGAGGTCGGCCGCGCCCACCCGCACGACCAGCTCCCGAGGCGGCGGCGCGGAGAGGGCCGCCCACACCGCGTCCGTACCGGCGACCGACTCGAGGTGCCGCACGAAGCCCTCGGCGTAGCCGTAGTTCATGGCGATCGCGTCGGTGTGCGGCCGGCTCGCGAGCACGTCGAGCCCCTGGATCACGTCGAGCCACGCCCGCCCCTCGCCACACACTTGCGTAGCGACGTGATCGGCGTGCCCCTCGGCCAGGGCGTGCGCCACGGCGGCGGCGTCGCCCTCCAGGTGAGCGGTGGGTGCGTACTGGTGCTGGAGCGCGTGGACCATCTCGTGCGCGAGCACGCACCGCACCACCGGCCCGAGCAGCGTCGCCTCCACGCGATGCTCCCGGAACGCCGCCTGCCACGCCGCCGCCTGCACCATCACCCCCTGGGTGTCGTGCTCGTAGAAGGCCAGCGCGTCGCGGCGGGCGGCGCGGAACCCGACCTCGTAGAGCTGCTTCTCGCGCAACGCCATGGTGTCCGGCGTGGCGATCGCGAGCCCCGGCACCTCGACGAAGGTGCGACCCGCCACGGCCTCGATGGGCGCACGCAGCTCGTCGCGCCACGCTTCGAGGGTCGCCAGGGAGAGGGTGTCCTGGGCGTTGGCGAGCGAGGGCAGGAGCAAGAGCATCGGGACGGGGAGTGTAGCGCTCGGGGAGGTCGGGAGAGTGGCGCGGGGTGGGGAGGGTGCCGGATGGAGTCGGGGATCAGTGGTGGCCAGGATCGGAGATCATCCGGGATGATGTGCCCTCGGTGACCGCGTGGCGGCCGCTCCATGACCGCGGAGCCAGCGGAAACGGCGAACTCCGGGAGGCCGCGGCAACATCCCCACGAGACGGCTCTCATTTGCGAGCCGCACGGGCCAGACCGAATGATGTAGGTTCACACCCAGTCGGGGGACCTGTCGAACAGGTGGGTGGGTTTCGTCCGTGTGGCGGACGAGGTCGGGGCGGGTGGTCCACTTCAGTCGCTCACCCGGCGTCGGCCACCGAGCGGGGACCTGCTCGACAGGGGGTGCCTCCGTGGCCGAGAGGGCAGCGGGGAGAGCGGGGAGACCGACTGGGACGGTGGCAAACGCGAGGGGTGGCGCCTCACCCCGCCCGTTCGTCACCCGCAGGGTGCCAAACGCGAGGGGTGGCGCCTCACCCCGCCCGTTCGTCACCTTCAGGGTGCCAAACGCGAGGGGTGGCGCCTCACCCCGCCCGTTCGTCACCTTCAGGGTGCCAAACGCGAGGGGTGGCGCCTCACCCCGCCCGTTCGTCACACCCGGTCGGGGTACCTGTCGAACAGGTGGGCGGGTTTCGTCCGGCCGGAGCGCTGACCACCGAGACGATCGCGCCGAAGCGGGCCTCGGCGCGCCAGGCGCCCGGCCGGCGCCCGCTCGGCGGGCGGTCCCGGCGGGACGGCGACGCGGCAGCGGCGACGGCGCGGCGGACCGAGCGGCTCTGCCGCGAGCCGAGAGGGGACCGACCCGCCCCGTCCTCGGGGCGGGGGGCGCCCAACTTGGGACCGCAACGGAGCGCTACCGTGCGGGTGACACCTTGCGCCGCCGGAGGAGGGCGAGGAGCCCCAGGAGCAGCACGCCGCCGCGCTCGCCGGAGGGGGCATGGCCGCACGCGCGGGAATCGGGGGCAGGTGTTTCGGGGGCGGCGTCGACGGCGGGCGCCGTGTCTATTGGGGCCGAGGTGTCAATCGGGGGCGCGGTGTCGACGGGGGGCGCGGTGTCGACGGGGGGCGCGGTGTCGACGGGTACCGACGTGTCGACGGGTACCGACGTGTCGAGGGGTACGGACGTGTCCACTGGCGCGGATGTGTCCACCGGCACCCCCGTGTCAACCGCCGCCCCCGTGTCGACCGCCACCCCCGTGTCAACCGGATCCTCGGGCGGGCACGCGTCCACGATGTGGTAGCAGTCGTCACGAACGGGGTCGTCGCCTTCGACACAGTCGCTGTCGATGCCGTCGTCGCGCGTGTCGCGGGCGCCGGGGTAGATGGTCGCGTCGCTGTCGTCACAGTCGCAGTCCTCGACCGCGCAGCCGTCCCCGTCGAGATCGGTGAAGGGCAGCTCCGCCCAATCCTCGTCGAGGCGGAAACGGGCGCTGTCCCACGTGCCGAGCCGCGTGCCACACACGTCGTAGGTGACCTCGGCCGACCAGGTGGCGCCGGCCAGGGTGTGGGTTTCGAGCGGAGACGCGTAGCTCGTATAGGTGCGTCGTTCGTAGGCTACGGCGAACACGCAACCGTCGACCTCGCCGATCAGGTCGTCCGAACTCTCGCCGCTGCCGCAGCCGCCCCAGCCGCCGCTCGACGACCCGTCCATGTTGCCGACGAGCGGGAGGCCGGTGGTGCCCGCGTCCTCGAACGTCCAGGACGCCACGATGGCGAGGGCGGTGCCCCCGGAGCTGCTGGTGCCCGAGGAGCTGTCCTCACGCTCCAGCGTGATGGTGCCGGTGGGGAGCGAGCCGTCGGCGCCGTCGGTGGGGGTGATCGTGGCGGTCCACCAGTAGGCGCCGCCGCCCCAGGCGCCGTCGAGCTCCAGGGCGTAGCCGCCCGGGGTGGTGCAGCCGCCGGACAGCGGCCACGGGCTGTAGTCCGTGTTCACCGCCGGGCAGTCGAACGCGCCGTCCATGATCTCGTCCGCGAGCTGCCAGAGCGCGGTGTACACGTCGGGCAGCCGGCCTGTGTCCGCGCGCCATTCGGCCATCTCGGCCCAACTTTCCGGAGGGGTGCAGTCCATCCGTGCACGCTAACACAGAGCCTGAACCAGTACCGCACGCCGCCCGCCTGCGTTCGGCGCAGCGGGCGAGGATCTACCCGCAAACAGCGTCGTCGCCCTCTTGCCGCGCCGAGGGACCAAGCATCCCGCACTCGACGACACAGTCCTCGCTGGCGAGGTCACAATTCCGCACCGTGCAGTCCCCTTCGTTGCACGTGACGATGCAGTTGCCGTCGGTACAGTCGACCTCGCACGACGAGGACTGCTCACAGCTCACGTCGCAGAAGGCTGAGCCACCACAATCGATGAACACCGATTCGGACCTGCCGCTGACCTCGCAGTAGTCATTGTCGACACAATCCACGTTACAGTCGTTCTTGTTGTCGCAGAAGGTCTCGCAGGGCTCCCCGCCACAGTCAACGTTGCAGTTGGCCATGTCCGGGGAGCAAAGGCACGACTTGCCCTCGATGCCGATTTGGATATCGGTCTGGAAGCAATACTTCACCCAGGTGCAGGCAAGACTCTGCAGGGCCAGGAGGGCGACGACGATGGGGAGTGAAGGCGAGCGCATCTGGCGAGGGTACTCCTGGAGGGGCTCGTTCGCTACCCCATCGACGCCTTGCCCCCTCAGCGAACCCCCGCTATCAACCGCCGATGCCGCTCCTCCATCGACCCCTCGGCCTGCTGCTCACCGTCCTCGCCGGCTGCGCCAGCCAGGACGACGGCGGCCCGGCAGACACCGGCTGCGCCGAAGGCCACCCGGAAGGCGGAGTGTGTATCTCCGACTTCCATTACCTGCTCACGGTCGGCAAGGTCACGAACAGCTGCGCCGCCGACGGGGGCGTGGAGCACCCGGCCACCCTCGCGTACACCCTCCGCTTCGCGCAACAGCACGTCGCGGTCGCGCGGGACGACCTACCGTTCGCCGCGGGAACGGCTGCCGGTTGCCAGGTGGACTACGAGGCGAGCTTGTCCGCCGGGGATCTGCCGTTCGTCAGCGCGTCCGGCGAGAGTTGGGAGCTCGTCGGATCCGCGGCGGTCGATGTCGTCGGGGCGGGCGATCCGTGTGTCTACGGCACCACTGAATGGGCTTCGACAGAGTCGTACACATCCGATGAGGGCTGTGTCTACACGGTCACGTCGAGCGGCGAGCTGGTCGGGGTCGATTGACACGACCCGACCTTACTCGCCCTCGATGACAGGTGGAACCAACGGCTCCCCCCAGATGGGCGCCCCCCCGTGCACGATCGCGCGCAAATCGGGCGGCAGCGGCGCGCGGACGCGGACGATCTGGCCGGTCTTGGGGTGGGGAAAGGCGATGGAGCGGGCGTGGAGGGCGTGGCGCGGAAAACCGATGAGCTCGCGCACGCGGGGGGTGGCGCCCTTGTCGAGGAGCTCGAGGAACACGTCGTCGGTCTGGCCGTAGAGCTTGTCGCCGAGGATGGGGAAGCCGACGTGCTCGAGGTGCGCGCGGATCTGGTGAGTGCGGCCGGTGAGGGGCTTGCACGCCACGAGCGAGTAGGCGGGGCCCCCGCTCGCGGGGATGCGGTGCACGACCTTGAAGCGGGTGCGGGCCACGGCGCCGTCGACGTTGGCGCCCTGGCGCAGGACCACCTCGCTGCCCGCGGCGTGGCCGAGCGGCGCGTCGCAGGTGTGTTCGTCCCACGTGGGGGTGCCGCGCACGATGGCCCAGTACACCTTGCCGACCTTGCGCTCGGAGAACATCTTCTTGAGGTGCCGGTTGGCGTCGGCGTGTTTGGTCACGATGACGACGCCCGAGGTCTCCCGGTCGAGGCGGTGCGCCAAGTCGATGTCGGCGCCGGGGCGCGCGCGGCGGACAACGCCAACCAGACCCCACGACCACTTCTGGCCCACCGGGTGCATGAGCAGTCCCGACGGCTTGTCAACCGCGAGGAGCCACTCGTCCTCCCACAACACCGGCGGCATCGGGGGCTGCTCGTCGTGGGGGGCGATGCCGGGGATGTAGATGCGGAGCACCTCGCCCTGCTTGAGCGTGGAGCTGGGCTTGAGCGGGCGCGAGTCCGACACGACGTGCCCCGAGCGGATGAACCCCGCGAGCGCCGTGCGCGACCAGTCGTTGAACCTCAGCGACAGGAACACGTCCGCGCGACGGCCCGCCGCACGATCCGTGATCGGCAGGATGCGATGCGGGGCGTCGGCGGTGGGGCGGTCCACGGGGGACGGACTATCACCGCGCATCGCCCGCGGACCCCACCGGCTCAGGGCAGGGCGTAGATCCGCACCACGCCCTCGTCGTCGAGGGCCGCGGCCTCGTCCGGGCTGGAGACCACGAGGTCCAGCACGCCGTCGCCGTCGAGGTCGGCCGTGACGAGGGCGCTGCCGGCCGCCGCGCGTGGCAGGGCGCCGTCCACGCGGAGGGTCGCGTCGTCCTCGGTGAGGGTCGCGGCGAGGGGAAGGGGGAAGCCGAGGACGCGCCCCGCGTCGCGATCGGCGGTGGGGGCGGCGACGAACAGCCACTCCCCGGGCGCCCACGCCACGCCGACAAAACCCGCGGGGCCCGAGAGCATCGCGTCGGCCTCGGTGCCGAGGTCCCAGGCGGCCGCGCCCCACGGCCCGTGCGCCACGGAGACGACGTGCTCCCAGGAGGTCACGACGAGGTCGGTGCGCCCGTCGCCGTCGATGTCGCCGGCGCGGAGGGTGCCGCTGGTGACGAACGTGCCGTCCTCGGGGCGGGCGGCGAGCGCGCCGTCGACGATCGGGCCGAGCCGGAACGAGGCGGTGCCGCTGTCGGCGAGGAGCAGGTCGTCGTAGCCGTCGCCGTCGAGGTCGACGGGGCCAACGGGCTCGCCGCGGAGCCCGTCGACGGTCTCGAGCGCGAGCGCGCGGGACGGGTCCACGCGGGCGACGACGAGCTGGGAGAGCCACTCGTCTTCGCTGGCATAGGAGACGCCGGTCACGACGCCCTCGGTCAGCCCGTCGCCGTCGAGGTCGCCCACGGCCCCGACGGGCCCGATGTACTGGATGCGGGGCTCGTCGTAGGCGACCTCGGCGGCCGCGGCGGGCCCGAAGAGGACGGCGAGCTCGGGGTTGTCGGGACGGCCGGAGGTCGCGAGCAGCTCCGCCAGCCCGTCGCCATCCATGTCCCCGGCGGCGCCGAAGCTGGCGACGCCCCCGTCGAACAGATCGAGGTCGGCCGCCACGCCCGTGACCGGATCGATCACGCGCGGAACCCCACCGACGCGCGACACGACGAGCCCCGTGCCGCCGCTGTCGCCCCACACGGCGACGGACTGGCCGAGCTGATCGTTGCGGTCGCCCGTCCACGAATGTGTCAGGACGGGGTCCACCGGCGTGGTCTCGTCCACGGCGCCGTCACAGTCGTCGTCCAGGCCGTCGCCGCGCTCGGGCGCCTCGGGGCGGCGCGCGGGGTCGGCGTCGTCGCAGTCGTCCGCGGCGCCGAAGCCGTCGCGATCGAGGTCGTCGCCGGGCGCGGCGCTCCACCCGGGCGCGGCGTGGAGGCTCCGGGAGGTCAACCACGCGTAGTCGCTCGCCTCGGGCCCTCCGAAGCGCCCGAAGACGCCGCTCCACGCCACCGTCGCGTCCGGACGCCACGCGCCGCGAACCGGCGGTGCCGACCACCACGCGGCCTCGCCGTCGAGCACCGCCACCAGCGCCCGGAGGGGCCCGCCCACGGTGGCCGGTCGGTAGGCGGGGATGACGTGCTCGGGCACGGCCGCGTCCAGTCCGGGCACGAGCCCGTCGTAGATCAGGATGCCGAACGCCGTGCCGACGGCCACTTCGCGTGTGCCGTCGCCGTCGAGATCGTCGACCACGCCCGGGTTGCTGCCGATGAGGCCCTCGTCGAGCGGGATGGTGGTCGCCGCGAGGTCGGCGAGGGATCCTGTCGTGCCGACGGCGAGCGGCCCGTACACGATGCGGAGCGCATCCAGCTCGGTGTCGACGGTGAGCAGGTCGTCGGCGCCGTCTCCGTCGACGTCGGCGGTCGAGACGGCCGTGGACGTGCTTGTGACGTGGGTGTCGGCCCACCCGGTGATCCGCGCGATCTCGTGGTCGGCGAGCCGGGGCGCGAGCGGGCCGCGGACGATGACGAGGTCGGCGCCGTACTCGGCGGCGTAGCGGAGGAGCACGTCGGTGATCCCGTCGCCGTCGAGGTCTCCGGCAGGCGCGGCCCACAGGATCTCGTGGTCCAGCCTCACCTTGGCGGCCGCCCAGCCGTCCCCCGCCGGCGTGACCGTGGCCACGCTCGTGCCGTCGTCCCGGCCCTCGTAGACCACGATCTGGCCGTTCCCCACCGGCCATGCGGAATCGGAGTCGACGCCGTCGACGAGGCCGACCCCGCCGGTCCGCGCGTGCGCGTCGATGCGCGCGATCCAGAGCTGGCCCCAGCTCGAGGTGAGGAGGAGCTCGTCCAAACCGTCGCCGTCGAGGTCGGCCGCGCCGCCGATACGGACGTTCTCCGGGGCCCCGACCGACACGGTCTCGACGATGTCGCCCGTGTTGGGCGCGCCGAAGTCGGTGTCGCTCCCTGTGTCGGTGTCGCTCCCTGTGTCGGTGTCGGGCGCCGTGTCGTCTGCCGTCGTGTCCGTGTCCGTGTCATCCGCCGCGGGAGCCTTGGTCGCATCGTGACAGGCCGCGAGGAGGAGGAGCAGGAGCGGGTGCCGCATTCTTCCCACGTAGCGTCCAGCGGTGCGGACTGCGCGCGCCTGGACCCTCGTCACGCCCCCGTGAGCGCCGCGAGCCGCGCGAGCAGCGCATCCTCCTCCGCCGACGCGTCGGCCGGCGCACCCCGTGTCCACGGCAACACGTGCTCGGGGGCGACCGCCCGGTCGAACCAGAACGCCGGCGTGGAGGGGCGCGTGGCGGCGAGCCAGACGATGGTGTCGGCGCCCTCGTCGGGGGTGCGCAGGACGCCGCGGGTGAGGCGGTGGAAGCGTGGGAGGCTGGACGCGACGCCGGGGCTGTCGGCCCAGCCGGGGTGCATCGCGTGGTGGCCGAGCCGGCGCGCGAGCACGACCTGGGCGCGCTTGCAGCGGGCGTAGGCGGCGACGCCGTCGAACGATGCGGCACCCGCGGGCGGGGGCGCGAAGAGGGCTGCCACGTCGAGCTTCTGGGTGTACATCCCGCCGCTGGTGACCCAGATGGTCGTCGCCGCCGGGAGCCGCCGGGACAGGCGCCACGGGCCGACAACGTGGGTGGCGACGGTACGCTCGAGGCCCTCGACAGCCTCGTAGGCGCTGGCGAGCTGGCCGGCGTTGTGGACGAGCACGTCGGGCGTGGGGATGGCGAGCGCGGCGATGGAAGCGCGCACGGACACGTCGAGTTGGGCGATGCGGGTGTCACCCGGGGCGGTGGCGCGCGCGATCTCGGCCTTCTGCAGGTCCCGGCACAACATCCAAACGGTGGCGCCGCGGGCGGCCAGCGCGCGGGTGGCGGCGAGGCCGAGGCCCGAGTTGGCCCCGGTGATGGCGACCACGAGGCCGCGCAGGTCCCGATCCAAATCGGCGGGGTCGAACCGCGCGGCGTGTTTGCGGAACCCGGGTTGTCCAAAACCGAACGGATCGAGGGGGTGCACGGGGCCTACCAGGTGCGCAGGGCGCGCAGCTCCGGGTGCAGGGACCCGCGGAGCAGCCAGCGAGCGAGCGGGAGCGACGGCACCGCGGCGTCCCGGCCCGCCTCGAGCGCCCAGATCGGCGGCCAGTCGCGCACGGAGTTGGCACAATACGTGGCGAGAAAGGAGAGGTCGTTCTCGAACGCGGAGAGGAGGTAGCCGAGGTCCTCCCGCAACAACACGCGCGGCTCGGTGGTCGAGAACGCGAACGAGGGAGGCAGGCCCGCCACGTGCCCGACGACGTCGGCGGTGACACGCCAGTAGAAGCCGCGCGTGGCGAGATCGCGCGTGAACTCCGGCTTCTGCGACTTGACCACCGACGTGACCGTGGCCGGCACCCAAGCGTAGGCGGCGTCCGAGAAGGTGTCACCCACGTAGATCGCGAGCGCGTCCCCCGGGCGGAACAGCTCGGCGCGCAGGCGCGGGAGCAGCGGGCGGTTGCCGTGGTGGGTGTGGAGGAGGTGCTCCACGTGTTCGCGCACCACGCGGGCGAGCTGCAGCTCCTCGCGCGAGGCCGCGCCGTCCGCCAGGAAGGTGTTCGCGGCCTCGGCGGCGAGCGCGACGAGGCGACGTAAGTTCGCGTCCCCGAGGGCCGGAAGCTGTGTCGCCTCGACCCCCAACACGCGCACGCCGTGCTGCCCGAGGCCCGTGACCAGCGTATTGTTGTCGAGTGCGGGGGTTTGCATCGCTCTTCTTTATCCGGCGGCCTGACCCGCGGGCGGGCGCTTCCGCGTGTGCACCACGGGCATGACAGCCGGTGACGGATCGACTACACGAAGGAGTACAACGCAGGGCGGTCGTCCATGAAGAGCCAAGCGAAGACGAACGCCTTGCGGACGATGTCGACGGAGGCGCCCACGCAGGGCTCCTCGCAGGCCCTCTCACAGGGCCCCACCGAGAGCGCCACGCCGCGCGGCGGCCGGATGGGGCTCCAGGAGGCCGGCGGCGGCGGCAACGCGGCGGTCGTGGCGCAGCTGCGGGGCCAGCGGGAGGCGCTGTTCGATACCATCGAGACGGCGCCGGCGCGCGCGCTGCCGTTCCGCCAGCAGATGGAGGCACAGTTCGGCCCCGACGTGGCGCGCGTGAGCGCCCGGTTCGGGGACGAGGCCACCACGAGCGCGTTGACGTCGCTCTCGGTGCGGGGCGCGGCGCGTGGGGACGTGGTGGCGTTCGCCTCGGACACGCCGACGCGTGCCGACGTTTCGCATGAGGTCGCCCACGTGATGGAGGGGGTGACCGAGGTTCACTTCCAGACCTGCGAGGCCACCGTCGAGCCCGGCGAAGACCTCGCCGAGGCGGCCGAGACCGATCTCGCCGTCACCGACGCCGCCGCGTTGGAGACTGAGCTGCGCGACCGCGCCATCGCCGCGCTGCCCGCCGTGCTCTCCACGCTCGACGTGGGCCTGTGCGAGCGCGTGCACCAGGCCATCCACGACGCCGTGCACGCCGCGCTCGGCGCCACGCTGCAGGTCGCGCGCGACAACGAGGTGGGCGGCTCGAGCCCGCTCGACGGCGCCGTGGTGGTCGACTCCGAGGCCGTCCTCACCGACGCGCGCACCCGCTACGACGCCGGCCCGGGGCGCGCCGCCGAGCGCATGCCGCTGTACCTGGGCGAGGCCCGGGGCGTCTGTGACGACGTGCTGGCCGGCCTCACCGACGCCGAGGTCGAGTCCGCCCTGGCGCTCTACATCGAGCGGACCACGCGGTCCGTCGGCGCCTTCACCAACATCCAGACGAACACCAGCATCACCCTCGCGACCGCGCACTCGAGCGGCGTGGAGGACAACGCCACCGCCGCCGACAACGTCCAGTCCATCGTCGAGGGCGGCCTGCCCGAGCTCTCCGACTACGGAAACGCCCCCGGCGGTGAGGTCGACCCCTCCCAGGTCACGCTCGACGCCATCGGCGCGCTCTCCCGCGCCCCCTACGACTTCGACTTCGCCATCTCCGAGCTCACCGGCGGCTCCCACAGCCGGCGGTCGCGGCATTATCGTGGCGTCGCCATCGACGTGAACCGGATCAACGGCGCCCGCGTCAGCGCGCGCAACCCCGACTTCCGCGCGTTCATGGACGCGTGCCGCGAGCTCGGCGCCACCGAGGTGCTCGGGCCCGGCACCGCGGACCATGACACCCACGTGCACGCTGCGTGGCCGTGAGATTGCTCTTGTTGGTAGTGGTGGGTGCGTGCTCCTCGAAGGGGGAGGCGCCGGTTGTGACACCTGTGGCGCCCGTGGTGACAGAGGCGCCGGTGGTGAAGCCGGTGGTCGTGGCACCCGCGTGCCCCCCGGTGAAGGGCCTCCCCGCGCCGTGGGTGGCGGCGACGCTCGACGACTACGTGCCGGCCGCGCTCGCGCTCGTGGCGGAGGCGCCCGAGCTGGCGTGTCCGTCGGTGGCCGGTGACTTCGACAAGGACGGCGCACCCGACGTGATGACGCTCGCGGTGGAAACGAGCACGCGGCGGTCGGCGTTGGTGCTGCTGCCCGCGGCGGGGCCCGCGCGCGTGATCGTGGAGATGCCGCCGCCCGCCGGCATGGGGATCGTGTACCGCCCGATCGCGCCCAAGCCGGCGGGCGAGCGTGTGCTGCGCGACGCGCTGGTGAGCCCCGACCAACTCACGGCCCCGGCGGCGGTGGAGGTGTGTCGTGCGCCGGAGGCGGCGTTGACCCTCGACACGGTGTGCTACTGCTCGACCTGGTATTGGGTGGAGAAGGGCGAGGTTCGGAGCGTGGGGGCGTGTGATTGATCGGGCGCCTCCCGCCCCGGGGACGGGGCGGGCCGGTGCCCTGTGGGCTCGCGGCGGAGCCGCTCGGTCCGGCGCGGCGCCGGGACCGCCCGCCGAGCGGGCGCCCGCCGGGCGCCTGGC
>JAZKFH010000042.1:0-259934 GCA_040386535.1 Myxococcota bacterium | reverse complement strand
CCGGGCCGCTCCCGCGCCGGGCCGCTCCCGCGCCGGGCCGCTCCCGCGCCGGGCCGCTCCCGCGCCGGGCCCCTCACGCGCCGGGCGGCCCCTCCCGCGCCGGGCCGCTCCCGCGCCGGGCCCCTCCCGCGCCGGGCCCCTCCCGCGCCGGGCCCCTCCCGCGCAGACCGGCCAAGAGTTCCACCCCCTGCCGCCAAGGCCCCCTACTCTTGGCCGGTGTGGGACCGCCGAGGCGCCCCCGGCGTGCGCCGCGAACGTAGAAACGCGGTTGGTTCTGCGAACTACCGCGGCGGAGCGCCGACGTGCTCGCGAAACCGGCCAAAGGTGCCACCCCCTGCCGGCAAGGCCCCCTACTCCTGGCCGGTGTGGGAGCAGTCCAGGCGCCTATGTGCCTGGTTCGAACGGGTAAACGCCGATATTTGCTGGTTCCTGAAACTTCGCCGGTAGCGTTCCGGAAACTTTGTCCGGTTCCGGAGCGTCACCCGTCGTAGGGATGGACGCCAGATCGAGGTGCTTGGTCCGCGAGCTGGGGCCGTCCAGGAGGATGAGCCGGCCGCGTTCCAGGGTGCGATCCACGATGGCGTCCGCGAGGTCGCGGTCGTGCAGTACGTCGCCCCATTGGGTCAACGGCGACTTGTTGGTCGTGAAGAGAATCGGGCGCTTGCGGATGTGCCGGTCGTTGACGACGTGGAAGAGGACGTTGGCCGCGTCGGTGCCGTAGGTGAGGTATCCGACCTCGTCGATGATCAGCACGTGGGGCTGGGTGTAGGCCGCGAGCGCGGCTCGGAGCTTTCCGTCGCGGCTGGCGTCCGAGAGGTCGTCGATGAGCTCGGCCGCCGTCACGAACCGCACGGTGAAGCCGTTCTGGATGGCCCGGTAGCCGATGGCGACGGCGAGGTGGGTCTTGCCGCGGCCCGTCCTCCCTTGGAGGATGAGGTTGCGACCCTCGGAGACGAGCTCGGGGCCGAGGTAGCTGCCGAGCAGCGAGAGGCGAAGACTGCTCTGCAGGGTGAAGTCGAAGTCGTCGATGGTCTTGAGGAACGGAAAGCCGGCATGCCGGGTGTCTTTTTGCATGCGGGTCTGGCGACGATGCGACACCTCCTCGGCGCAGACGATGGCCAGAAAGTCGCGGTAGGACCAGCTCTCGGTCTCGGCTCGGCGGGCGAGTTCGGCCCAGTTCTTCCGGGTATTCGCGAGGCTGAGGACCGCGAGGAGGTGCTCGAGATCCATGTCGGACGGAGCAACGGCGAGAATGGCAGGTGTCATGTGAATTCCTGAAATAGGGGGGTCTGAGCGGGACGGCGCCCGAGGCACTCGGCGACGTGGGCGGTGCTGAAGCGATTGGCGTCGAGCGCCGAACGGATGGCGTGGACGAGCGCGTTGGGGCCTACGTCCTGGAGCAGGGCGTGCAGGCGATCCACGTCGCCGTACCAGTCGCGCGGGCGGCGGTGGACCAACTCGCTGATGAAGCGCACGGGCGGGTCCCCGAGGCGGACGAGGTCCTGCCGCTTCTGGTACGCCTTGCCGCGCTTCCCGCAGACGGCCGCCAAGCGCGCCGCGCGGTCGTGGGCGTGGGCCTCCACGCCTTCGCGGCCGTGCCCGCGTCGGTGTACGCGCTCATGGCGCCCGGCGACGATGCGGACCTGATCTCGGTAGAGGTACAGAGTCCCAGGTAGACCGGCGGCTTCCGGGGGCATCAAGTAGGCGTGGCTGTCGTGGACGACCTCCGCGGTCGGTCCCACGGAGACGGGGAAGCGCAGTGCAAGTTGGTCAGGGAGCACGCGTGGTGCCCGGAAGCGAGCGCGCTCCTCGGCGATCCGGGCGGACGGCGGCACGCCCGTGGCACGCGATGGGCGGGAGCCATTGGCCTCGGCGAGCCACTCGGCGAGTTGGCGATGGAGGTCCTCCATGTCCAGGAAGCGGCGTTGCTTGAAGAAGCTGGACTTCACCCAGCCGACGAGCTTTTCGACGGCGCCCTTCTGCTGCGGCTGGTAGGGCCAGCAAGCCTCGGCCGCGAAGCCGATGTCCATCGCCGCTGCCGCGAAGATCGGGTTCCAGGTCGTCACCTTGCCGTCCTTCTGCCACTCCAGCGCCACGGTCTTCGGGCGGTCGAACACCGCGCAGAGCGGCATTCCGCCGAACGCCACGAAGTGGTCGAGGAGCGTACGGACCAGGGTCTCGGCGCGCTGGTCCTCGACGATCGTGACCTCGGCCCATCGCGAGAACTTCAGGCGGGAGGCGAAGAACTGGACGCGGCGCACGCTGCCGTCGACGAAGTGAACGTCCACCTGGCCGAAGTCGTGTCGCGAGAACTCGCCCGCCAGGCCCTCGAAGTGGCATTCGACCTTGACCTGCTTGGGCCGGAGCTCGGCGACCAGCGAGTAGAACGGGCTCTTGCTCCCGGTGTAGCCCTTCAGCCGCGCCCGCCGGAGCAGCTCCAGTGTCATCAGCTCGGGCCCGTCGGCGAGCAGCGCCTCGATGATCGCCCGGTACGGCTCGGCCTTGCTGGGCCGACCGAGTCCGCGCGTCGCGCGCTCTGCCGCGTCGTCCACGTGGGCGACCTCGGCTTCACCGGCGATCCGGCGCACGGTGCGCTCCGAGATGGAGGTCTGCCGCGCCACGTCGGCGTGGGTGTGGCCGGCGCGGACGAGCACCTGGACGGCGTGGCGGGTCAGGAGCGGCAGCACGGGCACCTCTGCGGTGCCGCTACGCCGCTGGGCGACCTCTTGGCTGATCAGGGTAGTCACCTCGAAGCTCCTTCAGGGGAGCGGCCAGAGTTTCCGGAACGGGAGCGGCCAGAGTTTCCGGAACCGGCAATATTTGAAGCGTGCACGTCGGTGGACGGCCGAGGAGCCCCACGAAACCGGCCAAAGGTGCCACCCCCTGCCGGCAAGGCCCCCTACTCCTGGCCGGTGTGGGAGCAGTCCAGGCGCCTACGTGCCTGGTTCGAACGGTTAAACGCCGATATTTGAAGCGTGCACGTCGGTGGACGGCCGAGGAACCCCTCAAAACCGGCCAAGAGTGCCACCCCCTGCCGGCAAGGCCCCCTACTCTTGGCTGGGGTGGGAGCAGTCCAGGCGCCTATGTGCCTGGTTCGAACGGATGAACGCCGATGGTTGAAGCGTGCACGTCCGTGGACGGCCGAGGAACCCCTCAAAACCGGCCAAGAGTGCCACCCCCCGCCGCCAAGGCCCCCTATTCTTGGCCGGTGTGGGAGCAATCAGGCGCCTATGTGCCTGGTTCGAACGGATGAACGCCGATGATTGAAGCGTGCACGTCCGTGGACGCCCAACGAACCCTCGAAACCGGCCAAGAGTGCCACCCCCTGCCGCCAAGGCCCCCTACTCCTGGCCGGCCCGAAGTGTACATGTCGCGACGCACGCGGCAGAGGTCGCTCGGGATTCGGGCGCCGTCGTAGCTGTGCGGCTCGGGCTCCCCTTGGCGCCTTCGCGTCTTGGCGGTTGCTCCCTCTGCCGACGGCGTCGCCCAGGTGCCCCGTCGCCAGCGCGCTAGGGTCGGGGGGGGGCCGAAGCGGCCGGGCACCTCGTGTCCGCCCCCGCACCGCACCGGCCTGCATCGGCCGCAGATCACGCCGGCACCGCGCGCCTCGCTCCCAAGCCCCCGTCGGCACGCGAAACGCACACCGGCCGCGCGTCGGGACGCTACCGCGTCGAACGCCGAGGCGAGCGTCCCGCGCAACATCCGGCACGCGTGGCGGCGAGCACACGCGCCGACGGGCAAAGGGTCGCCGCCCCTCCGCGCGGCAGCCCTCCGAAGGGCGGCCGGCCCTGCCGGCCGGCTCGGCCGCGGCGCCGCGCAGGCGCCGTCCGCCAGCCAAGCGCGAAGCGCGCGCCCGCAGGAGGGCGACGGCCGGCTCCGCGGCCGGGCCGCCCACCCAGCCTCGGTGCGCCCTCGGCCGGAACGCAGCCGCCCGTGGGCATGGCGGGCGGATGCGCCTCACCGAAGGCCCGGTCCGAGAACTACGGTCGGGCTCCAGCGCGCGCCCGCAGGAGGGCGACGGCCGGCTCGGCGGCCGGGCCGCCCCCGCGCCACAAGCCCCGCTCGGCCCCCCGACACCGGTTAGCCGGCCCCCCAGAGGTGCACATGGGTCCCACCGCGTTCGTGACCGGAGCTACGTCGGGGTTCGGAGAGGCCATCACCCGCCGCTTCGTCGCGGAAGGGTGGCGGGTCGTCGCGTGCGGGCGGCGTGTCGACCGGCTCCACGAGCTGCGCGCCGAGCTGGGCGACGCCGTGTACCCCCTCGAGCTCGACGTGCGCGACCGCGACGCGATGATGGCGGCGGCGGAGGCCCTGCCCGAGGGCTTCGGGCCGGTGCGCGTGCTCGTGGCGAACGCGGGGCTGGCGCTCGGGCTCGGGCCGGCCGACCGCGCCGACCTGGACGACTGGGACACGATGGTCGACACCAACGTGAAGGGCCTGATGTACACGGTGCGCGCGTTCCTGCCGCAGATGGTCGCGGCGGGTGGCGGGCACGTGATCACCATCGGATCGGTGGCCGGCAGCTACCCGTACCCGGGCGGCAACGTGTACGGCGCCACCAAGGCGTTCGTGGCCCAGCTCGCGCTCAACCTGCGCGCGGACCTCGTGGCGAAGGGCATCCGCGTCACCGACATCGAGCCGGGCCTGGCCGAGACAGAGTTCTCTGTCGTGCGGTTCAAGGGCGACGCGGAGAAGGCGGCCAAGGTGTACGAGGGCATCGAGGCCATCCGGCCGGACGACATCGCGGACACGGTGTGGTGGGCGGTGACCCGGCCCGCGCACATCAACGTCAACCGCATCGAGCTGATGGCCGAGTGCCAGGCGTTCGGGCCGTTCCAGGTGGTACGGTCGTGAGCGGGCAGACGTACGACCACGCCGCGTCGTTCGGCCAGAACGCGCAGGCGTACGCGCGCCACCGGCCGACGTACCCCGAGGAGCTGTTCGACTGGCTCGCCGGGTTGGCCCCCGCGCGGCACCTCGCGGTCGACGTGGCCACCGGCGCCGGGCAGGCCGCGTTGGCGCTCGCGTGGCGCTTCGAACGGGTCGTCGCCACGGACAGGAGCGCCGAGCTGCTCGCGACGATCCCGCCGCACCCCCGCCTGACCACGATCGCGCAGCCGGCCGAGGAGCTCGACATCGGCGAGCTCGCGGACCTCGTCGTGACCGCGCAGGCGCTCCACTGGTTCGCCGGGGCGCCGTTCTGGGCACGGGTCGCCGCCACGTTGCGGCCCGGCGGGGTGTTCGCGGCGTTCGGCTACGCGCCCTTCACGGTCGCGCCGGACATCGACGCGGTGCTCGGCGCCGTGCTCCACCCCGCGCTGGAACCCCACTGGTCGCCGCGCAACCGCCTGCTCCTCGCGGGCTACCGCACGGTCGACGTGCCGTTCGCCGAGATCGCGGCGCCGCCCTTCGCCCTCACTGTGGCGTGGACGCGGGCCGAGCTGCTTGCCTACCTCGGCACCTGGTCGGCGGTCACCGCGCTCCGCGACCAGGGCGAGGACGTGCTCGGCGCGCTCGAACCCCAGCTCGCCGGAGTGTGGCCGGACGACACGATCCTCCCCATCGAGATGCCGCTCGCGGTCCGAGCCTTTCGTGTTGGGTAACGGCGTGTCGGGTGACGGCAAGTCGGTCGACGGCATCGACCCTGTGGCCCTCCCGGACCCCGCCGGCTTCATCCGGCAACACACCCGCATCCAGACGCCCCCGCTGGTGCCGGAGCTGCGGCTGTTCCTGGCGGACGAGCTGACGCCGCTGTGGCAGGCCACGGAGGACACCCTCGGGAAGAAGGGCCTCGAACCGCCGTTCTGGGCCTTCGCGTGGCCGGGCAGCCAGGGGATGGCGCGCTGGATCCTGGACAACCCGGCGCAGATCGCGGGGCGGCGCGTGCTCGACGTGGGGACCGGGGGCGGGCTCGCGGCCATCGCGGCGGCGCGGGCCGGGGCGCGCGCGGTCGCCAACGATGTCGATCCCATGGCGATCGTAGCGGCGCACCTGAACGCCGCCGAGAACGGCGTGGTCATCCAGGGCGTGTGCGCCGACCTCCTCGACACCGACCTCCTCGATACTGACGTGGACGCGGAGCTCGTGATCGTCGGCGACCTCTGCTACGAGCGCGCCCTCTCCGAGCGGCTCCTGGCGTGGCTCCACGGGCTCGCGCGCACGCGACGGGTGCTGATGGCCGAGCCCGGGCGAGCGTTTGCGCCTCGCGTCGGCGTGCGGCCGGTGGGCACCTACGTCGTGCCGACGCTGTTCGACCTGGAGAACCGCACGGAGCGCACCGTCGTGCTGCTCGAGATCGAGGCGGGATGAGCCCGTTCGTGCTGCCGCCGGGCCTCTACGGCATCGTCGAGCCCACGCTCGGCGATCCGCTCGACCAGGCGCGGATCCTCTGCGACGAGGGCGCCGCGGTGGTCCAGCTGCGGTGCAAGGGGTGGCCCTCCGCGCGGCTGCTCGCGCTCGCCGAGGCGTGCCGGGCGCTCCCCATCGTGGTGGTGGTCAACGACGACGTGGCCGTGGCGGCGGCGGCCGGCCTCGCCGTGCATGTCGGGCAGGACGACGGCGCCGATCCCGCCATCGCGTTCGGCCGGTCGACCCACACGGCCGCGCAGGCCGCGGCGCCGGGCGGGGCCGCGTATATCGGGTTCGGGCCGGTGTTCGGCACCGCGTCGAAGGCCACGCCCTGGTCCGCGCGTGGGATCGACCAGCTCGCCGAGGCCGTGCGGGCCTCCCCGGTGCCGGTGGTGGCCATCGGCGGGATCACCGCGGACACGCTCGAGGCCGTGCGGGCGGCCGGCGCCCACGGGTGGGCGGTGATCGGCGCGATCTGGCGCGCGCCCGATCCGCGGGCGGCGATCCGCGCGCTCACGAGATGACACGAATGCGCGAAGGGTGACCCGACCGTGCGCGCGTGGGGTTTCCGCCGCGCGTGGCGCCCCTATCTCTGGGGCATGACCGGACGTTCGCAGTACCCCGGGCCCGACGCCGCGGCGGCGCTCCACCGGGCGCTCAGCAGCCCCACCCCCTGGATCCCCCCGCGGTGGTTCTGGGATCCGCGCGGCGCCGATCTCCACCGCGTGCGGACGGGCCTGGTGGACCACTACCCCGCGCGTGTCGAGCGGGAGCTCTACACGGAGCACGCGCCCATGCTCGTCGGGCTGTTCGAGCCCCGCGAGCTTGCCGATCTCGTGCCCGCGGCGAGCCGGCACGTGCGCGCGCTCGCGGGCGCCCTGCTCGGCGGGCAGCCTGGTGCGCGGTGCGCGCTGCTCGACCTCGATCCCGAGCGCCTCGTGGCCTCGGTCCGACGTCTCGCCGCCGACTTCCCCCGCCTCGAGGTGCGCGGCGAGCTCGGCGACTGCTTCGGCCCCACCTGGCCCCTCGGGCAGGGTGGCGCGCGGTTGCTCCTCCTGTCGGCGGTGGGCCCCGACGGGCTCGACGCGCCCACGCTCCTCTCCCTGCTGCGGCGGCTGGCGGCGCGCCT
The DNA here is from genome assembly GCA_040386535.1 of Myxococcota bacterium. Taxonomy (GTDB): domain Bacteria; phylum Myxococcota_A; class UBA796; order UBA796; family SXON01; genus CAJBVW01. Next base: position 252,457 of record JAZKFH010000042.1, on the reverse strand, counting down.
GGAGCCCGACGACGCGCTCGTGTTCGGGGTCGACCTCGGCCAGGACCCGGCCGCGCTCCTGCGCGCGTGTGACGACTCCGAGGGGATGGCGGCAGCCTTCCATCGCAACGTCCTGCGCGTCATCAACGAGCGCTTCGGCGCGGAGCTCGACCCCGCGCGGTTCTCGTTCGAGGCGGTGTGGGACGCCGCGCGGCGGCGGGTGGAGACGCGGCTGCGGCCGATGGAGGACGGCACGGTGACACTACCGGGGACCGAGGGGGTGATCACGCTCGATCCGGACCGCCCCTGGGTGACGGGGCGCGTCGGCACGTGGACACGTTCGGCCCTGCGGGAGCGGGTGGAGGGCGTCGGGCTCGGGTTGTCGGCGTGGCTGACGGACCCGGACGAGCGCCGGGCCCTGGTCGTGCTGCAACGGGCGGCGCAGGGCTGAAGCCGGGCTTCTCGGCTGCCAATCAGCCAGTGCGCGCGCGCCCCGGGACAAACCGCTTGCGGGTCCCGCGGAGGCCGGGTACAATGATCTCGACCCCCACGATACGCATGTCAGCGGTATTCGTGGGTGTTTCTCTTTTTGGCGCAGGCCCGCTGCGGCCCCATGAGCGGCCCCATGAGCGGCCCCATGAGCGGCCCCGGTGGCGTCCTCCGGAGAGCGGCCCCGTCAGCGGCTCGCCAGCCACGCCGCCCACTCCTCGGGCCGGTTCAGGTTCCGCACGCAGTCGGGATCGTCGACAGGCACGCGGGTCGCGCCCACGAGGCGGGCCTCCAGCCGCGTGCGCGGGTGGGGCGCGGCGAGGCGGATGGGGTGGCCGGGCTGGTCGTTCCAGGTGGGGACGGCCGGGGCGGGGGTCGCGAGGAGGCGGGCGAGGGTGTCGGGCCGCGGGGGCGGCGTGTCGACGGGGGTGATCAACACGTCGCCGGCGCCGTGGAGGGCGAGCGAGGCCGATTCGGCCATGTCCGTGCTCGCCCAGAGCAGGTTCAGGACCACGCCGACGCCGGCGGGGAGCGCCTGGATGTGGGCGCGGGCCGCGTTGCCGAGGACCACGGTGACGGGGAGCCCGGCGGCGCGGAAGGTGTCGACGTGGGCGCGGAGCAGGGGCACGCCGTCGACCGGGAGCAGGCCCTTCGGGCGTCCCATGCGGGAGGACGCTCCGGCGCAGAGGATGATCGCCCGGACCGCGGGTACGCCCGGCCGGGGGGCGGAGGGCCCCGCGGGGCCTCTCGACGGGCCTCCGGAGGGCCCTCCGGAAGGGGAGGCGCGAGGCCGGCTGCGACTCGACAAGAGGCCTACCGTGCTACGTGGAGACATTCGCCGAACCCTCGCGGCCGAGGCCACCGCAGATGCTGAAGACCAAAGCGTGGTTCATCCGACAGAACCCACTGCTGACGGAGCTGCCCGAGCGGGAGCTGGAAGCGCTCGACCAGATGTCCGAGAACATCGAGGTGCGGCGGCGCCAGCTCATCTGGGAGCCGGGAACCCCCGCCGCCACGATCTACCTCGTGCGTACCGGCATCGTGAAGCTGTCCAAGGTCTCGGATGAGGGCCGCGAGCTCACCCTCCACTTCTTCACGCGCGACAACCTCTTCGGCGAGCTTGCCGTCATCAGCGAGCAGCCCCACGATACCGTGGCGGAGGCCTACGAAGATTGTCTGCTCCTCGGCATCGGCAAGGACGACTTCAACCGCCTGCTCATGCGCACCCCCATGCTGGCCATGCGGATGATGCGGTTGGTGGGCGAGCGGCGCCAACGGCTCGAGAACCGGGTCGAGAACCTGCTGTTCCGCAGCGCCCACGCGCGCCTCGCGAGCCTGTTCATCGAGCTCGCGCAGACCTTCGGCGTTCGGGACAGCCGCGGGGTCATCATCAACCTGAAGCTGACCCACAAGGAGATCGCGAGCCTGATCGGCGCCACCCGGGAAACCGTGAGCTTCGCCATCCTCGATCTCCGCAAGGACAACCTCATCCAGACCGAGGGCAAGCGCGTCATCCTCATCGACGAGCCCGGTCTGAAGGCCCTGCGGGACGCGTGACGGCCTTCCTGGGTGGCCGCTCGCTCGGTGTGCTCGCGGTCGGTTTGTTGCTGGTCGGCTGCCTGCCGAAGGAGTCCTTGTCCCGCCGGGACGAGCTCGAGGCGGACGTGTACGCGCTCGTCCTCGACATGGACGTGCGGACCGAGGGCGTCGAGCTCCCGCCCTTCCGCTGGCACGTGGAGGGCACGGTCACCTGGTCCTACGCGCGCACCTTCCGGGACGGCTCGATGGGCCACCTGGTGCGCCTCGTGGACACGTCGGCCACGGTCGCGCGGGGGGAGGGCGCGCCGGTGCCCGTCCGTGCCCCCGCGGACGGCGCCCACGTCGAGCTCCGCGCGTTTCCGGACGGGCAGCTCCTCGCGGTGACCGGGGCATCCGCCTGGACCGGCGGCGGCGACCACCTCGAGGCGCTCGACGTGTTGTGGCCCGTGCTCTCCCCGCACCTGCCGGGATCGCGCGCCGAGGCCGCCGCGCCCTTCCTCACGTCCTGGCCCACGTGGGTCGAGGGCGGCCCGAAGCTGCGGACGCGGCTCGAAGGGTCGTGGGAGAGCCTGGGCAAGGGCAAGTGGCGCTACGCCGGGCCCCTCGCCGGGCACGACGGGTACGTGTCGCTGACCGGGACCGCGAGCGGCGAGGTGGGCCTGGGAGAGGGCGACACGCGGCTCCTCACGCACACGTTCGACTGGTCGCGCACGGTCACCACGACCTGGGCCGGCGGCCGCACGGTGAAGCAGGACCAGCACATCCGGGGCGCCTTGCGCCACACGGGCCGCGCGCCCGCACCGCCGCTCGACCTGCCCCAGACCGCCAACGACGTCGCGGCGGACGCTCGCGCTCTCCACCTTCGGGACGGTCGCGTCGTGGAGGACCGCCCGGTCGACCTCCCCTCCACGCTTCCATTCCTCTTGCTTCCCGATGACCTCCCGCCCGAGGAGGCCGCGCGACTCCGCGCCGCGGTTACCGGGACTGGTAGCATGTAGCGCGAGGATGCCCGGTCCATGACCCTCGACGAACTCGCCGGCCTGTTGCAGGCAAGCCGCTTCCTGCCGCGCGGCGCCCGCACCTCCTCGGCACGGCCCGCGCCCGATCCCGTGGAGAGGGAGGCGCTCCGCGCCGTGCCCGAGCTGGCCGACGGGCTCCCTGCCGTGGTGTTCGACGCGCGGGGCCCGCACGTGTGGTCTGGCTCCGCCGAGATCCTCAAGGCGCCCCTCGCCGGGCTGGGCGCCGCGCTCGCCGCGGAGGCGCGAGGCGCCGCGGACGCGGACCGTGGCCTGGGCACGGACCCCCTGGTGGCGCTGCTCACGCGCCTCGTCATCGAGGGCGCCGGCCACTCGCCGGGCGCGGCCGTGGTGCCGCTGCTCGAAACCGTGCGCGGCGCGTGGGGGGCGATGCGGGAGCCGTCCGTGGCCGCGCTCTTCGAGGCCCCGCCCGAAGCCGGCGGGGAGGCCCTCGGACGTGTGGCGGCGGGCGTGCAGGCGCGCCTCGCGGCCGCGTGTGCCCAGGCATCGGCGACCGTGCGGGTCCCGGCGCTCGCCTGGGCCATCACCCGCAGCCGCCTCCTCCCGTTGTACGCCCGCGGCTCGCTCGATCGGGACCCCTCCTGGGCGCGCGTCGCCGCGGTGCTGGGCGTGCCCCTCCCGGCGGGCACGGTCGAGGCCGTCGAGGTCGCGGTGCGGCTCGCCGTCAAGGGCGTGGTGGAGCGCCGCGTCGCCAACAAGATGACGGCGGACGACGCGTCGTTGGTGCTGCGCGCACTGCCGCCCGCCCGACTCGACGCGGGGCCGGACGCCGCCGCCGCCGCGCTCCTGCTCGACCCCGACGGGCTCGTCGCGCTCCTCCCCACCCTCGGCCGCTTCGTCGACGCCCGCGCCCTGGTGGCCGCAAAGGTCGACGCGGACCGCGCCGCGCGCCTGCTCACGCCGGACGGGGGCCTCGCCGTCGCGAGCGTGTTGTTGGACGTGCTCGCCGCCCTCCGGGAGTGGGACGTGCTCAGCCAGCTCGTGGCCGCCGTCGGGGCGCCGCTGATGCGGGCCTTCGTGGTGCCGCGCGGCGTGCCCGCCGTCGGCGCGGTCGTGGCCGTGGGGCTCGGGCGCCTGCGTGCCGAGCCCGCGCGGGCCGCCGCCACCGACGCCACGTGGGCCGAGCTCGTGCGCACGGTCGAGGGGGGAATCGTGTCGGACCTCGGCGTGGCCGGCATCGCCGCCTTCCCCGACGCGGTAGACGCGCTGCGCTTCGCCCTCCTCGCGCGCCGCCGCCTCGAGGGGGTCGCGGTGGCGCTCTCGCACGGGGCCCTCGTGGGCGGCACCGACGGCGCCGTGACGCGCCTCGCCGGCCCCGCCGTCGAGTCCGCGCTCCGCTGGGTCGCGGTGGCGCGCTCGCCCGCGCGCGTCGCGAACGAGGAGTCGGTGGTGCGGCTCCGGCAGGTCGGGGGCTGGTTGTGCGGAGACGGGTTCGCCATCGACGCGCCCGCGGAGACCGCGCTGCAAGAGGCCCGCGTGCGCCGCGGCCTCGCGACCAAGGTGGACGGCCCGCCCGCCGGCGACTCGCGCGTGCTCCACAGCCTGGACGTGCTCCGCGTCTTCGAGTTCGACGACGTCGTGCTCGCCGTCGTGCGCATCCCCGGCGTGGCCGGCGGCTTCGAGGCCCTCGCGTTGTCCGCCGGGGAGTGGCGCGAGCTGCTCGACCGGGACGGGGAGCGCACCGAGGCCTCCTCCGTGGCGAGCGCCACGCCGGCCCCGGTGGAGGCGTTCGCCGCGCCGGTGCAGGACGTGGCGGAGCCCACCGAACGCTTCGTCGGCGAGGAGTCCCAGGGGTGGGAGATGGCGGAGTCCGAGGAGTTCTCGGAGGAGGTGCCGGTCCTCGACCTGGAGGAGCACTCGTTCGACGCGCCGCCGCCCCCCCCTGCCGCCCAGCCTGGCTTCGAGTTCGACGAGGAGGGGGACGCGGCGGCCTCTCTCGAAGACGCTTCCGCCTTCTCGGGCTTCTATCTGCCCGGCGCGGAGGCGGCGGCGGTCCGGCACGTCGAGCGGCCCGTGACGGCGCCGCGGATCGCGCCCGACGTCGCGTCGTTCGAGATGGAGGTCGAGGACGACGACGAGGAGACCCAGGAGTGGGGCCCCCCGCCCGACGCGGTGCCGGCGCCGGTCGACCCCGCCGCGAGCACCCGGCCGGTGCCGCCCCGCCTCGCCGACGTGCAGGCCGACCCCTTCGTGACCTTCTCGATCACCGACGACTTCCCCGTGCCGGACGAGCTCCGCGACCCCTCCACGCCCGCGTCGGCCGCGCGGTGGCCCGCGTACGTGACCCCCGCGGCCGCGGCGAGCATCGCGCCCTCGGACCCGTTCGCCGCCTCGGACAGCGACCCGTTCGCGGCGGCCGCGCGCGCACCGGCGTCCTCCGGGCCCGCTTCCCCCGGGCCCGCCATGGGAGGGGACCCGTTCGCGGCGTCTCCACCGGCCCGCCCCCGCGATGCCTTCGATGGGCTCGAGGGCTTCGATCCCTTCGTGGGCGAGCTCGCACCCGCTCCGCCGGCCGACACCGACGGCGCGCCGCCGGTCCCCTCGGAAGCGACCTTCTCGTTCGACGAGCCCACGAGCGACGCGCCGAGCGTGTCGTCGAGCGGGCGCATCCTGGGCGGGCCCGAAGTGCAGGCGTCGCGCTCGGTCACGGGCTCGGTCGACTTCGACTTCCTCCTCAAGGGATACGCCTGCTTCTTCGACCGGAAAGAGGCGGTGTTCGGCCGCCCCTACGGCACGCGCATCGTGGACCGCCACGTGTACCCGTACCGGGGGGACCCCGACGAGGTGTATTCCGCGTTCCTCCGCGACAAGATCCAGGAGGGCTTCGTCCCGCTCTCGGAGCGGATCGGGGATCTCCCGCGCGGCGTGACCGTGATGCCGCTCGACGCGGAGGCGATGCAGCGGGTGTGGAAGGAGCTGTCCTGATCCACGCGGGGAAGCACGGCGGGTAGCGGATCCGTCGCGTCGAACGCTGGACCCGGGATCCGTCGTCTGATATACCGGCGCTCCTCCGTCGGACCCGTCCGAAGGGGGCTCTCCGCGCGGGCTCCAGGCCCGTATTGCGGGCGCCGCGCAGAAGGCGCGAAGGGAGCCTCCCCATCGGGGGTTCCCACCTCCGAAGGGGTCTCATGAAGCTTTACCGCGCGCGCATCCCCGCCATCGCAACCGCCGTCCTGGAGCGCCTCTCCAACGAGGGCGATCTGGAGCTGGCGCCCGAGAACAAGGCCGAGGCCGCACAGGACCTCGTCGCCGTGATGGAGATGTACCTCCGTCGTGACCAGGATCTGCGCGAGGCCACGCGCGAGGAGATGGAGCGCAAGGCCATCTCTTACGACCAGTACGGCAAGTCCCGCAGCGAAGTGGCCGAGCGCTGGGGCCACCCCGTCGGGGACGACGTGGATCGGTTCCTGGCCCGCCAGTTCGTCGAGAACTTCATGATCTCCAAGTTCGTCGACGAGGTCTACTCGGACGACGCGGTGATCTACAAGAAGATCCTCGACACGATGAAGGCGTTCGACGTCGACGAGCGCGCGCTGCGCGCCGAAGCGGAAGAGCGCATCAAGAACATCCCCGAGCACTCGGTCGACCGTCCGGACGCGCTCCAGCGCGCGCTGAAGGAAGTCCGCAAGCGGCACGGGCTCCTGTAGTCCCGGCGCGTCGCCTTAGACGCGGCGCCAGCGCCGACGCAGGGCCACCAGCGGCACGCCCAGCAGCACCCAGGCGCCGCCCGGCCCCGGGGCGTTGGCGCACGCACCGACCGCGGTGAGGGTCTCGTCCAGCGGCACGATCGGGTCCGGCGCCACCTCGGGCGGCGGCGAGGGGTCGACCGTCGGGAGGTCCTGCACGCTCACGACGGAGAGCCACGCGCCGTTGGTCCACACCAGCACGTCGTCGTCGGTGGAGGAGAGCGCGAAGGCCAGCGTATCCTCGGACTCGGAGAGCCGCGCCAGGGGATGCGGCGCCCGCGCCGGCCCGCCGTAGGACCACGCCTCCGCCCCGGTCGCGAAGCCCGCGCCGGTGAGCGTCAGCACGCCGTCCACGAGGGCGGCGCCATCGATGAACACGCGATCGTCGACCTCGCCGACGAACAGGCCGCGGGGCACGACGCCGGCCGCCGTCACCAGGGTCCACGCGCCGGGCGCGAGGGCCGCCGCGTCGATGGTCCAGGCGCCGTCGGGGTCGGCGGGCACGACGACCGAGGGCTCGCCGGGCTGCGTGAGGGTGAGGGGCCCGCCGCTCGCGCCGGGGAGGGTGACGACGGTGGGCCCGGCGCCGCGCGAGAGCAGGCGCGGGGAGGGGAGCGCGCCGAGGAGCGCGCGGGGGACGAGGCGGGTCTGCTCGGCGAAGGGGGCGGCGGTGTAGCCGGGCGCGTCCACGGTCCACGGCGTGTCGCCCTCGGCCCAGCGCGCGACGGCGCCGTCCGCCGAGACCAGCGGGAGGATGTCGGCGCCGGTCACCCGGGCGGGGATGGGCTCGCCGGTGGTGTCGTCCACGACCCGGGCGCTCCGGTCGGGGGGCCGGGTCAACCACGCGAGGATGGGCTCCAGGTGCCAGGCCGTGTAGCTGGCGACCTGCCCGACCGGCGGCGACTTCTCCAGGGTGAGCTCGAGCGTGAAGTCGTAGGCGCCCCAGGCGCCGTAGGTCCAGTCGGTCGTGTCGCCGCGGGTCGCGTACCAGTCCGCGCCGTTGGTGATCCAGAAGCCGGGGGCGGTGCAGCCGGCGGCGTAGTCCTCGGCGAGCGCGACGAGGAGCGGCTCTTCGGCTGGGCGCTCGTCCGCGGTCCAGTTCCAGACCCAGCCGAGGTTCTGCGCGCCGCTGTGCAGCGACAGGCCGGCGTCGAAGCTCCGCGCGCGGGCCAGGGCGCGGATCGCGCGGGTCTCGGGCTCGGAGAAGGGGGCGGTGCCGTTCAGGGCGTCGGCGTCGCTCCACTCCCACGCGTAGTTGCGGTTCAGGTCGATGCCGGCCGCGTTCGCGCGGGTGTTCGCGAGGAGGCCGTCGGGGTTCACCGCGGGCACGACCCAGAGCTCGGTGTCCGGCGGGAGCGCCGCCACGCCGCCGACAAAGGCCTCGGCCACGGCCAGCGCCACCTCCACGCTCGACCCCTCGTTGCCGTGGTGGCCGCCCAGGAGCCGCAACGCGCGGCTGCCCTTGCCGATGCGCAAGGCGAGGATCGGCTCGCCGGACAGGGCCTCGCCGAGCTGCACGAGCGTCGCGTCGGTCCCGACGAGCGCCCCGAGCCGCTCGGCCACGACCTCGGGGGTGGGGCGCCAGGCGTCGTCCACCGCGCGGGCGATGGGGTACCACGTGAGGCCCGCGGCCTCGGCGCGCGCCGGGGTGCCGAGGAGGCGGTACGCGTCTCCGTCCTGGCCCTCGGCCCAGGTGAGCCCCGCGGCGGCGGCGGCGGCGTGGTCGGCGGGCGTGTGGAGCTCGACCCACATCTCGACCCGCGGCTCCTCGGCGAGCGCGGCCCCGACGAGCAGCGCGATCACCGCGGCGCCGGGCGGATCATTCGGAGACGGGGACGGCGTCGCCCTCGGAGGCCGCGACGGTGGCGCCCTCGGAGGGCGCGGTGAGCAGCGGCATCACCTCGTCGCGCACGGCGAAGAACGCGTCCCGCTCGGCGTCTGGGAGGGATCCGGTCATCGGGAGATCGACCGTCATCGGGTTCTTGTACTGCCCGTTCACGAAGAACTGGTAGTGGAGGTGGGGCCCCGTGGACATGCCGGTCGAGCCCACCTTGCCGATCAGATCGCCCTGGTTGACGGTCTGGCCCTTCTTGACCAGGATCGACGAGAGGTGCGAGTAGCTCGTGGCGTACGGGCCCTCGTGGTCGAGCTCGATGAAGTTGCCGTGCCCGCCGTGCCGACCGGCGATCTTGACCACGCCGTCCGCCACCGCGCGCACCGGCGTGCCCGTGGGCGCGCCGAAGTCGACCCCGAGGTGGGGCCGCGCGCGCTTGAGGACGGGGTGGTACCGCGCGAGGTTGAAGCTCGACGTGACGCGGGAGAAGGCGAGGGGAGAGCGGAGGAAGGGGCGGCGGCGCCCGGTCCCGTCGGGGGCGAACCAGCCGACCGAGCCGTCCTTCATCACGAAGCGAACCGCGGTCCACGTCTTCTTGCCGTTCACCAGCACCGCGGCGCGGATGCCGCCGAAGCGCTTGTTGCCGAGGTCGTCCGTCAACGTGTCGCCCACGGCGCGGATGGTGGCGCCCTTGACGAGCTCGGTGTTGAAGTCGATGTCGTACTCGAAGATCTCCGCGAGCTCCACGATCTGCGGGGGGCGCAGGCCCGCGTCGGCCGCGGCCTCCCACAGGCTCGAGTTGATCGTGAGCGTGCGCGCGCCGGACTCGATGGTGAACGGGATGGGGCGGGCGCTGGAGACGTACTTCTTTCCGTTCCAGGAGAGCTCGACGATCTCGGGGTCGTCGCGGTCGAGGCGCAGGCGCCAGGGCCGGCCCTCCAGCGTGGAGGCCCCTCCGGCGGCGTCGGAGGCGGGGGCGCCGTCCTCGAAGTCGAGGTGGATGCGGTCGCCGATGGAGAGGCGGTTGAGCGCCGACCCCGCGGCGGCGAGCAGCTCCTCGGTGGGGCCGCCCATCGCGCGGAGCACGGAGCCCGCGGTGTCCCCCTCGGCGATGGTGTGGGTGACGGTGCGGTAGCGCGGCGCGGGGGCCACGAGCTCGCGTGCCACGGCGGCCGCGGGCTGGACGATTGCCTTGGGCGTGGGGAGGGCCGCCACCGCGACCCCACCCAGCCCGAGGACCGCCACCGCGACGGCCACACGGACGAGCTTCACGTCAAACCTCGCAGCAGGAGCAGCGCGCCGACGACGAGGAGCATGAGCAACCCGATGCCGCCGCCGAGGAGCAACCCCTGGAGCAGGAGGATGTTCCCCGGGCGGCCCTTGGGCGCGCGCTGTGCCGGGCGCCGGGGGGCGGGCTGGGCCGCCGGGGGGGGCGCGGCCGGGCGAGGGGCGGCGGCGGGGAGGGCGGGGGCGCTCCGGGCGGACGTGGTGGTGCCTGGGGGCGGAGCCGCGTTCGGGGAGGCGGCGCGACCGCCGCTGGTGCTCGTGCCGAGCGGCGGGGCGCCGGCGGCGGCGGGTGTGGCCGGCGGCGCGCCGGTGCGGTTGGGGCTCGCCGTGGCGTTCGCGCCCATCCACGGCGGGGGCACGCCCAGCGTCATCTCGTCGTCCCCGCGGGGCAAGGGCTGGACCCGCGGCTGGGTTTGGGGCTGGGCCTGCGGGGCGGCGGTGCCCGGAGAGGGGCCGACCGCGGGAGAGGGGCCGACGGCGGAGATGTCGCCGCCGATCGCCACCGCGTCGTCCATGCCGAGGGGGATGGTCCGCCCGAGCAGCCCCACCTCGTCACGCGCGGCGCCCTGCTCCTTCGCGATCACCTTGGGGACAGCCTCGCCCGCCCAGCTCCGCAGCCCCGTGCCGCGCAACATGTCCATCGCGGCGATGAACGCGCGCTCGACGGCCGCACCGTCGGGACGCGCGCGCGGATCCCACGCCAGCATCTGGCGGAGGATCGGCACGAGCTCGGCGTGGGTGCCGCTGATGACCTCTAGCCTCTCTTCCACCCGCGCCACGTGCAGATCCTGGCGCAGCTTCGGCTGCCCGAACACGTCGCCGCAGGCCGACTCCCACAACGTGAGCGCGAGGCCGTAGATGTCGGCCGCGGGGCTCACCTCACCGGTGACGATGTACTCGGGCGCCATGTAGTTGAGCGTGCCGAGCACGAACTGGCCGGTGTAGCTCTCGCGCGACTCGAAGCGGGCGCGGGCGACGCCGAAGTCGAGCAGCTTCACGCTGCCGCGCGAGGTGACCATCACGTTGGCGGGCTTCACGTCGCGGTGGATGACGTTGAGCGGCTCACCCGAGCTCGGGTGGACGGCGCGGTGCGCGCGGTGGAGCGCCCCGGCCACGGCGGCGCCCAGCTCGGCGAGCGCGCGCGGCGGCGGGCGGAAGCCCCCGTCGACCGTGGCGGCGAGATCCACCCCCTCGACGTACTCCATGAGCACGGCGTCCCGCCCCTCGATCTTGGCGAGCTCGAGGACCTTGAGGATGTGGTCATCCGCCAGGAGGCCGAGCAGCCGCGCCTCGTCACGCACGCGGGACATGAACATGTCGCCATGCGCGTTGTCCTTGAGCAGCACCTTTACGGCCACCTGCCTACGGAAGCCGCGCTGCCCCACGAGGTCCGCGAGGTAGACCGACCCGAAGGCCCCCGAACCGAGGAGCCGCTGGAAGTGGAGCGAACGCATGGCCCCGGGACCCTACCGCGTCCGGCGCTTCCGGGCCAAGGCGAGCCGCCTCGCGCTATCTCTATTCGTTGACCGGCGTCATCCAGAGGTTGTCCGCGCTCACGCCGAGCCGCGCCAACGCGCGATCGTAGCGGTCGCTGCTGGGACAGTCGAAGATGAGGTCGGCGCTGGCGTCGACGTGGAGCCAGCTGCCCTCGGCGAACTCCTTGTCGAGCTGCCCCGCGGCCCAGCTGGCGTAGCCGAGCGCGAGGTGGAAGTCGGCGCTGCTCGCGACGAGCGCGGAGAGGCGCTCCTTGGAGGCGCTCACGGACAGATCGCCGCGGATCTGCCAGCCTTCGGGAGCCTTGCCCTTGAACAGAACGAAGCCGGCGCCACGCTCGAGCGGGCCGCCCCAGAGCACGGGGCGGTTGGCCCGCGAGGGCGAGATCGACATCAGCCGGTCGACCACGTTGCCGAGCCGCACGGGCGACTCGCGGTTGATGACGAGACCGAGCGCTCCCTCACGGTTGTGCTGCACCAGCAGGACGACCGTGCGTTGGAAGTTCGGGTCCCGCATCTGGGGCGAGGCGATGAGGAAGCCGGCTTCCACTAGCCGGGCACTCCGTAGTCGCGGACAGGCTCGATGCGCGGCTGCGCTTTCTGCGTGATCACGTCCTCCGTCACGATCACCTCCTTGATGTTGTCCTGCGAGGGGAGCTCGTACATGATGTCGAGCATCACCTGCTCGAGGATGGTGCGGAGCCCACGCGCGCCGGCCTTGCGGGACACGGCCTTCTCGGCGACGGCGCGGAGGGCCTCCGGCGAGAACGTGAGCTTGACCTTCTCGAACTTGAACAACTTCTGGTACTGCTTGACGAGGCTGTTGCGCGGCTCGGTGAGCACGTGCACGAGATCGTCGACCACGAGGGGATCGAGCGTGGCGATCACGGGGAGGCGCCCGATGAACTCGGGGATGAGGCCGAAACGCTCGAGATCCTCGGTGGCGACGTAGCGGAGGAGCTGGTCGCCCTTCTCGTTCTTGTCCTGCTGGGTCGTCGTGTCGCGGAGGAAGCCGACCGACTTGCGGCCGAGGCGCTCCTGCACGAGGCGATCGATGCCCTCGAACGAACCACCACAGATGAACAGGATGTTCGTCGTGTCGATCTGGATGTATTCCTGGTTGGGCAGCCGCTTGTTGCCCTTGACCTGGATGTTCGCGTTCGTGCCTTCGAGGATTTTGAGCAGCGCCTGCTGCACGCCCTCACCCGACACGTCCCGGCTGACCGAGCTCGTGTAGGACTTCTTGGCGAGCTTGTCGACCTCGTCGATGTAGACGATGCCGCGCTGGGTCTTCTCGACGTTGTTGTTCGCGGCGTGGAACAGGTTGAGGACGATGTTCTCCACGTCCTCCCCGACGTACCCGGCCTCGGTCAGCGTGGTCGCGTCAGCGATGACGAAGGGCACGTCGAGCATCTTCGCGAGCGTTTGCGCGATGAGCGTCTTGCCGGTGCCCGTGGGCCCGATCAGCATGACGTTCGACTTCTGGATCTCGACCTCGTCGTTCCGGCCGCCGCTCTTCGCGTTCACTTCGAGGCGCTTGTAGTGGTTGTAGACCGCGACGGCGATCTTGCGCTTCGCCGCGTCCTGCCCGACCACGTACTGGTCCAGAAAGCCCTTGATCCGCTGCGGCGACGGGGTCTTGCCGCTGCCCACCGTGGTGGCGGTGGGGCTCCGGTTCTCCCGGATGATGTCGAGACAGAGCCGGATGCACTCGTTGCAGATGTACACGTTGGGCCCGGCGATGATCTTCTCGACGTCGCGCTGGGGCTTGTGACAGAACGAGCAGGAGAGCCCGGCGGGATTCGTGTATTTCGGCATGGTCTCCTCGGCGGGCCCCGCCGCTCGACACCTGCGCACATAGGAAGGGCGCTTGGATTCACTCTATGTAGCGCCGTTTGCGCAAGCCGGCTGGCCTCTCCCGAAAGCAACGGGCGGAAAGCACCCGGGCACGGAACCACGGCCGACCGGTCCGGCTTGCTGTAGCCGACTCCGACTCTCTATCATTCCGCCACCAGCCGCGTAGGGAGCCCGATGGCAAAGACGGGGTCGAGTCCAGACCTCTACGACGTTCTCGGCGTTGCCAAGGACGCATCCGCGCAGGACATCAAGAAGGCCTTCCGCGTGCTCGCGCGCGAATGTCACCCTGACGTCGCGGGAAACGACCCGAAGATGGCGGAGAAATTCGTGAAGGTCCGGGAGGCGTACGAGCTCCTCTCCGACCCCGCGGAGCGCGCCCGGTACGACCGCCGGGGGGAGCGCCGCGCGAGCCCTTTTTACGGGAACATGTGGAACCGGGGCACCGTGAACGCGGGTGCGCCGCCCCCGCCGCAGACCGGCGGACGCGCCGCGAACGATCTCGATCTCGAAGACATCTTCAACGATTTTGGGGTCGGCGACTTCGGGTTCACCGGGACGACCCGCGGGCAGCCCGGCCCGGCCCAGGGCAGTCAGTCCGGGCAGGGCGGCACGAACCAGCGTGGCGGGCGAGTGCGGGCGGGGCCCGCGCCCGAGGCGGGCCGCTTCACCGAGGGCGGGGCCTCCGTGCGGAACACCGACGGGCGTGGGCCCACGCGGGGGCCGAGCGTGACGGCCGGGTTCGGCTTCGGCGGCGACGGGCCCGAGCCCACCTCCAGCGGCGGCTCCGGCAACCGCGGGACCACGGGCCGGATGGGCAATGCCCGCCGGCCGGGCCCCGTGCCGGGTCGCGACATCCCGCTCGCGGTCGACGTTCCGCCCGACGTGGCGGCCCGCGGCGGCACGGTGACCGTGACCTACACGCGCCTGCGCCGCGCGGACGACGGCCACACGCTCTACCGCTACGACGAGCTGCACGACCTGAAGGTGCCCCCCGGATCGCGCCACGGCGACACCCTGCGTGTCACGGCCATGGGCGACGCCGGGCTCGAAGGCGGGCGGTACGGCGAGCTCGTGGTGGATCTCCGGGTGGCCGGCGCCCGCGGGAAGACGGTCGATCAGCGCGGTGGCGCCTGGGATCCGGAGGCGGAGGGCGGTGAGCGCACCGCGGGCGCGGACGCGACGGCGCGGCCGGCGGCCGACGAGCCCGATGCGCGCCGGGACCCGGGACGGATGAAGATGCCGTCGCGGGACGACACGGCGGCGGACGGCGTGCTCCGCGTGGACGTCGGCATCGTCGAGGCGCTCCTGGGCGGGCGCGTGCCCGTGGAGACCCCCGGCGGCACCGTGCGCGTGAACATCCCGGCGGGCACGAGCTCCGGCACGCGGATGCGCCTGCGCGGGCGCGGCCCAGCGGCCCCCGACGGCTCGCCGACCGATCTGGTGGCCGAGGTGCGCATCGTCGTGCCGAAGGTGCTCGACGAGGAGTCACGGCGGCTGATCGAGCGGTTCGGGGAGCTGAACCCGAAGGGGTAGGGGAGGCAGGGAGGAAGGCAGGCAGGCAGGAAGTAAGGCAGCAGGGAGGAAGGAAGGAAGGCGAACCTGACTCAGGTTGCCCATTCCCCTTCCTGCCTTCTTTCGTTCCTGCTTTCCTGATTCTCCGGTCCGGTGAAGACGGAGAGGAAGCGGCCTGGGTCCCGCGCCTACCCGTCCTTGGGGACGAGCCCGAGCTCGAGCACTTCGTCCGCGTTCTCGACGAGGTGGTAGCGCAGCTGGTCGCGCAGGACCTGCGGTACGTCGAGCAGATCGCGCTCGTTCTGCTTGGGCATCACGATGTCGGTGATGCCCGCGCGGCGCGCCGCGAGGACCTTCTCCTTGATGCCGCCGACCGGGAGCACCTTGCCGCGGAGCGTGAGCTCGCCGGTCATGGCGAGGTTGGGCTTGACCGGGCGGCCCGTGATCAGGCTCACCAACGCGGTGTACATCGTGACGCCGGCGGAGGGGCCGTCCTTCGGGATGGCGCCCGCGGGCATGTGGAGATGGAACTCGTTCTCGGCGAACACCGACGCCTCGATGCCGAGCCGCGGCGCCTGCTCGCGCACGAACGACATGGCGGCCTCGCACGACTCCTTCATCACGTTGCCGAGGCTGCCGGTGAGCTTCAGGCCGCGCGGCCCCACCATCTTGGTGGCCTCGATGAACAGGATGTCGCCGCCCGCCTCGGTCCACGCCAGGCCGATCGCGATGCCGGGGCGGCTGGTGCGCTCCGCGAGCTCCGTGTGGAACTTGGGCGGGCCCTGCCACTTCACCAGTGTCTCCGGCGTCACGACGATCGGGTCCCGCTCGCCCTCGACCATCTTGCGCGCGGTCTTGCGGTACAGCGCCGAGAGCTCGCGCTCCAGGTTGCGGACGCCGGCCTCGCGTGTGTAGCCGCGGATGATCTCCTCGATCGTCTGCGTCGGGATGACCAGCTGGCCCGTCGGGATGCCGTTCTGTTCGAGCAGGCGCGGCGTGAGGTGGCGCTCGGCGATCGCGAGCTTGTCCTCCTCGATGTAGCCGGGGATCGAGATGACCTCCAAACGGTCGTGCAACGCGGCGGGGATGGGATCCTCGACGTTGGCGGTGCCGATGAACAGCACGCGCGACAGATCGAACGGCGCGTCGAGGTAGTGGTCGCGGAAGGCGTGATTCTGCTCGGGGTCGAGCACCTCGAGCAGCGCGCTGGCCGGATCGCCGCGGAAGTCGCTCCCGATCTTGTCGAGCTCGTCGAGGATGATGACCGGGTTGCGCGTGCCCGCGCGCTTGAGCGCCTGGACCACGCGGCCGGGGAGCGCGCCGACGTAGGTGCGGCGATGGCCGCGGATCTCGGCCTCGTCCTTCATGCCGCCCAGCGCGATGCGCTCGGACTTGCGACCGAGGGCGCGCGCGATCGACTTGCCGAGGGAGGTCTTGCCGACGCCCGGGGGGCCGACGAAGCAGAGGATGGGGCCCTTCGCGTCGGCCTTGAGCTGGCGCACGGCCAGGAACTCGAGGATGCGCTCCTTCACCTTCTCGAGGCCGTGGTGGTCCTCGTCGAGGACGAGCTTTGCGGCGCGCAGATCGGAGGAGTCCACCGTCTCGACCTGCCAGGGCATGGCGACGAGCCAGTCGAGGTAGGTGCGGGCGACCATGTACTCCGCGGCGTCGACATGGATGCGCTTGAGGCGCTCCAGCTCGCGCCGGGCCTCCTTCTCGATCTCCTCGGGCATGCCGGCCTTGGCGATCTTCGCCTCGTACTCGGCGACCTCGTCCACCGCGGTTTCGCCGAGCTCCTTCTGGATGGCCTTGAGCTGCTCGCGCAAGAAGTACTCGCGCTGGCTCGTGTCCATCGCGGCCTGCACCTCCTTCGCGACGCGCTGGGAGATGTTGCTGTACTCGCGGGCGCGCTCGACGAACCAGAGCAGGCGCTCCAGGCGCTTCTCGAGTGCGGGCTCGGCGAGGAGCTCCTGGCCCTCTTCGGGCGCGAGGCCGAGCTGCGGCGCGAGGTGATCGGCCAGCCGCTCGGGGCCCTGCTGGAGGGCGAGCGTCTGATCGAGCTCGGGCGGGCGCTCGGCGTTGGTGCCGAAGATCTCGAGCGCAACCTCGCGCACGCGCTTCTCGGCGGCCTCGACCTTGCGCGGATCCCCCGGCTGCGTGGTGAAGCGGACGGGCGAGCACGCGAACCCGTAGGTGGCGTGTTCGGAGAAGTCCTTCACCTGCACGCGGTCGAGGATCTCGAACAGGACGCGCACGCCGCCGTCAGGCAGGCCGAGCGTGCGGAGCGCGCGGGCGAGCACGCCGACCGGATGCACGTCGTCGGGGCCGGGGTTCTCGAGCCCCGCGTCGCGTTGGAGCACGAGCACGAGATCGAGGTGATGGTCCAGATGGGCGTCGAGCGCCTGGACGGAGGCGCCACGGCCCACCGTCAGGGTGCTGATCATGCCCGGGAACTGGACGAGGCCGCGGAGCGCAACGGCGGGAAATAGCTTTGGCATGGGGCGGCCCATTTAGTCCCTCCGGCGCCGACGCGCGACCCTTCTTGCCCATGCGGACGTGCGGAGGCGTACGGCGCGGGTAAAGCGCGATCTCCGGAGGTGACGATGCGTCGGTCCGTTCTCGTGATCGGGATGCTGCTGGGGCTCCCCACGGCCGCCTTCGCCGACGACCGCGTCGCTACGGTGCGCCTCGGCGTCGGTGTCCCCGATCTGCTCGGCGGCAGCGTGTCCCTCACCGCCCTGCGCCCCTTCGAGCTCGAGGTGGGCGGCGCCACCGGCATCATCTACACCACGGTGTTCGCGCGGGCGGGCGCGGCGCTGCCGCTCTACGACGGGCGCGGCGAGGACGGCCGCGGGTGGCTGGTCGAGGGCCTCGGCCTGGGCGGCTGGCGCTACCTCGACCAGACGCCGTGGGCAGGCGACTTCGACAAACACGGCGCCGAGCTCGACGTGGCGGCCGAGGTGTCGTGGTGGCTCGCGCCCCACTTCGCGCTGGACGCGCAGATCCTCGCGGGCGGCGGCCTGTGGATCGGGGCCCAGGCCGACGGGGGGGTTGCGTTTTTCATGGATGGGCGGGTGACGGTGGGGGTGGGGTTCTGAGCGGTCTTCCTACGGCTCCACCCACTCCACCTGTCGCGACGCGTAGTACCCCACCCCCAGGACCTCCAACCGCTCGCCATGGGCCCCGAGGCGCACGCGGAAGTCGTCCCAGTCCCGGGCGTCGGCGGCGGCCCAGCCGACCTCGGCGTGGGCCGCGAGGCGGGGCCACAACATGAAGTCCATGCGCTCGCGGGAGTCGATGTACTCCGACCACATGGCGCCCTCGATGCCGACGACGTCGGCGTCATCGAGGCCCACGGGCACGGGCTCCCAGTCGTAGGCGTCCTGCACGTCGATGCGGCCCGCCCAGGTCTGGCCGTAGTCGGCCGAGGTGGACTGCTCCATGTCGAGATAGGCGTGCTCGGCGGGAGAGGCGACGAGCTGGGCGCCCTGCGCCACGGCGTCGCGCGCGTTGTCCTCGTCGAGCCAGTGCTGGGTCAGGAACGGGGGGGCGAGCGGCACCACGCCGATCTCGTCCCAGCCCACCAGCGTCTTGCCCTCGGCCTCCACGACCGCCTGCATATCGGCGATGAACGCGCCGTACTGTGCCGAGGAGACGCCGATGGCCTCGTCGCCCCCGACGTGGAGCCACGCGCCGGGCGTGAGCGCCGCGACCTCGCCGAGCACGTCGGCGACAAAGCCCGAGGTGGCCGGGCCCTCGAGCCAGAGGGGCGTCGAGATCACGGGCGCGCCGGTGTACGGGTCGAGGGGCTCGCCGCTCTCGTTGAGCTCGCCGTAGGAGGCGAGGGCCGCGTGGGCGTGCCCGGGAAAATCGATCTCGGGGACCACGGTGACGTGGCGCTCGGCCGCGTACTCCACGAGCGCGACGTACTCGTCCTGCGTGTAGTAGCCGCCCGGGCCGCCGCCCACCTCGGTGCTGCCGCCCACCTCCGCGAGGAGCGGCCAGGAGCGGATCTCGATGCGCCAGCCCTGGTCGTCGGTGAGGTGCAGGTGCAGGCGGTTGAACTTGTGCAACGCCAACAGATCGATCTGTCGCTCCAGCTCCTCGGGCCCGAAGAAGTGGCGCGCCACGTCGATCATCGCGCCGCGCCAGGGGAAGCGGGGCTCGTCCTCGATGGACACGACCGGCACGCGCCAGAGCGGATCGGCCTGGCGACTGGAGGACGCGGCCTCGGCGGGCAGGAGCTGGCGGAAGGTCTGCGTGCCGTAGAAGAGGCCGGCGAGGTCGGAGGCGGCGATGGTGACGCCGTCGGAGAACACGTCGAGCGTGTAGGCCTCGGGCGGCAGATCGAGGGAGGGGTCGAGCTCGAGAGCGATGCCGCCGTCGCCGCCAACCACCACCTCCAAGGCGAGGCCGGTCGCCGGGCGGAGGGCCTCGGCGAGCTGGTCCGCCGCGGCGGCGCCGTCGGCCGATACGCTGATGATCGTGTCGCCATCGAGCGTGTAGGAACCCTCGCCGTGCTCCATCCAGCCGGGCGCGGGCACCAGGAGCGGCGCGGGGAGGTCCTCTCCCTTGGGGTCGACGCACGCCAGGAGCAGGGACACGGGGAGCAGTCGCATCCGCGGTTGTACCCTCTTGCCCGCGGACCCACACCCCGGGCCTCCACCGGAAGGGGCCCGTGCCGCCCGCGCCGACGCGGACACGCATCGCGCCGCCGTGCGGCAGGACGAGCGCCGCGAACGTCGCTACGTTGTCCGAGGAGGGCACCAACGGTGGAGGCGCGCGACGCGACATTCACTACCGAAGCGCCCACCGGCGGCGCCGAGTCGACCGGCCGGAGGGTCGAGCGGGCCGTGGCCGTCGCGGCCGACCGTGTGCTCGCGCGCTTTCTCGCCTTGCGCCCCTGGTACGGCGAGGGCTGGGGCGACGAGGGCGCCATCACCGAGATCCTCGGCCTGCTCGACCGCGACATGACCCCCATGTTGCCGACCATCACCCTGCGCGACGCGGGTTGGGGCGGCGCGTTCGTCCGGCTCGTCGGGGAGCTGCCGAGCCCCACCCCCATCGTCCACCACCTGCCCGAGTCCGCCCGCATCGCGCGCTTCGAGCTCTGGCTGCCGCGCGGCAAGCGATCCCCGGCGGGCGTGCCGATCAGCGTGTTCCTCGCGGCCACCGGGGAGGAGGGCTACGCCAGCCGCCGCCGCCTCGCCCTGCCGCTCGTCGCCACCGGCATCGGCGCGCTCATCCTGGAGAACCCCTACTACGGCTCGCGGCGCGCCCCCGGGCAGCGCGGGTTCGTGCTCCCCCGGCTGCTCGATCAGCTCGTGATGAACGGCTCGACCATCCTCGAGACGCTGGCGCTGCTCCAGTGGCTCGAAGCCGAGGGCGCCTCCTCCATCGCGGTCACCGGGTACAGCCTGGGCGGGTTCATGAGCGCCACCGTGGCAGCGTTGCACCGGAGCCCCCTCGCCGTGGTCCCGGCGGCGGCGGGCGCTTCGGCGGCCCCAGGCTTCCTCACCGGCGCGCTCAAGACCGCCGTGGCCTGGGGCGCGCTCCCGGCGGCCTCGCGGGCGGACGCGGAGGCCCGCCTCTCCGACCTCTTCACGTCGGTCGCCGCTACGCGCCTGCCGCTGCCGATGCGGCCCGACGCGGCGATCCTGGTGGGCGCGACCGACGACCAGATCGTGCCCGAGGCGCAGGTGCGCGCGCTCCACAGCCATTGGCGCGGGTCCGAGCTCCGGTGGGTGCGCGGCGGGCACGCTGGCGGGATCCTCCTCGGGGCCCCGGCGATCCGGCTGGCGATCACCGACGCGCTGCGACGGCTGGAGGGGCGCTGACGCGGGCTGCCCGGTCGCGACCGGCTACTCCGTCGCGCTCGGCGCCACGTCCGCCACGCCCGGCTCCAGCAGGTCCAGCTCGTCGAGCATGCGGTCCTCCTGCCGGTCCGTGTAGATGACGAGCGCGCCATGGCTCGCCCGGATCGCCTGGGCCCGCTCGGCCGCGACCCGCGCCTCCGCGCGCTTGCCCTCCTTCATCGCCGCGACGGCCTTGTTCAGGTGGTGCCCGTACAGGTTCGACACGAGCGTGAGCTCGCGCGATCCGGCGAGGTTGGCCTCGAGCTCCTGCTCGTACGGGGCCTCGATGTCGTGACGCTCGAGCCCGAGCATCACGTTCGCCACCACCGAGTCGCGGATGTCCCGCTCGGTCCAGGGCTGGTACAGGCCCGCGGCGTCGACGACCTCGCCCGAAGCCCAGGTGCCGCCGCGCCCGGAGGGGTAGTAGTCGCCGTCGATGTAGAAGCTCTCGCCGATGCCCTTGCCCATGTAGTCCACGCGGTTGCCGTCGACGTCGATGTGGCGGAAGCGCGTGGTCTCGACCCACAGCGGCGCCTGGCCGTCGGGGCCGCCGTACCGGAGGTACACGTGCATGGGGGAGGGGACGGCGGCCATGGCGAGGTCGAGCCGCCACGCCACGTGCAGGAACAGGTAGGTGAGCTGGTCACAGTCGAGGTGCACGCTGTCGGGGAGCACGTGCACGTCGGGGTCGAAGCTGCGGGAGAAGAGCGACTCGACGCTGTAGTACACGTTCCGCTCGCGCAGCGCGGCCGCGATCCAGAGCGGGAGCTCCTCCTGGCGCCCCGCGGCCCACAGCGCGCGCTCGGCCTCGACGGGATCGACGATGTCCGTCGCGGCGACCAGCTTCCACGCCACGTCCTCCGCGATGCTGTCGGCGAAGGCGAGCACGTCGTCCTTCTCGAGGTCGACCCAGCGGTCCTCGTAGTCGAGGTACCAGGCGAGCGCGCTCCCGGCGTATGGATAGGCGGTGGCGCTCGCGACGAACGAGGACGCGAACGGGTTGCGGCCAGCGAGGATCCCACTCACGCGGACCTCGCCCCAGCTCCAGGTCTCCGGGGCGAACACCGCCACCGAGAAGAGCGCCGCCGGCACGGCCACGACGCCGTACACGAGCGGGAGGAGCCACCGGCGCTCGGCGGGAGCGGGATCGCCCCCCGCGGCGACCAGCTCGGCCTGAGCCTCGGCGAGGAGGCGGGTGGTCTCCGCCTCGGCGACCGCCCGGAGCGCGGCCGTGCGGCCGATGTCCTTCCACGCGATGGGCAGGAGCACGAGCGCGAGGAACGCGAAGGCCGGCGCCAACACGGAGAGCGCCGTGAAGAGCCCGTTGAACATCAGCCAGACCGCCCACGGCGCCCCGCCGAACGCGAGGAGGACGAGGGCACCGAGGGCGTAGGGGCGGGCCCACGCGCGCGGGTGCGCCAGCTTCCAGCCCATTCCGATGGCCAGCGCGCCCGCGGCCATGAACACCAGCGGCAGGGAGCCGGTGAACGCGTCGCGGAAGATGACCATCGCCGACTCCTGGCCGGCGGCGACGAGGCCGATGAAGCCGGCCGCGGCGACGGAGAAGGCGGCGATCCGAGAGACGGGGTTGAGCTCGACGGACATGGTCCGCGCCCTATCCCACCGAAGCCCCGCCCGGCGGGGCATGCCCATGGGGCGCGCGTGCCCCACTCGTGGGGCCCAGGCGCCCCGTCGATCGCGGATTTGCTGGGAATTCGGATGGGTACGGCTCGTGCATACGCGAGGGGTATGTCCACCCCCCGCGCGCTCCTCCGCCTCGCCCTCGTCGCCGTGCTCCTCCCGGTCGTGCCGGCGTGTACGCCCGTGGACGAATCGGGGCCGCAGAACCTCGCCGAAGCGTTCGACGCCGCGTCCGCCGAACACGACGTGCCGCGGGACCTGCTCGTGGCCCTCGCCTACAGCCAGACCCGGTTCGACGAGCCCGAAGAGGGCGACCACGAGCACGCCGGCATGCGCGGCTACGGCGTGATGGACCTGAACGCGGGCTCGCCGTCGAACGGCCCCGACATCGCCCGCGGGGCCGGGCGCCTCGGCTACCGCGTGGAGGACGCGATCCACGATCCCGTGCGCAACATCGCGGTGGCCGCGAGCGAGCTGCGCTGGCGGGCGGACCAGATCGAGGTGGAGACCGGCACCCGCATCGCTCGCATCGACGATTGGGTCGAGGTGGTCGGGTGGTACTCCGGCTCGGAGGACGGCGGCGCCCAACGCTCCTACGCCAAGCAGGTGTACGCCTACGTCGAGCGCGGGTTCCGCGCCCAGGATCCCGACGGCAACGGGTGGATCACGGTGGCCGGGCGTGAGCTCGACCTCCCCATGTTGGACCTGATGCCTGCCGCGGTGGGCTCGGCCGACTCGTCCCTGGTCGACAACATCGTGTCCGCCGGCACGTGCAACTACACGGACGCGAGCCGCGGCGCCTCCAGCATCGACACCATCGTGGTCCACACCGCGCAGGGCAGCTACTCCGGCACCTACAATTGGTTCCAGAACTGCTCGGCCGGGGCGAGCGCCCACTACGTGCTCCGGTCGTCCGACGGGGAGATCACGCAGATGGTGTCCGAGGCGGACACGGCCTGGCACGCCGGGGACTCGGGAACCAACAGCCGCTCCGTGTCCGTCGAGCTCGAAGGGTACATCGAGGATCCCGACCGTTGGTTCACGGACGCGATGTACACGTCGCTGGGCGCGTTGATCGGGGACATCGCCACGCGGCAGGGTGTGTCACTCGATCGCACCCACATCATCGGGCACAGCGAGGTGCCGGGATGCGCGTACACCGGCGGCGGCGGGCGCAACTGTCACACCGACCCGGGCGACGGTTTCGATTGGGACCGCCTGATGGACTCGCTCACGTCGAGCGGGTCGAGCTCCAGCGGCTCGGAATCGAGCTCGTCGGGATCGAGCTCCAGCGGCTCGGAATCGAGCTCGTCGGGATCGAGCTCCTCGGGCTCCAGCAGCAGCGGGTCGAGCTCCAGCGCCGGGGTGGGCGATCTGGTGGGGTTCGTGCGCAAGGATAGCATCTACAACACCGGCAGCCCCGTCGCCGGCGCGACCGTGTCGGTCTCCTCGGGCCAACGCGCCACCACGGACTCCCGCGGGTACTTCTCGGTCGACGACGTGCCCGCGGGCGCCGTGTCGCTCACCGTGTCGGCCAGCGGCTACACGACCGCGACCGACAGCGCCGACATCGACGCGGGCTACACGAATTGGAACAGCGTCGCCATCGCGGCGGCGTCCAGCAGCTCCAGCAGCAGCTCCAGCAGCAGCTCCAGCTCCACGAGCAGCTCGGGCACCGCCGCCCCCGCCAGTTTGGATCCGTCGGGTTGGGAGACCGTCACGAGTGACTCCGTGACGCTCTCGTGGTCCAACACCGGCGCGCGCTCCTACGAGGTGCGCATCTACTGGTGGGACGGCTCCGACTGGAACGCCTACTACACCTACACGACCACCAGCGCGGCCAAGACCTTCTGGCCCACCGTGGACGACACGGAGTACGCGTTCATGGTGCGCTCGGTCGGCTCGTCCGGCACCAGCGAGTGGTCGGCCACCAGCTACTTCACGTTCGGCGGGTAGCGGCGTCCTATCGGGCCTTGTTCATCGCCCCCTTCATCGCGCCCTTGATGACGTCGCAGAGGGGGCCGTCGCCCACGCGGTCCTGCCCCACGGCCTCGAGCACCATCCCCACGGGGGCACAGGCGGCGAGCTCCTGGGCGAGCGCCGGGGGGAAGGGTTCGCCCTCGGCGGGGAGGCGGTCGGCGTGCTGGCGCGCGCACAACGCGGCGTCGGTGGTGAGGCGGGTCGTGCAGCGGGCGAGGTCGGGCTCGAAGCAGGTGCGCATCAGCTGGCCGTCGGCGCACATCGCGGCGCCGATCGTGGTGGAGAAGGCGCGGATCGTCGCGTCGAGGCCGGCGGGCACGGGCGGCGCCGGGGGGATGTCGGCGGACGAGGGGGGCATCCGGTCCGTGGTGAACGGGCGGGTCGTCGTGAGCTGGGAGACGGTGAAGCCCTCGGCCTGAAGGAGCGCGACGAGCCCGCTCTCGCCGAGCATGTGCGCGGCGCCCACCGCCACGAACGCGTCGCCCTCGGCCAACGCGGGGAGGAGCTTCGGCATCCACGCGCGGTTGCGGGCGGGGAGGAGGGCCTCGGAGATGGGATCGTCGGCGTCGAGGATCAGGTCCGCGGTGGTCAGGTCCGCGCGCATGCAGAGCGCGGTGAGCGCGTCGTTCGCGGCGCTGCCCGTGTCCGTGGTGGTGGGGCCGATGCTCTCCAGGAACGTGTCGTTCCAGGCCGAGAGCAGGGCGGCCTGCTCGGCCATGGTCTCGACGTGGCGGACCTCGATGCGCCGGGCCTTCGCGCGCTTCTGCACCTCGACGTCCATCGATCCCTTGGTGAAGCCATCCATCCCGCCGGTGGTCGTGGCCATGGGGATGATCGTCGCGAGCGCCCAGGGCTCGAGGTGCTCGAACAACGGCGCGGGGAGCGTGTCCCGCACGGCGTAGGCCACGGCGCGCCAGCGGTCCTCGGAGATGCGCGTGGAGAGCCCGGGGCCCGCGGTCCACAACAGGCCGACGAGCCCGCCGATGTCGTCCATGTTCAGCTCGGCCTCGGTGTAGACGACCCGGGCGCGGTCGAGCGCGGCATCGTGCGGCTTTGGCAGCGCGTAGTCGAGGGAGACGCCGACGTGGCAGGTGCCGAGCAGGTGGGAGGTGTGTCCCGCCTTCTCGACGCGCCAGAGCAGGAGCGGGTTCTCCACGGCGCCATCCGCGGAGGACGGGACGGGGAGCTTCGGGGCGCAGGAAGCGGCGAGGAGGAGCAGGGGAAGGGCGCGCATGGAGGTCCGGATTGCCGAGAGGGTACCCCGCTGGCGACCATGTCGGACCCGGCATATCGGGAGCGATGCGCCTCCTCTCCCTGCTCGCGCTCCTCTCCGCCTGCACGGCCCCCGGCGAAACGGCAGGCCCCGCGGCCGCCACCGAGAGGGTCGGGGACGTCGACCCGCGTTTTGCCGAGCTGACCGCGTGGACCGAGGACCGGATGGAGGAGTGGTCCATTCCCGGCGTGGCGCTCGCGGTGCTCGAGGACGGCGAGGTGCGGCACCTCGCGGGGTTGGGGGTGCGCGCGTGGGGGATGCCCACCCTGGTGTCACCCGACCCGGTGACACCCGACACGTTGTTCCGAATTGGTTCCATCTCCAAGATGGTGACCGGCGCGCTCGTGGCGGAGGAGGTCGTGGCGGGCCGCATCGATCTGGACGCGCCCGCGTCCGTGCTCCTCGGCGACATCCCGCTCGCGGCCCCCGGAACGTTCGATGGCATCACGCTCCGCCAGGTCATGAGCCACACGTCCGGGATCGAGTCGTTGGGTCTCTCGCGCACCTGCGACCCCGATCCCGCCCATCTCGCGGAGGCGCTCGGCGAGATGTCGCAGGACTGGGCGATGTGGACCCCACCCGACGAGCTGTACCACTACTCCAACAACAACTACGCGCTGTTGGGCCTCGCCGCCGAGCGCAGCGCCGGGGCGCCGTTCCCGACGCTCGCACAGGGCTTGTTCGACAGCGCGGGCATGACCACCGCCACGTACGATTGGGTGGAGGCGTACGGGTCCGAACACGCGACCGGCCACACGATGGACCTTTCCACCGGGCGCCCCCTCTCCTATCGGGGCCTGGAGGAGCGGGCGTGTGTCGTTGGATATCCGCCGGGTGGGGTGATGGCGAGCGCCCGTGACGTTGCCCAGCAGGTGCGGGTGTTGCTCAACGGGGGGGAGGGGTGGGTGTCTCCCGAGGCTTGGGAGCTCATGACCACCGAGGGGTACAACCGCTCGGACACGTCGGGGTACGGCTTCGGGCTCCAGAGCGCGAGCTACCAGGGCTTTCCGGGTCTGACCCACCATGGGAGCGTCGGTGGCTTCTTCGCGATGGTGTGGGCGGTGCCGTCGGAGGGCCTGGGGGTGGTCGTCCTGGTGAATTCCGACCACGCCGTGACCGACCCGCCGGTGCCCTGGAGCAAGCCCACCCAGCGGATCATCGAGCACGCGCTCGACCTGTTCCTCGAGCTCGAGCCGCAGGAGAGGGTCTCGTCCGCGCGCCCGGTCGAGGAGTGGGGCCGCTACGTCGGGGCCTACCACTCGGACTTCGATCTGGGCGACGTCACCGTGACCCTCGACGGTGACACGCTGCTGTACACCAACGCCGACGGCTCGTTTCCGCTGTTCACGTACAGCCGTGACAGCTTCCTGTACGCCATCCCGCAGGATGACGGCCGTACGCGCTACATCGGCGTAGGGTTCCAGGAGGCGAGCGGCGAGACCGATCCCGACGCGATCACCTGGCTGGTGACCGACACCGGGATCGGCCGGCGTGTCACAACCGAGTGATGGTCAGCACGTAGTTGCCCGTCGCGCCGCCGTACCCACCCACCCCGATGACCACGGGGGCCGTGGTGGTGAACGTCACGATGGCCTCCGAGGTGGTGTAGGTCCCGGTCCCCTCGTCGTCGTTGCATGAGAGCTCGCTGCCCGCGCAGCCGGTGAACACGGCCAACGCGGTGTCGTAGTCCGAGCCCAGGGTGCTGATGGAATAGGTGCCGGTGGACGGGGGGGTCCACGAGAAGGTGACATCGGACCCGAACGAGCCGCACGAGGCGGACAACGTACTGTCCGCGCCGACGCTGCTGCCGGACGCGACCGCGCCCGTGGCCGAGCGCAGGTCCCGGTCGGGACAGGTGCCGGAGGAGTCCTCGGAGGTGATGTTGAGCTGGTAGTCCCCCTGGTAGCCGGCGCCGTAGCCGTCGATGACGAGGGTCAGCTCCTCGCGGGCGGCCACCGTGAGCTGCAGGTAGGATTGGGGGGCCACGGTGTCGTCGTCACACCCGAGCTCGCTGCCGGTGCAGGTGCCGTCGAGCACGTAGAGCACGGTGTCGTACGTGGAGCCGATCGTGTCGAACGTGTAGGTACCCGAGGCGGGCGCCTCCCAGGTGACGGCCACGTCCTCGCCGCCCGAGCTGCCGCAGCTCCCGTCGAAGTCGTCGCCCGCGCCGATGTTGGAGCCCGTCGCCACGGCGCTCCCGACGGCG
The DNA here is from genome assembly GCA_040386535.1 of Myxococcota bacterium. Taxonomy (GTDB): domain Bacteria; phylum Myxococcota_A; class UBA796; order UBA796; family SXON01; genus CAJBVW01. Next base: position 224,789 of record JAZKFH010000042.1, on the reverse strand, counting down.
GAGCGAATGTCACGGTCCGGGCACGTGTCCGCGTCCGTGTCACTGTCCGTATCGGAGTCGGTGTCCGTATCGGTGTCCGTGTCCGTGTCCGCGTCGGTGTCCGAATCGGTGTCGGCGTCCGTATCGGAGTCGGAGTCGGCGTCCGAATCGGCGTCCGAATCGGCGTCGGTATCGGCGTCCGTTTCGGAGGAGCTGGTGTCGTCCCCGGCGCCGAGGTCGTTGCGCGGGGGAATGCAGGCGAGGAGCGCGAGGAGGAGGAGCATCGTCCGAACATAGCTGAAGTCCAGGCGAGGCCGCCACGTCCGGCGGTTCCCACTCGGCGGTGAGCCGCCCCAGGCCGGTGGTTAGATGCCCGTGGATGCCGTGCTCCGAAGGCCACCCGTTCCTCGCCGCCACGCTCGACGTGCTGATGCTCCCGCTCGCCAAGCTCAGGCCCGGTGTGGTCGAGCTCGCCAGCGGGCGTGTGCTCGAGCTGGGGATCGGCACGGGGATGAACCTGCCGCTGTACCAGGGCATCACGTCGCTCCACGCGGTCGAGCCGGACCCGTACATGCTCCGCCGCGCGCGGGAGCGGGCCCGTGGGCGGCCCTTCCCGGTCGACATCGCGCCTGGCGGCGCCGAGGCCCTGCCTTTCCCCGACGCCTCGTTCGACACCGTCGTCGCCACGTTCGTCTTCTGCACGATCCCCGATCCCGCCGCCGCCGCCGCCGAGGCCCTCCGCGTGTTGCGGCCCGGCGGGCGGCTCCTGTTCGCGGAGCACGTGCGATCCTGCGTGCCGCCGGTCCACGCGACCCAACGCGCGCTGGAGCCCGTCTGGAAGCGGCTCGCCGGGGGCTGCCACCTCACGCGGGACCCGGTGGCGCTGTTCCGGGCGGCGGGCGCGGTCGATCTCGAGGTGCAGCCGCGCGGGGCGGCGTGGTCGTTGATGCCGGTGGTCACGGGGGTGGGGTGGCGGGGGGAGGCCTCCCCATTGTCCCCCGCACCCCCGCCGGAGTAGGGTTCCCCTCCCACGCCCCGGAGCCCGCATGCGAAACCTGAACCTGCTCGCGACGCCGAACGGTCGGCTCACGGCGTTCACCCTCCTCTACGTAGGCGAGGGGCTGCCGCAGGGCTTCGCCACTGTCGCCGTGATGCTCGAGTTCAAGCGCATGGGCATGAGCGCCGACGCGCTCTCGCTCTTCGCCGCCACGATCCTGGCGCCGTGGGCCTGGAAGTGGATGTTCGGCCCCTTCGTCGACAACCTCCACCTGCCGCGCTTCGGGCGTCGCAGCCAGTGGATCGTCGCGATGCAGACTGGCATGCTGGTCACGCTCGCGCTGGCGATGGCGATGTTCCCGAAGGCGGTGGGGGCGGACGGCGCGGTGGTGGGCCTGGGCCTGTTCACGACCCTGTTCGTCGCGCACAACCTGTTCGCCGCGTGCCAGGACGTCGCGATCGACGCGCTCGCGGTGTCCGTCCTCACGGACAGCGAGCGGGGGCGCGCCAACGGGCTGATGTTCGGCGGCGCGCAGCTCGGGATCGCGCTCGGCGGCTCGGGGGTGGTCGCGCTCAAGGGGGTCTTCGGCTTCCCGCTCGCGAGCCTCGTCGTGCCGGGGTGCCTGCTGGTGATCTTCGGGATGATGCTCCGCTTCGTGGCGGAGAAGGGGCTGGCCACCCACGTCGAGGAGCAGGCCCGCGGGCTGGGCGCTGTCGCCACCGAGATCGCGGACTACGCCAGGACGGTCGGGCGCGTGTTCTTCACGACCCGCACGGGCTTTCTGGGGCTCCTGCTCGCGCTGCTCCCCGCGGGCGGCATGGCGCTCTCCCTCACGGTCAGCAACGTCATCACCCCCACGCTCGGCATGACGGACGACGAGATCGCCGGGCTCGGCTTCGCGAGCTCGATCGTGTTCGCGATCGCGTGTGTCACCGGCGGCGCGTTGTCGGACCGGTGGGGCCGCCGCCTGTCGCTGGCGATGTTCGCGTCGGGCACGGTGTTGCCGACGTTGTGGCTGGCGTGGCGCTTCCACGCGGCGGGGTGGCTCGTGGCGCCCGCGGCGTTGGCGGACGGCACCTGGCCGCGCGCGGAGGGCCTCATCTGGGACTGGTGCGCCGCGGGCATGGTGTTCGCCGTGTTCGTGGGGCTGATGTACGGCGTACGCAGCGCGCTGTACATGGACATCGCCGAGCCGAAGATCGCCGCCACGCAGTTCACCGCGTCGATGGCGCTCCTGAACCTCGTGACGATGTACTCGTACTGGTGGCAGGGCGAGGCGCTCACGCCGCTGGTGGACGGGGGCTGGGGGCTCACGCTGCCCCAGGTGCTGCTCGCCGACTGCGGGATGGGGCTCCTGTTCCTGCTCCTCCTCCCGTTCGTGCGCCCGCGCGCTGCCGACACGTCCGCGACGACAGCCGCGGCCGCTTAGGCACGCCCGGTCGTCACTCGACCGCGAACTCCCCGCCAGCGTAGCAGCCCTGGAAGCTGCTCATCGCCAGGCCGGACATCGTCTCGACCGCCGCTTCGAGGTCGGGCGTCTCGCAGCCGCTCGTGGGGCTCGTGTCGGGGATCTCGTACGCGCATGCGCCGATCCAGCCCACGTAGGAGACCGGGGCGGTGGTGGCGGACGTGAAGGTGACCGAGGACACGTCGTACGAGGAGACGACCACGCTGGTGACGTTGGTGCCGGCGGCCAGCTCGACCTGCCAATCGACCGCCGAGTAGCTCGTGAGCACGAGGACCATCTCCTCGGCGCGGCGCACGGTCACGTAGGCGGGGCCCGGGTAGCCGCTGTCCGACTCGTACACGCCCACGACGTTGAGCTCGGGCGTCGCCGGTTCCGGATCGGCCCACCCCGACCACGTGCTGCCACCACAGACACCCTCGACCGTGATGGGACCCGGCGGGCTGGTGTCCGGATCGTCGCTGGTGTCCACGTCGGTGTCGCCGCCCGTGTCCGTGTCCACGGTGTCGACGCCGGTGTCGACCGGCTCGTCCGTGTCGACGGGCACGCCCGTGTCCGTGTCGACCGGCACGCCGGTGTCCGTGTCCACGGCGACGCCCGTGTCGGTGTCGTCGGTGTCGTCGGGGAGGTCGGTGTCCTCCGGGAGGTCGGTGTCCTCCGGGAGATCGGTGTCCTCGACCGGCGTGCCGGTGTCGAGCGAGGCCTCCTTCGGGGGATTCTGGAACTCGTTCTCGATGCAGGCCGCAAGCAGGAAGATCAGCACGAGCTCGTCCGGTTCGAAGCGGGAGGATGCCCGTTCGAGGCCCCGTCGTCAAGAACTCGCGCACCCGTGCCCCGCGCGCGCGCCACGGCTTTGGGGCCGCGCGCCACCGTGCCTGGCTGCGGCGAACGCGTGACGGACCCTTGACAGCGCGGCCTCGTCGGTTTGTCGCCGGGCTTCCGCGCGGGATCTCGCCGCGGCACGATCCGAGGAAAGACAAGGCCCCCGTCGAGGGTCTACGATCCTGACGCCGCGGGAGAGGCGCGGCGGACGCGATGCAAGAAGGGATGGAGCTTCCAGTACAGTTCGGGCGCTATCAGCTGCTCGAGCGGATCGCCGCGGGCGGTATGGCCGAGGTGTTCCTGGCCCGGAGCTTCGGTGTGGAGGGCTTCGAGAAGCGCCTCGTCATCAAGCGGATCCTCCCCGAGCTCGCCCAGAACCCGCGGTTCGTCGGGATGTTCGTGCACGAGGCGAAGCTCTCCGTCTCGATGAGCCACCCCAACATCGTGCAGGTGTTCGACCTCGGGAAGGTCGGGGATGACCACTACATGGCCATGGAGTACATCCAGGGCCGCGACCTGACCCAGGTGTTGCGCGTCCTGCGCCGCAACGGCGAGCGCCTCCCCATCCCGATCGCGGTCACCATCGCCGCCGCCGTGGCCCGCGGCCTCGGCTACGCGCACGCCCGCAGCGCCCCCGACGGCCGCCCCCTGCACATCGTGCATCGCGACGTGAGCCCACACAACGTCATGGTGTCGTACGAAGGCGACGTGAAGCTCGTCGACTTCGGCATCGCCCGCCTGATGGGCGAGTCGGTCAAGGACACGGGCGACGTGCGGCGGCCCGGCGGTGGCAAGTTCGCGTACATGTCGCCGGAGCAGGCCTCCGGCCAGGCGCTCGACGGGCGTTCGGACATCTTCTCGCTGGGTGTGGTGCTCTTCGAGATGCTCGCCGGGCGCCGCCTGTTCGCCGACGGCGACCCCGACGAGAAGCTGCGCGCCGTCATCGCGTGCGACATCCCCGACGTGCGCGCCTTCAACGCCGAGGTGCCCGACGCCCTCCGCGCCGTGCTCGCCCGCGCCCTCGCGAAGGACCCCGCGGATCGCTACGCGGACGCCTCGCTCCTCGAAGAGGACCTGCGCGCCCTGCTCTTCGAGATGGGGTTCCGCGGCGACGCCGCCCAGCGCGCCACGCTCATGCGCCGCCTCTTCGCGGAGGAGATCGCCGGGCAACGCGGCACCGCCGAGCTCGAGGGCCTCGCCGAGGATCTGCACGCCATGCACACCGGCGTGGAGCCGGACCAGTCCTCGGGCAGCTCGCTGCCGGACAGCGGCGGCACGCCGGGCAGCGGCACGCACACCGGAGGGAACACCGACGAGCGCGCCCCGCGCCTGCTCAACGCCCACGGCGAGCGTCGCTCCGTCGTGGTGCTCACCGCCGAGGTGAACGGGCTCACCGACATGTCCGCGCGCGCCGAGAGCGAGGACATCGCGCGCATCCACTACCGGATGTTGCGGATGGTGCGCACGCTGGTCGACCGTATGGGTGGCGTGGCGGAGCGCTTCGACGACGACACACTGAGCGTGTTCTTCGGCCTCCCGCGCGCCCTCGGCGACGATCTCGACCGCGCCCTCATCTGCGCCCGCGAGCTCCACCGCCTCGCCGCTCGCCTCCGCAAGCGTGGCATCGCCATGGAGTTCTCGGTCGGCGTACACATCGGCGACCTGACGGTCAGCCAGCGCTTCGGGAAGCGGTTCCGCTACGCCGCGCGAGGAGACACCCTCAAGGGCTGCGTGCGGCTCGCCTACGCCGCGGAGCCCGGCACGACGCTGGTCTCCGACCGGGTGGCCGCGCTCGCGGGCGACCGCTTCCCGTTCGACCGCGGCCCCGAGCTGCGTCGCAAGGGCGCGCGCGGCACCCGGCCCACGTTCCTGCTCTCCGGCGGGCGGCGGCCGGGCGTGCGCGGGGCGGCGGGCCGGTGGTTCCGGCGTGGTGACGAGCTCGAGGTGCTCCGCGAGATGGTGGCGGGGCTGCGCGACGGAAAGGGCGCCCTGGTGGCCATCACGGGCGAGGCCGGCGTCGGCAAGTCCCGGCTGTTCCGCGAGCTGCGGGAGCTGGCCGGGCGCCGCGGCATCCCGGTGTTCTCCGGCCGCGCGATCCCGTTCGGGAGCGACCGCCCGCTCGCGCCGTTCCGCGATCTGGTGAGTGACATCCTCGGCATCCAACCCGAGATGGGCCATCCCGGCATCCGCGAGCGCCTCGATCGGCTGGGCGAGCTGCACCTGGAGCCCGCCGACATCGCGGTCATCGCGACGCTCTTCGCCGTGGAAGTGGGCGAGCGGCGGGAGCCCGGACGCGAGGCGATGCTCACCGCGGCGGCGCGGCTCATCCGCGGGCTGGCGGCCGACGGTCCGGTGATCGTGATGCTCGAGGACCTGCAGTACCTCGACCCGCTCGAGCGCTCCTTGTTCGAGCAGCTCCTTCGCGCCGCGGAGGGCGAGCCCGTGCTGCTCCTGGGCAGCTGGCGCGGCCGGATGCCCGAGGCGCTCGGGGCGCACATGCGCGAGGTCGTCCTCACGCCGCTCACCCCCGAACAGGCGGACGCGATGGCCGCCGATCTGCTCGGCGCCCAGGCGATCGGGCCCGATCTCACGCGCCTGATACGCCGGGCGGCCGAGGGCAACCCGCTGTACCTCGCCGAGATCATCAAGGCGCTGCACCAGGCCGGGCGCATCTTCTTCGAGGGCACGACGGGCCGCCTGCGAGATCCCCGCATCGATCCGGGCCTGCCGCCCACGCTCCAGGGCCTCATCGCCGCGCGGATCGACGCGTTGGAGCCCGCCGCCAAGGGCGCGCTCCAGGTGGCCGCCATCATCGGGCTCACGTTCTCGCCGCCACTGTTGGGCGCGGCGGTGGGCGCCGACGATCCCACCCTGCTCATCGGCGAGTTGGTTCGTGCCGGGCTCATCGTGCCCGAGAGCCGCAGCCCCGACACCGCCTATTCGTTCGCGTCGGTGCTCGTCTGGGAATGTGTGCTACGCAGCATCCTCGGCATCCAGCGGCGCGAGTACCACCGCATGGTCGCGGTCGGCATGGAGCAGATCCACGGCGATCGCATCGAGCTGGTGGCCGAGTCCTACGCTGCCCACTGTCACGCGGGCGGGCGCGTCCGTGACGCCGCGTTGGCGGTGTGTCGTGCCGGCGATGCCCACCGCCGCGCCCAATTCCTCGACCGGGCCCTCGAGTGTTACCTCCGGGGCATCCAATGGTTCGGGGCGGCCCCCAAGGATCAGCAGGACGATCGGGTGGACGCGCGGCTCCACCTCTGCGCCGGCGAGGTGGCCGTGTTGTTGGGGCGCTCCCGCGCCGAGAACCTGCTCCACATCGCGCTCGATCTCGTCTCCGACGCGGGCCCCGCCGACTACGAGGCCCGCGCGCTGATCGCGCTCGGCCAGATCCAGGCGGCGTCGGGCAAGTCGCTGATGGCACGGGCGCACCTCGACGCCGCGCTGGGCCTCGTGCGGCGGCTGCGCGACGTGGCGGGGCAGGTGCAGTGCCTCGAGGCGCTCGGCGCGCTCTCGTTGGAGGAGGGGCGTGCCGAGGAGGGCCGCTGCCACTACGAGGAGGGGCTGCGTGTCGCGGGGGAGGACCGCGGGCTGGCCGCGCGGATGTTGCTCGGCCTCGCGACCCACCAGCTCCGGCGCGATGACAACCAGGGCGCCCTGGAGCTGCTCCGGCAGGCGCTCCCCTACGCCGAGATCGCGGGTGACCGCATCCTGCTCGGCCGGATCGTGAACAACATCGGCATCGCACACTTCAACGAGGGGCGCTACCACGACGCGCTGGAGGAATTCCGCCGCGCGCTCCAGGTGCGCCAGGGCCTGGGCTATCGCTTCGGCGAGGTGGTGAACCTGCACAACATCGGCGACGCGTTGGTGCGCATCGGTGATCTCGCGCGTGCGTATGCCAGCTTCGAGCAGAGCCGGGAGCTCGCGCGCGAATGTGGCTGGGAGCGCGGCATGGTGATGAACGACGTGTTCCTCGCCTACCTGCGCGGGGTGCGCGGCGAGGAGGCCGCCGAGGGGCTGGAGAAGGCGGGCGCCTGGGCGTCGCGGCTGGGAGACCGCGAGATGGCCGTGCAGGCACGGTGGCTGCTGGCGCGCCTGCTCGTGACGCAGAAGGACCCCGCGGCCGACCGCCTCCTGCGCATCGTCGAAGTCGAGGCGCGGGAGGCGGGGCTGGTGGGGATCCTCAAGGAGATGGCGCTGGCGTGAGTGGGGCGTCCCTCTTCACGCCGGCCCGTCTTCACGCAGGCCCGGCCTACATGCAGACGCCCTCGTTCCACGTGTCGACGTTGTTCCCCTCGTAGCACTCGCTGACCACCCCGAACGAGGTGGCATCGCCGCCGTCGATTGTGACCACGATGCTCGTGAGGGGCATGGGCACCCCGGTGAGCTCGATCGCTTCGGAGTCGGACGCCACACCCGCCGGCAGGTCCGCCGACCAGACCTTGCTGCCGAGGTGGATCATCCCCACCTCGCCCTCCCCCCAGACATCCACCAACACGTCGCTCGTGACATCGGCGTAGCCCTGGTTGGCGACGGTATACCAGACTGTCACGTTGCCCCAGGCACAGGCGTCGGTGCACACATCCTCGATCGAGACATACAAATCAGGCCAGGCTCGGCTCACGCCCGGGGTCAGATCCCCCGAGCGGAAGTTGTTGTAGGTGAGCCAGTTCGCGTCCTGGAAGATGGGGATGCCACCATCGTCGTCCACATTGGTGATGCTGTAGGCATGCTGGTTCCAGATGCGTCGTCCGGGTTGCCAGGAGCGATCGTCGTCCGAAAATACCGTGATCCCTTGCAGGCTCCCCCAGCGTCCCGGGGTGTTGGCGACGACGATGTCCGCGCTGCTGTCCCCGTTCACGTCGGCGATGGTGGGATATTCGAACCAGGTATTGTTGGTGTGGTTGTCGTCTTGCATCTTCACCGACCCGTCTCGCCCGTCGAACACCCACACCCAGCGCTCGTCGGCGTAGACCACATCGGCCACACCATCGCCCTCGAAGTCGAACACGCTCGCGCCGGTGTTGCCGGAGCTCGGGTCGGTCGTGTCGGTGACCTGCCACAACACGGTGCAGTCGCGCTCGAACACGACGTAGGTGGAGTTGGCCGCCACGCCGATCTCGGCCTGGCCGTCCGCGTCGAAGTCCGCCACCGTGGGCGGCCCGCCGTAGGAGCTCGACGCCGACGGGATCGCGGCGGTGCAGAGCACGGTGCCGTCATCGTCCTGGATGCGCAGCGTGGCGTTGCCGGTCACGGCGACCTCGCCGAAGGCGTCCTCGTCGAAGTTGCCGATGCCGGGGTAGCCGTCGCGCTCCCCGTTGAACCAGAGGGCCGTGCCGTCGATCGAATACGCGGCGTTGCCGGTGACGACCTCGAGCTCGCCGTCCAGGTCGAGGTCGACCGCGAAGCCGCTGGAGCCGACGTTGAGCGAGCTGCCCCAGCCGTGTTCGCCCTGGCCGAGCACATTCCCGTCCGCGTCGAGGATGCAGCTGCCGACGATGACCTCTGACCGCCCATCGTGGTCCATGTCGGCGAGGCCCGGGGAGTCCGAGATGCCGTCGATGAAGTCGGCGCACGCGGTGGAGGACCACAAGGACGTGCCGTTGTGGTCGAACGCCTCGGCCCCGCCGGCGGTGGCCGCGACGATCTCGACCGAGCCGTCCCCGTCGAGGTCCCCACACGCGACGCCGCCGGTGATCTGCAGGGTGCCGACGCCGGTGGCGCCCCAGAGCTCGTGCCCGTCGTCCCCCGACACCGCGCGGAGCACGCCCGGGGAGTAGGTCACGAACACGACGTCCGGCGTATCGTCGGCGTCCTGGTCGCCGTCGCCGTCGTCGTCCGTCAGGGAGCAGACGACGGGCTGCATCATCACGCTGGCCGAGCCGGGCGTGGCGGTGAAGGTCTGCTGGGACCAGAGGACCTCGGGCGTGAAGGTGCCGATCACGGTGCCGCCCTCCGCGCACTCGTCCAGCTTCGGGATCGCCCCGCCGGAGAAGCTCCGGTCCACACACTCCGGCGGCGGCGTGGTCGGCCCCGTGTCCCAGGGCGGGATGTGGTCCGTGTCGACCGGCGGATCGGGCGTCGGGGTCACGTCCTCCTGCGCGTTCGGGTTCCCTGGTACCGGATTCAGCGTCCAGTCGATCGTGCAGCCGATGGGCAGCGTCGCGAGGAGGGGGATCGCGAGGAAGAGGAGCGGCGCACGCATCGTGTGTCCTTCCGTTGGTCGTCGTCGGCGCGGGTTTGGCCCTCCGCGTTGGAGGGGACTGCGGCGATCGGTGGTTGAGTCCGGTACCTCCTTGGATATGCCCGAGTCAGGGCCCCGGGAACGGGGCGCCCCCGAATCGTGCGGTGGGGCGTCCGTTCCACCCGGGCGATGGGCGGCCGGCGAACGGTGAACAAATTGCGCCCGCGTCGCAGGAGAACCAACGCGACTTGGTCGCATGGTCGGACACGTCCTACCCCTTCCGATCGGTCGTGCTCGACGCGATCGGCTCGATGTCCACCGGGGACGGTGAGCGGCGGGCCGTCGGTCCGCTCACGTGCTACTCCCGAACATCACCGCAGGACCTGATGCCACGCGTACTGGTGATCGACGACACCCAAGACATGCTGGACCTCGTGCAGGTGATCCTCGAGGATGCCGGGTACGAAGTGGAGGTCGCGAGCGACGGGAAGGCGGGGCTCGCCGCGCAGCGCCGGAGCCCGGCGGATCTCGTCATCACCGACATCTTCATGCCCGATCAGGACGGGCTCGAGACGATCGTGCACCTCCGGAGAGAGTTTCCCGAGGCGCGGATCCTCGCCTGCTCGGGCGGTGGTCGGCTCGGTGTCGCGGACGGTTACCTGCGGACCGCGCAACACCTTGGGGCGGACGCGGTGCTCTCCAAGCCGTTCGAGCAAGAGGAGCTGTTGCAGACGGTGCGCGATCTCCTGCCTCGGCGAGGATGAACCCATGATTCCGACCGAGCCGATCGGAAGCATCCCGCGCCCCCGAGCGTTGCTCGAGGCCATCGAGAAGTACGGGCCGGAGCACCCCGCGCTCGAGCCGCTGTACGCGGCGGCCACCCTCGACACGGTGAAGCGCTTCGAGGCCACCGGCTCCCCCCTCATCACCGATGGGGAGCAGCGGAAGTACCACAATTTCTGGACGTATTCGGTCGAGGGCCTCCCCAACATCGCCCCGGACGGCTTCCGCATCCCGTTCGAGGCGGGCCACGTACGGCGCATGCCCCGCCTGACCTCCGGCCCGTTCCGCTACCGTCGCTACGCGGATGCGTTCCTGCAAGACGTGCGTGGGCACACGACCGCCCCGGTGAAGCAGGCGGTCATCTCGCCGTCGGCCTTGAGCTTGATGTACCCGGCGACCGGGCTCCCGGGGTACTCGCGCGAGGAGTTCCTGCACGACCTCCTCCGGGAGCACGAGACCGAGGTGCGGCGCTGCCTCGCCGCCGGCGCCGCGTGTGTACAGGTCGACTTCACGGAGGGGCGCTTCGCCATGAAGGTCGACCCCACGGGTGCCCTGCTGAGCAGCTTCATCGAGCTGAACAACCTCGCACTCTCCCGCTTCTCGGAGCGCGAGCGGGCGCGGCTCGGCGTGCACACGTGTCCGGGCGGGGATCGGGACTCCACACACAGCGCCGATGTCGACTACGCGGAGCTGCTTCCGAGCCTGTTCGAGCTCAAGGTGGGGCGCTTCTACGTGGCGCTGGCGGGGGAGACCGACCGCCGTCGTGTCCTCAAAATCATTCGTCGATACCTGAAGCCCGGTCAGATGGTGTTCGTGGGCGTGATTGCCCCCATCAGCCCCGCGGTCGAAACGCCCGAGCAGGTGCGTGACCGCGTCCTCGAAGCCGCGGAGTTCATCCCGATCGCTCAGCTGGGATCGACGGACGACTGCGGCTTCTCGCCGTTCTGTGATGACGCCTCCACGACGCGGGACACCGCCTTCACCAAGATCCGCGCGCGTGTGCTCGGCACCGAGCAGGCCTCCGTGGCATTGGGCCTCTCGTGAGCACGCCCTCCGACCAGGACGACGAGGAGGCGCTCCTCCGTTCGGCGGCGCTCCAGAATGTCCAGGCGGTCCTGCTCACGCGGCACCGCGCGGAGGCGGAGCTGATGGCGACCAAGGAGGCGCTCCGCGACTCGACCGAGCGGCTGACCATCGCGTTGGCCGCGGGGCACCTGGGGTATTGGGGCTGGGACCGTGTCGGCCATACGCTCACGCTGAGCCCGGAGGCCGCCGAGATCCTCGGCCGGCCGGGCCAACTCTTCCTCGCACGCGCCGAGCTGCACGGAATCGTGCACGCCGACGATCGGGACGCGGTGAGGCAGGCGCTCGAGCACGCGCTCGAGGCGCACGACGACTATGACATCGAGTACCGGGTCCGGCTGCCCGACGGCGGGGTGAGCTGGGTCGCGGCCAAGGGCCGGGGCATCTACGACGCCGATGGCGCGGGCGCGGGCATGATCGGCGTCCTGCAGGACCTGACCGAGCGCAAGCGCGTCGACGAGGCCCTGCGGGAGAGCGAGTCCCGGCTGCGCGCGACCTTCTCCCAGGCGGCGGTCGGCTTCGCGGTGGCGACATTGGACGGCCGGCTCCAGGAGATCAACCACAAGCTCTGCGACATCCTGGGGTACCAGGAGGACGAGCTCCGTACCAAGACGTTGATGGACATCACCCACCCCGCGGACCGCACGCTGACACAAGTGCGCATGGGCAGCCTCCTGAACGGCGAGGTGTCGGATGTGAGGTTCGAGCAGCGGTACGTCTGCCGGGATGGCGCCACGGTGTGGAGCCTCACGACGGTGACCGTCCTCCAGGACGCGGAGGGGAGGCCCGATCGGCTCGTCACCGTGGTGGAGGAGATCTCCCAGCGCAAGCAAGCAGAGGAGGCCCTCAGGGAAGAGAGCCGGGTGCTCGAGGTGCTCAACCGGACCGGCGCCGCCATCGCATCCGAGCTCGACTTGATGGCGCTGCTGCAGACGGTGACGGACGCCGCGACCGAGCTCACCGGAGCCCGATTCGGGGCGTTCTTCTACAACGTCGTGGCGCCCGACGGGGAGGCCCTGCAGCTGTTCACGCTCTCGGGCGCGCCCCGCTCCGCGTTCGATCACTTCGGCCTGCCCCGGAACACCCCGGTGTTCAGCCCCACGTTTCGCAATGAGGGGGTCGTGCGGGTCGACGATATCCAGCTCGATCCACGCTACGGCAAGATGGGCCCCCACTTCGGTATGCCGCCGGGCCATCCCCCCGTGCGGAGCTACCTCGCCGTGTCCGTCGTCACGCGCTCGAAGGAGGTCATCGGGGGCCTCTTCTTCGGGCATCCCGATCCGGGGATGTTCACGGAGCGAGCGGAGCGGCTCGTGCTCGGCGTAGCGGCGCAAGCGGCGACCGCCATCGACAACGCGCGGCTCTACGAGGCGGCGCGGACGGCCGCGGAGGAGCGGAAACGCCTGTTGGAAGCGGAACAGGTCGCGCGTGCGCACGCCGAGCGCATGAGCGAGCTCAAGGACCAATTCCTGGCAACCCTCTCCCACGAGCTCCGCACGCCGCTCGGCGCCATCCTGGGTTGGGCCCAGGTGATCCGCAAGCGCAAGATGAGCGAGCCGGAGCTGCAGCGCGCGCTGGAGGTGGTGGAGCGCAACGCCCGCGCCCAGGCCCGCCTCATCGAGGATCTGCTCGACATGGCGCGCATCACCTCCGGGCAGGTCGCGCTGGACGTGCAGCCGGTAGACCCCCACGGCTTCATCGAGGCGGCCCTGGAGACCGTGCGGCCGGCCGCCGAGGGCAAGGGAATCCGGATCCAGAAGGCGCTCGACCCGGCGGCGGGCGCCCTGGCGGGGGACGCGAACCGGCTGCAACAGGTCGTCTGGAACCTGTTGTCCAACGCCATCAAGTTCACGCCGCCGGACGGCGAGATCCACGTGACGTTGCTCCGCCACGGCCAGTACCTGGAGCTGCGGGTGGCCGACACCGGAATGGGGATCCAACCGGATTTCCTGCCATACGTCTTCGATCGTTTTCGCCAGGCGGACGGATCCAGCACCCGGCGTCACGGCGGGCTCGGCCTGGGGCTCGCCATCGCCAAGCACCTCGTCGAGCTGCACGGAGGGTCGCTCACCGCGGAGAGCGCCGGGGTGGGCCAGGGCGCGAGCTTCATCGTCCAGCTCCCCGTCGTCCGGGGTCAGGGAGGGACGTTGCCCCCGGTGCTCGTCGGCTCCGCCCCCTCGGAGCCGGCGCCGCTGCCCTACGAGATGCCAGATTTGTCCGGGCTCAAGATCCTGGCCGTCGATGATGAGGCGGACGCGCGCGATCTCATCCAGCGGGTCCTCGAGGACTGCGGCGCCCACGTGATCGTGGCGGCGAGCGCCGCCGAAGCGCTCGCCCTGGTGGAACAGGAGCGTCCGGACCTGCTGCTCAGTGACATTGGAATGCCCGACGTCGATGGATACGAGCTGCTTCGCCTGGTGCGCGAGCTCGGCCCCGAGCGTGGGGGCGCCGTTCCGGCCATCGCGGTGACGGCGTTCGCCCGCTCCAAGGATCGCACGCGCGTGCTCCGCGCCGGCTTTCGCTTCCACCTCGCGAAACCGTTGGAGCCCGCGGAGCTCATCGTCACGGTCGCCAGCGTCTTGGGGCGCCAGACATAGAGGCGCTACCCGCCCGACAGGACCCAGGGAAACTCGGCCACCTCGGCCGTGAGGGTCTCGGGGAACCGGAAGGTGCGCACCGCACCGCTCATGCAGGCGGCGAGCGCGTCGTCCCCCGTGTCGTTCGACACGACGCTCGCTTGGGTGACACGCCCGGCGACGATGCTCCACCCGATGGACACGCGCCCGTTGAGGGTCGGTTGGTTGATGAGCGCCTTCTCGAGGCATGATTGGATGGGGCCCTGGCTCTTCTTGACCACGGACGAGATCACGCGTTGCGCGTCCGCGGCGGCTCCCTCCATGCCTTCACGCGGCTCCGGGGGCGGCTCCAGGTGGGGCGGGGGCCCGGCACGGCTGGAGGGGATCTCCTCGTCCGGCGCGGCTGCGAGCGGCTCCGGGGCGGGAGCGGCGATCGGGGTGGCCTCACCTCCAAGGGACAGCGCCGCGCCCGCGAGTAGCGCCGTGGTGATGCCGAGCACGACGATCCCGCCGACGAGGGCACGAGAAACCCCGGCGTTGGCGCGGAGCTGGTGGGGGAGGGGCCGCGGGCGGGACGGGGTTCGACGAGGATCCACGCGCGTTTCCGGGTGAGGAGCCCCATAGCACGGGCGGGCCGGGGGGCAGGTGGCGGTGGAGGATGCGCATCCGGAAGGGGAGAGGCGGAGCCGGAGAATCAGGAAGGCAGGAATAAAGGAAGGCAGGAAGGGGAGGACGGAGGAACGAACGGAGGGAGAGAGGAAGAGAGGAACCAAATCAGAACAGCGACGTTCCCGGCATGGGGGGCAGGACCCACGCGCTCGGCGCGCACGACACGGTCGGCCCCGGATCGTCGTACTTGCAGCAGCCGTCGTCGTTGCTGCACACCCACAACGTGGCGCCCGGCGGGACCAGGGTGGGGGCCTCGGTGGGGAGATGGAAGAACATGGCCTCGTAGCCGGGCGTGTGCACCACGGTCACGATGCTTTCCGCCGTGGTGCCGACCCACTCGACGGCGACCGGGTGGCCGCTCGGGAAGGCGGCGTCGAACACCTTGGCCTCGCCGTCCGCCACGTGGATGCTGGTCCACCGGAACATGCCGAAACTGCCGCCCGCCGTCGCCGAGAAGAGGAGGTAGGTCCCAGCCACGAGGTGCTCCCGGACGGCGTTGCCGTCGCGGCACGCGAGCTTGCCGATGAGGAGCTCGACGCCGCGGTCCACTCGGAGGAGCAGCTCTCCGCAGCGCTCGGTGCCGGGCACGGTGAGGGAGGCGGTGCCGGTGTGGGTGAAGGTGGCGACGCCGCTGCGGACCGGCGCGGACTCGCCGCTGTAGGGGCCGGCCTGGGCCACCACGCGGGCGTCGGGCGCGTCGGGGCAGGTGCAGGCCCAGTCCGGATCGCGGGCGCAGGTGCCAACGTCGGGGGTGGCGTCGCTGACACAGGTCAGCACACCAAGCCTGCCGGGGCAGGCGCCGGGTCCGGAGCCGTCGTCACACCACACCGCGACGGGCACGCCGCGCTCCAGGGCGAGGTCGTAGCTCGACTGGACGAACCCGCCGAAGAGGCCGAACTCGGGACACAGATTGGCGCCGAGGAAGCCGTCCGCGCGCCCCCGGGCACACTCCTGGTACGGATACCGCCAGCACTCCCCGTCCTGCCACGCCCCCTCCACCACCGCGTCGGGCACCCGGGCGCCCTCCTCGTCGGTGACACACACGCGGATGTTGTCCCGCTCCAACCAACGCACATGAACGGCGCCGGTGGCACTGTCGAAGTTGGCGGGTTCTGGCTCCACCCGCGGCACGTCGTGCCCGCGGCTGGCGATCCACGTGTCACCACACGGGACCACGAGGTTCGCGTGCCCGGTGGCGATCGGGGCGCCGGCCTGCTCGCCGAGGGCGATGTCGACAATCGTGGCGTCGGCCGGTGTGTCCCACGTCAACGCGACGGCGCAGGGCCGCGCGACCGTCAAGAGGTGCTCCCCGCCGTCGTTCTCGACGGTCACGGCGTCCGGGAGCGCGGGCCACGGCGCCACGTTGACCGTGACGGGAAATCGCTCCGGGACGAAGATCCCGTGCGCATCGGTGACGCCGAGCCGGGTGCCCGCGTTGGTCGGGCGGGAGACGTCGTCGTCGCCGGTGTGGGTCGTGGTGACGGCGCGGCCCTCCCAGATCGGGAGGTCGGGGACGGGCCGCCCCAGGTCGTCGACCACGCGCACGGACGTGACACCCTCGGGGGCCACGCGCGTCGTGACCCGGGCCGCACGTGCCGGCGGGCCGACGGGCTCGGGCGAGGCCTCCAGGGCTGCGCCGAGCGCCCACCACGCACCGACGGATCCGAGGAGGAGGAGGACGAGCAGGGTGAAGAGGAGGCGCCCGCGACCTACGCCGGGGCGCGTCACCGACCCCCGCCCCCCGAGCACCCGATCTCCCCGAGCATCTCCGCCCGGCTCAGCCCGATTCGGGCGTGGCTCACCCGGAACGCCGCGCGTTGGTTGGGTGACAGGTTCCAGGCAAAGCGGGTGCGCTCCCACCAGCCGAGGCCGCGCGCGTGTGCCACGAGCGCGAGCAGGAACGCGAACACGCGGAAGTCGAGGTAGCCTGTCTGTTGTTTCTCCCACCCGGAGGCGATGCCGTCGCTCACGCCCCGGAACTGCCACGCCGCGTTGGTCGTGAGCACGCCGAAGCCGAGGTAGACCGTGGTGAGATCGGTGAGGTACTCCTCGCTGTCGCGGTCGGGTACCTGGAGCTGGAACGTGTCACGCCACGCGTGGGCGGTTTCGTGCGCGAGGACCGCGACCAGCACCTCGGGGCGCTTGTTGAAGCTTGGGTTCACGCCGAACCGATAGGTGCCGCCCTGGCGCCCCATGTACCAGCCGGCCGCGCCGCTGCCGTGGCGGGCTTCGGCGCCCGGCCAGCTCTGGACGGTGGTGGTGTCCGGCCGCTGTTCGACCTCGGCGCGGACCTTCGCGTCGGGCAAGCCCGCGTACGCCAGCAGGCGGCGGAGGATGCGCTCCACGCCGGCCGTGTCCGCGGTCCACGGGTCGGGGAAGAAGGTGGGCGCTGGGAGCACGAACGGGCGGGTCAACAGCGGGTCCGCGCCGCGTTTCCGCACGAGATCGCCCAACGCCGCCAGGGCCCATTGTTGCTCGTCGGCCGTGGGAAGGAGGAGGGACATCGGCCGTCCGTATCCCGAGCGCTCCCGCGGAGGGGGATCGTCAGAACGCCAACCCCACCGACAACCGGACGTCCGGCTCCACGACACCGATGGCATCGAAGGTGTCCGTGAACGGGACGGTGAGACCCAACGTGAGCTGCGCCTCCAGGCCGAAGCGGTGCGCAAACCAATAGTCGCCGGTTGCCGCCACGTTGGCGGTGGCCGCGTGGACGTCGCCGCGCGTGAACCAATAGTGGCGATAGCCGACCAGCACGGGGAGGTCGAGGGTGAAGCCACGGTACACCTCGTCCCGCGTGTCGAGCAGGGGGAGCGCGGGGCCCGCCCGCACGTATTGGGCGGCAAAGCCGAGCGAGCCCTCGACGCCCGCCTCGAGCTCGACGGGGCGAAAGGCCGTGAGCGAGACCGAGAGGCTCGCGAGGCCGGGGTAGCCGGTGGCGAGGTGGCCGCGCACGCTGAAGAGGCCACGCTCGCCGACCGTCAGGGCGTGGGCCGGACCGGGCGCGAGGGCGATCGTGACCAGGAACGGCAAGGCAACGAGGCGGCGGCAGGGCATGGAGCCTCCGAGGGAGGGGGAGTCGAGGTTGTACCACGTCAGATTCGAACGACCTCCCGACGGAACGACGCGAGCGCGCGCGCGGTCGGGACGCTTTCGTGCCACACTCGGCCATGCTCTCCGCGCTCCTGTTCTCTCTCGCGGCCGCGTCGCCCGCCCTTGCCGCGGCCACCGAGGGCCCCGATCTGCGCCTGGACCGCCTCATCGCGGCCTCCAGCCTCGATCGCGAGGGCCTCCGCGCGCTCGCGCCGAGTGATCCCGCCATCGTCTACCAGGTGCTCGATCCCGCCTCGCGCGCGGCCTTGCGCGTGGTGCTCGCGCTCCCGCCCGCCGAGATCCGGCGCGTGCGGGACGGGCAGACGGTGATCCGCACGGCGGGCGAGTGGTCGGACGCCGAGTGGGCCGCGATCCGTTCGCTCGCGGACCTGCTCGACACCAACGTGCGCAAGGTCGACCAGGTGCGCGCGACCGTGGTGGCGGGCGAGCTGGTGCGCGTGGAGCTCGCAGGGCGGCGCGCGACGACGGGGGTGGGGATCGCGTGGCCATCGACCTGGAAGCAGGCCGAGGTGGCGGCGGTCCTGAACGCGGAGCTCGGGGTGAGCTTGCCGCGGGAGCGCGCCGCGCTCGTGGATCCCTCGTTCGAGGACGACCACACGCTCGGCCTCGCGTGGCGCGTGTCTGCGCCCGCGAACACCGGGGTGTCGAGGGACACGGCGCGGGCGCTGCTGGGCAAGACCTCGCTCCGGTTGGAGGCGCGCAAGGGCGCGAAGTCCGTGCCGAGCGTGAGCCAGGACATCCGCGTGGTGCCAGGGGAGCGCCTCGTGCTCAACGTCGCGGCCGCCGCGGAGGGGGGCGCGCGCGTCGTGATCGGGTTCGGGTTCGCGGGGGCCGCGGGGCCGGCCGCCGACTGGACGCGGGAGGTGTCGGCCCAGGCGTGGGAGCGCGCGACGGTGGCGGTGGTGGTGCCAGACGACGTGACCGCCGCGTGGGTGACGGTGTCGTTGGTGGGGACGGGCGCCGGAAACGTGGACGATCTGCTGCTCGCCGTCGGGTCGAGCGAGCCGAGCGCGCTCGCCACGTGGCAGTCCACCACGAAGGGCGGCGTGGAGGTCCGCGCGGACTTCGCGCGTGTCCCCGATCCGGTGGGCGCGGCGTCCCGCATCGAGTGGGCGCTGCTCGCGGGCCTGGGAAACCTGTCGATCGCGCCCCAGGGCACGGTCGAGGTGTTCGTGTACGCCGACGAGGCCCATCGCGCCGAGCTCGGCGGGCCGACGGTCGACGATCCGACGGCGAACGTCTGCGCCACAATCGACGGCTCGCCGTGGGCCGCGGCGTGCCCGATCGCGACGATGCTCGCCCGCGCGTGGGGGCCCGCGGGCAACCCGGTGATGGCGGCAGGCCTGCCGCGCGCCTTGGCCGGGAGCGGCAACGACCTGGATGGTGCGGCGCGCCCAATGCTCGATGCCTCTCCGCCGATCGGCGCCGTTGCGTCGGGCTGGAAGGGAACGCCGAACGAGCTTGCCATGGCGACGTCCTTCGCGGCGTGGATCCAGAACACACAGGGGGTGGCCGGCGTGCGCGCTGCCTGGTTGGCCGCGCCGCTCGACGGCTATGCGGCCGCGGGTCGGGACGCAAAAGCGTTGGACGCGGCGTGGCGGGTGGCCGTCGGGCCCTGAGCTACCGCGCCATCCCGGCGGCCCCACCCTCCCGAAACACCCCGATCCGCACCGGCGGCTGCGTCGTGAACGCGGACAACAGTCCGTCGATGTCCACGGTGGCGACCGGCGGGCCGAACGCCTGGTGGAGGCGCGACCATGCCGTGTCGGGGTCGACGTTCCATGCGGGGTTGAACACGACGCACGCCCCCTCGGGGAGCGCGGCGGCGCGGCCCTGGAGACGCATGGCGAGCGCGCCGCTGATGGCGCCGGACAGCGCGGTCTGGCGCGCGTCGGGGCGGGCGGCGCCGCGGATGCCGACCTGGATGTCGACCGGCCACACGGGGTGCCAGGTGAGCCCCGCCAGCCGCAACACCTGGTCGCGGTGGGCCTCCCGCGCGGGGGTGCCGAGCAGCACCAGGACGCGACAGTCGGCGAGGGCCTCGAGCACGGGGCGCGGGAAGGGGTGATGGGCGGCGGGCCAGGGCCCGAACGCAAGGGCCCAGGCGAGCGCCGCGCCGACGGAGACGACGCCCGCGCCGCGGCGCCACGACTCCAGCCGCGGGAGGCCGTGGGCCACCGCCCACGTGAGCCCCACCGACGCGAGCAGCGCGTAGCGCAGCGGGTGGCGCATCCGCGAGGCGCTGGGCACCCACTGATAGATGAGCGTGTAGAGGTAGTTCTCGCGACGGGGGAGGGGGCCGAACTCGGGCAGGACGATGCCGCCCAGCCACGTCGGCACCACCGGGAGCGGGCCGAGCGCCATCACGGCGCCGAACAGCGCGAGCGCGAGCCAGGGGCGGCTCCCGCGGCTCCGGAAGCCGAGGAACGCGGCGGGCAGGAGCGGCAGGAGCGGCAGGGCCCACCCGCGCGAGGGATCGAGGGCGACGAACCAGGGGACCTCGTCGAGCAGGTCACCGGGGACCGCGCCCGTCGCGAGCTGCGATGCGTACGACGTGCCCCAGGGGAGGAGGCGGAGCTTGTCGTCCGCGCCCTCGGCCAGCACGGTGAGGAGGGGCACCAGGGCGGGCAGGCAGAGGACGATGGTCAACCCGGCGGCGGCAAGCAGCGGGCGGCGCCCCGCCCAGGCCGTGCGGGGGCCGGCGGCCGCGATGAACACCAGCGTGCCGAGCCCGAGCACGAGCGCGTTCTGCCAATAGAACAGGGCCGCCAGGGCCATTCCGACAGCGGCGGGCACCACCCCCGCGCGGCGCACCACGCTCGCCCGCACGCCCGGCCTCCGCCCCCCTACGATCCAGGCGAGGCCGAGAAAGTAGAGCAGGAAGGGCACCGCGGAGGCGGCCTGGGGGTATTGGCCGCGGGCCAGGCACTCGAGCACCGGCCCGGCCGTGCCACAAACCAACGCCGCCCCGAGCGCGCCCACAGCGGAAACGTTGAGGAACCGGGCGAACCCGAACGCGCCCACGGCCGCGAGCGCCACGAGCCCGACGTGCACCACCGCGATGGCGCCGGGGCTGTCGAACAGGGCGTGGGCCGGCCAGAGGAAGAGCACGAAGTCGAGCACGTTCATGGCGCGCGACTCGACCGCCACCTCCCAGGGGGCGCGCAGCAGGAAGGCGGGGAGCGAGAGGGTGTCCCAGCGCTCGCCGATGCGATCGAGCGCGTCGAGCGCGATGCGGTGGGAGTAGGGGAGGTCGCACGCGTCGACGATGTCGGGCCGTCGGGTGCCGAGGTGTTCGGGGCCCAACAGGTGGGAGTCACACGTGCCGAGCGGATGGCCGAAGAGCGCGTTTCCCTGCAGGCTCGCCACGAGCCCTTGCGCGTGCACGCCGAGCACCACCGCCACGATGGCGAGCGCGAGCGCGAACGTGCGGCGGGGCCTGTTCAAGAGAGGTGCGAGGGCATCTGCATGCCGCGACCATCTACCTCGAGATGATGATCGTCCACGTGGTGCGGTCGGAGAGATCCTGCGCTTCGTACGGATCCAGGACGAAGTCGATGGTGCTGCCCATGAGGACCACGACATCGACCTTCTCGTCCACTCCGACGATGTCCCACCCCTGGATGTGCGAGCTCGAAACCTCGGTCCCGTCTACCAGGATGCGCGCCTCGACGCCGTTGGTGGTGCCGTCCTCGTACACCTTCGCGATGTGCGACGCCACGTGCAACACGCCCACCTGGTCGCTCACCCAGCGGCGGACCGCCCACTGCTCCATCGGGCTGCGGCCCTCGGAGGTGACCAGGCCGTTGGGGTGCGCGGCGTCGTCCGCGATGGAGGTCCAGTACTGCGACGGATCGCTGTACCAGCCCGGCGTGGTGACGCCCGACAGGTACGACGACATCTCGATCCAGTCGGGGCTGGTGCTGGGCTCGACGTAGCCGTAGTACCACCCGTCGCTCCCCTGGACGCCGGAGAATTCGGCCACCGAGTCGGCGACGATGAGGCTCTCGGTGTCGGAGTCGGTGTCCGCATCCGTGTCGGAGTCGGTGTCCGCATCGGTGTCGGAGTCCGTGTCCGCATCCGTGTCGGAGTCGGTGTCCGCATCGGTGTCGGAGTCCGTGTCCGCATCCGTGTCGGAGTCGGTGTCGGCATCCGTGTCGGAGTCCGTGTCGGAGTCGGCATCCGAATCGGCGTCCGTGTCGGCATCGGTGTCGGTGTCGGAGTCGGCCGCGCTGTCCGTGTCCGACGCGCTGTCCGTCTCGGCGAGGCCGCCCGTGTCGTCGTCCACATCTCCCTTCTGGATGCTGTCGACGTTCGAGCAACCGGCGCCGGCGGCGATCGAGAGCAGGGCGAGGAAGGTGCGCATGTGAAACTCCGTCTCGTTTCGTAGTGTACCCGGGGGGTACGGCGCCCGATCGGGGTAGCGGTCGGCGCGTCGGATGACGCCTGGGGACTATACGGCGGGCCGGCAAAAACGTGCTCGCCGCGGGCCCGGGTGTAAGGGGCGGGACGCTTTTGCTCGCGGGGGTCGCCCGGCCGAGGGGCGCGGGGGCTCCGGCGGTCGTGGGCGAGCGGTGGTCGGCGGGGGCGGAGCTGCATCCGCCGCGGGTGGTGCAGGAGCTGCCGGCTCGGGGGCCTTGCGGTGCTGGACCTGCAGGGTCGGCATCTTTGCGGCTGCTCGGGCTGCGAGGGGCTTTACATCGGCTAAGTGCCCGCTCCGAATGGCGCAGACACTCCACGACCTCGCTTCCCGTCTCCCCCACGAGAGGGGGGCATCCCTGCTGTCGTTGCTGGACCACGGCGAAGGTCGTCTCGCGCTGGAAATGATCGTCGACAACCTCTACGAGTTCGAGATCGTCGTAAGTGAGCTTGAGAGGGCGGCGCTCCGCGAGCTCGCCCAGGAGTACCAGCTGGATCAGAAGGTGACAGAAGCCATGGGCCTCGGAGCCGGAAAATCAGGAAGGCAGGAATAGAGGAATGCAGAAGTATAGGCAGGAAGGACACGGAAAAATCCTGGATCCGCTCCGCCTCCCCAAGCCGACTGGAAAACCCGGAGGCCCCGGTCGACGTTGCCCAAGGCCCCATCCAAGCGTGCATACCCGCGACCCGTCGCCGCCCCCGTGGTACCGTGCCCCATGCACGCACTCCTCCTCTCCCTCGCCGTCGCACAACCCGCCCTCGGCGCCGAGGTCGTCCACCGCAACGACACGGCGTACGACGACGCGTTCGGGCCCACCGACCATGTCGCCTGGCTCGGGTACCCGGAGTGTGCGGGCATCGTGCTGGATCCGCCTCCCGAGGCCTACCCCATCGTCCTCCACACCGTCCTCGTGTTCCTCGGCAGCTCCCAGGGCAACCAGGACCACGACGTCACGACCCTGACGATGGGCATCGACATCTTGGAGGAGGGCGAGGCGGTTCACCTGCCCGGCGGCTCGGACTGGGCGCTCCCCGAGGCGCCATTCCAGGTGACGGTCGCCTCCGACCAATTCAACGCGCTCTCGCTCGACGATCCGGAGCGTGGGCTGTACCCGCTCACCGTCGAGGCGGGCGACATCGCCATCTGGGTGTGTGCGCCCGATCCAAATGACACGAAATACCCGGGCGTGTGGCCGTACGCGGACCTCGCCACGGACACCTCCGGCCTCGTCATCGACACCGAAGCCCCCAGTGGGGGCAGCTGGCTCTCGGACGACAGCGGGGTGCATGCCCTGGCCGACCTGGGCGCCGAGGGCAGCTGGGTCATCCGCGCGCTCTCGGGCTACGACGAGCCCGTCCCCCTCGTGCTCTCCGGCATCACGCCCGCGACGACGGAGCTCGGGCACGCGGCGGAGGTGACCCTCTCCGGCGGCGGCTTCGGGGACAACACGCTCGCGACGATTGGTGGCCTGGCCATCAGCGCCCCGACGGAGCTCGATGGCACCCAAATGACGGGCCGCTCCCCGTCGGGCCTCCCGGTCGGCGTCCACGATGTCATGGTCACCAACGTGGACGGGGAGTCCGCCACGTTGGTGGGGGCGTTCACGGTCACCGAGCCGGAGGACACCGATGTCCCGGAGGACACCGACGTGCCGGAGGACACCGACGACACCGACGTGCCCGACACCGGTACCCCCGAGGAAGAACCTGCGACTTGTGGGTGCAACGTGGGCGCGCCGGGCGGTAGTGCCGCTTGGGTGCTCGTGGTGCTGGGGATGGTCTACCGCCGGCGCTCCAGGGGCTGACCCGACCAGCGCAGCCGCCTCACCGACAAACCGGCGCCGCCGCGAACGCCGCCGCGAGCTCGGCCACCGTGGGCTGGCCGGCGACGGGGGGGCCGCACGCACCGGGGCGGGTGTCGATGTGCCACGACGCGGGCGCCACGCGCGCGCCGGCGGGCAGGCGGGCGGGGGTGAGGGGCCCGGCCAGGCGACAGAAGCCGCTCACGCCGTCGAGCGCGGTGAAGGGCGCTTGGGCGGGCATGACGATCGCGACGAGCAGCTCGTCCCCGGGCACGATGGGGGCGGTGGCGTAGGAGGTTCCGAGCGACACTGTGCTCGCGACGATGCCGGTGCCGTCGGGCTCGGGCCAGACATGCCACGCGGAGCCGTCGGGAGCCACGCTGTACACGTGCACGCGGCTCGGGACATCGACGGTGAGCCGGGGCTCGAACGGCTGGCCGTCACACAGCGCGCCGCCGCGGGTGTCGATCTCGAGCTTGACGCCGGGGCTCTGGCGCCCCGCGAGCCCCGCGGCGCACACGCTCGCCTCGGGGACGGCGTAGGCGGCGGCCGAGAAGCGGACCGGATCGACCCCGGTCTCGCGGCCGTCGGCGTGGTGCACGGTCGCGCCGAGGGTGACCGTGCCCGCGGCCACGGTGGCGAGCAGGTCGAGCGTGGGGATGTCGGCGGGCGCGTCCGCGCCGTACACGGGGACGTTGGCCGCGGCGAGGCGGGACCGCACCCACATGCGCGCCGGGTCGAGCTCGGGGACCGCGCACCCGTCCGACCGTTGGAGGCTCCCGAGCTGCACACCCTCCTTGCCGAGCGAGGCGCCGAGCCCATCGGCGAGCTGGCTCATGGCGGCTTCTGCCTCCCGACGGAGCGCGTCGGGCTGGAGCAGCCACGCGTCGACCACGGCGGTGGCGCACGCCTGCCGCGTGTCGGGATCGTAGACACCGGGCGGCTGCCACGGCTGGATGTAGCCCCGGTACCGGGCGCACGCCTCGGCGGGGAGCACGGCGCACAGCTGATCCGAGAGCTGGCGTTCGGCGCTTGCGCGCGCCGCAGCCAATGCCACGTTCCGTTGGATGGGGGTGTTGCCACGGGAGGGGGCATACCCGACGGCCAGCCGGTATTGGTTCTTGCCCGGCGGGACGCTCTCGCACGTGGCGGGCGCCGCGGGGGCCTTGGGAGGGGCCGCACCCACGAGGCCGAGCGTCAGCAGCACGCCGATCGACCACACACCGGGCGCGCGGAGCCGCACGTTACTGTCCGACCTGCTGCACCAGGAGGGTGGTGACCTCGGCCACCGACGCTTCGGGCACGAAACCCAACACCCGCGACGTGTGGGAGTAGCCGGTCGGCATGGCAACCTGGGCCGGACACTCCTTCACCACCTGCACGTAGCGGGCGAGCCCCTCCGCGGCGGTGGTCACGAACGAGGCGCTGGCGAGCTGGGTGCCGAGCTCAGCGGCGCTGCCGCTGGTGGAGGTCACGGTGGCGGCGCCGGTGGTCACCTGCTCGCCGAGGAACTGGACCACCTGTTTGCGCGCGTTCTGCGCGGCCTCGTCCCGCGCCAGCTGCGCGGTGTCCTGCACGTTGGACACCCCCACGAAGTAGTAGCCGAGCGAGGAGCGTGGCACCTCGGTGCTGTCACACGACCAATCGGGGAGCTTGCCGACGAAGCTGTTCGGGTACAGCTTGAACGCGAAGTAGACCGGCTGGGTGAACGCGATCGAGCGCTCCCAGGTCTGGGCGTCCTTCACCTCCAGCTTGGGGAACACCTTGGTGTCCAGGCCGGGGATCACCGCGTCGATGCCGATGTCCGCGCCGATCTGGCGGCCCGAGCCGAAGTACACCGCGCCGGTGCCGGAGAGGAACTCGCCGATGTAGCGGCTGCTGCATTGGTCGGGCGCGCGCATGCAGCACGCCTCGAACGCGCCCGGGTCGTCGATGTACGACACCATTTTCGTGTCGAGTTGGTACTTGACCCGCACCGTGCGCCCGACGCCGCCGCCCACGGCGACCGTGGCGATCTCGGGGATCTGGGCGCTCAAGCTCGCGGTGGTCGAGGCGTTGTAGTACTCGTCGTACACGACGCCGCCGCCGCCCACGGTCTTGTACTTCACGAACCGGGAGCACGACTTCTGCATGCCCGCGGCCTCGTCGAGCTGGTCGAGCGGGAGCCCCTCGTCGAGGAAGCGGCCGATGTACAACGACGGGTCGGTGTCGAACGCGTTGCGCAGGTACAGCGACTTGGGCGCCACGACGGTGATGCCGTCAGTCGGCTTTGCCTTACGACGCGCGGCGTGGGCGTCGGTGCAGGCGCCACCGAGGACGAGGGCGGCGAGGGCGAGGCCGGCGAGGGCCACGGGGGCGAGGGGAGGGGAGGTGCGCGGGAGCATGAGGCGCCCGGTAGCGCGTCGGCGCGGCGGCGCCCACTCACCTGGACACCGCCGGGACACGGAGGGCATTCCCTTGCGTCCGAGGCGGGGACCGGCCACTCTGTCCGCATGCTCCTCTTCGCGTTTTCGGCCGTGGGCTTCGCGCAGACCCCCGACACGAGCCGGCCGCCGTCGGCCTCCCAGGGCGCGTCGTCCGTCATCGAGGGGGACGCCCTCTACGAGCTGCTCGGCACGCCGATCTACGAGGGGCCGGCCGCGCGTTTCGTCAAGACGGCGCGCCTCCGCAAGACCCCGAACGCGTTCTTCGACTTCAGCGCGAAGGGCGCGGGCGTCTGCCTCGCCGTGAGCGACATCGTCACGCGTGTCCGGCTGCACGACCAGGACGAGGCGTCCTACGACTGCCCCGCGGGGCGCTACGAGGGCACGCTGCCGTTCGGCGTGCGGTGGGGGATGGGCGAGCGCGAGGTGGCGGGCCTGCTCGGCGAGCCGCATGTCGACGACGGGTGGGGCGCGTACTGGCACGACGGCCGGGGCGTCTACGTCCACGCCGCTTACGACGCGGGCGGCGGCCTCGACACGCTCGACATCAGCCACGACTCGTCGGTGCCGACCGCGGTGAACACCTGGTTCCGAAACAACGCGGGTGCGCGGGTGGGGCGCCTCCGCGCGGGCCCCGGCAACGAGACGCAGGACGCGGTCGCCGAGGAGGAGGACGAGTACAGCATCTACCGCAGCCTCTCGTTCGACCCGAAGATCCCGCCCGCCGAGGCCCCCCCCGCCGCGGTCCCCCCCGCTGAGGTCCCCCGGAAGACGAGCACCCGGCTCGCGGACCTCCTGCTGACGCCCTCGGCGCCGCCCGTCGCTGCGCCCGCGACCAAGCCCGTCGTCGTGCCTCCCACCGTCGCAACCCCCGTCGTCGCAACCCCCGCCGGCCCCCGCTACCCTTCGCTCGACAGCCCCGTCCGCACCGGCGCCAAGGCCCCGAACGAGAGCGCCGTCGTCATCGGCCTCGAAGACTACCCGTTCCTGGGCTCGGGCGTGCCCTCGGCCCGGCGTGACGCAGATGCGTTCGACGACCTGCTCGTCTACACCCGCGGCGTCCCGATGCAGAACATCCAGACGCTCAAGACCGGCGCCCGCGAGCAGATCCTCGCCGCGGTCGAGCGCGCCGCGAGCGAGGCCGGCAAGGGGGGCACCGTCTGGGTGTACTTCGCCGGGCACGGCGCCGCGAACCCGCGCACCGGCGAGCGAATGTTGCTCGGGGACGACGTGCGCGCCGACCTCGCCGCGTTCTCCACCCGGGGCGTCGGGGTGTCCGAGATCGAACAGTTGGTTCGCGCCGCGGGTGCCAAACCGCTGCTCGTGCTCGATACGTGCTACGTCGGCGCCGGCCGATCCGGGGCCTCCATCGTGGGTGGCACCCGCCTCGTCGTCCCCGCCTACGCGCTCGCGCCCCAATCGGGCGGTGCCAACGTCGGCGGCGCCCAATGGAACGCGGCCGGGCCCGACCAGATCTCCGGCCCGCTCCCCGACACCGATCACGGCGCGTTCACCTACTACGCGGTGGGGGCCCTGCGCGGCTGGGCCGACGGCGAGCTCGACGGCACGCGTGATCGCAAGGTGACCGCCGCCGAGGCCCAGGCCTACGTCGCCCGCGCCCTGCGCCGCGTCGGCAAGAACGAACAGCGCCCGGTGTACGTGGGCCCGGACGACCTCGTGTTGAGCACCGGCGCGACAGAGTTGGGCCCGGCGTTCTGAGAGGTGGGCGACCGGCGTGGGCCGCGGTGCCCGGCGCCTGCCAACTCTCCGCGGTCGTGGAGACCAGCGCGGCGCCGACCGCGGCCCGGTCTACCCCTCGCCCAGCGCCAGCTCCTCGGTCGGCATCAGCCTCAGCAGCACCGACCGCAGCGTCGTGAAGTCGACCGGGCGCGCCAACACGACCCAGCCTTGTGACACGAGCCGCTCGCGGGTGGTGTGCTTCAGCCCGGGCGGGATCATGACGACCGCGTTGCGGGTCAGCGCGGGCGCGGTCTCTGCGAAGCGGGCGAGCAGGCGCAGGCCGAAGCTCTCGGGGCGGGGGAAGCTCAACACGGCGGCGTCGTACTGGCCGGTGGCGAGGTCACCCAGGGCCTCGGCGATGGTGGCGTGGCTGTCGACCCCGTGCACCTCGCCCAGGTGCCGCTCGAGCGCGCGGCGCAGCAGGTCGTCATCCTCGACCAGCAGGACGCGGCCGCGCAGCCCGGTCTGGGCGCGGGGGACCTCGACGGATTGGACCGCCACCGTCGCGTCGGCCGCGGGGAAGCTGACGCGCACACGGGCGCCGGTGCCCGCCGCGGTGTCGATCTCGAGGTTGCCGCCGGCGAGACGCAACGACTCGCGCGCGAGCCCGAGGTAGAGCGAGGCGAAGCCGGGCTGGGCGGCGAGGTAGGGCAGGTCGGTCAGGCGGGACTGCACGTCGACCGAGTAGCCGGCGCCGTTGTCCCGGCAGTCGAGGTAGAGCCAGCCGCCCTGGTGGCGCCCCTCGATGACGACCTGGGGCTTCTCCGCGCCCTCGCAGCTCGCGGCGCTCGCGAGCAGCAGCAGCACGAGGCCACGGAGCAGCGGGCGTCGGGATGCGCGGGCGGCGGGAAGATCATCCAGGACACAGTCGATCTGGATGCGGTTCTCGAAGTGGTGGGCGATCAGCTCGCGCGCGGCGTCGAGCTCGCGGGTGAGGCGCACGGGACCGGGAGAGTCGGCCTCGCCCGCCTCGAACCGCCCGATGTCGTCGACCAGCGTGCGGAGGCGGTGCACGCCCTCGCCGAGGCGGTACATCACGTCGTCCATCTCGCGGTCGAGCTCGACCAGGCGGGAGCGGCGGGTGAACGCCTCGAACTCGCGCATGGTGGCACCGGAGCCGACCATGCGGGCGATGGCGCGCAGATCGTGCAGCCGCGCGAGGATCTGGCGGTGATCGGGCTCGAAATAGGTGCACGCGTCGACCAGGCGCTTGACCACGCCCTCTACGAACACGCCGTCCAACGCCTGGGTCTTGGTGGCGAGCGCCTCTTCCGAGAGCGCCAACATCTCCGAGCGGTCGGCGAACACACACAACACGCCGAGCACGGAGCCGTCGGGCCCGCGGAGGGCCTGGGCGTCGAGATCCGCGGGGGCGCGGGTGCCGTTGGGGCGGTCGATCGTGAGGCGCGCCTGGAAGCGCCCGCGGCCGAGGAGGCGGGTCAACAACGCGTCCCACGATTGGCCCTGGGAGCGCATCACCTCGTCGAACAGCCGCTTCCCCACGGCCTTTGCGGCGCCCATGCCGCCGAGCCGCTCGGATCCGCGGCCCCAGATGCGCACCGCGCCCTGGCTGTCGGTCACGACCACCGCCGCGGCGGCCACCTGCCCCAACGCGCGTTCGAGCGCCGGCTCGCTGTTCTCGGTGGGCGCCTCGGTGAGGGGGCCGGAGACGGGGGTCACCACCAGCGAGATCGCCACCATCTGCCCGCGCTCGTTCTGCACGCGCGCGCCCTGGATGCGGCACTCCAGCGTGTCACCGGCCTCGCGCCGCAGCGCGTGCACCCACTCGATCTGCCCCTGCTGGCGCAGCGACTCGACCCACCCGAGGGCGAGCCCGCGGCCGTTCTCGTCGGCGAGGATGTTGGAGAGCGGGCGCTCGAGCGCGCTCCGCGGCGCATAGCCGAACAGGCGCTCGGCGCTCCCGGTCCAGTGGATGATGCGGCCCTCGAGGTCGGCGACGATGACCGCCTCGGGGATCCGCTCCAACAGCGCGTTCTGGAGGCGCACCCACTGCTCGAGCTTGCGGCGGTCGGTGACATCCTCCCCGATGAGCACGAGCACCCGCGCGCCCGGCTCGCCGGAGGCGGCAAACTGCCAGCGTATCTGCCGCTGATCACCCTGGCGCGAGGTCAACACCCACTCGACGTCCCGCGCGGGCGCCCCGGTCAGCGCGCTCCGGTGGGCAGCCAGCGCGGCCTCGCGGAACGTGGGGTCCGGGTAGAGCAGGCGCGCGAGCGTGCGCAGGTCGGGCACGGCGGCCAGCTCGTAGTCGATCCGGTTGCGCAGCGCCTTGTTGATCGACAGGATGCGCTCTTGCTCGTCCACGACATAAAGCAGGGCGTTCGTACGCTCCAGCAGCGCCTCCAGCGCCGGAGCGCCGAGATCGGGGAGCTGGAGCCGCGGCGTCGTCGTCATCCTGGGCTGTTTATCGCGTGGGGGGCCGTGGGGCATGGGGGTGGGGCCGCGCAAGGGCGCCTGGAGGGTGGCGCGGGCGGCCCCGGACCGCCCTGAACCCAAACCCCGAGCCCTACATCCCCAACACGAACACGCTGATGAGCTGATCGCCGATCCCCGTGAGCGCCGCGCCCGCCACGAGGCCGGCGGCGATGGGCTCCTGGCTCTCGATCCAGAGGCCGTGGCCGGTGGTGGCCGGATCCTTCTTGGCGTTGATGCGGGTCATGAGCGCGAAGAAGAGCGCGCCGGACCACATCATGAGCGAGGAGTCGACGGGGATGACCACGCCGAGGCCCACGGCCACCGCGGAGATGGGGAAGCGGTTCTTCGTGCCGACGCGGAGGACCTCGAACAAGATGCCGGCCGCCGCCGCGATGACCATCGCGATGATGGACGAAGTGCGGAGCGCGCTGCCGCCCTCCGCGATCAGCATGGCGACGCCCTTCCAGATCTCGACGCCGGGCATCGGGAACTTCTCGGTCATCACCTGGGGGCCGAGGGGCAGGGACGCGTCGTAGTGCGGGAGGAACAGCGGGAAGAACAGGAAGGTGGCCGCGATGCCGCCGCCGATGACGCCGATGACGTGGCCCCAGGCCTGTTGGCGGGGCTTGGCGCCGAGCATGTAGCCGGGCTTGATGTCCATGAGCAGGTTGGAGGCGTTGCTCGCGACCTCGCTGGTCATGCCGGCGGTGATGAGGTTGGTGGCGGGGTTTGCGCGGTCGAGCGCGCCGAAGGTGAACTGGGTGATCTTGGAGAGCGAGCCCGTGGGCGTGGTGCTGGTGAGGCCCGTCGCGTTGGCGGCGATGAGCGTCAGCACGATGATCATCGGCACCGCGAGCAGGCCGAGCCAGGGGTTGATTTCGAACCAGTACCAATTCAGGAACACGGAGAGGGCCGCGAACACGGGTACGCCGACGAAGCTCACCTTGAGAGGGAGCTCGATGTGGCCGAGCACGTCGGTGTCGGCGGCCTTCTTGGCGAACAGGCCGGTGAAGGCGCTGATGATGATCTGCGGCTTGGCAAACAGGCCCGCGAGCGAACCAGCGACCATGATCGACACACCCCACCAGAGGCACCACGTGTTGAGCAGGTGGGCGCGGCCGAACGTGCCGTCGGCCTTGGGGAGGATCTCGCCGATGGAGATCATCCAGGGCGCGAGGATGGCGTTGTTGATGAACGCGCCGATCATCAGGCTGTTCGCGATGCGCAGGCCGGTGAGGCCCCCCGCGCCGAACATCGTGATGTCGAGGACCGGGGCGATGCCGAGCTGCCGGATGTCGGTGCCCATGATCTTCGGCACCCACCAGGAGTACTGGGCGCCGAGCTCGTAGTACCAACCGAGGAGCTTCTCGGGGAGGTGCCACGCCGTGCCCGCCGCCCGGCCCAGGATCCGCTCCTGGAGCAGGATCTGGTAGCCCTCGAGCTTCAGGAACTCGATGCCGCCGGCGATGGCGGCCGAGCCGAACAGGGCCTGGGCCTTGAGGTTGCCGAGCCACTGCTCGTGGGCGGTCGCGCCCGCGCCCACCTTGGGCTGCGGCATGTCGTCGACCATGTTCTTCGTGCCGCCCAGCGGGGCGTCCGGGTAGAGCGAGTCGAGCACGACGGCGCAGGCGCGGCCCTCGGGGAAGGGCTGCTGCTCGTCGTTGATGAAGCGGCGCTTCATCGGGAAGGCGACCAGCACGCCGAGGATGGAGGTGACCGCCATCCACAGGAAGATCTGGTACCAGGGGAGCACGACCTCGGTCATCACCATGAACGCGGTGAGGCTCGAGATGAGCGGCGCGGTCATGTACCCGGCGGCCGTCGCGACCGACTGGACCGCGTTGTTCTCCAGGATCGTGAAGTCCTTCCCGATGCCGAGCTTGCCGAACGCCTTGAACATCGCGAAGGCGAGGATCACGCTGGTGACGCCGACGCCGAGCGACCAGCCGGTTTTCGCGCCGATGTACAGGTTGGTCGCGGACAGTACGCCGCCGAGCAGGAACCCGGTCACCGCGGAGCGCCACGTCAGCTGCGGCATGTGCCCGCGGTAGACGTTCGTGAGCCACCATCGGTCCTTCTGCTCACGGGTCCAGGTGCGGATCTCTTCTTCGGTGAGGTGCTGCAGCGCCATCGATTCGGTCCTGGGGAAGGCGCGGCGAGCATAGCGCACGTCGTCGCCGATCGCCCCCTTGCGACGTGCCGAGGAATAGTCGGCGTTGCGCCGTGGGGGTGACGCGCGCGGACCGGAGGTGGTACCTTCGCCACCCACCTCGATCGGAACCGTGCAGAAGCCCATCACCCTCTCGCCCATCCCGCCGCCGCCCTCCGAACAGCGCGTGGCTCGCGACGCCCGCTTCGCCGCCGAGGGCGAGCGCCGGGACCGCTACCACCTGCCCGAGGCGCTCGACTCGGCCAACCCGATCGGCTTCCGCACGCGCGTGTCGCTCACGACGGACGAGGGCCGCCAGGCCGCCGCGCTCCTCTCGCTCGCGCCGCCTGCCGCGTTCGTCCCGGGCGCCGCCCCCACCGAGGCCGAGCTCTTCGAGGAGGCCGCGCTCGGCGTGCTCTCGTCGCGCCAGTCCACGAACTACCGTGGCCACCGGCAAGTCACCCTCGGCCCGGCGGACTCCGCCGCGCTCACGACGCTCCTGCGCCGCCTGGACGGCGTCGAAACCGTCCTCGACGGCGCCGCCTACACCCATGTGGCGCTGTCGCGGCCCTACCGCACCCCCTTCACCTTCCTGCTCACGTTCATCGGCCACAAGCCCGTCGCGAGCCTGCTCACCGTGCCGATCCGCGCGTGGAACAAGAAGTTCCACCACACCGACGACATCCCGACGATCGGCTACCTCCAGCACCTCCACGTCGGCATCTGGGCCGAGGCGTTCGAGCGCGCCGCCCTGCTCGCCTCCGGGGGCCGCCGCCGCGCGAACGTGCTGATGGCGCCCTTCTCGGTCGCGGGCGGCAAGAACGCCCCCCTCCAGGCCGAGATCGAGGCCCTGGTCGGCCTCACCGCCGACGAGCGCGCGCTCGGCTGGCGCGTGTGCCTCGTGGCGCAGGTGGGGGCGGTGGCGGACGTGTCGCCGATCGCGCCGGACCTCTGCCGCAAGCTCGGTGCGAACCTGCTCGCGTTCCGCTCGGAGCGCATCCAGCCCGGCGTGAACGCGGAGGACAAGGCGCCGCCGGCCTACCAGGCGCGCCAGGAGATGGACGTGCCGCAGGGCCTCACCGAGATGGCCGCGCGCGCCGCATACAACGCGTTCTGGCGCTGGTCGGGCGTGGACCGCGAGCAGGCAAAGGCGCTGCTCCTGCTCGAGCGCATCGACGTGCTCACCCCCACCGGCAAGGAGCGCCTGCGCGGCGTGCGCACCGAGCTCGAGACGATCACCGACAAGGTGTGCGCCGGCATCCCGCTCTGGGCCGACCTTCCGACCGGCAAGTCCCTCTCCAAGAACGCCGCGCGTGGCAAGAAGGCGTTCGGCCTCGCTGGGCAGCGCATCTACGTGGGGGGCCTCTCGCCGAAGGAGGTCGAGGCCGCGGGCGTGTCCTTCCCGCACGCGGTGCGCGCGTTCGGGGCGGCGGCGGCGCGGAGCGCGCTGGTGTGTGAGCTCGCGGGCTGCATCGACCTGCCCGAGGGCTGCGATCTGCTCGCCGGCATCTGCCTCATGGCGGGCCCGGTCAACCAGAACGACATCGGCAAGCAGTTCTACGGCAACTCCGACCTGCTCGCAGACGCGTTTCCCGGCCGCGACCCCTGCGCGCTGCTCGTGTGGACGCTCAAGGCCAAGACCGTGGCCGATCCCATCGGCAACGAGGAGCAGCTCCTCAACGCGAAGCAGAAGGGCGCCCTGGTCGACCTGCGCGCGGCGCCCCACGAGGTCGCGTCCGTGCGGCGCGACGGCACGATCGTCGCGATGCGGAGCCGTGAGGGGCGGGTGAACGGCGAGCGCGCCTTCGCCGACGTGGGGAACTTCGTCACGGACGCGACGGGGCGCGAGATCCCGGGCAATCGGGGCTCCGCGTGGCCCGAGGCGTGGCGGTCGGAGGGCGTGTGGTGAGCGGCGCCGCGCGGTATCCGGCGCCCCCCCAGGTCTCGCTCTGGACCAGCTTCACCAAGCGCGCCGCGTGGAAGGGCTCGTTGCCGCGCATCGAGGCGATGGCCGACACGATCCCGACGGACGCCGCCGCCTACGCGCGCGTGTGCGGTTTCCCCGTGGCCGACCCGCTCCCGCTCACGTGGCCCGGCGTCGCGACGGTGGGCCTCCAGCTCGCCGTCATGACCGCGCCGGCGTTTCCGCTCTCCGTGACCGGCATCGTGCACACCCGCCAACAGATCACCCGGCGGCGCCACGTGCGCGCGGGTGAGGTCCTCTCCGCGAACTGCGTGGTCGACGGCCACCGCGTCGTGCGGGCGGGCGGCGAATTCGATCTCGTCGTCACGGTCTCCGCGGGCGACGAGATCGTGTGGGAGGGTATTACGACGATCCTCACGCGCGGCATCCGCGGGCACGGCGGCGAGCGCGAGGCGGTGTCAGAGGGGGGCATGAAGGTCACCCGGTCCACGCGCTGGCGCCTCCCGGCGGATCAGGGCCGTCGTTACGCAGCCGTGAGCGGCGACTACAACCCCATCCACCTCTCCCCGTGGACCTCGCGCCCGTTCGGCTTCCCCAAGCCCATCGCGCACGGCTGGTGGACCCTCGCGCGCGCCCTCGCCGAGCTCGACACCGACGTTCCCGAAGCGTGCACCGTCGACGTACGCTTCGTGGCGCCGGTGCCGCTACCCGGGAGCGTCACCTTCGAGGCGGGCGCCATCGACGGCGGCGTGGGCTTCGAGGTGCGCGGGCGGAAGGTGTGCCTGGTGGGGTCGGTGCGGGCGGTCTGAAGCGGGAGCTGGGCAGACGGACCGCGCCGGGCGCGGCCGCTGCGGCGGCGGGGTGGGCGGGGCGCGGGGTGTTGTCGCACGGGGCGCCGGTGTCCAGCAACTCGCCACCTGCCGGTCAGGTCCGGCGTTGCTGGACTCCACGTCCAGCAACTCGGCACCTGCCGGTCAGGTTCGGAGTTGCTGGACGCCACGTCCAGCAACTCGCCACCTGCCGGTCAGGTTCGGCGTTGCTGGACGCCACGTCCAGCAACTCGGCACCTGCCGGTCAGGTTCGGCGTTGCTGGACGCCACGTCCAGCAACTCGGCACCTGCCGGTCAGGTCCGGCGTTGCTGGACTGGGCGTCCAGCAACTCGCCACCTGCCGGTCAGGTCCGGCGTTGCTGGACTGGCGTCGCCGTGGCGCCTAGCGTTCCCCCCCCAACGCCTACACCTTCCCCTGCCCCCACGTCGCCCCGCCCCCCGCGAGGTACGCCTCCTCCTCCGGCGTCGCGGTGCGGCCGAGCGCGGCGTTGCGGCCCGGGAAGCGGCCGAAGCGCGCGATCGTGGCGTGGTGGCTCTCCGCGAAGGAGAGGTAGAGCGCCCCCGCGGGGTCGGTCGCCAGCTCCTGGAAGAGCGCCACCGAACGATCCTGCGACGCGATGTCCTCCGCGTGCTCGAAGGGCAGGTACACGAACGCACGTTGGGACACGCCCATCTCCTGGTCGAAGCGCGCTGCCACACACGCGGTCGCGAGGCGCAACGCGCGGGCGTCGGTCGCGAAGGCGCGGGCCTGGCCACGGAACACGTTGCGGGGAAACTGGTCGAACGTGAGGATCGCGGCCAGCGCGCCAGCAGGCGTGGCCGCCCAGGCCTCGACCGCCTCGGGATCGCCGTCGAGCAGCGCGCCGAAGCGGTCCGCAATCTCGGCGTCGAAGGCGGGGTCGGGGGTGAACCAGCGCCGCGGGGTGGCGGGGGAGGGGACGGCGCGCAGGTCTGCGGCGCCGAACCAGAAGCGGAGGATGTCGTCGGGTCCGATGGTCATGCGCAGGAGGTAACCGGGCCCGCGCGGCAGGCGCCCCCGAGCTTCTGCCCGGGTCCTCCGGAGGGCGCGGCCCCGCGTCGGGCGGTACACTCGCGCCATGCTGGCCGTGCGCATCACCTCGGGAACCACGTTCCCCCCCTTCGACGATCCCGTCGGCCAGACCCGCGTGCTCCGCGGCACCCTCGCCGAGGCGCAGGACAAGGCGCTGATCGCGGCGGGCTTCACCCGTGTGGACACGCCGCCGGCCGACGCGCCGTACCTCGTGTACTCCGACCGGGTGTGGTTCACGGCGTCCTTCCTCCGCGCGGTGAAGGCGGCGGGCGCGACCGGTCGCGTGCGCATCGCCGACCCGGTGTACCTGCGCGAGACGGGGCCGCTCCAGAGCACGCCCGAGCGCCCCGAGGTCGCGATGGTGCCCGCGGGCGGCGCGCCGACGCTCGACGGGCCCGACCTGCCCCTGGATCTCCAGCTGCGCCCCGCCGCGGCGATGGAGCTGCACCCCGCCTTCGCGCACGCCCAGCGCCCGTTGGTGACCGGTGCGCGCCTCGTGCACGGGCTCGAGCATTGGTCGCACGTTTTGCGTGTCAACCTGCTCGCGCTCGTTGCCACGGCCGAGGAGGCCAAGGCCGACTTCGAGGCGTCCCCGATTTGGAAGAAGGTGTTCGTGGTGCTCGCGGTGCTCCTGCGCGCACGGAGTTTCAAGCCCCACGCCGTCGCCCGCGCGCTCAACCGCGTGGGAAAGCGCTGCAAGATCCACCCCACCGCGGTGGTGGAGGCGAGCCAGCTCGGCGACGACGTCGAGGTGGGCGCCTATGCGCTCGTGCGCGGCTGTGTGGTGGGCGACGGCGCGAAGATCGAGGATTATGCCCACGCGTCGCTTGCGGTCATCGGCCCCGGCGCCCGGCTCGGCCGCACCGCCATGTGTAACTTCTGCGTGCTCTACCCGGGCGCGTTCGTGAGCGCGGGCGGCGGCTGGCAGATGTGTGTCTTCGGCCGCGACGCCTTCGTGGCGATGACCGCCACCGCGTTCGATCTGTCCTTCGGCCAACCGGTGCGCGTGGTGCACCAGGGCGCCGTCGTCAGCGCGGATACACACTTTCTCGGCGTCGCCATCGGCCACCGCGCGAAAGTCGGGGCCCACGTGAAGATGGGCTACGGCATGGCGGTGCCCAACGACGCGTTCCTGGTCGCGCCCTCGGGCGACGTGTTGCGCAAGTGGCCGGACACGATCGAGGGCGCGGCGACGGTGCGGGACGGGGTGGCGGTGGCAGTCGCACCCGGCGCCTCCTCTAGACAAACCGGCTGATCCCCGACTACCCCTCCGTCATCGCCTCGATCTTGTTCCCATCGAGGTCGTAGACGAACGCCCCGTAGTAGTGCGGTCCGTACTCCGGCCGCGGGCCCGGCGGCCCCGCGTCGCGACCGCCCGTCCGGATGGCCTGCTCGTGAAAGGCTCGCACCGCCGCGTGATCCGGCGCCTCGAACGCGATGTGGACGCCATTGCCGGCGGTCGCCTGCGCGCCGTCGACCGGGGTCTCCAGGCTGAAGCAGATGTGCCGCGCGCCGTAGTCGACCGACAGGTCGTCCGCGCCGAGCACACCGAGGCCGACCAAGGCCAGCAGCGGATCGTAGAAGGCCCTGGCCCGCGCCAGGTCCCGTACGCCGACCGATACGTGGTGCAATCCCGGCATCCGCCCTCCCGGCGCCCGCGCGCCCCCCTCTACCTATCCACCAAGAAGGGACGCATCGCGTCGGGAGGCGAAACGAGCGGGCCCACGGTCGCCTCACGGCAAACAGTCGGATACGCGCCACGCCTGTCGAGGTTGGCGTGGGTGTTGTCGTCACTGGGGCCTCGGGCCACGTTGGAGCGTCTCTCGTCCGGGACCTGCTCGCACGAGGCACCGCGGTGCGCGTGCTCCTCCACGGTGACACCGTCGCGCCCTCGCTCGAGGGGTTGGACGTCGAGGTCGCGCGGGGCGACGTGCTCGATCCCGCCTCGCTCGCGGCCGCGTTCCGCGGGGCGGACGTCGTGTACCACCTCGCCGGGATGATCTCCGTCAACGGAGACGCCGACGGCCGCGTCCGTGCCATCAATGTCGACGGGGCCCGCAACGCCGCCACGGCCGCGTTGGAAGCGGGCGTACGGCGCTACGTGCACGTCAGTTCGGTCCACGCCTTCGACCACGACCCGTACGACGCGCCCCTGGACGAGTCGCGGGCGCGGCCCACGCCCACACACCCGGCCTACGACCGCTCGAAGGCCGCGGGGGAGGACGCCCTGCGCGAGGTCGTCGCGCGCGGGCTCGACGCCGTGATCGTGAACCCCACGGGCGTCCTCGGCCCCATCGATCCGGCGCCCTCCCACATGGGCGCCATCCTGCTCGGCATCGCCCACCGCACGTTCCCCGCCCTGCCCGACGGCGGCTTCGATTGGGTCGACGTGCGGGACGTGTCACGCAGCGTGATCGCGGCCGGCGAGCGTGGCCGCACCGGCGAGAACTACCTGCTCGGCGGGTCCTGGCGCTCCCTCCCCGAGCTGGCGCGCATCACCGAGGGCGTCCTCGGGGTGTCCACCTCCCGCGTGGCCGTGCCGCTGCCGGTCCTCCACCTCGGCGCGTCCGTGTCCACCTTCTTCTGCAGCCTCGTCGGGCGCCGCGCGCTCTACACACGCGAATCCCTCCACGCGCTCCGTTCCAACCGACACGTGTGCGCCGACAAGGCCGTCCGCGAGCTGGGCCACCACACCCGCCCCATCGAGGACACCGTGCGCGACTCCTTCACGTGGTTCGCCGCCGCGGGCATGCTCCGTTGCGCGGCTCCCGGCGCCCGCGTGGCGGGTGTGTCGTGAGCGCGCCCCTGCCGATGTTGGCCGGGCTGCCGTTCCTGGGCAGCGCGTTGGAGTTCCGCCGGGACCCGCTCTCCCTCTTCCGCAAGGGCTACGCCGCGCACGGCCCGGTGTTCGGCATCAAGCTCGCCTTCCAACCCGCGGTCGTGCTCGTGGGCCCGGAGAAGATGCGGTTCTTCTTCGAGGAGACCGACTCCACCCTCTCGATGTCCGAGGTCTACCAGTTCCTCGTGCCGATCCTGGGCGGCAAGGTGCTCTTCACCGCGTCGCACGCCGAGTACGAGGAGCAGAAGCGCATCACGCTCCCGGCGTTCCACGGCAAGAAGATCCGCAGCTACGTCGGCGAGATGGCGGCCGAGGTCGACGCGTGGCTGGACACCCTCGGGGACAGCGGGGAATTCGAGCTCATCGGCACCGCCGAGCGCCTGACGATGGCGATGGCGGCGCGCTGTGTCTTCGGTCCGCGCTTCCGCGAGCGCCTCGGTCCCGATTTTGTGGAGCACTTCGTCCACCTCTCCGGCGGCCTCGAATTCATCCTCCCGACCAACCTGCCATTGCCACGTTTCCGCCGCCGCGACCGCGCGCTCCGCACCCTCCAGAAGCTGCTCGGGGAGGTCGTCGCCGAGCGGCGCGCCAGCCCGGAGGCCTACGACGACTTCCTCCAGGTCCTGGTCGGCGCGTCGTACCTGGAGAACGCGCAGATCCCCGACGCCATGGTCGTCACCATCCTGATCGGGCTGATGTTCGGCGGGCGCGAGAACACCGCCGGGCACCTGGAGTGGTGCCTCGTCCAACTGTTGCAGCACCCCGTATGGCAAGAAAAGGTGCGCGCCGAGGTCGACGCCGCGCTCCCCCCCGACGCCGCGCCCACGTTCGACACGCTCAAGGAGATGAAGCTCCTCGACGCGTGTTTGAAGGAGACCGACCGCCTCCGCCCCATGACGGCCACGCTGGTGCGCCTCGCCGCCCGGGAGTTCGAGATCGACGGCTACACCGTCCCCAAGGGAACCCTCGTGGTCGCGGGCATCGCCCTGTCCCACCGCCTCCCCGGGATCTTCACCGACCCCGAGGTGTGGGATCCAGGCCGGTTCTCCGCCGAGCGCAACGAGGACGTGCCGTACGGCGTGGTCAACTTCGGCGGCGCGCACCATCGCTGCTGGGCGATGTCGTTCGTCGCGCACGAGATGAAGACGGTGACGGCGATGCTGCTGCGCCGCTACGACATCGAGCTGGTCGATCCGAACCCGCCGAGCGAGACCAACGACATCGGCGTGACGCGGCCCAAGGCGCCCTGTCAGATCCGCTATCGCCGGAGGGCGTGATGGAGTCCCTGCCCGAGGTCCCCGGTGGCCTTGCCGGCGCCGCGCTGAGCACCTGGCGGCTCATCTACGATCCGGCCGGGCTCATGCGCGATTTGTCCGCGCGCCACGGCCCCACGTTCCGGATGGCGCTCCTCGACGGGCCGAGCGTCGTCACCGGCGATCCCGCCCTGATCGGCGCCATCTTCGGCGGGGACCAGGAGCTGTTCGACGCGCCCAACGAGATCGTGGGCCCGCTCGTGGGCGAGGGATCCATCGTGCTCGCCGGCGGGGTGCGGCACAAACGCAAGCGCAAGCTGATGGCCCCGCCGTTCCACGGCGCGCGCATGCGGACGTACGGACGCATCATCGCCGACGCCGCCTCTCGCCACGCCGACGCCCTGGTGGTCGGGAGCGAGGTCGCCGTGCTCGACGTGACCCAGCGCATCTCGCTCGAGGTCATCATCCGCGCCGTGTTCGGCGTGCGCGACGCCGCGCGCGTGGAGGCCTTCCGCGAGACCATCTCGCGCAACGTCGCGGGTTTCCCGGCGTGGCTCATGTTCCTGCCGGTCCTGCACCGGGACCTCGGCGGCATCGGGCCGTGGGCGCGCTACCGGGAGACCGTCGGCGCGTTCGTGGCGCTGCTCCGCGAGGAGGTCGAGCGCGGCCGCGCCGAGGCGGGGGAGGCGCGCGAGGACATCCTCGCGATGTTGCTCGCCGCCCGGGACGAGGACGGCGCCCCGATGCCCGACGACGAGGTCATCGACGAGCTGCGCACCCTGGTCATCGCGGGCCACGAGACCACCGCGACCACGCTCGGTTGGGCCCTCTGGCAGCTCCATCGCAACCCCACCGTGCTCGCGCGCCTGCGCGAGGAGC
Source organism: Myxococcota bacterium (assembly GCA_040386535.1). Taxonomy (GTDB): domain Bacteria; phylum Myxococcota_A; class UBA796; order UBA796; family SXON01; genus CAJBVW01. The sequence goes on along the minus strand of JAZKFH010000042.1, from coordinate 183,366 downwards.
TCGCGACGCTCGGCCCCTCGGAGCCGGGCGCGGGCCCCGATCCCGAGCGGCTGGCAAAGCTGCCCTACCTCGCGGCCGTGTGTGACGAGACGCTCCGGCTGCACCCCATCGTCCCGGTGTTCCGTCGGCGCCTCGTGAAGGATGCGGTGCTCGCCGGCCGCAAATTCCCGGCGGGCACGACGTTGCACCCCTCGGTGCTCATCACGCACTTCGACCCAACGATCTACACGGATCCGACCACGTTCGCGCCCGAACGTTTCCTGGAACGCAAGTTCACCCCGTCGGAGTTCCTGCCCTTCGGGGGTGGCAATCGCCGATGTGTGGGCGCCGCGTTTGCCAACTACGAGATGCAGATCGCGCTCGGCACCGTGATGGCCGCCCACCGGTTCGAGCTCGTGTCCCACGCCCCCATCCGGCTCGCCCTCAACGGGGTGACGACGCGGCCGGTCGGGGGGATCACGCTGCGGTACACCGGGCGGGCGTGACGGCGGGCGGGCTTGACGGCGGGCGGCAGGATCAGCCGCCCAGGTTGTGCGCCTTCATGACCTCCATGTTCTTGGCGGCCGCCGCCACCGCCGCCGGACGGGCGCTCAGCCGCTCCACGTACGCCGCGAAGGCCGGCCGCGGCTCGATCATCTTGAACTGCATCATGAACCGGAGCGTGCCGCCGAGGATGACATCGGCCATGGTGAAGCGCTCGCCGAGGAGCCACGGCCCCTGCCCGACACCGCCCTCCAGCGTGTCGAGCATCGTCTCGTAGGTGCCCCAGCCGACCGCGGAGGGCTTGGTGGCCCAGCCGCCCGCGTGCGCCGCGCAGCCGGGCTCGATCACGCTCGGCGCGTAGAGGCACCAGCGCAGGTACGCGCCGCGAGCGGGGTCGTCGAGCGCGGGCGCCAGGCGGCCCAGCGCGTACCGATCCGCGAGGTACATGCCGATGGCGGCGCTCTCGGACACGACGGCCTCGCCGTCTTCGATCACGGGCAGCTTGCCCATGGCGTTGAGCGCGCGGTACGCCTCCGACTTGTGCTCGCCCGCCATGATGTCGACGAAGCGCAGGGTGTAGGGCACCCCGACCTCCTCGAGCATCCAGACGACGTTGGCGGCGCGCGAGTACGGGTGGTGGTGCAGGACGATGGACACGAGGACCTCCGGGGCCTGCCGGTTAAGACGCGCGGCCTCGGCCGGCGAGAGGGCTCTGGGCGACCGACGCTGGGCGCGGTGCCCGTCGCCCCGAGCGGCGCCGACCGCGCCCGTTGATCACCCTCGCCCCCGGTGCCACCGATGCGAGGACGCGATCGTGCTACACCGGCGCCCTCCCATCGGAAGCTCCCCATGCGCATGAATTCGACCCCCCTCCTCCTCGCGTTCGCCCTGGGCTGCTCGGGCGCCACGGAGACGACCGGCCTCACCTGCGGCGAGGGCACCGTCGAGATGGACGGCGTCTGCGTCGGCGCCCCCGCGGACACGGACACCGACACCGATTCCGACACGGATGCGGACACCGATGCCGACACCGACACCGATACCGACACGGACACCGACACCGACACCGACACCGAGCCGGGATCACCGAACGTCCTGAGCTTCGCGGCGAGCACGCCGCGCCTCACGGAAGGCGAGTCCGTCATCTTCACGGCGATCGTGACCGACGCGAACGGCATCGGCGACCTGATCGGCGGCGTGCTGCGCAGCCCGGGCGGCGAGACCTACATCGCGTTCAGCACCTCGGGCGACGAGGGCGCCTACTCCACGACGCTCAGCTGGGCGCAGGTGGACTCCACGCTGGCGATCGATTTCGAGACGGAGGAGACGCGCACCTTCACCGCGACCTTCTACGATCAGGCCGGGCACAGCGTCTCCGCGACCACCACGCTCGATCTGTACTGCGCCAACACAGGGGACGTGGCGTGCGGCGGAACCTGCACCGATCTGCGCGATGACAACGCCAACTGCGGCGAGTGCGGCCGGTCGTGCAACGACCTTCTCGGCAGCGGCAGCTGCGACAACGATGTGTGTGAGGGCTACGCGTTCTGCGAGGACATCTCCACCTTGGCCGGCGGAACGACGTGCACGGACGTGTGCGCTGCGAGCGGCGGGACCTGCAACAGCGGCAGCAGCGGCAGCTCCGCGACAACCCGGTACTACGAGTCCGGCACGTGCGGTGGTGAAGACGAGGTCATCGGGTACGACTGTGCGACCGCCCTCTCCGAGGTCGAGCGGTACTACGGCTACGCCACCGTCGAGTGCTACTGCCACATCTGAACGCGCAGGCCGCCTACCCCACCAACCACCGTCGCAACCCCGACCCCTTCGGGCCCAACCGCCACAGGTACCCGTCGAGCAGGTAGTGGGTGAGCTGGGGCGTGGCGAGCAGGGGCACAGCGAGCGCGGGGAGCCACTCGGGGAGGTCGGTTGGGCGGAAGAAGTGCTCGCGCCACACCAGCGCATCCCACGCCAACTCCTCTCCGAACGCCGCCGCCGCGGGGAGGGCCAGGAACGCCACGAGGGCGGCGGGCTCGAACCAACGCGCGGTCAGTGCACCCTCGCCGTCGCCCCACTGGCGGCGGCTCACGTGGTGCACGAGCGCGAAGTAGGGGATGCCGTGCGCGACCACGTTCGCGACGGTGAACGCCGCGTCGCCGTTGGTGAGCACGATGCCGGCGGTCCAGCTCAGCGCGGTGGAGAGCACCCACAGGTCACGCCCGGGCTGCCACGAGCGGCTGCGGAGCCGGAGCGCCGCCCACGTGGCAAACAGGACCGCGGTGGCGACACCCACGACGGTCGCCACACCCGCGGGCAGCCCGACCAGAAAATCGGTGGGCGTGAACCACGCAAACTTGCGTGGCAGGTTCGCGTGCCACCACACCACCGGAAAGACACAGAGCATCGCGACCGTGTAGTGCTCCACGCGCGCGCTTGGCTCCCCGCGGCCCACCCCCGCCCGCGCGCGGTACAACGCCGCGAAACCCTGCTGCTGCCGCACGAAGTGGAACACGGCGATGTAGGCGAGCACCGTCCAGAACCACGGCTCGGCCAGCGCGTACAACGTGGTGGCCCCGGCGAACGCGGCGAGCGGCACGCCCCAGAGCAGCCCCGGGCGCTCGCGCCGCGCCACCGGATCGAGCCAGGCCCGGTAGGCCGTGGCCCAGGTGTGCGCCACGTCGATGACCACGACCAGCACGAGCCACGCGACCAGACCGGTCTCGGCGCCGTCGGGCAATAGCAGGGCCACGGCGGCGGCGAGCAGCGCGGGGCCGCTGAACAAGGTGAGGTCGTACGCGGGGGACACGAGCCAACCGGAGCGGGCCTCGGGAGCCTCCGACACGGCGGGGACGGCGCTCACATCCAGGTGTCAGCCGGGCGCCCGAACAGCGTCAGCACGGCCTCGGCGGCGCGGATGCCATGAAAACTCGCCTCCTCGAACAGGGAGAGCCCGGACAGGTCGGTGTGCGCGAGGTGGACGCGCGGGTGGAGCGTCTGGAGGGCCTCCAGGCGCCCGACGCGATGCAACCCGGGGACGGGCCGCACGGTGCCGTGGCCCCAGTGCCACACGTCGAGGCGCTCCAGGACGTCGAGCAGATCGGGGTGGGAGGGGCCGAGGTCGTCCAGGACGAGATCGCGCGCGGCCTCCCAAGGCTCGTCCAGGAGCTTGCGCCGTGCGGCCAACGGATCGCCGAGGAGCGGTTGGTACCAGGTGAGCACGCCGGGACCGCCATAGTTGCCGGCCTGGTGGGTGGACGTGACATACCCGAGGCTCTCGGCGCCGTACACGACGCTGTCCCACGCGGTGGGGACGCCGTTGGCCGTCGGGAGCGCGGACACCTGGAGCTGCGCGACGCGCCACGGGGCCTGGTCGGGGAGGTCGGAGTCCGGCATGTCGCGGAGCGGGCCGGTGGTCAGCAGGCGTTTGGCGAGGCGCGTCGGGACCGCGAGGATCACGGATCCGGCCTCGATGCCGATGGTGCGGGCCTCGCCGGTGGGGGAGGGGACCTCGGCCCACACCCGCACGCGGCCCTCCTCGACCTCGACCGACCGGACCACGGCGCCCGTCTCGACGGGCACACCCGCGCGCGCCACGAGCTGCTCCACGAGCCACCCGTTGCCCGCCGGCCAGGTGAGGACGTGGGTGCCGAGGTCGCGGGCATCGCCGGGGTCGGGGCGGCGCGCGCAGAAGTAGTGCAGGCCGGCCCAGGCAGAGGTGTCGGCCAGGGTGGTGCCGTAGTCGTCGCGCGTGGCGTATTCGAGCCACCAGCGGAGCACCGGGGCGGTGAAGCCGAGCGCGTCGAGCCACACCGAGAACGGCACGTCCACGAGCGCGCGGATGTCGGGGTCCTGGGAGCTCTTGCTCACCGGGATGGTGAACGCGGGGCGCCCGTCCGCCCCCACGCGCGCCGACCAGGACGCGACGAGCGCCACCCAGGCGTCGTGCTGGCGGCGATCCTCGGGCTCGGCGTGGGCCTCGGGCCAGAGCCCCTCGATCCAAAGGCCGGCGTCCCAGATGCGCTCCTCGGGCGCGAGGCAGAGCGCATCCGGGTGGTAGAGCGGGCGGCCCGCCGCGTCCGCGCCGGTGATGACGCCCACGTCGCGGAGCAGGCGCCGCACGTGGAGCGCGTCGGGGCCGGGGAGCGTGAGGTAGTGGGCGCCCCAGGGATAGGGGCCGCGCGCGCCGGTGCCCGCGATGGCGGTGCCGCCCGGCGCGGACCAGAGCTCGAGCAGCCGCACGGAGAGGCCCTGCCCGGCTAGCCGCCACGCCGCCGAGAGCCCGGCGGCGCCCGCCCCCACGATCACGACGTCGGCGCGCTGCACGGCGCCTTCCGGAGTGCCCCCCGCGCCGCCCGCGAAGGGCACCTGCCAGCGATGGCCGCGGCCCGCGAGCCCCGAGGAGGCGTCGGCGCCGACCAGGGCCGGGCGCTCGGGCGGGCGGCCACACGCCGCGAGGCCGGTGCTGGCGAGCGAGCCGGCGAGGAAGCTGCGGCGGTTCATGACGCGGGTGACATCGGGGAGGGCGGTCACATAGTGGAGGGGGGGCCATGGGTCAACGCTGATGGACCGGCACCGCGGTGCCCGGCGCTCCCCCGGACCCCCGGCCGGGCCCCCGATTCCGCCGCTTGACACCCCACGGAATCCTTGCCACCGTGCGGCGGTGTTGACCGTCCTGCTCGTGTTGTCCGCGTGCGCCGACCCCCCGGGGCCCGCGCCGGAGCAGCCGCGCCCGCCGAGCGCGTGGACCTACACACCCGAGGCCGACCCCGCGCCGCCGCTCACCGTCGCCGAGCTGGAGCAGGGCCTGGACGAGGTGGTGGACGCGCTCGTGACCACGCGGCCGACCACTGTCACGGACCTGTTCGACGAGGCGATGACCCACCGGGGCGACGATTGCCCCGCGTCCGAGGAGAACGGCGCGCAGACGATGGTGGCGGGGGATTGCACCACGGACGACGGCTGGAGTTGGTACGGCGTCGGTGCCGTGTCACATCTGCGCAACTTCCACGTGGTCCTCGGCGAGATCGACAACTTCCACTACGTGTGGCACTTCTCCACGGGCAACGTGCAGGTGATCGCCGCGGACGGGCGCGTGCGGTACGAGCTGCTCGGCACCACGTGGTACCGGGACTACGAGGGGGACACCGGGCGCGCCCTCTCGATCGAGCTGTGGGGCGAATTCCAGGGGATCGGCACCCCCACGTTCGACGACACGTGGATCGTGGAGGACCGTGCCGTGGAGCTGTACGTCGAGCTGCAAACGGTCTCCGGGGGTTGGGAGGGCACGTGGTCCGCGGGCATGTCACGGTTGCCGGGCGTCGTCTGGGCGTTCTCGTTCGGGGAGCTCGCGGTGTCGGCCGCATGCGCCGAGGAGCCGACCGGCGCGCTGGAGCTCCAGGACCAGGCGGGGACGTGGCACACGGTCGTGTTCGACGGGGACACGGAGTGTGACGGATGTGGCGTGGCTTGGGTGGGTGACACGGAGATTGGGGCGGTGTGCGCGGACCTGTCCCCCCTCGTGGAGTTCGAGGTGGACCCATGGGAGGGTTGATCGCGCTCCTCTCGTGCACCGGGCCCACCCCGGCAGACGAGGCGCCGCTGTTGCCCGCCGACGCGCTGCTCGTGCGCTGGAGCCTCGATGCGCGCGGCGTGCGCCCCTCGGCGGACGAGCTCGCGGCCGTTCGCGCGAACCCCGCCGCGGTGGAGGCGTACCTCGACGAGTACCTCGCCGATCCGCGCTTCGGCGACCGCGTGTGGACCGCTCTCTCCCCCGCCTGGCTCACGCGCGCGGACGAGTCCGACAGCGCCGACACGACCTACTCCATGGACGACGAGGCGGGCTTCGTCGCCGCGATGGGCGAGGAGCCGCTGCGCCTCATCGGGCACGTGGCAAACGAGGACCTGCCCTACACCGACATCGTCACCGCCGACTGGACGATGGTGAACGAGCAGCTCGCGGCGTGGTACCCCACCGACTACCCCGATGGCGGAGTTGGGTGGCAGGTGGCACGTTGGACCGACCACCGCCCCGCCGCCGGCGTCCTCGCGACCAATGGCCTCTGGTGGCGGTACCCGACCACCACCGGCAACGCCAACCGCGGCCGTGCCAACGCCATCGGCCGCATCCTGTTGTGTTCGGACACCACCGAGCGCTCGATCGAGCTCGACGCCAACGCCGATCTCACCGACGCCGACGCTGTCGCCGACGCGGTGAGCAACAACCCGAGCTGCGTGGCGTGTCACACCTCGATCGATCCGCTCGGCAGCTACCTCTGGGGCTTCTACGTCGAGTTCTCGACCAACCCGGCCGACATCACCCACTACCACCCCGAGCGGGAGCGGTTGTGGCAGACCTTCGGCGGCGGCGTGGCGCCGGCGTTCTACGGCGCGCCCGGGAGCACCCTCGCCGACCTGGGGCGGCAGATCGCGGCGGACCCGCGCTTTCCGACGTGCGCGGTGGAACAGACCACGGAGATCCTGCTCCAACGCCCGGTGGCCTACGCCGACACGGACGCGCTCGCCGCCCACCGCGAGGCGTTCATCCAGGGGGGTGGCACGGTGCGCGCGTTGTGGCGCGCGGTGATGAGCAGCGCCGAGTACCGCACCCTCCCGGTGAGTGACCCCGAGGGCACCACGTGGAAGATGGTGACCCCGGACCAATACGTCACCCAACTGACAGACCTGACCGGGTGGACCTTCACGGCGGGGGGCGCCGACGTGTTCGCCGAGGACCGCTACGGGCTCCGCTCGATGGCGGGCGGCGGGCGCGCGGTGTTCGGGACGGGCGCCGGCTTGGATCCCACGCCCACGATGACGCTCGTGCACCAGCGGCTCGCCGAGGCCGCCGCCGCCCACGTCACCGCGACGGATCACGCGGATCCGGGCGCGGCGCGCCTGTTCGAGGCCGCCGACTTCGACGCAACCACCCCCGCGGAGGCGCGGGTGCGCGCGCTGGTCCTGCGCGTGCTCTCTCGCGACGCCACGGACGAGGAGATCGCGACGTTGTCGACCTTGTGGACCGAGCTGTACACCACCGAGGAAGGCGCCGAGGGCGCCTGGGCCGGCGTGCTCGCGACCCTGTTCCGCCACCCCGACTTCTTGTTCTACTGATGCTCACCCGCCGCTCGCTCCTGACCCGCACGGCCGCCCTGGCCGCCGCATCCTCGTTGGTGCCCCGCCGCGCGCGCGCGTCCGTGGCGCCGGAGGACCTGAAGTTCGTGTTCGTCATGGTGTTCCGCGGCTGGGATGTCACGCGGGTGTTCGCGCCCGAGTTCGACAATCCGGCCGTGGACATGGAGGCGGACGCGGAGGAGGCCGTGATCGGTGGCATCCGCTTCGTGGACCATCCGCGCCGCGCGTCCGTTCGCTCGTTCTTCGAGAGCTGGCACCAGCGGGCGTTGGTGCTCGACGGCATCGTGGTCCCCTCGCTCGGGCACGTCGAGTGCCTGAACCTGATGTTGCGCGGATCCAACATCGTCACGGACGCGGACTGGCCCGCCCGCATCGCCGGGGCCGCGGCCAACCGCTACGCGCTGCCGCACGTGGTGGTGAACGGCCCCAATTTTCCTGGCACGTTGGGCGGTTTCGTGACCCGCGTGGGCTCGACCGCCGGAGTGGAGCAGGTGTTGGACGGGAGCGTCCTCGCCGCGGACGACGCAGCCATCCGCCGCTTCTCCGCGGGGGGCAGCGCGGCGATGGACGCGGCGGTGGCGAACTTCTCCGCGAGCCGACGGGGACGAGCCGTGACCGCCCGGGAGCGCGTGTTGACCGAGGCCCACGAGGGCTCGCTCGCGCGGCTGGCGACGCTCAAGGCGCGCGCGGGGGACCTGACCTGGCCGGGGGACACGCGGCTGACCTCCCAGACGCCGCTCGCGGTCGATCTGCTGCGGCAAGACCTGACCCGATGTGTCACGCTCGCGCACGACTACGTGGAGTGGGACAGCCACGCCGAGAACGACATGCTCCAATCGGCCATGTTCGAGGACCTGTTCGCCGGTTTGGACGACCTGATGGTGCGCCTCTCCGACGCCCCCGGCACCCACGCGGACACGCTCGCCCACGAGACCGTGGTGGTGGTGCTCTCCGAGATGGGCCGCACGCCCAACCTCAACGGCGGCGCCGGCAAGGACCACTGGCCGCACACCAGCGCGCTCCTGGTCGGGCCCAACCTGGCAAGCGATCGGGTGGTCGGCGGCTTCGACGCGCTCTTCACCAGCCGCCCGATCGACTTCGCCACGGGTGACCTCACGGACACCGGCACGCAGATCGGGACGAAGAACCTGGGCGCGACGCTGCTCGCGCTCGCGGGGATCGATCCGGCCGAGCAGATCGACGCGGATCCCATCGACGGCGTGCTGGCGTAGCGCTCAGCGCTTGGGCGGCGCGCCGGGAGGCGGCTGGCCGGGGATGCCACCCTGGTCGGGGGGCCCCATCTTCCCGCCCGTGCCCGGCTCCTTCCCGCCCGTGCCCGGCTTCTTCCCGCCGGTGCCCGGCTTCTTCCCGCCGGTGCCCTGCTCCTGCCCGGTCGCGACGCCCCAGTAGCCCTCCTCCTGGAGCGCCTGCTTCAGCTTTGGATTGTCGGCCGCCGGCGTTCCGGCGGTCTCCGCGACACGTTCGGCCAGCCAGGCCTCCAAGCGGGGCGCGAGCGTCTCGGTGCCGGCGGCGGGGTCGCGAAGCTCGGTGCGCTCCGACGGATCGGCGGCCAGGTCGAACAGCTGCGTGCGCACGCCGCCGCCGCCGCGCAGGTCGTTCATGCGCACGAGCTTGTGCGTGCGGGTGCGCAGGGACACGAGGCTGGCGCTGTTGAAGCTGAAAACGTCGCGCTCGACATAGGCGGCGCCGTTTCCGGCGGGTGGATCCCGGAAGAGCGGCAGCAGCGATTGCCCCACGAGCTCCGGGCCTGTCGTGAGCCCCGCGCGGAGGAGCAACGTGGGCGCGAGATCCACGGTCTGCACGAGCGTGTCGATGCGGCGCCCCGGCCCGCGCGCCGCGGGATCCATCACCACCAGCGGCACGTGCAGGTTCGTGTCGGAGACCGTGCCGTGGAAGAAGCTCCCGCGCTCCCCGAGCTCGATGCCGTGGTTCGAGGTCACGATGACCACGGTGTCGTCCGCGACGCCCCGCGGGGCGAGCCCCGCCACCATGCGACCGATGGCGGCGTCGTAACGCGTGACCGTGGCGTCATAGGCCGCGACCAGCGAGGCCGCCGCCGCGTCGCGCCCCGCCGTGGCCGAGAGCGCGGCGAGCACGGGGTCCATGCCACGGTCCGCGGCGGGGTGGGCGGTGGCGAGCAGCGCATCGCCCGGGGCCGGCGCGAGGGGGAATTGGAGGTCGACGTTGTGGACGAGCGCGAAGAACGGCTTGTCGGCGGCGCCCGTGCGGGTGTCGAGCCACGCGAGGACGGCCTGCGCGTAGTCGGAGCCCACGTCGCGCCCCACGTGAGCGAACCCGCGCGAGAACTCGGGCGCGGCGTCGCTGATGCCGGCGCCCCAGAAGACGGCGGTGTCGTAGCCGGCGGCCGCGAATTGCTCCGGAATCGTCGCGAGGTCCGCGCGGAGATAGCCCGCGGGGTTGCCGCCCTGTTGGGTGCCCACCAGGGGGTAGCGGCCGGAGAGCAGGGAGGCGAGCGCGGGGAGGGTCCACCCGGACTGGCTGTAGACGTGGGTGAACGTCACGCCGCGCGCCGCCAGCGCGTCGACGTTCGGCATCACCGGCGAGCCGTTCCGCGTGGCGCCGACCCGGTCCCCACGGAGGGTGTCGGGCGCGAGGACGAGGAAGTTGGGACGTTCGCCGCTGGGCGCGGGGGTGGCGACCACGACCGGGGTGGGCGCCGTCTCGGAGGCTTGGTCGCAGCCGAACGCCATGGCGGCCGCGAGCAGGGTGGTGGGTCGGACGAGGCGCATGGGGGGCTCCGGGTGGCGACTATTCCACGGAGCCCCGGCCAGGTCACGGGGCGCGCTGCCGCGCCCCCTCGAAACAGCCCGCTACGGCAGCTGGATCACGTTCGAGTCGAGCGCCACGGCGCCGATGCGCGTGAGGGCGCGACCGTTGAGCGTGGCGCCGGTCTCGAGCGTGATCGACTGGTCGGCCAGGATGTTGCCGACCATCACGGAGGTGGTGCCCAGCGTCGCCGAGGAGCCGACCTGCCAATACACGTTGGAGGCCTTGGCGCTGCCGATGAGGATCACCTGGCGGCCCTCCGTCGTGGTGAGGCTGGACGGCATCTGGAAGATCCACACCGCGTTCTCGTTCCCGCCGCCATCGAGCGTCAGGTCGCCGTCGGAGATCTCGAGCGACGAGCCCGAGACGTACAGGCCGGGCGCGAGGGTCTGCCCGCCGAGGTTGCCGGAGACGGAGATGGGCGCGGTGGAGCGCCCCGCGGCGTCGTTGTAGGCGGTGGTCAGGTCGAGCTGGGCGAGCGCCGCGGCCGGGTTGCCCGCATGCACGCTGCCGACCACGATGCCGGGCGGAAAGCCGTCGACCGCGGTGCCCGGGCTCACGCCGAGGTTGCCGAGGATCTCGGTGAGGCCGGTGCTGGTGACGGTCGAGCCCGCGAGCACCGCGAAGTCGGCTGCCGACTGCAGGTCCACGCTGCCGGGCGCCGCGGCGGCCTGGCCGGTGGTGAAGCTCCACGCGAAGGGCTCGGCCATCGCGTTGCCGGCGAGGTCCAGGACCGCGTCGGAGACGACCGCGTCGTACAGCGTGGCGTCGATGAGGTCGGACGAGGGCGTGAACGTGACGGTGGCACCGTCGATGGCGAAGGTGCCCGAGACCGGATCGGTGCCCATCATCACGCTGAAGGTCGTGGCGTTGATCGTGGCGGGGTCGGGGGCCTCGCTGAAGTAGGCGCGCACGGCGCGGGTGACGGCCACGTCGGTCGCGTAGTTGGAGGGGGAGGTGGAGAGCACGGTGGGCGCCGTGTTGTCGACGGTCTCGCCGCTCGTGAAGCTCCAGGAGTACGCCGCGACGAGCGGGTTCCCCGCGAGGTCGGTCACGCCCGTCGTCACCTCGGCGTCGTACATCGTCGAGATCTCGAGGATGTTCGTCGGGGTGAACGTGGCGGTGACCCCGGCCAGGGACACGGTGCCGTCGACCGGCGTGCCGCCCGCCGTGAGGATGAACGTCGTGGGGCTGACGCTGGCCGGATCGAGTGCCTCGCTGAAGGTGACGCTGACCGTCCGGTTGAGCGCGACATCGACCGACCCGTCGGCTGGGTTGGAGGAGAGGGCCGCGGGGGCGAGGGTGTCGTCGGAGTCGGTGTCGGTGTCCGTGTCGGCCGTGTCGTCGGGGTTCGACGTGTCGTCCTTGTCGGCGCCGGCGCACCCGGCGAGGAGGAGGGTGCAGAGCAGGATGTTGCGGGCGAGGTGCCGTTGGTTCACGAGGACTCCGGTGGTGCGTCGAGCGCGTAATTGACTCATTCTCGGCGGTAGATCTCGTCACGGTGACGGGACGTGACGCATGAGAACGCCAAGGATCCGTTGGGCGCCCCGTGTTACCCGCCACCCCCTCCCGGGTGGACCACGACGCCTTCACGCACCATCCACCACGCCGACGGCGTGGCGTGGCTCCAGAACGCCGCCCTCCCCGAGGGCCACGCGCTGGTGACCTCGCTCCCCGACCACTCGGAGCTGCCTCGGCTCGGCTTCGCGGGCTGGCGATCCTGGTTCATCGAGACCGCGGCGCTCGCCTGCCGCCAGGTGTCCGACCAGGGCGTCGCCATCTTCTACCAGACCGACGTGAAGCACGATGGTTGCTGGATCGACAAGGGATACCTCGTCTCCCGCGGCGCGGAGGACGCTGGGAGCGCCCTGTTGTGGCACAAGGTCGTCTGTCGCGCGCCCCCGGGGCAGCCCACCTTCGGGCGCCCCGGCTACGCGCACATCCTCTGCTTCAGCCGCGCCTTGCGCCTCACCCCGGGCCAATCCTCCGCCGACGTGGTGCCACGCCTGGGGGAGATGCCGTGGCCGCGGGCGATGGGCGCGGAGGCGTGCGAGGCCGTGGTGAAGTTCCTCGTCCGGGACACCCGGTGTCACACCGTCGTGGACCCGTTCTGTGGATTGGGGACGATCCTGGCGGTCGCCAACCGCCACGGGCTCGACGCGGTGGGCGTGGAGCTGTCCGCGAAGCGGGCGGCGAAGGCGCGGGAGTTGGTCGTGGAGGCGTCGGGGTGATTCAGGGCGCGAGAGGCGCCCCGGTGAGGTCGCCGTACGCGTAGATCCCCACCTTGCGGCCGGCGTCGGTGCCCGAGAGGTCACAGTTGCCGATGGTGCCGTAGATGTTGCCGGTGAAGTCGGTGTAGGCGCAGAAGTCGTCGGACACCGCGTGGAGGCGGGCGGGCCACTGGGCGTCGGCGCCGCCTTGATCGTAGGCCTGCACGTCCCACTGTTGGAAGGTGTCGCTCTCGTCACACGTGGCGGTCACGACGGTCCACGGGCCGATCCAGGAGTCGGTGTGGGACAAGCATCCGCCGGTCGCGACGCTGCGGAAGGTGGTGTACCCCGACAGCTCGAGGACCTCCCACTGCTGGCTCGGGTCGGTGGCGATGCACGACTCGGTCGAGGAGACCTCGCCGCCGCTCTCGGAGACGACACACCGCTCGCCGTTCTTGAATTGGAGGAGGTAGAAGCCGGGCGCGTCGTCACACGCGTCTCCGAGGCCGTCCAGATCGCGGTCGTCCTGGTACGGATCGATCACGTCCGGGCACACGTCGTCATCGTCCCCGATGCCGTCCCCGTCGCGATCGGGGCCCTCCACGGGGGGATCGCCGGGCTCCGGACAGATGGCGCCGTGGCAGCTCCAGTCGGGGTAGTCGTAGCGGATCATCGCCTCGCCCGGCGCGCAGACCTCGCCGGGCACGGGCCCCGTGGCACACCCCGCCTCGAACCAGCCCCCGCCACGCGCCGCGTCGGTGATGGTGATGACCGATTCGACCCGCCCCGTGAAGTCGCCGGTGATCGTGACGGTGCCGGCCTCCTCGCCGTTGCCATCAAAATCCGTGTCCTGCCGGATCTCGCCGTCGAGCACCAGCGCGATCTCCAACGGCAACACGGCCGCGGCGTCCAGCCAGTAGGGATCCGCGGGGTCGTGCACCTCTACGGTCGTGGTCGCATGGCAATCCTCGTAGGTGAACACGCTGATGGCGTTCAGGCCGCTGAGGCTCACCTCCCAATCAACCCGGCCCCCGCCACAGTTGGTCGTCCACTCGCCGGTGCCGCCGGGGTTCTCACAGTCGTTCATCTGGCATTGGAGATCGTCCTTGATGGCGACGAACGCGCGGACCAGCTCGTCGTTCTGCCACAAGCTGACCGGCCCGACGACATCGACACACGAGGGCGCATCCACGAGGTAGGAGGCCTCCTCCAGCGCGTCGTCGCCCTCGCCCCAGCGGATGTTCACGACGTGGAAGCCACACGTCAGCGGGATGCGCCGGGTGGCATCGAGGGTGCCCAGACACGCCGCGCCGTAGCCGGGATCCCCGCCGTCGACCGAGTAGCACACCTCCGTGTCGTCCAACCCGACCACGTTCACCGCGGCATCGTCGGTGGTGAGGGTGGTGCCCGACGCCGGGTCGAAGTGGGAGGTGGCGCGCTCGACCCGCTCGTCGGGGTTGCAGGCGGCGAGCAGGGCGAGGCCGAGGACGGAGCGCATGGGCCAGTGTAGCGGGCCGCGGAGGGTGGCGCCGGGATCCGGGACCTCCTCCTGATCGAGGATGGTTCCTGATCTACGATGCCGCGTGCTCCTCCTCCTCCTTCTCGTCGCCTGTGGCCCGCCGCCGCCCCCGCCGGGGCCGGGAGTGGACGTCGCGCTCGCCGTGCGCTGGACCGACGGCGTGATCCCGCGGGGCACGGCCCGCTTCCACCTCGACGCGGACGCGCCGCCCGGCACGACGTTGTGGGTGGACGGCGCGTGGTGGCGGGTCGATCTGACGCTCGACGGCGCGCCGATCGGCCCGGTCTTCCCCGGCTACGCGCCCCTCGACGTGCCGCTCCCCGCGCTCGCCGCGGGCGATCACACGCTCACCGTGTCCGTCTCCCTCCCGACGGATGAGACGCCCGTCCTGACCCTCCCCAACAAGAACACCGCGCCCCAGGCGGGCCGCCTCGAGCTTCGCCTCCGTGGCGCCGCGCGCCTGGGATCGCTCGCCGTGCCGCTCGTGGACGGCGCGCTCGCGCCGATCGTGACCGCCACCGGCGCACCGGACGGCGCCAGCGTCGAGCTTGCCGTGAGCCGGGACGGGCGCGTGGCGGCCGCGTGGGAGCCCGTCGCCGTCGGGGCGGCGTTGCCACCGAAACGCTGGACTGGCGGCCGCTGGGCGATCGGGGAACCCCAGCTGTACGTGGCCACCGCGGTGCTCCGAGACGCGGCCGGCGCCGTGCTGGACGTGCGCTCCGAACGATTCGGATTTCGCGACGCTGGGCTCGCGGCGGGCCGGCTCGTCCTCGACGGCGCGCCCAGCCCGCTCCTGGCCTTGCGCGCCTACCCCAACGAGGATCCCGCCCTGGTCGCCGCGAGCGTGGCCGAGGCCGGCGCCAACGCGCTGGAGCTGCACGGCACCATCGCGAACGGCGACTGGTACGCCCGGCTCGACGAGTGGGGCCTGCCCGTGGTCCAGGTGCCCCGGTGTGACGGCAAGTTGTGGGCCGGCGGGCGTGACGTCCAGCGCACGTGGCAAATGTTGGCGAACGAGCTGCGCGCCCAGGACCTCCGCCTGCTCGCGGCCTCGGCCGCGCGCCCGGCCCTGCTCGCGTGGGTGTGTGAGGGCACTGACCACCTCCGCACGCTCACGTGTGGCGATCTGCACGAGGATCCGCTCCGGCGGCCGATCCTCGGCCTCGATCTCGCCAGCGCGGTCATCGACGGCCGGCACGAGCGGCGCTCCACCGTGCCCACGTGGATCACCGAGATCGGCGCCCCCGCCCAGCAGCACCCCGCGCCCCCGTCACTGGCCGCCGTCTCGTTCGTCGAGGCGGTGGGCCCCGGCGGCCCCGGCGGCGTGTTCCATCCCCCGCCGCGGACCGGAGACACGGCCGAGTGGCGCACCGCGTGGGCCGAGGCGGCGTCGAAGCTGGGCGCCACCCCGTGGACGCTGGCGTCACGACGCGCGAGCTCCGTCGTGACCGTGCGGGGCCTGACCCCCGGCACCCTCGTGACACTCGACGCCCCGTGGATGGCCACGCGCGGCGCCACCGCCGACGACACCGGCGTGGCGCGGATCTTCACCTGGTACGAAGGCGACGCGACGCTCCGAGTTGGGACCCGCGAGGTGCCTGTCACTCTGCGCGCCGACGTTTGGGAGGGAACACGGCGCGTCGACAGGAGCGTGGGGGTCGACGCGGCGCAGTGACACCCTACCGCGCCATCTCCCGCCAGTCCTCGGCGTACAGGCGCACGAGCAGCTGGTTGTCGAGGCGGTTGACCACGTCGGTGTGCGGCGTCAGATCGATGGGGAAGTGGAACAGCGTCGCGAGTGTGTCCGCGTCGAGAAAACGCAGGCCCGGGGGGAGGGGACGGAACGTCTCGATCGGCGTGATGCCGGCGAGCACGAACCCCCACTCGCCGAACGCGGGCACGTACGCGTGGTACGGGCGCACGGCCAGCCCCGCCTCGCGCATCGTCTCGACGATGCATCCGTACGCCTGCGGCGAGAACAGCGGCGAGGTGGCCTGCACCGACACCGCGGCGCCCGGCGCCAGGACGCGGGTGAGCAGGCGGTAGAAGGTGACCGAGTAGAGCTTGCCGAGGCCGAAGTTGTTGGGGTCCGGGAAGTCGGAGATGACGACGTCGAACGGCTCGCCCGCGTAGTGGCGCACCCAGCCGAACGCGTCGGTGTTCACGACGGTCACGCGCGGGTCCGAGAGGGAGGCGCCGTTGAGCGCGGCCAGGTCGCTGCGCTCGGTGAACAGGCGCGTCATCTCGGGGTCGAGGTCGACCAGGACCACGGAGGTGACCTCGGGGTGGCGCAGCACCTCGCGCACGGCGAGGCCGTCGCCGCCGCCCATCACGAGCACGCGCTTCGGGCTCGCCACCGCCGCCATCGGCGGGTGCACCAGCGCCTCGTGGTAGCGGTACTCGTCGACCGAGCTGAACTGCAGCGCGCCGTCGATGAACAGCCGCGTATCGCCGCCCGCGTGCGTGACGACGAGGCGCTGGTACGAGGTCTGGATCGACAGGACCACGGGGTCGGCGAACAGATCCGCCTCCATCCGCTTCTCCGCCTCTCCCGCGAGCCCCAGGCCCAGGGCGAGCACGACCACGGCGCCGCCGGCGAACAGCCGGAGCCGGGTGAGCACGTGCGCGGGGGCGTCGAACAGGAACGTTGTCCAGAACGCCACGAGCGCGTTGACGAGGCCGAGCACGAGCGACGTGCGCAGCAGCCCCACCATCGGCAGGAAGAACAGCGGAAAGAGCAAGGAGGCGACGAGCGCCCCGACGTAGTCGAGCGCCAGGACCCTTGCGACGAGCTCCTTGAGCGAGGTGCGCGACTCGAGGATGCGGATGAGCAAAGGCAGCTCGAGGCCGACCCCGATGCCGACCAGCGCCACCACGATGTAGAGCACGGCGCGGAAGCCGGGGGTGTAGGTGAACCCCGCGAACAGGATCGGCGCTTCGAAGCCCCCGATCAGGGCGACGGCGATCTCGACCTCGACGAACCGCGCGACCAGATCGCGCTCGAGGTAACGCGACAGCCACGAGCCGATGCCCATCGCGGTGAGGTACGCGCCGATGATGGTGCTGAACTGGAAGACCGAGTCGCCGAGCAGATACGACGCAAGCGCCCCTGCGACCAGCTCGTACACGAGCCCACACGTGGCGATGAGGATCGTCGAGAGGAAGAGCACGCGCGCCGAGGGCACCGCGGTTCGTCCGGTGCCGGAGAGCTCCGCCTGGGTCACCGGCGGGTCATCCGATCGCGGCCGCGATGATGAGCGCGAGGCCGATCACGACGGAGCCGAGCACGATGCCGAGGGCGACGTTCTGGTCCTCCTCGATCTCCTTGTGGATGGAGAACGGCGCCACCTTGGCCATGATCCAGAACGCGATGAGGAACACGACCACCCCGACGCCCGTGTAGAGCAGCGTGGCGCCGAGCAGGGTGGGATCGAGGGGGTTGTGGTCCAAGGGGGATCTCCGGGGCCGGGCTGCGTGCCAGGATCAAAAAACCAAATCGCCTACTTTCCGCCGCTCCACCCGCCGCCGCTGCCGCCCCCGGAGGAGCCGCCCCGGTAGGTCGGGATGTACACCGGGCGGTACGAGCCGGGGTTGGCGCGCACGCTCTCGGGGACCTTGCCGCGGGGGGCCGACGCGGGCGCCCACCCCGTGAGCACCATGAAGCCCACGAGGAGGGCGGCGATGGCGCCGAGCAGGTTGTGCGCCTTGAACAACATCAGCCGCCTCCCACGTTGCTCTGCGCCCACCGCTTCGTCTCGAACGCGTTCAGGTCGATGAAGAAGACGATCGGAGCGAGGAGGGTGTAGACGAACAGGAGGATCGCGGGGAGGGTCCACCCCGGGTCGCGCACGGCGCCGAGCTTCATCAGGCGGCCCGCGTCGGCCTCGGTGGCCGGCACGGCCAGCGCCACGCGCCCGCTCCACGTGCCCGCGTCGAGCTTGGCGGTGGCGGTCGCGTCCCCGTAGGTGGTCCAGTCCCACACCTCGCCGGTGCCCTCGTGGATGAACGACACCTGCACGTCGGGGGTCGAGGCGAGGTCCGCGTCGAGCGTGAACGCGACGGTGGCCGGCGCGTCGAGCTGCAACGGCGACGTGACCCACGCGTTCTCGCCGGGCACGACCATGTACTCGTGCGCCAGGACGGCCTCGCGCCCCGGGAGGACGAACGCGAGCACCATCAGCACGGCGGCGACGGCCACCAGCAGCGCGCCGCGTACGATTGCGCGGGTGATGGTCGCCGGGTCCTTCGCGGGGTTGGGCTGGTGCGGCGCCACGCCCGTGGCGGGGGGCAGCTGCACCTTGAACGCCTTCTCCACCTCGCCGGTGGGCAGCCAGGTGCCGAGCGACCAGGTGACCTCGTCCTCCGTGCGCTCGCCCGAGAGCATCAGCGGCGGATCGACGTAGTCGGCGGTCCACGCGCGGTCACCGACGGCCACCTCCCACGTGAACTCGCCCAGCACGTGGCGCACGAACGCGTCCCCCGTCTGGAACTTGCGGAACGTGCGGCCCTTGGCCCGCATCACGTTGCCCTCGCCGCGCGGCACGTCCCCCCGGAGCGGCTCGACGAAGCTCCAGTGGCGCTGCGTGTCGTCCACCAGCCACGCGAACCCGCGGTAGGGGTTGTGGAGCAGGTACTCGGTCCACGACCACTCGCCCTCGTCGACGACGTAGCGGACCATCGCGCCGATCACGACCCAGTCGAGCCCGCGGAGGGTGCCGCGCGTGCCCAGCGGGAGGGCGGGCTTGATGACGTTCTTCTCGGCGCGCGCGATGAACGCGGCGGTGGCGAGGTCCCCGTCAGAGTCGACCCCGACCACCGAGGCGCAATACGGGCAGCCCACGCGCTGCGTGTCGCCGGGGGCGCGCACCTCGAGGGTGCCGCCGCAGTTGGGGCAGCGCAGCGAGCGCACCGCGGTGACCTCGGGCCCGGCGAAGTGCACCAGCACCGGATCGGACCAGCCCGCGAACGCGCGCAGGCCCTCCATCTGCAGCTGCACGAGCGTCACGTCGCGCCCGAGCCACAACACCGGCGGGTCGTCAGCGAAGTCGAGCGTCGCCACGCGTGCGCCGCCGATCTCCCGCAGGTCGAGGTACCGCCCTGTCTCTTCGGGGTACACGGGGAAGGGGAGGCTCCCCTCGGCGGCCACGACGGACGCCACCGCATCCTCCATCACCATCCACTTCCCGTCGCCCACCGCGATCTTGGCGCCCGCGCCGCCCGACGGAACCGTCCCCCTCGGCACCTCGACGCGCTCGCCATAGGCGAACCACTGGCCGTTGCCCTCACCGATCCAGCCGTCGCCCCCGTCGTCGAAGGTGATGTACCACTCGTTCCAGCGCACGGCTTGGCGCGCCTTGCGGAGCACGCCCGCCACGCGGAAGCTCCGCCCGTCGAGGTTGCCGCGCGCCTCGAGCTGGATCGGCGAAAGATCGCGCTGGAAGCGGGCGACCTTGCCGTAGTCCTTGAGCACGTCCCCTTCGCGGACCACGCACGACTGGCACGACGCGCAGACGGCGGTGAGCGCCGCGCCCGACCGGAAGGTCAGGGGAGAGCCGCAGGAGGGGCAGGAGGAGGAGATCACGGGAACGGAGAACGTACCCGATTCGGAGCGGCGGGACCGGTGCTGTTGCTCGGGTAGGGGTCAGTAGCGAGGGGAGCTGGGCAGACGGTCCGCGCGGACGCGGCCGCTGCGGCGGCGGGGAGGGCGGGGCGGGGGGCTCCGGAGGGGTGAACCGCCAAGGCGCCAAGACGCCAAGGGTTCCGGAGCGGAGAGGGCGCGGGCGAGGGGGGGGCGGTTCGTGGAGCACCGGGCCTGGAGCGGGGTCATGTGCCACTGAACGCCGCTATTCCAGAGTCATGTCCTGGTGAATGAGCAAAACCATGGGCCACACGCTACTGCTGCGCGCGAAAATGACGCTTGGTCCGTAAGGCGACCGCGCAGATCGCGCTGGTTGCGGCGTTCACCGGTACATGACCCTGGACTTCGTTCATTGGGAGGGGCATGGGTCCCTGCCCCAGCCGCTCGCAGGGCGCCGGCCCGGCCGGCGGTCCCGCCGCGCCGCCCGGAAGGGCGGGGCCGCGGACCAAGCGCGCAGCGCGCGCCCGGAGAGGGGCGACGGCGGCGTCCGCGCCGCCGGGGGGCCCTACGGCACGACCCGACGCCCCCGCCGACACGCCCCCAATACCCCGACCCAAACGAGCACCGCGGCCGAGCCTCCACACCCGGGCGCACAGGCGGGGCCGTCTCCTGGGATGTCCCCCGAATCGACGGGATCGATCTCGGCCGAATCGGTGTCGCCCGAATCCGTGTCACCCGAATCCGTGTCACCCGAATCCGTCTCGCCCGTATCCCCAGCCGTATCCCCAGAGTCGCCGGAGTCCCCCGCCGTATCCCCCGAGTCCCCCCCGGTATCCACCGGCACGTCCTCGTCCCGCACCCCGTCACAATCCCCGTCGTCGGGCGCGTCCGGCCCGTCCACCGCGCCGGGGAACACGGCGGCATCGGTGTCGTCGCAGTCGCCGTCGCGCTCGGACCAGCCGTCGCCGTCGTCGTCGGTGTCGGCGCCGGGGCAGTGTTCGTTCTCCACGCCGGGCGTGCCGACGCCCCCACACCAGTTGGTCGACAGGTCGTTGGCCCACTCGTTCGACGCGACGGCCAAGCCAAGCTGGTGCGCGCTCGTCGAGGAGACCGCCCAGCTTGCATCCCACACCACCTCGTCCACCACCCCGGTGATGTCGCTGTGCACAACCGCGCCCGCGTCCGGACGCAGGTCGAAGCCCGCGGGCAGCGTCACGTCGGCCACCACGGTGCTGTCCGCGCTCGCGAACACGGCGTATTCACCCGCGCGCACGATGTAGATGAGGGTGACCTGGAACGTGTCCCCGTCCGCGTCGGTGAACACCTGCTCGACCAGGTTCTGGCCCGACGTCGAGTTGTTGCGCACCTCGAACCATTGCCCACCGTCCGCCGCGGGCCCCGCGTGCACCTCGGTGATCGTCATCGTGCCGCGCGGAAAGGGCACGTGCGCGAGGGCGGGGAGCGCGAGCAGGAGGAGCACGGTCAGCGTCTATCCGGACGGGAGGTGTACGGGGCGTGGCGGCCGAAGGATCACCCCGCCAGCGCGTAGGCCGCCGCCAACACCACCAGGATCACCACCGCGACGACGACGAGCAGCGTGCGGTTGCTCTTCCCCACCGGCTCGCCCCCGCGCGGAACGGGCGCCTCCATCTCCATGCTCTCGTCCCCGCTGCCGTCGGCACGCGCCTGCACCAGCGCGGCCACCTTTCCGTCGACCACGCCGAACACGAGCGGGGTGAGCCCCGGCTGCCCGGTGGCGCGGCGGCCGGCGTCGTCGAAGCAGCGCTGCGCCCACTCCACGAGCCGCCCGGTGCCCTGTACGTCGTCGCCACGCTGCAGGCGCAGGAGCCCGCGCACGGGCGTCGACGCGACCATCAGCGGTCCGAGCTTCTGGTGCGCCTCGTCCAGGCGCCGCTTGGAGAGGAGCAGCTCGGCGGCGTACTCGCCGATGGCGGTGAGGCTCGTGACCGCGCCGGCCTCCGCCTCCTCCTTGAACGGCAGGTCGAGCCGGTCGAGGTTGGCGACCGCGTTCTGTTCGGACACCTCGAACGTGGCGGTCTCGGCGCCCGGCCAGAGCCCGGCGGGCATGCTCGCGGTCGCGACGGGGGTGTCCGACACGATCGAGACCAGCGGCATGTGGGGGATGGTCACCATGCTGGTGAGCAGCGGCCGGAACGCGGCGGTGTCGCGGGCGCGCCAGCTCGGCGGCCGGAGCAGGGGGAGCAGCGTGCCGGCGGGCCGGGCGCGGTCGTCGGGGGGCGCGGCCTCGAACGGATCCTCGTGGCCGAGCGGGCGGGCGCGCTCCAGGAGCTCGGCCCAGGCGTCGTCTTCCATCGCGCGCAGGCGCACGCACACCTCGTCCACCGGCGTCACGTGGTCGGGCGCGAGGCGGAGCAGCTCGGTCGCGGGGATGTGGAGCGCCGGGACGTCCATCAGCGCGTACACGTCACACTTGGATAGGAAATACGACACGCCCGACGTGAGGGCGTGGATCACCACCTCGCGCCCGTCCCGCGCCACGCGGATCCCCTTGGAGACGTACAGCTCGCCCTCGTCGCTCTCGTCGCCGTCGGGCCCGTTCGGATAGTTCACATCGCGCATCACGCGGAGCAGGGCGTCCGACGTGGCGGGCACCCGCGCGAGCGTGGCGGGGCCGAACGTCGTGTCGCGGATGGGGCCGGGGAGGGACACCACCCGGTCGGCGGCCATCGCCACGAGCGCGGCGAAGTCCTGCTCCACGGTCTTCGCGATCCACGCGGCGTCGAACTTCGCCTCGAAGGTGTCGGCGTCCATCGCGCCTTCGCCGTCCTGCTGGATCGTGCACCTCTCGCTGCGCGCCAGCCCGGCCACGAGGCGTACCGCCATCGCCAGCTCCTCCGGCGCCGAGTTGGACAGCACCCGCACTGTGAACGCACCCCCCTCGGGCCCGAGCTCGAGCCCGCGCGTGGAGAGGCCGGGGAGGTGCACGTGGGTGAACGTGCGGTCGGGCCACGGCGTCGCGACCTCGTCCGACCAGCCGAGATCGGGCTCGTCGCAGAGCGTGGTGAGCGCGTCACGCGTCGGCGGGCGGGTCAGGCGGAGGGAGAAGGTGGTGGACACGCGAGGCTCCGGAGCGAGCGGCCACGATAGCGCGGGGCGGGCGTGTCGGCGGCGCCCTCGACAGCTCCCTCGACACCTCCCCGACGGTCGGGTACTCCCGAAACCAGCCATGTTCCGCGCATCCGCCACCCGTCGCAACCTCCGCGAGGCCGTCGCCGCCCTCGACGCCGCCGATTCCTACACCGCGTGGAAGGAGGCCGCCGAGGCCCACGATCAGCTCACCGGCGCCGCCGAGTGGCGGGAGGACGGCGCCAGCGTCTACTACGACCACAAGCTCGTCGAGAAGGATGTCGCCGATCTGCGGCGCTTGCGGCTCGCTCGGAACGGTCGCGGCCTCGTCGACGCCCTGACCGCCACGGTGTACCGCCACCAGGCCGACATCGCGGCGCACGAGCTCTACGTCACCGCGCTCGCCGGCCCCAAACACCTCGTGCGTGCGTGGCTCGACGAGGTCGAGGCCGCGCTCCGTTGGGTCGTGTCCAACCCGGTCGTCGGCCTCACCCCGGGTGACAAGGGCCAACGGTTCAAGGACGCGTGGCAGGTTTACGGCCGCTCCGCGCTGATGTTGTCGGGCGGCGCGACGTGGGGGTTCCACCACCTCGGCGTGGTCAAGGCGCTGTTCGAGGACGGCGTCCTCCCCGACATCTTGTCGGGTGCCAGCACCGGCGCGATGATCGCGGCCGGCGCGTGTACGCGTACGGATGCGGAGCTGGCGCAGATGTTCGCCGACACCGACAGCATCCGGCTCGACGGCCTGCTGCCGGTCTCTCCCCGCCGCGCGCTCGAAGCGGGCGCGGTCCTCGATCCCGAGCGCCTGCTCGAGGTGCTCCGTCACAACGTGGGTGAGTGGACCTTCGCCGAGGCCTACCAACGCAGCGGCCGCGCGCTGAACATCTCCGTGTCCCCCACACGAACCCGCCAGAAGCCGCGCGTCCTCTCCCACCTCACCTCGCCCGACGTGTTCGTGTCGAGCGCCGCCCTCGCATCCAGCGCGCTCCCCGGCTTGTTTCCGCCCGTGGTGCTCGACGCGCGCGGCCCCGACGGCAGCCGTGTCCCCTACGTCCCGAGCGAGCGTTGGGTCGACGGTTCCATCTACGGGGACCTCCCCAAGCTCCGCCTCGCCCGCCTCCACAACGTCAACCACTTCATCGTCAGCCAGACCAACCCGCATGTCACGTTGTTCGTCGGCAAGCAGGGCGAGCGGGGCGTCGTTCCCGCCGTGGCCGGCGTCGCGACCGCAACCGCGCGCACCCAGGGCGCCTACACCGCCGACGTCGCGCGCCGCCTGACCCCCGCCTGGAGCGGCCCCGTCCGCCAGGCCGCCGACCGCGCCTACGCACTCATGACCCAGGACTACCGCGGCGACATCGAGATCCACCCGCGCTTCCGTTCCGAATTGCTACGAAAAGTGGTCTCCAATCCCTCCCGCGCCGACCTCGCGCTGTTCATCCGGGAGGGAGAGCGCGCTACGTGGCCCAAACTCCCCATGATCGAGGACCAGACCCGTCTCGGGCGCGTGTTCCGGGCGTGCGCCGTGGCCATGCGGAGTTTGGAGGCCGGCGCATAGGAGGCGGGCTAAAGAGGCGTGCAACCAAACGGAGCCTCTCATGAGCATCAGCAACGGTAGCGCCCAGTGGAACGGCGGCCTCAAGGACGGCAAGGGCGCGATGAAGCCCGCCCACGCCCCCGAGGCGCCCTTCTCCCTCTCCACCCGCTTCGAGGGCCAACCCGGCAGCAACCCCGAGGAGCTCATCGGCGCCGCCCTCTCGGGCTGCTTCTCCATGGCCCTCACCGGCGCCCTCGAGCGCGCCGGCCTCAAGCCCACGAGCGTCGGCACCGCTGCCGCCGTCACCCTCGAGAAGCAGACCGCCGGCTTCGCCATCACCACCATCGCGCTCACCACCCTCGCCGTCGTGCCCGGCGCGGACCCGGCGCAGTTCCAGACCATCGCGGAGGAGACCAAGAAGACGTGCCCGGTGTCCAAGGCGCTGGCGGGGGTGACGATCACGTTGGAGGCGCGGTTGGGGTAGTCGGGGGGCTCCCTGACTTGGATCTGGGCGCGACCGCCGGCGGAGGCCGCCGGCGGTCGGCCTCCTCTGGGCTCGCTTCGCTCGGTCCGCCCACGCGGACGTGGGCGGGACCGGCCGCCGAGCGGCCGCCCGGCGGAGGCCTCGCGCGGGGGAGGGGGGGCGGCGGCGGCGAAGGGGAGGAGTCGGGGATGGCGGATGAGCGGGGGCGGATAGGAGGTGGTTCTCCGAAAGCGTGCAATCCCCCGGCCACCACTTTACGAAGTTCGAGGCGGCCTTGCTTCGCCCGGAGGCCGCGCGGCACCGTTTCTCGCTCCGCGGTAGAACCGGCGCCAATGGTGACGGGCGAGTCGCACCATACGTCGTAGCGCGCCGCTCCCACCGCTACGCTCGGCGGGCGACCTTGCGGCCTCCTCGAAAGACGCTCCTACGCCACCGGCTCAATCGATGCCTCGGCCTCGGAGGTAGTAGCGATCAGGGTGATTCCAAGTCGTCCACTACCAAGCCCTGCGGATCGCGGCGGGTGTCCCACACCCGCATGATCGAGACAACGTCTCCCTCAACACGGAAGATGACGCGGTAGAGGGGACCCGCGAGCCGAGCCCGGTACGCACCGGGCGGCTCAAGCTCCAGTACGGGCGAACCCAGGTCCGGGTTCTCGCCGATCGCCCGTACAGCCGCGAGCGTGCTCGCCGCGAAGCGGGCCCCCGTGCGAGGACTTTGTTCGACCCAGTACCCGTGGGCCCGGTCGAAGTCCCGCTCCGCCAGCCGCGCCCATCGGATCTTGCGCCTACCGGGCACTCTTCGCGAGCCTCTCCAACTTGCGCTCCATCACCTCGCCCTCCACGAACTTCCCCTCCGCAATCTCACGCTCTGCCGCTTCGACCGCACGCTGGAGCTCCGCGCGCTCCTGCACGTCCTGCATCTCCTCGTAGTCGTGGACCGACATCAGCACGAGCACGCCCCGGCCATGACGGGTCAGGATGACAGGACGACCCGACTCCTCCACTTGCCGAACCACCTCGGACAGATGAGCCTTGAGCTCGGTCACCGGGATGACGTCCTCGCTCGGTCTGATCGCGCGCATTATGACCTCTCTTCAGGTCCGAAGTATAGTCGCATTTCGGGTCAAAGTCGATCACCCCAGTCCGCGCCGCTCCAGATCAGCGTGTTGACTCAAGCCACGTGCACGCTCCCTCCTCCCCTTCACGCATCGGGATCGCCCTCCGTGAGCCTCCCCGCCGAAGATGGCGTGAAGCCCCGGGCCTGCCGCTCCCGGAGTCCGTGCCGCACCGGCACTCACTGCTCGGAAGTACCGGCGCAAACCCAGGGCTAACCGAGGCCTGATGAGCGCGCGCCGCTCCTACCGCCGCGTACGGCGACCACCATGGCCGACACGCCGGCGTGCCCGCGAAAGCAGGAAAGCGCGTTCGCGGCGAAGGTTCACCTTTTCGCTGGGCGAGTTAGGCTCCGCGGCTCTACAAGCAGCCGGGTGCTTCCGTGTCGAACGATCCTCACCTCGATGCGGTGCGTGCAAGCCTGGAGCGGCAGGAGCAGTGGTACGTGTGGGTGATGGAGTACGGGATTACCCATCACCGGATGGTACTGGCGCTCCATCGCGGTGCCTATCCAA
This sequence comes from Myxococcota bacterium, assembly GCA_040386535.1. Lineage (GTDB taxonomy): Bacteria > Myxococcota_A > UBA796 > UBA796 > SXON01 > CAJBVW01. The sequence goes on along the minus strand of JAZKFH010000042.1, from coordinate 156,878 downwards.
TCCACGAAAAACTCCTGTGCCTCGACTGTGTTCGTTTTGAAGGGAACCTCCAAGGCGGCCCGTATCGACTTGTGCTCGGAACTATCGAAGTAGAGGGGGTAGAGCATCTTGAGCTACACGCGGATCACGCAGCCTTCCGGTTGGTGTGCGGCAGCATGAGGTTCATCAACACGCAAGGCTAACTATGCACGTACCATCCGCCGAAGAAGGCGCGGGGCCGTGTCGTGTGGCGCCACAGGGACCGTGAGGGTCGCACCTGCCCGTCGGGATCGCACGCCTTCGAATAACTGGCCGATGTGCTGCTCAGTTCCGCCGGGGACGGCGGAACTGGCCCGGGCGCCCGAAGCATCGCGGTGGTTCTCAAGGGTGTCGAGGGCGCCCGGGACATGCGCCCCCCGTCGCAGACGCCGGGGGGACGGCGGCCAAGATAGCCCGCGCGGGGACGCGCGGAGGCTGCCTCGCACGTCAGCAGTCGTCTTCGCGTTATCTGACAGAGCGTCATCCTTCAAGCCAACCTTGCTCCCGCTCATGCCTGATCCCACCTCCTACGGCCGCTATGGAGGCGCCGCGACCGCTGCAGACGCCGCCCGGGCGGTTAGGGAGCGGCCATGTCAGTACCCGAGCACCTCTGGAGGTTTCCGTCCGCCGCCGCGATCGACTCCCTCGCGAAACGGTTCGGCCTTCCGAACAGCCCCGAAATGCAGGACTGGCCGTGGGAGGTGGCTGATGCCGAACGGCTCGACGAGTTCCTCGACGCCTATGAATCGGGCGAGCTCTGCGACGACGAGAGGTTCACTCTGATGGAGATGATCCTCCAGTCGTTCGAGGACCTCGGACGCAGCATTGGGTTCGACGCCCGCTGGCAGTGCGCCCTGGACGCTCTCGACCGCAACATCGACCTGCACGCGTACTCCGTTTGGTACTGGTCTGTTCCAGAAAGCGAGAACCACAATGCACAGTGGCTCGTCACGCCCTTTCTTCGCCGAATCCTCGAAAAGCACCGCCATCACCTGTCGCACGCCCGAGACCGTCGTACTGTGGTTGCCTCTGACCCGCCCGAAACGCCGGCACCGGGTTTTGTTGCTCGCGAACGGACGGCGGGCGTCGTCGACCAGCAAAGCTTAGCCACCTTCATCGAGGAGATGGCGGCAGACTTCAAGCGCCATCCGGAGACTTGGGAGAACGCCGACCTTCACAGCTTTCTGACCGCGCTCGCGTACTGGGTAGAAGGAATGGATGGTTTCTACCGGAACATGGGCGAAGCGGTACCCGAGACTCCCAGCTGGAGCACCGTCGCGGAGATGCTCGCGGCCGCGAAGGTCTACGAGTGAGTTGACGGACGCGAGGCGGCGCGGGACGGCTCGGTCGGCATCCACGTGCTCGTCTGCAACGCGCTCGCCGGGGACGGCTCGGTCGGCATTGGCGTGCTTGTCGACCGCGCGACTGTGGACTCTCTCGCCCGAAGGACGCCGCTCCGTCGAAGAACTGGCCGTCATCTGACAGAGCGACAGCGGTGGCGCAACCCGCGAACAGCTCAACGCGAATGCTCTATCTACCCAGATACTATCGCGCGTTCCGGATCTTCGCGTCCCACTGAACGGTATTGCGCCACTTCAAGTGGCGCAACGAACGGCTTGCGCCAACTCAAGTGGCGCAAGGAGCGGATCGCGCCACCACGAACAGCCCGTTCCCCTCGCCGAAGACCGCTCGACCCATCAGGTCCACCGGTCCGAATCCCTTGGTTGCGGACCCTCACCGCCGGGGCGAGCGAGGGCGCGGCTGCCGCGCGATCCCCGCACCGCGAGGCCCGTGGACGAAGTCGAGGGACCTGTCGAACAGGTACGCGGGTTTCGTCCGTGTGGTGGACGAAGTCGAGGGACCTGTCGAACAGGTAGGCGGGTTTCGTCCGTGTGGCGGACGAAGTCGAGGGACCTGTCGAACAGGTACGCGGGTTTCGTCCGTATGGCGGACGAAGTCGGGGGACCTGTCGAACAGGTAGGCGGGTTTCGTCCGTGGCGGACGAAGGCGGGGCCTGCGCCGGGGGTTCTGCGCCAAGGGCGCGGAGGGCAGCCGCCCCCGGCGGCTGGTCCGGCCGGGCGCGCCGGTGACCCGAGCACGCGGATGAACGGCCCGGCCGACCAAGCGGCGCAAGCCGCGCGCCCGGAGCCGACCTGCCCGCGTCCGCGCGGGGCGCCCGCACGCCGCCGGAGCGAGCCCCCCTCCGAGGCCGCACAACGTCGTGCGGGCTCGTGCTCAGGTTGTGCGCGCACAACCATCGACGGGCCCCACGCACGGTTCCAAGCGGCTTTTTTGTGGCCGCAGCCATGGCACGACCCTTGCTTCTCCCTGGTTCGAACGGCGCACACGCACCCAACCTTCGAACCCGGAGCACTCGATGTCCAAGTCTATTCGCAATGTCCTCATCGTCGGTGGAGGGACCTCCGGCTGGATGACCGCCGCCTACCTGCAGCGCGCGCTGCCCGCCGGCGTCAACATCACGTTGGTCGAGTCGGACCGGGTGCCGACCATCGGCGTGGGGGAGGCCACCTTCAGCACGATCAAGCTCTTCTTCGACTACCTGGGCCTCGAAGAGCGCGATTGGATGCCCGAGTGCAACGCCTCCTACAAGATGGCAATCCGTTTCTCGGGTTGGAACGCGGCGGGCCGGGACTTCTACCACCCCTTCCAGCGGTACGAGACCGTCGACGGCTTCTCGCTCGCCGAGTGGTGGCTGCGTCTGCACAAGGACAAGCCCTTCGACCAGATGTGCTTCTCGATCCCGCAGCTCTGCGAGAACAAGCGGTCCCCGCGGTTCCTCGACGGCGAGGTGTTCGATCCGAGCGTGCAGCACGCGTTCCAGCGTGAGCACATCGACCGGAAGAACACGCTCGGCGACCACAAGATCCAATACCCCTACGCCTACCACTTCGACGCCTCGCTCCTCGCGCGGTTCCTGATGAAGCGCACCGTCACCGCGGGCGTCCGGCACATCCTCGACGACGTCACCAATGTCGGCCTGCGCGCCGACGGCGCCATCGGGCACGTGCAGACGCAGAACAACGGCGCGCTCGAGGCGGACCTGTACATCGACTGCACGGGTTTCGCGGGCCTGCTCATCAACAAGGCGCTCGGCACGCCGTTCATCTCCTTCAACGACACGTTGCTCTGCGACCGCGCCGTCGCCATGCAGGTGCCCGAGGACATCGAGGCCGAAGGCATCCGGCCCTACACCAGCGCCACCGCGCTCTCGGCCGGTTGGGTCTGGAACATCCCGCTCTACGGGCGCAAGGGCACCGGCTACGTCTACTCGAGCCGCTTCGCGACCCCCGAGCAGGCCGAAGCCGAGCTGCGCGCGCACCTCGGGCCCGCCGCCGAAGGACTCAAGGCCAACCACATCCGGATGCGCATCGGCCGGAGCGAGAACGCCTGGGTGAAGAACTGTGTCGCCATCGGCCTCTCCAGCGGGTTCGTCGAGCCCCTCGAGTCCACCGGCATCTTCTTCATTCAGCACGGCATCGAGCAGCTGGTGAGCCACTTCCCCGACCTGTCGTTCAACCCGAGCCTCATCCGCAGCTACAACCGCGGCGTGGGCGAGTGTATCGACGGCGTGCGTGACTTCCTGACGCTGCACTACTACGCGAGCACCCGCGCGGACACGCCGTTCTGGAAGGCGACGAAGGAGATCGCCATCTCCCCCGCCCTGGCGGATCGCCTCGCGTTGTGGAAGCACCGGCTGCCCGACGCCATGAGCGTCAACCCCGCGTACCACGGTTTCGAGGCCTACTCCTACTCGGTCATGCTCCTCGGCCTCGGCTACGTCCCCGAGGGGCCCCAGCCCGCTGTCGCCAGCGCCGACCCCACCCGCGCCGAAGCCGCCTTCGCCCAGGTGCGCGCCCGCACCCATGCGCTCACGACCCGGCTCCCGAGCGTGGTCGAATACCTCACCCACGTGGCCGAGGCGCGCGGGGAGCTGACCCAGGGGGGCGCTCGTATCTACCGCCGCCCCGCGGGCCCGGTGCCGGACGAGGCGCGCTCGTGATCGAGCCCCGCCACGCGGTGTCGACCCGCGCCCGCCAGATGCCGATGCCGCCGATCCGCGCGATCTTCGAGGCCGCTTCCCGCATGGACGACGTGGTGCGGCTGGAGGTGGGCGAGCCCGACTTCGGGCCGCCGGCCTGGCTGCGCGAGGCCCACATCGACGCGCTGCGGCGGGACTCTTCGCACTACACCTCCTTCAGCGGCCTGATGGCGTTGCGGGAGGCCATCGCCGAGAAGCTCGAGCGAGAGAACGCGGTTCGCCGCGACCCCACCACCGAGGTGCTGGTCACCGCGGGGGCGACCGGGGCGCTCTACCAGGCGCTCCAGGCCACGGTCGACCCGGGCGACGAGGTGCTCCTGCCCTCGCCGGGGTGGCCCCAATACATCGCGTCCACCCAGCTCGCCGGCGGTGTGCCGATCTTCTACCCGCTGCACGCCTCCGAGGGGTTCACGCCGCGGGTCGAGGACATCGCCCGCCTCATCACGCCGCGCACCCGCGTGCTGCTGCTCAACTCGCCCGGCAACCCGACCGGCGGAGTGATCGACCGCGCGCGGCTGGAGGCCCTCGCCGCCCTGGCCTGCGAGCACGATCTGCTCGTGCTCTCCGACGAGGTGTACGAGCACATCCGCTTCGACGGGCACTCCCACACGAGCCCGGCGTCACTGCCGGGGATGGCCGAGCGGACGATCACCATTCACAGCGCCTCGAAGACCTTCGCGGTCACGGGCTGGCGGATCGGGTTCGCGGCCGGCCCCGCCGCCCACATCGCCCCCATGACCAAGATCGGCCTGTCGACCTGCACCCACCCGAGCACACCCGCGCAGATGGCGTGTGTCACCGCGTATCGGCGGAGCGCCGAGGGCGACATCGCCGGCATGGTCGCCACGCTCCGGCAACGTCGTGACTTCCTGTGTGACAGCCTCGCGGCGATGCCCGGCATCCGCTGTGCTCGGCCGGCGGGCGCCTTCTACGTGTTCGCGAACGTGGAGGGCACCGGCCTTGGCTCGGAGGCATTTTCCTGGCATCTCCTCCGCGCCGCGGGCGTGGCGACCGTACCCGGGGTCGGCTTCGGCCCGGGCGGCGAGGGCTACGTACGGCTCTCCTTCGCCGCGTCGATGGGGGAGCTCGAACGCGGGGTCGAGCGGATCCATCGCGCGCTGACCTCCCTGTCTGTTGACTGAACCTTCTGATTTGGACGTGTCATGCTGACCACCCAACCCGACATCCTGGAGCGCGTCCAAGCGGCAGGGCGCCTGCTCGCCGCGCGCGATCCCGAAGTCGGCGAATCGCTCGACGCCTTGCTCGCCGACACCGAGGCGCCCTCCGGCCCACGGGAGCGGCTCGCGCGCCTCGTGGTGGGGGCCCTGCTCGCCCGCCGCCAGGGCGCCGCCGCCGACATCGGGAACCTCTACGGCGGCGCCGCCGGCCCCGCCGAGATGCTCGGCGCGTTCGAGGTGTTCGTCCGGGACACCCCGCTCGTCCGCTTCGCCCACCACGCCGCCAACGCCGCCCACCTCGCCGCCATCGGCGATGCCGCCTCCGTGTGCATCCTCGACATCGGCCTCGGCCTGGGTAGCCAGTGGGAGCCCCTGCTCCGCGACCTCGGCCGGCGGCCCGGAGGGGCCCCCCGCCTGCACCTCGTCGGCATCGATCTGCCCGCCCCCGGATCGGACCCCGCCGCCGCCCTGGATGCGGTCGGCGCCCGGCTCGCCGGGGTGGCCGCCGCCTGCGGCGTTCCGTTCACCTTCACCGCCCTGCCGGGCCGAATCGAAGACGTCGACCTGCCCGCGGCGCGGCACGGCGAATGCCTCACCATCAACGCCGCGTTCGCGCTGCACCACACCGGTGCGGCCGACCGCGACGACACCCTCCGCCGCCTCGCCGCCACCGGCGCCGACGCGATCGTGCTCTGTGAGCCGGAGGCCGACCACGACGCGCCCGCCTTCCCCGACCGTCTCGACGCCGCTCTCCACCACTACGGGCTCGTCTTCCAGGTCCTCGACCGGTGCCTGCCCGCGGGCCCGGCGGCGCGGGCGGTCATCGAAGGCCAGTTCTTCGGCCGCGAGATCCACAACGTCGTGGTCGGCGAGGGGGCCGCCCGCGTGGAACGCCACGCGCCCGCGGCCGACTGGTCCCGCCGGCTGCGCGCCGCGGGCCTGCGCCCCATCCCCGTCGATCCGGGCGGGGTCCCGGACCTGCCGGAGGGCGTGGCCGTCGTCGCGCTCGGGCCCGCGTGCGCCCTCACCGTAGACGGGCACCCGCTGGTGGTCGTCTCGGCCTGGCGCCACTGACGCGTGACCGGCGGCTCACAGGCCCGCGTCGTCGAACTTCGCGTGGGTCAGGCCCGCGATTCGCGCGCGCAACGCCGTCGGATCGCGGGGCAACAGCGCCGCCTCGTCGATCGCCCCCACCCAGAGGAGGTGGTCGATGCCTCCCGCCGCGAGCCGGCGTCCATCCGGTGAGAACGCCACGCCGAGGATGCCGCCTTCGCTCCGCGCCACGATGCCGACCGCGCCGTCGGAGATGCGCAACACGCGCGCCGTGCCGTCGAGGCCCGCGAGGGCGAGCAGGCGGCCGTCGGGCGACCACGCGACGGCGTGGATGGTGTCGGGGAGCCCCGCCAGCGCGCGCCATTCCCCGGTCTCCAGGTCGAGGAGCCAGGGCTTCGGCCCCACCGGCACTACGGCGAGGCGGCGGTCCGGCGAGAGCTGGATGGACGGGCACTGGACCTCGTCGGCCGCGGCGAAGGTTTGCAGCTGGCCGTCGGCCGAGACGATGACCACCGTGTGTTCGTCGGTGCAGGTGAGGATCCGCTGGCCCGGCAGCGCAAAGGTCCGCTGCATCGGCCCCCCCTCCAATCCGAGGCCCGTCGCGACGGTGTCGAGCGCTCCGGTGTCGGGATCCCAGCGGCGCAGGGCGCGGTCCTTGCCGACCGTCCAGACGCTCCCGCCGTCGTCGTCCAGGGTCAGCCAGTGCACGCCGCCTGGGTGCGCCGGGGCGACCCGCAGCGGGGTTCCGTCGAGGGACCACGAGCGGAGCGTGCCGTCGCGACCGCCCGTCAGGACGCGCTGGCCGTCGGCCGTGAAGATCGCCCGCCGAACGCGGCCGTCGTGTCCCCGAAGCACGTGGCTCTCGCCGGTCGTCGTGTCCCACACGATGGCGAGGCCGTCATTCGACGCGCTCAGGAGGTGGCGCCCGTCGGGGCTCGCCTCCAGGCCGTAGACCCGGTCGCTGTGCCCCTGGAGCACCCGCGCCTCGCTGGTGGCGGCCGGCCAGATGCGCACCGTCTGATCGTCGCTGTCGGTGGCCACCCGGCCGTCGGGCAGGAAGATCGGATGGAAGATCGGCCCCGTGTGGCCTCGGTGCACCGCCCCCCGGAGGCTCGGCGTCGGCCAGATCCGCACGCTGCTGTCCATCGCGCACGTCACCAGGGAGGCGCCGTCGGGGGAGAACGCCACCGGCCCGGCCACCTTGCTCCGCCCCCGCCGTGTCTGCACCTCGCCGGTCGCGGGCCGCCACGCGTGCAGGGTGCCGTCCTCGAGGTTGGCGGCGACGATCCCGTCCTGCGGCGCGACGTCGACGCCGAGCACGAGGGCCTCGGGCCAGGGCGGCGCGGTGGTGATGCCGGAGTCGAGATCCACCGCCCGTAGGGTGCCGTTGCCATCGGCGGCGACGAGGAGCCGATCGTCGTTCCCCACGGCGAGCAGGCGGACGGGACCGGCGAGCTGGAGGAGGACCCGCGGGGGACCGTCGGCGGCGATGCGCGTGACCACGCCGGCGCTGTCGCCGACGAGGAGCGTGCCGTCGCTGAGGGCGACCAGCTGGAGGAGCGGGGTGGCGCTCTGGAAGCGGGCGCGTGCCGGGCCCCCGTCGAGCGGGCCGGTCCAGACCGAACCGTCCCCCGAGGCGGCGCTCCACGACGTGCCGTGCAGGGCCAGGCCGTTGATGCGCACGCGGGTCGAGACGAGGAGGCGTGTCGTGCCCGTCGCCAGATCGAGCCGGGTGATCCCCCCCACGCGGTCCCCCACGATGGCGACGGCGCCATCGGTCACCATGTTGGCGGGGGCGGCGGCCAGCGTCGTGACCGTGGTGACCTTGCCGGCGGCGTCGACCCGGGCGATCGTCCCCGCGGTCATGGCGAGCAGCGCGCCGTCGGCGCCGAGCGGCACGACGACGTCCACCTGGCCCGGTGTCGCGCCGCGCAAGACCTCGCCCGTCTGCGCGTCCACCCGCGCGCTTCCTTCGCCCACCGCGAAGACCGCGCGCCCGTCCGCGGCGAACACGGCCGTCTGGCAGGAGACGTCGGGCTGGCGGGCCACCACGCGGGCCACGCCGCGGGAGACGACGTCCTGCGCCAGGACGAAGAGCCGGTCGGAGTCGACGCCGTCCGGGGGGTACGCCGCGAGCCAGGTGGCGGACTCGGTGGGGTCGGGCTCGAGGCTGCGGCCGGCGTGGGCCAGCGTCAACGCGTCGCTGCGCGCCTCGGCCACCGCCTGCGCGTCCCGCGCGAGGTTCCGCTCCTCCACCACCCGCGCGGTGGCGACGCCGCCGGACGCGATGACCACGAGCAGGGCGAGGACGACCACCCCGACGATGGCACGATGGCGGGCGAGCCACCGTCGCACGAGATCGGCGCGGGTGTAGCGCCGCGCGGCCACGAGCTGGCCGGTGCTGAAGCGTTGGAGATCCTGCCGGAGCTCCTGGCCCGAGGCGTACCGGGCCGCGGGCGCGTCCGCCATCGCCCGGCGCACGATGGGGGCGAGGTCGGGCGGGATCTCGGCCACCAGCGTCTCGACGGGGGCCGGGAGGCGCCCGGTGCGCAGGGCCTCGATGGTGTGGCCCGCGGCGGCGGTGAACGGGGGTCGGCCGACGAGCAGGTGGTACAGGGTGGCGCCGAGGGCGTAGACGTCCGAGCGGCGATCCGCCGGCTCCCCCCTTGCCTGTTCGGGTGACATGTAGGCCGGGGTGCCGACGATCGCGCCCACCCGCGTCAGGCCCGCGTCCTCCGAGTCCGCCTCGACGCCGGCATCCTCCTCGGCGTCGCCCAGATCCTTGGCTACCCCCCAGTCGATCAGGAGTGTTTCGCCGAAGCTCCCGACGAGGATGTTCTGAGGCTTGATGTCCCGGTGGATGACGCCCCGCGCGTGAGCGTAGGCAACCGCGTCGGCGACGGCGAGGACGTGCGGCAGGAGCGCGAGACGCTCGTCCAGGCTGCCCGCGGCGGCGATGGCCTCGGCGAGGGTGGTGCCGCTCACGAGCTTCATCGCGTAGCGAAGCACGCCGTCTTCGGTGATGACCGCGTCATAGACGGGCACGATGGCCGGGTGCTGCAGACGGGCGGTGAAGCGGATCTCCCGCAGGAACCGGGCGCGATTGCCGGGGCTGTCGTTGAGCAGCTCCTTGAGCGCGACCGGCCTGCCGAGCTCCCGATCCTCCGCCGCGAGGATCCGCCCGAGGCCGCCCCGCGCGATCTCGCCTCGCAGCGCGTAGCGCTCCCGCTTCGGCACGCGGAGACCGCCGTCCGACGCGGGCGTCACGTCCCACGCGGGCGCCTCGCTGTCGTTCGGCGCGAGGGTCTCGTCGGTGGGCGGCGCCGGACGCAAGTTCTGCTTGTTATGGCCCGTGTACCGCGGCCGCAACCGCCGACGGGCCCGGATCTGCCCGGGTTGGGAACCCGCTGGGTTATCCGTGGGCGTGCCTGCCTCCTCCACCCTCACGGAACAAGAGCTTCCCTGGGAGCTCCGCGACGCCACCGACGGCGGACGCCTCGAGTTGGTCGTCGCATGGTCGTTGGACGAGCCGAATCGTGTGGGGGAGTCGGCCCGCGTCGACGGCGCGAGGATGCTCGGGCGGGGAGGCGAGGCCTGGGAGGAGGACCGGTTGCGGTTCCGACGGTGGCGCCCCGGTCAGCCGGGCACGGCCGAGGCCCTGCAGAGCCCGCGGATCTCGCGCGACCAGGTCCGCGTACGGCCGGAGGGCGACCAACACCTCTGGGTCGAGAACATCGGCCGATGCAAGCTCCGGATCAACGGAGAAGAGCGCGGCGAGGGGGAGGCGCGCCCGGGGGACACCCTCACCCTCCGGAACACCGTGGTGCTGGTGGTGGTGCGGCGGGAGCCGCTCTCCGGCCTCGCGGGCCTGTTGCCGCCGGTGGACTTCCCGTTCGGGGGCCCCGACGCGTTCGGCATGATCGGCGAGAGCGCCCCGGCCTGGCGCCTTCGGGCCGAGCTGGCCTTCGCGGCCGCGAGCCCTCACCACGTACTGCTCACCGGCCCGAGCGGGGTCGGCAAGGAGTTGGCGGCCCAGGCGCTGCACGGCCTCTCTGCGCGCGGGCGCAAACCGCTGGTGTCGCGCAACGCCGCGACCCTGCCCGAGAGCCTCGTCGACGCCGAGCTGTTCGGCTGCGCCCGCAACTATCCGAACGTCGGCAGCCCCGAGCGGCCCGGCCTCGTGGGGGAGGCGAACGGCTCCTCGCTCTTCCTCGACGAGATCGGCGAGCTGCCCTCCGCGCTGCAGGCGCACCTGCTCCGGATCCTCGATCTGGGTGGCGAGTATCAGCGCCTCGGGGAGTCGCGGAGCCGGCGTTCCGACCTGCGCCTCATCGCCGCGACCAACCGCGATCCCGAGGCGTTGAAGCACGACTTCCTCGCGCGTCTCACCACTCGCATCCTCCTGCCCGGGCTGGACGCGCGCCCGGACGACGTTCCTCTCCTGCTGGCGGCGGCGCTACGGCGTGCCGCGGTGGAGACCCCAGCGGTGTACGCCCGCTTCTTTGGCGCCGACGGTCTCCCCCGGGTTCACCCCGACCTCGTGGAGGCCCTCGTACGCCACCGCTACACGCTCCACATCCGTGAGCTGCACCGGCTGCTCTGGCGCGCCATCACCACCAGCCCCGCCGATCACCTCGCGTTGACCCCGGAGGTCCGCGGCGAGCTGTCGCTGAGCCCCGCCGCCGCGGCCGCCCCACCGGACCGTGCGGCGATCGAGGCCGCGCTGGCCGCCGCGGGGGGCCGGGCGGCGGTCGCCGCGGAAGCGATGGGCCTGCGCAGCCGATTCGTGCTGTACCGGCTCATGAAGAAGCACGGCATCGGCACGGACGAGCCGGGAGGGGGTACGGCTCGCTGACACGGGGTGCTCACGGAACCGCTTCCAGGGAGAATCGGAACTGCGCCTCGATCCCCACGAACACGCCGGCCATCGGGGCTTTCGGACCTTCGAACGCCGGCAGGTCAACGCTGAGCTCGGAGGAGGCCTGCTCCCATGTCCGGGCGCTCCCGAGGGGCTGCGTGAAGCCGACCCGCGGCCCGACGCTCAGGTAGCCGGCGAGGGCCTGACCTTTCTGCCGCTCGAACTCGAACCGCATGTTCGCGGCGAACCCGAGCCCAGCGTCGAGGCCAATCTCCGCGGACTTCAGGCACATGCCGAGGCCGGGGTTCCTGAGGACCTGCTCGAAGGGCGGGCTCGACGGGGAGGAGGTCGCGTCGGGTTGGCCGGCGAGGCAGAGGGTGGACGTGACGGACCCGATGCCCACGAAGGGGCTCAAGGTGAAGATGCGCCCGAGCCGGAATCGATACCCGAGGTCCGCTCCGATCGCGACGCGATGATGTTCGAGCCCCTCCCTCTCGTCCGAGGTCCCCTCGACGCGCTGGTCATTTCCTTGGAAATGGAGGTCGAGCGTCGCGTCGAAGACGGTGAGCCCGAAACGAACCTGGAATTCCGGCGCGACGGCCGGAAGCTCCGGCCAGTCGACACCGGCCAGCTCGGCATCGATCTCCTGGTTGGACGTGCCGATCCACGGCCCGCCGGCGACGCTGGCCTGCACGCCGACGATCGTGCTCCCCTCCGCGGCGCGCGCGGCGTCCGACAGCGTCAGGAGGGCGACGAGAGCAAGCAGACAGCGGCGCCTCAATGGAGCTCCTCCGTACAAATCGTCCGGGTGACCTCGTAGCAACACTTCGCGGGCTCGGTGTGGCTCACCCCGTCGATCAGGTACTCGTGCGCCGGCCAGAACGTCCCCGGGCTGTTCACGGACGTGTCGTCGAAGTGCTCTCCCTCGATGACCTCGGGGGCTGGACAGCTGGGCTCCTCCCAATCGATACACGCGGTGTCCACTACCTCGTGGCAGCAGCCGCCCATCGCGCCCAACGCCAACGCCAATGCCACCAACCGGGCCGTGGGGCGGATGGCAGGGGCCTGGTTCACCTTCGTGGGATGCTGCAACTGAGCCTCCGGGAGAGCTTAGCGTGGTCCGCGTGGACCACCGCTTGCATTCGAGGATGAAGCCATGAGAACCCCCATGCTCTTCGCCCTCCTCTCCGCCTGCGACACCCCCGCCGAGGAGGAGGCCACCTGCCCCGACCTCACGGTCCCGGCCATCGCCGTGTGCTTTGGCGGAGGGGGCGTGACAGGCGAGGACTTCGGCACGCGGGAAGCTGACATGGAAGGCACGGTGGTGTCGATCGGCAGGGGCCCGCGTCCGGAGGCGTGCATCGCGGAGGTCGGCAACCACCCTCTCGGCGAGGGCCTCGTGGTCGTGTTGAGCGGCACCGATGGGCTCGACTACACCATCTCCTTGGACGTGCCCGGCCTCTCCGACACGTTCCTCGCCGTCGGCGATTCCGTCATCCTCTCCGCCGAGCACACCTTCCGGGGGTTCGTCCCAGAAGAGGCCATTTTCGTCCTCGCGGACTCCAGCAACGCCCCCCGGCTGATCGTCGCGGAGGCCAGCGCCGGCGAGGCCCTCCCCGAGGGCCCGATGGAGGTCACCGCGGGGGACACCCGCTGCACGACAGACGACGGATGCGGGATGTACGCAAAATACGACATGGATGTCGTGGTCGAGGGCGTTGCTGTCACCGTTCCCTACGCCGAGGAGGTGGAGCAGGACGGATTCCGGTTCGTGCACGGCGGCTACGACGTCGACCTCGAGGACGAGCCCGAGTGCAACGATTGGTTCCCCGCGGGGGTCGCCCTCGCCATCATCGCGGACTGACCGATCAGCGCTCCACGTAGAGCAGGTTGGGCCCGAACCAATTCCCCGGCAACGACGTGACATACGTCGGCAACCCCACCGACGCATAGTCCTTGTGGCGCCCCTCCACCCAGGTGAACCCCGCCGCCGCGCTGAACCCGGCGTCGAAGATGTAGAGATCTTCGGAGCCGAGGTACACCTGCGACGCGATGACGTAGCTGCCGGGCTCGAGGTCGAGCGGCTCCAGCGCCGCGTACCGCCACGCGCCCCACGGGGCGGACGGCGACGAGGAGTTCGCGGGGACGGTGGTCCGCGCGACGAGGGTGGAGGTCGCCGCGTCGTAGATGGCGACCTCGGAGGCGTACGCCAGCCCGTTGAGTCCGTAGTCGAGGGTGCCGAGGTCGGTCACGGTGATGGGCCGGTCGATCGTGAAGCTGTACCCGAGGAAGAAATTGCCCGTGTAGTACGAGTTGAACCCCCCGGTGAGCGTGAAGGCCGGGGTGGGTGTGACGGAGAGCGGCGCACCCGCGAGCGATTGGACAAATCGCTCGCCCAGGGTGCGCATCCCCGAGCCGTCGTAGTGGATGCCGTCGGCGTTGATGGGGAGGTCGCTGGTGTCGAACGCGACGACATGGGGCACCGTCGCGGCGACGCCGTCCTGCCCGGCGCGGATGATGTCGCCGTACACACACGTCGGGCAGTGGATCTTGCCGATGGAGAACGGCAGGTCGGGCACCGCGACATCGTCCCGCACGCGGGCGATGAACGTGGTGAGGTTGGCCCCGTACGCCTCCGCCTGCGTGATCTCGAACGCGTCGGATTCGCCCTGCATCCAGATCATGCCGGCGATCTCCCAGTCCGTGCCGGCGGCGTCGAGCTCGGCCAGGGCCGCGTCGATCGTCGCGAGGAAGGCCCGATAGCCCTCTCCCTGGGATGGGTCGGCCCGGTAGGTGCCAGGGTACCAATAGTAGAGCAGGTCGGTCCCGCCCACCGCGTGCTTGATCAGCGCGTAGCTGCCGCCCGGATCGCCGTCCGCGAGGGCCCGGCCGAACGTCACCTCGGGGCCGAAGTATTCCACGCCGTAGAATGAACCGTAGGACGCGGGGCCGAGGTCCGCCCAGGCGGCGAGGCCGGACCAATAGAGCCGGACATCCGGCTGGGCCACCTGGAGGGAGGGCGGCAACCCGCTCACGTAGCCGTAGCCGTCCATGTTGGACTGGCCGGCGAGCAGGTAGACCTGGAGCGGGGGGACGACGGTGTCGTCGGTGTCACCCGTGTCGTCGGTGTCCACGGGAGCCGTGTCGGGTGGATCGGTGTCATCCGTGTCGACGGGGGCGGTGTCGGGAGGATCGGTGTCATCCGTGTCGACGGGGGCGGTGTCGACGACGGCGTCCGTATCGTCCTTGATACAGGCACACTCGGGGGTGGCATCCGGAGCGCAGGCCAGGAGGAGGAGGGTGAACATCGCGGCCTCATAGCCGATGGCGTGGCCCGACCCCAGCCGGGGGTCCCTTCCCGTCCGATTGTTTCATCCTACCTTCCATTCATGCTCCTTCTCCTCCTTGCCTGCACCGCGCCCGACTCCACCCTGGGCCCGATCGGGGGTCCGCCGGGGCCGGAGCCCCGCTCCGACGAGCCCGAGGTGCTCCTGGCCGCGCCCGAGGACGCGTCGCTGGAGGATCCCGCCGCCCTCTGGGCGTCCGAGGTCCTCCCGATCTTCTCCCTCACCTTTGCCGAGGACGACTGGGAGGCGGCGCTCGCGACCCTCGTGGAGGGCGACAGCTGCGACGAGAGAGGCTACCTCGAGGCCGATCTCGCCTTCACCAACCCCCTCACCGGCGTCGAGGAGCGCTGGCCGCGCGTGGGCGTGCGGTACCGCGGGCACAGCGCGCTCGAGAAATCCAACTACCAGGCCGGCAGCCGGTGGGGGTTCAAGCTCTCGTTCGAGTCGCTGGTAGACCAGACGTTCCATGGCGCGGAGCGGGTCTCGCTGCTCGGCACCGAGGGCGACACGTCGCTCCTGCGCGAGCGGGCGGCGCTCGATTGGATGCGGGACGCCGGCGTGCCCGCGCCGCGCGCGAACCACGCGTGGCTCGTCGTGAACGGGGAGCCGCTCGGCGTGTTCCCGCTCGTCGAGGAGGCGGACGATCGGGCGTACCTCCGGACCCACTTCGGGAACCCCGACGGGCATTTCTACAAGGTGGCCGGCTACTGTGAGGGCACGAGCCTCGACTACCGGGGCGACGACGTGGGCGAGTACGACGGATTCGAGCCAAAGGGCGTCACCACCGTCGACGACCTCGCGACGGACATCATCCCCTTGCTCGGCTGCCTGGAGAACGGGGTGAGCGACGCCCAGCTCCGCGCCTGCGTCGAGGGCAAGATCGACGTGGAGGAGTGGATCAGCGAGATGGCGGTCGACATCCTGCTCACCAATGTGGACGGCATGGCGGCCACCGCCCAGAACTTCATGCTCTACCGCCCGCCGGAGGGTCCGCTCGTGGTGTACCCCTACGATCTCGACCTCTCGTTCTACCAGAGCGAGCAGGACCTGGTGGGGACGAGCATCTTCGACCTGCGCCCGTATTGGGAGGCGGCGCTCCCCGTGTTGCCACGACGCCTGCGCGAGGCCTACGCGCCGGAGTATTGCGACCGGCTCGTGTCGCTCACCGAGGATCCCGGCGCCGACGCGCTCGAAGCGCACATCCTGTCGCTGGCCGCCCAGATCGACGCGGAGATGCAGATCGATCCGTACCTCTCCTATGACAAGTGGCAGGGCCACGTGGAGCGGCTCGTCGAGGACGTGCAGGACCGCCACGACCACGTGGCCGACGAGGCCCGCAGGTGTGACGTCCCGCCGTCCTGACGGCCGCCTACTTCAGCTCGTTCCACAAGAACGTATAGGCGAGCGCCCACATGTGCGCCGCCTGCTTGTTGTCGGCGGCGCCCCCGTGCCCGCCCTCGATGTTCTCGTAGTACAGCAGATCGTGGCCCTGCTCCAACATGCGCGCGGCCATCTTGCGGGCGTGCCCGGGGTGCACCCGGTCGTCCCGCGTGGACGTGGTGAAGAGCACGCGCGGATACGTGACACCGGCGCGAACGTTCTGGTAGGGCGAGTACTGTTGGAGGTACGCCCAGTCTCCGGGCACGTCCGGGTCGCCGTATTCGCCGATCCACGAGGCGCCGGCGAGCAGCTTGTTGTACCGCTTCATGTCCAGCAGGGGAACCTGACACACCACGGCCTCGAACAGGTCCGGGTAGGTGGTGAGCATGTTGCCCATCAACAGGCCGCCGTTGGAGCCGCCCTGGATGCCGAGGTGGTCCTTGTCCGTGACCTTGCGCGCCACGAGATCCAGGGCCACCGCCGCGAAGTCTTCGTAGGCCTTGTTGCGATCGGCCTTGAGGGCGGCCTGGTGCCACGACGGGCCGAATTCGCCGCCGCCGCGGATGTTGGCGACCACGTACACGCCGCCCGGCTCCAGCCACGCCGCGCCCACGCCGCCCGAGTAGCCGGGCACCAGCGACACCTCGAACCCGCCGTAGCCGTACAGCAGGGTGGGGTTGTCCCCGTCGAGCGCGAGGTCCTTCTTCGACACCTGGAAGTAGGGCACCTTGGTGCCGTCCTTGGAGGTAGCCTCGTGCTGGCTCACGACGAGCCCGGCGGAATCGAAGTAGGCGGGGAGCTGCTTGAGCGGGGTGGGGGCGCCCTTTCCGATCCGGGCCCACGACAAGGTGGTGGGCGTGACGTAGTCGGTCACGGTCACGAACACGTCGTCCGTCTTCTCGGGGTCGACCGCCCACACGTTCACCGTGCCGAGCTCGGGCAGGCCCTCCATCGCTTTGCGCGTCCAACCGCCCTTGCCGGGGGTCAGCACCTCGACGCGGCTGCGCACGTTGTCGAGCACCTGCACCACCACGTGGTGGCGGGTCGGCGAATGCCCGGCGAGCGACGTGCGGGGGCCCGGTTCGAACAAGAGATCGAAGCTCCGGGATCCGGTGAGGAAGTCCTCGAGACGGATGGCGAGCAACGAGCCCGCCTTCCAGGTCTTGTCTCCCGCCTTCCAATCACTCCGCAGCTCGAGGTACAACCACTCGCGGAACGTGCTCGCGATCGCGTCGTCCGGCTTCTCGAGCTTCACGAGCTTGCCATCCCTCACCAGGAATCGCTCGCTCGTCCAGAACGTGGGGCTGCGGTCGATCCAGTCCCGCTCGAAGCCCTTGGTGTCCTCGTGCCACGCGGACACCGACACGTCGGCCTCCTCGCCCGCGTACACCTTCTCCGCCGTCGCGAGCGTGGCGCCCCGCTTCCAACGCC
The DNA here is from genome assembly GCA_040386535.1 of Myxococcota bacterium. Taxonomy (GTDB): domain Bacteria; phylum Myxococcota_A; class UBA796; order UBA796; family SXON01; genus CAJBVW01. Next base: position 139,553 of record JAZKFH010000042.1, on the reverse strand, counting down.
GCACCTCGCGCGGATACCCCGACGACGTCATCGTGCCCGGCCCAAAATCGGTGCCCACCCACACGGAGTCGAGATCGATCCAGGACACGTCGGTCTTGGCCTCGTCCAGGGTGAAGCCACCGGCCACGAACGAACGCGCCTTCGTGTCGAATTCCCGCACGACCACGGCGTCGGCCCCGCCCCGGGAGAGCGACACCAGGCAGCGCTCGTACGTGGGCGCGAGGCAATTCGCGCCGCTCCACACCCAGCTCTCCTTCTCGGTGGCGCCCAGCGCGTCCAGATCGAGCACGACCTCCCAGGCCGGCTCGGCCTTCTGGTACTCGGCCCACGACGTGCGCCGCCAGATGCCGCGGCGGTGTTGGCCGTCCTTCCAGAAGTTGTAGTAGTACTTCCCCATCTTTCCGGCGTAGGGAATCTTCGCGTCCGAGTCCATGATGGACAGGAGGCGGCTCTCGAGCGCGCCGAAGCCCGGCGCCGCCGCGAGCTCGCCCTCACTCTTCGTGTTGCGGGCGCGCACCCACTCCAGGGACGTGTCCCCGCCAACGTCTTCGAGCCACAGGTAGGGGTCCTCGGCGACCGCGGCGGCGGCCGGGGCCACGGACTCCGCGTACGCGGGGAGGGCGAAAGCGAGGGCGAAGAGGAACGAGACCATCGAGAGCTCCGCGGGCGGGTGGCTCGATTAGCCCACTGGGCGCGGATCGTCCGCGGAGACGAGCCGCAGCGTCGCCTCGCCCTCGTCGCGCAGCACGCCGCGGAAGGGGAGGGATACGCGGGTGAGGCGCTCACACAGCCACGCCCGATCGTCAGCAGAGGCCCGCTCCAGCCGGAGCCGTCGCAGGCGGAACGGCGCCAACCCGAGACGACGCACGGCGCCCGTCTCGTCCAGGTCGAGCACCCACGCGACCACGAGCTCGGGCCGGTAAGCCTCGTGCCCGCTGATCCCCTCGTAATCGTTGAGCAGGTCGCCGCATCCGTACAGGATCGCGCGGTCCCGGTACACCTCGGCCGGGCGCGGGTGGTGGGACGAGTGCCCGAACAGCACGTCCACGCCCCCGTCGACGAGGTGGTGCGCGAACCGGACCCAGGCCGCGGGGACCTCGTAGCCCCAGTTGCCGCCCCAGTGGATCGACAGCACGACCACGTCCCCCGCGTGGCGCACGGCGGCGATTCGCGCCAGGAGCCGGTCGGCGTCCTCCACGGTCACACCTGCCAGCCGATTGACGCCCGGACGGTCCGCCCGCGCCGCCCAGGAAGCGGGCACGCCGCTGTCGTCCGTCGCCACGGCGGACACCAGCACGCGCCCGCCGCCCGCGAGCTCTACGACCGCCGGGATCCGGGCCTCCACCCGGTCGCGCCCCGCGCCGCACGTGCGCAGGCCGGCGGCGTGGAGCGTCGCGAGGGTCTCCCGCAGGCCCGCCGTTCCGAAGTCGAGCACGTGGTTGTTCGCCAACACACACACGTCGAGGGCGGCAGACGTGAGGCACCCCACGTTGGCCGGCTCCATCCGGTAGTTGATGCCCTTCGGCAGCGGCGTGTCCGCCCGCGTCACGCTGGTCTCCAGGTTGGCGATGCGGACGTCCGGCGCGAGGGAGGCGAACACGGCCAGGGCGTCCCCCCAGGGATAGTCCACCGGCGCCGAGCGGGGCACCGGCCCGTTCTCGGCCTCCGCGAGCGTCACGTAGCCCCGCGCGTCGGTCACCCAGGGCTCGAAGATCTCGGGCGCGCTGGGATGCTGGAGGATCTGGTCGATCCCCCGACCCGTCATCACGTCGCCGCACAGGAGCACACGTGCCATGCGATCGATGTAGTCGCGATCGCCGGGGTGAGATCGCCACGGTTGGAACGGCCCGCGTCAGCCCCGCAGGAACCACCACACCGCGGCCACGCCCCCGGCCCCCATCGCCGCGCCCACGCCCGTCCCCGCCCAGAACGCCCGCTGCGCGCGCCGGGTGAGCGCCGGAAAGGCCACCTGCACCACCTCCGCCGCCTCGGTGTCCACGAGCAGCACGCCGTCGACGTCGTAGGTCACCGCGTACTCCAGGAGCTGCCGACGCGTGGCCCGCTCGCGCAGGTCGGTCGCCCGCGGCCCGCTCTTCGCCTCCGCCACGTACACCCGCCCTCCGCGCGCCACGAGGTAGTCGGCGCGGATGTCGGCCACGATCACCTCGCCGTCCCGCGTGACGACGCACGGCGCGGTGACCTGGGTCGCGAGCACCTCGTAGCCGGCGTCGGCGAGCATCCCGGTGGCCTCCGCTTCGAGCCGCCGCGACCGCGCGAACCGCAGGCCGAGGCGCCGGCGTCGGAGCGCGCGGGGCACCCACCAGGCGACGGCGGCGCCGACGATCAGGCCGAAGAAGAGGACGAGCCGGAAATCCACGCCGGGCTCTATCCGGGACTACGGATGTGCCCTGCCGGTGGCACACGCAAGCGGTTAGAAAGAGGGGCCTGATGAGGCGTTCATGTCGGACAAGCGGGAAGAGGGCCTCGCCGCCCTCGAACGGTTTGCGAAGCTTCGCGGCGGCCCCGAGGACATGCACCGGTCGACACTGGCCGAGCTCGCGAAGGAGCGGGCCCAGTCCTACTCCCGCGCCGTTACCAAGGTGCAGGGCGCATACGACGCGCTCGGCAAGGCCGTCGCCGCCCTCGACACCTGCCCGGCCGCCGAGCGGGGCGCGTGCCTCGAGCGGTACGACCAGGCGCGGAACGAGGCGCTGCGCGTGCGCTGGGAGCTCGCGGTGCATCGTGAGGCCCTCGGCTTCGCCAACCAGGAGGACATCGACAAGGAGTGGCCGGCGCCGCCGCGGCGGAGCTGATTCCGAACGTGGTATGGGCGCCGCGAGGTGAGTTGTGACCCAAGCGCCGCGCCTGCGTGAGCTCACCGTCGACGCGCCCGCCGCCCGCGAGGCGCCCGTGGTGGCTGCCGTCTACCGCCTCGGCGTCCAGGGCCTGGAGGTGCGCGATTCCGAGTCCGGCGCCCCCGCCGGGCGTGTGCACATCGTGGCGTGGCTCCCGCCCTCCCCCGCGGCCAGCCGCGCGATCCGGGCCCTTCGCCGTCGCCTCGGCCCCGACACACGGTGCGACTGGCGCGACATCCCGGTCACCTGGGAAGCGGCGCCCCCCGCGGCCCCCGTCGGCGCGCGGTTCGTGGTCGTGGCGCCCGGCGGCGTCGGCCCTCCGGATCGGGACGCCCTCGTCCTCGACGCAACCCTCGCCTTCGGCGACGGCCTCCACCCCACCACCGTGCTCTGCGTGGAGGCGTTGGAGCGGCTCGCCCCCTCGTTGGGAACGGTCCTGGACGTCGGCACCGGCACCGGCATCCTCGCCATCGTGGCGGCCCGCCTGGGCGCCACCCGCGTCGTCGCCCAGGACATCGATCCCCTGTCGCTCTGGGCCGCCCGCCGCCACGTCGACAACAACGGCGTGGCCGCGATCGTCACCGTGGTCGACACGTTCCCCGACGGCACCTTCGACCTCGTCGTCGCCAACCTCTACTTCGCGCCGCTCCTGGCCCTCCTACCGGCGATGGCCACCCGCGTGTCACCGGGCGGCACGCTGGTGCTCTCCGGCTTCGGCGTGGACGCGCGCGCCCGCGTCGAGGCGGCGTGTGTCACGGCGGGGATGGTCGTGCGGGACGGGCGGGAGCGGGAAGGGTGGGGGATGTTGGTTTGCCGACAACTCTCCGTCTGACTCTCTCCTTCTATTCCTTCCAGGAATGGAGGAGGCCGGAAGCTGAGAATGAAGGAATGTAGGAATTGGGAGAGGATGAATGGGAAGGAGGTTTCCGTTCGACCCGTTTTTCCGGAAGCCGGAGAATCAGGAAAGCAGGAATGAAGGAAAGCAGGAATGAGGAGAGGATGAATAGGAAGAACGTCGTTTCGCGAGACCCGTTTGATTGTCCTCCCTTCCGCAGCTTCCGTCTCGTCTTCCTCTGCCTTCCTTGTTTCCTGCCCTCCTGCTTTTTCGTTGCCTTTTTCCTGCCTTCCTAGTTTCCTGCTTTCCTGCTTCTCCCCCTTCCCCTTCCTGCTTCTCCCCCTTCCCCTTCCTGCTTCTCCCCCTTCCCCTTCCTACTCCCCGCCTTCCTACCCCCTCCGCGGACTCCGCCCCGTCATCGCCGTATACGCGTGGTACCCCACCCAACGGAACGGATCCGGCGGGATCCACCCCAGCGCCGCGTCCACGATGGGGAGGTCGGCCCACTTCGCGGCGTCGCCCGTGTACAGATCCGCGAGGATCTCCCCCGCGAGGTTCGCGAGCGTCACGCCGTGCCCCGAGTAGCCCAGGCCCCAATACACGTTGCCGCGCCGCCCAATCGAGGGCCGCCGCGAGAGGGTGATGCCGAGCACGCCGGTCCACGTGTGGGAGGGTGCGACCGCGCCGGGGAAGTAGCGGCCGAGCTTGGCACGCACGGCGCTGTCGGCGGCCCGGCCCAGGTCGCCGCCCGTGCGCCCACCGTACTTGTAGGCGTACGACGCGTTGCTTCCCCCGCCGAAGATCAGCTGGCCGTCGAGGTGGGCGCCGTAGCTGATGCGGTCCATGTCGTCGGAGAAGCTGCCCGCGCCGCCCCAAGCGTCGGCCGCCATCGGCACCGACACGACGTGAGAGAGCAGCGGGAACACGCCGCCACGAAAATAGCCGAGCAGGTGGGTGTACCCGTTCGTCGCGAGCACGAGCGATCTCGCCTTGACGACGCCGTGCGGGGTGTCGAGCGTGATGACATCGCCCTCGTGCACCCGGGTGACCGGCGTGCCCTCGTAGATGCGCGCGCCGGCCGCGAGCAGCTCCGACTTGGTGGCACGCAAAAGGTCCACGCCCGCGAGCACGCCCGCGGTGGGGTCCAGAATGCCGCCCGCCACGCCCTCGGCGCCACACAACCCACGCAGCTCGGCGCCGGAGACGTAGCGGACCGGGATCCCCAACGTGTTGAGCCGCTCGGCGTGCGCGTGGGCGCGTTCGGCGCGGCGGGCATCGGTGTACAGGTCGAGCGCGCCGTGGCGGGACCACCGGACATTGCCGCGGCGCGCCCGCTCCAGCACGCGCTCGATGCCGTGGTGCGTCGCGTCCCACACGCGGCGCGTCAGGACCGGGTCGTCGCTGCCGATGCCGTTGATCCAGTTGAGGACCTGCCCGCCGTTGCGCCCGCTTGCGCCGTTGCCGACCGTGCGCGCCTCGAGCAGCACCACGCCGAGGTCGGGGCGACGCAGCAGGAGCTCGCGCGCCGTCGAGGTGCCGGTGAACCCGCCGCCGATGATCGCCACGTCCGCCACGATCTCGCCGCGCAGCGGATCGCAGGGGGTGTCGGGCGGCGCCGTGGCCGCCCAGAACGACACGTTGTCGTCGAAGTCGCCGGGCCGCACGGCCTACGCCCGACGCAAGAGGGCGAGGGGGCCACGGTCGAGCGACACCATGCTGTGTCGCCGGCTCCCGAGCCGCTCGCAGAGGAAGCGGGCGCACGCCTCCGTGTCGACGCTCGACCCGCACGTGAACACGTCGACCGCGGCGTAGGCGTGCTCCGGCCACGTGTGGATCGTCAGGTGCGACTCGGCGATCACGACGACGCCCGACACTCCGTGCGGCGCGAAGCGATGGAAGCGGCGATCGACGATCGTGGCGCCGCCGGCCAGCGCGGCCTCGACCATCGCGGCCTCGATCCCGGCCACGTCGTCGAGGGCCGCGACGTCACACTCGTAGAGCTCCACCAGGAGGTGGGTGCCGAGGGCGGTGGTGCGGTCCAGGGGCATCGTCGAAGGTAGCACGCTCGGCGCGGTTCACGCGGCTCCCGCGCGTGCCTGCAGCGCGACGAGCGCCTCGGGGGAGACCGGCACGGCTTCGAGGGCCTTGAGGCCGCGCCCGGCCAGGATCGGGGAGATCTGGACGGACGCCGATTCACACGCGTTGCAGCGCATCGAGAGCAACATCAGCCGGGTGGGCGCGGTCGTGGCGTTCGAGAAGGGCGCCGACGGGTCGGCACGCCATGCGTCGAAGGTGCCGCGGGCAGCCTCGGCGACGTTCCCAGGCAGGGTGAACGGCCAGTCCAGGGTGCCGATCAGGCGCGTGGTGCCCCCACCGCCGCATACGTGGCACCGGCGCGAGGCGAGGGGAAGCAGCGAGAGCGCCAACGGGATCATCGCCGCGGCGCGGAGGTCGTTCTCGACCTCGAAGGTCAGGCCCGTCGTCCGCTCCTCCGACACCTGCATGCCGAGCACCCTCCGCGACGTGACGGTCTCCAGCCCGGCCGCGACCTCCTCGTACCAGGCCGCGTAGGCGAGGTCGGTGCCGGATCGGGCCCACAGGGCGCGCCAGGCCACGCCCGGCCACATGAGTACGCCGACGAGGACCAGGAGCAGCCCCCACCCGGGCTTCGGCCCGTATCGGAACGCCCACACGATCGACGGGGCGGTCGCGATCGCGCCCACGAGCCCCAGGCCCACCGGGTTGAGCAGCACCCCCTCCGGGAACGCCACCGCGATGCCGACCGCGACGCCCATGCCGCCGAGAAAGAGGGTGGACCATGCGGCGAACGAGACCCGACGGCGGACGGAAGGCGACATGGCGGGGAGTGTGTCACGAAGGGCGCGCGTTCGCCTTCAGGGCGTGTCCCCGGCGAGGCGCCGGGGACGGGCCGCTGCGGGGTCGGGCCGAAGGCCCTCCGTTGGCGCGGCCCCGCCGCTCCGCGCCGGGGGGCGCCGAACCGCGCGGTCGCTCCGCGCCCACGCGCCCTCCGCACCCCTCACGCCCCCGCGGTACCTTGGCGCGCCCGGAGCACGATTGACCTCGTCCGAACCCCTGCTCGATCTCGCCGACGTCGCGCCGCTCGACCGCGAAAAGGCCAGCGCCGCCTTGAGCCATGTGCGGATCGCCGAGGTGCGCGATCCCGACGGCCCCGAGTTCGAGGCCGCCTACGAGCTGCTCGCCGGCTTCTTCCTCGCGCGGGGCGAGCTGGAGGACAAGGCCGCCCTGGCCGGCTTCGTGCGCGACCGCGTGCTCCCCTTCGGGAACGGGCTCGAAGGCGTTTACCACCTCGTGGGCGCCTGGGAGGGGAGCCAGCTCGTCGGCGTGCGCGACTGTTATGTCGACATCGATCACGAGCGCGGTATCTGCGTCGTAGCGCTCTCCCACTCCTACGTGGCGCCCTCGCACCGCCGGTCCGGGCTCGCGGCCGCGTTCCGCGCCGTGCCGGTCACCTTCGCGCGGCGCGTGGTGGCCGAGCGGGTCGGCCGCCCGCTCCCGACCCTCGTGGTGGCCGAGATGGAGCCCGTGAACCCGAGCGAGCCCGAGGCTGTCGTGCGCCTGCTCGCGTACGGCCGCTCCGGGTTCAAGGTGATGGATCCCACCCGCGTCCCGTACTCGCAGCCCGAGTTCCGCGACCTTCCGGGGGCCTCCCACACCGCGATCCCCCTGCTCGGCGTGGTGCGCACCATCGGGCTCACAGGGGACACGCTCCCCGCCCACATGGCGGCCGCGTTCCCCCGCCTCTTCCACGCCTGCCACCGCCTGTTCCTGCCCCACGCCCAGGTCGCGGCCTCCGAAGACCACGCCACGGAGGCTCTCCACCGCACCGACGCGCCCGTGAACCTCCTGCCGTTGCCGCTCGGCCGGGACACGATGGGCAGGCTCGCGCCGCTCGTGCGCGGGGCCGTCTTGCCGCTGTACCCGCCCTCGTTGCGCGGGCCCAACCCGGAGTTCGGCGACGCGGCGGACGAGCTGGCGCGCGTGCTCGCGGCCTGGAGCAGCTGAGGCGCCCGCGGGCTCACAACCCCGCGATCACCACCGCGACGACCGGCCCCGCCTGCCCGCCGCTGTCGTTGTCCGCGAGCAGCACCACGCGCCCGTCCGCGAGCCACACGATGCCCTCCAGGTTCGGCACCGGCGTGAGCACGGCCGCGAGGTCCCGCACGACCGTTGCCGGCGTGGCCTCCGGGCTCCCCCAGGTCACATCCGCCGCCACCAGCCGCGACACCGAATAGTGGCGCTCGATCGCGAGCAGATGGGTCACCCCGCCCTCGTCCCGCGCCGCGAGGTCCGACACCTTGCCGGTCTCGCTGGTGAGGCGCAGCCGCGCCGTCGTCACGGTGCCGTCGGGCGCCAGCCGCCACAACGGGGTGTCCCGCCCGGCCGCGGTCGCCACCACCGTCTCCGCCGCGGCCACGACCGCGTCGGGCGTGCTCGCGAGGCCCTCCAGGCCCCGGTTGGCCTCCGCGCGCACCCCGAACGGCGCGTACGCCACCGTCCGCGTGCCCGTCACGGCGGCCGCCCCGCCGGTCACCGTCACCTCTACGACGGCGTCGGTGTCGCGTTCACCGGCCCACCGCGGCTCGGCGCCCAGCACGAACCGACCGGGCCCCACCCACGCGATCGACTCGGCGTCCGTGTCCGCGCGCCACCCGGCGACCGGGATCGGCGCGCCGTCCTCCACGACGCGGCTCCCGTCGAGCCGCAGCGGCACCAGCGCGGCGGTGCGCTCCGTGACCGCCCAGAGCCGCCCGGTCTCGTCCACGGTGATGCCGGAGAGGCCACGGAGCGCCTCCGGGAGCAGCGAGACGGTCATCTGCGGGTCCGTCGACACCGTCGGCGGCACGCGGGGGCCGCACGCGAACCCCAGGATCAACAGGACGACCATTCCGGCAAACCTCTCCCGCCCGTATAGCCCCGCGCGCTGGCCCTCCAGATGAGATACCGTCGCCCCATGCGGGCATCCTTCCCCCTCCTCCTGCTCCTTCCGGCCTGCTGCGGGCGCGATGCGCCGATGTGGACTGGCCCCGATCCCCTCGTGGTGGGGGAGGACGAGCGGATCACGCTCGAGCTCGCGGCGCTCGTGGTCGACGATGACGATGGCGTGCCGACGTTCACCTTCGAGGCGGCCGACGGCCTCCTCGTCGATCTGGACGGGAGCGAGCTGGTGCTCGTGCCGGAGAGCGGCTTCTCGGGGGAGACCAGCCTCACGCTCACGGCGACCGACGCGTGCGGAAACGCCGCCACCACCGAGGTCCCCGTGCTCGTGGGCGGCTCGGCGACCACGTGCGCCACCACGTTCACCTACACGGCCCGCGGCGACGCCGACCAGGTGTTCGTGGCGGGCGCGTTCAACGAGTGGAGCCCCTCCGAGACGCCGATGACCGCGTCCGGCAGCGAGTGGACCGTCAGCGTCGACCTCGCGCCGGGCACCTACGCCTACAAGTTCGTCGAGGCCGACTACACGGCGGGCACCGAGTCCTGGGCGTGTGACCCGGAGGGCGACTTCGCCCAGTGTGACGAGGGGTATACGTGGGATCCCACCTGCCCGCTCGGGGCCAACGCGTGCAACAGCCTCGTCGTGGTGGCGGACTGTTCGTTGCCGACGATGGAGGTCACGGGCATCGCGGTCGACCGCGATGCGGACACGATCGGCATCGAGGTCGCGGTCACCGGGGACATCGCCAGCGTGACCGCCACCCTGGACGGCGAGGCCATCGACGCATGGGACGGCGAGCGGTTCCGGTTCACCAGTGACACATTGAGCGACGGGCGACACACGCTGCGGTTCGACGTGACCGACTCGTTCGGGCGCAGCGCGGAGCAGCTCTACGTCCCCGTGTGGCTCGACGATCGCGACTGGGCCGGTGGCCTCATGTACTACGTGTTCGTCGACCGGTTCGCGAACGGTGACACATCCCGTGATACATCCGAGGCCACCTCCACCGAGAGCACGGACTACGTCGGCGGGGACTGGCAGGGGGTGATCGACAAGCTCGACTACCTCGACGATCTCGGCGTCACCGTGCTCTGGCTAACGGCCCCGCAAGACAACGCGGCGGGGGCGTGGGGCACCACCTGCAACACATCGTACTCCGGCTACCACGGCTACTGGCCGTCGGACGCGTTCGGCACCGAGGAGCACTTCGGAGACGCCGCGCTGCTCCGCCGCCTGGTGGACGAGGCCCACGCCCGCGGCATGCGCGTGCTCACCGACTGGGTCGGCAACCACGTCCACTCCGACCACCCGTACTACGCCGAGCACCCCGAGTGGTTCACCCACCAGGCGCTCTGCGGGGACGCGGACAACTGGAACGACATCCCCGAGACCTGCTGGTTCGACAGCTTCCTCCCCGACATCCGCTACTACGAGGCCGAGCCGCTCGTCCAGATGGTGGACGACGCGATGGTGTGGGCCAAGGAGTACGAGTTCGACGGCTACCGGGTCGACGCGGTGAAGCACATGCCGCACAGCGTCTTCTACAACTTCGCCAGCCGCGCGCGGAACGAGCTCGAGCACGCCGAGGACTTCTACACCGTCGGCGAGACCTACTCGGGCGACCGTGATCTCATCCTGTCCTACGTGAACGATCGCGAGCTCGACGGGCAGTTCGACTTCCCCGTGTACTGGGCGATCGTGGCGGCGTTCGCGCGCGACGAGATCGGGCTCTCCAACGGGGAGGGCTCGCTCCAGGACACCTTCGCCGACTCCGAGGCCGCGTTCGGCGGGCACCTGATGAGCACGTTCCTGGGCAACCATGACGTGGCGCGGTTCATCCCCCAGGCCACTGGCGAGATCAGCTCGTTGTACGGAGACTCGGCGTGCGGCGGCGACGGCTCGCTCCGCGGCGTCGACACCCCGCCGGACTGGTCGGAGCCCTACCAGCGGCTCAACCTCGCGTGGACCTTCCTGCTCACCAGTGAGGGCCTTCCGCTCGTCTACTACGGCGACGAGATCGGCCTCCCCGGCTTCAACGACCCCGACAACCGCCAGCCCATGCGGTTCGGCGCCGACCTCTCCGCGGACGAGGCGATGGTGTTGGCCCACGTGATGGCGCTCGGCCAGGCGCGTCGCGACCACCCCGCGTTCTCACGTGGCACCCGCACCGAGTGGTGGGGCGGCGAGCCGGACTTCTACGCCTACGCCCGCGCGACCGACGACCCGCGTGGTGGTCGAGACGGGGTCCTCGTCCTTCTCAACCGCTCCGACGCTGCGCGCACCGTCAGCAACGGCGTCGCGTTCGCCGGCCTGCCGGAGGGCGCGTATCGCGACGTCCTCACCGGCACCGTGTTCCAGACCGTGGGAGACTCCCTGTCCATCGATGTCCCCGCGTACGGCTCGCGCGTGCTGGTGCCCGAATGATCGTCTCGCTCATCTCGGTTGTATCACTTGTATCAGCCGCCGAAACAGAAGTGATCCTCGGCTCCTACGGCCGCGTGCAGGTCAGCACCGACACGACCGGCGGCCAGGGGGATCCGACCAACCTCGTGGCCCACGGCAGCCGGCTCGAGCAGGATCCGTACCTGGAGTTGGACCTCGGCTGGAAGGTCACGCCCGACGCGGAGTCCGGAGCGCCGACCTTCCGCATCCTCGTCACGCCCGCCCTCGCCGGGCCGCTCTTCCACTACGACGGCACGTTCGACGCGACGCTCGCCATCCGCAACCTCTACGTCCAGGCCGACGACGTGGGCGTGGCCGGCCTCGGCGTGTGGGCGGGCTCGCGGATGTATCGGGGCGACGACGTCTACCTCCTCGACTTCTGGCCGCTCGACTCGCTCAACACCGTGGGCGGCGGCGCCTTCTACGCGACGGACGACACCTGGGTCGGCGCGCACGTCGGGCTGAACCGCCTCTCCGACGACGAGTGGCAGTACCAGCAGCAGGCCGAGACGCTCCCGGGCGGCGTGGGCGCGGAGTGGGTCACGGTCCTCGACCGGCAACGCATGGTCGCCTCGCTCAAGGGCTCGCACACGTTCCGCTTCGACGACATCGGTCTGCGCCCGAAGCTCTACGGCGAGGTCCACACCTTGCCCGCCGGAGAGCGGGTGGTGGAGGACACCCTGACGCAAACGTTGCCCGCCGAGACCGGCTGGCTCGTGGGCGGCGAGGTCTCCGCGTTCGGCTGGGCGAAGGACAGCTACGTCCACCTCTTCTACAAGCACGCCCAGGGTATCGCTGCCACGGGCGAGCTCACCGTGCCGACCGACGGCCTCGCGATCGACCGGTCCGTGAACGCGGCCCGCGAAGACCTCGTCGCGCTCGCCGGCAACCACGAGGGCGGCCCGTGGGGTGTGGCCGCGGGCGCCTACTGGCGCGGCTGGTCCGACGCGGACGGCGAGGACGTCGACTTCGACGACGGCAACGAGTGGATCCTGGCGGTGCGCCCGTCCGCGTACCCGACGAAGTGGCTCTCCATCGGCCTCGAAGGCTCCCACCAGTGGATGTGGCGGGACTCGGTCCTGGCGCGCACCGGTGAGCAGGGCACCCCCGAGATCACCAAGCTCTCGCTCCTCCCCGCGGTGCAGCCCCGCCGCGGCACGTTCGCACGCCCCCAGGTGCGGCTCCAGTACACGCTCTCGCTCCTCAACGAGGACGCACGCAGCTGGTACGCCGAGCGGGACAGCCGCTCGTCCCGCCCGGTGCAGCACTTCGTCGGCGTCGGGGCGGAGTGGTGGATCAACTCGCAGACGTACCGGTAGGAGCTGACATGCTCGCGATCTCGCTGTTGCTCGGCGCCGCCCCCCACTACAGCTACCCCAAGCTCGTGACCGCCAACGGCTACGGAGCGGTGGTCTTCTCCGACGATCGCCTGGGCGAGGCGTACCCGCACCTGTACCAGGAGTACAGCCCGGGCGTCGTGACCCCGGAGGTGCTCTACGACACCTACTTCGGCGTCACCGACCTTGACGGCGGCGGCGGCTGGCTCACCGAGGCCGCGTCCGCCACGATCGAGGACGGCACCGGGATCCTCGTGGTCGAGCGCGCCTACGGCGACCTCGCGGTCACCGAGTACGCGTTCGCGCCGATGTCCATGGGCGGCTTCGGGCTCGCCCAGGTGGCGCGCATCACCAACACGGGGACGAGCGCCACACCCGCGTTCCAGATGGTGGCGCTGCTCAACTGGCACACCGGCGGCACCGAGTCCGTCGGGTCGGCGAGCGCGCAGGACGTGAGCGAGACGGGCGCCGATGTATCACTGACGTACCAGGCGCCCGACGCCACCGATGTGTCATGTGCGTCGGTCTACGACACGGTCAACGCGGGCGGGCGGATCGGCGGCGGCTGCAACACGGCGGGGGACGACGTGGTGCCGGCGTTCGGCTGGTCGATCCCGTCGCTGGCGCCGGGGGAGTCGTGGACGGTGGGCGTGCACACGTCGACCGTCGGGCACGACTGGATCGACGGCGATCCCGAGCAGTGGCTGGAGTTCGAGCGCGGCCTGTGGGAGCTGTTCCACGCGCGCGGGACGATGCCGGCGGGGCTCACCGCGGACGAGACCCTGGTGTATCGCCAGCAGCTCGCCTTCCTCAAGATGGGCCAGGTGGCCGAGGAGGGCGACGCTCACGGGCAGATCCCCGCCTCGTTGCCGCTCTCGGCGCCGGTCGGGGACTTCCAACACATCTGGAACATCGCCTGGGTGCGCGACGGCGCCTACGCGATCGTGGCCTTGAACGACGCCGGCTACGCCGAGGAGGCCGCGGCCGCGCTGCGCTTCCTCATCCAGGAGGGGAAGACCGGAGACTACCGCTCCTACGTCGGGGACGCGGACTACGCGGTGAGCGTGTGCCGCGTGTATGGCGACGGCACCGAGTGGACCGATCTCGACGCCGACGGGCCGAACATCGAGTTCGACAACTTCGGGCTCTACCTCTGGGCGCTCGGGAACGTGGTCGAAGGCGACCCGACGCTGCTCGACGACGTGGCTCCCCGCGCGCTCGACGGCGTGGCCGACGTACTCGTGCGCCTGGTCGACCCGAACACGGGCCTGCTCCTGCCGGACTCCTCCATCTGGGAGCGGCACTGGAACGGCAAGCAGAAGCAATTCACCTACTCGTCCGCGTGGGCGGTGGAGGGGCTGCGGGCGGCGGCGGAGATCGCCGACACCCTCGGTGATACACGCGGTGATACATATCGAGCTGCAGCCGACGAGATCGCGGCCGCCATCCCCGAGCACCTCGTCGACGCCGCGGGGGTCCTGGCCGGCAGCAAGGAGGAGCTCGACGCGGCCGAGGGCTACCTCGATCTCTCCGCGATCGAGGTCTTCAACCTCGGCATCCTCGATCCGCGCAGCGACAGCTTCACCGCCTCGCTCGCCGCGTGGGACCGCGAGCTCAAGGTCGACGCCGGCACCGGTTACCACCGCAACGACGACGGCAGCACCTACGACGAGCACGAGTGGATCGTCATCGACCTGCGCGTCGCCGAGGCCCTCCGCCGCTCCTGCCGCCCCGACGACGCCGCTGTGCTCGAGGACTGGGTCACCGCGCAGGGGATGGCGAACAACCGCATCCTCCCCGAATTGCTCGACCCGGCGAACGCCGACTTTGCCGGCCCCGCCCCCATGCTCGGGTTTGGCGCCGGCGCGTACGTCCTCGCGATGCAGGGCCGCGACGTCGCGGACCGTGTGTGCCAGGATCCTGTCAGCGGCCCACCCCTCATCGCCGGGGACTGCGGCTGCGCCACGTCGCCGTCTCCCGCGCCGTGGGCCGTCGGCCTCCTCCTCCCCCTCCTGCTCGTTCGTCGGAGGCGCTCGTGACGCTCCTCGCGCTCCTCGCGTGTGTCGACTCCTCGCCCTACACGCAGCCCCCCGAGATCACCAACCACGTCGAGGACTGGCGTGACGAGGTGATCTACCAGCTGCTCGTCGATCGCTTCGCCAACGGCGACGTGAACAACGACTACAACGTCACCTACGACGAGAGCAACCTGTCCCGCTACCTGGGCGGCGACTACCAGGGGATCATCGACAAGGTCGACTACCTCAAGGAGCTTGGCGTCACCACGTTGTGGATCTCGCCGGTAGTCGTGAACGTCGAGTCCGACGCGGGAAATGGCAGCTACCACGGCTACTGGACCCAGGACTTCGTGAGCGTGAACCCGCACTGGGGGGACCTGCCGAAGCTCCGCGAGATGGTCGAGGTGATGCACGACAACGACATCAAGGTGGTGCTCGACATCGTGGTGAACCACGTCGGGCAGCTGTTCTACTACGACATCAATCGGAACGGTCAGGCCGACATCACGACGTACTACTCGACCGACGGCTCCGACACGGTCGACATCGTGACCGAGTGGGACCCCGCGTACGACAGCCGCGGCGTCCAGGGCGAGACCTCGCTCGGCGAGAGCGGCGAGGCGCCCCTGGGGTGGGTGAACATGCCGGAGATCAACCGGGTGCTCCCCAACCCGCCCGAGTTCGCCAACCCGGACTGGTACAACCGCCGCGGGCGCGTCACCAACTGGGGCGACTTCGACCAGGTGGTCCACGGGGACTTCCCGGGCGGCCTCAAGGACCTGAAGACCGAGCACCCCGACGTGCGCACGGCGCTCATCGATGTGTTCGCGTACTGGCTCGAGACGGCCAACCTGGACGGCTTCCGCATCGACACGCTCAAGCACGTGGAGCACGGGTTCTGGCAGGAGTTCTGCCCCGCCATCCGCGACCACGCCTCGCTGATCGGGAAGGAGAAGTTCCTGATGTTCGGCGAGAGCTTCGACGGCGACGACCAGCTCATCGGCAGCTACACGTTCGACCAGGAGGTCGACAGCGTCGTGTACTTCTCCCAGAAGTACCAGGTCTACGACGACGTGTTCAAGTTCAACCAGCCGACCACGCGCATCGAGACGCTGCTCGCCGCCCGCTCCACGAACTTCGGCACGGTCGCGCACGATCGCGGCGCCGGCCTGCCGCCGACCGACATCCTCGTCAACTTCATGGACAACCACGACATCCCGCGCTTCCTGTTCGACAAGAACAGCGTCCCGGCGCTCAAGAGCGCATTGACGTACCTGCTCACGCAGGACGGCATCCCGACGCTCTACTACGGCACGGAGCAGGGCTTCTCGGGCGGCAACGACCCCGCCAATCGTGAGCCGCTCTGGACCACGGGCTTCGACACGGACGGGGACCTGTTCCGCCACACCGCCACGCTGACCGCCCTGCGCAAGGCCTACGTGCCCCTGCGACGCGGCGATTTCGTGCTCAAGTGGGTGACCGACCGGGTGAGCGGCGAGGAGGACTCGAACATCCTCGCGTTCGAACGGAGCTACGACGGGCAGAGCGTGCTGGTGGTCATCAACACGTCGGATGACCACGAGAGCCACACCGCCTTCGAGGGCAACGCGATGCCCGTGTCCTTCGCGCCGGGCACCGAGCTGGTGGAGGTGTTCCCCGAGGGGAGCGACCGCACCTACACCGTGGGGTCAGACGGTACCGTCACGATCGAGGTCGGCCCGCGCGACGGCGTGGTGCTCGTGCCCGCGGCCGACGTGGTCGGCGGGTAGGTGCTCGCGCTCCTGCTCGCCTCTGGGGCCTGGGCCGGGTCGCTGCTCGTAGACGTCGGGCCGGAGACCCACATCGACGTGGACCGCTCGGGCAACTGGGGGCGCCTGTTCCCCGCGGAGACGGGCTGGGACTTCTTCTTCGCGTCCGGCGGAGAGTATCAGCACGTGCCCCTGGACGACGCGTTCGTACCCGACCTGACCCGGCTCACGCGCCTGACCGGGCGCTCGGATCTCGTCGACCACGCGATCGCCCGCTGTCCCGACGGATCGTGGCTGCACATCGCCTCGGCGAGCGCGCTGAGCCTGGACGACTCGGCGTGGGCCTTCCGTTACGACGCCGACCTCGGGATGACGGCCTCGTCGCAGCTGTTCGACAGCGAACCCACGCAGGTCCACCGGGACATGCCCGTCGTGTGCGCGGAGGGGTTTGCCGCGACCGGCTTCTTCGACCCCGACAGCCGCGTCTCGTTCCGTCTCGTCGAGCTCGGACCCGACGCCACCGCCGTGCGCGTCGTCGAGCCCGACCACGCGCCGATCGTGACCGGCTCCTCGTTGTTCAGCGACGGGGTGACGGTCGGCATCGCGAGCTTCAAAGGCGACGACGGCGACTACCTGCACGTGACCGAGTACACGACCGCCGACCTCGCCGTGGAGGACCGCCACCTTCAGGACGTCTCCATCCGCGGCCAGAAGGCCTATTGGTCCCAGGGCTACACGCGCGTCGGCAATCGGCACGTGCTCGCGCACATGGTCCGCGACGAGGCTGCCGGTTTTGACGCCCAGGACGGCGATGTGTGGCTCTCGGTGTTCAACCTCGACTGGAGGTTGTCGGAGCAGGTGCAGGTGTCGCACAACACCCCGCCGAACGGGGGGATGCAGCCCTGGCTCACCTTCCGCGACGATACGCTGGTCGTGTCCTACACCCGGGAGCTCGAGAACTACGCGTTCGTCGTCACGATCGACCGGGTGGAGGCGGGGCTGGATCCCGGGCCGGACGAGCCGGACGACACCGCGGAGCCCTCCGACACCGGTGATACATCCGATTCCGGAACAATTGATACAGCCGTGGACGAGGACCCCGAGCCGGTCGAGAGCGCCTGCGGATGCAACGGGGCGGCGGCGTGGCTGCTCCTGCCGTTGGCGTTGACACGGCGTCGGCGGGCCTGAGTCAGCGCTTCCACCCGACGCCGAGGTGCGCGTCCAGGCGCGCGGCCTCCGCGGCCCGGTCCGAGTCGTCCAACACATCCGCGAGCGGCACCACCTGGAGGCCCTCCGCGGTGTCCACGGTCACCGCCGCCGCCCAGCCGAGGCCGGTCACGTCGGGGCCGACGGACACGTTCGCGACGATGCCCGCCTGGCAGGGGAGCGTGGGCATCGTCGTGCCGAAGTTGCCGAGGCTGTAGAGGATCGCGGCCGTGCGCGGCTCGCCGTCCTCGGTGCGGACACTGCAGGTGCCGATGCCCGGCACGATCGAGGGGTTGTTGACGTGACAGAGCTCCGCCGGCTGCGCCACGTGGGGCCCCTCGCCGACGACGACGTCCGCGCCGAGCTCGACGAGACGGCGCCCCAGCCGGAGGTAGTGCGGGTCGGGGTAGTACTCGTACTCGTAGCCCCAGTGGACCAGCACCACGACGGTCTCCGCGCCGTCCGCGCGTGCCGCGGCGATGTCCTCGCCGAGCGCGTCGATCTCGGGGCCGAACGGATCGAGGTCGAGGTGGCCGAACGGGACGATGAACAGGTCGTGCGCCGAGCGGATGTCCCGACGGTTCAGGCCCCAGGTGTACGACAGGATGGCGATGGAGTGGCCGCCCACGTCCACCACGGCGTGGGTGTCCACCCCGGTGGCCACGAGCCCCCGCGCGGTGACCTCGGCGACGGTCGCCTCCAGCCCGGCGTCATCCACGTCCAGGCTGTGGTTGTTGTTGAGCTGCACCACGTCGAGCGGCAGCCCGTCGAGCATCTCGGGCGGCGCGTTGAACGTGTAGAGGCCGAGCTCCGCGGGCTCGAAGGAGCGGCCCGGATCCGTGGGCGTCTCGAGGTTGCCGATCCGCAGGTCGCCGTCGAGCAGCCCCTCCGAGGGCAGCGAGAAGGTCGACCAGTTCTCGCCCATCCACATCACGTCGCCCACGAAGGAGAGTGATACATCGTCGGCGCCGGGGGATGTATCACCAAGTGTGTCACGCATGACGTCGAAGTGGGCGAGGCTCTCCTCCGGCGCGCCGACGCGATGGTTCAGCGCCTTGAACAGGTAGTACCCGACCTGGTCCTGATCGGTGCCGGGGTCCCACGTCTCGGTCTCCCAGCGCACCTCCTCGTAGGGCTCCAGGTCCTCCTCGGGGGTGTACACCCAGGGGAACACGTCGGTCTGCTCCGGCCAGGCGTCGTAGCCCTCGGGGGCCTTGGGGGTGCACGCGGCGAGGACGAGGGAGAGGAGCATCATGGTCCGATCCGATACACGCGTGTGTCGCCGTCGTCCCAGGTCGCGGTCGCCGTCAGGTCGAGGAGCTGGGCCACCTTCGCGTACTGGGCCGGCGGATACTCGGCGCGGTGAAGCACGATCCAGCGCAGGCCGCCATCCACGAGCGCCTGCTGGCCGAGCGCGAGGTCGAGCATCGGGAGCTCGGCGGGGAGGAATGCGATCGTGCTGCGCTCGAGCTCGATGAGCAGGCGCGTGTATCGGTTCACGTAGAGGTACAGCGGCGAGGGGTCGTTGAGCCCGTAGGGGACCGGCTGCCCGTGCACCATCTGATACATCCCGTACCGCGAGCGCGCGAGCACGGGGAGGCTCACGGGCAGGTCGAGCACGGCGCCCTCGCCGAGCGTGGCGTATACGGCGGGGACGTGGGTGTCGGCGGCGGGGATCGGGAACACGGCGGGGGAGAGCCATAGGGCCTCCACCAGCCGGAGCGCGCCGAGCCACGCGGCCGCGGCCACCACGGGCACGCCGCGCTGCCCGAGGTCTCGCACCGCCCACGCGAGCATCACCGCGAGCGCGAGCGAGGCGCCGAGCACGAAGCGGTAGGCGTGGGAGATCCGCGAGAACAGCGGGAACGCTTCGAACAAGGCGAGGAAGGGGAGGGGGATCCAGCCGCCGTCCAGCTGCACGTAGGCGCCGGCGACGTACAGGAACGGCCCGAGCGTGAGGAGCACGAAGCCCGCCGCGAACAGGGCCCACGGCTGGGCGAAGCGGCGCCAGCCGCCCCACAGCGTCGCGAGCGCGGGCCACACCAGGGCGTGCCCGAGGTACACCACCACCAGCAGATCCTCGTCGAACTGGGCTTTGAGGTCCGGCGAGTAATGTTTGCCCGGCCGGAACAGCGACACCAGATCGGTCATGTTGTGCATGACCAGCGTCATGAACACGAAGGCGCGGTCCCGCGTGACGACGGCGTCCGCCGCGCCCATGGACAGGTAGAACAAGGTGAACGGTCCGCCCGCCACGAGCGCGGCCGCGACTCCGGCGAGCGAGAGCGCCAGGAGCGAGGGTGCGAAGCCCGTCCTGCGTCGGGCGCGGAGCGCACGGAGCACGTCCCATACGAGCACCGACCCGATCACGATGGCCGCGAACAGACCGTAGTACCAGTTGGCGAACGCGGTCACGCCGAAGGTCGCCCCCGCGAGCAGCGCGCGCACGGGACTTGGGGCTTCCCGCGCGGCCAGGAAGGTGGCGATGGCGAGGGGGAGCCAGCCCGCGGAGAGGGTCTCCGTGATGCCGTTGTAGGCCTGCCCGAGCAGGTGCGGGCAGCTCATGAACGCCACCCCCGCCAGCGCGGCGCCGGCCCGGCTGCGCGCGACGCGGTTGGCGAGCACGTAGGCGCCCACGCCGCACAAGACGAAGTTGCCGAACACCGCGGCGTTGTAGGCAGCCACGGGGCCCCAGAGCCACGACACCGGGAGGGTGACCAGCACGTTGAACGTGTCGATGAACCAGAGGCTCCCGCCCGCGGGCCAGGCGAGCAGCTCCGTGGCGACCGGGAGGCGCCCCATCGAGAGCTCGGTGGCCACCCACCAGAAGCCCCAGACGTGGTTCCACACGTCGTTGGAGGGGTGCCCGAGCGCGAGGCCTGTCGGGTCGGAGAGCACGGGCGCGCAGAGGAGCAGCGCGAGCGCGACGAACACGAGCAGGGGGGCCCCGTGGCCGCGCAGGACCCGGGCGAGAGGGGCGCCCCCGACGCTCACTCCTCGCCGCGCGTACGGTCGATGAGGCGGCGGTCCCGCTTGGTGGGACGGCCGGCGCCACGTTCCCGCAAGGCGACGGGCTCCTCGGACGGCGGGGGCGGCGGCGTCAGGTCGTCGTAGAGCGTGCGCGCGTGCGCCGCGGGGCCGCGCTTCTCCTCCAAGCCGGTGATGCGGAGGATCTTCTTGCCGCCAGGGGTGTCCGCCACGATCACGTCTCCCGACTTGACCGCGCGGGCGGGCGTGGCGGCGCGATCGTTCACGGTCACGTGGCCGCCGTCACACGCCTCTTGGGCGAGCGGGCGCGTCTTGAACATGCGGGCGGCGATCAGCCACTTGTCGAGCCGGACGGTGGCGGGGGTGACGGTGGACATCTCCGGAGTTCTATCGCGGAGGCGGATAGAGAGGAGGGGATGGGGAACCGAGAACCGTTGTTGCGGCCCACGCCCGCGGGCCTCTGGTGCGAGCCGGGCGGCTTCTACGTCGATCCGTGGGGCCCGGTGGACCGCGCGGTCCTGACCCACGCCCACGCCGATCACGCGCGCCCCGGGATGCGGAGCTACCTCGCGACGGCGCCGTCCCTGCCGGTGCTCCGGCGTCGGCTCGGGCCCGAGGCGCGCATCGAGGGGGTGTCCTACGGGGAGACGAGGCGCCTCGGAGACGTCGACCTCTCGTTCCATCCCGCCGGCCACGTCCTCGGCTCGGCACAGCTCCGCATCGCCCACCAGGGCGAGGTGTGGGTGATCTCGGGCGACTACAAACGCGCTGCGGATCCGACGTGCGCGGCGTTCGAGCCCCTCCGGTGCGACACGTTCGTGACCGAGGCGACCTTCGGCCTGCCGATCTACCAGTGGGACCCGGGGGACGTGGTGGCCGCCGAGATCCTCGCGTGGTGGGACGCTTCGCGGGCGGCGGGGCGCCCGGCGGTGCTGTTCGCGTATGCGTTGGGGAAGTCGCAGCGCATCCTCGCGGAGCTCGCGCGGCTGACGGACCGGGAGGTCTACGTGCACGGCGCCATCGCGCCCATCGTCGAGATCTACCGCGCGGCCGGCGTCCCGATGCTGCCCACACGCCTGGTCGCGGACGCGCCCATTGGCCATCGCTTCGAGGGGGACCTGGTGCTCGCCACCCCGGGCGCGCGCGGAAGCCCGTGGATGAAGCGGTTCCCGAACGCGGAGACAGCGCTGGCGTCGGGGTGGATGCGTGTGCGCGGGCCTCGCCGCCGGCAATCCGTCGATCGGGGCTTCGTGCTCTCCGATCACGCCGACTGGCCAGCCCTGGTGGAGACCATCGCTGCCACGAGCGCCGAACATGTGTTGGTGACACATGGGAACACCGAGCCGCTGGTGCGCTGGTTGTGCGAGCAGGGGCTCGACGCCGCTACGGTGCCGACCGCCTGGGAAGGCGAGACGGACGTGGCGGAGGAGGCCGTCCCATGAGGCGCTTCGCGGACCTGTACGACACGCTGGACCAGACGACCTCGACCAACCGGAAGGTCGAGGCGCTCGTGGCCTGGTTCCGGGACGCCGACCCCGCGGACGCCGCGTGGGCGCTGTGGTTCCTCACCGGAAACCGGCTCAAGCGGCTGGTGCCGACGCGTGAGCTGCGCTCGGCCGCTGTCGCCGTCAGCGGCTACCCGGAGTGGATGCTCGCGGAGTGCTACACGGCGGTGGGTGACCTCGCGGAGGCCCTCGCGCTGCTCGTCGATCCGCTCGCCACCGCCCCCGACGAGGGCGATCTCCCGCTGCACACCTGGCTCGAGCGCATCGTCACGCTGCCGACGCTGGACGCGCCCGCCCGCGAAGCCGCGCTGCGCCGCTGGTGGGCCGCGTTGCCGCGCCGGGAGCGCTTCGTGCTCAACAAGCTCCTCACCGGGGAGCTGCGCGTCGGGGTGTCACACACGCTCGTGGTGCGGGCGCTGGCGGAGATCGCGGGGGTGCCGCCGGCCACGCTCGCGCACCGCCTGATGGGGAGCTGGGCGCCGACCCCCGAGGGCTACCGCGCCCTCCTCGACGCGGAAGGCGCGACCGAGGATCGGACCCGCCCGTACCCGTTCTTCCTGGCTGCGCCGCTCGAGAGCGACGCCATCGGCACGCTCGGCGATGTGTCGGCCTGGCTCGCCGAGTGGAAGTGGGACGGCATCCGCGCCCAGGTGATCCGCCGCGAAGGCACGCTCGCCATCTGGTCGCGCGGGGAGGACCTGCTCACCGAGCGGTTCCCCGAGGTGACGGCGGTGGCCACCCGGCTGCCCATCGGGACGGTGCTCGACGGGGAGCTGATGGCGTGGCGGGGAGACGCGCCGCTGCCGTTCGCGGACCTTCAGACCCGCATCGGGCGCAAGAAGCTGGACAAGAAGGTGCTCGACGCGGCGCCGGTCGTGCTGGTCGCCTTCGACCTGTTGGAGCACGAGGGGGCCGACATCCGCGCCCTCCCGCTCGATGAGCGGCGTGCCCGCCTCGCCGCGCTCGTCGCGCCCCTCGCTCCCACCGTCCGGCTCTCCACGGAGGTGACGGCGCCTGACTGGGAACAACTCGGGGAGCGCCGCGAGGAGGCGCGCGAGCGGGGTGTCGAGGGCCTGCTCCTGAAGCGCCGTGACTCGCCCTACGGTGTCGGCCGCACGCGGGGCCCGTGGTGGAAGTGGAAGATTGCGCCCTACACGATGGACGGGGTGCTCGTGTACGCCCAGGCCGGCCACGGCAAACGGGCCGGGCTCTACACGGACTACACGTTCGCCGTGTGGCACGAGGGCGCGCTGTTCCCCGTGGCGAAGGCCTACTCGGGGCTCACGAACACGGAGATCGACGAGCTCGACAAGTGGATCCGCCGCCACACCGTCGAGAAGTTCGGGCCGGTCCGCTCCGTCGAGCCGTTCCACGTGTTCGAGCTCGCCTTCGAGGGCATCGCGCCCTCCCCGCGCCACAAGTCCGGGGTCGCCGTGCGTTTCCCTCGCATCCTACGCTGGCGCCGCGACAAGACGGCCGCCGATGCCGACACCCTGGAGCAGCTCCGCGGCTTGCTCTCCGTGTCGGCGTAGTGGCCCGCGCGAAGGCGGCGACGGCGCCGAAGCCATCTTCGATTCCCCGTCCGTCGACACCCGAGCAGGCGCTCGACCGCCTCCGCGGCTGGTTCACCGAGCGCGGCTGGATCCCGATGCCCTTCCAGGAGGAGGCCTGGGCGGCCTACCTGCGCGGTGAGAGCGGCATCGTGCAGGTGCCGACGGGGGCCGGCAAGACCTACGCCGCCTACCTCGGCCCCCTCGCGGAGATCGCGGCGGACGGCGGCGGCCTGCTCTACATCAGCCCGCTCCGCGCGATGGCGCGTGACATCGAGGCGGCGCTCAAGGCGCCGGTCGAGGCGCTCGGGCTCGCCATCCGGGTGGAGAGCCGCACCGGTGATACATCGAGCTCCGTCCGCGTGCGTCAGAAGGTCCGGCTGCCGGAGGTGCTGGTCACCACGCCGGAGTCCCTCTCGATGTTGCTGACGGAGAGCGACGCAGCAGAGCGTTTCGCCGGCCTGCGCGCGGTCGTGGTCGACGAGTGGCACGAGCTGATCGACAGCAAGCGCGGGACCCAGATCGAGCTCGCCCTGGCCCGGCTGCGCACGTTCGCGCCGGGCCTGCGCACCTGGGCCCTGACCGCCACGGTCGGCAATGCCGCGGAGGCCGCCCAGGCCGCGGTCGGCACGCACGCCACCGCCACGGTCGTGCGCGCGGACATCCCCCGACCCGTCGTCATCGACACCATCCTGCCGCCCCGCGTCGACGCCTTCCCGTGGGCGGGCCACCTCGGCATCCAGATGGTGCCGCTGCTGGTCGAGGCGCTGGATCCCGAGGTGCCGACGCTCGTGTTCACCAACACACGCTCCCAGGCCGAGCGCTGGTTCCAGGAGATCCTGGAGCGCCGCCCGGAATGGATCGAGCACATGGGGCTGCATCACGGCTCCGTGGATCGGGAGGAGCGGGAGCGGGTGGAGGCCGGGCTCAAGAGCGGCGCGCTCCGGCTCGTCGTGTGCACCGCGTCGCTCGATCTCGGGGTCGATCTCACCCCGATCGAGCGCGTGGTGCAGATCGGCTCACCGAAGGGCATCGCGCGGCTCACGCAGCGGGCGGGACGCTCCGGACATCGGCCGGGGGCCACGTGCCGGGTGACGTGCGTACCGACGAACACCTTCGAGCTCGTGGAGATCGCGGCGGTGCGCGACGCGCTGGCGCACGGCGAGGTGGAGCCGCGCCAGCCGTTGCAGAAGCCGCTCGACGTGCTCTCGCAGCACCTCGTCACCTGCGCGCTCGGCGGCGGCTTCACCGAGGAGGGGATCCTCGACGAGGTGCGCGGGGCGTGGTCGTACCGGAACCTCACCGCCGAGGAGCTGGGCTGGGCCCTGGCGCTGGTGCGGGACGGCGGCGCCACCCTCGGCGCCTACCCGGAGTACCACCGGGTCGTGATGGTGGGCGAGCGGTACCGGGTCCCGGACGAGGGTATCGCCAAGCTGCACCGCGTCAACGTCGGCACCATCCTCGGCGACGCGACGATGCAGGTCCGCAAGGTCGGTGGCGGCGACATCGGGACGATCGACGAGGGGTTCATCACCCGGCTCCGCGTCGGCGAGAGCTTCGTTTTCGGCGGCCACACGCTGGAGCTGGTGCGGATCAAGGACCTCGTCGCCTGGGCGAAGCCGGTCAAGAAGCGCACGACCAACACGCCGCATTGGCCCGGCAACAAGCTGCCGATCTCGGGCTCGCTCGGGCACGCCGTGCGTCGGGTCCTCGACGACGTACGCGGAGGCCGCGTGGACGCCCCGGAGCTGGTGGCCGCGCGCCCCGTGTTCGAGGCCCAGGCCGCGATCTCCCGCCTGCCCGCGGCGGATCGGGTGCTCGCCGAGCTGTGCGCCACCCGCGAGGGCCACCACCTGTTCCTGTACCCCTTCGAGGGGCGCCGGGTGCACGAGGGGCTCGCCGCCCTGTTGGCCCTCCGTATGGGCCGGCGCGTCCCGGCCACGTTCTCGATCGCCGTGAACGATCACGGGCTCGAGCTCCTGACCGCCGACCCGTATCCCTTCGCCACCCTGCTCGACGCCACGGCGTTCTCGCGCGAAGATCTGGTCGACGACATCGTCGCCAGCGTGAACATCAGCGAGCTGATGCGCCGCCGATTCCGCGAGATCGCCCGAGTCGCCGGGCTCGTGATGACCGGCCCCGCCCACGCGCGGCGCACGATGCGCCAGGTGCAGTCGAGCGCCTCGTTGCTCTACGACGTGTTCACCCGCTACGACCCGGGCAACCTGCTGCTCCTCCAGGCGCGCCGCGAGGTGGTGGAGCAGCAGTTCGAGCGTGATCGGCTCCTCTCGGTGCTCGGCCGATTGGGCGCCTCTCCCCTCGAATGTATCGATACATCCCGACCGAGCCCTCTCGCGTTCCCGCTTGTGGTCGAGCGGCTCGCGGTGGATGCTGCGTCGATGGAGAGCCTCCTGGACCGTATCGCGAAGATGACGGCGAGCTTCGAGGCGCCGTGCCCGTCCGCGTAGGTCCGCACGAGGTGGAGCTGCTGCCCGAGCGCGCCGTCTACTGGCCCGCGGCGAGCACGCTCTTTGTCGCCGACCTGCACTGGGGCAAGACCGAGACGTTCCGGTCGTTCGGGATCCCGATTCCCACGGGTGACCTCGCCGATGATCTCGCGCGGCTGGAGCGTGCCCTGGAGCGGACCGCCGCGACGCGCCTGCTCGTCCTGGGTGACCTCGTCCACGGTGCGCTCGCGCCCTCGGTGATCGAGGCGGTCGCCGCGTGGCGAACGCGGTGCACGGTGACGACGGTGCTGGTGCGGGGCAACCACGATCGCCACGTGCCCGTGCTGCCGGCGTCGTGGGACATCGCCGACCACCGCGGCGTCCTCGTCGAGGACGGCTACGCGTTCACACACGCGCCCGCGCCGGTGTCGGGCGCCTACACGTGGGCGGGGCACCTGCACCCGATGGCGTGGGTGCGCGGCCGGGGCGACTCCTTGCGGCTCCCCTGTTTTCACCTGGGCCCCGAGGTCGGCGTGCTCCCCGCGTTCGGCACATTCACCGGCGGCGTGGCGGTGCGGCGGGCGCGCGGGGATCGGGTGTACGTGGTCGCCGACACGGCGGTCGTGGCCCTGCCTGGCTGAGTGCGGGCCTACGACGCGAGGACCTGGGGCCACGTCCAGAAGCGGCTGACCAGGCCCGTGCGCCCAGAGGCCCCCGACTTGCGGAGGATACGGGTCACGTGCACCTCGACCGTGGCCTCGGCCTTGCCGAGCTCGTTGGCGATCTCCTTGTTGGACAGGCCGCGCACCACCCCGTTCAACACCTCGGCCTGCGCGCGTGTCAGGACCCACCCCGCGGTGACCTCCCGGATGCGCTGCTCCGGGACGGTGGACGGCGCCGACGCGGCGGAGACGGCCTGCTCGCGCACCCGCTCCAGCTCCCGCAGCGTGTCGCCCCGCTCCGTGGTCAGGCGGCTCATCTCCTCGAAGAGCGCCCAGCTGACAGGCGCGCTCTCGACCGGGTTGACCGGCCCCGCCGGGAGCTCGACCGTCCAGGCGGCCTCGTGCGAGCCCAGGTGGACCAGCTGCACGCGTGCGGTGGGTTGCCCCAGCCGGCGGGTCATCGCGGCGATGACGCCGGTCGTGGCCTGGAAGAAGCAGGTGCCGGGGGCCGCGTCCGCCGGGACCCGGAAGCTGACCTGGAGCGCGCCGTCGGCGAGGTCCTGGATCCGCACGTCGAGGACGCCCCACAGCAGGGGCCCCAGGTGGGTCCACAACTGATACATCGGGCGCGGCCCGCCGGCGGCGCGCAGGATCCAGTCCACCGCCGGCGTGTTGATGCCGCCGAGCAGCTCGGACAAGGCATCGGCCCCGCCTACCTCGTCGGCGAGCCGCTCGTAGAAGCGGACGTAGTCTGCCCAGGGGATGCGGCGCACGTCGGCGCGGAGGGATGCCTCGTCGAACGGCGCGCCCTCGAACACGTGCTCGCACCGGAACCCGCGCCCGCGCACCCAGTCGAGCACCGGCACGACCAGCCCGCGCGTGACGGTGTTCATCGCGGCTCCCGCCCGCAGGCCTGGTTCGCCGGCAGGGCCCGGTCGATCTGCTTGGGGGGTGCCAGCCCGAGGTGCTCCATGATCGCCACGAATTCCACCCGCGAGCGGGACAGGCGCGGGTTCGTGGCGCGCTCTTCCTTGATGGTCGAGACCGTACGCCCCTTGTAGTCGTGCGCCGGGTACACCAGGGTGTCGGGTGGCAGCGAGAAGAGCCGCGTGTGGACGCTCTCGTAGAGGGTCGACGCGTCTCCCTGCTGAAAGTCGGTGCGGCCGCAACCGCCGATGAGCAGCGCGTCTCCGGTGAACACGCGGTCTCCCAGGTAGTAGGCGACACACGAGGCCGTGTGGCCCGGGGTGGCGCGCACCTCGATGCGAAGGTCGCCCAGCGGCAGCAGGTCGCCATCGGTGAGCTGCACGTCGGCGCACGCGGCGCCCCCGTCGCGATGTACGCCGGTGCGGCACCCGAGACGGTCCCGCAGCGTGGCGGCGGCGGTCACGTGGTCGGCGTGCACGTGGGTCTCCAGCGAGTACCGGAGGGTGAGGCCCAGCTCGGCGAGCAGCGCCAGGTAGGCCTCGGCGTGCTCCAGCACGGGGTCGATCAGCGCGGCCTCGTGCGAGCGGGGGCAGGCCACCAGGTACGTGTAGGTGGAGGAGGCGGGGTCGAAGAGCTGGCGGAAGATCATCGGGGACCCGGGTGGTGCGGCGCGGACCGCGCCATCCCTCCTATTACGGCCGCGGATACCCGGCGGCATCTACCGCGCCGGCAGCTCGACCGTCGTGACCAGCCGGATGTCGCCACCGCCCTCGACGAGGCGAAACGGCTCGACACGGGGGGCCTTTCCCGGCACCTCGACCACCACGAGGCCGCGGCTCACGCCCATCGGGCCCGCGCTGAAGTACTTGACGCCGATGTGGTAGCGGCCGGGCGGCAGCTTCGACGCGCGGATGACCTCGGGGCCGAGCCCGCCTGTCAGGTCGTCGTAGAGCTGCAGCCCGCTGCGGTTGTCCCGGTGGCCGTAGTAGCAGTCCTCGCCGCTCGGATCGACCACGTGCAGGTCGACGTCGTTGCCGTCGGTCTCCCAGGCCAGGGTGACGCGGAGGGCGTCGCGATACGCGGGGTCGGCGCCGTGCTCCTTGGCCCGCGCGCGAACGGCCGCGGCCTGGTCGGGCGCCGCGGCGATCCAGTCGCGGTAGGTGGCGCCGAGCTCCTCGGTGAGGACCCGCGCGATGCCCTGGTAGAACGAGGGGAAGGTGATCGTGCGCGCGGTCTCGAGCACGACGGCGGCCTCCTCGTGGCGGCCCGAGGCGCGGAGCACGAGCGCGAGGTGGCGGTGCGCGTTCACCCGGTCGGGGCGGAGCTCGATCGCGCGGCGAAGGGGCACCTCGGCCGCCGCGGGGTCACCGGCGCGCCACAACAGCAGCCCGGCGCGTTGGAGCAGCTCGGGCTTGCCCCCGGCCAGCTCGGCCAGCGAGCCGAACGCGCGGCGCGCGAGGGCGGTGTCGCCGAGCGCCAGCGCGGCCTCCCCCATCACCTCGTAGACGTGCGGGTTGTCGGGGTCGTAGGGCTGCCAGGCCCACACCACGGCCGAGAGGCGCTTCATGTCGCCGGTGGCCAGGAGCGCGTTGGCGAGCTGGTTGTAGGCCTCGCGGTCCCGGGGGTTGGCGGCGACGTTCGCTTCGAGGGTGGCGAGGGTGGTCGAGGGGACCTCTACCGCGCGGGTCCAGTCGGGCAGGCCGGAGGGCTGCGGATCCTCGATGTACTCGGCAGCGTCGGCGGGCCCGCGCGCGTCGGACTCGGTCGCGGACGCGGGCGCGCGGTCGCGCCGTTGGGGCGCCTGCCGCCGGGGCGCCGAAGCCGGCGCGTTGAACTCGACCCGAGCTGGGGCGGTGGACGCGAGCGGTGCCTCCTCCCTTTCAGCCCCCTCGACCGAGCGCTCGCGTGGCGCTTCGGACGACTTGTTGGCCTCGGAGGCTGGGGCCTCCGGCATCGGCGCCCCGTCGGCGGCGTCCTCCTTGGCACCGCCCTTGTCCGACGCGGCGTCGGCGAGCAGGTCCTCGCCCGCCTCCGGCGCGGCGCCTGCCTGCTCGTCCCGCGAGCTGTGCTCCGGCTTCTTCTTGGCGGACGATTCGGCCTGTCCCCAGGCCCCGGTGGGCCGCGCGGCGATCGTGATGCCCTCGGGCCCGACGGTGAGGATGTCCGCGAGCGCGCGGCGATCGAGGCCGAAGCGGGCGTAGTCGGCCTCGCTCTCGAGCACGAGCATCGTCGTCTTCGGGCACAACACGCGGTGGGCGACGGAGAGGCGCACCTGCTCCGCGGCGAGCGTCGCCCGGGCCTCGTCGGAGGGGGCCTCGGCCTCCTGGCGGGCGAGGTCGACCAGGTGCGCGCGGACCGCCTCGCGCTCGACCAACGGGGCGACGGCGCTGGCGTTGGTCACGACGGTGGCCACGAGGGGCGCGGCGCCGGGCCGGAGGAGGCGCGGGGCGGGGGCCTTGCCGGGGAGGGTGCGGCCGAGGACGATGACCTCGCCACCAGAGGTCACGTCCCCGGCGCCGAGGGTGTGGACCCAGGCGGCGTCGGGATCCTCGACGGTGAACTTCATGCCGCGGGACTGGGCGAGGCGCGCGGCGGCGGTGGCGGCGTCGGCGGCGAGCGCGTCGGTGAAGGGCACTTCGACCACGCGGCCGCGACCCTCCGTGAGCGCCGCGAGCACGGCTCCGTCCTGTTCCGCACCGAGGACCAGGGCGTGCAGGTCGAGGTCGGGAGGGAGGAGCTGCACCGCCGCGGCGAGGTGCGCGGGGTTGGTGTCGCCGAAGGTGGCGACACCGTCGGTCGCCAGGACGACGCGGCTGTCCACGGAGGTCCTCGCGACGTGCGCCAGCGCCTTCTCCAAGTCGGTGCCCCCCGCGAAGCCGCGCGCCCGCAACGCCGCCCCGACCTGCCCGGCGACCGTCTCCGCGGTGCCCGAGACGAGCAGCGATACATCCTGATCGAACCCGTACACCTCTACCGGCGAGGACCCCGACGCGCGGAGGATTGCCTCGACTGCGGCGATGCGGTGGGCCGCCCCGTCGGCGGCGGAGGCGGAGGTGTCGACGTAGAGCGCCCAGCCGTCGGCGCGCTGGCCCTGGAGCGAGCGACGCATCGCCGCCGCGTTCAACGGCACCTCGGGCCGGAACGTGGCGACGTAGTAGTCGCCGGCCCGCAGGACCCGGGGGGGCGGCGTGGACCCGGCGAACTGGCTCTGCCACCGCACCGCCACGTCGGCGTCGGGCGCCCAGTTCTTGCGCACGATGTCGAGGTATTGCGTCCCGTCCGCCGAGCGCTCGGCCTTCGGGAGGTCGGTGGTCGTCTCACCGGGCAGCGCGCGGAAGCTGCCGTGGAACGCGAAGTCGCCGATCGGCGGGAGTCCGCGCAGGGGGAGGACGTAGGCGCGGGCTCCGTCATCGGTGCGGAGCAGGCGCGTGTACGACAACACGATGCGCACGTCCGCGCGCGGCTCGATCGGGAACACCTTCGCCGAGAACTGGTTGCCCGCGCCCTGCTCCAGCAGCGCCGGATCGCGCATCTCGTGGAGGATCGCGTCGTAGGCACGGTGCGCGGCGGCGCGCTCGACCACCTCTCCCTCGACCAGCTGGCCGTTCACTTCCTTGGCCCAGCGGCTGATCGTCGCGCCGTCAGGGAGGGTGAGCGCGAAGCGCCCCTCGATGCGGCGATCGGTGGGGTTGGTGAAGCGGAGCTCGAGCTCGGTGAGCGAGAGGGGCCCGTCCACAGCGACCTTCGCGGAGAGGGACCGCAAGGTGAGGGCCTGCCCGTCGGGATCGGAGAGGGAGATCGGCGAGGTGAGGGGCGCGGACTCGATGGCGGCGACGGGGGCCCGTGCGGTGGCGAGCGCGGGAGGACCGGGGCGCGGGCCGGCGACGGGACGGGCGGACACCTCGGCGCCGGGCCAGCAGGAGAGCACGAGCGCGCAGAGGCCGAGGCGGAGGAGGCGAGGGGACATCGGTGGTTCCGTGGCGAGCGGGTGTGGCCGGGAACGACGCGGCCGGTGCGACCTTACAGGGTTGGGTGCGCGGCGAACCTCACCGGATGCCGAGCTCACCGAGCGCGGCCAACACATCGGGATCGCGCTCAGCCTTCCGCGCGGCGGCAAGGGCGGCGCGGCTCGCCCCTACCCCGAGGGCGCCGATCGCCCGCACAGCGCGGTACCGTGTGCCCGCGTCGGCCCGCGTGAGGAGGGCTTCCAACACCGGCCGTGCCGCCTCGACGTGATGCTCGCCGAGCACGCTCGCGGCCGCGCCCGCGATGGGGTCGGACGGGTCCGCGGCGGCGGCCAACAACGTGGCTTCCGCGTGGGGATGATCGCCCAACGCGGCGGCGGCGGCCCAGACGCCCGAGTCGGTCTGCGCGGCGTGGAGCACGGCGGCCATCGTGGCGACGTCCTCGAGCGCGCCGATCCGCGCGAGGGCGACGAGGCCGCGGCTCGTGGCGAGATGGTCGGGACGCGCGAGCACCTCGGCGCGCAAGGCGGGCCGCGCGAGCTCGGGATGCGCGATCAGCCAGGCGATGGCGGGCCCGAAGCCCTCGCGGTGCTCGTCGGCGAGCGCGCCGATCATGCGCTGGAGCGTAGGGTCGGTCACGACGGCTCCGGGATCCGGGATGTCCACCGCCGCGGCCGGGCAGCCGGCCAGGAGGGTCAGGGCGAGGAGGGAGCGGACCATCTGGGTAGGATATCCCCGAACACCGCGGCGACCTGTGCGCGGAACTTCGACTTGATGTCCAGGTGGATGAACGTGTCGAGCTGCACGCGCAGGGCGAGGCTGCGGACGACACCCTTGGCGACATCGGGCGCGAACGCGCTCTGGATGCGCAAGAGCTGGTTGTTCACGTCGGGATCGGCCTTGGTGCCGTTGGAGCGCACGTTGGTGTCGAACGGGCGATCGGTGGGGTTGTCGGGGCGGTCGTAGCTGGCCTCGTACAGCTCGGCGAAAATCTCCGTCTCCATGTAGCCATAGGCGGTGAAGACAGGGTTCTTGCTCGATTGTGCCTTTGCCTGGTCGGCCTCGCCCATGCCAGCGATGGCCTCGTCGATGATCTGGCCGCCGAGCTCCTCGCCGTAGGCGTTGTGACCGCCCATCTCGTGCGCCACGTTTGCGTACACGCTCGCGAGGTCCCGCTCGGCGGCCTCGACGAAGCGCGTGCCGCAATGGAGCGCCCAGTCGCCGGCGGTGTAGGCGAACGCGCCGTTCCGCTCGGTGTCCGCGGGGTTCCAGCGGAAGCCGCCGCCGCGCCCCTCGGCCATGGTGATGATGGCGCGCACATCCTCCGGCGGCTCGCTGTGGAGCCTCTTCACCACCGCCTTGAAGCGCTGGTCCCACGCGCGTCGGGTGGTGAGCGGCAGGTTGTCCCACCCCGCGGAGCTGCCGCCGCCGTATCCCTGGGTGTCCACCCGGTCGAAGACGAGCTCGCCCGCGGTCTTCCCCGTCTTGGCCGCCTCGGCCTCGAGGAAGGCGCGCTGATCGGCGCCGAGCTCCTCGGGGGTCTTGCCGGTGGAGCGCATGAGCTCGACGAGGCCGAGGAGCTCCCCCTTGGCGAGGCGTTCGTCGGCAGAGAGTTTCGCGAGGAAGGCGCCGTAGTCCTCGTCGGACATGGCGACCGCGAGGTCGCGCAACGCCGCCGGATCGCCGCGCGTGGCCTCCATCGCCCGCAGGGTGGGCACCTGGAGCGTGGGGAGGGAGAGCACCTTCCCGTCGTGGATGAGATGCCCGCCGCGGAACACCTTGCCGGGGTTGGCGTCGCGGATGGCCTCCCAGAACCTGCCGTCGCCGTAGGTGGCCTTGGCGATGGTCCAGAGCGAGTCGCCCGGGCCGACGGTCCAGCTGCCGCCGCCGCGGGGCACCGTCGAGGGCCCTTCTTCCTTCTCCTCCTCGCCAAAAAGCCGCTCGTAGGAGGCGCCCACGGCGGCGCCCCCGGCCCGCGGTCGGGAGGGTGTGTCGATCTGGGCGCCCCGGAGCTGCTCCTGGCGGGCGGCATTGCTCACGGGCGCCTTGTCGCGGGCGTCGGCCCTGATCGCGGGGGCAGCTTTGGCAGGGGCAGCTGTGGAGCTGGAACGTCCGTGCGTGTGTGCCGTGCCCACGTTGCCCTCTCGGCGCCGCTATAGGTCGGGCTCAACCGGGAGTCAACGTCCGCCGCGGGTATGGCTGGAACAACGGCCACCTCTCTCTGACACTTCGCAGCGCCGTTCGATACATTGGGAACAACAAGCAACCTGTGGCGCAGGGCACCCAGGGGTAGCCTTGACCGGACGAACCAACGTTCCGAGAGCTTCCTCATGCTGCTCATCGTCCTCGCGTTCACGTCCGATCACGCGACGGATGCGGTCTTGACCACACCGGCCACAGTCCTCTCCGAAGGCAGCAGCAGCTTCGAGGTGGTCTCCACCGCGGGGGACGTCGATGGGGACGGGTACGCCGACGTCATCGTGGGCGCGGGGGGTGGAAGCGGCGGCGAGGCGTTCGTGTACATGGGGTCTGCCGGCGGGGTGTCCCCGACCGCCGCCGCCACCCTCTCCGGAGCCGCCTCGGACATCGACTTCGGGGGCGCGGTCGCCGGCGCGGGCGACGTGGACGGGGACGGCTACGACGACGTGCTCGTGGGCGCGCCGGGCAACACCGACCTGCCCGGGACGGTGTACCTGTACCTCGGAAGCGCCACGGGCATCTCAGGCACCCCCGCCACCACGTTGACGGGCGAATCCAACGGCGACACCTTCGGGCATGCCATCGCGGGCGCGGGGGACGTGAACGGGGACGGCTACGGCGACGTGGTCGTCGGGGCCTACACGCACGACCGTTCCGCAGGGGCCGTGTACGTCTACCTCGGCTCCTCCGCCGGATTGTCACCGACGGCGGACAGCGTGCACACCGGGTACGACTCCTACGCCTTCTTCGGGGAGAGCGTGTCGGGCGCGGGAGACGTGGACGGCGACGGCTACGACGACGTGATCGTGGGGGCGCTCGGCGGGATGGGCGGTGGGGGGCTCGCCTTCATCCACACCGGGTCCGCCGGCGGGCTGTCCGAGTACTGGACCACCATGCTCAGCTCGGGTCCCGAGTTCGCCGGCGAGGTCTCCGGCGCGGGCGACGTGAACGGGGACGGCTACGCCGACGTCATCGTCGGCGAGCGGAGCGTCGAGAGCTCCGACCTCGGGGACGTTCACCTCTACGCGGGCTCGAGCGCGGGAGTCGTCACCACGCCGCTGTCCACGGTGAGCGGCACGATCTACTCCGATCACTTCGGCGACGACGTGTCGGGCGCGGGCGACGTGAACGGGGACGGCTACGACGACGTCATCGTCGCGACCTATGACTACACGTCGACGGTGCCGCTCGGGAACGTGTTCGTCGGCTCGGCATCGGGGCTGGACTCCGCCGCGACCACCGTCACCTACGACACTGGCGAATACCAGGACGGTGCGTACGTGTCCGGCGGCGGCGACGTGAACGGGGACGGCCTCGACGACATCCTCGTGGGCGTGGGCGGGTACCGCGGGCCCGGCTACGCGATCGTGTACCACGGGTACCGCGAGGGGCTGGACGCGGACGGGGACGGCTACGACACGGACACCGACTGCGACGATGGATCCGCCGCCGTGCACCCCGGCGCGACCGACATCGCGGGGGACGGCATCGACCAGGACTGCGATGGCAGCGACGCGGTCGAGGGAGACACCGACACGGACACGGACACGGACACCGACACTGATACTGATACTGATACTGATACCGACACCGACACCGACACCGACACCGATACCGATACCGATACCGATACCGATACCGATACCGATACTGATACTGATACCGACACCGACACCGACACCGATGCGGACGACACCGGTCACGCCGACGCCGCCGCCGTCGGCTGTGGGTGCGCCACCCAGAGCCCGCCGAGCGCGGGCTGGCTCGCGGCCTTGCTCGCCTTGGTCGGCGCCCGGCGCAGCCGCCGCGCTCGCAGGAGCTGAGGCGCCCCGCCCTACCGCTCGGCTCCGTAGAAGAGGTAGGTCTTCCCGGCTTCGAGCATGTCCGTGTCCGCGCCCCGGTCGGCCACGGCGAAGTCGTCGAAGCCATCCGCGTTGATGTCCCCGAGGCCTGCGAGCCCCGCCACGCCGTACTCCGACGTCCCCGTGATGGAGTCGGCCACCCCCGAGAGGGGGACCGTGCCCGTCCCGAACGGCCCGTACTGCAGCCACCCGGTCGCGCCCCCGATGAGCAGGTCTCGCTCCCCGTCGCCGTCGACATCGCCAGCGGGCGCGGACCAGGCCCCGGCGTAGCCCTCGGCGTCGGTGCCATAAAGCATCAGCGTCACGCCGTCCGGCAGCGAGGTGGTCGAGCCCGCGGCCCACGTCACGCCCGAGAGCAGCATGATGGCCCCGCCGTTGTCGGCCCCGAAGTCGCTGGCCATCGCGGTGACGAGCACGTCGTCGCGTCCGTCCCCGTCCGCGTCTCCCGCGCGCACCAGCTGATACCCGCCATAGTCGCCCGGGGTCTCGCTGATGAGCGTGTGCGCCTGGTCCCCCATGGCGTGGTCACCCGCATCGTGGTCCACGACGACCCAGGCGTAGCCGCGCGCCTCCCACGAGTCCATTCCGCGCCCGCCCACGCCGAGGTCCTCGAGGCCGTCGCCGTCGACATCGCCCAGCGTCGTCAACGTCTCGCCGGCAAAGTAGCCCTCGACCCCGTATTCCAGGCTGCTCCTCGCATCGGCGGGGCCCTGCAAGCCGGGCGTGCTGGCGTCCATGACGTAGACGACGCCGCCCGCTCCGTCCCACGGGCACCCGATCAGCACGTCCTCGCGGCCGTCGCTGTCGGCATCCCCACCGAACGCGGCTGACCCGCTGGCGCGGGAGCCGGCGCAGGCGAAGCTGGCTTCGGCGTCGTCCATGCTGCCCGACGTGCCGGCGCCCGTGGCTGGGCTCGAAAAGATGTGCACGCCGTTGAACCCGGTGTCGTAGGGGTTGTGGAACGCGGCCACGATCACGTCCGCGAGGCCGTCTCCGTCCACGTCTTCGCCACCCTCGACCTTGATGCCTGCGCCGGAGAAGGGGCCGTCGCCGACGAGCTCCCGTCCGATCGTCGGGAGACGGTGGTCCACACTGGGGTCGGCCGCGGCGAGGTCGGCTGCCGTGACGAGGTACACGGCACCGGAGTGAGCGGCGCCCGTCGTCTCGTTGTAGGCGCCGACGATGAGGTCCGGAAGGCCGTCGCCGTCGAGGTCCCCGGCGGTCGAGAGGGACCCGCCGGAGTAGCCCCAGGTGTCGGTGCCCGCGAGGACCCGATCCGCGTCGTCGATCGAGCGCTCGATCGGGACGTATGGCCCGCCCGTGTCGGTGTCGTCCGTGTCGTCGGTGTCGTCGGTGTCGTCCGTGTCGTCCGTGTCGTCCGTGTCGTCCGTGTCGTCCGTGTCGACCGCGCCCGTGTCGCCGGTGTCGCCGGGAAACTCGACCTCGTCGGTGGGGCAGCCGGCGAGCAGGAACAGGAGGCTGATTCTCATGGCGTGGTCTCCAACAGGTGGCGCATTGCGGACGTTCGCGCGGCGTAGCCGCCGGCGAGGTAGAGGCGGGCGGCGGAGCGGGCGGCCTCGGGGTTGCCGTCTTCGGCGTAGAGCTTGGCTTGGAGCGCGAGGAGCTCCCCCCGCACCGGATCGTCGGAGCCGACGATCGCCAAGCCGTCTCGTACGGAGGCGAGTGCGTCCGAGCGGACGCTGAGCGCGCGCGCCCGAGCGAGGAGCCCGGCGGGGCGGAGCGGCGGGCAGGTGCGGGACTCGCCGGGCCCGAGCAGGACCGCGCCGCAGCTGACGGCGACCTCCCCTTCGGAGACCGACACCGTGGTGCCGAACACGTCGCGGACGACGCGGAACCGGGTGCCGTGCACCCGCGCGGTGCCTTCGTCCGTCGTGACCGCGAGCTTGATGCCCGGCTCGACGGACACGTTCAGCTCGCCGACCTCCCACTGAATCCGCGGGGCGTCCCGGGTCCCGTCCACCACGCCCACGCCGGCGTAGACCAGGGCGACCTCGGGGGTCAGCGCAAGGGCGACCTCGGCCGGGGCGTCCAGCTGGGCGCGTACCGGCGGAGAGGGCCGCAACCCGACTGCGAGCGCAACCACAATCGCGACGGCGACTGGGAGAAGTCGCCATGGGGCGCGGGAGCGGCGAGGCTCGAGCAGCCGCGCTAGGTCGACCGGTGGGGTCGGAAGGTGCGCGAGCCGATCGTGGGTCGACCGGTTCGAGAACGCCGCCGTCAGCCGCTCGCACGCCTCGGGCGTCGGCTCGGTGGCCTCGGCGATGCGCTCGATCATCGCTCCTCCGGGATGCGACGGCGGCGGGCCTCGGCCTCGAAGGCCGCGCGCGCGCGCCGAAGGCGGCTCTTGACCGTGCCGACCGGGATCGCGAGGAGGAGGGCCACCTCGGGATCCGGGCGCTCCTCGAGGTCACACAGGACCAGGACCTCGCGCAGCTCGGCAGGCAGCGCGTCGAGCGCGAGCTGCACCTTGCGGACGATGTCGGTCCGCGCGGGGTCCACGCCTGGATCGACGGCGTCGGCGGGGGCGCCGGGGAGCCAGTGGCGGAACCACGCGCGGCGGCGATGACGCTGCACCTCCCGCCGCGTGATCTGGAACAGCCAGGTCGGAAAGGCCTCGGGCGCACGCAGCTGGCCGAGGCTGCCGAGCACCCGCAGCATCACGTCGTGCGCGACGTCCTCGGGATCGACCCCCGGCCCGCCGAGCCGCGCGGACCACCGCAGCACGACCGGCCCCCAGGTGCGGACGAACGCGACGCGCGCGGCGTCATCGTCGCGACGTACGGCATCGAGCAGGAGGGCGGAGGGGGCTTGCACGAACGATCAGAGCAAGCAGGTCGGCAAAACGATCACGGAACGTGCGCGATGAGCGAGATTCCCAGGCTCGGCTGCCACGGCGAGAACGGCTCGGCCGCCGCGTCTCCGACGGAGATCGTGGTAGGAGCGAGGTCTCCTTCGAGCCGCGCGGTCGCTCGGAGCGCCATCCCCGGCGTGAGCCGGAGGACCGCGCCGCCCTCCGCGCCGAGCACCGGGATCGGGGCGGCGTGCACGCGGGTGTCCCCCTCGTGCCAGGAGCGCACCGACACCCCCGCGACCGCGCCGAACATCGGCGCGAACGGACGATCCAGGCACCACGTGTATCCCGCGCGCACCTCGACGGTCGCGACGTGCCTCTCGTCCCCGAGGGCGCCGAGCGTCCGGTCCGTGAGGGGCGCGCCCTCGACGAAGAACCAGTCGCGGCCGCCGACCAGGAGCCCGGCGGCGAAGGGAACGGCAACGGCGGGCGCGATTGACGGACGGAGCACCACCGCGGGCCCGAGCGCGACCTGGAGGCCGAGGCGCGGTCGCGGACGCGCGACGATCGGCGGGGGCACGTCGGAGGGAGCGATGGGCGGTGGCGGAAGGGGCGGGGAGGCGGGGAGCGGACCGGGCGGGGCGAGGGTCGCGATCGCGGGGTCGGGGGCCGGCGGAAGCGCGGCGGGCAGGGGGAGGTCGGGGGGCGGCGGTGTCGGGGCCGGCGGTGTCGTCGCCGCCGGTGTCGTCGCCGCCGTCGTCGCCGCCGTCGCCGCCGGTGTCGTCGCCGCCGGTGGCGGGATCGCGGCGGCGGGTGGCGGGAGCCCCGCGGCGGGTGGCGGGAGCACCACGGCGGGCAGGGGCACCTCGGGGGCCGATGGCTCCGCGGCGACACGGGGAAGGCGCGCGACCGGTGGCATCGCGGGCGGCGGCCGCGCGGCGGGCCGTTCCGGCGTCGTGGGCCGTTGCGGCGGCGCGGGCCGTTGAGACGTCGCGGGTTCAATCATCGGCGCGAGGGCCGGGCGTACGCCGCCCCCGTCCGCCACGACGGACGCCAGCAGGCTCGCCGCCAGCCACGCGATGTCCTCGCGCTCCGCGGAGGTCGCGGGGATCTCCACGCTCACCGACCGCACCTGCCCGTCGAGTCCTTCGACCCGGAGTTGCCAATCCCCATTCGTCGCCAAGCAGATCACATCGGCCGGAGATCCAGAAGGCGCGAGCGTGAATCCCGCGAGGCGCGCTGCGCTCGACCACGCCGACGGATCGCTCGCGGGGGGCAGCGACAGCGACGCGGCGAACGCGGTGGCGAACAGGAGGGAGGCGAGCACGGCGGGAGTTTATGCGAGGCTCAGCCGGATGCGCTGAAGTTCGTGTGGGCCGGATCGCTCACCGGGCGCGGTCGGCGCCGCGTGAGCGATGGCAACACCCCCGTTGTCCCGGGCGCCGAGGCACCGTGCCCTGCGTGGTCGCCCATGCACACTCCGACGAGGACTACGGGCGGTGACCCTCGTTGCCCCTCCGTGCATTGGCGTGCATGTACGCGTCGTCGTCGTGACCGGACTTGATCGATCGCGGGAGGCTGGGAGAGCGAACCAACGCTGGACGAGCAGATCGCGGACATCTATGCAGCGCGTACTGCGGGTCGCGACGTCGACTCCCTGTGAAGGTCCTCGATACAGGCACGTGCATCGGGCTGCTCCGCGGGCACGCCGTGGAGGATTGGCTTCGTTCCTGAGCGTGGCAGGGCGGAACCCCAGGCAGGACGATGGCGCCCCTTGCTTGAGCGGATTGGAACCCTTTGCGTTGCGCCAGATGCCGACGTTTGAGCTAAGATAGGGCTGCTGGATGCTGTGCTTCCGCGGATCGGCGTACAGAGGCGCGTGCAGGCGGGGTAGGGAAGTGATGTATTCGGCGCTACAGGCGGCCCGCGTCCCGTATCGAGACATTGGATGTCTCGATTGAAGACTCTCGCCATGCACCACGCCGACCTCCAAGAGGCCCTCGAAACTCTCGGCGCGCTTCTCGCCTCGCGCGGGCAGCACTACGACATCGTCGTCATCGGGGGCGGGGCGCTGCTGCTGCTCGGGCTCATCGATCGACCGACTCGCGATCTCGACATCGTCTCTCGCATCGACGGGGAGAGGTAGCTGGAGGGGAAGCCCATGCCCGGTCCGTTGGCCAGGCCGCGATTGGAGAGGTGGGTCGAGCCCTCGACCTCGCCGATGACTGGCTCAACGCCGGCCCGACCGACTTGCTGCGGTTCGGCCTGCCGCCGGGATTCGCCGAGCGCGTCGTCTCACACCAGTACGCGGGCCTCACCGTGCGATTGGCCTCACGCGTGGATCAAGTTGCCTTCAAGCTGTACGCAGCGGTCGATCGGGGGCCTCGCAGCAAGCACTTCAAGGACCTGCAGCGGTTGACCCCGGGTCGCGAGGAGCTCCTCGCCTCCGCCCGCTGGTGTGGGACCCACGACACGTCCGAGGGCTTCCGGGACATGCTCGTCCAGGCGCTCGCTTTGCTCGGCGTCGAGGATCCCGATGTATAGCGAGGCGATTCGGCGCGCCGCGGGCGACCTGGCGTGGAGCCTGTGGAGCGAGCTCGGGGTGCCCGGCGTGGCTCGCAAACACTCGTCTACGTCGATCGATCTGGAGCCGCTGCTCGTGTTCACGCCCACGCTGGCACACGAAGATCCGCGCCTGTTGGAGCAGGTACTGTCGTGGTGCGTCGACCACGCCGACCGCGTGAACGCCGGTCGGTTGGCC
Source organism: Myxococcota bacterium (assembly GCA_040386535.1). GTDB lineage: Bacteria > Myxococcota_A > UBA796 > UBA796 > SXON01 > CAJBVW01. The sequence goes on along the minus strand of JAZKFH010000042.1, from coordinate 98,456 downwards.
ACGCTGGTCAAGAAGCTCCCGCCCCAGGCGCGGGTGAACTTCGAGGCGTTCGCCACCACGGTCAACCACTTAGCCGGCACACGGTGGCCCGCTGCCGGCCAGATCTGGGACCCGCTCCCGCGCCTCCGTCCGGTCCCGTTGCCGATCGAGCGCCCTGCGCTGGTTCGCCTGCGCGCACGCGCGCTCTGCGGCGTCGGATCCCGTGCGGATGTGCTTTGCGATCTGCTCGCGCGTCCCGGCGCATGGTCCACCGCGGCGATGCTCGCCGAGGCAGGACACTCGAAGCGGAACGTGGCGCGGACGCTCTCGGAGCTCGAGGCTGCGGGCATCGTGGTGCGGCTACCGAGCGGGAACGCGCTTCGCTTTCGGCTTACCAACCCGGCGGCGTTGGCGACGGTGCTCGGGGGAGTCCCGCCCGCGAGTCCCCAATGGCTCCCGGTGTTCGAGCTCGTGACGATGCTCCTCGATCTCGCTGCCATGGAGGGGACCTCGTCCGCCGTGCGCCGGGTCCAAGCCAACACGCTACACGACGCCGTGGCGCCGCTGGCCCAGTTGCTCGGCCTTGCAGCACCGCCGCAGACGCGAGGGGAGCCTCAAGCTTGGGAGCTCCTGGCGCGCTGGGGCGCTGGGCAGGTGGATGCTCTCGCAAGCGGCACCTCGGCGGCGCTCGGGGCTGAAGGCGCCAGGCCCGCAGTGCTCCCGATGGGCGGCGAGTAGGACACTCCGCATGAGCAAACCTTGATACCGCACGAGGATCTGAACGGAAAAGTAACCTTTGAGGCTGCGAAGCGATCGGTGGGCTGTATGGCGCCCCTTGCTTGAACTTATTGGAACCCTTTGTGTCGCGCCAGATCGCGACGTTCGGGCACAGATGGGGCTGTTGGATGCTATGCTTCCGCGGATCGGCGTGCTGAAACGGCAGGCGACGGGGTAGGGATCGCGTGTGAGCGCGGCTACAATCCGGGGCCCTGCCCGGGCATGCGTGGCCAAGCGTCGACACTGGGGTTGACCTACTTCCGTTTGGGAACCATAATGGAACCGACGAGGTGACATGTGCCGTCCATCACGCTGAAGGATGTCCCCGAAGAGCTGCTCGCTCGCCTTCGTACGGCGGCGGCACGCGAGCGTCGGAGCCTGAATCAGGAGGCTCTGGTGCTCATCGAGGGCGGGCTGGGGGCGCTCGAGACCGCCCCGGAACGTGCGCGGCGGCAGGTGGAGGCCTGGCGGGCCCTCGCGGGTGGCTGGACGAGCGAACGAACGCTCGACGAGGAGACCACCGACATCTATGCGGCCCGTAGAGTCGGTCGCGACATCGATTCCCTGTGAAGGTCCTCGACACGGACACGTGCATCGGACTGCTCCGCGGGTACACCGGGGTGATCGATCGAAGACTCGCCGAGACGGAAGAGGTTGCGACGACCTGGGTGACGGCTTCCGAGCTCTTCTACGGGGCCGCAAAGTCGATCAAGCCGGACGCCAACAGCGCGCTGGTCGTGCGCTTCCTGGCCACTCTCCCCGTGCTCGGGCTCGACCTCGCCAGCGCGCGTGTGTTCGGCGAGGTCAAGGCGAGGCTGGCGAGCCAAGGACAGATCGTCGCGGACGCCGACCTGTTCATCGGGTCCGTGGCGCTCAGCCGAGGGGCTACGATCATCACGGGCAACCGGCGACACTACGAGAGACTGCCGGGATTGATCTTGGAAGATTGGCTTCGTCCTACCGGGCCGTGAACGCCAATCAGAACAATGGCGCCCCCGGCTGGATTCGAACCAGCGACCCACAGAGTAGAAATCTGTTGCTCTATCCAGCTGAGCTACGGAAGCGTCCCGCCCATCTAACCCACCTCTCCCCGCCAGGGAAGCGCGTTAGGCCCCCGGATGCTGACCTCCTGGCTGCTCGTCCTCGCGTGTTCGGCGCCCGAAGGCGGCAAGATCCGCCACGCCGGCACGGACACCTCGGCGGTTGATACATCCATCGATACATCTGATACATCTGATACATCTGATACATCTGATACATCTGATACAGAGCCGGACGAGGGGCCCTGCCCGCCCGAGATGGCCCTCGCCGGCGCCGCGTGTGTCGACCGGTGGGAGGCGGGGCTGGAATGGTGGTCGCCCTACGAGGTGCCCGAGGCGGGGGTGGCGGTGTCCAGGGCGGGGACGGTGCCGCAGGGGTACATCAGCGGGGACGTGGCGGCGGAGGCGTGTGCGGCGGCGGGGAAGCGGCTCTGTTCGGTGGGGGAGTGGATGCGGGCGTGCGGGGGGCCGGAGGCGACGACGTACCCCTACGGGGACACGTACGACGCCGAGGCCTGCAACGACACGTACGACGGGGGACACCCGGTGGTGGACTACTTCGGGACGAGCAGCGGGGTGTGGGACACGGCGCACATGAACGACGCGGGGATCAACCAGCAGCCGGGGACGGTCGCGGCCGCCGGAGCCAACACCGGATGTGTCACGCCGGAGGGGATCTTCGACCTGCACGGCAACCTGCACGAGTGGGTGGAAGACCTGGACGGCACGTTCAAGGGGGGCTTCTACGCCGACGCGGAGATCAACGGGGCGGGGTGTGGGTACACGACGTCGGCGCACACCACGGACTACCACGATTACAGTACGGGATTCCGCTGTTGCAAGGAGCCTTCTCCGGTGGAGTGAGGTGTGCTGCCGGGCGCCCAGTCCCCCCGAGGCCCATGGGCCCCCCCGCGCGTCCGGCAGCACGACCCGATCATAGGCACGCCGCGGGCGCGGCAAGCGGTGCGTCTCACTCGAGCCAGGCATCCAGGTCGGCGACCGCGGCGGCGAGGTGGGCGCGGGAGAGGTTCTCCAGGCCGAAGCCGATCACGACCACGCGCTGATCCCAGCCCACCGCGGCGGCGCCACCGGTGCTCCACGACCAGAGCACGGTCTCGCCGTCGAGAACATCTGGATAGTCTTCGGGGTAGGCCGCGCCGACGGTCCAGCTCCCCACGACCGAGGTGTCGGCGTCGTCGGAGACGAGCTCGGCGTGGAGGGTCTCGGCGAGCCACTCCGCGTCGGTGGCGTAGCCGACCTCGGCGCCGCTCGCGACGAAGGTGCCGCCCGCGTCGACGTACGCGGTGATGGCGGCGCGCTCGGTGGGGTCGAAGGTGCGATCGGCGGTGCCCTCGTCGCCCAGGAGCCAGAGGACGCGGGGGTAGTCCGAGAGGCGGACCGCGCCGGAGGCGACGGCCTCGTTCGTGGCGACGGAGTAGGCGCCGAGCGCGTTCCCGACGGTGGCGGCGAACACGTGGGTGGGGCTGGTCCAGCTGCCGTCGAGCACACGATCGAAGGCGTCGACCACGAGCCAGTCGGCGCCGGTGCCGCCGTAGGTGTCGGACGCCTCTGAGTCGCCGTAGCGCAGATCGCTGGTGCGGACGCGGACCCACGCGGTGGCGGGGACGGTCGCGGTGGTCTCACTCGTGTCGGTGAGCAGGCTCCACCGGCTCGCGTTGTCGGATCCCTCGACGCGGTAGCGCAACGCTTCGCCGCCCGCGTCGGCGCGCCAGGTGACCACGGCGTCGGCGCCGTCGGACAGGACGGAGAGAAGTTCAGGCGGCGCGGTGGGGCGATGGGGGAGGCCGCTCGCGTCGAGGAGCCGGGCGAACGCGCGCTCGTCGGTGACACATTCGGAATGTGTCGCGTCCACGAAGGCGATGCTCACGGCGCGATCGTGGAGCGATGTATCGGTGAAGGTGCCGATGTCGACGCCGGCGTCGAGGAGGTCCTCGCGGAGGGCCTGGTTCAGGTCGCCGGTGCCGCCGGTCTCGGTGTAGCTGGAGCGCAGGACGCCGCCCGCCTCCGCGAAGGCCTGGAAGGTGGCGCTCTCGCCGTACAGGGCGTCGAACAGGTGGACGCCGTGGACGGGGAGCCCGCCCGCGTCTACGATGGCCGCGGTGGCGAGGTACCCGCCCGAGTGGGCGGTGAGCACGTGGGCGGCGGTCTCCGGGCGGGTGATGCGGCCGTCCCGATACAGGATGGAGACGCTGTCCCGGACGAGATCGGCGTAGCCGCCCGGCTCGGCGAGGCGGCCGAAGTCGCCGTCGGCGGCGTCGACGGGGCCCTGGGGCACGATCAACACCGCGTCGCGACCGGAGAGCGCGTGTTGCTCGCGCAGGTGTTGGACCCGGACGACGTCGGCGAGGACGGCGCCGTGCCCGTGCAGGTGGGTCACGACGCCGAGCTGGCCGCGGTCGGCGAGGCCGTCGGGGACGAAGACCAGCACCGAGGCATCGTCGTAGACCGAGCCCTCGAACGGGAACGGGGCGGAGGGCAGCGCAATGGTGGTCTGGGCGCCCCAGCTGTCGCTGGTCCAGTTCGCTTCGGGCAGGTCGGGGTGGCCCACCACGGCGGAGAGCGAGACCTCTGCGGTCTGCTCCTCGATCTCCAGGTACAACGCGCCCGTCGCGATGACAGGATCGGATGTGTCACCGGTGTATCGCACGGTGTATCGCCGGGCCTCTCCCGCCCCGAGCGGACCCATGTCGCCCACGAGCTCGAAGGCGCCCAGGACCACGGCACCGAGGTCCGTCTCGGCGTCACGCCCACCGGTGGACGTGAGGGTGAACTCCAGGGACGGCGCCGGATCCCCCGCCGTCACGAAGGGGAGGGGAAGGTGCTCGTCCGTCGTGAAGCTGAAGCGCTCCTCCACGGGCGCGGTGCCCGAGTCCACGGGGGCGGGCTTGTCCGAACAGGCGGCGAGGAGGAACAGGACGATCGACACGCTACGCCTCCAGCGCCATCGGGGGCTGCTCGAGCGGCAGGGTCACCACGAACTCGGCCCCGGTGTGCACGGTATGATCGAGCTCCAGCTTGCCGCGGTGCATGGCGACGATTTCGCGCGCCACGGCGAGCCCGAGCCCCGTGCCCTTGCCCGGCGGCTTGGTGGTGAAGAACGGGGTGAAGATCCGCTCGCGCAGCTCGGGTGGGACACCCGGGCCGGTGTCGCGTACGCGAATACACACGGTGTCCCCCACGCGCTCGGTGTGGATCCACACCTCTCCGCCGCCTCCCATCGCGTCCAGCGCGTTCGAGAGGAGGTTCATCACCACCTGGTCGATCCACTCCGGGTAGTGCAGCACGGGCTCGTCCCAGTCGTAATGGCGATGGATGGTGACGCCGAGCGTGCGGTACTCCAGGATGGTCAGGATCGCGTCGATCTCTTCGGACAGGCGCCCCGACTGCGCCCGCGGGGTCTGCTCCTGGCGGGTGTACGCGAGGATGCCCTTCACGACGCTGTGCATGCGGTGCCCGGACACCTCGATCGCCTCGATCAGGGCCTCGGCCTGGCGGGAGTCGCGGTTCATGGCGCTGGCGCCCAACCGCTCGAACGAGCGCCGCAGCGGCGACACGGCGTTGATCACGGCGTTGACGGGGTTGAGCATCTCGTGGGCGATGCCCGAGGAGAGCACCCCCAGCGAATACTGCTTCTCCATCCGCAGGAGCGTGGTCGCCAGCAACCGGATGCGGATCTGCGCGTTCACGCGCGCGAGCAGCTCGGGCGGAGAGAAGGGCTTGGTGATGTAGTCGTCCGCGCCCACCGAGAACGCCTGCAACACGGCCGCCGAGCCGTGACGGGCCGAGACGAGCAGGATCGGGATGGCGCTGGTCGCCACGGTGCCCTTGAGCCTGCGGCAGAGCTCCAGGCCGTCCATGTGCGCCATCATCACGTCGGACACCACCACGTCCGGCATGTCCCGCGCGATGATGGCCTGTGCTTCGCGCGCATCCGCCACCGCCTGGACGTGGTGCTCGCGGGAGAGGATGCGGACCAGGAACGCCCGCATCTCCTCGTTGTCCTCGACCACGAGCACCTGCGTCCGCGAGCGGATCGGCGTGCCGGCGCCCCCGTCGATGGCGAGCAGGGTCGGCACGTCATGGTCGAGGTTCACGGAGTCGGCCACGAAGGGGGGCGAGCGCACTCCCTCCCGGAGAGGGACCACCCGGGGGGCGCTGCCGTCGAGCGGGAGGCGAACGCGAAAGCAGGCTCCGTGTCCCGGCCGGCTCTCCAGCTCCACCACACCGTCGTGCGCCCGCACCAGGTCCCGGGCCATCGCGAGCCCGATCCCGGAGCCCTCGACGGCGCCGCCGCCGCGCCCGCGCGTGAACCGCTCGAAGACGCGGGCCTGGTCCTCGGGGGCGATGCCTGGGCCGTTGTCGTCGACCTCGAGGACCGCCTGGTCCCCCTCGACGCGCACCCGGACCACCACCCGATCGCGGAAGTTCACGTACTTGATGGCGTTGCCGACGAGGTTGACGAGCACCCGGCGGAGCAACGCGGGGTCGGCCGAGACGCTGACCGAGCCCTCGCACAGCTCGGCCGACAGCTGGACGCTCTTGCGATCGCCCAACGGCCGCAACGTGTCGACCACGTCCTGCACCAGCGCGCAGAGCTCGAGCTCGACCCGGACGATCGGCAGCTTGCCCGCGTCGAGCTTGGCGATGTCGAGGAGCTCGCCGACCATCTGGAGCAGCGCCGACGCGTTCTGGCGCGCGGCGATCACGGTGGCCTGAACGTCCCCGAGGCGGCCCGCGGCGAGCTCGACCTCGAGATCCTCCAGCGGCGCGAGGATGAGGGTGAGCGGCGTGAGAAAATCGTGGCTCACGTTGGTGAAGAACAGGTCCTTGGCCTGATCCACCTGCTCGAGCCGGGTGACCGTGTCCTCGAGCGACGTGCGGGCCTCCTCCAGCTCCGCCGTGCGCTCGCGTACACGCACCTCGAGGGTGTCGCGCAGATCGGCGATGACCCGGTAGGACACCGCGTTCTCCACGGAGATCGCGAGCTGGCTCGCCATCGACTCGAGCAGCGCGGGGTCGACGTCGGCCTCGTCGACCCCGACGAGCATCGCCCCCACGAGGCGCTCGGGGCTCCGCATCGGGTTGGCCCACCACGACCGCCCCGCGAGGCGCAGCCGGGTCGGCGCGCGGGACACCCGCACGGTGCCCGGGGAGTCGGCCTGCGCGAGGGCGCCCAGCTCTACCAGCTCGGGCTGGGGGACGCTCCGCGAGGCCGCGACGACCAGGCCGCCGGGCTCACCGTCCACCAGCAGGATCGCGACGGGCACCTTGCCGAGGCCCTCCGAGATGGTGGAGGCCGCGCGGCGGAGCATGCTGCGCGCGTCGAGCTCGCTCGTGGTCGCCCGCGCCAGCGCGTTGAGCACGGTGAGGTCCCGCACCTTCCGGTCGAGCTGGGTCTTGGCCTCCGTGAGCGCGGTCACCTTCTCCTGCAGGAGCCGGTTCGCGTCTTCCAGCTCGGTCGCGGCGTCGGACAGGTTCTGGAGCCGCATCCGGGGGACCGTCGCGACGCTGCCCCACATGCCACGCAGCCGCTCGCCGACGGTGACCCACTTGGTGATGGCGATGTCGAACACCACCTCGTGCGGGCTGTGCCGGGTCATCCGCACCCGCGCGGGCGGCGCGCCCATCATCGGCGGCACGCCCGCGAGGATCCCGCGCACGGTGTCCAGGAAGGCGTCGCTCGGGGTGATCTCCGGCGAGAAGTGGTAGTGTGCGCGGATGGCGGAGGGGTCGACCTGTTCAACGTCGATCTTGACGAACGGGAAGAGGAAACGCTCGACGAGCGTCGGAAAGCGCGCGTACATCTGGTAGGGTGAGAAGAGCCCGCGCATCACGACGCGGATGAAGCCCAGCCCCTTGGTGGCGGCGAAGGTGAGCCCGATGTCGTAGAACAGGTCGGGCACGCCCGGGAAGAGGCGCGCGACACGCCCCTCCATGACCAGGAACGTGTCGAAGTCGATCCAATTGAGCCGATCGTCGAGCCAGCTGGGCGCATAGGGAAGCCCTTCCTGGAGAACCGTGCGGGAAAGCCCGTGGGACTCGAGGTAGTCGTAGAAGAACGTGAGCGAGAGGCAGCTCACATCCCGGCGCCTTGGAATCGACGGATCCACGAAGTCAGTCCCGTGACAGCCTGGGCGCCGTAACCTCTGAAACATGTTCGAGGAAGCTGGGAAGCAGATCCGTAGAGAGGACGGTAAGAGCCCCAGCTCCAAGGTCCCGCGTGGAGAATCGCGAGGCACAGGCGGGGGAGCCCTCTTCGAGCAGGCACGTGAACGCGCTCCGGCCACGCGCGCGGTACCAGGCGGCCGCCGCGTCGAGGAGCGCCGGGAACGCCTGGATTCCATCGACGGAGACGGCGTAGAGCCGGGTCACGTCGAGCAGGTTGAACAGGTGGAGCCCGAGGTCGGCGGACTCGACCGTCGCCGCAGCGATCATCTTGCCACCCCGCCGGACCACCAGCAGCTCGCGCTCGCGTGTGAGCCCGGCCCGCTTCCACTCCGCGCGGAGCCCGTGCAGGTCGAACCGCTCGGGGACCAGGTCCAGCGCCTCGCGGTACACCCACGGCCGCCGCGGGATGAGGGCCTCGAGCAGCGCGTCACGCTCGGACTCGGTCGCGAGCCCGACGTTGGGATCGGGGAGCGCGGCGCGCAGGGGCACGTCGAGCTCGAGCGCGTGAAAGTCGACCACCGCGGCGAGCCCACTGTCGACGTAGCGCTCGGGCAGGTCGTAGTGGACGAGCTTGCTCCACTTGGCCGAGGCCTGGACGAGCGCGGTGGTCCAACGGAGCTTGGGATCGGCCTGCGCGTGCTCGTAGGCCCGGAGATGGATGTCGCGCAGCACCTGGCGCCCGGTGTGGCCGTCGGGCGGCGCGCCCTGGAGCTTCGCCATTTGGAAGCCGAACCAGGTGTGTTCGTAGATCTTGAGCAGCGACAGCGACGCCTCGATGCCACGTTCGGAGGGCCACACCACCTGGCAACCAACCTGCGGGGCGGCGTCGACCTTGCGTGTAACGGTGGCGAAGGGCGCCTTCAAGGTGCCGAAATGTGCCTGCGCCTTGCCGGACAGGCTGAAGTAGCCCGAGGCGGTGTAGAGGTCCCAGGTGTCCTCGGTCCACGTGGCGCCGAGGCGCGTCGTGGGGTTCAGCGCGGTGCCGACCACCTGGTTCCAACGGGCGGTGTCCGCCTCGCTGCTCGGTGTCAGCCGGATGCCACACGCGGCCCCCCGCCCATCCCGCGGCGGGTGGACGATGCGCACCTCGGCGTCGAAGTGCACGACCCCGCCGAGCGGCGTGGTCACCACGATGTCGCGGAGGCGCAGGCCCGCGCACAGCATGTCCTGCTCGACGCGGGTCTCGAACGACAGGCCGTTGCGGGAGAGGTCACGCACGGGCCGCCGCACCTCGAGCCCGGGGAGCACCGGGTGGGTGAAGCTGATGAGAAAGCCGGTGGGCGCCTCCGCGCGGCGCGACTTCCGGTTCTGCATCCGCACGAGGCGGGTCGGGAGCGGCACGGCGACCGCGTCACCGATGCGGACCAGCCGCGTGACGCCCAGACGGTAGACCGAGTTGTAGCCCTGGAGCTCGAGGTCGAACGGCGCGTCCGGGATGGCCGTCATGGACCGGAACTGGAGCGGGAACGGCCCGTCGGACACCGCCGCGACGAGGTGGCCACGCACCACGCCGGTGGCCGTGCGGACGAGCGCCGGGGACTCCTGCGCCGCGAGGGCACGGATGCGCGCCTCGATGCGCGCCATGTCGGTGATGGGCTCGGTGGCGGGCGGCTCGGGCGGGGTCGACTCGGAGAGCCCCTGTGCGAGGAGCGCCTGCAGGATCCCGCCGATGCTCTGCGACGGGGCGTCCCGCGCCGGGAGCACCGTGTCGTCGGTGGCGACCCCACGCACCACACGTTCGGCGGCGGGCGCCGCGGCATCGGAAGGCGCGGAGGCGTTGGACCAGAAGCCGGGAAGGGGGCGGCCGTGGGGGCGTTCAGGCATCGTTCACCTCGGGGGCGTGACAAGGGAGGAGGAGGCAGAACGAGGCGCCCGGGAGGGGCCCCGACGGTTGGAGCACGACGTCCCCGCGGTTTGCGCGCGCGAGCTCCCGGCAGATGGGCAGGCCGAGGCCGGTGCCGAGGGAGCGGGCCTGCAGCGAGATCTCGGGGCGGAACACCCGCTCGTGCTGGTCGGCGGGGATGCCGACGCCGCTGTCCGACACGGTGATCCGCACCATGCCGCCCTCGCGCGAAGCCTCGACGTGGATCTCGCCCTCGGGGGGCTCGCCGGGCAAGACCGCGCTCCCCGAGACCGCGCTGGCCGACTCGATCGCCCGCCGCGCGTTCTGGAACAAGTTCAAGAGGATCCGAATGACATCCGTGCGGTCCACCCAGGTCACGAGGTCCGGGGCGACCGCGGTGTGGAAGCGGGCCACCCGCCCGACCTCAGGGCGGATGAGCTCGATCGCGTCCTTCACGATCGTGCCTACGTCGTGTTCGGCCGGCACCGGCCGCGTGAGGATCGTGCGCGTCTTGTCGTGCAGCTCGACCAGGTAGCCGAGGGCGCGCCGCAGCTCGCCCATCTCCTGCTCGACGTTCGCCCGGACGTCGGGAGGCAGGAAGGTCGACGCGATCTTGATGTCGTGCTCCAGGTTGGAGCTGGTCATGAGCAACGTGGTCGTGACATTCGCGAGGTCGTAGAGGATGCGCGCCCGGATGAACCCGAGCGTCACCATGCGATTGCGCTCGGCGATGGTGGCGCGCAAGGCGTTGACGGTCCGCTCGAGCTGCACGCGGGTGACGGCCTCGGCGAGGATCTGCCGAACCTCCCACACGTCCCACGGCTTTGTCAGGTATCGGTGGAGACCGCCGCGATTGATCGCGTCGATGGCGGTACGCTGGTCGGAGTACGCCGTGACGAGGATCCGCACCACGCCCGGGTGCCATTCGCGCACACGCTCGCAGAGGTCGATCCCCGACATGCCGGGCATCCGCTGGTCGGCCAGCAGCACGGCGATGGGGAGGCGATCGAGCAGCTCCAACGCCTGCTCTCCGGAGCTCGCGCAGACGATCTCGAACTCCTCGCCGAAGGTGGATTCGAAAACGACGATGTTGGGAGACTCGTCGTCTACGTACAGGATGGGGCAGTCGGTGGCGCGCACGGGAGGGAACGATCGCACACGATGGCCGGACGGCCTGTCTTTTTTGTGTCGGCTTCCGTGACGATTGGAGATGCACATGCCAGAGCCTGCGTTCAACGGGGTTTGTCAGGACGCGCGGCGCGCCGGACGGGCCTCGAAACGCTGCTCTGGTGGCGTGGATCGGGGTGGCGCGCCTCCTTCTGACGGCGCGTCGGGGCTACCGACGTCCGCGGTTGTCACGGGGCCGTGACACGGTCGACCGCGTACACGGCGGCCTCGTACCGCGCGTCCGTCACGGTCTCGAGGAGCGTCCCGTTGGCGAGCACCCAGGCGTCCATCCGGCGGCGGCTGTCCGTGGCGCCCACCTCCACCCCGCTGAGGATGACGTAGGGGATGGGCCCCTCGCCGGGACATTCGGTGTCGAGGTGCGCGCGGAACGGCTCGGCGGCGCGCGTGTACTCGAACCCGGGCGTGTGGGGACAGAACGTGCGTGCGGCGTAGGCGACGACCTCGCGTCGCAAGCACGACGCGCCCCCACCCGGCGGGAAGTGGGACGCGATCACCGCGCCGAGGCGCCAATCGGCCACGTCGAAACCGCTCGGAGGGAGCCGGAGCGGCGCGAAGACACGGTCGCCCTGCCACAACCCGGCGACGGCGGCGGCGCCCACCAGGACGCCGAGCCCCCCACGGGCCGCCCGGGGCAACCAGCGCCCGACCGCCTGCTCCACGAGCCGCACGACCACGTCTCCGCCGCGGAACACGAGCAGGACCCCGAGCGGGTAGTAGTTGTGGGTGTAGCGAAGGGGGGACTCCGCCGCCGCGAACGCCAGGATGGGGACGAGCGCCAGGGCGAGCGGTACGCCGGCGCCGAGGCCACGCAGGGGATCGAGCCTGCGTTGGGAGACGCGGGAGAGGGCGCCGGGGCGGGGCGGGTGGCGGGGCAACGTGGAGAGCCCCCAGCCGACGATGCCGAGCCACGGGAGCCACAAGGCGGCGGCCCAGGGGAGCCAGGACGGGCGCGCCGTGGCGGCGAGAAACGCGATGGCGCGATCGAGGGCTGCGGGCCCGCCGTCGCGGACGATCGCCACCGCGCGGGCCATGGAGTCGGCGAGGACCGCGGTGTTTCCGTTCGGCGCGGCGGGGGCGACGCCCTCCGCGAGGCTGCCGGTCAGCAGGCCCCAGGGGAGGATGGGGTAGTCCACGAAGGCGAGGCCGACCCCGACGAGCGTGCCGGCCGCGAGGCCCGCGGCGCCGAGCCAGCGGCGGAAGCCCGGCGCGCCGCGGAACAACGCGAGCAGCAGCGCGGGGACGCCGATCCCGATGGTCGTGAGGTGGGTGGCCGAGGCGAGGCCCACCACGATGCCGAACAGCGCCGCGAGCCACCAGCGCCGCGCCGCGCCCTCGGCCGCGAGCAGGGCCGCCGGGAGGGCCACGGCGACGAGCGGATCGACGCCGTAGCGCTCCGCGGCCATGATCGCCGGCGGGTAGCAGACCGCGCTGATGGCGGCGCCGAACGCCATGCCACGCCCCATCCAGTGGCGCCCGAGCAGGTACACGACGGGGCCGAGGGCCACGTGGAGCAGGTGGTTCACGAGGTGCCCGGCCAGCGCGGGGTCGGGGAGCAGCTCGAGCACCAGCGCGGTGAGTCGGGGCAGGATGGGCAGGCGGTGCGGATCGAGGTCCTCGGTGCGCCCGAGCCAGAGAGCGGCGGCGTTCGACGCCCACGCGCCCGCGTCCGGCCCCTCGAGCAGGTGGTCGCGAAAGCGGGCCCAGGCCGGGGCGTCCACGGGGCGGAGCGCGGAGTCGGCGCCCCGGTCGGTGGCCCACACCAGGAGCCCGGCGGTCGCGGCGGCGAGCGCGCCCAGCGGATCGAGGAGGCGGCTCCGGTCGAAGGGAGCGGGGCGATCCGGCGCGGCGACCGTGCGGACGGACGCGGCGCCCTCGGTCGGGGCGCCCGGAGGCGACGGAGGCGCGACGGGGACCTCGGTCAGGCGACACCGGGAGGAGGGGAGGCGTGACGGTACAAGACCGCGGGCCCGTTGGGGGCGCGGCGGCGGTGAACGGCGCAGGCGCGGGTTACGCGCAGCCGGCTCGGGTGACCGGTTGGCATATCGTTTCCCCTTCTCCCCGTTCCCCACCGGTTGGTACGTGGTGGCGGACAGTACCCAGCTTGCCCCAGGCTCGCTCGTGGCGCGCACCTTCATGGGCCAGGAGGTGGTGGTCTACCGGACCCGCGCCGGTGTCGCCTGCGTCGCGGACGCGTACTGCCCGCACCTGGGCGCGCACTTCGGGCACGGCGGCACGGTCGAGGGAGAGACCCTCCGGTGCCCCTTCCACGACTTCCGTTTCGACACGGGCGGTGTTTGTGTCGCGACGCCGTACGGGCACCCGCCGCCGGGCGCCGCGCGGCTGCGGCAGTGGGCGATCCGCGAGAAGAACGGGTACGTCCTGGCGTGGTTCGACGCGGCGGCCGGGCCCCCCACCTTCGAGGTGCCCGACATCGCGCCCTCGGCCGAGTGGTCGGCGCCCCGCTCCGAGGTGCGCACCATCCGCACCCACCCGCAGGAGACCACCGAGAACAGCGTGGACGTCGGGCACTTCGCCGCCGTTCACCGCTACACGAACTTCGAGACGCTCAAGGAGATGGTGTCCGACGGGCCGTACCTCAACGCGCGGTACGCGATGTCCCGGGGCGCCGGCGGCACCGGGCGGCGCTTCCGCGCCGAGTACGAGGTGCATGTGCACGGGCTCGGCTGGTCGTTCGTCGAGGCGCGCGTGCCCGAGCTCGGGCTCGAGACCCGGCACTACGTGCTGCCGACGCCGCTCGACGGCGATCGCGTCGAGATGCGCATCGCCACCACGGTGCGGATCGCCGGCATGCGAAAGTTCACCCCGCTCCTGGCCCTGATCCCCAGCGCGTTGTTGCGGGCGATCGTCAGCCTGGCGACCTGGCGCGCCTTCCGCAACGACGTTCACCAGGACCTCGCGATCTGGGAGAACAAGCGGTACGTGAACCCCCCCGCGCTCGCGAAGGGGGATGGTCCGGTCGGGCGGTATCGCCAGTGGGCCCGGCAGTTCTACCCGAACGACAAGGCCGAGGCCTCGTAGACCAGGTTGCGCGCGGCCCGGCGGATCCACGCCGGATTGGACGCGGCGAAGGCGCGGGCGAAGCGGCCGGAGCGACGGTCCATGGCGCGGAGCCCGACCCCTTGGGCGCGCGCGTCCGGCGCACGAAGCAGGACGAGCATGTCCGCCCACACATCCGAGCGCCAGCCACCGAGCACCCGGAGCGCGCCGTGCGTGACGGCCGCGTTGACATGGCGGCTGCGGGTGGCGGCCCAGGTCAGCGGGCAGGCGTACCGGGTGAGGAGGAGGTCGTAGATCGCGGGCGCGGACGCGCGGAGGATCGTGTTGACGGCGTCGTGATCGTGGCGGTAGCGGGCGAGCATGCGCGCGTCGTCCGCGTGGCCCGCGGCGCGGATGTTGTCGGCGATGCCCTGCGCGAGGTCGTAGTTGATGTGCGCGTTGATGCCGAGGAGCGCGTCACGGACCGGGATCCGGGCGTCGGCCCGCCCGGCGTCGAACGCCACCCGCCACGCGGTGCTCGCGACGGGGGCCCCGGTGAGGGACGGGATGAGCGCCTCGAAGTACCGCTCGGCGAAGCGGCCGGCGAGCCGCGCGATCCACGCCGGCTCGAGGAACACGCCCCCCGCGCGGATCACGGCCGCGACGTTGCGGGTGATGACCGCGTACACCTCGGGAAAGACGGCGCGGGCATCGCCGGCCATGCGAAGACGTGTGGCGATGGTGTCGAGGGACGTGAGGGCGACCTCGACCTCCGTCGGACGGGTGTCGATGCCGACGAGCAGGAGCGACTGGGGAGGCCGGCGCACGAGGGCCGCGGACAGCGGCGCGGGGCGGGCAGGGAGGGGGGAGCGGGCGGCGCGAGCGTACATGGGCCTGGTCCTCGACATCGGGTTCGCCGCACGAGAGAGCAACCGGCATGCCAGGCCCGCGCTCGTGTGGTTCGATGCCAGGAACGTAGGTACCAACGATTGAATCGAAAGCCCGTCGGCTGGAGTTCACCGGTCCGGCGCGACGCCGCGGGCCGCGCGCGCGTGCTGCCATGGGCGCGTCGATGCGCGCGCATTCCGTTGATCACGGTCCCCCGCCTACGCCGCCCGCATCCGCCCGAGCAGCGCGACGAGCGCCGCGTCTTTCGCCGCCGCGCCGCCGTGCCAGGGCGCGCCGTGCCCCGGCAACACGTGGGCGAACCGGGGGGCGAGCAGCGTCTCCATGGAGCGGATCTGGGTCGCCCAGTCGTACCAACACACCCGGCGACTCGCGTCCAAATCAGGGCTCCCCGGGGACTCCGCCCAGAGGTGATCGCCGGAGAAGAGCACGTCGTCCCGGTACAAGAGGCCCATGCTGCCCCGCGTGTGGCCAGGGAGCGGGATCAACGTGAGATCGGGCGCCAGCGGCACGGGCGCGAGGCCCTCCACGAAGCGCTCCACGTCGGCGGTGCCCGGCGTTCGGTCCGCGGCGTGCAGGATGCGCTCGGCGCCGAAGTGGCGGGCCCAGAGGACATGGTCGGCCACGTCGTCGCGGTGGGTCAGGACCATCCACCGGACCCCGCCGAGCGCCTCGACGCGGCGGAGCAGCGGCGCGGCCGCCCGAGGCGAGTCGACGAGCACGTTTCCGTCCGGACGGCGGATCAGCCACGCCGACGCACCGTAGCTGTCGGGCGAGGCGAAGCCGCAGTAGTACACGCCGGGCAGCACCTCTTCGGGGAACGCGGCCACGGCCGGGCGCAGGTCGGCGCGGGAGACGCTGCCGATCGAGCTCGTGGGACACGCCACCATCGCCATGCGGGCGCGCAGGCTCGATGCCTCGTCCTCCGGCTGGGCGTACACGAAGGAGTGGTCGGGGCCCTCCGCGAACACAGTCGGCGCGACGTGTCGGCAGGTGCCGCAGTCGATGCAGGTGCGATCGACATACACGTCGCCGGGGGCGTTGTCGGGTAGCCGGTCCGCGATCCGCGCCATGCTCACAAGGTAGCCACCATCTCCCGCCACCGGTGTGGTACATCGCGCGCATGTGCATCCTGACGATGGCCCTCTGGATCGGAGCCGCGCTCGCGAAGGCTCCGGTCGCCGCGTGGGAGCCCCCCACCGCGCTGCACGAGGAATTCAACCGTGCCGTGGCCGCGCTCAACGAGGGCAACCCGGCCAGGGCCGAGGAGATCCTCACCCGTGTCGTCGCGAAGGCGCCGGACTGCGGCATGGCGCTCGTGCTGCTCGGGCAGGCCCGGAGCCGCCAGAACCACGCGGTCGAGGCCATCGAGGTGCTCGGGCACGCGACGGAGCTGTTTCCGGAGCAGTGGATGGCGCACGTGGCGCTCGCCGAGGCGGCCTTCGGCGCGCAGGACTTCGTGGTCGCGTCACAGGCCAGCGGGCGCGGCCTGGACCTGAACCCGGGGCATCCCGGGACCGCGTCCGTGGCGGTGTTGTCCAGCCTGCGTCTCGGGGACCTGGTCGAGGCGCGCGCGCGTGTCGCCCGGACCACCTTGTCCGCGCCAGACCGCGCCTGTCTCGACGTGGGCATCCTGCTCGAAGCGACGGACATCCCCGCCGCGCGCTCCCGCCTGCTCGCGTGTGACGACACGGCGGAGGTCTCCCTCCGTACGAACGCGCGCTCGTTGATGGCCGTCCACACGAACGACAACGCGGCCCTGTACGACAACGCCGAGGCGCTTGGGCTCTCGGGCTTCGCGCTGGCCGAGCGTGGCGGCCTGCTGCTCGAGGCCGGAAAGTGCGCCGAGGCGCTCCCGGTGCTCGACGCGGCGATGGTGGCCCTCCCGAAGGACGTGGGGGTGCGGGTGAACCGCGCGCAGTGCCTCGTGAACGAGGGCCGGCTGGAAGACGCCGAGCGAGCCATCACCGAGGTCGTGGCGAGCGACACGTGGGTGGATCTCCACGTCAGCGGCGCCATCAGCGGCATCACGCTCAAGAGCCAGGAGGTGCGTCTCCAGGCGATCCAGCGCCAGGCGGCGGTCCTGTTGATCGACGTGCAGGTTCGCCGCACCCGGACGACGGAGGCGGCCGCGTCCCTGGCGAAGGCGCGGGCCCGCTACGGGGAGGTGGTCGAGATCGTGCTCGCCGAGGCGGAGCTGGTGACCGCGCAGGGGCACGCCGCCGAGGGGTGGAGCCTGCTCCAGGCGGCCATGACACGGTTTCCGGCCGAGCCACTGCTCGCTGCCCGGCTCGCGCACCGGGCCGTTGGCGACCCGACGGGCCTGAACGCGGCGGTGGTGGCGTACGTGCGCGCCCAGGGCACCCTCGTCGACCGCCAGAACCTCGGCCTCGCCGAGAACAACGGGAAGGACTGGGTGGGCTGCCGCGTGGACCTCGCCGCCGTGGCCGCGGCGGATCCGACGCAGAAACGTGCCGCCGAGAACGCCTATGTGTGCGCCGTGCTCTCGAAGGACGTGGACGCGGCGTTCGCGCTGCTGGGGCCCCTCGGCGACACCGCGCCGCGCGACCGTGTGCACGACCACGCCCTCCTCCTCCAGCACGCGAAGCGCCACACGGACGCGCTCTCCCTGATCAAGCTCTACCCGACGGCGGAGCCGACGATGGACGCCGCGATGCGCCGGGTGGCGATCACGAGCCACCTCGCCCTCGGCCAGCACGCCGAGGCCGTGGCGCTCGTGGGGAAGCCCGGCCTGGAGCCCAAGTTCCTCGCGTGGGTGGGGCAGGAGCTCGTCCGGGCCGACCGGAAGGTGGACGCGGCGCGCGTGCTCGGGGAGGTGTGTCCGAAGCTCACCGGCGAGGACGCGGTCACGTGCGGGCAGCTCCTCGAGACGGCCAGGAAGTGACCGACCGGCGCCGCGACGCGCCTGGTCGACCCCGTGCCTACTCCACCCCGCGCCTACTCGACCCCGACGAACCGCCACGCCATCCCGCCCGCCGGCGACCATCGCAGCTTTCGTTCGCCGAACACGCTGCCGACGGTCAGCACCAGATCGCCCATGGAGGCGTCCGCCGCCTCGAAGTTGGCGAGCCCGCGGAAGTCGAGGACGATCTCGTCGTTCTCGATGACGTTCTTCGTCGCGGTGATGGTGCGGCCCGCGTAGTCGAGCGTGAACACGGGCGCGAGGATCGAGAGCCCGCGCGGCAGCTTGAGCACCACGCCGTCGTCTCCGAGGCGCGTCACTGCGGCCACGGAGGCCGCGCGCCCGGCGTCCCGCGCGAGGGTGTCCATGCGGGTTGCCATGCCCGGGTTGGTAGGCGCGCGCCCGGCCTCGCGGAACGCCTTGGCCTCGGCCATCTTGAACGCGTCGGTGTCGACCCAGACCACCGCGTCGTCCGAGAGCAAGACCGCGCGGTGCTGCACCACGTCGGCGCGGGTCTTCGGCTTGCCGAGCCACTCGGTGTCGATGTCGAGGCGGCCGAAATCGGTCGACTCGCGCGAGAGCACGGCGGGGAGGGTGCGCTCCGCCGCGACGGCGCTGTATTGGCCGGGCAACATGTCCGTGTATTGGATCGCGAGGACCAGCGTGGCATTGCGGAGCGTGCGCCCGCTCCGGTTGTCGATGGCGAGGGTGATGCCATCCCCGAGCATCTCTGCGTCGACCACGAGATCGAGCCAGGCGTCTTCAGGGAAGATGGCGCGCCAGTCCTCGCCCAGGAGCTCCACGCAGAATTGGATGTCGGAGAGCAGAAAATCCCACTGGGCCTGGGCGCGCCGCCGACCGAAGTGCTCCAGCACGTGCTGCTTGCCCGACTCGAAGTTGCCACTGTCGAAGAGCCCCTTCGCGAGCTGCAAGTCGGGGCTGTAATAGCCGGCGCCCACCATCGTGGAACGGTAACTCTCCAGGATCCAGCTCCCTTCACGGGACTGGTCGAGGAACGCGCGCTGCTTGTACGGATCCAACATGTCGGACAGGCGCGCGGCCTGCTTGGGATACATCGCGGCCGACTGTTGGAACGCCAGGGTCGCCTTGGCCTCGTCGCCCCGGCGGCGCTCGAGCACGCCGAGCAGCAGGAGGGCGGGCGCGCTCTCGTCGGGGTGTTTGTCCAGGACCTCCTGGAGGAGCGCCTCGGCGCGGGGGAGGTCCTCGTCGGTGCCGCCGGCCAGGATGGCCTGCGCCGCGAGCAGATGCGCCTCCTGCTCGCTCGGGGACATGGCGATCGCGGCCTCGGCGGCGGCGCGCGCGGCCGGCCAGTCGCCGTTGCGGGCGGCGAGGCGGGCGCGGTCCCTCAGCAGGCACAACTTGTCCCAGGCCTCGAGGTGCGGGCGCAACGTCTCGGCGTAGGTGGCGACCGCCTCGTAGAGCGCGGCCTCCTCCCCACGCAGGGCGTTGGCGACGCGGGCGTGTTCGGCCTTCTCCTCGCGGAGCTGCTCCAGGAGCTTCTGCGCCTGCTCCTTGTCGACCTTCACCGACGTGGCGGGAGAGAGCCCGCCCTGGAGCTCGACCAGCGACATCGTCTTGAGCAGGTACTCGGCTGAGACCGCGTACAGCTCGTCCTTCTCGTCCGCCTGGGTCTGGAGCGCGTAGAGGCGGAACAACACGTCGAGGATCTTCTGGCGGGCCTGCAACACGTCGGGAGCCACGCCGCGGTAGTCCTGGGCCGCCGCTGAGGCGAGGTACGCGCGCATCGAGTGGTGATCGGCGAGCGCGCGATCGATCTCGTGCACGACGCGGATCGTCGTGTCGATGTCGGGCGGCGTGGCGGCGGCCGCGTCCATGCGGGCCTTGACGGGATCGACCTCCTCCCGCGCCGTGGCCTCGGCGGTGGCGAGGGCGTCGGCCTCACGCGCGTCCCACCAGGCCCAGGCGCCGAGGCCCCCGGCCAGCAGGAGGAGGGGGAGGGCGCCCACGAACAGGCGGTCGTATCGGCGAGCGGGCGTCGTGAGTGTCACCCGGAGAGGGTAACCTCACGCCTCCGATCCTACGCCTGCGACCCTACGCCTCCGACCCTACGCCTCGGGCAACCGCAGCTTGGTGAGGATGGCGTCCATGCTCTTCTTCGCGTCGCCGTAGAGCATCTTCGTGTTCGGGAGCACGAACAACGGGTTCTCGATGCCCGCGTAGCCCGCGCCCTTGCCGCGCTTGAACACGACGACCTCGGCGGCCTCCCATGCGGGGAGCACGGGCATGCCGTGGATGGGGCTGGTGGGATCGTCGATGGCGCCGGGGTTGACGATGTCGTTCGCGCCGATGACGAGCACCAGATCGGTGGTGCAGAAGTCGGCGTTGATCTCGTCCATCTCGAGCACCAGGTCGTAGGGCACCGAGGCCTCGGCCAGGAGCACGTTCATGTGCCCGGGGAGGCGGCCCGCGACGGGATGGATGGCGAAGCGGACCACGGCGCCACGCTTGCGGAGCAACGCGGTGAGCTCGCGCACGGGGTGCTGGGCCTGGGCCACGGCCATGCCGTAGCCGGGGACGACGATGACGCTCCGGGCCGCCATGAGGCGGTCCGCGAGGTCACCGGCGAGGATCGTGATGGGCTCCAGGCCGCCCTCGATCGCGGGGCCGCGGGCGGGCGCGGCGCCCTCGTCCGCGCCGAAGCCGCCGAGGATGACGCTCCAGAAGCTGCGGTTCATCGCCTTGCACATGATGTACGAGAGGATGGCGCCCGAGCTGCCGACGAGCGCGCCGGTGACGATGAGGAGATCGTTGCCGAGCAGGAAGCCCGCGGCGGCAGCCGCCCACCCCGAGTAGCTGTTGAGCATCGAGACGACGACCGGCATGTCGGCGCCGCCGATCGCCATCACGAGGTGCCAGCCGAGGAAGCAGCCGAGCGCGGTCATCACGAGCAGGAGCGGCAGGGCGAGCCCGCCGACGTTCGCGGCGAAGCCGACGCCGAGGGCGACCACGACGACCAGCAGGCCGAGGTTGAGCGCGTGGCGGCCCGGCAGGAGCAGCGGCTTCGAGCGGATCTTGCCCTCGAGCTTGCCCCACGCGACGACCGAGCCCGCGAACGTGATGGCGCCGACGAACACGCCGATGAACAGCTCGATGGCGTGGATGATGGCCTCGGCGCCGGGCGCGTGGGCCGCACCGCCGAGGGCGGTCTGGCCGCCGAAGAAGCTTGCGATGCCGACGAGCGCGGCGGCCGCGCCGACGAAGCTGTGGAGCACGGCCACGAGCTGCGGCATGCTGGTCATCGCGACGCGGGCGGCGAGCATGGCCCCCACGATCCCGCCGATGATGAGCGCGGGCGCGAGCAGGGCCCAGCCGCCGGCGGAGGCGCCGACCGCGGTGGCGAGCACCGCGAGGCCCATGCCGACGATGCCGTAGAGGTTGCCGCGCCGCGCGGTCTCCGGGTGGGAGAGGCCGTTGAGGCTGGCGATGAACAGGCCGCTGGCGCCGATGTAGGCCGCGCTGACGAGCCCTTGAAGCATTCCGTCGAGCATGGACTACGACTCCCGCACGAACATGCGCAACATGCGCTGGGTGACCAGGAAGCCGCCCGCGACGTTGATCGTCGCGAGCAGGATGGCGATCGCGCCGAGCAGGGAGGCGGCCGAGAAGGTGCCGCCCGTGCCGAGCTGGACCATGCCGCCGAGCAGGATGATGCCGCTGATGGCGTTGGTGACGCTCATGAGCGGGGTGTGCAGCGCGGGGGTCACGTTCCACACCACCTGCCAGCCGATGAAGCAGGCCAGGACGAAGACCATCAGGTGCGTGAGGAAGGCGGGCGGCGCGACGAGGCCCACGGCGAGGAGCGCGGCGCCGCCGATGAAGAGGCCGATCGGGCTGCCGCCGCCGCCCTGGGGCGGGCCGTGGCCGTGGCTCCCCGATTTGGTGCCAGATTTGGGTGTGCTGTTGGGGCGCCCGGAGGGAGTCGTGAGCGGGGCGGCGTTGGCGGGCGTCGCCACCTTCGGGGCCGCTGCGGGCGCGGCGACCGCGACGACCGGAGGCGCCTCCCGCTTCGGCGCGGGCCACGTGACCGCGCCCTCGTGGGTCACGGTGAGGGCGCGCACGACCTCGTCGTCCATGTCGACACGGAAGGCCGCCGCGCCCCCCATGTCCGCGAGCAGGTGGCAGAGGTTGGTGCCGAAGAGCTGGCTCGCCTGCACCGCCATGCGGCTCGGCAGGTCGGTGTAGCCGACGATCGACACGCGGTTGTGCACCACGACCTGCCCGGGCTGGGTCAAGGCGCAGTTGCCGCCCTGCTCGGCGGCGAGGTCGACGATGACGGAGCCGGGCCGCATCGCCTCGACCATCTCCTCCGTGATCAGCGTGGGCGCGCGCTTCCCGGGGATGAGCGCGGTGGTGACGATGATGTCGACCTCGCGCGCCTGTTCGAGGAAGAGCGCCATCTCCGCGGCGATGAACGCGGGGCTCATCTCCCTGGCGTAGCCGCCGCCGCCGTCCCCCTCCTCCGCGAGGGTCACCTCGAGGAACTCCGCCCCGAGGCTCTGCACCTGCTCGCGCACGGCGGGCCGGGTGTCGAAGGCGCGGACGATGGCGCCGAGCGCGCGAGCCGTGCCGACGGCGGCGAGCCCGGCGACGCCCGCGCCGATGATGAGCACCTTGGCCGGGGCCACCTTGCCGGCGGCGGTCACCTGCCCGGTGAAGAACCGCCCGAAGTGGTTCGCGGCCTCGATGACCGCCCGGTAGCCGACGAGGTTGGCCTGCGAGGACAACACGTCGAGCTTCTGCGCGCGGGTGATGCGCGGCACCTGGTCCATCGCGAGGAGGGTCACGCCGCGCGCCGCCACGGCCTCGAGCAGGCCGGGGTTCTGGGCGGGCCAGAACAGGCAGAGGACCACGTGGCCCGGGCGCATCCGCGCCACGTCGTCGAGGGTGGGGGGGCGCACCTTGAGCACGATGTCGGCGCGGGCCCAGAGCGCGGCGGCGTCGGGGAGCACCTCGACGTCGGCGTAGCTCTCGTCCGAGAGCCCGGCGGCCGCGCCGGCGCCCGCTTCGAGCACGACGGTGAAGCCGAGCTTGCGGAGGCGCTCGGCCGACTCGGGCGTGGCCCCGACGCGGCGCTCGCCGGGGAAGGTCTCTCTCGGGATCCCGATGTACATCGCGCGTCTGCCTCGAAACGGTGCTGTCGCGGCATGTGGCTGACGCGGCGGCGGGAGCGTAGCGCGTCGTACCCCTTGGACCAAGCGCGAGGCGAGCCGACGAAAGGGCCACGACGGCGACGATTGGCCTCCGGACGGGCGTCCGTGCGCTCCGCGGGGGCTTGCGCGCTCCTTGCGAAGGGGGCGGCGAGGGGGTCGGCGGTGGCGCTCCACCCGCCGGAGGTGCTACACGACGAGCGACCGAGGTCTCTCATGTCGCTCCTGCTCCTGCTCGCCTGCGTCACCGAAGGCAACTTCTCCGACAAGTCCGTGGCGCTTGTCTGCGCCCGCTCCGAGGAATGCCAGAAGGCCGACTTCGAAGCCAACTACGACGATCAGGGGGAGTGTTTCGACGAGAACGCGGACAATTACGAGGATCTCGTCGATTGTTACAACGATAACTGCGAGTTCGACGGGCAGGGCGCCTCCGAGTACCTCGCCGCGGCCCGCGCGGCCGATTGTGACGACGTGGGCGAGGCGCTGGGCGACGTCGGTCTGGTGTACGACGATTGCGACGACATCGATCTCGGGGCCTGCCTCCTCGGTTTCTGACGGTTCCCCGGCGGCGCGCGGGCCCTACCTTACGGGGGGAGGGTCCATGCACGACGTCATCTGCTTTTCGCACGTTCGCTGGGGGTGCAGCCATGAGCGGCCCCACCACCTCATGCGGCGGGCGGCGCGCGATCGGCGGGTGTGGTTCGTGGAGGAGCCGGTGTTCGGAGCGGCCGCGCCGCGCCTCCAGCGTTCGGTGACGCCCGACGGGGTGGCGGTCTGCGTGCCCCACCTCCCCGACGGGCTCCCGCCCCTGGCGACAGCGCAGGCCCTGGCGGCGCTCCTGGAGCAGCTGGTGATGGTCGAGGGCATCGACGCGCCCGTGGCGTGGCTCTACACCCCCATGATGCTGCCGATGGTGGAGGCGGTCGAGCCGCGCGCGGTCGTGTACGACTGCATGGACGCGCTCTGGGCGGCCCACTTCGTGTCTCCCGAGCTGTTGCTGCGCGAGCACGCCCTGCTCGCCGCGTCGTCGCTGGTGTTCACCAGCGGTCGGCGCCTGTTCGAGGCTCGCCGGCGGTCCCACCCGCGCGTGCACCTGTTCCCGTCGAGCGCCGACACCTCTCACTTCGCCCAGGCGCGGACGCCGGGGATCCCCGAGCCCGAGGCGCTCCGCGGCCTGCCGAGCCCGCGCTTGTGTTGGATCGGGGACATCGACGAGCGGCTGAACCTGCCGCTCCTCGCCGAGGCGGCGCGCCGGCGGCCCATGTGGAGCTGGGTGATGATCGGGCCCACGTCGGGGTTCGCTCCACACGCGCTCCCCCGATCTCCCAACCTCCATTGGTTCGGCCCGCGGGACTACGCGGACCTGCCCGCCCACCTGGCCCACGTCGACCTCGGGATCCTCCCGTTGGCGCGGATCCAGGGCCCTGGGGGCGACGGTACGCAGGAGCACGCGCCCCCGGACTCTGCGCCCACCCGGACCGCGGAGTACCTCTCCGCCGGGCTTCCCGTGGTGTCGACGTCCGCCGCGGACCGGGGGGATTCGTTCGGCGAGCCGGGCCTCGTGTACCAGGCGGACGACGCCGCCACGTTCGTCTCTGCGTGCGAACGCGCGCTGGCCGAACGGGCCGATCCCGAGCGCCAGCGTCGGGTCGATCGCTTCCTGGGCGAGCGCTCGTGGGACACCACCTGGGCCGAGATGGATCGCCTGATCCGCGGGCTCGCGGAGCACCCGGCCAGCGCCCTGCGGAGCGCGACACAGAGTGGCCGATGATGACACGCTCGAGGTTCGACTCGAGGCTCACAAATCGCCACGTTTGGGTGTGTATAAGGCCGGGATCGCGGTCAGCTCGACGTCGTAGCGGGTCTTGACGAAATGCCAATCTCGATATAAGGTGCAATCGTAGCCTCGTGTGAATGAGGCGCTCTCCTCCCATCGCGCTCGGCAGGCGGAAGGTTGACCTCTCGCCGAGTTCCGAACGAGCTCCCTTGACCTTTGACGATTTGGCTCTCCTCGAGCCGCTGCTTCGTGCTGTCCGCACGGAGGGCTATACGACGCCGACGCCCATCCAGGCCCAGGCCATTCCCTTTCTGCTCGCCGGCCGCGACCTCTGTGGCACCGCCCAGACCGGCACCGGCAAGACCGCGGCGTTCGCGCTCCCCATCCTGCAGCGCCTCGCCAAGACCCCCAGCAAGGGCGGCATCCGCGCGCTCATCCTGTCCCCCACGCGTGAGCTGGCCGCCCAGATCGGCGAGTCGTTCCGTGTGTACGGCCAGCACCTGCCGCAGATCCGCCACACCGTCATCTTCGGCGGTGTCGGCCAGTTTGCCCAGGAGCGGGCGCTTCGCTCGGGTGTGGACATCCTCGTGGCCTGCCCCGGCCGCCTGAACGACCTCATCGGCCAGGGCCTCGTGCGGTTCGACCAGCTCGAGGTCTTCGTGTTGGACGAGGCCGATCGCATGCTCGACATGGGCTTCATCCACGACGTGCGCCGGATCATCCAGCTGCTCCCCAAGCAGCGCCAGACCCTCTTGTTCTCGGCCACGCTGCCAAAGGACATCGAGGATCTCGCGAGCCGCATCCTGTCGAACCCGGCCCGTGTCAGCGTGGCGCCCGTCGCCGCCACGGCCGACCGCATCCGCCAGTCCGTCCGTTTCGTCGAGAAGGCCGGCAAGCGCGCCATGCTCGAGCAGATCCTGGCCGACCCGAGCATCACCCGCGCCATCGTCTTCACGCGCACCAAGCACGGCGCGAACCGCGTGGCCGAGGCGCTCGCGAAGGCGCGCATCGGCGCCGAGGCGATCCACGGCAACAAGTCCCAGAACGCCCGTGAGCGGGCGCTCGCCAGCTTCAAGCGCGGCACGATCCGCGTGCTGGTCGCGACCGACATCGCCGCGCGCGGCATCGATGTGGACGGCGTTTCCCACGTCATCAACTTCGACCTGCCCGAGGTCGCCGAGACCTACGTGCACCGCATCGGGCGCACCGCGCGCGCCGGCGCCGACGGCGAGGCCATCTCGTTGTGTGACGGGGACGAGCGCGCGCTCCTGCGCGACATCGAGCGGCTCACCCGCCAGCGGATCCCCGAGATGCGGGCGTAGGTCGCGGCCGGATCTGCAAGCGTCGTAGCAGCGGTAGTGCTATCGTTCGTGTCCCTTCCGGAGACGAACGTTGCGCCCCCACCTGCTCCTCCTCGTGCTGACCAGCATCTCCGCCTGCAACATCGAGAGCGGCCTCAACGGCAAGCCGCCCGAGGCGGAGCCGTTCGACACCGGGGCGGATACCGATCCGCCCGTCGACGACACCGATGTGCCGCCGACCGAAGAGGTGTGCAACGGCGCCGACGATGACGGCGACGGCCTGATCGACGAAGGGTTTCCCGACGCGGACCTCAACGGCCGCGCCGACTGCCTCGACGCCGAGTGCCCGGTGCTCGACGTGGGAGACGCGGGCGTGGTCGCCATCGTCGAGGAGTGCGAGGGCACGACGGGCGGCGGCGGTACCGTCGTGACCGACCCCTGGAGCGTCCGTACGAAGTGGACGTTCCGCGCGCCCTCTGTCGACGCGAGCGCGTCCAACAGCTACTCGCAGCCGGTCATCGGCAACCTGGACGACGACAACGGCGACGGGGTCATCGACGAGAACGACAGCCCCGAGGTGGTGGTCGTCGCGTTCGGCAGCCGCGGGCACATCGTCGCGATCGACGGGGCCACGGGCGCCGAGAAGTGGGTGTACTCGGGCTCGACCACCACGGGCGGCGTGATCATCGCCGACATCGACTCCGACGGGCGGCCCGACGTGGTGTCGTTCGACGCCTCGGCCCGCCCCATGGCGCTCGAGGGGGACGGCACGCTCAAGTGGACCGCTGCCCGCTCGCCCTCCTCCACCTCGTACCCGCTGGTCAGCACCGCCGACCTCGACGGGAATGGCACGCCGGAGATCATCGCGGACGATCTGGTGCTCGACGGCCCCACCGGAACCGTGTTGTTCAGCTTGAACGCGAGCACGTCGAACCCCTACCGCATCGCGGCGGTGGCGGACGTGGACCAGGACGGCGATCAAGAGATCTTCATGACCGGAAACGCCTACGACAGCGACGGCACGCTGCTCTGGTCGACGGGAGAGGTCGGCACGTACGGCTTCTGGCCCATCATCCTGAACGCGGACACGGACGACGAGGCGGAGATCGGGTTCGTGGGCCAGAACTGGACGCTCTGGGAGGACGACGGCACCCGGATCTACAGCGTCCGCTACGGCGCCACCGCCCAGCCCGGGCCCCCCTGCGCGGGTGACTTCGACGGGGACGGCGTGGCCGAGGTGGCGTGGCCCGCCTACCAGACCCTCGTGATGTACGAATTGGACGGCACGCCGGTGTGGTCCGTGCCGATGAACGACACGTCCGGCCTCGCCGGCTGCTCCGGCTACGATGTCGACAACGACGGCGCGCTCGAGGTGTTGTTCGCCGACCAGGACAGCTTCAAGATCATCGACGGGCGCACCGGCGCGACCAACTACGTCAACAACGACCACGCCTCGGGCACCGTGTTCGAGTACCCCGTGGTCGCCGACCTCGACGCCGACGGGCACACCGAGATCGTGCTGGTGAGCAACTACGGCGCCACGTGGGGCCTCGCGGCGGCGTTCGAGCACAACGGCGACGGCTGGCCGGCGGCCGGCAGCACCTGGGCCACCCACGACTTCGCCATCACCAACATCAATTCGGACGGCAGCGTCCCCGCCGTGCCCGAGGCCTCCTGGCTCAAGTACAACGTGTACCGGGCCCGCGTCGCGGCGGACGATCCGTCCACGCCCGATCTGGTGGCGAGCATCCGGGAAGTGTGTGTGGCGGACTGTGACTACGGGCCGGTGCTGGTGGGCGTGCAGGTCGCGAACCAGGGCGGCTCCGACGTGGACGCGGGGGTGATCCTCTCGTTGTACGCCGAGGACGATGTGCCTCGCCTCGTCGCCACGGTCGTGCTGCCCGAGATCCCCGCGGGCACGATGCTCGACGGCATCACCATCGAGCTGACCCCGGCCGACATCGGGTTGAATGGCTACACGGCCGTGATCGACGACGATGGCACCGGCATCGACGCCGTGAACGAGTGCGACGAGGACAACAACGCCGACACGTGGGCCGACATCGCGTGTCCGTAGGGCCTCGCCTCGCCATCGGCGCGCTCCTCGCGGCCGTCACCTTCGGGTGTGTCACCCCGCCGGAGGACAAGCCTGCGGGGGACACGTCCGGGGACACGGACGCGGGTGACACCGATGGGGACACCGACTCTGGTGACACCGATGCGGATGACACCGATACGGATGACACAGACACGGATGACACGGACTCCGGCGGCACCGCGCCGCTCGCCGGGTCCCTGCACGTGGCGGGGACCTGGAAGGGCGCCCCGTTCGCCGTGGACTGTACCGAGGCCGACGGCGACACCGTGTTCGTCCGCTACTGGAGCGACGCGCTCGGCAACGTGGCCGGGAGCATCGGGTGTTACCGCGCCGAGGGCGCGCGCCCCTGGGTGGGCGTCACGTTCAGTCGCGGCGGCGAGGGCGACTGGGCCGCTCCCGACGGCGCGACGTGGGGCCTCGGCGACGAGGATGGCACGTGGACCTACGGCGCGGCGGACAGCACGACCACGACGTGGCGCCTCGCCTTCACCCGCTTCGCGCGTGTGGACGTAGACACGTACACACTCGCGGGCACCCTCGCGGGGGAGTGGACGGCGGAAGACGGCGGCGGCACGGTCACGGGTGCGTTCGACGCGCTGCTGCCGTGCAGCGGGGCGTGTCCGTAGCGCCCGGTCGCGGCTACTCGCAGCGCTCGTCGGTGACGGAGAGGGCGGCGATCTCGACGGTGCCCGGGCCCGCCGTGCTCGCGGTGAAGCCGAGGAAGGCGGGGAACGCCCAGGTGGCGTCGATGTCCTCGTCGAGGACGACGACACGGTCGATCGTCACGGTCACGCGCGGCGCGTCGATCGACACCGCGACCGTGTGCCACGCGCCGTCCGCGAGCGAGGGGGTGGCGGCGCACGCGGCCCAGGAGGTGAGGTCGCCGTTGAACGTGAAGGCCGCCAGGGGGCCCTCCACACACGCCGGGGCGCCCGAGCCGGGGGCGGGAAAGGCGAGCGACCAGCCGGGCAGCGCGGGGCCGCCCGTGCAGGCCACGCCGCCGCCGAAGCCGAGGCCGCACCCGTCGCCGCCGATCCAGCCCGAGCCCGCGTCGGCGTCAAGAGCGGTGAGCGAGAACCCGGTGACCTCCCCGGTGAGCCGCACGTCGAACGACGTGTCGACCCGGTCGGCGTTGACCAGGGCGAAGGCGTCGAAGCCGGCGCCGACGGCGGGCCCGGCGGCATCGCCGAGGGTGAGGAGGCCGGCGGTGGCGTCGACCACGGCCGCGGACGTGACCAGCCACGCGTCGGCCACGAGCGCGTCGAACGTGAACGGGCCGTCCTGGCAGTAGAAGAGCGTGGCCTCGCCGACCGCGCCGCAGGCGTCCGTGGCGCGGAGCGCGATGGTCTGGGGGCCGCTCCTGCGCTCGTCCGCGGGCCAGTCCGTGCTCACGGTGCCGTCGGCGTCCGCCACGGGCGCGCCCACCGTCCCGGCGAGGCTGGAGCGCCATTCGAGGGCCAGGGCGGCGGCGGAGTCCTCCGTGTCGGAGACGACGCCGAGGAGCACGAAGGGCTCGTCCGCCGCGATCCACTCGTCCTCGTAGGGCGAGAGGATCGTCACGACCGGGTGTACGTTCGCCTCGGCCGTGATGGGGACGAGGACGAGGGGCTCCACCGGGTCGTCGCTGGTGATCCCGACGACGCCCGCGCCGGGCTCGACCGTAAAAGTGAGGGCGAGCTCGGCGTCCGGCTCGAGCACGAGCGGCAGCGCGGGCGCCGTCAGGTCGACCCCGCCCTCGACCGTGATCGACGTGAGCGTCAGATCGGAGGTGCCCTCGTTGGTGATGGTGAGCGTGGCGGGCTCGCTGTCACAGGCGCCCGTGCGCGCGAGGACCGCGGGGCTCACGGCGATGGCGGGAAACCGCGGCGCCTCGAGCGTGTAGTCCACACATCCGGCGAGGAGCAGCGGGGCGAGCACCATGCGCAAAGGATAGCCGACCGCGGCCAGCCGTGGGGCTTCGGTGGGGCCGAAGCTCGGGCTCCTCGCCGCCTCCGAGGGGCTTAGGTTCTCCCTGTCATGTTGTACTTGTTGGCATGCCTCGCTCCCCCCGAAGGAGGGGACGGGGCGCGTGGCACGGCCGGGTCGACCGGCGCCGGGGAGCTCGTCCTGAACGAGGTCCTCCCGCGGAACCAATCGACCTGGGACGACGGGAGCGTCCAGTTTCCGGATTGGGTAGAGCTGTACAACCCCGGCACCACGCCCGCTCCGTTGGAAGGGGTGACGCTCAGCGACGGGGAGGGGATCTGGCATGGCGACGGCGCGCTGGCGCCGGGAGCACGCCTGCTGGTGCCGCTCGACGCCGCAGCCCCGTTCCGGCTCGGCGCGGACGAGACGCTCACCCTCGCCGACGCGTCCGGCGTGCTCGATCAGCTCGCGCTCGGCGCGCCCGACCCCGACGTGGCCTGGGCGCGGCACCCCGACGGCGGCGAGTGGGCGCTGACCGTGTGGACGACCCCCGGCGCGGCCAACCCAACGGCGCCGGATGACACATTGGATCCGAGCGCGGTCGCGTTCGGTCCAGGGGCGATCCACGCCGTGGGCATCGAGCTCTCCGCGGACGCGGTGGAGAGCCTCCGCGTGGACCGATTGACGTGGGTGGAGGGCGCCGTGACGTTGGACGGGCTGCGCTACGCGCCCGTGGCGGTGCGACTCAAGTCCGAGCACGGATCGCGCCGCGAGATCGGCGAGAAGCCCGGCTGGAAGATCGATCTGGACACGTTCGCCGGCCTGCGGTGGCGCGGGCAGGAGAGCCTCACGCTCAACAACATGGTGCAGGACGAGACCTACCTCCGCGAGCACCTCACCTACACGTTCTTCCGGGCGCTCGGCGTCCCGGCGCCGCGGGTGGGGTGGGCGACAGTGTCACTGAACGGAGAGGCGTACGGCCTTTCATTGTTGGTGGAGACGGTGGACGACACGTTCCTGGCACGTTGGTACGACGACCCGACCGGTGCGCTGTACGAGGGCTCGCACGGGATCGATCTCGTGCCGGGACACGAGGCGCGGTTCGAATACGACGAGGGGCCCGATCCCGACGATCGCGCCGACCTGACCGCGGTCATCGACGCGCTCCAGGCCCCGCCGGACGCCGCCGGGATCGCCCACCTCGAGACGTTGGTGGACCTGGACCAGGTGCTCACCTACCTCGCGACCGAGCGCCTTGCGCTGCATTGGGACGGCTACAAGAACACCAACAACTATCGCCTGTACCATGACCCCCAGTCCGGCCGGTTCGACCTGTTGCCGTGGGGGGCCGACAATACGTTCGACGTTGTGCAGATGGACGCCTGGGAGGGCCGTGGCAAGCTCCTCCGGTGGTGCCTCGAATCGGACGTGTGCGCCGCGCGGTACGACACACGCCTCGTGGAGGTGGCCGATACGCTCGACACGCTCGGGCTCGTGGAGGAGGTGCTGGCGGGCGCGGCCCGGCTCCGCCCCGCGATCGTGCAGGACGCGCGCCGCGAGTTTCCCCTCTCGGTCCACGACGGCGAGCTCGCGCAGACCGTGGAGCGGCTGGAGGCCTGGCCCGACGAGGTGCGGGCGATGGTCGCCGCGGGGCGGCCGAACCCGAAGTAGGGGAGGGGAGGAACGGTCAGGGCCCGAGCTCCGCCAGGGCGCGCCGGGACGCGCTCGCGGGGGGAAACCGCCGCGCCTCCTCCGCGAAGGCGGCGCGCGCGCCGGGGAGGTCGCCCTGTGCGCGGAGGGTCACGCCGAGCGCGTGGTGCACGAACGGCTGGTACGGGTGCTTCGCGATCGCCGCGTCGAGGAGGGGGCGGGCTCCGGTCGTGTCGCCGGTGAGCGCGCGCGCTACGCCGTCGAGCCCGAGCACGATGCCGGAGTTGGGCAGGTGGGTGCGCGCCGTGGCGACCCCCGCGGTGAGGGCGGGGAGATCTTCGAGCACGAGCAGGGTCTGCAGCCAGGTCTCGCTGGCGGCCGCGGACGTGGGGTCGCGAACCACGGCGTCCGCGAGGAGGAGTACGGCCTCCTCGGGCTTGCCCAGGCGCAGCTTGAGCAGGCCGAGGAGGTGCCGGGTCTGCGAGGTGGGGCGCGCGGCGTCGACCTTGGCGGCCACGTCCCACGCGGCGGCGAGATCGCCGGTGCGCCACAGGATGGTGGCGAGGAGCATCTGGGTTTCGACGATGCCGGGATCGGCGGCGACGGCGGCCTCCGCGGTGCGGCGGGCGGTGGCGAGATCCCCCGCGCGGTAGGCGGTGCGCGCCTTCTCCACCTCGACCAAGACCGGCATGCGATCGACCGGGTTGGGAAGCCCCGCGAGCGGCGCGCCCGTCGCGTCCCGACCGGCCTCGCTCTGGCCCGCGAGGTACCCGAGCGCTTCGAGCATCGCGGCACGATCGGCGGTGCCGGCGGAGGCGCGGTCGGCCGTGAGCAGCGGCGTCATCGTGGCCTGGAGCGTCGCGAGGCGCTCCTTGACGGCGGCGAGCGTCGCGGGGTCGGCGGCGGCCAGGTCGGTCGCCTGGGCGTGGTCGCCGAGGGTGTAGAGCTCGGGCGTGGTGGAGTCGAGCAGCACGTGGGTGGGCGTGACGAGCAGGTGCTGGGGCGCCCACCCGAAGTGACGCCACGCGTACAGGCTCTCCGCGTACACCGCCCGGTCGGAGGGGGCATCCGTACCCCCCAACATCCCGAGCAGCTCCTTCCCGTCCAGACCGGCGGGGACAGGAACGCCGAGGGCGCCGAGCACGGTCGGCATCACGTCGACGAGGCTGACGGGCGCGTGGACGACTGCGCCCCCGTCGCGCACCCAACGGGTCCCCGTCGGGGGCCGCACGAGGAGCGGCACGCGCGTGGTGCCCTCGTAGAGCAGCACGCCGTGGGTGGCCTCGCCGTGCTCGCCCAGCGACTCGCCGTGGTCGGCCACCGCGATCACCCAGGTGTTCTCGAGGGCGCCGCCCTTCTCGAGGCCCGCGAGCAGCTCGCCCACCTGCGCGTCAACCCACGCCACCTCCCCCGCGTAGGGGCGATCGGCGTAGGTCGTCGCGTAGGGCTCGGGCGGCCGGTAGGGGTCGTGCGCGTCGAAGAGGTGCACCCAACCGAACCACTTCGCCTTGGACTCCATCCGGGGGCGGAGCCACGCGAGGGCGTCCCGCACCACGCTGTCGGCCCGGCGCTCGACCCCCCACCGCCGCGCGCCGGTGCCGCCGGGCCCCATCTGGTCGAAGAACGCGTCGAACCCCTGCTGAAAGCCCCAATGGTGCGAGGTGACCTCGGCGCCCACCGCCGCCATCGTCGCGTAGCCGTTGGCCGCGAGGACCTCGGCGAGCGTGTTCGCCTCCTCTCCGAGGAACAGCTCGCCGTTGTCGCGCACCCCGTGGCGGGGCGGCCAGAGGCCCGTGAAGATCGTCGCGTGTGCCGGGATCGTCAGCGGCGTGACCGTATACGCGTTGTCGAACCGCGCGCCCTCGCGGGCGAGGCGATCGAGGCTCGGCGTGGACGCGTCCACCTTGCCGTAGGCGCCCAGGGCGTCCGCGCGCACGGTGTCGAGCGTGACGAGGAGCACGTTGGCGCCGGGTGTGGGCGCGGGGGCAGGGGGGGTACAGGCGAGGAGGGCGAGGAGCACGGAGTCGTGTATCCCGCGGCGCGGGGCAACCGCCCGCGTGGTCCGCGGCGGGTCAGGGCACGCTGAAGTTCAGCCGCAGCCACGCCTGGCCGAGGCTCTGGCAATCGGTGGTCCACCAGATCCACGACGCGCCGAGGTCGTAGAAGGGCTGGGGCGCCGTGCCCCACGCCGTGGTGTTCGCACACACCTCGGGGATGTGCCAGGCGCTGTCGTCGTAGCTCGGGTCGGTCCAGCCGGAGGGCGGCTCGACCTCGAGCATGGTCCAGTTCGACGGGCCGCTGACGAAGCGCACCGTGCCCTCGATGGTGACGACGGCGATGACGCCGGAGATGGCCGCGCCGGTGTCCGTTGCGTAGAGCGACAACGCGTGGTCGCCGCAGGCGAGCTCCCACTCCAACGTGTCGAATTGGTTCCACGCGTTCTGGTTGGGGGCGTTGAACTCGGTGCCGTCGATCCAACCCCGCCACGCGTCGTCGGCGGTGAGGAAGATCTGCACCGTCTGGGTGAAGCCCTCGCAGGGGTCGTACAGGTGGCCGTTCCCGAACTGTTGCGCGCCGGTGCTCGGCCGATCGGGGTCGTCCGAGGCGATGGCGAGGCTGCCCTCGTCCCCGCCGTCCGCGCTCGGGGCGTAGCGCACCACCACGTCGGTGGAGGCGCCCGGCGGCAGCTGCGCGGGCAGGCTCGTGAGGTCTCCCGCGTCGACCACGGTCATGTCGGCGTCGGTCGCGACGTACGACCAGTCGTCGATGGTGAGCAGCCCCTCGCCCACGTTGGACACGGTCACCGTGGTGGTGGCCGCGGCGCCGACCTCGAGCGTGCCGAAGTCGTGGGTGGCGGGCTCGACGAGGATCTCGCCGTAGGGGACGATCCCGCCGATCGGGACGGCGACCTCGGCCTCGTCGGGGTCATCCGAGGCGACGAGGAGGCGGTTGCTCATCGGGCCCGCGGCGTCGGGGGTCCAGGTGAGCACGACCTCGATCTCGTGGCCCGGCCGCACGGCGAGGCTGGAGAGCGCGGTCAGGGTCAGGGCGGGCGTGTCGTCCGCGATCGCGACCCGCTCGAGGTGGAGCGCGGTGTCCCCCACGTTGGCGATGACGACGGTGGCGACGCCCTCGCCGTTCCACGCGACCACCCCGAAGTCGATCGGGTCGGGCGTGACGACGATGTCGGGCCCGCCGCCCGCGGAGTCGTCGGGGGCGTTCCCGTCCTTCGCGATGAACTCGTTCTCGGAGCAGGCGGCCAGGAAGAGGAAGAGCATGGCGGGAGTATACCGGAAGAGCCTCCGATTCTCCGACCGAGATCACCGTCCCATCAGCCGCTCGAGCTCGGGCACCACCAGGCCGAGATCGGAGAGCACGAGCGCCGCGGTCTCGAGGTTGACGCGTGTCTTGCCGGCCTTGTTGGTACGGTCGAACGCGAAGTCGCGCGCGTCGCTGAAGTCGGCGCCCTTCAGGATGGCCTGACGCACGATGGCCCCGCCGAGGTCCGACTTGGGGAACCGGGCGTTGGTGAGGTCGCAGCCGGAGAAGTCGACACCCTGGAGGTTGCAGTCCACCATCTTCAGGCCCTTCAGGCGCATCCCGCCGAACATGGAGTTGTCCAGGCGGCACTGGTCGAACGTGACAGAGAAGGTGAGCTGGTGCGCCGCGGTCCAATTGACACCCATGGCGCGGCAATTGGTGAAGGTGACATTGGTGAAGCTCGTGCCGTCCACGCCCAACGTTGTCAGCTCGCACCCGACGAAGACACAGTCGGTGAAGCGGGCGTCGACGAAGCGCGCGCCCGTGAGCGTGCACTTCTCGAAGCGGCAGCGCTCGTAGGCGCCGCGCACGAACCGGCCCCCGGGGTGGGAGGCGCCGACGAAGGTGACGTCGAGGTGATCGCCGTCGGAGAGGGGGGGCATGGGGGGCTCCGGGGGCAGGAAGAAGGAGAAGGCGGCGGAGAATCAGGAAGGCAGGAAACGAGGAAGGCGGGAAGGCATCGGAGAAGCAGGAAGGCAGGAAACGAGGAAGGCAGGAAGGCGACGGAGAATCAGGAAGGCAGGAAACAAGGAAGGCAGGAGAAAGGCGACGGAGAAAGGCGGCGGAGAAGCAGGAAGGCAGGAAACAAGGAAGGTAGGAAAAAAGGCGAAGCAGGAAGGCAGGAAACAAGGAAGGCAGGAGAAAAGGCGACCGAGAAAGGCAGCGGAGAAGCAGGAAAAAGGCGAAGCAGGAAGGCAGGAAACAAGGAAGGCAGGAGAAAAGGCGACGAAAACGCGAGGCTACCAAGGCAGGAAAATCCGACGGGGAGCCGACCGAAACAGCCTCCTTCCTATTCCTCCTCTCCTACTTCCTGCTTTCCTCTATTCCTGCCTTCCTGATTCTCCGGCTTCCGGCTTCCGGCTTCCTCCTTCCTGCTTTCCTTCCTTCCTGCCTTCCTGATTCTCCGGCTTCCGGCTTCCGGCTTCCTCCTTCCTGCTTTCCTTCCTTCCTGCCTTCCTGCCTTCCTGATTCTCCGGCTTCCGGCTCCCCGCTCCCCGCTCCCCGCTCCCGGCTTCCTCTACCAGCCGCCCCCGCGCCGCCTCCACCACGTCGAGTTGGTCGCGGATCGCGGCCTCCGCGCGGGCGCCGCCGTGGCGGGCGAGCACCTCGGTGAGGCGCGCCTCCTCCGCGTCCAGGCGGGCGGCGAACGCGGCGAGGTCACGATGCAGGTGGGCCGGACCATAGGCGCGATCGACGGTGTCCAGGCCGATCGCGGGGCCCGCCACGGCCGCGAGGATCACGAAGCGGCGCCCCCGGTCGGTCACGAGGGCCTCGACGGTGAGGGTCCAGCCGTTCTCGTCGAGCCACGCGCGCAGGTCCGCGTCGCCGATGTTGGGCTGGAGCACCAGTTGGCGCGCCCCCGCCGCGCGCGCGCCGGCCACGATGCGCGCGATCAGCGGCCCACCCATCCCCGCGACGGTGACAGTGTCGATGCCGTGCAGCTCCGCGCACCCCCAGCCCCGCTGGTACGTGAGCGCCGCACCGAGCCCGAGCGTGGCGCCCAACCCTTGCGCCACGGCGAGCGGCGCCGCCTTGTCGTCCACCCCCACCGCGCGCGCCACCCGCCCGCTCTGCACGAGGAAGGCGGGGAGCTGCCCGTGGTCGGTGCCGATGTCGGCCACGACGCCCCCCGCGGGGACGAGGGCCGCCACGGCCGCGAGGCGCGGAGAGAGCACGACGCGGCCGGCGGGGGGCGCTGGGACGGCGGGGACCATCTCCCCCACTACCCTGCTACGCGAGGACCTTGCTCGTACGCTCCACCAACGCGGCGTGCTCGTCCCACAACGCCTTCGGCATCCGGTCGCCGTAGCCCGCGAGGAAGTCGGCCTGGGCGAGCGCCTCGGCGGCCCACTCCGCGGGGTCGACCTCAAGGAGCGCGTCCACCACGGACTCGTCGAGGGGGAGCCCGTCCAGATCGAGCGACGTGGGGACGGCCCCGATCGGCGTGTCGATCGCGCCGCCGCGGCCCGCGCACCGCTCCAGCACCCACTCGATGACGCGCAGGTTGTCGCCGTAGCCCGGCCAGAGGAACGAGCCGTCGTCCGCCGTGCGGAACCAATTCACGCCGAACACCTTCGGCGGCCGGGTCACGGCCTTGCCCATCTTCAGCCAGTGGCCGAAGTAGTCGGCCATGTTGTAGCCGCAGAAGGGGAGCATCGCCATCGGGTCGCGGCGGAGCAGGCCGACGGTGCCGGTCGAGGCCGCAGTGGTCTCCGAGGCGAGGGTGGCGCCGATGAAGGTGCCATGCTGCCAGCTGCGCGCCTCGTACACGAGCGGCACCACGTGGGGGCGACGCGCGCCGAAGAGGATGGCGCTGATGGGAACGCCCGCGGGATCCTCCCACTCGGGCGCGATGCACGGGCACTGGTCGGCCGGCGCCGTGAAGCGGCTGTTGGGTTGGGCCGCCTTCTCCCCCGACCCCGGGCTCCACGGGCGGCCGCGCCAATCGAGCATGCCCTCGACCGGGGGCTCGTGGTGGCCCTCCCACCACACCGTCCCGTCGGGCTTGAGCGCAACGTTGGTGAAGATGGAGTTGCGCGAGGCCGACGCGATGGCGTTCGGGTTGGTCTTGTTCGAGGTGCCCGGGGCGACGCCGAAGAAGCCGGCCTCGGGGTTGACCGCCCACAGACGCCCGTCCGGGCCGGGGCGCAGCCACGCGATGTCGTCGCCCACGGTCCACACCTTCCAGCCCTTCTCCCGCATGGCCTCGGGCGGGATGAGCATGGCGAGGTTGGTCTTGCCGCAGGCGCTGGGGAAGGCGCCGCACACGTAGTGTTTCTCGCCGCGCGGGTTCTGCACGCCCAGGATGAGCATGTGCTCGGCCATCCAGCCCTGGTCGCGCCCGAGCGTGCTCGCGATGCGGAGCGCGAGGCACTTCTTGCCGAGGAGCGCGTTGCCGCCGTAGCCCGAGCCGATCGACCAGATGGTGTTCGCCTCGGGGAAGTGGCAGATGAAGCGACGGTCGGGCGACAGGTCGCCGAGGCTGTGGAGGCAGCGCGTGAACTCGCCGCCGGTCATGTCGAGCTGGGCCCAGGCCGGGGTGCCCATGCGCGTCATGATGCGCATGTTGAGCACGACGTAGACGCTGTCGGTGAGCTCGACGCCCACCTTCGAGAAGGGGGAGCCGACGGGGCCCATGACGAACGGCACCACGTAGAGGGTGCGGCCCTTCATCGCGCCGGCGTAGAGCGGCGTGAGCTTCGCCCGCGCCTCGGCGGGGGCCATCCAGTTGTTGTTCGGGCCCGCGTCGTCTTTGTCGTTCGAGCAGATGAAGGTCAGGTGCTCGGTGCGCGCAACGTCGCTCGGGTCCGACCGGTGAAGGTAGCTGTTCGGCAGCTTCTCGGGGTTCAGCGGGATCAGCACCCCGTCGCGCACGGCCTCGGCGGTGAGCCGCGCGCGTTCCTCCTCGGAGCCGTCACACCAATACACGGCGTCGGGTTGGCAGAGCGCACGGACCTCTTCGACCCACGAACGAACGGACCCTGGGATCATCAAGCCTCCGGAAAGGAAGGGCGAATCTACCGTACACGCCAGCCGAGCGCCATGCCGCAGCCCGGGCTTCACGCGATCCGGTGGCTCACCTCGCGTCGGCGGCGGCCAGCGCGATGAGCACGTCGACCACGCTGGGATCGGCCAGCGTGGAGGTGTCGCCGAGCTGGTCGGACTCCCCGGCGGCGATCTTGCGGAGGATGCGGCGCATGATCTTGCCCGAGCGCGTCTTGGGGAGGCCGGGGACCACCGTGATGCGGTCGGGCGTGGCGATGGGGCCGATCTGGTGGCGCACCTGGGCGCGCAGCTCGTCGATCTCGGCGGTGTAGCCCTCCTTCAGGTGCACCCACGCGTGGATGCCCTCGCCCTTGATGTCGTGGGGGAAGCCCACCACGGCGGCCTCGGCGACCGCGGGGTGGGCGACCAGGGCGCTCTCGATCTCGGCGGTGCCGATGCGGTGGCCGGCGACGTTGAGCACGTCGTCCACGCGGCCGGTGATCCAGTGGTAGCCGTCTTCATCCCGGCGGCAGCCATCCCCGGTGAAGTAGTAGCCGGCGTAGGGGCGGTAGTAGGTGTCCACGAAGCGGGCGTGGTCGTTCCAGATGGTGCGCGCCTGGCCCGGCAGCGAGCCCGCCAGCGCGAGGTTCCCCGACGCCGCGCCCTCGAGCACCTTGCCGTCGTTGTCGAGCAGCACGGGGCGCACGCCGAAGAGCGGCAGCCCCGCAGCGCCCGGCTTGGAACCGTGCGCGCCGGGCAACGAGGTGATGAGGATGCCGCCGGTCTCGGTCTGCCACCAGGTGTCGATGACGGCGGCCTCGCCCCCGCCCACGACATCGTGGAACCAGCGCCACACCTCGGGGTTGATGGGCTCGCCCACCGAGCCGAGCAGGCGCACACTGGGCGTGGGCTTGACCCACTTGTCGCCCTCGCGCAGGAGCGATCGCAGGGCGGTGGGAGAGGTGTAGAGGGTGACCGCGCCGAGGTCGTTGCAGACGTCCCAGAACCGGCTCGGGTCGGGGTGGTTGGGCACCGACTCGAAGATCACCGTCGTGACCCCGTTCGCGAGCGGGCCGTACACGATGTAGCTGTGGCCGGTGATCCAGCCGCCGTCGGCCGTGCAGAAGTGGGTCTCGCCGGGTGCGACGTCGAACACCCACCGGAACGAGGAGGCGGCGTAGACGAGGTAGCCGCCGGTGGTGTGCAGGAGGCCCTTCGGTTTTCCCGTGGAGCCGGACGTGTAGAGGATGAACAGCGGATCCTCGGCGTCCATCCACTCGATGGGGCACACGGGGCGCTGCTTCGCCTCCTCCTCGTGCAGCCACCGGTCGCGCCCCTCCAGCATCGCGACGCGGGCGCCGGTGCGCTGGACGACCAACACCGTGTCGACGATCCCCTCGGCGGCCTCGTCGGCGATGTGTTTGAGCGCGATGTGTTTGGGGCCGCGCAGGCCCTCGTCGGCGGTGATGAGCACGCGCGCGCCTGCGTCGAGGATGCGGTCGCGCAGCGCCTGGGCCGAGAACCCGGCGAACACGACGCTGTGCACCGCGCCGATGCGCGCGCAGGCGAGCATGGTCATCGCGAGCTCGGGCACCATCGGGAGGTAGATGCACACGCGGTCGCCCTTGCGGACGCCGTGGGCCTTGAGCACATTCGCGATGCGACTGACACGCGCGCGCAGCTCGCCGTAGGTGAAACGCTCGTACTCACCGGGGGTGTTCTTCGCCCACACGATCGCGACGCGGTCGGCGGGGTGGCGATCGACACAGTCCCAACACGCGTTGAGCTTCCCGCCGGGGAACCACGCCGCGTCGGCGCCCTCTCCCTCCACCACCTTCTGCCAGGGCGCGAACCACGTGAGGGCAGAGGCCTCGCGCGCCCAGAAGGTGGACGGCGAGACGACCGACTCCTCGTAGAGCGCGTCGTAGCGGGCGCGGGAGACGACGTTCGCGCGGGCGGCGTGGGCGGGCTTGACGGGGATCATCGGGCACCCTGGGGTCGGTCGTTTCTACGTAGCCGGGCGGGAGGGGTGGGGAACGGGGGAGGGACGTCGCGCGTGTGTCCCTGCGGCCGAGATACGGCTCCGCTCCGTGGAGACTCCCATGACGCTGCTCCTCCTCCTCGCCTGCACCGACAAGGCCCCCATCGACACCGCCGGTCCGAACGACACGGACACGGGCGACACGGACACGGGCGACACCGTGGACACCGAAGACACCGACATCGACCCCCGCTTCGCGGCCCTCGCCGCCGCCATCGAGGCCGACATCGCCGCGAGCAGCGCGTCCGGCGCGTCGGTGGCGGTCTACCAGGACGGCGCCATCGTGTTCGCGCGCGGCTTCGGCTCGGGCCACCCCGACGAGGACCAGCCCATCACGACGACCACGTTGTTCCAGATCGGCTCGACCACGAAGATGTTCACGGCCACCGCGCTCCTCCAGAAGGTCGAGGACGGCACGCTCGCGCTGGACGACACGCTCGCCACCGCCGTGCCGCTCCTCGAGTACACGCTCGACCCCACGTGGAACGACCAGATCCGCCTGCACGACCTGATCGCGCAGACCAGCGGGCTCTACGACTACGTGCCGTGGGACAGCTCGAGCGACGACACGGAGCTGGCCGCGCTCACCTACGGGATCTACGGCGAGAACCTCTACGCGATGAACCCCGCCGCGGAGTTCTGGAACTACTCCAACCCCAACTTCTCCCTCGCCGGCCTCGCGACCGAGGTCGCCGACACGCGGATGTGGCCCGACATCCTCGCGGAGGACGTGCTCCGGCCGCTCGGGATGACGCGGGCCACCGCGCGCAAGAGTGAGGTCGAGGCCGATGGGGACTACGCCACCGGCTACGGCTACCGCAACGTGAACACCGGCGCGGTGGGCACGGTGGGGATGCGCAACGTGGTCGACCCGGCCTGGATTCGGCCGGCCGGGATGGTGTGGGCCACCCCCACGGAGATGCTCGGGATGGCGACCTTCCTGATGCACGGCGACCCCGCGGTGCTCTCCGACACGCTCCGCGCCGAGCTGACCACCGAGCACGTGTCACTCGGCTACCTCCCCGACGTGCAGGGCTACGGCTACGGCGTGTTCGTCGACCGCGGCTTCTTCCTCGGCGCGGACTGGTACGAGGTGCCGAACTGGAGCCACGGAGGCAACACGCTCTCGTTCACGTCGACCTTCTACATGGTGCCCGACCAGGACTTCGCCATCTCGATCCTGTCGAACGGCTTCGGCGACAACTT
Organism: Myxococcota bacterium; assembly: GCA_040386535.1. Taxonomy (GTDB): domain Bacteria; phylum Myxococcota_A; class UBA796; order UBA796; family SXON01; genus CAJBVW01. The sequence continues at coordinate 56,421 of JAZKFH010000042.1, read as the reverse complement.
CTCCGGCAGCGTCGCGGCCGCGTTCGGCTCGCTCCTGACCCTGCCCGCGCCCTCCGCCGCCCCGCCCGCGTACACGTTCGATCCCGACGGGCTCGACGCGCACGTGGGCGCCTACCTGGACCAGTACAACGTGGGCGACGTCATCGTCTCGCGCGAGGGGGACGTGCTCTACGTCGACATGCCCCTGCTCGACGAGCTCGGGTACACCTACGATCGCGCGCTCACCGCGGTCAGCACCGACCTCTGGATCTTCGATCTGGACGGCACGGCGCTCGACTTCACGTTCCTCGACGGCAGCGACGGCACGGAGTCCCAGTTCATCCGCAACCGGTCGTTCGTGATGACCCGGGTGCCGGGGGATGCGCCGGCGGCCCTGGCACCGTCGGCGTCCCGTGGGGGTACACCGGAGCAGGTGGCGGCCTGGATCGCGCGGATGCGGTTGCAGCCATCGGAGCTGGCAACCTCGCTGTCTCGCCCTCGGGAATGAGGTAGAGGAGGGGATGCGCCTGCCGTCGCTCGTCTCCCTCGCCCCGCTCGTGCTGCTGGCCGCCTGCGTGGGGCCCGGGGACATCGACAAGCCCGAGATCCCCGACGACACCGACACCGACACTGTCCCCGACGACACCGACACGGCCGACACCGACGATACGGCGGACACCGACGACACCGCCGCGCCCCCGTCGACCGTGCACCGCTGGCCCGAGTCGTTCGCGGCGCCGGACCTGACCGTCGGCTCGTGTGGCACCGACGACGAGGGCACCCACGTGCTCGCGCCGGGGCCCGACCTCGACGGGGACGGGCTGGGCGAGCTGGCGATCGGCGCGCCCGGCTACGACGGCGTCGGCATCGGCGACGGCGCGGTCTACCTCCTCGCCGGGAGCGCCGTGGCGGACGGCGTGCGCACGTGGGACGCCGCGACGATCGTGATGCTCCCGGCCGGCGCGGGTGGCGGCGACTTCGGTGCCCGCGTCTCCTGGATCGGCGATCGCGACGGGGACGGCCTCGACGATCTGCTGGTGGGCGACGGGGGCTCGCGGGTGTGGACCGTCTCCGGCGCCGACCTGCTCGCCGGGGGCGAGGTCACGCCGCACGCCCAGCTCGACGAGACGAAGCTGACGTTCGTGCGGTGGGCCGACATCGACGGCGACGGGCGGGACGACTGGTTGTTCGCCTGGCCGAGCGAGGACTACGGCAGGGGGGCCGTGGCGCTCGTGCTCGACGTCGACTTCACGCTCGACGGGGTCACGCGGAGCACCACCGCGTACGGCGCGGAGATCCGCTCCAACGCCGGCACCTGGCTCGCGGCGCTCGAGGGCGACCGCGACGGGGACGGGATCCCGGAGCTCGCCGTGTCGGGGTACGACGAGATCTCCATCATCGGCTCGGCGGCGTTCCTCGCGGGCGGGGAGCGCTTGTCCGACGGGGCGTTGATGACCACGCCCTACCTCGCCTACCACGAGGTGTTCGCGCCCGGAGACGCCGACGGCGACGGGCTCGACGAGCTCCTCGTGTTCCATGGCGGCAACAAGCTCTGCGTGCTCCTCGGCACCGATCCCGACGGGGACGACAAGGTGTGCCTCCGGGAGGACATCGGCGGGCACGCCACGCTCGGGGACGACATCGATCGCGACGGGGTCCCGGACGTGTGGGTGACCCGCGGGGGGTACCTCGTGGCGCTCGACGTGGGCGCGCTCGCGCGGGGCATCGAGCTCGAGCTGACGCGGGTGTCGCTGCCGCAGACGGCCTACGAACTGACGGCGGGCGAGGGCGTGGTGTGGGCGATCCCCACGGTCCCGTCCAACGGGGCCGAGGCGGACGTGGCCTACGCCTACACCGCGTCCCTCACACCGCAGCGGGAGATCACCGTGCGCGGCGGCAAGTGGGGCGGCATCCCGGAGGGCCCCGCCTGGCGCGACGTGAGTGGGGACGGCGTGGTCGACCTCGTCCTCGCCGACGCCTACGGCAGCTCCAGCGTCGCGGCGTTCGACGGGGCCGCGCTCGTGGAGGGGGGGAGCTACACCTGGTGCGACGCCACGTGGTCGAGGCACTGGTCGGACGTCGTGTTGCGTTGGATCGACGACGTGGATGGGGACGGCGCGGACGACGCGCTGGTCGTCACCCACGAGGCCGACGACACGTGGTCCCACGAGGTGGTGTCCGGGCCGGTGGCGATCGGCCTCGCGGAGGGGGGGCCGATCGCGGCGTGGACCGAGGACCACGACACGAACCCGATGCCCACGTGTGACTTCGACGGGGACGGCCTGTCGGATCTGGCCGCCCGGACGGACGTGGGCTGGGCGATCATGAGCGGGGCCGTGACCTCCGACGGGTTTCCGCGGCTCGGCGCCGTGCCCGGCGCGACGAGCGCCATCTGGTGCGTCCCGGACGCCGACGGGGACGGCGGCGACGAGCTCTACACGGTGGAGACCGGTGTCGACCGTTTCTTCCGCTCGAGCGCCCTCGATCCGTCGCGGACCCTCCGCCTGGACGAGACCTGGTTCACGCTCGCGGGGGACGACTGGGCGGGGGCCGAGCCCCTCCACGATCCCGATGGCGGGGGCCTGGTGGGATGGTGGCTGCAGATCGACCGCGACTACCAGCTCTGCCTGCTCGACATCGCGGGCCTCTCGGGCGCGGTCCCCTCGGCGGACGTGCCGATGACCTGCGTCCCCGGGCTGTACGACCGGAACTCCGGCACGGTCTGGCTCGACGCCGTCGTGGGCGACGCCGCCGCGGACCTGCTGATCTACGGCCAGGATGTCGACCGGACCTACGCCGTCCGTGCGGTAGACGGCGCGACGTTCGACGAGGCCACCGTCCTGATGACGCTCGCGGACGCGACACCGTCGGCGGTGGGGCCGGCGTCGGACGTGCTCGGCGTCGGTGCACGCGGGATCTGGGGGTGGTTCGCGGAGCCGTCCTGGTCCGGCCGCTACCGGATCGACGTGGTCTACGCCCGCGAAGCTACTCCCTGACCACCCGCGCCGCCCGCCGGGCCCACGGGGCCAGCCCCGCCGCGATGCCGAGCGTGGCGACGGTCCCGACGGCGTGGATCGGCGCGACGCCCACCGCGAGCCCGACGAGCGCGAGCGCGGGCCCGCCCAGGTAGCCGAGCCCGATGACCGCCTCGTGGCGGCCGCCCGACTCGACCTCGCCGTGTCCGACGGCCATGCCGTAGTAGAGCGCCGCGTAGTACACGGCGCCCTGGCCGATGCCGAAGGCGGCGAGGCCCGCGAGCACCACCCACGCGTCGCCGCCGCCGAGGGCGAGCGCGAAGCTCGTGAGCATCACGAACGCGCCGACCGCGAGCAACGCCGGGCGCCCACGCCAGCCCGCCCAGCGCGAGAGCAGCACGAACACGAAGAAGCGGGCCACCATCCAGGTGGAGGACAACACCGCGGCCATCGCGCCGGTGACGCCCGCGCGCGCCCACACGCCGGGGAGGAGCGGCGAGAGCGCGTCGAGGAGGAGGTAGCCGAGCGGGAGGATGACGCGGCTCGACCACAACAACAGGGGGTAGTCGAGGCCGACGGGGGCCGCGGCGGCGTGGTCGAGCGGCGCCGGATCCGCCGGGAGGCGCGTGATGGCCACGGCGCCGACGGCGTGCAAGGCGAGCAGCACGCTGAAGGTGGTGAGGAGGTCGTCTCCCGCGAAGCCGACGATCCAGAGCGCGGGCGCGAGCGTGGCCGACCACGTCAGGTTGAAGGTGCCGATCGCGCGGTGCAGCCCCGGCCCGTGCCGGCCCCCCGCGATGTACCCCTCCACCAGCGGCCAGAACAGGCCGGCGGCGCCGTTGTACAGCGGCGCGGCGATCCAGAGCCCGAGCTCCGGCGGGCGGGTGGCCAGCACGATGCCCGCGAGGATCATCAGCAGGTTGGCGCCGATCAACGCGCGGCGCGTCCCGAACCGGCGCGCCGCCTTGCCGGCGAGCAGCGCGGCGGGCACGTAGGGCACGAAAAGCGCGACGGCGAGCCAGAGGTTGTCGACGTCGCCGAAGCCGTAGGCCGCGTGCGCCAGGAAGAAGATCCCGTGCGTGACGATGCCGCCGGCGGTGCTCACGAGGGCGGTCAACAACAGGGCGGGGGACATGGGCCGGCGGCTAACGCGTGGTGTGCGCCGCCGCCGAACCCGGGTCCGTCACCGTGGGTCAGTCGGGCAGGATGACCGTCTCCATGCCGTCCGCGGTCTGCGCGAGCAGGTACACGCCGGCGTCGTCCGCCACGGCGTACACGTTCACGAGCGTGTCCACGCCGAGCACGGGAAGCGTGAAGCTCAACTCGGCCGTGCCGTCATCGTTCGTGTCGATGCCGATGGCGAGCGCGGCGGACACGATGTCGACCGACGCGCTGGCGCCGTAGGCGAGCTCGTCTACGATCCGCGTGCCGTCCGCGTACACGTCGACCGAGCCGACCTCGTAGGCGGTGTGCGCGAGCTGGAGGCGCACGTTGCCCGCGGTGATGCCGCTGTAGTCGTCCACCAGGGTGAGCGCCGCGAGGGCCGCGGCGGGCCCGTAGGCGACGATGGAATAGCGGGTGGCGTCCGCGAAGGTCTGCTCGGGCAGGGACACGATCGCGTCCTCCGCGGTGCCGCCCGTCGCCGAGAGCGCGAAGGTGTGCGCGCCCGGGGGGAAGACGCCGTAGATGCTGCCTGCCCCGTAGGCGAGGCCGCTGAAGCTCGCGGTGGCGCCCGCGTCGACGAACACGTCGAGCGGCGAGCTGTCGGGCGAGACGTGCAGGACACGCACCCGGGAGGTGGGGGGCTCCGCGTCCGTGTCGATGCGCACGACGCTGTCGTCGGGCGACTGGATGAGGAGGAACGGCGTGGCGGTGCCCGTCGTGACCACGTACACGTTGTACGCCGCGCCGCCGGCGAGCGCCGGCACCGTGAAGCGGTAGTCGGGCGTCCCGTCGTCGTTCCGGTCGACGCCGAGGGCCAGGGCGCCCGCGAGCCGGTCGAACGAGATGCTGGTCCCGAGGGCCAGGTTGTCCGCGAGCATCGTGCCGGCGGGGATCTCCACGATGTCCACGAGGGCGAGGTCAGCGGCGGCCTGCACGAACTGCAGGCGCACGTTGCCCGCCTCGATGCCGGCGCCGTTGTCCTCGAGGAGGACGGAGCTGATGCCGTTGGTGCGCCCGTAGACGACCGCGGTGTACGCCGTGGCGGTCACCAGCGTGTAGTCGACGTCGACGAGGGCCGTGCGGTCGGGGGAGCCGGTGGGCACCACCTGCAGGCTGATGGGCCCGGGGATCATGATGACCGCCTCCGACCCCATCTGGAACGTGAGGTCGGAGTACACGGGCGTCTCGCCGTCGTTCGTGTACACGTGCAGGGGCGGCGCGTCGGGGGAGAGGTGGATCACCCGGAGCGAGGAGTCGGTCCCGATGTCGGTGTCGGTGTCCGTATCGGTGTCGGTGTCGGTGTCCGTGTCGGTGTCGGTGTCCGTATCGGTGTCGGTGTCCGTATCGGCCGGCTCGTCCGTGTCTTCGGACTTGTCGCCCGAGCAGGCGATCAACGGGAGGGTGACGAGGGACGCGAGCAGCAGGGAGATACGCATCGGTGCGATCCTGGGAAAGGTGGGCGGCCCGTATACTAGGCAGGCGAACGCCGAACAGCTACGACTTTCGCGGTCGGATGGAGCGGCGCTTTGGGGTCGGGGCCCGACGGGCGGGGTTGGACGGTGAAAAGTTGGGCCGAGCCAGCGTCAGCACCCCTGTGTTGGATGTGGAACATTTGACACGGCGCGACTCCGCGGGACGTTCTACACGCGCGTGGCCGTCGCGAGCGGCGCCGCGTGCTTAGTAGAGGTGGGCCATGGAAGCCACTCCCTCTGCCCGTCCCGCTCCCGAGCCCGCCCCGCTCCAGACCGCACGGCTCGCCATCGGCGGCATGACCTGCGCCACCTGCGCACAGCGCATCGAGAAGGTGCTCGGGCGCAAGGCGGGCGTGACGACCGTGCAGGTGAACCTCGCGACGGAGGTGGCGACGGTCGCGTACACCCCCGGCGCCATCGACGTGCCCGCCCTGGTGCGAGCGGTGGAGGCCGCGGGGTACACCGCGGCACCGGCGCCGACCGACGCCGCCTCGCGCGCCGCCGCCGAGGCCGTGGAGGCCACGCACGCCCGGCGCGATCTCGCAGTCCTGATCGGCGCCGCCGCGCTCACCGTGCCGCTGGTGCTCCCGATGGTCGGCCATCCGCTCGGCTTCCACTGGATGCCGCCGGGGTGGGTGCAGCTCCTCCTCGCGACGCCGGTGCAGCTCGTGGCGGGCGCGCGGTTCTACCGGGGCGCCTGGGGCGCGCTCCGTGCCGGCTCCGCCAACATGGACCTGCTCGTCGCGCTCGGCACCACCGCGGCGTTCGTGTTGTCGCTCGCGATGCTGGCGAGCGGGGGCGCCCTGTACTTCGAGAGCGCGGCGGCGGTCATCACGCTGGTCCGGCTCGGCAAGTACCTCGAGGAGCGCGCGAAACGTTCGACCACGCGGGCGATCCGCGCGCTCATGGAGCTGCGGCCGGCCACGGCGCGGGTGCTCACGAACGGGCTGGAGGTCGAGGTGCCCGCCGAGGCCGTCGGGCGGGGGCGCGTGGTGGTGGTCAAGCCCGGGGAGCGGGTGCCGGTGGACGGGACGATCGTGCGCGGCGAGAGCCAGCTGGACGAGTCGATGTTGACCGGCGAGAGCCTGCCGGTGGGCCGCGGCGTCGGTCAGCCCGTGGTGGGCGGCTCCCTCAACGGAGACGGCCTGCTGCACGTCGAGGCGACCACGGTGGGCGCGGAGAGCACGCTCTCCCGCATCGTGGCGCTCGTGGAGGACGCCCAGGCCGCCAAGGCGCCCATCCAGCAGCTGGTGGACCGCGTCTCCGCGGTGTTCGTGCCGGTGGTGATCGCAATCGCGGCGGTCACGTTCGTCGGGTGGTGGCTCGTTGGGGGCGCGCCCATCGAGCAGGCCATCGTGAACGCCGTGAGCGTGCTCGTCATCGCGTGTCCGTGCGCGCTCGGGCTCGCGACGCCGACAGCGCTGATGGTGGGCACCGGCGCGGCCGCGCGGGCAGGCATCCTCATCAAGGACGCGGTGGCGTTGGAGCGCGCGCACGCGGTCAACGTGGTGGTCTTCGACAAGACCGGCACGCTCACCGAGGGGCGGCCCGAGGTGCGCGAGGTGCTCGTGACCGTTGCCTCGGCCGACGTGGGGGGGGAGGGGAGCGAGGACGCGCTGCTCGCGCTCGCGGCGGCCGCGCAGGGCGGGAGTGAACATCCGTTGGCGGGCGCGGTGATCCGCGCGGCGGCGGCCCGGGGGCTGCGGCTGGAGGCCCTCGATCGGTTCGCGGCGTTGCCGGGACGCGGGCTGGAGGCGTTCGTGGCGGGGCGGAGCCTGCTCATCGGCAGCCGGCGCCTGATGACCGAGCGCAGCATCGACATCGCCACACTCCAGGCGCGCGCCGCCGCCGCTGAGGCCGAGGGCGCCTCGGTCATGTGGGTGGCCGAGGGGGAGCGCCTGCTGGGCGCCATCGTGGTCGCCGACCGCATCCGGGAGGGCGCGGCGGCCGCCATCGCGCGGCTCGTGCGGATGGGCATCGCGCCCGTGCTGCTCACCGGCGACAACCGCGCCACCGCCGAGGTCGTGGCGCGGGCGCTCGGCATCCCGCGCGTCATCGCCGAGGTGCTCCCCCAGGACAAGGCGCGCGAGGTCCAGGCCCTGCGCGCCGGCGGCCACGTGGTCGCCATGGTTGGAGATGGCGTGAACGACGCGCCCGCCCTCGCCGCGGCCGACGTGGGGTTCGCCATGCCCACGGGCACCGACGTTGCCAAGCACACCGCGGGGGTCACGCTCATGCGCCCCGACCCCGATCTCGTGGCCGACGCGATCACCATCAGCCGGGCCACGTCGCGCAAGATCCGCCAGAACCTGTTCTGGGCGTTCGTCTACAACGTGGTGGGCCTGCCGCTCGCCGCGTTCGGCTTCCTCACGCCGGTGTTCGCCGGCGCGGCCATGGCGCTCTCCAGCGTGTCGGTGGTGACCAACGCGCTGTTGTTGCGGCGTTGGCGGCCGGGCCGATAGTCTACTTGGATCGGGGGGCGTTGCGGGGGGCTCGCCCCCCGCCCCATGATCTCCTGCTCGAACTCCTACTTCTCGAGCACGAACCGCATGACGCCGGGCCCGCGGCCCTCGAGGTTCGCCGCGACGCGCCAGCTGGAGAAGACGACGTGGCCGTCGTCCGGGCTGAACGAGACGAGCAGCGGGGCGTCGGTCTGGGTGCGCTGTTCGGTGCCCTCGCGGTAACCGACCTCCTCCGCCTGCTGGTACACGGTCACGTTCTCGTCCACGCTCTCGATGACGGGCCACGTGTCGAGGTCGAAGCTCACGTCCACGCGGTCGCCGCCGATGGACGCCTCGAGATCGTCGTCCACGATGGTGGAGCGCACGGTGTCGGGCTCGCCGAGCTGGGCGGCGTCGGGCTCCTCGTCGTCCCCGAGAAAGTCGATGCGGTCGGGCCAGCAGAGCTCGATGACGTCGTACGACCAGTCCGACGCGTACACGAAGCCGCCGTTGGACACGAAGTCCCGCACGGCGGTGCGCACGGCGGTCACGGTGCCGGCGGCGTCGCTGCCGTCGGTGTCGTAGAGCACGTCCTCTTCGATGTGGCCGCCCGCGAAGAACAACGCGCCGAACTCGGCGAGGTTCTCGGAGCCGGAGAGGAACTGGCCGAGCTCGTCCCCGGTGAGGCCGTTGATGAGCTCGTAGTTGGTGACCCCCACGTCGGCCAGGACGCTCTCCCAGTCGTCGTAGTTGCCGGTGATGACCGCCACGCGGCCGAGCTCCGCGCCGCACGCGGGCATGGGCACCTGCACCTCCTGGTTGTCCGGGACCTCGACGTTGAACATGTCGATGATCTCGTTGCCGTACTGCACGTAGACCGTGTAGGTCTGGTCGCCGCGGAGCTCGTCGAGCGACCAGGTGCCGTCGGCGCCGGTGTAGGTCTCCTTGGTGCCGATGAGCTCGTCCGCGTCGTTCACGATGTGTGTGTAGACGACGGCGCCCTCGAGCCAGCGACCGCTGTCCGCGTCACACACGCGGCCCGTGAGCGTGCTCTCGTAGATGCCGCCGTAGTCCTCGACACGCTTGAATTCGCGGTCGCTCGCGCAGGCGGAGAGGAGGGTCAACAAGGCGATGGAGGTGCGCATCAGGAGCCGCTCCCGGGGACGACGACGTAGATGTCGAGGGTGTCGAGCAGGACGGTGCCGTCCCCCACGACGTTCAGGGTGACGAGGAAGATCTGGTCCTCCGCCTGGGCCGCCACGGCGCCGCGGAAGTTGAGCGTGAACTCGACCGACTCGCCGTCGGGCGAGCCGGACATCGCGTAGCTGGCGGGCTCGATGTCGGACACGAAGCCGTGCTCGTCGCCCGCGACGAGGAGGGACACGTTGTCGAACTGGACGGAGCTCACGGCGTCCGCGATCGCGTTGACGATGGTCGTGCGCAGGGTAGTGCTCGAGCCGGTCCAGGTGAACACCAGCTTGTCGTCCGCCGCGCCGTCGCCGTCGGTGTCGGCGAGGGAGTTGGTGCGCGTGGCAAGCGTGTTCATCTGCGACACGGGCAGCTCGCTGCCGAACGACGAGACGTTGATGCCGATGAGGAGCGCGCCCACGTCGTTCGTGGCGGTGACCACGTCGCTCATCCCGGCGTCGCCCGGGCAGCCGCCGGGCGTGCCGTTGTAGGTCCGGTCGGAAGAATCGGGGTCGCGCATGTAGTTGTCGGTGGCGTAGACGATGATGGGAAGCGAGTAGTCGCGGAACCCCATCCCGCCGATGGTGCCCGTGCCCGATCCGTCGGAGGACTGGCCCCCGGCACCGCCGAAGGGGTCGGCGCCCGTCGAGTAGAAGGGCAACACGTCGGCGTTGTTGGTGTAGCGCCCGTCGCAGTTCTGGTCGTACCCGGCGCCGGTGAGCGCTTGGTACAGCGCTTCGGTGGAGCTCTCGGGGCCGTCACCTCCGTTGTGGATGCGCAGGCCGGTGAGCGCCGCTTGCACCGTCGAGGTGTTCGCGGTCACCTGCTGCACGAGCTCGAAGGGTTTGTCCCCGGAGGTGCCGAAGCCGGTGTAGTTGTAGTCGTCGAAGGACGCAACGCCGTACTGGGCGTCGGGGAGGGTCGACGCGAGCTCCGACACGATGCGGGAGAACTCGCCCGACATGCCCGAGAGGGTGGTCGACATCGAGCAGGTCGTGTCGAGGAGGAACGCCACGTCGCCCATCTGGACGCTCAATTCGAAGTTGAACGTCTCCTCGATGGACTGGCGCTCCGGCACGGTGACGTAGAGGCCGGAGATGATCGACGTCTCGTCCATCGGGTTGGTGCCCGCCGCCACCTCGGCGCCGTCGGTGAAGCCGTCGCCGTCGGAGTCGTTGTCGTACGGGTCGTACCCGGCGGCGGCCTCCTCGGCGTCGGAGATGCCGTCGCCATCGCTGTCGCTGTCGGCGAAGTCGTAGCTGCCGTCCCCGTCGGTGTCCCGGGGCTCGTCCCTGTCCCGGCCGGCCTCGTCGGCGTCGGTGAACCCGTCGCCGTCGGAGTCGCTGTCGAGGTAGTCGGGCACGCCGTCGGCATCGGTGTCGCGCGGGGCGTCCTCGAAGGCGGACGTGCCCGCTTCGTACAGGTCGGCCACGCCGTCGCCGTCGGAGTCATCGTCGAGGTAGTCGGCCGTGCCGTCCCCGTCGGAGTCCGGGAGACCGCACTCGGCGCCGATCTCGTGGTAGTCGGAGATGCCGTCCCCGTCGTCGTCCAGGTCGGAGAACGACTTCAGGCCGTCGTCGTCGAGGTCCTCGTTCGGCTCGTCCTCGTCCTGGATGCAGTTGCCGTCCGCATCGAGGTCGTGGAAGTCCTTCTCGCCGTCCCCGTCCGTGTCCCACGGCAGGGTGAGCGGATCGGTGTCCCCCGCCTCGTCGGCGTCGGAGACGCCGTCGCCATCACTGTCCTCGTCGAGGTAGTCGGGCGTGCCGTCCCCATCGGTGTCGGCGGAGGTGACCCCGTCCTCCGCGGTCGTCTCGTCGACGTAGCCCTCGTGAAGGTCGACGATGGTGTCGCCGTCCGAGTCGACGTACTCGATGATCACGGGGTCTTCGGTGCCCGGGCCTTCTTTGCCTGTGCAGGCCGAGAGCAGGAGCAAGGTGAGGATGCCGGTGTGTGGCATGGGGGGCCTCCGAGCCGAACAGTCTACCGGAACTTCGAACAGATGGCTGAGGAAGGAGTCGTGTCGAGGTCGCGCCACTTACACATACACGCGCCTTACAGGGCGGGAACTGGACCGTACGCTCGCTGTCGTGGATGGGGTCGAGGTTTTCATGCCCGTCCATCTGTCGCCGACCGCCGCGGTGCTTCCGGGTGCGCACCCCCCGCCCGCGCCCCGCCCGACCCGCCCCACGCCCAGCCGCTCCCCGGCCTCCGGGCCCGTGGACGAGCCCCTGTTCGTGGGGATCCTGACCGTCCTGTCGCTGGCGGCGGGCCTGTTCTGGGCCTGGGTCGTGATGACGCCTCCGCCGGAGCCGCTCCTCGTCGACGCCGACGCGGCGGGGCTGGTGCGGGATCTGCCGCCGCCCGTCCGGCTCGCGTTGGAGGCGCCGCCGGTGCCGATTCCCGTGCCGATGATCGTGCAGGGGCGCGCCCGGGGGCCCGGCCGCGCACCCTCCGCGGAAACGACGGAGAGCGCCCCAGCGGACCCGACGGCGGCTCGCCCCCGCGTGTTGCTGGACGAGTGGATTGGCACGCTGGGCGCGGGGACGAGCCCGCTGGACGCGATCCTGGGCGACAAGGACGATCCGGGCCTCCAGCAGGCGCTCGATGGGGTGACGGGGACGCGGGAGGCGACGTTGGACGGCGGCATGCGGCAGATGGCGCGGGAGCGCGACCTGTCCGTCGGCGTGGGGTTGGGCGGGGGCGGGGCCGTCGGGACCGGAGACGCCGCGGCGCCGACGATCCGGGCGCGTGTGGAGGCCCAGGCTCCGGAGACGACCGTGACCGCGGGGGGCGACGCCGCGCTGATCGCGCGGACGGTGCGCGCCTCGCAGGGGCGTATCGTGACGTGCCTGGAGCGGTCGCTCAAGGCGGATCCGACCGTGAGCGGGCGCGTCAGCGTGTCCTGGACGATCCGAGGCGGGCGCGTCGTCGAGCCGCTTCTGGTCGACAACACCACGGCGGATCCCTCGCTCGGCGCGTGTGTGGTGGGCGCCGTGCGCGCGATGAGCTTCCCGAAGTCGCTCGACGCCGAGGTGGCGGAGTTTCCGTGGGTGGTCGCGGGGGGCTGACCGGGGCGCTGCATCGGGGGGCTGCCCGCCGCGCTCAATCCGGGCGCGGCGGGCTAAGCGGCGGGGATGGACAACGTGACCCACGCGCTGATCGGCGTGCTGCTCGCGCGGGCCGCCCTGCCGTGGGTGGGCTCGCTCCGGGGGGCGCTCTGGGCCGCCATCCTCGCCTCCGAGGCGCCCGACATCGACCTCGTGCTGAGCCCGTTCTTCGAGGACACCCGGCTCGGGTACCTGGTGCACCATCGCGGCCACACCCACACCCTCGTGGGCGCCGCGCTGCTCGCGCTCGGATGCGCCGCGATCGCGCGCTGGCGGGATCCGGAGGCGCGTCCGCTGCCGCTCTTCGGGCTCGCGCTGGTCGGCGCGTTCGTCCACATCGGGGCGGACGCGTGGAACAGCTACGGAGTGCACCCGTTCTGGCCGTTCGAGGACGCCTGGCACTACGGGGACATGATCTTCATCCTCGAGCCGCTGCTCTGGCTCGCGCTGCTCCCGCTCGCGTTCACGACGGCGGCGCGGCGCGGCGTACGCATCGGCCTCGGGGTGCTGGGGCTCGTGTTGGCGGGGATCACGGCGGTCGGGCTGGGGCCGCTCGCGGGGGTGGTGTGGGCGCTGGCGGTGCTCGCGCTCGGCGCGGTCCAGGCGCGGTGGGACCGGGTCGGGGTGCCCGCGATCCTCACGGCGGCCGTGCTCGTGGGGTTCGGCGCGGCCAGCCGGCTCGCGGACGCGGAGCTGCGCGCCCGGTTCGGCGCGGCTCGCCCCGACGAGGTCGTGCTCGACGTGGTGCTCTCGCCCCGCCCGGCAACACCGTGGTGCTGGCAGGGCTTCGTGCTCTCGCGCGACACGACGTACTACCACGCCCGGAGCGTGGTGTACTCGCAGGCGCCGGCGCTCACCAGCCCGTCGGCGTGTGATCTGCGGCCCGCGGCCGCGCGGACGGCGCCCATGGCCGACCCCGACCTTACGAGCGACGCTGCGGTGGTGTGGGGCGGCCGCTTCGTCGCGCCGGTCGGCCAGCTCGCCGCCCTCGCCGCCGAGTCGTGCCGGGTGGACGCCTTCCTCCACTTCGCGCGCGCACCCTTCTGGGACGGCGATGGGGAGCGGATCGTCGTCGGGGATTTGCGCTTCGACTTCGAGCCCGAGCTCAGCTTCGCCGAGATCGTGACCGAACGGACCGTGCCGCCGGACGTGCGCGGGTGTGACAACCTGCCCCCCTGGCGGTCGGACGTGGCGCAGGCGCTGCTCGAGGCCGGCCGGTCGGGGGCCCTGGCGCGGTAGCCACGCGAAAGGTCCCGGGGCGTCGGCCCGGTTAGCCCTACGAATGGCCTCTTCCGACGACACGAGCGGCGGTGACTGGACCGTCCACCTGCTCCAGCTCGCCGCGCGCGACAACCTCGGGCAGGCCGGGAAGGGGCGCCTGCTCGATCTGCCCGCCCTGGCGCAGTCGTGGGCCTGCGCCACCGGCGCGTGCACACCCGGCCTCCGCGCCGCGGGCGCGCGGTCCTGCTGCGCCGACCTCGAGATGAGCCCGACCCCCGACGAACGCGCGGCGATCGACGCGGCGCTGCCCGAGATCGCCGACTTCATGGCCCCGCGGGATCCCCGCTGGGCGGCCGGCGCGCCCGCGATCTACGAGGGGGACGCGCTTCGCCGGCCCGGGAAGCGCTGCGTGTTCGCGGTGCTCGGGCCCGAGGGCCTCGGCTGCGGGCTCCACACCCTCGAGGACAGCACCGGCCGCGAACGGGGAGCGCTCAAGCCGCTGGCGTGCCGCCTGTTCCCGCTGGTGCTGGTCGAGGTCGACGAGCGGACCACGCTCCTGTCCGCCATCCACCGCAACACCGCGCGCCTCGCGGGCTCTCGGCCCGCCCGGGTGTTCCCGTGCATCGGGGCGCAGGGGGCGCCCACGGTGGCGGAGAGCTGCGCCGACACGATCACGGCGTTGTGGGGCGCGAAGGCGGCGACCCGGGCGCGCGAGGCGGTCGACGGGTGGCGGGACCGGACGCCCGGGGTGCGATGAGGGACGCCCGGCGGGCGCGCGGGAGAGCGGGATGGCTGTTGCTTCCGTTGCTCGGCGCGTGCGCGGGGGACGACGCATGGACGGTGACTCGCGGGGTGTGCGGCTTCGCGGAGGGCGAGGTGCTGCCGTGGAGCGACTCGGCCGGCGCGGGAGAGGCGCTCCGGATCGACACCGCGTGCGGCGAGGCGATCCTCGCGGACATGGGCGCGGATGTCGACGCGCTCCTGGCCGAAGCCGGCGCGCAGGGGGACCTGGGCGACCACCTCGCGGCGTCGAGCGGGGACCGGCTCGCCGACGGCATGGTGGTGCTGATCTGGGGCTTGTATTGGCTGTTGGCGAGCGACTACGGAACGGTCGGGGGCCTCCAGGTCGGGCCCTACGTGGACGAGCGCTGGGCCGACGAGTGGGGCGCCGCCGCGGCCGCGCTCGGCCTCGATGACACGGCCCCGCTCTCGCACGTCCTGTACGACCTCTCCGCGGAGGGGATCGAGGACGTCGTGTTCCTTCCGCCGGACGCCTCGGACGAGGCGGGGGGCGGCCTGGAGTGGACGGAGGGGCGGTACCACGTGCCCCGCGAAGGGCGGCTCAACTACGTGATGGGCGCGGCGGGCACCGTGGTGCACGAGACCGCCCACGCCCGCTCCGGCGGGCTCCCGCATGTCGAGTGTGGCGACAACGTCACCTTCGTCGGCCCGTATTGCGACGATGCTCTCGACGGGTCCTACGGCGCCGGGTTCGCCGCCATGTGGGCGCAGACCGGCGCGGCCACGGGGGGCGCGGGGTGTGTCTCGGGGGTGGATCCCCTCGCGGACAACCACGCCCTGCGCACGGAGGAGGAGCTCCGCGTGTATTGGAGCGCCTCCGTGATGGCGGAGCTGCCCGAGTCCCAGCTGGACGGCTGTCCCTGAGGGGGGCGACCAGCCTTCACTCGGGCGTGCCTTGAGTTGGGCGGGGGAGCGTCACTTGGGCGGGGGAGCGGCCTCTCCGGTCGGAGCGGGGGTCACGACGGGCGCGGGGGCAGCCTCGGGGGCCGGGGTCGGGGCCGGCGCGACGACGGGCGCGGGCGCCACGACAGGGGCGGGCGCGACGACCGGCGCGACCACGGGGGCGGGCGCGACGACGGGGGCCGCTCCGCCCGTGGCCGCCTCGGGAGTGGCGGCGCCGGTCGGCGCGACCGTGCCCGGATCCTCCACGTCGATGACCGCCTCGGGCGCGCCGGCGGGGACCACCGTGAGGATCTCCTGCAGGCGTGCGTTGTAGGCGAGGATCGACGCGTCGACCTCGGCGGCGTCGAGGTGCCGGGAGAGCTGGAGCGCGCGGTTGTCCGCGATGGCCCGCGCCGCGAAGCCGGTGCCCGCGAGGATGACGCCGGCGCCGATCAACGAAAATGCCGACGCGACGCGAACATCGTTCCGCGTGCCGATGTCGTTGAAGCCGTCGGTCCCCTCGTTGGTGCCGAGGGCCTCCTCGATCGTGAAGAGGGGAATCATCGACGAGAGGGCCACGCCGCCCCCCCCGATGACGAGCCCCCAGCCGAACGTCTGGCCCTTCTTCCGGCTGGCCTCGATCTTGCCGAGGACGTTCACATCCCCCGTGAGGATGGCCCAGGTGCGCGCGTCGATGTCGTGAGCGCGCCCGTCCTTTACGGACCACGAAGGGGGCGCATCCACCCTTGAGAGCGAGAGTTCCGCGATGCGGTCCGTCGCGACAATCGGAGCATTGGAGGGGTCTTCGGCGAGGCTGAGCGCGACAAGAGCGATGATCATGTTGTTGAACCCGATGGGAAGCAGGCTACCATGGCCCCGTGCTTGTCGCCTCACTCTCCTTCATCGCCTCTGCTCACGCCGCGGGCCTGCCCCTCGACGTAGAGCTCGTGCGCCCGACGCTCGCCCCTGGCGGGACGCCTGGCCAAGACACGCCGTGGATTCAACCCCCCGGGTTTCCGCGCATCGCCGCGCTGGTCCAAGCCGAGCAGAACCCCGTCGTGGTGTTCTCGGATGGGGACTACGCCGGTGCTGCCGTCTCCTCGCGCACGCTCGTCCAGGCGGGCGTGCGCTGGGGGCCGCTGCGCAACCTGGACGTCGCGCTCGCCGTGCCCTTCGCATGGCAGGAGGGCGGCGCCTTCCCCGGCTCGGCCGAGGGCGCGGCGCTGGGGGACATCGAGATCTCCGCGAAGTACCGCCTGTTCGGCAAGCCGAACGCCGCGGGGGAGGGGAGCGCCGTGGCCTTGCGCCTCGACGTTGCCCTGCCCACCGGCGACAACGAGGCCTGGATGGGCGAGGGCACCGTCCGCCCCGGCGGCGCGGTCCTCGGCGCGCTCGGCTTCGGGCGGCTCTCCATTCTTGGTGAGGTCGGGTACCGGTACGGCGCCACGGGCGTCACCGATCTCCAGCTCACGTCCGGGTCGTCCCTGGTCACGAACGGGGCCGTCCGCTGGTCCTACGAGCGGCTCGGCATCGGCTTCGGCTACCTCGGCCGCGTGCGCCTCGCGCCGGATGCCGGTCCGCGTGACCACGCCTCCGCGCTCGTCGCGTCGTTGTCGGTGCGGGCGCCGCACGGCGTGACGGTCGACATCGGTGGCGGGCCCGGCCTCGGCGGTGGTGTCGGCGCCGCCTCCTTGCGCGGGTTCCTCGGGATCGCGTGGGTCCCGCAGCCCATCCCCCCGTCGGTCCGCCCCGTGTCCAGCGTCGCGAAGGAGCTGGCGCCCCCCGTGGAGGAGGTGCCCGACCAGATCGTGATCCCGCCCGCACCCCCCATCGAGGGCTGGGCCGAGGGCGAGCTGGCGAAGGTCGAGGGCGAGCGCATCGTCATCCGCGACCCCATCCGCTTCGTCTTCGCGAAGGACGAGGTGCTGCCCGACTCGCTCCCCATCCTGTTCGACGTGGCGCGCGTCCTCGCGCAGAACCCCCGCATCACGTACATCGTGGTCGAGGGGCACGCGAGCGAGGAAGGCAGCTTCGAGTACAACTACGCGCTGTCCACCGCCCGCGCGCGCGCCATCTACCGCGTGCTCATCGAGGCCGGTGTCCACCCCGACCGCCTCGGGTACCGCGCGATGGGCGAGGTGGCGCCCGAGTCCTCGGGCACCGACGAGGCCGCGCTGGCCCTCAATCGACGCGTCCTCTTCCGCATCGAGCGCCAGCTCTCCGCGGACGCCCCTGCTCCTGAATGGCAACCCGTGCCCGTTCCGTGGACCGGCCGCCTCCCGAGGTCACGATGATTGCACTCCTCTTCTCCGCCGCCTACGCCGCCAAGGTGTGCTCCACCGGGCCGTTCATCCAGGATCTGAACTGCAACGGCGTCGACGTTGTGGACGAGGTGCCGGTCGACCTGACGATCCCGGCGTGCCTGGCCAACACCAACACCAACGGGATCCCCCTCCCGAACGCCGACTACTACTACGACTACGTGTCGTACGGGTGTCTCGTCCCGGTGACCGGGCTCGACATCGATCGCGACGGGCTCGGCGGCGGTGACCTGTCGCTGATGCCCGACGAGCGGTTCCCCGACGTCGTCGTCAC
Organism: Myxococcota bacterium; assembly: GCA_040386535.1. Taxonomy (GTDB): domain Bacteria; phylum Myxococcota_A; class UBA796; order UBA796; family SXON01; genus CAJBVW01. The sequence continues at coordinate 38,596 of JAZKFH010000042.1, read as the reverse complement.
GCTCACGTGCGACAACTGCCCCGAGATCTGGAACCGCGAGCAGGTCGACACCGACTGCGACAACGTGGGCGACGCCTGCGACAACTGCGTGGACGTGCCCAACCCCACGCAGGACGATCGCGACGAGGATGGCCTCGGCGACTTCTGCGACTCGTGCCCCATCGACGCGTTCGTGCCGCAGGACGACTTCGACGAAGACGGCATGGGCGACTGGTGCGACATCTGCCCGGACGTGGCCAGCACGGGGGCCGACGAGGATCGGGACCTCATCGGCGACGAGTGCGACAACTGCTGGGACGTCGACAACGTCGACCAGCTCGACCTCGACGGCGATGGCCTCGGCGACGAGTGCGACACTTGCCCGATCGACTACGACCCGACCGACCTCGACACGGACGAGGACGAGGTCGGTGACGTGTGCGACGTCTGCCCGAACATGGACGAGGACCAGACGGACACGGACAAGGATGGCGTGGGTGACACCTGCGACATCTGCCCGCTGACTCCCAACGCCGACCAGGCCGACGTGGACAACGACGGGTACGGCGATCTGTGCGACACGTGCCCGAGCACGTTCGACCCGCGCCAGATCGACACGGACTTCGACACCGTCGGGGACTCGTGCGACAGCTGCCCGACCAACAACGACCCCGAGCAGCTCGACGAGGACAATGACGGCGTCGGGGACGCCTGCCAGGCCTGCATCGGCGCCGGGTGGGACGCCGGCGAGTGCGCGGACTTCGCGGCCCGCGGCGGGGCCAGCACCTGCGGCACCCCCGGAGTGCCCGCGCTCTGGGCCGTGTTGGCCGCGGCGGCGTTGCTGATGCGCCGCCGCATGGTGTGGATCCCCTTCGTGGCCGGCTGCGGCTTCATCCCGGCGTCCGAGCGCGAATGGCGCCTCGACCCCGATGCCGACGGCGCCGAATGGCCCTTCGACTGTGACTCGGACGACGACGAGATCGGCGCCGGCGCGCCCTGGTTCTTCGACGAAGACGGCGACGGCGTCGGCGGTCTGGAGGAGCAGGACGGCTGTGTGGCCCCCGGCGTCGGGTGGGTGCGCAGCGGCGGCGATTGTGACGACGCCGACTACACCATCCATCCCGGCTCGGCCGAGCTGTGTGACGGCTACGACCAGGACTGCGACGGTGAGGTCGACGAGGGCTACGCCGTGTTCGCGGTCTACACGGACCAGGACGGCGACGGTTTCGGCGGCATCCCCTTCGGCGAGGCCTGCGCCACCCGCTCGGACACTGCCCAGAACGCGGGGGATTGTGACGACACCGCCGCGACCGCCTACCCGCGCGCGCAGGAGCTCTGCAACGCCGCCGACGACGACTGTGACGGCGAGATCGACGAGGCCCTCCTCCAGATCTGGTGGTACGACGGCGACAACGACGGCTTCGGGGATCCCGCTTCCGCCGTCGAGACGTGCGAGCCCGGGAAGGAGTACATCACCCGCGCCGGCGACTGCGACGACACGAACCAGGACACCTGGCCGTACGCGCCCGAAGACTGCGAGGACGGTCAGGACAACGACTGCAACGGCGTGATCGACGACGTGTTCGAGCGCTGGACCGACGCCGACGGCGACGGCTTCGGCGATCCGACCACCGCCCGCACCGCGTGCGAGGCGAACGACGACGAAGTGGACAATTCCGTGGATTGTCTGGACACCGACCCGTACGTGAACCCGGCCGTGCCCGAGGTCTGCTCCGACGGGATCGACAACGACTGTGACGACGTCATCGACGTTTGCGAGGGCCAATGATCGCGTTCCTGCTCGCCGGGTTGGCGCATGCAGTGGAGCAACCCTGCATCAACTTCCACACCCCGGCCGACGTGGTCGAGTCGGCCATGCGCGTCCAAGGCGCGCGGTTGGCGGACGAGGACCTCGACGCCGAGCGGCGCACGCTGCTCTTGCGGCTCGCGTGCGTCTCCGATCCGCTCGCCCCGGGTGACGCCGCGGCCGTGCACCTCGCGCTCGGCGGTGTACGCCCCGAGCCGATGGCGCTCCCCGAGGTCGGGGACGACGTGGACGGTCCGCCCCATCCGGACGGCGGCGTCGCGCTGGTGGACGGCCTCGCCTACGCCGCGTTGCGGCCCGGCCACGCCGCCGTCGTGCAGGCCTTCGACGCCGAGGGCCGCGTGGTCTACACCCGGTGGCTCGACGCGGCCGGCGTCAACGAGGTGCGCCTCGGCGCCGCCCTCCCCACGTCGCCCACTGTCCCCCGCCTGGGGCCCGTGCCGCTCCGCCGCGGCGAGATCGGCCGGCTCATCGCGTCCGGCGCGCTCGTGGCCTTGTCGGGCGGCTTGTTCGTGATGGCCGCCGAGTCCCGCGCGGACTGGTACGCCCTCGACCCCTCGCCGGTCGACACCGTCGGAGATCTGGAGAAGTTGCGCGTGCGAACCAATGTCACCCAGGGCGCCGGCCTCGCCGCCGCCGGCCTCGGCGCCGCCGGGCTCCTGTCCGTCGCCGTGCGCGTGCAATTTTGAGCGTCGGCGCAGACATCGAGATGGTCCGCCCGGCGATGGGCGACGACGGCGTCTACGGCGTCGAGGGCGCGGGCGTCCCCGACCAGTGGGAATGGCGCGTGGGCCTCGGGACGCAGTACCAACGTGCGCCGGTGCTCATCCTCACCGAAGGGGAGATCTCGAACCGGCCCGTCACCGACCGGATCGGCGGCTGGGCGGGCTTCTCGATGGGCCTCGGATACCGCCTCGCCGTGCAGGCGTCGGTCCCGATCGCCTGGCAGACCGGTGACGGCTCCGCTCTCTCGGCGGACGGCAGCGGCATCGGGGATCCCCGTGTCGGCGCGCGCTGGGGTGTCGTCCACACCAACCTCATCGACGCGACCCTCCGGGCCGACGTGTACATCCCCGTCGGCCGCCAGGACGCCTGGATGGGCGAGTCCACCGCCCGCGGCGCCTTCGGCGCGTCCGGTGCGCTCAAGGGCGGCTTCGGCGCGGTGCTGCTCGATGTCGGTGTCGTGGCCCGTCCCCTCGAGTCCCCGCAGCCGGGCCTCGACTGGGGCCCCACGGTCGACCTCGGGGTGGGCGTGCGCGCGGACATCCTCCCCACCTTCTCGGTGGGCGGGGCCTGGGTCGCACGCGCGGTGCTCGCGGGCCTCGCGGAGCGCGACGGTGAGCTCGCGAGCGAGGCGCTCCTCACCGCGAGCCTCGAAGCCACGCCGACCGTCATCCTCGCGGCCGGCGGCGGCGCCGGCATCCAGGCGGGTGTGGGTGTCCCGGCGTTCCGCGGGTTCCTGACGGCCACGTTCAAGAGCCCCCCGCCCCAGGCGGACAAGCCGGTGCCCGTGGTGGCGGAGAGGCCGCCCCCCAAGCCCGCGACGCTCGAGGAGGAGGATCCCCCGGGCATCTTCGTCGAGATCCCGCCGCCGCCGCCGCCCCCCAAGGTGCGGGTCGCGGGCGACGAGATCGTGTTCACCGGCGAGATCCGGTTCAAGGAGGGCTCCGCGGAGCTCCTCCCCGAGTCGCACGACATCATCGACGGTATCGCGAACCTCCTGGCCGGCGAGGGGCGCATCGCCCACGTCGCCATCGAGGGCCACGCGAGCGAAGAGGGCGATCTCGTCTACAACTGGGACCTGTCCGACCGCCGCGCCCGCGCCGTGTGGGAGGCGCTCCTGCTCGACGGGGTGAGCCCGCAGCGCATGAGCTGGCGCGGTCTGGGTGAGGTGGTCCCGCTCGAGAAGAGCTCGGCCGCCACGGAAGCCGCCAAGGTCGAGAACCGCCGCGTCGTGTTCCGCATCGCCAACCGCCTCGCCAACGGCGAAGCCCTCCCTGTCACGCCCGCCTCCGCGGTCCTCCCGTGGAGCGGCGAAGCCGTTGCCCTCGACACCGTCACCATCCCCGCGGTCATCGTAGCCCCGAAGACGACCGACCTCGTCAACCCCGACTTTTTCCAAGAGGAGGAAGAATGATTCTCTTTCTCGTTGGCTCCGCCTTCGTTGCTTCCGGCCTCGTTCCCGCTGCGTTCGCCGAGGTCTGCGACGACCCCGTCGACGTGCAGGATTTGAACTGCAACAACGTCCCCGTCGCGCGGGAGCCCGCCGTCGATCTGACCGATCCGCTGTGCGCCGCGAACACGGACGACGCGGGCGTGGTGTTCCCGAACGCCGACTACTACTACGACTACACCTCGTTCGGCTGCGCGTACTCCATCGCCGGCTACGACTTCGACGGGGACGGGCTCTCCTTCGCCCAGCTCCAGTTCCCCGAGGACGCGAAGGTTCCCGACCTCTACGTCACGCTCAAGTGTGACAACTGCCCCGAGCTCGTGAATCCCGAGCAGGAGGACTCCGACTGTGACGACGTCGGCGACCTCTGCGACATCTGCCCGAGCGACTACGATCCGGCGCAGCGCGACAAGGATGACGACACCGTCGGTGACGAGTGCGACATCTGTCCCGACGACCCGGATCCCCTGCAGCTCGACACGGACGCGGACGGCGCGGGCGACGAGTGTGATGTGTGCCCGACCGTGTACGACCCCGAGCAGCTCGACACGGACGACGACACGTTCGGTGACGCGTGTGACGTGTGCCCGGAGGTCAAGGATCCGGACCAGATCGACACGGACGAGGACGGCATCGGGAACGAATGTGACCCCTGCATCCTGCTCTTTGGCGATGGCGGCGGTGACACCGACGGTGACGGCCCCGGCGACGAGTGTGACGTGTGCCCCCTGATCCCCGACGACCAGGCGGATCGTGACGGCGACGGCGTGGGCGACGCCTGCGACCCGTGCCCGAGCAACAGCCTCATCAGCGAGGCGCCGGACGCGGATGGTGACGGCCTCGGCGACACCTGCGACGTCTGCCCGACCGTGGCCGATCCCTTCCAGGACGACGTGGACGATGACGGCTTCGGCGACCTCTGCGACATCTGCCCGGCGGACGCCGACGCCGACCAGGCGGACGGCGACGAAGACGGCGTGGGCGACGCCTGCGACCTGTGCCCGCTCGAGGTCGATCCCGACCAGAAGGACGCGGACGCGGACGGCGAAGGCGATGTCTGCGACCCGGCCCACGATGTGATCGGCGGCGCCACCCGGTTCTGCGGAACCGACGTCGGCGGCGGCGCGGTGCCCTTCGCGATGTTGCTCGCCGCGGCGGGGCTCGTGCGTCGGCGTCGGAGCGTCGGCTAAGCAGGATGGTGCGCGTGCGACCTTAGGACGAGGAGGCTCCGGGCTTCCTCGTCTCCCGCCAGCGGGGCCACCGTAGCGGGATCGGACGCTCCCGGTGCCCTTCCGCGACGAGCTCATGGGCGCGGGCGCGGAGCAGATCGGCGAGCGTCACGAGGCCCACCAGGCGATCGGGTGCCGCGGGGTCGAGGACCGGCAGGCACGTGCGGCCCGACTCCGCCATGCGGTTCACGACGACGCGGAGGATGTCGTCACTCCAGACGACGACGGGCTCCCGCATCCACGCGCTGACGGCCTGGCCGAGCGGCGCGCCCACGAGATCGCGGCGGGTGAGGACGCCCACGAGGCGGCCCCCGTCGACCACCGGGATGAGGCGCTGGTCGACGGAGACGCCGCCCAGATCGGCCACCAGCGCATCCGGGGCGAGCACCTCTGGCACCGGTTGCATGACCTCGCGGACGAAGTGGATCTCCAGCGGATCGATGGCGTACTCGTGGCTGAGGTGGACGCCACGCCGCGCGATCTTCTCGGTGAGGATGGAGCGGGGCAGCGTCAACGTCGTGAAGAGATACGACGCCGAGACCGCGACGAGGAGCGGCACCAGCGCGTCGAGATCGTGGGTGGCCTCCATCGCGAAGAGCACGGCCGCGAGGGGGCACCGCATCGTCCCGCCGAGCGCCGCGGCCATGCCGATGAGCGGCCAGAACCCCGGGCCGCCGTCGGGGAGCACGCGGGCCTCGAGCGCGCCGAGCGCCGCGCCGATGGTCAGGAGCGGCGCGAGCACGCCGCCGGAGGTGCCAGTGCCGAGGGACGCGATCCAGACGATGCTCTTGAGCACCATGAGCCCGAGCACCGCGTTCCCGACGAGCGTGCCGTCGAGGAGCCCACCGATGTTCTCGTACCCGACGCCGAGCACGCGCGGGTCGATCCAGCCGCCGACGCCCACCACGACGGCGCCGATGGCCGGCCACCACATCCAGTGGATTGGGAGCCGCGCGAAGGCGTCCTCCACGACGTAGATCGAGCGCGACAGGAACCCGGACAGGACGCCAGCGGCCAGCCCCGCGACGAGGCACGCGGCGAAGCCGGTCGCGTCGAGCGTCAGGTTGTGGGCCGGGATCGGGAAGATCGGCCCCGTGCCGACGAGGGCGGGGCGCAGGGCCGCTGCCGTGGCGGCGGCGAGGGCGACCGGGACGAGGCTCCGCGGCTTCCATTCGAAGAGGAGGAGCTCGACGGCGAGGAGGACGGCCGCGATGGGCGTCCCGAAGACGGCGGACATGCCGCCCGCCGCCCCCGCCACCAGCAGCGTTTTCCGCTCGGCCGCAGTGAGGTGGAGCATCTGCGCGATGATCGATCCCACCGCGCCGCCCGTCATGATGATCGGGCCCTCCGCCCCGAACGGCCCGCCCGACCCGATGGAGATCGCCGCCGACACCGGCTTGAGCACGGCGATCTTGGGCTCGATGCGGCTCCCGCGCAGGAGGATCGCCTCCATCGCCTCTGGGATGCCGTGGCCGCGGATCCGTTCGCTCCCGAAACGCGCCATGAGCCCCACGATCAGCGCGCCCGCGACGGGGACCAGCACGACGAGCGCCCCCCACTCGTGATCGACGGGGGAGGCCGGCGCCAGGGAGAGGCGCCCGAAGAAGAAGAGGTTCGTACACAGCGCGATGAGGTCGAGCAGCAGCACCGCCGCGACCGTGGCGCACGCGCCGACCCCCATGGCGATGGCCGCGACCAGCAGCGTGCGCGGGGTGAGCGTGTAGTCGCCGCGAACCTCCCGGCGCCTCGGCGGCGCGTCGACCGCGCTCATCGGCCCTCCTCCGCGAGCAGCGTCCCCAGCGCGTCGATCAGGCGCGGCCCGCGCGTGCGCAGCTCGTCCCGGTGCGAGCGCGTGAGCCCCTCGAGCACGGCCTCTCCCCGCGGCGTGAGGGCGAGGAGCACCTCGCGGCCGTCCTCGGGCGAACGCGTCCGCAGGATCAGGCCAGCGGCCTCCGCGCGTGCCACCAGCTCCACCGCGCTGTGGTGCTTGATGTGGAGCCGCTCGGACACCGTGCGGATGTTGGGCCGCAACCCCACTGGGAGCCCTCGTAGCTGGAGGAGGAGCTGGTGCTGGCGGGGCTCCACCCCCGCCCCGTGGGCCGCCTCCTCCGAGAAGGCGAGGAAGCGGCGGATCTCGAAGCGCAGCTGCGCGAGGGCGCGGTAGTCGGGGTCGGTCGTCATGGCGGCGCGCCTATATCGTGAGGCGATACAAAAGCATCCCCGCCCGAAGCGCGCCTCCACGGTGCACCACGGGGAGAACGGGTTAGACGCGCGTTGTCGGGGCGTAGCTCAGTCTGGTAGAGCGCCTGCCTTGGGCGCAGGAGGTCATCGGTTCGAATCCGGCCGCCCCGACCACTGTTGAGTATGAGCTTGGACGCCCGCCCTTCGGTTCGCCGGAGGGTGGGCGTTCTTGCTTGTGGATCTGACCGGGCGGTTGGTGCAGCGATACGACGCACGTCCTCGCCGTCGAGATCCAGCCAGGCGCGAGACGCGAGTGCGGCCGCCGCGCGCGGAGATCGCCTATTCGCGAGGCCCGCCCAGCAGGAGGAAGGCTGTTCCGAGGGCGTCGTTGTCGGCGGCCTTGGAGCCCGCGAGGATGTCGGCGAAGCCGTCGCCGTTGAGGTCCGCGGCCGCGAGGGCGCTCCCGCCCCCGGCGTAGTCGAGCGTCGGCGGGGCCCACAGGACCGCGCCGCCGCCCATCTCGCGGACGCCGGCGAAGGGGCCGTACTCGACGTAGATCGCGGGCGTGTCCGTATCGAGCCCATCGGGACCCCCGCCCCCGAGGAGCGCGTCGGGGGCGCCGTCCCCGTCTACGTCCCCCGCGGCGACGCCGCGCCCCACGACCTCGTGTTCGTCGTAGCGTAGGGAGAACCGCCGCGAGAGGTCGAGCACGCTCGTGACCCCGCGATCCGCGTCGGACACGATCACCGCGCCTGTCTCGCGATCGTCCCCGTCGCCCCACCAGGCGCCGACCAGGGCCTCGTCGTTGCCGTCTCCGTCCAGGTCGCCCGCGCCGGTCGCGGTCATCGTCCACTGGTCGAGCCAGGTGTTGCTCGTCAGCGCGATCTCGGCGTCCGCGCTGGTGAGGTCTCCCGCGACGGGCCCGTAGAAGAACCAGTGCCCGTTGACCACGAGCTCGTCGATCCCATCTCCGTCCAGATCGCCGACGGTGTCGAACCACTCGCCGAGGTTCGTCTCGTCGCCGCCCCGGATCTCCGCCAACGCGTCGTCCGGCCCCAAGATGCCGTCCGTGGCGGCGGAGAAGACGCGCATTCGGCCTTCGGGGGCCTCCCAATCCTCCTCGAACCAGATGGGGTCACCGACCGCGAGCTCCGCCCCGGGGAGGCCGTCGAGGTCTCCGACCCAGCCCGAGTACCCGGCGAACCCCAGGCCTTCGGTGACTCGAAGGTCCGCCGAGGCGGGCGAGCGTTCTCCCTCCAGCGGCCCGCGGAACACATAGGTTCCCCCGCCTGGGTAGTTGTGGACCACGAGGTCGACGTACCCGTCGGCGTCGCCCGACTCCGACACGTCCACCGGGTACCCGATGCAGCCGTCGCTGCGCTGGCCCACGACCGTCGCCCGTGCGGCCGTGTCGAGCGCCACGCTCCCCGACGGCACGTCCCGGAGCAGGTAGATCCGATTGAGCGAGCAGTCCTCTCCGTAGGGATCGATGCTCGTCACCGCGAGCGTCGCGGTGGCGTCGTCCGCACCTTGGCCCCCGGACACGGCGTAGCCGGCCCAGGCGCCCACGGTCACCCCGGTGAGGATGGCCTCCGCTTCCAGCAGCGACACGTTCCCGGACGGCGCGCCGGTGCAGGCGTCATCCGCGAGGCCGTCGCAGTCATCGTCGTACCCGTCACATCGCTCGGCGGCGCCCGGATGGACGTCCGGATCGAGATCGTCGCAATCGTCGCCGAGCGGGAATCCGTCTTCGTCGGCGTCGACGGGCTCGGTGTCGGTGTCGGTGTCGCCCGCGGTGTCCCGCGTTCGCGAATCCGACGCGGGCTCGCCGCACGCCAGGAGGGAGACGAGCACGGGGATCACGCGCTCACCAGAGGTTCGGGTAGCCGCGGTAGGAGGGAGCGCCCCTCTGGCCCGCGGGGCACGCTGCCTTGAGCCCCCACACGACGCTGTCGATCCCGTCGAACTCGTTGAACACCGGCCGGTCGTCGATCCCGCTTCCGACGCAGAAGGCGACGATGTTCCCACCGGTCACGTCCATGACCGCGCCGCCGGTCAGGCAGTTCAAGCCGCTCCCGGTGGGCGACTCCATCGTGTACTGACCCACGATGTCGGCGTCGCCGGTAGACCAGTCGATCTCGATTCCGCGCGTGTCGTTGGGAGCGGCGGCGGTGTGGTTGTCGAAGAAGAGGGTCGTGTGGCCGGCCGTCCACATGGGGGCGTGCTGATTGTCGAACGTGGAGGTGTAGCTCCCGCTCGAGACGAGCGCGTAGTCGCCGCCCACCGCCACGACGCCAGGCGCCGGCGAGGTCACAAGGAACGCACGCGTGAAAATCCGCCAGGGACGGGTCCTTGTCCGTCCCGAACTGGTACTCGGAGCAGCCGGCCGCGAGGAGCGCCAGGAGCCAGCGCGGCTTGGGCGGCGCTATGGGCACGCGGGCCGGGTGGTGGATGCCGTCCTCCTCCTGGCCGCCGAGCAGCGTGTCGTCGTCACCGCCACCTCGATGGTATCGTCCCCGCCGCCACCGTCGATCGGGTTCCCATGCTGCGTACTCTCCGCCGCCAGAGTACCCCACCCTGGACTGACCATGCTGCTCCTCCTCCTCGCCTGCACCGGCCCCGTCACTCCCGCGGGCGACGAGGAGGAGACCACATCGGACAGCGCGCCCCGGGACGCCGACGGAGACGGCTTCTTGGAGGACGACTGCGACGCTGATCGCGCCGACGTGCACCCCGGCGCGATCGAGCATTGCGACGGCGTCGACAACGACTGCGACGGTCTCGTCGACGACGCCGACGACGACCTGCACACCACGCCCGGCACAACCTGGTACACGGACGGCGACGCGGACGGGTACGGGGCCGTGGCCATCTTCGCCTGCGAGCAGCCCGCCGACACCTCTGCCGTGTCGGGGGACTGTGACGACGCGGACGACCGCGTGAACCCCGGCGTGCGCGAGGGCTGCGACGACGGGGTCGACGAGAACTGCGATGGGGCCATCGACGAGGAGTGCACACTCAGCGGTCTGGTGGGGGTGGCAGAGGCGGACGCCATCTTGCACTGCCGCGCCGCGAGGGCGACCACTGGGTACTACGCGCGGCCGTCGGCACCCCTCACGGGCGATACGCCCGACCTCGTGGTCGCCTGCCAGGGAACCCGTACGGAGGACGGCGTGACCGTTCCTGCCCGGGTGGCCGTGCTCCCCGGCGACGTGCGCGGAGAAGTCGTGGTGGACGAAGCGGCCACCTTCGTGGCGCACGCCGACGAGACATTCGAGTGGAGCGACTTCGCGACGGCAGAGCTGACGGGGGACGAGCGGCTGGACCTGGTCGCCGTAGCCCGGGAGCTTTGCCTCGTGGCCGTGTTCGCCGGGCCGCTCGCCGGCGAGGCCACCCTCGCCGACGCCGCAAGAACAATCGACCTCGACGACTGTTTTCCGTTCGACCCCGGTTTCCTGGCGGCCGCGGGCGACCTGGATGGCGACGGCCGGGAGGACCTGCTCGTCGGGACGCTCGGCGCATTTCACTCCGAGTACTACTCGAGAAACCTGGGGCAGCTGTTGGTGATGCCCGGTGGGGGCGGAGACGCCGCGGCGGTCATCGTCGGCACGGAGGAGATGGGTGTGGGGGGCACGCACGGCAGCGCGGACGTGAACGCCGACGGCTTCGACGACCTGATCGTCGGCCCCTCAACAGGTGTGAACGGGGGCGTGGGCGTGTTCTTCGGCCCGCTCGCGGGCGCGTACGCGGCCGAGGACGCGGACGTGCGCCTCCTCGGGTCCGAGCTCACCGACGAGGTGGCGGCGCTCGGGGACGTCGACGCGGACGGGTACGCCGACCTGGCGGTGGGCATGCCTTCGATGGGTGACCCGGCTCATGGCGCGGTCTACGTGGTTTCGGGCCCGCCCGTCGGAGGGGAGGTCGATGCGGTTGCGGCCGCCGTGTTCTCTGGCGAGGGATACGAGAGCGCGGCGTTGGGGACGGCGCTCGACGGACCGGGCGACGTGGATGGAGACGGTCACGCCGAGCTCCTGGTGGGGGCGCCCGAGCTGACCGTGGACGGCCACGTGGACACCGGCGCCGCGTTCCTGCTCTACGGCCCGCTCTCCGGGACCTACCTGGTTCCGGACGCCGACACCTTCTTCACCAGCGCCGAGAACAACGACTGGACCGGGTACGCCGTGGGCCGGGCGGGGGACGTGGACGAGGACGGCTACGCGGAGATCTTCGTCGGCACCCCCAACTACGACTTTCGTGGCGAGGTCACCGGCGCGTTGTTCCTGTTCGACGGCGGCCCCCGCTAATGCGACGGGCACTCTCAACCACGCTGCGCTCTAGCCTGGCCCTCCTCCTCGCCGCCTGCGCCTCTGGCCCCGAGCCGGAGGACGTCGGGCGCGACGAGGTGACCAGCTGCGCCACCGGCCGCTGGCTGGAGGACGTGGACCGCTGGGAGGAGGCCCACGCCGTGTGCGGCGAGGCCTCGGAGGCGTGCACGGTGCGCCTCCGGGAGGACTTCGGGATCGGGGACTTCGACCGGGTCGAGTACCTCCTCGAGTCCTTCCGCTTCCTGGTCGTGTGGGACCTGGGGGCGTGGCCGCCGGTCGAGGGCGCGTACGTCCACGCGGAGTCCGTCGCGCCCTTCGCGGACTGACGGCCGGGCCGGGTGCCCCCCGGGCGCGGCACGAAGCGCCCGGGTCGGCCGGCCCCGCGCCGGGCGGAGCGTGCATGGTCTGCTGCGCCGATCTCGATCACCCGCCCACCAAGCTCTCCTTCAACGCCACCACTTCCGCGCCCGAGCATCCCTGCCTGTCGATCCAAAAAGTTGTATAATCATCCAGTCCGGCCGAGCACTCTTGATGAGCCGCCGCCGAACGCCCGAGTTCGGGGCGGCCTGCCCTCCACCCCCACGGGGTGGCAACGGGAGTTCGGATCCGGGCGGGGTTGGCGCGACGTATTGCGAGGCGTCCGGGAGGGCCCGGTAGCCCTACGCGCACGCGCACCCTGACCGCTCCCCGACGTTCGGCGACGCCGTTCGGGTGAGAGATCCCTGAGAGGTTTGCTCCCGGCGCTCCCCGACTACGGTTGGGCCAGCCTTCCGGAGCGCACCATGCACGCCTCTCTCCGCCTCCTCTCCGCCCTCGGCCTCGCCTTCCTGGTCCGCGAGGCGCACGCCGGGAGCGACTTCTGGATCGACGGAAGCTCCATCTACGGCGTCGACCCCGAAGATGAGGACTTCTTCCGCGAACCTCGCGTCGTGACAAGGGGCAATGTCTCGTCCCTGACCGCGACGCTCTCCTCCGACCGCGGATCCGAGGACCTCGCTTTCGTGGAGGTGGACACCTGGCTGCACGGCGCGGCCACGATCGCCGCGCTCCCCAAGGAGGACACCAAGATCAGCGTGCACCTGTACAGCGACGTGGCCGGCCACGTGGTCCGGACGTTCTCGGGGGCGCTCGGCTCGGACGGCCTGGTGAGGTTGAGCGCCGACGTTCCGACCAAGGAGCAGGCCACATACGACGTCGAGCTCCTCGCGGCCGAGGTGTTCGACGGGGACGGTGGGTACGACATCTCCCTCGACCTGCACGGCGCCGACACCTACGGGATCGCGTACGGTGACGTTGTCATGACCGGGAACGACGGCGTCACCACGCGCGCAGAGGTCTTCTGGGACGGCGTCGGCGCGGTCTGGGAGGCGGACTCCACGGTCGCCCACCACGGCCAACTCGAGTTGGAAACGCGCGCCTACGACGCCGCCGGCAAGAAGATCGACGCGGTCAAGACGAAGCTCGGCGCGCCCTGGCTCGACGAGGGCGCGGGCGTCGGTGCGCTCTCCACCGACGAGGACCCGCTCACGAGCGTGGCCGTCAGCCCCCGCTTCGTGAACCGGTACGGTAACGGGCTCGACTGGACCTACTCCCGGGTCGGCCGCGTCCGGCGCGACAGGTCCGGCTACCTCACCGTCGTGTCCGAGGGGTGGGGCACGAGCGACACGCACCCGACGCACGCCGAGCTCGAGCTCGTCGGCGGCGACACGGTCACGGTTCCGGCGAACAGCTATCAGCGTCGGGTGAAGCCTGAGTTCTACTGCGAGGACATCCGGTTCAGCTACGGGTCGAGCGCCACTTTCCGGAAGCTCTACGTCAACGGCCTGCCCATGGCGATCGCCGAGGACCTGTCGGCGGCCGACCTCGGCAGCCCGGCCTGTTCGGACGGCACGTGCCTGATGATCACCGAGAACGAGGCGGGCGAGTACGACCTCTCGGTGACCGCCTATGCGGCCGCGGCGGCTGACCTCCCGGGCACCGTGCAGGTCACCGCCGTGCTGGTGGATGAGTTTGGGACACAGACCACCTGCTCCACCGACAAGGCGGACCTCGGCGATGAGCTGGTGGTGGTCTTCGCCAGCGAGCTCCAATTCGCGGAGGATCCGCTCGGCCTGGACCTTTCGGGCAAGGTGAGCCTGCTGGGCGCCGCGAACGAGAAGGGGAAGCAGTCGACCCTCGCGAAGGGCAAGTTCCACGGTAGCTTCCTTCGCGATCCCGACGGGGAGCTCACGCTCGCCGGCGCGGACAAGGGTCTCGTGTCCTCCCGCGGCGAGCTCGTGCTCATGGGCGACCCGATCGCGGTCGAGCAGACCGACACCAACAAGGACGGCGTCGTCACTCCTCCCGCGGCCGTCGCTGTCGAGCTCGGGGGCGGCGCGTGGATCGCCCTCGGCGGCCCGATCCGGGCCTCCAGGTAGGGCCTGGCGCGCTTACGCGCCGCTCACGACGGGTGGAGGCTCCCGTCGGGCGCGCGCGAGCTGCCCGCATTCATCGACGGCGACCACCCCGACCTGGACCACGCCAGCCCGGACGACGTGCCGGCGTGGGCGTACCTGGCGGACGAGCTGTTCGAGATCGAAGTCCTCGCCAGCGCGGGCGGGTTCGTCGCGAGCCACATCTGTTCGATGTCGCCGACGGCGCGCACCCTCGCCGGCACCGGCAAGTACGACGTGCTGGTCGGCGAGTGTACCGGCGGCGACGCCGGCACCGAGGTGCGCCGACTCACGATGACGACACCGAACTCGCCCGGCTACCTCGCCGGCTCGGCTCCCCGGCGGCCGACCGCGCGCCGTATACTCCTGCGCCCGGGAGTCTCCCTTGCGCCTGCACATCCTCCTCTCCGCCACGCTGGCCGCGTGTGTGGAAGCCGCTCCCGACGATCAGAAGGTCGACGAGCCCGACGCCTGCACCCTCGTTCGCTACGTCGACGCCGACGGGGACAGCTATGGCGACGATGCCCAACGCTTCGAGACCTGCGCCGCCGCCGTGGGCGTCGAGCGCGGCGGCGACTGTGACGACGCGGACCCGGGCGTGCACCCCGACGCCTCCGAGGTGTGCAACGGCGGCGTCGACGACGATTGCGACGGCTCCGCGGACGAGGACGACGCTTCCGGCACGACCGCGTGGCACGCTGACGCCGACGGGGACGGCTACGGCGACCCCTCCGCGTCCGTGTCCGCCTGCGAGGCGCCTGCCAGCTACGTCAACGACGCCACCGACTGCGACGACACCGACGCCGCCGTGAACCCCGGCGGCACCGAGACCTGCGAGACCGACGCCGACGACGACTGCGACGGGAGCGTGAACGCCACGGACGCCCCCGGCTGCGTCGACTGGTACGAAGACGCGGACGGGGACGACTGGGGCACCGACGCCACCGCGTGCCTGTGCCAGCCGGACACGCCCTACCTGGCGACCGTCGCCGGGGACTGCGACGACACCGACGCCGCCGTGCACCCCGACGCGCGCGAGCGCGACAACGACCTCGACGAGGACTGCGACGGCCTGATCGACATCTCGCTCGCCGCGACGGGCGCGGACGCGCGGTTGTACGCCGCGTACGGCGCCTCGGGTGGCACGCTCGCCGGCCTCGGCGACATGAACGGAGACGGCTACGACGACGTTCTCGTCGGCATCGTCAACTCCGACGCCGCCGGCCCCGGCGCTGGTGCCGCGGCGGTCGTCTTCGGGCCGATCCTCGGCGCGTTCGACCTGGCCGGAGCGGACGCGAGCCTCCTCGGCAACTCGGGCGACGCCGCCGGCGAACGGGTCGCGGCGCTCGGCGACGTGGACGGTGACGGCTGGCCTGACCTCGCCGTCGGCGGCGCCCACGGCGGCACCGACGACCAGGGCGGCGCATGGCTCGTCCACGGCCCGGTGACGGGGCGCTACGACCTCGGCGCTGCCGACGCCACGTGGACCGGCACCAACCGCAACGAGTACGTCGGGGGCGCCCTTGCCGGGGGCGGCGACCTCGATGGCGACGACCTCCCCGACCTCCTCCTCGCGGCGTGGGGCGCCCAGACCGGCGGGTTCGCGTCGGGCTCGATCTACCTGTTCTCCGGCCTCGTCACGGGCACGCCGAGCCTCTCGGACGGCACGGCCGAGCTCATCGGCGTCGGCACCTCCAACTTCGCGGCCAGCGCGCTCGACATCGCTGCGGACGTGAACGGAGACGGCGTGGCCGACGCGATCGTCGGGTCGGCGTACGACGACACCGGCGGCAACCAGGGCGGCGCCGTCTACGTCGTCCATGGGCCGCTCTCCGGGGTGCAGAGCCTCTCCGACGCCGACGCGATCCTCGTCGGGGAGGACGGCTCGGACGGCGCCGGCGGCGCGCTCGACGCGGGCGACCTCGACGGGGACGGCCTCGACGACGTGCTCGTCGGCGCCCGCGCCGCCGGGTCGAACACGGCGGGGCGGGTCTACGTCGTCTCCAGCCCCTCCGGGACCCTCGACCTCGCGCGCGCCGACGCGATGTTCGTCACCGGCGCGCTCGGCATCGGCGTCGGCGGCAGCGTCGCCATCGCGGGCGACCTCGACGGGGACGGCGCCGTCGACGTGGTCATCGGCGCGGAGGGCGCCAACGACTCGTCGGGGGGCGCCTGGCTCGAGTACGGCCCCTTCGCCGGCGCGCGTGACCTCGACACCACCGGCGTGCACCTCCGAGGCACAAACATGTTCGACGAGTGCGGCGCGGCCGCGGCGGGCGTGGGCGATGTCGATGGAGACGGCCTCTCCGACGTGCTCATCGGCGCGCCCAGGGCGGACGAACGCGGCGTCGACGGCGGCGCGAGCTACCTGCTCTACGGGCGCTGAACAGCCGACCGTGACCTTCCAGGCGGTGGACTCGCTCGCGTCCGCCGCCCGCCTACCAGGTCAGGTAGAGCGGCTCGGCGTAGGCGACGTTCTCGCCGGCGTAGGTGTACGACAGGAGCATCTTGGTGACGCCGACATCGACGGCGCCGACGGGGAGGAAGACGGTCAGGCGATCACAGCTCGGCGCACCGTTCGGGCACACGATCTTGCCGAGCGGGTAGTGCTTCACGGCGCCGGCGTGATGGACGGTGATCGTGAGGTTCGAGAACTTGGTGAGGGAGGTGGCCATGACGAGATCGACGCGGCCGTCGAGGAACGCCGGGCACCAGGGACACTCGCCGCCCGGGGGCTGGGGGAGCGTCATCGGGAGCGCTGTGGCGCCGTAGAGCTCCTCGTAGGGGCAGGCGTAGGCGAGGGCCGCCGTGTCCGCCGCGACGAGCCCGGTACCGCAGACGGAATCGTACAGGCCCGTGAGGGAGAGGACGTCGGGCTCGGGGGCCCCCGCGGGGGCGAGCGGCTCGGGGTCGAGCAGCGTGTCGCACGTGGCGGCGGTGTAGGCGGGCGCGCACGCCGAGCCGAGGCCGGCGTCACACAGGGAGGCGAGCGACGCGCAGACGGTGATCGCGTGGGACGGCGGGCACCCGATGCCCGCGGGGTCGTAGCAGGTCTCCGCGGGGACGGACGACGACGGGGCGCCGTCCCGGAGGACCCGCATGACGCCGTGGGCGTCGAGCTCGGGCGCGTGGCTCCGCACCACGGCCGCGGCGGACGAGACGACGATGGTGGAGGCGGACGTGCCGGAGATCGGCGTGAGGTAGTCGGCCACGGTCGGGTTGTAGGCCGCGAGGTGGGAGCCGGCGGCCGCGTGCGGGGTGGACGCCCCGGGGCGCTGATTCCCGAGGGTGCGCCCGCTCACGTCGAAGCCGGAGACGCCGTAGAGGAGGGGGGTGTAGCCGCCGGCTCCCGCGACGCGGCGCGCACGATCGTCCGCCGTGAACCACGCGCCGTAGCGGGCCTCGCACGCGGCCGCCGACGGGGCGGCCACGGCCTCCCATGCCGCCGGGTAGAGCGGCCCCTCGGCGGAGGCCGCCTGCCACGGCGAGTCGACGTTGCCGACGGAGGCGAGGGTCAACACGTCCTTGCAGCTCGCGAGCTCGAGGGCCTCCTTCACCGCCGCCACCGCCGGCGTGAGCGTGGGCTCGCCTCCCCCCGCGTCCGGGTGCCACCCGAGCGAGACGTTGAGGACGAGCGGCGCGCCGGGGGCGTCCTCGTGCCACGCGAGCACGGCGCGCTGGAGGGCGGCCGCGAGGTCGGCCTGCGAGCCGAAGCTGCCGCCGTCCGCCGACCGTTCGAACGCCCCAGGGACGCGGCTGTACCCGAGCGCGAGCTGGCTCGCGAGATCGACGACACAGAGGGGCTCGACCGCGTCGGTGAAGTCGCCGTCGCACACCGCGCGGAGCGCGAGGGTGGCGAGCTGCTGGCCGTGCTCGTAGGCGCCCGGGACCCCGTACACGTCGATGTCGCCGGCGTCCGCGGTGGGCGACGAGTCGATGAGGGTCAGGCGCGCCTTCGTGGGCGGCACGGCCGCGTAGGCCGGGAACGGGTGGGCCTGGTCCTCGAAGCTCCAGGCAATCTCTTCGGGGTCGGGCTCGGCGAGGCCGGCCACCACGATCGCGTCGGCTCCGACCACCCCGTACGCGGACAGATCCACGGCGTCGGCCGAGACGCGGTCGAACACGCAATACCGCACCAGGGCGGGCGGCAGGTACCCGCCCGCGTCCGCCTGGAAGAGCGGCTGCACGTCCCACCCCGCCGCCCGCGCGGGACACGGCTGACCGAGCGCGCGCTGGACGATCGAACGATTCGCCACGGTGGCGTCGTGCAGGGTGTAGCCGTTCCCGGAGAGCGAGCCGGCGGCCGCGTCGAAGGCGCACACCAGGACGGTCGTCGCGAGCAGGAGCGGGCGGGTGTGCAAGGCGTCCTCCGGGTTCCGAGGTGTTCGTCGGCGGGGGGGTAGTTCTGACACAGCCGAGCGAAAAAAGTCACGGCACCCAGACCCGGAAGGCGCTCCAGTCCGGTGAGCCCTCGGCCAGCAGAGCGAGCTGCGCCGCCCGCGTGGCCTCCGGGAGCGACGCCTCCCCACCATAGAGGACGGCCGCCAGCCGCGTGCCCGCCCGGTCGGCGACGGGGCGGCTCGTGGCGACCACGGCGGCCGCGCCGCCGGCGACGAACGCTTGCGCGAGCCCCCACGTCTCGACGCTCTCCGCTGCGGTGCGGCCGGTCTCGCACGCGGAGAGCACGACGTTCGACGGGACGCGGGGCAAGGCCAGCACGTCCCCCACACGCAGCACCCCGTCGGCGAGCGACAGGCCGGCGGCCCAGGCGTCCCCTTCCCGGAACGTGGCGTGACCCGCGTAGTGGAGCGAGCCGGCCTCTCCGAGCGCTGCGAGCACGCCGGCGCGTCCGGCGGCCCCGCCGAGCAACACCCGCGCGTCCGGGCGCGCGGCGCGAACGAGCTCCGCCTCGGCCCGAGCGCCGGGGAGGTCGCCGGTGGGGTCGGCCACGACGAGGGGCGGGCCGGCGGCCTCGTCGGGCGGCGCGCCGATGTCGAGCGAGTAGACGACCGGCAGGTGCGCGAGGAGGGGCGCGCCCCGGAAGGAGAGCGCGTGGAGGTCGACCGCGCGTACGTCCCCCCAGGGCAGGACGACCACGCGGGTGGCGCGCGCGAGCGCGTCGGAGAACGGGGACAGCAGCGCCCGGCCGAGCCCCTCGGCGTCGGTCGGGAGCGCGCCTACACGCGCCACGTCCACGTCGTCGCCCATCGCGGCGAAGGCGACCCAGCGCCCGCGGAGGGGGAACCAGGTGAGGACGAGGTCGTCGAGGCGGGTCGCGGCGCGCGCGGACGGGGGGACGGCGCGGCCGAGGGTCGCCATCGCGGCGTCGAGCGCGTGATCGGCCTCGACATCCCGGGCGCGGGCGGTGGCCGCGCGGGCGGCCAGCTCCGCGGCGGACAGGCTCCAGGCGTCGGCCGCGGCGGCTTCCCGCTCGGCGCGCACGGCGCGGTAGCGCGAGACGGCCGCGTCCCACCGCGCGCGGTCGCCGGGCTCCAGGGTCTCGACCCGCGCGCGCACGTGGCCCGCCCGCAGGAGGTGCGAGCGGGCCGCGCGGACAACGTCCATGGCCTCGGCCGCCCGCCCGAGGTCGAGGAGCGCCGCCACGTACTGCTCGGTCATCGCGCGCCGGGTCGACAGGAACGCGGCGGCCCCGGCGTCGAGCGGGATGAACTCGGTGCCGTCCCACAGCGCCTCGTGGGCGGCCGCGAGGTCCACGAGGGCCGCGTCGGACGCGCCGCGGCTCCAGCGCACCTCTGCGCGTCCGGCGAGGGCCTGCGCAAGCGCGTCCGGCGCGCCGCGGAGCCGGGCGACCTCGACCGCGCGATCGAACGACGCCTCGGCATCGACGAGCCGCCCGTCCGCGAGAGCCAGCCGTCCTTCGAGCTCCGCCGACCACGCCGCGTAGAGCGGGTCCGGCTCCGGCTGCGCCACGCGCGCGGCCGCGAGGTGGGCGCGCATCGCGGGCGTGTCCCCCGCGAGCCAGGCCGCGAGCGCCAGGTTGACCTCCACGTTGGCGATCTCGCGGGCCGCGTGGCCGCACGCGCGGTGGACCTCGCCGGACCGCTCGAGGAGGGGGACGACGTCGGCGTCGGGGGCGCGACCGCGGTCCCGCGCCTGGAGGAGGAGGAACCACGCGAGCGTCGTACTTCTCGCCGCGGCGCGGGCGCCCTGGGCGCAGTCGGCGGGGTCGAAGGGGGTGGCCGTGGCGAGCGCGCGCTGGGTGCGGACCGCGGCGTCGAGGTGCCCGAGCTCCGCGTCGACGACCGCGCGTTGCTCCAGGGCGAGGATGCGCTCCCGGTCGAGGCCGACCCGGGCAGCGATCGCGTGCGCGGTGTCCAGGAAGGCGATCGCCGCGCGGTAGTCGCCGGAGCGGCGCTCGAGGAGGGCCCGGTGCCAGGCCGCGCCCCCTGCGAGCGTGGCGTTCGGGCTCTCGTCGGGGACCTCCGCGAGGAGCGCCCGCACGTCGCCGAGGGCGCCTTCCGCGCCGAAGAGCACCGAGCTCAACGCGCAGCGCGCGCGGGCCGCCTCGAACGTGCGCCCCGCGGCGTCGAAGGCGCGGGCGGCGTCGGTCATGCGCGCCACGGCGGCCGCGCGGTCGCCGCCGCGGAGGTCACAGCCGGCGAGCGCCCAGAGCACGGCGCCCCGATCGGCGGGGGTCGCGGCGGCGAGGTGCGCGAGGCCGGCCTCGCGGCACGCGGCGGTCTCGCCGTCGCGGGCGAGCGCGCGGAGCGGCTCCTCCCACGGGCGGGGCCGGGGCTCCCGGAGGCGCAGCGCGAACGTGCGCGCGTCGTCCCTCACGGTGAGGACACCCGCGGTGGGCGCGTCCCACCGGAGGCGCGTGCCCCCCTCAGTCGCCTCGGCGTGGGTGTCGAGCGGCCGGCCGTCGATCCAGGCCGTGGCGCCCGGGCTCGGGGCCCACAGGCGCAGGGGTTCGCCCGGCGCGAGCTCGCACCCCTCCGTCGTGTCGACGCAGCCGGCGTACTCCACGGGGAGAAGCGCCGGGGCCGGCCCCCCGCACGCCACGAGCCACGTGATCGCGGCCCCGATCAATCCACCACGACGATCGGCACCGTGAGGACCCGCTCCGCCCCTCCCGCGCGCACGGAGAGCTCGATGACGGCCTCGCCGGGCGGGAGGTGGAGGTCGCTCCCGATCGTGCCGGCGAGCCGCACGGCGCCGGCGGGCGACACCTCGAGGCCGCCGCTCCAAGGGACGGGGTTGCCCGCGCGCGGGACGACGCGGGCCTCGGCGGTCACCGGGGAGACCACGTCCCGTTCCGGCCGGGCCACCACGGTCACGCGGCTCCCGGGCGAAAGGCGGAGCACGTCGGCGACGGGCGCCTCCCCGGCGCGCAGCGCGCGGTCCCCGCCCTGCACCTCCAGGGCGTAGGCGGGGAGCGGGTCGGGCACGCCATCGGGGTCCCGCAAACTCACGGTGAGGAGCGCCGCGGCCGCGAGGGCGAGCAGCGGGGCGGCGACGCGCATCCAGGGGCGGAGGCGCGGAGGGGGCCGGGGAGCGGGCTCCGCGGCGGGGGCGCGCAGCGGGACCACGTCGGGGGGCGCCTCGTCGATGCGCGCCGCCGGGGCGCCGCCGAGCAGCCGCGCGGTCATCGCGTCGGCGAAGGCGTCGCCGAGGGGCTCGAACAGGGGCGCCAAACGCGCGGCGTCGTCTTCCGCGAGGAGCGCGGCCCGCTCGGCCTCGCCGAGCTCGCCACGGGTGAGCGCGTCCCAGCGGGGGTCCACGCGGCCCCGGCGCTCCCGCGCGAGGCGGGCCAGCTCGTCGATCGGCTCGTCGCTCATGACTTCACTCCCGCCCGGGCCGCGCCGGACTCTTCCGCGGCGGCGAGCGCCTCGGCTCGCTGCCGCACCAGTTTGCCGAGCCGGCTCCGCCACGCGTACACGGCGTCGCGGGACAGCCCGGTGCGCTCGACCACCTCCGCGGCGTCGAGCTCCTGCACGACGAGGAGCTCGAAGAGCTCGAGCCCGAGCGGGCTCAGCTCGGCTTCCAGGTCGAGGAGCAGCCGCTCCAGCACCTGGCGCGAGGCCACCCGCGCCTCCGGGCCCTCGGCGTCCGGCAGCTCGGCGCCGAGGTCCTCGATGGGCTCCTCCATCCAGGGGCTGTTGCGCTGGGTGCGGAGGAGCGAGAGGGCCTGGCGCTGCGCGACCATGCCGATGAAGTTGTCGAGGGAGAGCCCGCGCTCGGGGTTCCAGGCACGGAGCGCCCGCCCTTCGTTCGCGAAGAGCGAGAGCAGCACCTCCTGGGTGAGGTCCATGACCTCCTCCCGGACGTTCCGCCGCAGCTCCGGCCGGCCGTGGCGCGCGAGGCAGCGCCCGACGCGGGCCTGGATGATGGGGATCAGCCGGCCCACCAGCGCGCGTGCCGCCGCGGGGGCGCCCGAAAGCGCCGCGTCCCGCAGGTGCACGTCCGGGTGTGGGGCGGTCATCGGGCTCCTCCGCGGCGGAGCCTGACCCGGATCGGGTCGAGAAGCCAGCCGCGGCCTCCACGCCGTTTCGACACCGGGGTTCATCCAAGGCCTCCGGAGGGGGTGGGGCCCGAGGGGACCGGGGCGCGCCGCCGCGGGGACGGCGCGCCCGGGGCGCCGGCTACTCGCCCTCTTCTTCGCCCTCGCCCTCTTCTTCGCCCTCGCCTTCGTTGTACTCGTCGACCATGCCGCCGACCGCCTCTCCCGCGGCGCCCCCGATCACCGCGCCGGCCGCCGCCCCGGGGATCGTGGCCTCGGGGGAGCCGAGGATCCCGCCCACGATCGCGCCGACCAGCGTGCCGATGGCCCCGCCGAGCGACGCGCCGCTCATGGCGGATTCGGTTTCGGGCGTGTCGTTGCTCCACCCGTCGAGGTCGATCGCCACGAGCGCGTTGCCCGGGAGATGATCGACCGCGTCGTACCAGTCGCCCGGATTGTCGTTGATCACCGCGAGGCGGATGGGCGCGAGCGCGGGCTCCGCGAGCAGGGTGCGCGTGATGTCGTCGCCCACGGCGGCGCGCAGGTCCCCCGCGAGGCGGCGCGAGGCGGTGTGCATCTGGGTGAGGGTGAGCTCGTCCTCCTCGATGGCGAGGAGGAGCCCGTCGCCCACGTGGCGGAACACCGCGCGGATGGCGTCGCGGTCCGCGGGGTCCTGCGCCCAGGCGACGTCGATCACCTGGACGAGGTCCTCGAGCGCGGCCTGCTGCGCGGGGGTGTCGGTGGGGGGGAGGGTGCTCGCCGAGGCCGTGCCCAGGGGGGCGAGCGTGGCGACGAGGACGAGAGCGGCCGCGGGGCGGCGCGAGAGGAGCTGTGTGAACATGGGGATTGTCTCCAAGTAGAGTTGGTCGGTGATTCGTGTCTAGTTGGTGATGGGTGTCTAGTTGCCGGAGTCGCCTTCGCCGCCACCTTCCTCGCCCTCGCCGCCCTCGCCCTCCTCGCCCTCACCGGGCTCCTCGTTCATGCCGAGGCCGTCCGCCAGGTAGCTGCCGAACACGGCCCCAACGGCCGCCCCGGCCGCGACGCCCTCGGGGCCGAGGGGGGCGCCCGCGACCGCGCCCACGACCGCGAAGCCGAACTTCATGACGGAGCCGGCGCTGCTGGCCTGCTCGTTCCCGGAGGTGTCCTCCTGATCGAGCAGGACGTGGGAGATCTCGAGCGTGGCGGCGTGGTCGAGCCAAGCCTGGGAGTTGTTGTACATCGGAGCCGAGCGGATGGGGCCCATCACGTCGTGGGCGAGGAACTCCTGGGTGAAGGTGTCACCGAGGTGGGCACGCATGTCGACGACGACGTCACGGACGATCCCGTGGAGCTGGGTCGCGGTGATCGTGCTCCCAGCAGCGTCGATGCGGCCCTGCGCGCGGCCGAGGATCACACGCAGCGCCTCCTTCTGCTGCGGGGTGGTGCCCTCGACGTAGCGGGCGAAGGCGTGCACTTCCTCCACGCAGAACTCCTCGTCGGCCACCCCGGGGACCACACACTCCTCCTGGGCCATGGCGGGCGCGCTCCAGGCCCCGAAGGTGGCGAGGACCGCGAGCAGCTTGAACGAAGACAAGGCACGGGCGTGCAGAGACATTGGGATCTCCCGTTGGACGTTTGGTTCCAATCGAGGCGGGCTCGACGGCGGCGGCCGAACCGGCCGCTCGATTGGGTGTTCGCGGGGAGGAGGGTGCGTCTGACAGGGGGGGTGATCTTTTTCGAAAGCCGAGCGGGCACGCGCGAGGGGGCGTCACCCGAAGGGCGGAGACCGGCGCTCGGGCCGGGCTCCGTCGGGCGGCGTCCGCGCCGTCCGATAGCACCCGGTCGGCGCAGCCGACGCGCCATCCACCGGCGAGGTCGGGACGCATGGACGAGGGCCGCATCCACGGCGGTGGAGTTCGCCGAGGGCCCTTGACATCATTTCGATGATTAGCTAAATATCGAATTATGAGTCAGGTCTTCAAAGCCCTCGCCGATCCGACGCGGCGGCGCGTGCTGCAGCTCCTGCGCAAGGGGCCGATGAGCGCCGGTGACCTCAGCGATCAGTTCGAGGTCTCCAAGCCCACCATGTCGGCGCACTTCTCGGTGCTGAAGGAGGCCGACCTGGTGCACGCCGAGAAGGCCGGCAAGTCCGTGATCTATCACCTGAAGCTCTCGGTGCTGGAAGAGGCGCTGCTGGGCTTCGCCCATTCGTTCGGCCTGGGCGCACCGGCGCCGGAGCCCAAGAAGGAGACTGCACGATGAAGAAGGAGATGATTGTCGCTCTCGCGTGGGCCGGCAGCATGATCGCTGTGGCGCTCGGCGCGAGCTTCGCGAAGACGCAGGGCTATATCGACGAGGAAACGACTGTACGGGTGGTCGCCATGAATGGGCTCATGATCGCCTACTACGGCAACCGAGCGCCCAAGGCCGTGGCGCCCAGCGCGTGCGCCGCCCAGGTCACGCGGGTGGCGGGCTGGGCCATGGTGCTGAGCGGGCTCGTCTATGCCGCACTGTGGGCGTTTGCCCCGATCCCGGTCGCCTCGACGGTGGGGACCGGCTCGGTCGCGGTGGGGATGGCGGTGTCGCTCGGTTATTGCCTGTGGCTGCGAGCCGAGGCGAAAGCCGCCTAGGCTGTCTTCTGGCGCTGCCCGCCGATCGGCCGTAGCGGGGCTTCAGCGCTCCCGGCCCAGGAACAGGAACACGCCCCCGGTCTCGTAGCCGTACAGCGAGTAGCCCGGTGAGCCGACCAGCATGTCGGCGAAGCCGTCCGCGTCGACGTCGCCGGCGCCGCGCACCGCGTAGCCCGTGAACTCCTTGTCGGCTTCGCTGGCGAAACGCGTGTCGGCGTCGACCGCGAG
Organism: Myxococcota bacterium; assembly: GCA_040386535.1. Lineage (GTDB taxonomy): Bacteria > Myxococcota_A > UBA796 > UBA796 > SXON01 > CAJBVW01. The sequence continues at coordinate 13,154 of JAZKFH010000042.1, read as the reverse complement.
GGTGCTGCCGGAGAGCGGTCCGTAGAGGAGGAAGGCGGCGCCGGGCTGCACGAACTCGCCCATGCCGAAGCCGCTCGCGCCGACGAGCAGGTCGTCCCGGCCATCGCCGTCCACGTCCCCGGCGCCGTCCACGGCGTCCCCCAGCACGGCGCGGAGGTGGCCGGCGCCGGACAGGCTCCCGACGGCGATGTCCTCGACCGCAACGGCGCCGGACGGCCGCGTGTCGACGACGTAGGCCATGCCTTCGGCCTCGCCGACGTAGGGGGCGCCGAACGCCAGGTCGACGGCGCCGTCTCCGTTGGTGTCCCCGGCGCTCGTCACGACGGTCGGCCCGCCGAACATCGTCATCGCGGCGTCCGCCTCGGCGGGGGACAGGGTGCCCGTGACGGGGCCGTAAAAGACGAAGGCGCTCCCGCCGCCGGAGTAGCTCATGGAGGATCCGAGGAGCAGGTCGGCGACGCCGTCCCCGTCGAGGTCTCCGGGGGCGCCCTGCGCTACTCCGACGCTGGCGCCTTCGGTCCCGCGGACGACCGTCATGTCCGCGAGCGCGACGTCGGGCCGCCCGCCGGGGACGACGTACACCTCTCCGAGGTACGCCCACCAGGTGTCCACGCTGTTCTCGCCGAGCGTTCCGAGGAGGAGGTCGACCCCGCCGTCCCCGTCGAGGTCGCCGGCGCGCGCCACGTAGCCGTTGATGTCGGGGGTGTAGACGTACAGGTCGATGACGCGGGCGGCGTCGGCCGGGCCGGCCTCCCCGGCGAGCGGACCGGCGTACACGGACACCTGCCCGAGCTGGCTGGAGACGACCACGAGGTCCTCCTGCCCGTCCCCAGTGAGCTCCGCCGTCGCGAACGAGTGGCCGAACGTCTCGTCCCCCGACTCCCCGTTCGCCACGAACGTCGCGTCCTCGTCGAGCACGACCTCGCCGCGGACGGAGGCGTCGACGACGAACAGCCGAGCGGGCAGGTAGGACTCGGTCTCCGCCCACTGGTCGCACCGCACGACGAGATCCACCCCGCTCCCGGTCGTGAGGTCCGCGGCCGGGACGAGGTCAAACCCGGCGTTGGCCCCTTCGTTGCGGCAGTGGAGCGTGGCGTTCGCCTCGACGACGCCCACGATGCCCGTGAGCTCGCACGCCTCGTCGACAACGCCGTCACAGTTGTCGTCGATCGTGTTGCAGGCCTCGACCGCGCGCGGGTAGACCGCGGGGTTCGCGTCGTCACAGTCGTCACCCGCGGCGGAGGTGCCCCCGGGCTGCACGCACGCGGTCTCCGCGGCGCTGCCGAAGCCGTCGGCGTCGGCGTCGGCGTACCAGGTGGTCCCCGGGGTCGCCCGCAGATCGTCGTCGGCGTCGTCCACGAGGCCGTCACAGTCGTTGTCGGCGTCGTCGCAGTACTCGACGGCGCCCGGGTGGACGTCCGCCCGGGCCTCGTCACAGTCCTCGTCGGGCCCGTAGCCGTCTCCGTCTGCGTCGGCCTCGACGGGCACAGAGTCCGTCCCGGTCTCCGCCTCGACGTCGTCCTTGGGCGGCGTGGGGCCGGTGCAGGCGAAGAGGACGAGGAGGTGCAGGCTCAAACGGGCTCGATGGGGAACGCCGGGCAGATACCCGTTCCGAGCGAGCCTGCGCAACACCCGAGCTCTTATGCGACCCAACCCCCAGACAGCGTCCGCTACGGCAGCGTGAACGTCAGGCGGAACCAACTGGTCGGGTCCACGCTGAGGACGCTGCCCGCCTGGTCGAAGGGACGGCAGCCGCCGGACGTGAGGTCGTCCCACACCCAGAGGGAGCTGCCCGCGTTCAAGGTGGCGAGGTCCGCCGGGGAGCCCCAGCCGTTCGGGCACACGATGGGCGTCGCCCAGGTGGAGTCGTCGTAGGCCAGGTCGTTCCAGGCCCCCACCGGCGCGTTGTCGCTGACCTTCCAGTCGGCGTCGCCCGTGACCCACGTCTCCACCCCGTCCACGCTCACCTCCATGCGGAAGCCGGCGAGGCCGCGCGCGATGTCGTCGATGCGCACGGCGATCGTGTGGGTGCCCGAGGACAGGGTCAGGCTCTGGAAGCTCTCCAGGGCCCAGCCCAGGTGGCTCCCGTCGTCCGCGAGGGCGGCGCCGTCGACGTAGATCTCGGTGATGATGTCGTCGCCCGAGTAGACGAGGTCGATGGCGTAGTCCGTGACCAGACAGGGGGGCTCCTCGCCGGTCAGGTCGACGAAGCGGTCGTAGAGGCGATCACACGCCTTCTCGGAGGCGTGCGGGTCGGCGTCGCAGTCGGTCGCCTCGCAGTAGGCCACGCAGGTGCCGTAGGCGGCGCCGCTGTAGTCGTCACAGACGGCTTCGACGGCGGGGGGCTCCCCGTCGGGGGTGGAGGCGAGGGCGGGGAGGGCGGCGAAGAGCAGAATCATGGGACATCTCCTGGGGGTTGCGGACGGTCGATCCTGGGGGAGGGGGGAGCCGCTCAGAGCAGCTGGGGCCTGATGCTCGTCTGGGAGGACGCGTTCTTCGTGCCGGAGCCGTTGCCGAACGTCGCCATCAGCGGGGGCACGGCCGTGAAGCCGTCATCGTCGTTGCCGCACGAGGTGCGCTCCCCCTGGAGCAGCACCGCGAAGGAGGTGTCGGCCCGGGCCACGTCGTCCACGCCCACGCCGGCGAGGCCGAGGGCCCCCGACGCCTGGCGGTCGAGCTTGCTGAAGAACCGGCCGGACGCGAGCCTGTCCTCGTCGCGTCCGAGGGTCACCCGACCGGCGAGCGCGGTGCGCAGCGGATCGGCGGCGAAGCCCACCTCGTTCGCGAACACGACGGTCACCTCGTCGTCGAACGTGACCACGCCCTCCGCCAGGACCGTCTCCGCGCCGTCGGCGTCGAGCGCCGCGAGCGAGACGTGCACCTCGTCCGTCGGGAACGCCGTGTCCCAGCGGTACTGGGTCACGGCGAGGCCGTAGCCATCCTCGTCGTCACCGACGAGCTGCACGCAGGTGCCCTCCACGCACAGCGGCGTCGAGAGGTCGGCGAAGGTGGGGTCGGCGCGGTCCACGATCACCGTGGCGCCGTCGATCCGGAGCCGCGCCCCTGCCGACAGCTCGTTTTGGTACACGAGGTGGTAGCTGCGATGGCCACCCCGCCGCTGGTAGCTGTTCGCCGGGATGGTGATGGTCTCGCCGGTCTCGAGCACCACCGCGGCGGAGGTGGGCGCCGTGGCGAGGGTCCAGCCGTCGGAGACCACGGCGAGGGCGGTGGCGCCGTCGTGCTCCATCAAGCCCACCGTCGTGAGCGGGTCCTCGTCGGCGGCGAGCGTGGAGACGCCGTCGCCCCCGTCGAGCCAGGGGAGGCCGAGCGAGGACATCAACACCTCGGTCGGCCCCTCGTCCGCCCGGACCTTGACCTTCACGTCGACGGGGCCCTCGTGGTCGAGGGCGAGCTCCGCCTCCCACACCGTGCCGATCGTGTCCCAGTCGACCTCGGCGGTCGTCGTGCGGCGGCCGTCGTAGAGGCAGATGCCGGTCGCTGCGGTGATGTCGCAGGGCGTCACGAACACCTTCGCGTAGGCCACGTCGTGCGCGGCGGACCCGGACAGATCGATGGACAGCTCGTACCCGCCCGTGGACGCGAACACCTCGGCGGCCAGGAGCGCGATGTCCGGCAGCACCGGGTACGTGCAGCCCAGCCGGGTGCACACGGGCGCGCCCGCGTCGGCCTCCAGCGCCAGGCTCCCGTCCGCGCCAACGGTCCCGGAGTACACGATCAGCGAGGCGCTGGCGCGGTCGTAGAGCGTGAGCGAGAGCTCCGCGTCCGCGGTCGGGCGCGAGGCGAGCGGGGCGGCGCCGTGCAGCCAGGCGTCGGACTCGGTGAGCCGGGCGGTCTCGCGGCCAACGTCGGACGACACCTCGGCGGTCACCGTCTCGATGGCGCCGGACGTGTCCTCGGCCACCAGCGTGGAGATCCGGTAGTGGTTGCCGTTGAGGTCCTTCTTGACCTTGCTGCCGAGCACGATGTTGGCCGCCTCCGCCGTCCCCACGCCCACGAGCGGGGCGACGAGGGGGACCGCGACGAAGAGGGCGAGGGCGGAGAGGGTGCTGCGGGAGAGGTTCACGGGTGACTCGTTGAGGTGCGGGCACCCTACCGGCCGCCGCCCGCCACCGAACCTCACAGCCGTCTCTCACGCGCCTGCCACGCGCCCTCGCGCCCCCGGCCCCGGCGACGAGCCCGGCGGGCTATCGTCCGCGCACATGCCGCCCACCCCTGAATCGTTGCCGATCACGCCGCTCCTGCCGCGCATCCTCGCCGCCACGCGCCTCGGGCCGGTCGTCGTGTCGGCCCCCACGGGCTCGGGCAAGTCGACGTGCGTGCCGCCCACGCTCACGGAGCTGGGGCGCGTGCTGGTGATCGAGCCGCGCCGGGTGGCCTGCCGCGCGCTCGCGGTGCGGGTCGCCGAGCTGCGGGGGTGCCCGCCCGGCACGGACGTCGGCTGGATCGTGCGCGACGAGCGGCGCGTCTCTGCCGACGCGTCCATCACCTTCGTGACCCCCGGCGTGGCGCTGCGCATCGTGCAGTCCGGCGACATCGACGCCTACGGCGCGGTCGTGCTCGACGAGTTTCACGAGCGGGCCTTCGACACGGACCTGCTCCTGTGTCTCCTACAAGAGCGTCGCAAGTTGCCGGACGTCCGGCCGTCCGCGCTCGTGGTGATGTCGGCGACGATCCAGGCCGAGCGGCTGGCCGACCACCTCGGCGGCGTCCACCTCGGCGGCGAAGGCCGGACCTTCCCCATCGAGGTGCGCTGGCGGCCCGGCGACGTGACCCTGCCAACCAAACGTGGGCTCGACGAGCGGCTCGTCGCAGCGCTCGAGTCGTGCGCCGCCGATCCCGGGGACGTGCTCGTGTTCCTGCCCGGCAAGGCAGAGATCGCGCGCGCGGCACAGGCGCTGGAGGGCCTCGGGCGCTGGGAGATCGCCACCCTGCACGGCGGCATGACCGTACGCGACCAGGGCGACGTGCTCCGGCCGCGCGGCGACGGGCGGGCCTCGCAGCGGCGCCGGGTGGTGCTCACGACCAACGTGGCCGAGACGAGCCTGACCATCCCCGGGGTGGGCGTCGTGATCGACAGCGGGCTGGTGCGCGGCATGGTGTATCGGGCGGGCCGCGGCTACCTCTCCCTCCTGCCCATCGCGCGCGACTCGGCCGAGCAACGCTCCGGCCGCGCCGGGCGGCTGGGCCCGGGCGTGTGCATCCGCTTGTGGAGCGAGTCGAGCGCGCTCGCTGAGGTCACGATCCCCGAGATCCATCGTGGATCCCTGGTCTCGCTCACGCTCTCCGCGCTCGCGTGCAGCCCGCGCGGGATGGACCTGCCGTGGCTCGACAAGCCCCGGTCCTTCGCGGTCGCGGCGGCGATGGCGGAGCTGACCGCGCTCGGCTGCGTGAAAGACGGCGCGATCACCGAGGCCGGCGTGCGCCTGTTCTCGCTGCCGCTCGACGTCGGGCTGGCGCGTGTGTTGGTCGAGGGCGACCTCTCACCGGGGCTGGCGGAGCCGACGCTGCTCCTGGCCGCGGCGCTCTCCGTCGACCGGCCGATCTTCCGGCGCGCAGATCGTGAAGGCGGCCGCGGGGGCCCGGTCGGCCTCCATGATCTACGCGCGGGCGGTTGCGACGCGGTGGCCCTGATCGAGGCCGTGCGCGCGGGCGACGCCTACCGTGACGACCTCGATGCCAAGGCGCTCGCAGAGGCGCGCGCGGCGGCCGAGCGCTTCCGCAAGCTCGGCTTCGGCGACCCGCGGTGGAACGGCTCGGTGCCCCGCCGCCCGCTCGCCGAGCTGCTGTTGCGGGTCTGGCCCGGCTGCGCGCACGTGCGACGCGACCAGAAGAGGCACCGGTTCACCTGGGCCGCGGGCGGCACGGAGATGGAGCTCGACGGGGACAGCGCCGTGCGCCCCGCCGACACCGAGGCGCTGGTCGTGCTGGACTCGCGGGCGGTGGCGGCCCAGCAGCGGCCCGGCAGCGGGCTCCTCATCACGGCGGCGATGCCCGTGCCGCTCGCGTGGCTGGCCGCCGCCGGCCTCGGGGAGAACAAGGCGAGCAAGCCCGAGATGCGTGACGACGAGCTGCTGGTCACGGTCTCGCAGGTGTACGCCGGCCAGGTGCTCGCGACCCGTGAGGAGGCACCGACCGGCGAGGCCGCGCGTGTGGCGATCCGCGACCTGGCCATCGCGGGCCGGATCATGAAGTCCCAGGGCCTGCGGGCCAGGCTCGAGGAACGCTACGAGCTGTCGGCGCTGGCGGCGCAGGTCTCCGGGGCCAGCCCGCTCCTGCCGCTGCCGGAGTGGCTGCTTGCGCGGCTCACCGAGCTGGGTGTCGAGAGCGGGGACGACCTCGCGCTGCTGAACGCCGAGGATCTGCTGCCGGCGCCGCCGACGGCCGAGATCGCCAGCGAGCTCGAGAAGCGTTTTCCGCGCACGTTGGACACGGGCGAAGCGAAGTACGAGATCGAATACCAGGTGGCGGCCCGCACGGCGATCTTCCACCAGGTGCGGGGGATCCGAAAGGAGCCGCCGTCGCTGACACATCTGCCGCGCCTGCCGGGTTTTCGCCTCTTCTGGGAGAACAAGGGGCGCGTGAATCCGATTGCGGGGCGGGGCTGATGGGGCAACGGGCATCGCCGTGGCCGGCGAGGTAGCTTCCACGGGCCCGGAGAACCCTTGTCCGCTCGTCGCCTCGCCCATGTGTTGGTATACCTCGCAATCGCCGTCGGCCCCGCGGCGTGTACGGGCAAGGAGGGTGCGAACGACGAGGTCGATCCCGCCGACTCCACCGCCGACGAGGACGACTGCGACGACGCCCGCATGGTCTATCTGGACGCGGACCAGGACGGGTACGGCACCGCCACCACGATGGAGCGCGCTTGCGACGCCCCCGCCGGCTACGTCGACGATGACACCGACTGCGACGACGCGGCGCTCGGGGTGCACCCGGGCGCGGAGGAGGTGTGCGACGCGGTCGACAACGACTGCGACGGCACCGTGGACGTTGGCGCCGTAGACGCGGTCACGTGGTACGCGGACGTTGACGGGGACGGTTTCGGCGACAGCGCCGTGGCTGTCGTCGCTTGCGACGGAGCAGAGGACCTGGTCGCGGAGCCGACGGACTGCGACGACACGCTCCCGTTGGTGTACCCGGGCGCGCCCGAGCTGTGCGACGGAGCTGCGAACGACTGCGACTCCGCCGGCGAGTGGACCGTGGCCGCCGAGGCGAACATGGCGTCGGCCCACGACCGCGCGACCGACACATGGACCGACGTCACCGCCCAGGTTGTGGGGTCCGCATCCGCCGCGGCGCTCTACGAGCCCGCTGGCGGCACCACCACCTGGTTCTGCGCCGGAACCTATTTCGTGCACATCTCGATCCCGAACGACGACACCTGGCTCGTCGGTCGCGAGGGGGCCGCGTCGACCACCCTGGACGGCCTCGCCGACGGGGGAGGGGTGCTCGAGCACACGGCGAACGGCCTTCGCGTGGAGGGCCTCACCCTGACCAACGGGTCCGCCAGATACGGCGGCGCCCTGTTCAACGGCGGGGAAGCCACGGTGGTCGACTGCGCGTTCACCAACAACCGGGCGACGCTGGGCGGCGGCATCTACAACGGCGGACCGCTCACCGTGACGGGGACGACGTTCTCGGGGAATGTGACCGAGGGGTACGAGTCGGGCGGCGGTGGCATCTACTCGAAGAACACGCTCCTCGTCGAGGACAGCACGTTCACGGGCAATACGGGCGAGGACCTCGGCGGCGGACTGGCCGGCGTCGCGGACTTCTACACGATGACGGTGGAGCGATCCACCTTCACCGGCAACGTGTCGGCCCTCGGCGGCGGCATCGCCAGCTCGAAGATGCAGGGTGTCCGGCTCGTGGACATCGTGGTGCGTGGCAACACGGCCACCTCCGGCGGCGGATTGAGCTTCACCGACAGCACCACCGTTCAGCTCACGGGGAGCACGATCGCCGGCAACACCGCCGAAGAAGGCGGCGGCGCCTGGCTCGGGGCGTGCCTGCTCGAGTCCGACACCACCGACTGGGGCAGCGGCGACGACGACAACACGCCCCACGACATCTTCGCCGGCGGGCCGGACCTCCCGTACGCCGGCACGAGCGACACCTTTTCTTGTACGGGTACGGGGGGCTGCTGATCAGCTGGGAGCTTTGCCGGGCGGGCCGGGGATTTGGGACGATCTCGCGTCAGATGATCCCCTCGTACTCCACGCTGAGGGTGATCCCGGTCTCCGTCAGGCCGAGCGTGATGACCGCGGTCTTCTCGTAGCCGCGGGTCGTCCGCTTCGCGAAGTGGATGAAGTGGCGCTCGTGCGCCGCGGGTTCGGTGTCGAACCAATACACCCACTCCTTGCCCAGCGTGCGGCCGATGACCTGGGCGGCCTCGTCGAAGCTGGGGCCGATGCTCTCGGGCGCGGCGTTCTGGGCGAGCGTACATTGGTAGTACGTGCCCCCGAACATGCCGCCGCCATTGATACGACAATCCCGTGCGCCGGGGAGGGGCACCGACACCTCGTACCACGACCAACTGTTGAACGGGCTCCCCTCCTCATGGGGCTCGCCCTTGCGCAGCGCGGCGAAGTCTCCCTTGGCCGCGGCCGTGATCTCCCGTAGCGGCGTGACCCAGGGGCCCGCGGGCGCGGACTCGGGGTAGAGCGCGCCGTAGAGCGTGCCGGCCCCGCTCTCGATGTACAGATCGACCACGCCGTCACTGCGCGCGCGGAAGGCCCCCGCGCTCGAACGCCATCCCATCGGGTGCTCCAACCCGAAGCGGACGACGGGGCGGCCGTCCTCCACCTCGCGCACGATCCAGGTGTTCGCGAGGCATGGCCGGAACCGGGCGACCACCTCGTCCAGCTTGCGCGCGGCCTCGACGGCCGAGGCGTACGTGCCGAACCCGGCCGTCCACGACGTGGTGAGGCCCACGTCGACGCGGGTGTACTCGGCCGTCGGCAGCGCGGTCTTCGCGGCGTGCGGCGTGCTCCTGTCCCCCGTGTCGGGCAGCTCCGCTCCCTTCACCGAGGCGAAGGCCTTCTCCCGATCCTCGAACGCCTCCCACAGGGCCGGGCACATCTCCGCCTCGACGCGCGCCTGTGTGGCGGCGATCTCCTGGACCGGCTCGCGACGGACCCGGATGGTCAGCGGCTCGCCGTCCCGGCGCACGCCCAGCACCACCTCGGTGCCGGCCGCTCCGCCGACGTGTCGGACGACAGTCTCGATCACCTCCTCCTTGGTGGACCACCCGTCTACGGTCACGATGACGTCGCCCGGGCGAAGCCCCGCACGTTCGGCGGGCGAGCCGGGGAGCGGCAGGTTGACGATCGCCAGTCCTTCGTACGCGTTCCCTTTGAGGCGGGCGCCGATCCCCGCCGCAGGAGGCGGAGCCGCGACGGCGACGACCCCCGCTTCCGAGCCGGGCGTGACGAGGGCGACGAGCAGGAACACGAGCAACGGGACACCTGGAGGGTGGCAGGTTCGGCGACACCTGTCCCCGTGTCAACCCCGGCTCACCGGAGAGGAGCGCCGGCCTGTGTCGCGGCGCGCGCGGGGACGTGCCAGGCCGCCGGACGGCCAACGTCACGCCCCCCTCCCGGACGGAGCTCCGCGAACGGGGAGTGGGGGGAGCGGTAGCGGGCCTCGACGAGCGAGGACTCGATGTTCCCGACCTGCCACGCCCGCAACCCGTGTGCGAAGGCCGTGAGGGCCTCCGCTTCCTCGGGGTGTCGCGCGCGGAGGGCCTGCTCGGCCGCCTCCATCGCGGCGGCGGCGGCGTTGGTCTCATCCACCGCCTCGGCCATCGCGGCGTCGAGCGAGAGCCCACGGGAGAGCTGGAGCACGTGCACGAGGTTGTTCGGGTTGCCCTGGACGATCACCTCCTTCGGGTACGAGACGATGTCGTTGAAGCACGCGATCGTCCGGATGCACATCTGGCGCAGTCGCGCGTGGTCGGGGTCGGCGCGGACCGCGTCGGAGAGCTCGATCCCCTCGATGAGCTCGAGCAGATCGAGGGCGGTGCCGACGGCGCTGTCCTCGTCGCGCTGGGCCAGGTAGGCGTCGCGGGAGGGGGCGGTCCCGGCCACGTAGTGGGCGTACGCGGGGAGCGCACCCTGGAGGAGATACCCCTCGACGCTCGCGCAGAACCGCCGGAGCCAGGCCGGAGAGCTCACGGAGAGGGCGCGCGTGACGAAGGTGGCCGCGTAGCACGCGAGCGGATCGGCTGGGTCCGCGGGTCCGCCACGGAGCACGCCGAGGTAGGCCTCCATGCGCGCGCGGAGCGCGTCCACCCCCGTCGCGCGGCCCTCGGCCTCGTCGTGCTGGTCGTCGAAGAAGAACAGCCAGTTGCACCACATCGCGGCGGTCACGACGCGCTCGGCGTCACCGCGCGGGTACACGTGTGGGGCGAGGGTGTTGAACGCCGCGAACCTCCGCTCGTTGGTCGGGTCCACCAGCGCGTGGCCGACGGCCAGGTCGCGAGAGGCGCGCCGGATGAACTCCGCACCGGTGTGTTGACGGACGGGGGCGAGGAAGACGAAGTCGGCGCGGGTGAGCATGTGGCCTCCGACATTGGGTGAGAGCAAGGAGCGTGCCACACCAGATGCCAGAAAATGGCCCAGATCGTCCAGATCTTGGATGCGCGCGCACGAACAGGGCATGCGCGCGCACCTCGGGTGGGATCCTCCGACCCCGTCGATGCGATAGGCGGCCGCTCCTCGTGCAGGAGTCCGCATGAAGCTGTCCGGCCGCACCATCCTCGTGACCGGCGGGAGCGCCGGGATCGGCCTCGCGTTCGCCGAGAAGTTCCTCCAGCTCGGAAACGAGGTCATCATCACAGGTCGCCGCGCTTCCAAGTTGGACGAGGCCAAAGCGCGTCACCCCGAGCTACACACCATCGTGAGCGATGCGGGAAACGCCGCGTCGGTCGCCGCGCTTGCCACCGAGGTGATCGCGCGTTTTCCCAAGCTCGATGTCCTCATGAACAACGCCGGCGTGTTCGTGACACGGAACCTGAGCCGCCCGGACCCGGACCTCGCGGCGCTCACCACCGAGCTGGACATCAACCTCGCGGGCACGATCCGCACGACCTCCGCGCTGATCGGGGTGCTCAAGGCCAACCGCGGCACCATCATCAACATGTCCTCCGGCCTCGCCTTCGTCCCGCTTCCCTGCGCGCCGATCTATTGCGCCACGAAAGCCGCGCTTCACTCCTACACCGTGTCGCTCCGCCTCCAGCTTCGGGAGGCCGGTGTCGAGGTCGTCGAGCTCATGCCCCCGGCGGTCCGGACCGAAGGGCTCGCCGACGTGCCGCCCGACATCAAGGTCATCACCACCGACGCGCTGGTCGCCGCCACGATCCCGCTGCTGCTGGCCGGCGTACTCGAGATCCGGCCGGGCCAGGCGAACGCCCTGCATTGGATGTCCCGTATCGCTCCGGGGTTCATCAACGCGCAGTTGTTCAAGAGCTCCAGGTCGATGATCCCCTGAGTGCCGCGCCATCGAGGTCAGGCGGGTGCGGGCGCCCCGCGCGGACGCGGGCAGGTCGGCTCCGGGCGCGCGGCTGGCGCCGCTTGGTCGGCCGGCCTGATCATCCGCGCCGAGTCGGCGAGAATCAGCTACTCCTGCACGAACAACACTCAAGATGCGGCGACAAATACTCCTCCTCCCTATGCTCCTTGGGTCGCTCGCGATCGGCCTGTCCTGGCTGGTGGACGACTCGTCGGAGAGCCCACCGTCAGAGGTGAAGGGTGGGGCGGCACCGCCCCCGGGGCCCGTCGTGCCAGGCGAACGCGCACCCTCCACGCAGCGGGGGCCGGCCGCTGCCGAACCACCTATGGACGAGGCGCTCCTGGGCGACCTCGTGCAAGTGACTGCCGCGTTGGCGGATGGAGTCGTGGTTCGTTGTGACGTGGCCGAAGGGACACCCAACGGATGGTTCGCCTCCGATCAGATCGACGACCCGCTGAGCCACGCGTTTGTCCCGGTGGTGGGCGGACAACTGCTCGTCCCCGTGCGGCGCGAGACAAGCGTCGTGCGGATTCGGTTCAGCGGGCGTGCCACGATGGCATTCATGGTGGACGGGCAGGCGGGGAGCTGTCGTGAGCTCCCTCCCACGCCCCTCTCCGCGGTGACAGGAGAAGTGCATGGCGCTGACGGACGGCCCTTGGATGGGGTGCGCGTCGTCGGCTGTGGGGACTCCACGTTCACGGGGCCGGACGGGGGGTTCGCGCTCTTGGAGGCGGAGGTGGGGGCGTGCCGCGTGGAGGTGATCGGGTGCGACAAGGTGGTGATTGCCACGCAGCAGCTCGACGTGCCGGAGGGGCACGATCTCCTCGACGTTCGAATCCGTGTGCTTCAGGAGCCCTGCCCGCCCGCGGAGGTCAAGCCACCGCAGCGGCCCGAGCTCGAATTGGCAGAGTGTGTCCTACTGATGAGTGAGGGAATGTTTGCCGAGTTCGACGCGGCGATGAGCCCAGGCGCCGCGCCCGAGATCGCGGCGGCGCAAAGGGCGCGGGACGAGCAAGTGTCCCCTGCGCAACGGGCGCGGTGCGCGGAGCTGATAGCGGCCATCCCGCCGGGCTGATGCCTCGCCCGGCGGGCCTATCCGCCCCAGTTCCGGATGATCGAGACGTCGGTGAGCGTCAGCTCGGGCAGGTCGAGCGTGTTGCTGTCGAGGTCGACGAACACGATGTCGACGAGCTCTACGTCAAGGATCGCGGGCGCCCACTCGGACTCGGGGATGTCCATGGTCAGGATCACGGTGCCGGACGTGGCGTACCAGGTCTCGTGCACCTCGCGGGGGGACAGGCCGTCGGTGCAGTAGTTGATCGCGACCGGGTCGGCGACCTCGATGGAGACGAGCACCTCGTCGACGCCGATGGTGAGGGTCTCGGTCACGGACGTGCCAGCGTCCATCGCCGCGTCGAGGATGCCGTACCGATACACCTCCAGGCCCACGTTGCCGTCCGCGTCCCACGCCTGGACCCACGTGTCGGAGCAGCCGCCGAACGTGTCGAGCGCGGCTTCGAAGCCGGCTTCGAGGTGCGGGTCGGTGTCGGTGTCGGTGTCGGTGTCGGTGTCCGTATCGGTGTCCGTATCGGTGTCCGTATCGGTGTCCGTATCGGTGTCCG
>JAZKFH010000041.1:0-47700 GCA_040386535.1 Myxococcota bacterium | reverse complement strand
GGCGCCGCACCGCGGGGACCGCACGGCGGGCACCGCACGGCCGGCGCCGCACGGCCGGCGCTGCACGGCCGGCGCCGCACGGCCGGCACCGCACGGCGGAGCGCCGCCGCCGCCGCGGCCCGCCGGGGCGCCGCACGGACGGGTGCCGTGCCCTTGCCACCCGATCTTAGCAATGCTAAGATGGCTCGGTGAACGACCCCCTGCCCCCTCGCCGCAGCCCCAAGCCCCGCTACCACCACGGCAACCTCCACCAGGCGGCGCTGCGACGGGGCCGGGAGATCGTCGCGCTGCGCGGGCCCGATGCGCTCACCCTTCGCGGCCTGGCGCGCGAGCTCGGCGTGACCGCGACCGCGCTCGTCTACCACTTCGGGTCACGGACGGGGCTGCGTTCGGCGGTCGCGGCGTCGGTGCTCGCGGACCTCGAGAGGGCTGCCTTTGCGGAGGCTATCGGCCCGGCGCGCACCTCTCCCGAGGTGGTCGGCAAGGCCTGGGTCGCCTACGCCGAGAACAACCCGTTCCTCTACCGGCTCGCGTCCGGAGAAGGGTGGCGTGACCAGCCCCGGGCGCCCACCGGGCTCGATGCGGGGGGGCTGGCGGTGCCCTCGCCCCGCCGGGTCCTCCAGACGGCGTTCGCCCGGCGCACGCGTCGTCTCGGCCTCCCCGGGGGCGACGTGGCGCGCGCCGAGCTGTTCTCGTTCACCATCCACGGCCTGGCGCTGGCGCGGATGGACGGAGCCGGCCGGGACGCCGTGGCCCACGCGTTGGGGCAGCTGGCGCAAGCGCCGACGGGATGACGGGCTGACGGGCCCACGGTCCCGCGGGCCGACCGCGCCCACGGACCCACGGGCCCACGGGGTGACGGGCCCACGGCGTGACGGGCCCACGGGCTGACGGGCTGACGGGCCGCGGGCCGCCGGGCTCACGGGCCCATTGGACGAGCACCGCGCCAAGGGCGCGGAGGGCAGCCGCCTCCGGCGGCTGGTCCGGCCGGGCACATGGCGGCCTCCAACCCTACGATCCTGCCCCGTGCCCGGCCGACCGAGCGGCTCCGCCGCGCTGCCGCAGGCGCGCGAAAGCCTCCTCCGACCGGGAGGTCGGGGGAGGATCGTGCAGCCTGGAGCCGACCTGCCCGCGTCCGCGCGGGGCGCCCTGGTCCGAATCTTGCAGCCCCTCAGCGCGGAGTCCCCCATGCTGCACCCCCACATCCGCTCGATCCTCGTCCCCACCGACTTCTCCGACGCCTCGGTGGTGGCCTTCTCCCACGCCCTGCGCCTGTCCCTCGCGCTACGCGCCGAGCTCGACGTGTTCCACGTGGAGCCGAAGAACGACACGTCGGACTGGCACTGGGCCCCCGGCGTCCTGGAGACGCTCATCCGCTGGGGTGACCTTCCCGCCGGCGGCACGGCCGCCGATCTGGCGAAGCTCGGGGTGAATGCGCGCCGCACCATGGTGTCCGGCGTTTCGCCCGACCGTGCGATCTTCCAGGAGATGGCGAGCTCCCACGCGGACCTGGTGGTGCTCTCCACCCACGGGCGCACCGGCGTGGCGCGTTGGCTCCAACCCAGCGTCGCGACGCCGGTGGCGGTGCAGGGCGCGGTCCTCGTCCTCCTCATCCCGCCGGACGTGCAGGGCTTCGTGCGGAGCAACACCGGCATCGGCACGATCCGCAAGGTGCTCGTCCCCATCGATCATCGCCCGCACCCGGCGCCCGCGTTCGACGCCGCGCGGCTGCTCGTCTCCGCCCTCCCCGACCAGGCGGTAGAAATCGCCACGCTGCACGTCGGCGCCGAGCGGCCCGAGGTCGACCTGCTCCGCGTGCCGAAGGGCTGGACCGTCCACCACTGGCGCGACGAGGGCGAGCCGGTCGATCGCATCCTCACCCGCGCCGACTCGTGGAAGCCGGACCTCATCGTGTGCGTCACCGAGGGCCGTCTCAACTGGCTCGATGCGCTACGCGGGAGCACCGTCGAGCGGATCCTCGCGGGCGAGCCGAAGTGCCCGGTGCTGATCGTGCCTGCCGACTGGACCGGCCAGGCCTGATTCGTTCGCCTACTCGGGCTCTTCCGGCTTGTCCGGCGGCCGGCAGGGATCGTTCGCCGCGCCCGGCGTGCCGACGTTGCCGTCCGCGCCGTAGGTGGCGGTGCCCTCGCACCAGTTCAGACCGAGGTCGTTGGAGACCGTGTCCACGAGCTGGACCTGCATCGAGAGGCCCTTGTTGTCGGGGAAGGTCGCCTTCTCGTACACGACGCGGTCGAGCTCGCCGGTGGCGCCGGTGAGGATGATCTCGTCCTCGTCGTTGCCGAGATCGAAGGTGCTGCCGGAGATCGCGTAGGTGACGGTCACGCCGCCGTTCACGCTGGTGTCGGTCGAGCGCCCGATCACCGCGTAGCCGCCGGCCGCGACGGAGAGCGGGCCGTTGATGCGGTGGGAATCCGTGCCGAGGTCGGTCAGGGCGATGCCGCACAGGTCGACCGCGCCGCCGCTCACGTTCTGGATCTCGAACCACTCGCCGTACGCATCGTCGGTCGGGTGCGGGTTCTTGTGGATCTCGGTGATGACGAGATCCCCGATGGCGGGGCCGGGCCCCGCGGCCGAGCAGTCCACCGGCACGTCGGTGTCGGTGTCCGCGTCGGTGTCCGAGTCGGTGTCGGTGTCGGTGTCGGTGTCGGTGTCCGAATCAGTGTCGGTGTCCGTGTCCGTATCGGTGTCGGTGTCCGTATCGGTGTCGGTGTCGGTGTCGGTATCGGTGTCCGCCGGGTCGACCGACGTGTCGTCCGCCTTGTCTGCGTCACTGGTGTACGTGGGAAGGCACGCCGAAAGCGCGAAAGTGAGGAGGAACATCGCAGACTCCTTGCGGTCCTCGGCTAACGCCGGAGGCCGCGGTGGGCCAAGGGGCGCTTAGACCGTCGGATGCCGGCTCAACGCCTCGACCCGGGGGCACGCCACGAGATCGAGCACGTAGGTGACCATGTCCTTGCCGTAGAACCGGAAGGTGCTCCGCTGCACGAACCCCCACGACGCGAGCTGGCGGTTGGCGCCCTCGTTGTCGGCCTCGGTCGTGATCTTGACGTGTGTGCGGCCGCGGGCCCGCAGCTCGTCGAACAGCACCTTGTTGATGTGCCCGCTCACGCGCTTGCCCCGCAGGTCGGGGACGAAGCTGCAGAACAGGCTCTCGGCGGGCACGTCGTCCGCGCCGGACACGCCGAAGTAGCGGGCGGTCTCCAGCAACTTCATCGCCAGGAGCGGGCGGGTGACGAGCCCCCGCAAGGCCGCCGGCGCCACGAACATGCCGCGCCGCCGGAGCACCCATCGGTACATGGTCGAGGTGTCGGTGCTGCCGGCGATGAACCCCTTCACATCCGTGTCTTCCACGTAGACGAACCCGAAGAACAGCGGCGAGTCGATGAGCGCGCGGTACAGCGACGCCAGGAAGGGCTGCCCGAGCATCGCCCACAAGCTGTTGCCCATGGCCGCGTGGTGCAGCTCGGCCACGCGCTCGGCGTCCCGGTACTGCATCGGGCGGATGCGGCCGATGACCTCGAGGTCGATCGGAAAGGGCTTGATCCCCGCGGCGGGCGCCGCGGTCGTGGGGCCGACGGTCATCCACGCTCCTTCGCGAGCGTGTCGAGGAACGCGGTCTGGCTGATGGCACGGTGCTGGGCCGCGAGGAAGTGACCGATCGCGTCCTCCGGCTCGGTGTGGAAGCTCTCCAGCAGCAGGCGCCGCGCCAACGTGCCCGCCACCGCGTGCTTGGGGCCGAGCGCCTCCAACGTGCGGGCGATCACGGTGTCGAGGGAAGTGTCCACATCGTCCACGACGCCGAGCTGCAGCGCCTGCTCGACGCCCATCTCCGCGCCGGTGAGCATCATCCGCTTGGCGTGGCCGAGGCCGACGTACTTGGCGAGCCGGTAGGTGGCCATGCCGGGGAGGAACCCCAGCTTGACCTCGGGGAGGCTGAAGGTGGCGGCGGGGGTGGCCACCCGCTGGTCACACGCGAGGACGAGCTGGAAGCCGCCGCCGACACAGGGCCCGTCCACCGCGGCCACCGTGATCTTCGGCAGCCGCTCGATGCGGCTCACCAGCTTCTCCCACTTGTTGAAGCCGTGGATGTCGAGGGCCTCCTTCGGGTCGAAGTCGGCGAAGTCCATCCCGAGCGAGTGCCCGCGGATCACGACGACCTTGCACGCGGAGTGGTCCTCGAGTTGGTCGCAGACGCGCTCGAGCTCGCGGATCTGCTTCACGTTGATGCGCGCGCGCTTCAACGTGAGGAACGCGATGTCGCCGCTGTCCTCGTAGGACAAGGTCTCGTACATGAAAGCTCCTACCAACGGATCAACGCCGTCTCGATCGTCGAGCCCGGGCCCATCGTCATCATGACCCCGTAGTCCCCGCGCCGCACGCGCCCTTCGGCGAGCAGGCGTTCGTAGGAGAACAGGAAGGACCCGCTCGACAAGTTCCCGAAGTCCCTCAGTACGGAGTGGGTGTGCCGCACGTCCCACTCGCTGATGCCGATGTTGTACTTGATCGCGTCGACCACCTTCTTGCCGCCGCTGTGCACCAGCCAGTGGGCGATGTGGCGGCGCTTGAGGCCGTGCGTGGCGAGCAGGCGCGCGAGCGGCCGCTCCGCGTTGGCGCCGACCACGTAGGGGATGTCCCGATCGAGGAAGAAGCTGAACTTCCCCACAAGCTCGTCCCAGTCGTAGCGCATGGCGCCCACGGCCTCGGGGATGATGTGGCTGTTGAAGCCGAGGATCTTCGGCGCGAACGCGCGCTCGTCCTTCTCGGAGGCGCGCACCAGCACGGCGGCGGCGCCATCCCCGAACAACGAGTTCACGATGGCGGTGCGCATGGAGTTGTCGAACACGTACGCGGCCGAGCAGATCTCCATCGAGACCATCAGCGCGTTCTTGCCGGGGTTCGCCAGGGCCCACGAGGCCACGGGGTTCAGGCCGTTGAGCCCCGCGTTGCAGCCCATCCCCACGATGTCGACGCGGGAGCAGTCCTCCCGAAAGCCCATCTCCTTCATCAGCAGCGCGGACAGCCCGGGGGTGAGGAACCCGGTCGTCGTGATGCAGCAGAGGTAGTCGATGTCCTTGACGGTGAGCCCGAGGGGCTCGAGGCACTTGTTCACGGCCAACGGGCCGATCTCCATCGCGCCGCGCCGGTGCTTCGCGAGCAGCTCGCCTTGCGACTCGACCGGCGCGCCGTCGGGCCCGGCGGGCGCAAGGTACAGGTGCCGGGTGCGGATGTGGCTGCTCGTGAACAGCGAGCGCAGCCGCGGGTCCTCCACGCGGTAGCGCTCCAGGAGGTCCTCCTGGCGGTAGCGCTCCGGCGGGTTCGCCGTGCCGACCGAGAGGATGCGGGGCCGCGAATCGAGCATGCCGCACTGTATCGCGGGCGCACGGGGTACGCGCAACGGGACGCGTGCCCTTCGGACACGCGCCGGAGGCCCACCGCGGGCCGCTCCGTGAGCCCGGCCACCAGCCGGGCGTCACACGGTTGACACTGGGCTTACACGGTGCTTGCATGGCTGCCTCGTGCCCATCTTCCTCGCCCTGCTCCTCGCCGCCTGCACCGAGCCCGTCGGGCTGACCGTGCTTCCTGATCGCGCGGACACCGACACCCCCGCCGACGCCGAACCCGACACCGACCCGACCCGCGACACGGCCGTGGAGATCATCGATCCCGCGGACGAGCCCGAGCCCCCCGTCGTCACGGAGGAGGCGGGCGGAGATCAGGACGCGTCCGATCTCGCGGGCTGGCTGTTCGGCCTCGACAGCATCCACGAGGTGGAGATCACGATCTCCGCGGACTCGGAGGCCGCGTTGGCGGAGGCGCCCTACGACTGGGCGCCGGCCGACGTGTCGATCGACGGGGAAGCGCTCGCGCAGATCGGCGTCCGGTTGCGCGGCAAGATCGGTTCCTTCCGCACGCTCGCGGGCAAGCCGAAGTTCAAGCTCTCCTTCGGCGAGTACGTCGACGGGCAGCGCTTCTACGGGCTCGAAGAGCTCTCGCTGAACAACGCGGTGGTCGATTGCTCCTACATGAAGGAGGTCATGGGCTACCACGCGTACGGGCTCGCCGGCGTGCCGACGCTCCGCGCGTCCTACGCCCAGGTCAGCGTGAACGGCGCGCCCTACGGGCTCTACGTGCTCGTGGAGACCCCCTCCGACAAGTGGCTCGATCGCACGTTCGAGAACCCGGACGGCAACCTGTACGACGGCAAGTACGTCTACACGACGTACGACGGGGGCGGGTACAGCTACACCCTGCTCGACTTCGCCGACGGCCTGGACGACCAATTCCAGCTCGAAGAGGGCACGGATGTCGGGAACGCCGACATCGCCGCGGTCTCGGCCACCCTCTCGGCCAATCGGGGGCAGCCCTCGTTCTACGGGTCGATGGGCACGGTGTGGGACTGGGACAACTACCACCGGCTCACGGCGGTCGACCAGTTCATCGGCCACAACGACGGCTACTCGATGAACACGAACAACTACCGCGTGTACTTCGACCCGACGGATGGCAAGGGCAATCTGTTGCCCTGGGACCTCGATTACTCCTTCCTGTACGACTACGAGTGGGGCCTCTCCTGGTCCAACGCGTCCGGCAACATCACCAACGCGTGCTTTAGGGACGAGACCTGCTTCGGCCGGCACCGGACCGCGATGTCCAACTTCCTCGACACGTGGGACGCGGAGGCGTGGGAAGACCTGTTCGACCAGGTCGAAGCCCTCACCTACGAAGCCACCCAGGCTGATCCTCGCCGCGAGTGTGCAGCGTCCAGCGTGCAGCCCACTCGCGACTACATGCGCGGCTGGCTCCGCGGTAAATCCGGCGCCCTCCGCGGTTGGTACGAACTCTGATGCTACTCCTGCTGCTCGCCTGCTCCCAACGCTTCGACGAGGACACCGGGAGCGACACCCCCGTGTCCCCCGACTCGGACGACACCGACCCCGGCGACACCGACACCGACGTGATCGACACCGATCCGGACACCGGGGAGCTCCCGGACATCCCACTCGAGCTCTGCATCAACGAGTTCATGCCGGACAACGAGTCGTCCGCACAGGACGAAACGCTCGCCTATCCAGACTGGATCGAGCTCCACAACCCGGGGAACACCCCCGTGTTGCTCGACGGCTGGACGCTCACCGACAGCCGCGGCACCCCGGACAAGCACGTGCTCACGGGCGGCCTCGCCCTGCCGCCCGGGGGGTTCGCCCTCCTGTGGGCCGACGAGCTGCCGGACACCGGCCCGGAGCACCTCGGCTTCAAGCTCGCGAGCACCGGCGGCGAAGTGGCGCTCTACGCGCCCGACGGCCGCGGCAGCATCGTCACCTACGGCGAGATGGCGGCCGACTTCTCGCTCACGCGCATCACGGACTGCTGCGAGGGCGACGCGTGCCTCACGTTCGACTTCCGTGGCACGCCCGGGATCTCCAACGTCGAGCCCGTGTACGAGGCCGTACCGCTGCTCGTGGCCGGTAGCACCTGGAGTTATTGGGACGGAGGCACCAGCCCCGGAGCGGGTTGGGAGCTGCCCGACTTTGACGCCAGCGCGTGGGCCACCGGCGCGGGCCCCCTGGGCTATGGCGATACCCACGTCGTCACCACCGTCGGCTACGGCGCGGACGACGCCAACAAGTACGTCACCACGTGGTTCCGCATCGAGGTCGAGGTGCCGGGCATCACGCTCTCGTCGCTCACGTTGGAGCTGCTCCGGGACGACGGCGCCATCGTGTACCTCAACGGGGTCGAGGTCGTGCGCGACAACCTCCCGTGGGGCGATCTCGCCGACACCACCCTGGCTTCGGTGGCCGCGAGCGGCGGGGACGAGACCGGCTACTTCTCCTTCGACCTCGATCCCACCGCGCTCACGGCGGGGACCAACACGATCGCGGTGGCGTTGCACCAGTCGTCGGTCAGCTCGAGCGACCTCGGGTTCGACCTCGCCCTCTCGGGAGAGAGGTTGGTCCCCCCCGAATAGGCGCCGCGGTCCGCGGACCGTGGCTCAGAAGGCGTACGACAGCGCCAGCGTCGTGCCCGTCTGCAGGCTCATCCCCTTGCACAGGAGGTTGTCGGGATCGGCGTCGCAGTCGATCTGCGCGGCCAGCAGCGGATCGCGGACGAACACGATCGACTCCGACAGCGTCAGGGCGTCGGTGATCTTGATGGCGAGCGTGGCGGTGTTGCGGAAGATCGCCTCGTCCTCGATTGCCTGGCCGAAGCTCCCCGTGGGGTTGAGCGTGGGGAGGAACTCGACCACGTCCTTCAACGTGACCGCCGCGGTGCCGATCGACGCGCGCACGCGGAACGAGCCGCGGATCTTCGAGAACGTGCAGTGGCCGTCCTCGGCGAGCACCACGTCGTCACACTCGCCGCCCGCGGGCACGGCGATGGAGCGGAAGTTCCACACTGGGGCGAAGCTCGCATCCAAGGTGAAGAAGCCCTCGGGGACGATGTCGTACTTCACGCCGATCGGCGCCACGAGCAGGTCGACGTCGAGGTTGGCGACGGGGTTGCGCTCGACGCTGGTGAACAGGAACGCGGTGAGCGGGCCGACGAGGTTGTTGTAGTCGATGCCGACGCCGGCCTTGAGCTGGTCGTTGGTGAGCACCTCGGCGGCCGTGGCGCGGTTGTAGCTCCCGTAGGCGCTCATCTCGACCGGGTCGGTCTCGTACTGGGCCACGGTCGGCTTGCGGCTGATGAGGAAACCCGCGGTGATCGCGGTCGTGCGCACGTCGCTGCTGGTCGCGATGCCGCCGTTGATGCCGACGTTGAGCTTCACCCGCCCGGGGAGCGGCATCTCGCGGTCCGACACGGTGCGGGCGAGCAGCGCGCCATCGGCGCCGCGGGTCTCCACCAGGGTGGGCTCGCCGTTCGCGCCGTAGGTGGTCGTCGTGATGGACGTTCCGCTCGGCGTGGTCACGGCGCGCGTGGCGACCTTGCCGTCGAGGTAGGTGTAGACCTCGCGGAGCTGGGTCACCCCGTCGGTGGTGATGCCGTGGGTGACGGGCGTGCCGTCGTCGTTGTAGGTCCAGTCCTGGACGACCACGCCGCCGGTGCCGGTGGTGCGCTCCTCCACCACGCGCCCTGCGGCGTCGTAGGTGAAGGTGGTCTCGGCCTGGAGCATGCCCTGGTCGAAGGTCAGGCGGCGCACGAGCAGGCCGGCGGTGTTCCACGTCTCCCGGGTCTCGCGGGCGGCGGTGGCGGGCGGCACCCAGGCCGGCGCGACCACGGTGGTGGCGGCGCCCGTGGCGGGCGTAGCGGCGGGAGTAGTCGGCGTGCCGCCGGTCGCCCAGGGGTCGTTGCCCGTCGCGGCGGCCGCGGCTCCCCACGGGTCACCCGCGGCGGGGGAGGAGGGGGCGGGGGCGGCGGGCGCGGCTGCGGGCGCGGCGGGGGCGGACGGCGCGGGCGCCGGGGGCGGCCACACGGGCTCCTCCGCGCGGGCGGACAGGGAGAGGGCGAGGAGCGGCAGCGCGGCGAGCAGGCGGGGCATCAGGGGGGCGTTGGGCACGATGTCGACTCCAAGCGCCCCTCTTTGCCGGTTCGAGCCAAAGGATCAAGGGCAAGCGACGTTCGAACCCCTTACGTCCGCGATCGCGTGGGCGCTCCGCGCGCCTCGGACGCTACCGAACCATCCGCGCCACGGCCACGAGCACCGCGATCATCGCCGCGAGCGTCCCCACCTGCACGGTGTAGAACGTGGCGCGCACGAGCACGGCGGCGGGCGCCCCCGACGCCACGTGGGTGACGCTCTGCCCGACGCGCGCCGCGAGGCACACCGCCGCCAGGGTCCCGACGTCGGCGCCCATCTGGTGCGCGACGAGGACGACCGTCGCGAAGAGCGGCAGGTTCTCGACACAGTTGAGGTGGGCGCGGTTCAGCCGCCAATAGCGGTCGGTGCCGTGGGGCACCCCGGCGGGAAACTCGTCGAGCCGGCGGCGCCCGAGCAGCGCCTCGACGCTACGCCAGCCGATGAGGGTGAACACGAGCAGGAGCGTCCAGGCGACGAAACCGAGCAGGGAGGCGAGGGCGATGGACATGGCGCAGGGTAGCGCTGTCGGCGGCATGGCACGCGCTGCGTGTCGGGATTGAGGTAGAACAGACCGGTCGGAGGCTGCATGGCGACGGAAGCCCGGTACGAGATGTTGTGGGACTGCCCACGGTGCGACACCCCCAAGCTGCTCGGGCTCACCCACCGCCACTGCCCGAACTGCGGGAGCCCACAGGATCCGACGAAGCGCTACTTCCCGAAGGAAGAGGACAAGGTGGCCGTCGGGGATCATCCCTACGTCGGCGCCGACAAGGCCTGCCCCAATTGCGAGACGCCCAACGTGGCCGCCGCCGAGTTCTGCGTGAACTGCGGCAGCCCCATCGACGACGCCAAGGTCGTGGCGGTGCGCTCGGCGCAGGTGGCCGCCGGCCGCGACTTCTCCGAGGACTCGGCCCGCAGCGCATTCGCGGACCTCGAGGGGCAGAAGAAGGGCCCGTCCGCTCCGCCCAAGAAGCCGTCGGGCATGGGTGGCAAGGCACTCCTGATCGGCGGGCTCGTGCTGATCATCGGGCTCGTCGTATGTGCCGGCCTCGGCGCGGTGGTGTTCTGGAAGCGGGACGCGGGCGTGACCGTCGCGAGCCATGCATGGACGCGCGCCGTCGCCGTGGAGCGCTACCAGACGGTGACCGACAAGGCGTGGAAGGACGAGCTCCCCGGCGGCGCCCGCAACGTGACGTGCACGCG
Organism: Myxococcota bacterium; assembly: GCA_040386535.1. GTDB lineage: Bacteria > Myxococcota_A > UBA796 > UBA796 > SXON01 > CAJBVW01. The sequence continues at coordinate 36,956 of JAZKFH010000041.1, read as the reverse complement.
CGAGGAGCGGAGCACGCGCAAGGTCGAGGCCGGCCAGGACTGCAAGACCGTGCGCGAGGACAAGGGCGACGGCAGCTTCGCCGAGAAGGAGAAGTGCACGACCAAGTACCGCGAGGAGCCCGTCCTCGACGACCGGTGCAGCTACGTCGCCGACCGCTGGAAGGTGTCCCGCACCGAGCGCGCCGCGGGCGCCGCGGTGACCGACATCCCACGCTGGCCGACGGTGGCGCTCAGCTGCACGGGCACGACGCTCGGCTGCGAGCGCGAGGGTTCCCGCGAGGAGACCTACACCGTGTCCTTCACCGGGGACGACGGCAAGGCGCTCGCGTGCGACGTGCCGCAAGCGAAGTGGTCGACCCTGCCCGTCGGCTCCAAGTGGAAGGCGCCGGTGGGGGTGCTGTCGGGGGCGATCGATTGTGGGGGGCTCGCGCCGCTCTGAAGGGCGCGGGAGGCGCGGGAGGCGCGGGAGGCGCCGGAGGCGCGGGAGGCGCGGGAGGCGCCGGAGGCGCGGGAGGCGCGGGAGGCGCGGGGGGCGCCCGCGTTAGACCGTCCGATGCTCCTCGTCGGCTACACCGCGGTCCTCGGCCTCCTCGTGCTCGGATTGGTGGACCTCGTGAGTTGGGCCCGCACCGCCGAGGCCGACCGGCTCAAGCGTGCGCGCCTTGCGGGCGCCGCCGCGTGGCTGTTCGGGGTGGGCGCCTCCGCGATGACGTTGGCGACGGGCTTCTCGGCGGTGTCCGCCGCCGCGCCGGAGCAGCAGGCGGTCGTTCTCGCCGAGATCACCCAGGCGGCCGTGGGGCCGGCGCTGCTCGGGATGATCGGCGGGATGGTGTTGGCGGGACTCGCGACGTTCCTGGAGCGGAAGAAGCAGTAGACCGCGCGAATCCGCGCGAAGGCGAGACGGAAGTCGTCCGCACTCAGGGTCGGGCTCAGCTGACGCGGCGATCTTGCGCCGCCGACGTGTTGGCGCTCGACCCGTCAGCCCATCGGCGCGCGTCCCAGCTGCCCCAACGCGTGGGCCACGGCATCGCGCCCGGCCCCGTCCATCCGGGCCAGCGCCAGGCCATGGATGGTGAGGGAGAACAGCTCGGCGCGCGCCGCGTCGCCCCCGGGGAGGCCGATACGACGCGTGCGACGCGCGAACGCCGTCTGGAGGACCCGGCGGGGAGAGGGCACCGCCAGCCCCCCCGCGTCGAGCCCGGTGGGCACCCGGGGTTGGTCACGCCACCCCTCTCCGGACGCCAGCCGGTACAGGAAGGGGTTCTTCTCGGCGTAGGCGATCCAGGCTTCGCCGACCACCTCGGGGGCTGCGCGCGCCACACCTTTTGCATCGGTGAAGGCGGCCTTCTCGACGTCCGCGAGCACCGCCGCCGCGACCGCGGAGCGCAGTCCCGCCCGTGACCCGAAGTGGTAGACCAGCGCGGTCGCGGTCACGCCGAGCTCGCGCGCGAGGCCGCGAAGGGTGAGCGCATCGGGGCCGCGCAACGCGACGATCTCCCGGCCCCGTCGCAGCGCCACCTGGTGGAGGTTGCCGTGGTGGTAGCGGGGCTTGGAGATGCGGCGAGGGCTCAGGGGGTCGTTCACCCCGCTATCTTAGCATTGCTAAGATGGCGCGACAAGGTCGAGGTGCCCCTCCGCGCGATCTCTTCCGTGCGGTGGTGCCGCACGGTGGCTCGCCCTGCGGCGCCACGCGAAGCCCTCCGCGCGGTCCCGATCCGGGGCGGCGCCCGACGCGCGGTGGCCCGTCGCGCGGTGGCCCGTCGCGCGCTTCAGTAGCTCGCGTAGCAGTCCACCTCGAGGATCGCCTCGGGCGTGAACGACACCACCCCGGTCAGCGGGTCGAGCACCCAATCGACGCGTTCGAGGACGCCCGTCACCGCGCGGAGGCGGCCGCCGGTGGTGTCCTCGCAGGTGCCGCAGCGCACCCCGCAGGTGCGCACGTGCGCGGTCTCGGTCACGACCTCTCCCCAGGAGAGCAGGGTCTGGAACTGCAGCGGAACCTGCCGCCACTTCGCGATCTCGCGCACGACGGGAAAGAAGTCCTCGTCCGCGACCGGGACCGTCGCATAGCGGGCGTACACGTCGATGGGGTCCAGCCCGGGCGGGGTGGGGCCCAACTCGGCCATGAAGTCGCAGTGGAGGATGCGCTGCCGCTCGACGGGCACGCCGGCCGCGTCGAAGCGGATGATGTCGGTCCACCGTGGATCGGAGGGGTTGGCCGCGTGCGTGGCTCCCTCGGCGTCGGGCTCGTAGGCGAGCGCCCAGGCCTCGGCCTCGAGCAGGTCATCGGCGCAGAAGGCCGGCTGCACCTCGGTGCCAATCCACCGCACCGGCCCGCGGAGCCACGTGGGCTCCTCGAAGTCCTCGGGCACCGCGCTGTTCCAGTACCGGATCGTCGTGCAAACGTCGTACCCGCTGTAGCTGGCGGCGCAGTCGGGGAGCCCGAGCGCGTCGTAGACGGCCACGCCGGCGTCCGGCTGGGGGGACCGGCAGCCCAGCACGGCGGGGATGGCGGCGGCGATGACGATGGCGAACCGGGACACTCCCCGGAGTCTACCCACGTGCGCCCCGGGCGACACCCGGACCGCGCTCGTGCGGTAGGAACATGCCCTACTGTCGGGGCTTCAGCTCGACCCGATACCCCGCGGCACGCAGCCGCTCGCGGAAGTTCTCCGGAGAGGTCGCCCCCTCCAGGACCGCGCGCAGGCGCGCCTCGTGCCCGGCGTCGTGCGCGCTGGCGGACAGGAAGGGATGCCGCGTGACGGCGCCGTCGGGCGGCGGGGGGGCGGCGCCGGTGAGCGTGCCCGCGCCGTCCTTCATCGTGAGGACAAGGTCGTTTCCCGACCAGACGAGCCAGGTGCTCACGTGGTCGCCGGAGCGGCGGGAGCGGCGGGAGCGGCGGGAGCGGCGGGAGCGGCGGCGGGGCCCTCCGCGACGGCGGCCGCGGGGCGCGCGGGCGCGCCGTAGATGCTCACCAGGAAGGTGTACAGCGCGGGGTCGTTCGCCTCGAGCCACGCGGGGCCGTTGTTGCCGACCCTCGCGTTGACCCCGAAGAAGCAGTTGGTGCCCTGTGCGTAGTACTCCTGGGCGTTCGATGCGCCGTAGGCCTCGGTCCACGGGCCTCCTGCGGCCACACGCGCCGCGTAGAGCGTCTCGACGTTCGTGCGCTCGGGGCCGCTCAGGCCCTTCAGGTGGATGGTGTGGGCGAGCTCGTGCAGGCCCACGTTGTAGCCCTCACCGTAGCTGTCGGCGCCGGCGCCGGTGTCGACCAGGTTCTCCTCGGGCACGCCGATCGCCCAGGCGCCGCCCGGCACGCGCATGCCGCCCGATCCGCGCACGTCGCTCCAGAGCCGACCGTCGATCGTTTTTCCGCCGCGGAGCCCGGCGAACTCCGCCACGTCCGTCATCGGCTTGCCCCGCGGAATGATGACGATCACCACCTTCTCCGCCTCGAGGCGGTCCTGGATGTCGGGGCGGCTCGCGAGCGAGGCGTTCACGAACCGCGCGCAGGCCTCCACCGCGGTGGGCGACACGCCGCGCCCCACGATCCGCACGCCGAGCACTTCCTGGGAGATCTCCCCCTCCACCACCGGGTCGGGGTTGGCGAGGCGGGAGAGCGCGCCGCCAGCGGGACGGGCGCCGGCCGCGGGGCCGGCGGACTGCGCCGTGGCGGGGGCCTGGGCGATGGCGGTGGCCTGCTCGGTGCCGACGGCCTGGTCGGTCGTCTGCGCGGCGGCCGGGGCCTGGCCGGTCGCGAGCTGCTCGGCGGCAAAGGCGTTGCCCCGCGCCTGGTCCACCACCCGACCGGTGTCGACCGCCGGCGGGGGTGCGCCGACGGCGGGCGCGGCCGGGCCGATGGAGGGGCCCGAGGTGGGCGCCCGGCTGAGCGAGGGCATGCGGCTCCGCGGAGGAGCCTGAGGGTAGCACGTCGGGCGCGCACCCCGGCCGGGAAGAACGGTCAGAAGTCGGCACCCGAGAAGAAGTAGGTGCTGCCGCCCGACTCCATGTAGGCGCCCACCAGCAGGTCTCCGAGGCCGTCGCCGTCGAGGTCGCCGGGGGTGGCCAGGCCGCGGGAGAAGCGCCCGTTGTTGGTGGTGCCCTCGAGCTGGACATCGGCCTGCCCGCACGCGAGCGAGCCGGTGACGGGCCCGTAGTAGACGAACACCGAGCCCCGGTCGTTCGAGTTGCACGTGGCGTCCAGGAGGGCGCCGATGACCATGTCTCCGAAGCCGTCCCCGTCGAGATCTCCCAGCTCGCCGAGCGTGGACCCGTTCATGTCGTAGGAGGCCACGCCCGTCAGGTCCGCGATCGCCGCGGTTGTCGTCATCACGCCGCTGATCGGCCCGGCGAAGAGCCACGCCGCGCCCTGGTAGGAGGCCCCGTTGCGCGAGGCGCCGACGAGCATGTCGTCGTAGCCGTCTCCGTCCACGTCGCCGTTGCCGGATACGGCCTCGCCCACGAACGCGTAGGGGCCGGTCCCGGTGATGATCGCGTCCGCGTCCGAGAGGCTCACGACGCCGGTTGTGCCGCCCCGCACGAAGTAGGCGGCGCCGGCGAGCATGCCGACGTCGTCGTTGTAGTGGGCGCCGACAAGCAGGTCCTCGATGCCGTCGCCGTCGACGTCGCCGCCCCGCGCGATGCTGATGCCGGCGCTGTCCGCGGCGGCCTCTCCCCGCAGGATCAGGTCGGCCGCCGAGAGCGACGCGCTGCCCGCGAGCGGGCCGGACACGACGTAGGCGGCGCCCTGGGAGCCGCCCCAGTTCGGGTCTCCGATCGCGACATCGTCCCGCCCGTCGCCGTCGAAGTCGAAGCCGCCCGCCGCCACGATGGGCGAGCCCCCGGCCTCCGGCGTCAGGCGCACGTCGGCAGTCGCCAGCGTCTCCGCCGTCGTGATCGGCGTGTAGTAGGCATAGTAGCCGGCGGAGGTGGCGAGGAAGGCCAGATCGTCGTTGCCGTCCCCGTCGAGATCCCCCGCCGCGCCGGTCCAGTACCCGACGTACGTGGGCGTGGTGGACGTGAAGGTCACGTCCGCCGCCGTCGTGAGCGACATGCTGCCCGATTCGGGGCCGAACGCCACGTACAGGCCGCCCTTGCCGCCGCTCCGGTAGTAGGCGCCGACGGCGTAGTCGGGCTCCCCGTCGAGGTTGTAGTCGTCGGCCCACAACGAGTACCCGGCGAAGGCGCTCGGCTCGGTGAACGAGAGCTTCAGGCCCGCGTCGGCCGTCGTGAGGACGGTCGTGCACGGCCAGCCGGCGGGGTTGCGGACGGCGTCGGTGTCGTCGCAGTCGTCCGCGGTGGGCGACCAGCCCGGCGGCGGATCGCAGTACAGGGTGGCGGCGCCGCCCTCGATCCCGAAGTTGTCACCGTCGTCGTCCACGTAGTGGGCCACGCGGCCGGAGGCGGCCTCGTCGTCATCGTCGGCGTAGGAGTCGCAGTCCTCGTCCACGTCGCCCGCGTCGCAGACCTCGGGCGCGCCGGGGTTCACGTCCGGGAGCACGTCGTCGCAGTCGCTCCCGTCGGCGACGGCGCCCGCGGGCGCGTCACACGCCACCACGGGCACGTACCCGTCGCCGAAGCCGTCGCCGTCGACATCGGCGTACCAGGTGCCGGCGTCGAGGCTGGTGGTCGGATCGACCACGCCGTCACAATCGTCGTCGAACCCGTCGCACACCTCGTCCGCGCCCGGGTGGGCGGCGGCCTCCGCGTCGTCACAGTCGGTGGCGTCGGCCACGTGGGCGTCGGGCGCGGCGCAGGCGAGGGCGGGCCACGCGGCGTCCCCGAAGCCGTCGGCGTCCAGGTCCGGGTACCACGTGGCGGCGCCCTCGCTGGTGCCCGGATCGATGGCCGCGTCGCAGTCGTCGTCCACCCCGTTGCAGGCCTCGACGGCCCCGGGGAACACGTCGGCGTCGGCGTCGTCGCAGTCGCTCGCCTCCCCGACGTAGCCCGCGGGCGCCGCGCAGCTCACGACGGCCTCGGCGACCGCGCGGCCGAAGCCGTCCCCGTCGGCGTCCGGGTACCACATGCCCACCCCCGCGCTGGTGGCCGGATCGACCACGCCGTCGCAGTCGTCGTCGTCGCCGTTGCAGGTCTCGACCGCGAGCGGGTTGACGGTGTCGAGGGCGTCGTCGCAGTCCGTCGCATCCGCGACGTAGTTGGCAGGCGCGACGCAGGCGTAGAGGCTGCCGAGGGGGTCGCCGAAGCCGTCCTCGTCGGCGTCCGCGTACCAGGCGGTCGCGTCGTCCGCGGCGTCGTCGACGACGCCGTCGCAGTCCTGGTCCACCCCGTCGCAATGCTCGTTCGCGCCCGGGTGCACCAGCGCGTTGCCGTCATCGCAGTCGGCCGGCGCGTCGAACCCGTCCTCGTCGAGGTCGAGGTCGACCTCCGGCGGCTCGCCGGTGTCCTTGCCCGGATCGTCGGTGCCATCCCCACCGTCGGTGCACGCCGCGAGGCAGAAGAACACGAACGAGAGGACGAAGCTGCGCATGCCATACCGAGGGGGCGCGGAGTGTAGCCGCTATTCCCAGCCGCGCAGCAACACCCCGACCCCGGGGTGGGTGAAGTAGGCGATCTCCCCGTCGGTCGACAGCTCCAAGCCGAGCTGGACCTCCCACGCCTGCAGGTCGAACGTGATGCTGCCGGTCCAATCCTCCCAGGTGGCGCCGCCGTCGGGGGAGCGGAACACGCCCGACTGCGGGTCGACCGCGAGCAGGCGCGCACCCGCGCACGCGACGTTGAGCATCTCGCTGCCCTCGGCCGGCGCGAGGAGCACCTCCCACGTGTCACCAACGTCCTCGGTGGCGAGGATCCCCTCGTTGGTCGCGGCGTAGATCCGGCCGTCACATTCGGCGAAGTGGGAGAAGGACAACGCGGGGGTCGAGTCGAGCTGGGCCCAGGTGTTGCCGAGGTCGGTGGAGCGGAAGACGCCGATCCCGGGGGTGGTGCCCCCGTGGCTGATGCCGGCGCCGGAGCGGTACGTGCCGAGGAGCACGGCCCCGGGCACGGTGTCCGCGAAGTGGATGGCGTGGAACGACTCGGTGCTCTCGGGCAGCCCGGTGCTCGACTTGCTCCACGTCGCGCCGTTGTTGTCGGTCCGGTAGATGCGGGCCGTGTCGTCCGCGTACTCGCCGGAGCCGACGGAGCCGATGAGCACGGTGGAGGGCCGGTCGGGCGAGATCCCGAGGCCGTGGTAGTGCGCGCCCGCCACGCCGACGCCCTTCGGGTAGCGGTTCTCCCAGGTGAGGCCCATGTCCTTGGACACGTACACCTCGTCGTCGGTGACCGCCCAGACCTGCTCCGGCGCCGCGGGCGAGATGTCCACCCCCATGGTGTAGTGCATCGCGGCGGTGATGCGGGACCAGGTCTGCCCGTAGTCGTCCGACCGGAACGTGCCCGTGCGGCACTGGGTGCCGGCGAACAGCACGTTGGGACACACCGGGTGCACGTGCAGGTTGACGATGTCGAGGTCGTAGAACTCCTCGCTGGTCCAGCCCCAGCTCGCCCCGTCGTCCGGTGACACCGACACGCCGGCCCGGTACCCCGCCAACAACGAGTTGCCGACGCGGGCGACGGAGTAGATCCCGAGCCCCTCGTCCTCGATTCCGACCTCGAGCTCGCCACCTTCCGAGGACCAGATCCCCAGCGTGCTGCTCACGAGGTACTCGCCCTCCGCGGTGAGGTAGGCCCCGGTCGCCGCGCCGTCCAACGTGGCGACGGTCTCGAACCCGACGGACAGGTCGGAGCGCGGATTGCGCCGCTGCACCTCGAACGTGCTGGTGCCCTGGCGCACCACCCACTGGTAATTGTCATCCACGCGGAACGTGACATTGACCCAGGCGGGATCCTGGTGGTGGGTGATCCATGTCACCCCCTCGTCCACCGAGCCGAAGATGACGCCGATCTGGCTCATCGCGTAGACGGCCTCGCCGCGGGCGGCCATCCACCACGTCGACGAGATCTGTCCGTGAGCGTGCGCGGAGGAGGGCGGCGGCGCCCCGAATTGGATCGTGCCGATGCGGATGGGTGTGGTACCACAATCCGGCGCCGACCACACCTCTCCGTTGCCGCCGAGCATGAGGAGGTTCCGCCCCACGTAGACGAGGCCCTGGATGCTCGCGTCCTCCGGCGCCAGCGACATGGGGCGAAGGTGCTCTCCCTGGTCGTCGCTCACGTAGGGCTGACCGGAGGTGAAGGCGAGACAGTTCGCGTCCGCCTGGGAGATGGCGAACTGTCCGTAGAGGTGACCGACGCTCACGTTGACGGCGTCCCACGTGAAACCCTGGTCGTGCGAGCGGAAGATGCCGTTCTGCCCCGAGCCCGCGTAGACGAGATCCGGGTCCGCCGCGGAGGTGCCGAAGATGATCACGTCCCCGCCGAGCGGCGGCGAGGACGAGGCCCACTCGGCGCTGTCCGGCGCGGGGGCGTCGGGCAGCTCCGTCGGGCAGGACAGGGGCGCGGGCTCCCACGGCGTCACGTCGTCCGGCAGGGGCGGCGCGCAGCTGACGAGGGCGAAAATCGAGGAGAGCACGTGCATGTGGCGGTCATGGTAGCGCCGGCCCCGCCCCCTGTCCACGAGGCTGCTCGCGCCGCGTCCACCGCAAGCTACGGCATCGCTACGGCACCGTGAACGTGCCTTCGCGCCGCACGCTCGTGCCTCCGTGCAGGACTGTACGTGCCATCCCCGCGGGTGACAAGCGGTTCGACGGCGCTACCGCGGGCGCGGGGGCGGCGGGGGCGGCCACACGGCGGTGTCCACGGCGTAGAGCGGCGTGGGCGCGGCGGTGACGACGCCGGTGGACGACGGGGCGCCCGCGGCGACTCCCAGCACCGTTGGCGGCGTGGCGCACGGCGGGTCGAGGACCACGTCGGGGGGCCCGCCGCGGAGGCGCGCGACCAGCGCCCATACCGGCGGGAGCACGGTCTGCACGGTGTCGCCGCACCACACCTCCACGCGCTTCTCCTTGGGCGGGCGCGCCCACCGCAACGCGACGACGGGGGCGTCGGGGGTCGGCGGGGTTGGCGTGAGGGCGGCGGGCACGGGGAGCGGATCGAGCGCGCAGATGCGGTGGCCGTCAACCTCGTCACAGCGGCCGGCGAGCGGCGGCAGCGGCGGCAGCGGGGGATGTTCGTACACCACTCGGGTCGCGACGGCGCGGAGCAGCGTGGCGGCCTCGGGCGAGGGCCAGGAGCCGAGCACCCGGTTCATCTGCTGCAAGGGTGCCCACGGCCGCGCGTAGTTGCCCGCCACCAGCGGGCGCCCGTGCCACGTCGCGAGCCGGAACACGCTCGCCTCCCCCGCGGTGCAGCCGTCGCGCAGCCGCTCGTACAGGGCCCCCTCCCCCTCGACCGCCGCCAGGGCGCGCGCGGCGGGCTCGATGCGGGCGCTGGTGAGCGGGCTGGAGGTCGCGACGGGGAGCTCGCCGAGCGCGAGGCCGACCGCCAGCGTCCCGACGAGCAGGGCCCCGCTGGCCGACGGCGGCGCGATCCGTGCGAGGCCCGCCGCCGCGAGGATCCCCACCGCCGCCTGCGCGATCGCGAGCCACCGCGCGGGGGAGCGCAGGCGCGCCCCGCCGCTCACGAGATCGACGAGGTGGTACGGCCCGGGAACGCCGGTGGGAGCGCCGTTCCAGGCGATCTCGGGCCCCAGCGCGAGCGCGAGCGCGAGCCCCAGCACGACCACCGGCGCCCACCGCAGCGGCGTGCGCGACCGCGCCAGCGCCACGCCCCCGAGGCCGGCGAGCATCACCGCGACGTAGCCGGGGTTGGGCGGGTGGAGGGCCACCTGGGCCGCCAGCGTCGAGGTCGGAGCGTACAAGGGGTCGTGCAGCAGGGCGCCGGCGTTGGGCGAGAACGTGGTGGCCGGATCCCACGACTCGACCGCGATCTCGCGCGCGTCCATCACGACGCCGCGCACGTCGGCCGCGCGGGCGTAGCGGGCCACGACGGGGAGCAGCGTGGCGCCGCCCGCGAGCGCCCCGAGGCCGAGCCCGACCCAGCTCCGCGCGTCTCCCAACCGGCTCGCGAGCGCCACCGCGGCCACCGCGCCGACCACCAGCACCGCGTGCACGCCCATGTAGGCCCCGAAGTGCCCCGCGAGCCCCGCCAGCCCGCCGCCCGCGACGCACCACGCCGCCCGCCGCGTCACGAGCCCCGCCCCCGCGAGCACCGCCGCGCCGACCGCGACGCCGTCGTGCACGAGGTTCACATGCTGGGCGTGGGCGAGGTGCACGGCCCCGATCCCGCCCACCACCGCCGCCACCCACGTGTGTGGCCCCGCGCCCGTGAGCGCCCGCGCCGCCCGATGGCACGCCCACGCCGACACGAACAACCCGATTGCGACGATGGCCTCGTGGCTGGTGAACGGCTCCCACCCCGCGAGGCGGAACGGCAGCCCGATCAGCGCCTCTCCCGCCATCCAGTCGACGTGCGTGGTCGGGTCGACCGCGGGCCAGCCGAGCGGCGTCGCCCACGGGTCCGCCCCGGTGAGGAGCGCGGTCTGGAGCCAGTCGTAGCCGACCGCGGCGAACCCCGTGTCGCGCTGCGTGAAGCCCAGGGCGGGGTCGAGGATCCACGGGCGGCCCGCCACCACGGTGGCGAGCGCGCAGACAGCGAGGGCCGTCCACTCCGAGTCGGCGAGGCGGCGCAGCACGGGACGGGAACGCTAAGTCGCAACGGGGCGCGGCACTACTGGCGAGGGCTCCCCGCGCGCTACTCGCAGTTGATGACGAGCGGGTTGGCCGTGGCCGTGCGGGCGACGCCGTCGCTGTCGTCCCAGTGGGTCTCCATCGGGGGGAGGTACTGGCGGCCGCTGCAGGGGGGGATGCCGAGGGTGTAGGTGACCGCGAGCTCGTCGTACAGCGCCTGCTCGTAGGTGCCCTGGGGCTCCCGCCCGTAGAGCTGGGCGCCGAAGACGTAGACCGTGGACCCGTCGGCACCGGGCTCGGTGCGGAGGGGCGCGACGGAGAAGCCGGCGGCCGAGTAGCCGGCGGGGACCGCCTCGTGCAGCTCGACCGAACCGCTCGGGCTGCCCATGTTGAGGGCGCGGATCGTGACGGGAGCGGTGCCGCCGCCGCCGGGCAGGCCGACGAAGTTGGTCCCCCGCGCGGCGATCATGACCGGGTGCTGGTTCTGCCAGGCCCACGAGGCGTCCTGGTCCCCAGCGAGTTTGTAGCCGAGCAGCGGCTCCGGAACGCGGGCGCCGAGGAAGACATAGTCCTTGTTCGGCAGGGTGTACTGGTCCTGCTCCAGGCAGTACCACGCCTCGCCGGTGCGCCCGCCGCCGTCGAACGGGAGGGACTCGCCCGGGAGGAGGCTGAGCGAGCCGGCGGGGTAGACGCCGCCGAAGTCGGCGTCCATGTCGCCCGCGCCCAGGTCTTGGGATTCAGTGGAGAGCCAGACGTACCAATGGTCGATGCAGATCTCGTCGTCCGTGGCGAGGCTCTCCAGGCGGAACACGTTGTGGTCCGCGTCGGTGTGGGCGGCGAGCAGCCGGCGGTCCCACGCCTCGCCGAGGCCGATACACGGGCGGCCCTCGCGCGCGTCGAGCGGCACGGTGGCGTAGCCGAGCGGCGTGTTCGTCGTGAGCCACACCATGCCGGAGGCGGTCTCGCCCTCCTCCTCGGGGGTGTAGGTGACACGAACGGTCGTGGTCTCGCCGGGGGCCAGCACCGTCGGGATGGCACCCTCGGCCACGAACCGGGGGCCCTGGACGGTCATGTCGGAGAGCTCGAGATCCGTGGCGCCGATGCTGGAGACGACGAAGTCCTCATAAACCGACTCGCCCAGCTCGCTCTCGAAGTAGAGCGACGACGGCGTGATCACGATCCCGGGGAACGGGCCGGCGCCGATCAGCTCCACCACCTGGTCGGACGCGACGGCGTCACTCCGGACGACCAGCTGGCCCTCGTCCTCGAAGCTCTCGGGCACGTAGGTGACGATGACCTCGGCGCTGTCCCCCGGCTGGAGCACGAGCTCGGGGGAGGCCCAGGTGATCGCGTAGGCGGGCGAGCCTACCGGCTCGATCGTCGAGACCGTGACGGGCAGATCGCCGACGGACGTGAGCGTGACCACCCCGGTGACCGGCTCCGTGGAGGCGACCGTCCCGAAGTCGAGGATGGGCGGCTCGACCTCGAGCTCGCGCACGCCCGCTTCCGCGTCGGGCTTGACCGCTTCGAGCGTGGTGTCGATGCATCCGCAGAGCCCCACCATCAGCGCGACCGATCTCATCGGAGCGCCGGGGGCTCGGGCGTGCACGCCAGCTCGTCTCCCATCGCCTCGACGCCCCCGAGCAACTGCCGCTCGGGCGAGTAGGTGTAGTCGTGGCAGAGGAGCGACGAGACGGACGACCACTGGTCCGTGAACACCCGACAGAACCGCCAGCGGTGGAGCCCGTCCTCCTCCCACGCCAGCCAGTCGTAGACGTAGTTCGTGTCGTACAGCGCCGTCCCCGTGTCGGGCCCGCGGCGGCGGTGCCAGGAGGCCTCGACGGCGAGCAGCAGCTCCTCCACCTGCCCCGCGTCGGTACCGTAGGCGAATTGCCAACCCACCGGCAAGCCGTCGAGCCCGTCTCCCTTGCCGATCGTGGAGGGGAAGTCGGTCCACCGGACGAAGGCGCAGTCGGGGTACCGAATCGTGTAGTCGGTCCCGTCGAAGATGTAGTCGAACCAGAACCCGGTCCGGACCTCCGCCACCGCCCCCTCGTGGCCGTACCACTCGCTGTCCTGCTCGGACGCGATGCACGTGTCTTGCCACCAGGTGTCCGTCGTAGTGCCCACCGCGGGCAGGGCGAGCTCCCAGCCGCCCTGCGCGATCGCCGCGCACACCTCGTCGGCGGAGGCGCACGCGTGGGGGTCCTCCGCCGCCTTCTCCGGAACGGGCGCGGCCGCGCACCCGACGAGCAGCATGGCGATCGAAGGGGTCATGGCGGCCTCGCGGAGAGGATAGCGCGGCGGGGGGTGATGGAGGGCACATCATCCTGGATGATCGGCGAACTTGGCCGCCACTCGCCCGGCACCGCGCCACCGCACACCCCTACGACCGCGCCAGGGGCGCGGAGGGCAGCCGCCCCCGGCGGCTGGTCCGGCCGGGCGCGTCGGAGCCCCAGCCCAGGACAGGGCCCACCGCCCGGCCGACCAAGCGGCGCCAGCCGCGCGCCCGGAGCCGACCCGCCCGCGTCCGCGCGGGGGCGCCCCCGCCAACACGAACCGCCGCCGCCGCAAGCCATTCCTACCGCGCCGGCCCCCACCGCCCCATCACCCCCTGCAGCCGCCGCCGCTGCGTCGCGACGAGCAGGGCGCCGCCGAGCAGCAGGAGCGCCCACTCCTCGGGCTCGGGCACCGCGGTGACGGCGAACAGGTCCTCGGGTGCGGTCAGGGTCTCGACGCCGGCCTCGCCCTCGCGGGTGAAGCGGTCCTCGGCGGCCTCGAGCGCGGCGAGGCGTTGGCGCTGGGCGTCGTCGACGAGCGCGAGGAGCGAGCTGTAGGGCGTCACGACGCCCGCGGCCTTGGCGACGGCGTGGGCGGCGTCGAGGCTGGCGACATCGGCCATGTCCGCGGTGCGCGCCTGGTGGAGCACGTAGCGGCGCGCGGCCAGGGCGGCGAAGGTGGGATCGGCGGCCTCCGCGACGCCCTCGGCGACGCCCTCCTCCACGCGCCAGAGGTAGCCGTCGACCGCGTCCACGCCGACGCCGTGGGCGTCCCACACGGCGAGGCGATCCACGACCTCGGCGACCGAGGTGGCGACGCCGCCGCCGCTGCGCTGGATGGCCTCGAGCACGGCGTCGTCGTAGGCGGGGGCGAGCGCGCCGCCGAGGTGCACCATCCACAATGGGCCGCCGGTCTCGGGGACGCCCCGCGGGACGGTCGCCGCGAAGTCGTAGGTGCCGGCGTCGGTGAGGAGCAGGACGGCGTCGTAGCGCTGGTCCGCGCGCAGGACGTCGTATTGCGCGAGCATCTCGTCGGGCAGGAGGCTGCCGTACCAGAGCACGTCGGGATCGGCGGGGACGGCGTCGAGGCGGACCGGCTCGCCCGCGCCCCAGCCGGCGGTGACGTACAGGTCGAGGTCGTTGCGCGCGCCGACGGTGTCGCGCAGGTACGCGAGCGCCTCGGTGGCCTCCGAGGCATGTGCGCGCATGGAGTAGGAGCGGTCGAGCACCACCGCGTAGCGATGACCCGCGGGAACCGCCCGCGCCTCCACGTTCGGCGTGGCGGTCACGACGACGCCCTCGCCGACGGTGACGCGGTGGGCGCGTGGCACGGCGACGGTCGCGGGGTGCAACGGGGGGAGCCAGGGATCCCCGCCGGCGACGGGGCGATCGAGGATCCCCGCGGCGGGAATCGTCATGCCCGTTCGCTCGGTCCGGTCGTCCCAGTAGATGTTGCGGCGCTCCAGCAGGCGCGGGAGGGGCACGCCCTCCGCGGTCACGGGCGTCGTGTACGTGAGACGCACGGTGAGCGGCGCACCCTCGGTACCCTCGCGGGCGCGGCCCAGGATGGGGAAGGCGCGGAGGCGGTACTGGCGCGGGCCGACCTGCTCCAACAGCGCGGGATCCCGACGCTCTTGGCGCTGCTCCAGGTACACCTGCTGCGCGGCGCCGCGGGGCGCGAAGACGCCGGGGAACTTCTCGGGCACCGCGGGGTCGTCCGAGAGCCACAACCCGGTGACGGCCGCGGACTCGGGGAGCGTGAAGAAGTAGAAGATCTCCTGCCGATCGAGGGTCTCGTTGCGGTAGGTCTCGTCGAGCTGGACCGTCGCGAGGTCGCCGATGACCGCCACGGTGAGCGCCTGGCGCGCGAGGTGCACCTTCTCGCCGTTCACGTCGAGCAGCCCGGCCTCGACGGTGGAGCGGTCCCACGTGGCGTTCAGCGCGCGGCTCACCGCGGCTTGCTCGCCCTTCTGGATGGGGAGGTCGAAGAAGTTGGCGTAGAGCGCGGCGGCGCGCCGGCTGTCGCCCGTAAGGCTCTCGCCCTGGTACACGAAGGGCCGGGTGAGCACGTTGTACAGGCCCTGGGCGTAGTCGCCGCGGGCCTGGGCGCCGGCGGAGATCTTGTCCCCCCACGTCGGCTGCGGGTTGGCCGCGCGCTGCGTCGGGGTGCGCCAGGAGCGCGAGTAGCTGTACATCTGGCCGACGTGGCTGGCCTCGCCGCTGCTGGTCCAGTAGCGGTGGCGGGCGAGGTAGGCGTCGAGCAGGCCCGCGCGGAGCTGCTCGACGTCGTGTACGAGCGCGCGCCGGGTCGCGTCGTCGGCGGGGGGCGCCTCGAGCCGCGCGAACGCCTCGATCTGCGGCTGGCGGTCGAGCGGCACGAGGGGCGCGAGCGTGACGATCACCCCGATCGTCGCCGCCAACCCGGTGCGGACGCGGCCGACCCGCGCCGCCGTCTCCCGGAACAGCCGCGCGAAGGTGCCGAGGTAGATGCCGAAGAAGGCGACGGGGAACACCACGAAGAGCGACATCGTCAACACCGCGAACGACCCGAACACGACGCTCATGAGGGTGCGGAAGGGGTTGCCGAGCCACCGGAAGCGGGCGAACTCCGCGAAGAGGTCATCCGCGGCGTGCACCGTGAACACCGCCACGGGCGGCGCGTAGAACACCAGCACCGCGCCCACCCAGCCCGCGGTCACCAGCAGCACCGCGTGGCCGGCGAGCTCGGGCAGGGAGAGCGACGCCGTGCGCTTGCGGTACAGGTCGAGCATCAACACGAAGCCGGCGAGGCCGATGACGAGCAGCAGGTAGAGCACGCTGGGCGTGACCTCGCGCAGCAATGCCAGGCGTACGAGGCCGGCCAGGAGCAGCGGCGCCTCGATGCCGAAGAGGAGCCGGAACACCTTCTTCGGGTCCTTGCGCAGCGGCACCCAGGCGGCGACGGCGAGGAAGGGCGAGGCCAGGATCACGAGGGAGATCGCGGCGAGATCCCATGGCAGGGCGCCGTGCCACGCCTCCCTCACGAGGTCGCGCGCCAGCCCGGGCAGCTCCCCCAGGACGATCGCGCCGAACAGGAGGTTCCAGCTCCAGAAGAGGAGCTGGGCGAACCCGTGGGTCAGGAGGGTACGGACGCGGCCCATGGGGACTCCAAGAGGACGGTGGCGGACAGGCCGGTGTGGACGGCGCCGTGGAGGGCGCGGACGAGCGGGGCGAGGGCGTCGGGAGTGACCGTGCCTTCGAGGAGCAGGGAGACGAGCACCCAGCGGTCCTCGTCGCCGACGATGGCGGCCCACGTGCGCACCGAGAGGTCCTCGGTCGTGCGAGCGGGCGCCTGGAACCACCACACGGCGGTGGCGGCGCCGCCGTCCACGCGCGCGACACGCACGGCGAACATCGGATCGATGGCGACGGTCCACGGGCCCTCGACCGTGTGGCCCTGCCCCATGAGGCAGGCGGTGGGCTGGTGGTGGGCGCGCCACGCGCGCGACGGGACGACCAGCAGGGTGCCGTCGGGGGTGGTGTCCCCCGCGAAGCGCCACTTGGACGGCGGCGGCACGCCGATGGCGCCGAAGTAGCGGACCTCGGCGGCGATGGGGGCGATGGACGTCGCCACCAGCTCGGCGGGGAGCGCGAGGGTGAACGGGAGCGCCGGGGCCGGCGCGGACCGCGGCGCCGGGGTGAGCGTCGTGAGCGCGAGGAGGCCGGCCGCGAGGAGGGGGGCGAGGGCCGGGCGTGGAGTTGTGGCGATCGGGGGCGCGGGGGCGGCGGCGAGGTCGCGGGCGCCGTGGCGTTGCACGAGCCACCCCGCCGCGGTGGCCCAGGCGAATCCGAGCAGGCCGAGCGGCACGTGCACGGCGGCGGCGACGGCGGGTGCGTCGAGCACGGCGCCGAGCACCACGAGGAGGGCGACGCGGACGGTGTTGGCCCCCAGGAGCAACACCCCGGTCACGACGACCGACGCCCCGAACCAGCGGTCGAGGCGCCGCCCCTCCACACACGCCGCCGCGAGCAGGAACACGCCGCCCGCCCACAGGCTCCGCACGCCGGCGCACGGCACGTCGACCTGCACGGCCGCGCGGCCGCCGGGCCGGTCGAGCACGAGGATCGTGTCGCGCGAGAGGCTGGCGACGCCGAGGCTGTCGAGCCCCTCGCGCACCAGATCGGCGGTGAGCAGCCGCGCCGGGAAGCCCAGGTACACCTCGGCGAAGGGGCCGAACGGCAAGGTGAGCGTGAGCAGGCCGACCCACGGGAGCCCCGCGCGCCACGTGGCCGGCGGCGCGTACAGCCCTACGATCGCGTAGCCACCGAGCACGAAGGCGGATGCGCGCACCAGGTGCAGGTCGAGCCAGCGGGCCAGCGTGAGCTCGGCGACCAGGCTGGCGGCGAGCAGCACGAGCGGCGCCGGGGCCCACGCGGCGGGGGCGACGAGGCGTCGCGCGGCCGGCACGGGCCCGCCGAAGCGTCGCCACGCAAGCACCGCCACGCCCACCAGCAGCAGCGCCTCGAGCCGCCGGTCGGCGTCGGTGTAGTGCGTCCCGATCCACGCCAGCGCGCCCGTGTGGGTGGCGACCCAGGCGGCGAGCAGCACGAGGTTGGCGAGGAGCGGCACGACGCTCCCGGTGTACCTCGGCGGCGGCGGAACTCGCGTGGGGGAAGGGTGCAGATTTGGTGCAAGGGGGGTGGGAGCGGCCGGCGCGGCCATGGCTCGCCCCTACGACCCCGGCGCCTCCTCGGTCCCAGCGGCGTCGTTCGCCGAGGGGTCGCTGCTCCCGTAGTAGAGGTACGCGTCCGGATCGGCCGCGGCGCCGACCGACGTGCCGCCGCCCTCTACGGCGTTGGGGACCAGGTGCCGTAGACGATCCGCCTGAGCAGCAGGAGGGCTCCCCCGCCCGCGAACGCCAGGACGTAGCCCGCCACGAGCATCTCGTACCACTCGGCATCCATGAGCCAATCGCCGATCATGTCGCTCCTTGCCGGGTTCGGGGCGGGACGTATCACGACGCCGCCAGGCCCAGGCCCACGGCGCCGCGGCGGGCGCGACGCTCCGGGCCTGTCGATCCCGGGGGTGCCCGCGCGCCCGGGCACCGCGGCGCGGCGCCGCTCGAGCCCCAACCGTCTCCGGGGTCGCGGTCGGCCCCTCGCGTCTCGGCGAGGGGCCCTCCGGTCGCCTGTCCTGCGTCGACCTACGCTTGAATCCGCGCGGGAAAGTTGGCCGCGACCAACTCTCCCACGACCCGGCCGTTCCTGTCTCCCTCGATGCCGTCCAAGCGCCAATGGACGCCGAGGAACACGCGACTCTCGAGGTTCTCCCGGATGGCGGTGTCGATGGTCAGGCGGTGGGTGACGGCGACGTCCGGCCGCGGGGGGGTGTCGACGGCCACACCATCGAGCTCGTCGGAGGTGAAGTCGAAGGTGAAGCCCTCAGGCAGGGCGAGCACGAGCTCCGCGGCGCGCAGGCTCGCGGCGCCGAACGTGGCGTGGCCGGAGGGGTACGCGGGGAAAGGGGGAGTCCCCGCGGGACGGTCACGCTGGTTGGTCGTCGGGGCTCCGAACGCCCTCCAGTTCGGGTCCGACGGCGTCGGGAGGGCGTGGTTGCCGGGGTTGGTGATGCCCAGGTCCGGGCGCCACAGCCGGAAGTGGTACTTCTCCGCCCAGCACTGGATGCCGGCGTCCGCGAGCGCCACGTTGACCACCGCGAACAACCGCGCGTTGGTCTCCTCGGTGACATCGCCCTTCGTCGCCACGATCGCCCGCACCACCTGGTTGTACAGCAGCGGCGGCACCCCGATGTTGCGCGCGCCGTCATAGGCCCAGAAGAGCCCGATCTCGGTCTCGACGGGGTTGCGGTTATGCGCCGGCGTCGCGACGCTCCCCTTCACGCGCACCTCCGCGTGGTCGATCGCGTACTGAGCCGGATTCCAGGGGACGCCCGGCAAATGGGTGGTCACGTTCGCCACGCAGAAGGGGAGCACGTTCCCCCACGCGAATCCAAAGTTCCCCCGGCTTTCGTCGTGCTTGTAGACCTCCGGCTGCTGGGCGTACCCCCCGTCCGGCGCGTTCGACCCGTCCCCCACCCGCGCGGCGAGGACGGCGGCGGCGGCGGCGGCGCCCCGCTCCTCGCCGGCCGCGACGTCCGCGTTCCGCCCGATCTGGGCGAGCGCCGTGACGTACTCCGCGTCGAACGTGGCAGCCTGCGCCGAGTACCGATCCACCAACAGGTCCCGTGCCGCCTTGGAGACGGCCACCCGGCGCGTCTCGACGGTCATGCCCGCGGGCGCCGACGCAAAGCCCTGCCACGTGGGCCCCGTGCTGAAGGCGTTGAACATCCCGATGTGCACCATCGCCATCGCGTGCGAGGTGTGCGTCGGGCCCGGCTGCTGGACGTCGGGCCCCGGATCGATCGCCTCCGTGTCGGTCGTGTAGTCGGTCCGGATCGCTCGCATCGCCACGGCGTTCCAAAACAGGATAATGTCCATTCTCGCTCCGTTGGGTGGGGGCGAGCGTCAGTTTTTAGTGGCGAGCACGTGTGCGGTCGAGACGAAGGTGTTCACTGCGCGTGAACACCACCCGACGGGTGCGTCCCCGCACCAAGGCCGAGCGTTCCTCCCCTGCGCTCCCTGTCCACCAGCACCAGCGTGTACTGCGACGGCCGCCCACGATTGGCAGGCACACCCATGGCAGGCCGACCGCGGCTCGGGCGGGCCGAGGGCAGCCGGGCGTTCGGGCACCCTTTTCATTTTCGGGATCTTCCTCCCGGAGCCGAGCCCCGAGGCCGGAGGCCACGCCGCGCCAGGTGGCTGGAGGGATCCCGCGGAGGCTCCCAGGCGGCGCCCCTCCCACGCCGCACCCGATCGGATACGTCCTGCCGATGGCCGAGCACCCCTCCCAGACCGTCGTGACCGCCGCGCCGACCGCCGACCACCTCGAGCAGCACCGCGCGCGGCTGACCGGGCACTGCTACCGCATGTTGGGCTCGGTGTCCGAGGCCGAGGACGCCGTGCAGGAGACGATGGTGCGGGCGTGGCGGAGCCTCGAGCGGTTCGAGGGGCGCGCGTCGGTGCGGTCGTGGCTGTACCGCATCGCGACGCGGGTGTGTCTCGACGCCCTCGAGGATCGCGCACGCCGTGAGCGTCCGATGGCGCTGGGCCCCGCCGGCTCGCCCCACGGGCCGCCGGGCGACGCGCTCCCCGGGTCCAGGTGGCTCCAGCCCATCCCCGACGCGCTCGCGCTGCCCGCCGATGCCGATCCCGCCGAGCTCGTGACGCTGCGCGAGGGGATCCGCCTCGCGTTCGTGGCCGCGCTGCAATACCTCGCGCCCCGGCAACGCGCGGTGCTGCTGCTCCGCGAGGTACTCGGCTGGCCCGCCGCCGAGGTGGCCGAGAGCCTCGACACGTCCGTCGCGTCCGTCAACAGCGCGCTCCAACGCGCCCGCGCCACGCTCGCCGCCCACGACCTCACCCGGGCGCCCACGCCGCTCTCCGACGTGGAGTCCACGCTCCTGCACCGCTACGTCGACGCCTTCGAGCGCTACGACGTGGACGCGCTCACCGCGCTGCTCCACGAGGACGCGACGCTGTCGATGCCGCCCTTCCCCCTGTGGTTCCAGGGACATGCGTCCATCCGCACGTGGCTCCTCGGCACGGGCGCCGGCTGCCGCGGCTCGCGCCTGCTCCCAACCTTCGCCAACGGCGCGCCCGCCTTCGGCCAATACCGCTCTGCCGGCCCCGGGGGCGGGCACGTGGCGTGGGCGCTCATCGTGCTCGACATCGAGGGCGGCCACATCGTGGGGATGAACCACTTTCTCGACGCGCAGGACTTGTTCCCACGGTTCGGTTTGCCACTGGGGTTGCCAGGAAAACAGTAGTCGAGCCGCGGAGGGAGCGGGGGCCCGGCCGGGGTTTCGCGGGGGTGGTGGAGGCCGACGTGCCGGTCCGTCAGGGGGACGATGCGCTGGTCCCGCCGCCTGTCAGCGCGGCGCGGCGCCTGCCGAGGCGGGGCGGTGTGGCGAGGTGGGCCGCGATCCCGAGCGCCGCGCGGCTCTCGAAGATGGCGGGCACGCCCTTGCGCGGCGCGTTGGTGGCCTTGGCCTGCCCCGCAGGTGGCCACCGAGGCACCCCCTTTCGGCAAAGGTCCCCTGCACTTGGCCGCGCTCCGGCCATCCAGGCACCCCCTTTCCCCAAAGGTCCCCCGACCTTGGCCGCAGGGCGGCCATTCAGGCACCCCCTTTCCCCAAAGGTCCCCCGACCTTGGCCGCAGGGCGGCCATCCAGGCACCCCCTTTCCCCAAAGGTCCCCTGACCTTGGCCGCAGCGGTGGCCGCCGGGCGGGCATGTTGGGGGCTGGTTCGCGAGGGTCCGGCCGGGGCAACCGTCGGGGCGGCTGCGCCAAGGGCGCGGAGGGCAGCCGCCTCGGGCGGCTGGTCCGGCCGGGCGCACCCGCCTCCGGAGCACGGAGACGCTTCGCCCGGCCGACCAAGCGGCGCCAGCCGCGCGCCCGGAGCCGACCTGCCCGGGTCCGCCCGGGGCGCCCACCCAGCTCTGCCAGCGCGGTCGGGGGCTTCGATGGATTGGGACCAACGCGGGGGGCCGTCCGTGCCGCTCTCGCCTGTCAGTAGCACCCGGCGGTGTCACATGAGAAGGTGGCGTCGTCCCCATACGTGTAGGTCGCGCCGTCGGGCACGCCCACGTCGCCGCCGGTGTTGTCTGCCGCGCCGGTGCCGAAGTCGCAGCCGTTCGAGACGAACGAGGTCGCCGCCCAGACGGCCGGGGAGCCGGCGTCGGTGTCACCCACGCCGACGTTCTGGAGGAAGCCGGCCGTGACAGAGCCCGATTTGTTACAGGTCACCTCGCTGCCACGGATCGCGGGGTGGGACGAGGAGATGTTGCCCGAGATCACGGTGTCGGTGAGCACGGTGGCAGTCATGGGCGCGTAGATGCCCCCGGCGATCGCGGCGAAGTTTCCGGTGACCTCGCAGGTGTCGAGGACCAGCGCGCCGCTGCCCAGGTGCACGATCGCGCCGCCCGCACCAGAGCGCATGTAGGCGGAGTTGTCGGCGAACACGGTGTCGGTGAAGGTGGCGTCGGTGTGGACCATGTACAGGACGCCGCCGGCGTCGCCGTAGTTGTCGACGAAGCGCGTGCCGGACGTGGTGAGGGTGGCCGTGTCGGTGTAGATCGCGCCGCCGTTGCGGGCCTGGTTGGCCTCTACCACCATGTCGACCAACGTGAGGCTCCCACCCCCGAGATACACGACGCCGCCGCTCCGGCCCGAGATGTCACCGCGGTCGGGCCCGCCCTCGCCGTCATGCATGCGGAGGCCCTCGACCCGCACGTCCTCGCCGCCGGTTGCCAGGAAAAGGCTGCGGCCTGTGTCACTGTCGCTGCTCCACCCGGTCGCGTCGGCGCCCCACACCCCGACGATGGAGACGGTCGTGGCCGAGGCGCTCTCCATCGCGACGTACCACTCGCCCTGGCACAGGTTCACCGTGCCCTCGTCGGGCAGCGTCCAGGGGACGGCGGCGGCGTCGGTCCCCGCGGCGAAGGTGGCGGTCAGGTCGGTGTACACCCCGGCGGCGTCGATCCAGGCGGCGAGGCCCGTCTCTTCCGTACCAGTCCAGCCCGTGGCGTCACAATCGTTCCGGACGCCGTCGCAATGCTCGGGCGCGCCGGGCCAGACGGAGGCGTTCGTGTCGTCACAGTCGAGGTCGGCGAACCACCCGTGGGCGTCGGCGTCGATGGGGTCGATCGTTGTGCCGGTGTCGGTGTCCGTATCGGTGTCGGTGTCCGTATCGGTGTCGGTGTCCGTATCGGTGTCCGTATCGGTATCGGTATCCGTATCCGTGTCGGTATCCGCCGTGTCGGACACCGCGGTATCGGGCGGCGCGGAGGTGCACGCGAGGAGGAGCCAGATCATGTCAGTGCTCCGCGCTCGAAACCGCACCCTTGGGTGGGTAGAAGAAGCTCATCGGGTAACGCACGAAGCGCACGATCACGGCGCCCAGGAGCCCGACGACCGCGCTGAAGGGCACGTTGCGCGCGCGCACGGCCACCGCGAGCGCCAGGGCGAAGCTGACGGAGAAGTTGAGCAGGCCGATGAGCATGATGCCGACCACGGCCTCACGGAAGGCCGGCTCCACCACCGCGAGGGGCCCCACCGACGCGCCCGCGAGCGTGAGGCTGGCGGTGGAGAGGGTGACGTGCCGCACGTCCACCGGGGCGCCGAAGAACGCGCCGGCGATGGGCGTGGCGCCGAGCAGGAGGCCGAGCGAGATGTTGCTGCCGATGCCCGACACGTGGCGCACGAAGGCGCGGGACAGGGCCTCGGTGCGCGCCGGGCCCAGCCACCGCAGCAGGGTGGGGTGTTGGGCGATGGCCTCCGGCAAGCGGTGCAGCGCGCTCCAGTTCTCCCCCCAGCCGCCGAGGACGCTCGAGAACCAGAGGAGCACACCCGTCAGCGCCGCGTAGAACAGGGAGCCGCTGTGGAGCGGGTGATGTGACTTGATGACGTAGTGCGCCGTCTCGAAGTCGAGGAACGGCTTGCCGGTCCACCCGGTGGAGATGAGGTGGACGCCGACCGCGGCGGGGACGACCATGCCGAGGTTGCCGATGAGCGCGGCGAGCTGGGAGCGCAGGGTACGCGCGATGGTCTCGACGAGCGGATCGAGCCCGCCGCGGCCGGCGTAGTGGATGTTGGCGGCGATGGCGGCCGCGGTCATCGAGGGCTGCTTGGTGGCGAGCGTGAACCCGAGGGCCTGGAGGGCGACGAAGCTGCTCGCGTAGTTCAGCCCGGCGAACGCCGCCTGGAAGAAGAGCGGGAGGTGCGCCGCGGCCAGCCAGAACTTGATGACGGTGGTGCCGGCGGTGAGCAGGCCCCCGCCCGCCGCCGAGCGCACCATCGCGTGCCACTCCGCGCGGGTCGCGGTGATGTAGTGCTCGCCGGTCTCCGCGGCGCGCTCGATGATGCGGCGCGCGAGGAGGCGGCTGTTCCGCTGGACCAACGCCACGAGGCTGCGGTCGGCGATGGCCTGCCCGACGAGGTCGCGGAAGAAGCGGACCCCGCGGTTACGACGGTGCGCGGCTTCGTGGGGGTCGGTGTCGAGCAGCGCGAGGAGGTTCTCGGCCCGATCGAGCAGCCGGCCGAGGAGCTCGACGCGGAACACGAGGTCGACACTCACGCCGCCCACGTCGAGGTGGGTGGCGACCCGCTCGAGCACGTCACGCCCCGCCGCCACGTGGGCGACCGCCTCGGCCCGGAGGCGCGAGGCCTCGGCCTCGCCGTCGGGGTCTCCCGCGTCCGCGCGACTGCGGGCCCCGAGGTACGCGGCGGCGGTGCGTGCGAGCGCCAACAGCGGGAGGTTGCCGACGTGCGCGACCGCGCTGCGCGAGCGGATGTCGTCATCCAGCCCGAGCGACGCCGCGCGGATGGTCAGCAGGGCCAGCGCCTCGCCCGCCTGGCCGTGGAGCTGCTGGCGCGCGGCGAGGGCGAGGTCGGCGTGCCCGCCGAGCAGCAGCCCGGCGAGGTCGACCACGAGGGGGGGGTGCGCCGCGTCCAACCAGCGCGTGGAGCGCGCGTCGGGGAAGATGCGGGCGGTGAGCGACGCGAGGCATGCGTGCTCGGGCGGGCGGGGCAACGCGCGCCCGATCAGGCGGTCCACGAACTCGGAGAAGAACCGCAGCTCCGAGGGGAGCCCCGTGCGCGCGAACAGGCGCAGCGCGGAGGACTCCATCAGCACCCCCGTGACGAGGCGCCCGAGGGCCGCCCGCCACCGCGGCGCGGCGCGGAGCACCTCGACCAGCAGCCATACGCGCCCGGCCCCCGACCCCTCGCCGACCGTGGCGTGATCGGGCAGATCGAGGGGCGCCGCGTCGCGGAGCCACGTGGCGAGCGCGACCACCGTCTCGAGGCGCGCGGGCAGGTCTCCCGCGGGCTCCATCGCGAGCAGGATCTGCTCCAGGTCGTTGCCCACCTCGGGCGCGACCTTCGGCGCGACCCGCGCGAGGGCGGCGCCGAGCTCGCTCTCTACGGGGCCCGCCGGGCCTTCCGGGGGCGGCTGGGGGGCCTCGGCTCGTTCCGACATCCCGGGAGGATATCGCCTCGAGCGGGTCGGTGAGGGGTGTCGGGCGCGGGGATGGGTGGGCGATGCGTGGGCGGGGGCGCGTCTGGCCGCGGGCATGGTGGCGGCGCGCTCGGCAGCGCGACCCCGCCTCCATCGGCGTCCGAGTGCCGCTCCGGAACCGGGCAGATGCGGAACGCCGCGGGCGAGGGCTCCGGGATCGGCACGGCGCGCCCTACGATCGCGTGGCCGCCGAGTACGCAACGATGGTCATCGCGAGCGCCGCTGCGCTGCCCGGCGCTCGGCGCGCGTGGCGTCCCGCTTGACGCTACCCTTGCGGGGCCGGCGCAACCGCTTGTCGAGCCGCCGACGGACGGGGGCCATACGCGCCTGCCTCACCGGCGCGCCGAAGGGCCCACACACTTGCGCGGCGGCACCCGGGGCGTCGCGATGCCCTACGCCGGCCACCGAGCGGGACCTGCTCGACAGGGGTGCCTCCGGGGCCCAGAGGGCGGCCGGAAGAGCGGAGACCGAGCGGGAGGGTGCCAAACGCGCGGGGTGCTCCCTCACCCAGGCCGTTCGTCACCTACAGGGTGCCAAACGCGCGGGGTGCCGCCTCACCCAGGCCGTTCGTCACCTACAGGGTGCCAAACGCGCGGGGTGCCGCCTCACCCAGGCCGTTCGTCACCTACAGGGTGCCAAACACGCGGGGTGCCGCCTCACCCAGGCCGTTCGTCACCTGCAGGGTGCCAAACACGCGGGGTGCAGCCTCACCCAGGCCACGAAGGCCCTGACGAGCACCCCCGTGACCGTCGTACACCACTTGACGGGACGCTACCGCCGCGGAGAGGTGGATCCGCCGGGCGCCACGCCCCGCCGCCATGTCGCGACGATTCTCGGACGCCCCCCCCCCGCGCCAACTCCCAACGCCACCCCGCGCCAGGGGGCCTGGAGGGTGGCGCGGGCCCCCCAGGCGGCCGACGATCACGCCAGCGTCAAGGCCCGCGCCAGTCGACCGGCGCGCAGCCGGGCGACGGAGGCCCCACGGGCCGACCCCGCAAGGCACCCGCCCCGCGTCCGCGCGGGGGGCGCCCACCGCCACCGTACGACCACCCCCACCAACGGAAAGAACCTTCGTGACCCGCCCCCCGGTACGACGCGACGAGCGTCTGACGGAGGCGCGATGGAACCGACCCACCCGCCGGGCGTACACCGCAGCCCGACGGACAGCGAGCACGACCGCGAGGTGCCCGAGAACGACCTGCTCTCGCCGCTCACGCTGCGGGGCGTGACCTTCCGCAATCGCATCGCGATGTCGCCGATGTGTCAATACATGGCGCGCGAGGGGATGGCGCACAACTGGCACCTCGTCCACCTGGGGAGCCGCGCGGTGGGCGGCGCCGGCTTCGTGTGTGTGGAGGCGACCGCGGTGACGCCGCAGGGGCGCATCTCCCCCGCCGACGTGGGACTCTGGAGCGACGCGCACGCCGCGCCGCTCGTGACGATCGCGGCGTTCGTGAAGGAGCAGGGCGCGGTGGCCGGCATCCAGCTCGCCCACGCCGGGCGCAAGGGAAGCTCCAAGCCGCCTTGGGAGGGGGGCGGGTGGATTCCGATTCACGACGGCGGGTGGGAGGTGGTGGGGCCGAGCGCCCTGCCCTTCGACGAGCACGGCCCCGAGCCGAAGGAGCTCACCGACGCCGAGATCGAGGCGATCATCCACGCATTCGAGGCCGCCACGCGGCGCGCGGTCGCGGCCGGGTTCCAGGTCATCGAGCTGCACGCCGCGCACGGCTACCTGCTCCACGAGTTCCTCTCGCCGCTCTCCAACCGCCGCACGGACCGCTACGGGGGTGACCTCGAGAATCGCATCCGGCTGGTGCGCCGGGTGGCCGACCGGATGCGGCAGGCCATGCCGGACGACCTGCTCCTGTTCACCCGGATCTCGGCCACCGACTGGGTGCCGGGCGCCTGGGACATCGAGCAGGCGGTGCACCTTTCCGGGCGCCTCGCCGATGTGGGCGTCGATCTCGTGGACGTGTCCTCCGGCGGCAGCGCGCCGCGGGCGCACATCCCCGTCGCGCGCGGCTACCAGGTGCCCTTCGCGCGGCGCATCCGCGAGGAGGTGGGCATCCCCACCGCCGCCGTCGGCCTCATCACCGAGACCGCGCACGCCGACGAGATCATCACCGGCGGCGACGCCGACCTCGTCATGCTCGGCCGCGAGCTGCTCCGCGAGCCCTACTGGGCCCTGAAGTCCCAACACACGCTCGACCAGGAGCCAAGTTGGCCGGTGCCGTATGGGTACGCGGTCAAGCGGCGGTGCCGGTGAGCGGCTCCGAGCGGGGTGCTACGGCTCGAGCAGGCAGCGCGAGAGCGTGGTCCCGGTCGATGCGCACGACGGTCGCCGGGGCGGTGACACCGCCGCGCGTGCGCACGGTGGGGGTCCCGGTGGTGCCGATGACGTGGGCCGCGGTGAGCACCCACCCGTCGGGAGATACGAGCACGCCGCTCCCGGTCGAGTTGCCGGACGCGATCACCACCGTGGCGTGCAGCGCCTGGTCCATGTCCGTGGGGAGACAACGCTTGAGCGACAGGGCCCCTTCCCACACACGGAGGCACGCCGAGGTGCGGACCACCGCGCTGAGCCGCGCCGCAGCGCCATTGTCGACCGGGCTCCCCGCCTCCGTGAGCGCGGCGGAGAGCTCGGCCGTCCAATCCTCCTGTTCGATCTCGAGGTTGCCACGTTCGGCCGCACCGATACGAAATGGCGCGAGCGCGGTCGGATCCGCGGCGTGCGCGGCAAGAACGAACATCAGCATGGCGCAGCCTGACGTACACTCCTGCTATAGCTACGCCTCCCGGCACTTTCGCGCGTTCCGCCCGGCCGAGTGGCGCCACGCCGGGCTACTCGGCGCGCATGCCCGCCTCCCTGGCCGACCAGCTCGCCCTCGACCGCACCCGCCTCGCCAACGAGCGCACGTTGTTGGCCTACCTCCGCACCGCGCTCGGCTTCGCGGCCGCCGGGGCGACCTTGTGGCGCCTCTTCCCCACCAGCCCGGCCGACCGCGCGCTGGGCCTGGTCGGCGTCGTGTTCGGCAGCGGGCTCCTGGTGGTGGGCACGTGGCGCTTCTTCGCGGAGGCCCGGCGTTACTCGGGGCTCCAGTCGCGGTTGCGGGGGGAGTGACGGGGCGGAGGCGGGCAGTGGCGCGGCGCGAGTGATCGGGCGCCCCACACCCGCGCGGACGCGGGTGGGCGGGTGTCCTCCGCGCTCGGCGAGGCGCCTCGGTCCGCGCCGAGCGCGGGACGGGCCGCGGACGGCCCCGCTCCGGCCCCCCTGGCGCGGGGATGTCGGCGGCTCGATCGCCACGTGTAAGCTGCGTCACGACGAACGTGACAGGTACCGCCCAGCGGCCACCGAGCCACCCCCTGGCGAGCAGGTACCACCTCCGGGTGTGATCGGTTTCAGTCGGTCCTGGCCAGAGCGTCGAGTTTGGTTCACGGGGAGGACCGCAGTCAGCCGATGACCGAGCATTTCTCGACTGCGGTCCGCCTGGGAGGACCGCAGTCGGCCGATGACCGAGCATCTCTCGACTGCGGTCCGCCTGGGAGGACCGCAGTCGGCCGATGACAAGGCATCGCTCGACTGCGGTCCGCGGGGCGGGCTTGGCGCTGGCCGGCCGACTGAAGTGGATGACACCCACCGCCTCCGTGGCCGCGCCAGGCGCCCGGAAGTCGGCCGCCTCGGGCGGCCGGTCCCCGCCGTCCGCGGCGGGACCAAGCGGCTCCGCCGCGCGACTGGAGGGGGCCGACGGGGCCGCGTCCTCGCGGCCCCGGGGCGCCCGTGTGCCCTCGGCCGCACGCATGCCCCCCGTGAAGTTCCCTCGGGCGGACCCATGCCACCTGGATGGTTCCATTCGCCTTGGGTCCCGCCTCACCATGCTCGAAACGTGACGTTTGGTCCGTGGCCCGAACGGCCCGGCGCTCGCCGAAGGAACCTTTTAGATTGTATGGGTCCCACCGGAGGAACAAATCGGCATGCATGGGTCATGGCGCCCCCCCCCGCGCGCGCCCCCAAACCCGCCTCCCCTCACCCCCGCAACTTGAACCGCTGGATCTTCCCCGTCGCGGTCTTCGGCAATTCGTCGACCACGTCGATCCACCGCGGGTACTTGTAGGGGGCGAGCGTCGCCTTGACGAAGGCCTTGAGCTCGGCCACGAGCGCGTCCGACGCGGCGAGGCCCGCCACGAGGACCACGAAGGCGCGGGGCTTGATGAGGCCGTCGCCGTCAGGGTGGCCGACGACGGCGCACTCGAGCACCGCGGCGTGGGCAGAGAGCGCGCTCTCCACCTCGAAGGGCGACACCCAGATGCCGCCGACCTTGAGCATGTCGTCGCCGCGGCCGACGTAGGTGAACAAGCCCGCG
Organism: Myxococcota bacterium; assembly: GCA_040386535.1. Classification (GTDB taxonomy): domain Bacteria; phylum Myxococcota_A; class UBA796; order UBA796; family SXON01; genus CAJBVW01. Next base: position 7,562 of record JAZKFH010000041.1, on the reverse strand, counting down.
GCGTCCCGCACGTAGCGGTCGCCGGTGCGCATCCACGGGCCGTGGAAGGTGGCGAGGCTGCGCTCGCGCTGGTTCCAGTACGCGACGCAACACGAGGGGCCGCTCACCCACAACGCGCCCTCCTCGCCGTCGGCGACCGGGCGCCCCTCCTCGTCGAGGAGCTTCACGTCGTACCCGGGCACGGGCTTGCCCGTGGTGCCGTAGCGCACGTCATCGTGGCGGTTGGAGAGGAAGATGTGCAGGAGCTCGGTGGAGCCGATGCCGTCGAGGACGTCGGTGCCGAAGCGTGCACGCCAGCGCTCGCCGGTGTGCCTGGGCAGCGCCTCGCCCGCGGAGATGCTCGCGCGCAAGCGGGCCGAGCCGCGCGCGTCCGCGATCGACGCGTCCGCGAGCATGGAGGCGAACAAGGTGGGCACGCCGCAGAAGATCGTCGGCTGGTGCGCCTCGAGCACGCGCATGACCGCGGCGGGCGTGGGCCGATCGGCGAGCAACACGGCGGTGGCGCCGACGTAGAGCGGGAAGGTCATCGCGTTGCCGAGGCCGTACGCGAAGAACAGCTTGGCCGCGGAGAAGACGATGTCGTCCGCGTGGATGCCGAGCACGCCGCGGCCGTAGAGCTCGGCGGTGTGCGCGAGGTGCGAATGGAGGTGGATCGCGCCCTTGGGCGCCCCCGTGGAGCCGGACGAGTACAACCAGAAGGCGACGTCGTCGGCGGTGGTGTCCGCGGCAAGGGCGAGCGGCTCGGCGTCGGCGAGGAGCGTCGTGAGCGTGGGGTGGCTGTCGGGGCCCAGGAGATCCCCGCCCGGCGCCATCGGCGACGCCACGACCACGACGCGCGGCGGATCCGCGAGGCCCGCCAGCGCCGGCGCCAGCTTCGGGAGCAGCGCGTCGCTGACGAACAGCACGCGCGCGCGGCTGTCCGCCAGGAAATACGCGTAGTCGGCGGCGGTCAGCAGCGTGTTGACGGGCACGGGCACCACGCCCGCGCGGATGGCGCCGAAGAACACGGCCGGGAAGTCGGCGGTGTCGTGCAGGCAGAGGAGCACGCGCTGCTCGGGGGCGACGCCGAGCGCGCGCACGATCGTCGCGATGCGGGCGACGCGGTCAGCGAGCTGCGCGTAGGTCGTCTCGCCGGCGTGATCGACGTAGGCGACGTGGGCGCCGCGGCCCTCGACGAGGTGCCGCTCGACGAAGTCGACCGCCGCGTTGTACCGCCGGGGGAGTCGGGTCACGGGGGTGGACACCGGAGGAGCATAGCCTGCCCGACGGCGACCGCGCGCCCCCCGGGGGGCCGTCCGCCGGCGTATCCGGGACGCGCGCCACCACAGCACCCGCAGCCGGAATCAAAATCCGAACAAAGCCCGCTTCACCGACATCCTGGAGGGCACGCCCAGGCGCCGCCGTATCCGAATGCGCGCCCCCGAGCCCCCGAGCAGGGTAGCGGACACCCCCCGACCCGAGGCATCCTGGCCCCATGGAACCGAGCAGCCCCCCGCGCGCCCCGGTGGTGGTCTTCGACTACCTCGACGTGCGCGTGTTCCTCCGGGACACGTACGAGGCGCGGAACGCCGCGGGAAAGCCGTTCTCCTACCGGGCGTTCTCGATGCGCGCCGGGCTGCGGAGCCCGAACCACCTCAAGCGGGTGATGGACGGCGAGCGCGACCTGACGCCCGAGATGGCCGAGCGCTACGCCAAGGCGCTCGGGCTCGAGGGCAACGCGGCCGCCTACTTCGTCGACCTCGCCGCGTTCACCCGCGCGCGCACCAGCGCCGACAAGAACGCCATCTACCAGCGCCTCGCGACGTTTCGCGGCTATCGGCACGCCCAGCGCCTGGAGCTGGCGCACGCCGCGTACCACGCGAACTGGTACGTGCCGGCCATCCGCGAGCTGGCGCTGCGGCGCGATTTCCGGGCCGACCCGGAGTGGATTGCGGCGAGGATGATGCCGCCCGTGCGCAAGCAGGAGGCCCAACAGGCGCTCGACACGCTGCTCGCGCTCGGCCTGCTCTCCTGGGACGCCGACGGGTGCCTCGTTCAGACCACGGCGGTGCTCACGACGGGGCCCGAGACCCGCGGGCTGCACATCGGGAACTACCACCGCGCGATGATGGGGCGCGCCGCCGCCGCGATCGATCTGGTGCCCGCGGCCTCGCGCGACATCACCTCGGTCACCTTCTGCGTGGGCGCGGGCCACCTCGCCGAGATCAAGGCGCGCATCCGGACGTTCCGCCAGGAGCTCATCGCCCTCGCGAGCGAGGAGACCGACGGCGATCAGGTGATCCAGCTCAACATGCAGCTCTTTCCGCTCTCGACCTCCCGCGCCGCCGAGGCCGGGACCCAGGACAAGCCGTGATCCGCTCGCTCCCCCTGCTCCTCCTCGTCGGCTGCGTGACCGAGACCGGCAACCCCGAGCTCGACGTGCACATGGCGGTGAGCGGCGCCTCCTCCGACGAGCGCGTGACCATCGACCACGTGCCGTCGGTCACCATCGACGCCGCCTACACCGTCCTCGACGACGTGCGGCTGGTGCAAGGCGACGCGTGCGACGCCCCGGGCGAGGTCGAATTCGACGCCGAGGGCCCCTTCGCCATCGACCTGCTCGCCGCCGAGCCGTTCGTCGTCGACATCCCCGCGGCCACCGGCGACTACTGCCGCCTCCGCGTGCGGATGGACCGTGCGGATGGCGCTCCCGACGGCCTCCCCGCCGGGATGGACGACCACGCCGTGTACATCGAGGGGCGGCGCGTGGACCACACCCCCTTCGTGATCCGCTCCCGCGAGCGCTTCGAGGTCGATCTGCGCAGCAGCGGCGCCCCCTTCCCCCTCGACACCGGCACCGATCGCCTCGTGCTCGCGTTCGACCTCGGCGTGTGGCTCGCGGACATCGATCTCGACAGCGGCACGCCCGGCGGCGACGGCGTCCTGCGCATCGACGAGGACTACGAGAGCGGGCTCCTCGAGGCCTTCGAGGCGCGCGTGGAGGAGGTGATGAGCCTGCACGACGATCGGGATGGCGACGGCAGCGCCGGCTACGACGATCCTACGCTCGCGGACTGACGCGGAGCCGCTCGGCGCGGGTCAGTCATCCTCCCACCGCCGCCCCCCATGGCTCTCGCCGTGGCAGCTCCCGGTGCACGTCTCGGACGCGCGGGTCATCCCCGAGGGGAGGCGGACGCTGACGCTGCCGTTCACGTGGAGCTCCGGGTGGGCGATGACATCGCCGGCGCTCACCACCTCGCCGTGGCACTCGTTGCACGTGACGCCCTCTTCGAGGTGGTCCTCGTGGGGCGCGGAGAGGCGCTCCCACGCGTCCTCGCCGCTCGCCTGCACGGCGTGGCAGGAGCCGCAGCGCACGGTGGAGTCGACGCTGACGGAGCCGTTATCCGAGCGGCCGTTTCCGTGGCAATAGAGGTTGGAGCAGGTGCCGCGCTCCCACTCCGCGGCCGGGGAGAGGCCGGCGACGAAGCTCAGATCGGCGACGCCGGGGGTCGTGTCCCCGAGGAACACGTGGCCGGAGGAGAGCACGTCGGTGGGCTTGACATGGCACTGCACACAATCGAACGCCGACTTGAACGACGTGTCCTGCACGTGGGTGGTGTGCACCGGAAAACTCGTGTCCGCCGCGTCCGTCTCGTCGGAGATGCCCTCGGGGGGCGCGCCCGTGAGATTGTCGACACCGCCGTGGCAGAAGGTGCAGTCGGTGCGCCACGCCGTTCCCGGGCCCCCGTCCTCGTGACACGTGTCACACGACACGCCGACGTCGCCGCCCGCGAGGTCGGGGCCATGACACATCACGCAGGTCTGGTCCTGGTGCTTGGCCGCCATGCCGTGCACGTCGGGCGCCTCCCACCCCGGGGGGTGGTGCCCGTCGCTCGGATCGATGACATCGGTGCACGCCTCGCTCGCGCCATCCGCGATCCAGGCGCGGAGCACGGCGGCGTCTTCCGCGGACAGGCCGGCGGAGGGCGGCATGGGGGTGCCCTCCGACGCGGCGGCGGCGCCCGTGACCTTGGCGTACAGGAACGACGCGTCGGGGGCGCCCGGCACCACCAGGGTCCGGTCGGGGTACAACGCGCTGGAGACGCCCACGAGCGCACTGTGGGCCGATGTCTCCAGGTCCAGGCCGCCCGCGCGGCCCCCCGTGCTGTGACAGGCCACACATTGCGACGCGAAGATCGTCTGCACGCCGCAGTATCCCTCGCCCACCTCGCCGCCGCCGCCGTGGGTCGGCGCGGGGAAGATGGTGTCGTCGCAGGCCGCGAGCAGGAGCAGGGCGAGGGTGCGCATGGCGAGGGTCCGGTGTGAGGTGTCGCCCCCAGATTACATCCGGGAGCGCGAAGCGGGCGGTCCCGCGCGGCCTCGACCTATACGGTTTCGTATCCATGGGCGGATACGTTCCATGGCGAACGGTCGCGTTTGCGCGCATTCGGTCGTGGGGAGCGGACGGAGCGCGGCCTCTGGCGTAGGGAGGCGCCAACCAGAGCCTCGCGCCCATGGACTCCGCACCCGCGTCGGACTACCGCCGCCCCACCCTGTTGACGTACCTGCTGTTGGCGCTGCTCGTGCTGGTGCCGCTGTTCGTCATGATCTCGCCGTACCTCGTGAGCCTGGCCAGCGGGGCGGTCCTGGCGGTGCTGTGCCAACCGCTCTACGCGCGGCTGCGCAAGCGCCTCAAGCCGGTGTGGGCGGGGCTCGTCGTCACCCTGGGCGTGTTGGTGCTCGTGCTCGTCCCCATCACGCTCCTGGTCGTCGGGGCGGTGCGGCAGGCCGCGGTGGTGGTCGACCAGGTGTCGGCGAGCGAGACGCTCACGGGAGACGGGCTCGCCTCGATGGTCCAGCGCACGTTGCCGTTCACCGACGCCTTCGGCAGCCCTGAAGAGGTGCGGGTGCAGCTCCGCGAGGCCGTGACCAGCGTCGCGCAGTCCGTCAGCGGCGTGGTCCTCGCGCAGCTCGGCATGCTGCCGGACATGATCCTCCAGCTCGTCCTGGTGGCGCTCGCCACCTACTTCTTCCTGGTCGACGGCCGGCGCGCCTTCAAGTGGATCGCGGAGAAGGTTCCCCTCTCCCGGCAGATCCGCCTCACGCTGGTGGCCTCGTTTCGCAGCGCCACGACCGCGGTCGTGCTCGCCTCGATCGCCGCCTCGGGCGCGCAAGCCCTCACCATCCTCGTCGGCTTCGTCGCGCTGGGGGTCCCCGCCGCGTTCCTGGCCGCCGGCCTCTCGTTCGTGCTCGCCTGGATCCCCACCGTCGGCACCGTGCCGGTGTGGGGCTCCGCGGTGGGCTACCTCTACATGAACGGCCACCCCGGCAAGGCCGCCATCATGGTGGGCATCGGCATCGCGGTCGGCCTCATCGACAACGTGGTGCGGCCGATGGTGCTGCGCGGGCGCGAGGAGATGCACCCCCTGGTGAGCCTCATCGCGATCGTCGGCGGCATCGCCTTTCTCGGCGTGCCGGGTGCCTTCCTCGGGCCGCTGCTGGCCTCGCTCGCGATCTCGATCCTCGACATCTGGCCGGCGGTCGCCGCCTATTGTGGCATCCCGGTGAGCGGCGCCGGCGGCGAGGTGCCCGAGGTGCCCTTGTTGAACAGCGGGAAATAGGGCGCGGGTGAGGGCGGATCGCCTACGGCACCCAGCCGGGCAACGCGGCCGCCTGCTCCACCCACGTCACGAACTGGGCCTCGTCGAGCGGGTCGCCCTCGTGGATGTCGAGGTACCGGGTGTCCTGCACCTTGCTGGGGCCCGGCGGGACCGGTCGTAGCGACGTGCCACGGAAGAAGGTCACCTTCACGTACCGCGTGAACGTGTGGAACCCCAGGAACCAACCCTGACCCTCGACGCCGTAGAACGGCGAGTTCCACCTCACCGCCTTGCGCACGTCGGGGACGGTCCGGACGATGAGCGCGTCGAGGCGCTTCCCCATCTCGCTCTTCCACCCCGGCATCGCGGCGATGTACGCCTGCACCGGGGCGTCGCCGTCCCCCTTCGCGATCTGGGGGTTGCCGCCCGAGAGGAGGACCACGCCCTTCTCGCCGGGCGCGCCGGGCCCGGCCTTCGCGTCTCGTTTGGCCTTCATTGCGCGCTCCTGTCGAGCAGGGCGACGAGCTTCTCGCCCATCATCTTGAGGCCGTACCGTGCACCGCCGAAGTTCTGCTTCTGGTTCGGCTTGAAGCCCGACTGCACCAGCGACATGCGCGTGCCCGACGACGTGGGCGTGAGCGTGAACGACACGACCGTGTCGAGCTCCATGTCGCCGACGACCCACGTGTAGCTGAGCTTGCGAAGCGGCTCGATCTCGAGCATCCGGCAGTTCACGGTGCCGTCCCACCCCGGAAACGGCTGCGTCTTGAACGCGAACGCCGCCCCCGGCGCGAGCTTCAGATCGACGACGGGCAGCAGCCACTCGGCGAGCAGGACCGGGTCGGTGAGGGCGCGCCACACCTTCTCCGGCGCATGACGCAGGTCGAAGTCCAACGAGATGGTCTGGGTCTGCGAGGGTTCGGTCTTGTCGGTGACACTCATTCGTCCATCTTCTCCAGGAGCTGTTCGAGGCGGTCGACGTGGTCCGTCCAGAACGCGCGGTAGTGCGCGATCCAGTCGAGGAGCGGCTTCATCCCGCGCGGCTCCACCCGGTAGTAGACGCAGCGCCCCTCGCGCCGGCCGTGCACCAGGCCCGCGTCCTTCAACATGGCGAGGTGCTGCGAGACCGCGGGCTGCGAGATGTCGAAGCGCGCGGTCAGATCCTTCACGGCCGCTTCGCCCCGCGTGAGCGACTCGAAGATCGCCCGGCGGCTGGGATCCGCCAGCGCCTGGAAGACCTTGTTCTCGACGACGGCCGCGCTCTGCATGGACAACCAATAGGCGCTCACTTATGCTTCGTCAAGTCGATTGTGCCCCGGCGGACCGCATCGAGCGTCTCGATGCAGCCGGGCGCCGATCGAGGAGATTTCACCGATGAACATCCTGTTGTGGGTCGTGCAGGCCGTGCTCGCCCTTCTCTGCGTCGCGGGCGGCTATTTCAAGGCGTTCCAATTCGCCGCCGTCGCGGCACAGTTTCCGGCGCTCCCGCACGCGGGGTGGCGCGCGCTCGGCGTGCTCGAGATGGCGTGCGGCATCCTGTTGATCGTCCCGGCCGCGATGAAGTGGATGCCGGTGTTGACCCCGCTGGCCGCCGCCGTGCTGGTGGTGGAGACGTTGGCGCTCTCCGTGCTCTACGCGCGCTACTCGACGGCGCTGACCGCGGAAAACCCCCTCGTCTTCAGCGTCGTCATGTTGGTGATGGCGTCGTTCGTCGCCTACGGGCGGTACGCGCTCGTGCCGGTGACGGGTTCGTAGAACCGCGAGCGCGTCGCGCTCACGTCGGGGTACGGTGGGGTGATGTCCCTCCTGCCCCGCGCGTCGGCCTGCCTCGTCCCCGTCCTGCTCCTCCTCGCGGGGTGCGCCGACGCGGACAAGGGGGACGAGACCGGCGTCCCTGCGGACACCGATACCGACACTGATACCGCTGGGGACACCGACACCGACACCGACACCGACACCGACACCGACACCGACACCGACACC
>JAZKFH010000040.1:0-17246 GCA_040386535.1 Myxococcota bacterium | reverse complement strand
ACTCGCCACCTGGCGGTGAGGTGCGGCGTTGCTGGACTGGGCGTCCAGCAACTCGCCACCTGCCGGTCAGGTCCGGCGTTGCTGGACCCGGCGTCCAGCAACTCGCCACCTGGCGGTGAGGTGCGGCGTTGCTGGACTGGGCGTCCAGCAACTCGCCACCTGCCGGTCAGGTTCGGCGTTGCTGGACTGGGCGTCCAGCAACTCGGCACCTGACGGTCAGGTCCGGGGTTGCTGGACGCGGCGCCGTCGACCGGGCCCCGCGCGAGGCACCCAGAGGGCGGCCGCGCGGGCGCGGCCGGTTCGGCGCCCGGCGGCCGGCCGCCGACGCGCCAACGGAGCCCGAAGGGCGACCCCGGCGGACGCCGACCCCGCCGCGGGGTCGCGCCCAGATCCCGGAGGAGAGCTACCCCACCCCGTCCCCGTGGAACAACCACCCGGTCTGCGGCAGCTCGTGCGCGTGGTCGGCGTACCAGCGGGCCCAGCCGGCGCGGTGGGCGAGCTGCATGCGCCAGGGGCCGTCCGCGTCGAAGGGGAGGGGGGCGCCGGTGGTGATGACGAGCTCGTCGTAGGAGGTCTGGCGCACCTGGGGATCGTCGTGACCGAGGCGATCCACGAGGGCGCGCACGGTGAGGGGATGGCCGCCGCGCCAGCGTTGGCCGTCGGCGAAACGGCCGCGGTGCTCGGCCCACCACGCGTCCCAGCGCTGGCGGGGATGGGCCTCCTCGAGATCGATGCGGTGGCCGGTGAGGACCTCGAGCGCGGCGGCCGCGGCGGCCTGCTTCATGCTCTCGCGCGTGCCGACGAGCTCGATGAGGCGGGGCACGGCGCGCACGCTGCCGAGCAGGCCGAGGCCCTGGATGGCGCCGAGCGCCTCGGGGCCCTCGCGGTCGGCGACCGAGAGCAGCAGCAACAGGTAGGACGGGCCGCCGTGACGCCCCACGAGCTCGCCCGGCGAGCGGGACAGGCCGGTGGTGCCGCTGGCGAGGGCCTGGCCGTGGAAATCGACGCCGCGCCACTCGCCGAGCACGAGCAGGGCGATGGAGGCGGCCTCGGCGAGGTCGGGCTCATCCAGCGCGGGCAGGATCAGATCGATGGCGTCGGCGTCGCCGATGCGGCCGAGGGCGGTGATCGCGGCGCGGCGAACGGGCAAGGAGCCGTGGACGGCGAGCTCGCGGAGGCGCGGGGCGGCCTCGGGCTCGCGACGCCACCCGAGCACCTCGGCCACCGACGCGAGCGCGCGGGGCTCGTTGAGCGTGCGGAGGGCGGCGAGGAGCTGCTCGACGAGCACCATGTTGGGCGACCGCGCGAGCGCGCCGAGGAGGGCGCGGGCGGCCACGTCGGGCTGCACGTCCTCGCGCAACAGGCCCATGAGCACCTGCGCGGCCTCCCACGAGGGGTGGCCGGCCAAGAGGTCGACCCCCGCCACGAACCGCATGGCGGCGGGATCGCGGGCGCGGCCGTCGGACTGCTGGAGGCGACGGAGCTCGGTGAGGATGTCCTCGGCGAGGATGGGGACGATGCGCGCGTCGCAACCGCCGATCGCGCGGCGGTGCGCCATGAGGCGGCGCTCGGGGCGGTCGGCGTCGGCGCGCCCGAGCGGCGGGCGGAGACGCTGGGCGTCGTGGCGCTGGCGGGCGAGCTCCGCGGCGAGGTTCAAGTGCCACGTCAGGCTCTGGCCCGTGCGGCCGACGAGCGTATCCGCGGCGGCGACGCCGGCGGCGAGGCCCGCGGTCTTGAACAGGCGCTGGGCCTGCTCGGCCTGGGAGGGATCGCCGCACCGCACGAGCCGGAGCCGCGCCCACGCCTCGCGCAGGGGCAGCTGGAGCTCCTGGTAGCCGGACACGGCGGCGGCGTAGTGGGGCAGCGCGTCGGCGGGATCGGGCGCGAGGTCGCCGATGCGGACCTCGGCGCGGAGCCGGGTCTCGGGGTCGGCGCCGCACGCGAGATAGTGCTGGTAGGCGGCGGGGAGATCGCCGGCGTCGCGGCACGTGTCGCCGCGGAGGAGGGACACGCGCGCGCCGCGCACCGGGTCACCCAGGAGGTTCACGAGGCGGGCGGCCTCGTCGAGCGCGCCGGCGTCACGCTTCTCGGCGAGGAGGATCCACGCGTCACACCGGTCGGCGGGGCTCTTGAGCACGGCGAGCGCGTCGCGCGCGATGTCCTCGGCCCAGGGCTCTTCGCGGAGCAGGGCGATGCGGGCCAGCGCGAGGTCGCCGCGGGCGCGCACCTGCGCGTCGGGGTGGCGGCGCAGGCGGCGCAGGCTGTCTTCCGCCTCGTCGTGGTGGCCGAGGTCGGTGTCGAGCGAGACCAGCGTGAGGTGCAGGTTGGGGAGCTCGGGCACGCGCGAGTAGGTGGCGGCGCGGTCGCGGAGGGCCTGGAGCGCGTCGCGGGCGCCGGAGCGGTCACCGCGGGACAGGTGCACGCGCACCATCGCGAGGCAGGCGGCCTCGAACAGCTCGGCGCCGTCGGCGTGGCGGATGTCCGTGCAGCGCTCGGTGAGGAAGTGGTGCAGCTCGCGCTCCCAGCCGGCGTCGCCCGGGGGGAAGTGGTGCTCGAGCGAGCGGATGATCCCGGCGTCGGCCACGGGCGCGCCCGGGTAGGGCAGGGGCAGGCTGGTGTGGCGGAGCGCCATGAGCAGCGCGCCGGCGGCCTGCTGGCGGTCGACGGAGAGCAGGGCCTCGCCCAGGCGCTGCCAGGCGGCGGCGGTCTCGGGGGCGAGCGCGGTGGCGCGGCGGAAGGCCTTGAGCGCGGCGTCGCCATCACCCTCGGCGAGGAGCTGCTCGCCGAAGAGGAAGTAGAGCAGGCCGTTCTCGGGGTCGATCTCCATGCGGAGCTCGAGCTGGCCGCTCTCGTCGCGACGGTCCTCGTCGAGCACCCGCGCCTGCGCGAGCAGCCAGCGGTTGAAGTGTTCGTGCTGGGCCACGAGGCGCTCGCCGTCCCACCGGCCGAAGTGGTGGCCGTCGGGCACGGCGGCGTAGCCCCAGCGATCGTCGTCCTTGGGGCCGTCGGCGAAGAGGATCACCTCGGGAACGTCGGGACGCGGCGGCGCAAAGTCGGCCACGCCGCGCACGCGCAGGGCGCCGCGGAAGAGGGTCGCGCCGTTCCATCGGGTGAGAAAATGCAGCAGCGACGGCGGGATCTCGCGGCCGAGGTGCTTCTGGACCTCGGGGATCGCCTGCTCGCCGGCGGGCGGCCGCAGGTAGTGCACGTCGTTGCGGTAGCGCTCGAGCAGGCGGAGCAGCGGGTGGAAGGGATCGACCGCGGGTTCCATGGAGCTCCGGGGGCCGTCGAGGCGCCAGGTGCCGGCGGTGGAAGGGCGCGCCGCGAGAGCGCACCAGTGGCCGGCGGCGGGGGGAGAAAGGGCGGTGTCAGCGTATCAGGCTTGACGCGGCAAGAGAAGGGCTAAACAGTACCTCAGGGAGGAGACATGGTGCTGCTCGGGATCGTGGCGGGGGCGCACGCGGCGGACGTGACGCTGGGCGGCGGCGTGGACCTCGCCGCGGGGGTGGTGCACGCCCCCGGCGCGTGGACCGGCCAGGCCGGCATGCGGCAGGCGGAGGGGAACGTGACGGTCGTGCACGGGGGGTTCGAGGCCGTGGTCGCGCTCGATGCGCGGCTGGGGTTCACTCCCGCGCCCGTGTTCTTCGCGCTGGTGCCCGAGCAGCTCACCGTGGGCGGCGACACCGGCCCGGTGTGGCTCCAGGCCGGCATCGCGCCTGCCCCGTGGCGCCTCGAGGCGGTGGACGGCTGGGACAACGCCCTGGTCACGTGGTCCATGGCCGACCGCCGCGTGCTGCCGGGCTCGTTCCTCGGCGCCGAGGTCGGCTTCGGCGACCGCGACCGCGGCGTGGCCTTCCTGGGGGGCCTGGACCTGGGCGCGGGGCTGAACCTGCTCGGGCCGGTGGGGAGCCAGGTCGTCGCCGCACTCCTGATTGCTGGCGTGCACGGCCGCATCACGAGCGACAACGTGCGTGTGGCCGGCGGCGTGTTCGCGTGGCCCGATCGCCCCTCGGTGGCGGCGCAGGCCGACGCCAGCTTCGACTTCGACAGCGTGCTGCTCCTGGCCCAGGTCACCGGCGGCTGGAACGCGCCGTTCGCCGGCCACGTCGAGCTGGACATCCTCCCCGACGGCGTCGTGACCCCCGTGGTGCGCGGCGAGTGGCTCGGCACCTTGCCCGGCGCCGCGGCGGGCGTGCGCGTGCGGCCCGTGCCGTGGTTGTTCCTGAAGGCCGAGATGGCCTACGCGGACGGCGCGCCGCAGGGGTGGGTGGAGGCGGCGGTGTATGGGGAGACGCGGTTCAGGGAGAAGAAGCGGGGGCGGTAGGTGGGGGGCGCGCCCCTGCGGGGCCGGGGGTCTTGCGGGGTCGGGCGTGAGCCCTCCGTCGGCCGGCTCGGTGCCGGCCGGACTGGCGCGGGCGGACCGGCGGAGGCGTGGTTTTCGAGTCCTGGGGCGCCCGCGCCACCCTCCAGTCCCCCTCGCGCGGGGTGGGGGTGGGCTTTAGGGTGGTGGGCGGGCCGCCGTGGAGCGGCGCTGCGTCCGCGGCGGGCGGGCGGCGGGAGGGAATGGCGGTCGCGCTCGCAGTCGGCCGGCTGCGTGCCGGCCGGACTGGCGCGGGCGGTTGGGCATCGCGTGGTGATCGGATGCGGGGAGCCCCGCGCCACCCTCCAGTCCCCCTCGCGCGGGGTGGGGGTGGGCTTTAAGGTGGTGGGCGGGCCGCCGTGGACCGGCGCTGCGTCCGCGGCGGGCGGGCGGCGGCCGCGCAGGTGTGCGGCGGAGCGATCGGCCACAACGCGGGGGACCTGGCGCAGGTCCCCCCTTGAATGGCCGGTGGAGGGCGTCGGATCGGCCACAAGGCAGGGGGCCTGGCGCAGGTCCCCCCTTGAATGGCCGATCACGGGCTTTGGATCGGCCATAACGCGGGGGGCCTGGCGCAGGTCCCCCCGTGAATGGCCGATGGAGGCACCCGCTGAGGAGCAGGTCCAGCGGTGGGAGCGCCGTGGGACCGGCTGAAGTGGATGTCGATCGGGGCGCCAACCTGGGTGCGGCCCGGGGAACCCCCCATGCCCCTCCGAACGCCGCTTTTTCGAAGTCATGCCGGCGTGAATGAACGTTTTGAAGGGGCCACCACGGTTTGCCCCACGGGCGGGAACGGGCAAACGCCGTGAATCCGCCGATGGCTCGGTACCCGCGTGCACTCGGGGTGACATGGCTCCACAAACGGCCCACTGGCGGGGGCATGACCCCGATAGCCGCAAGAAGTGGGGCCGGCCCGGCCTCCGTCGGGCCGCCGACCCCACCCGAGGCGCCGCGTGTCCACGCCGGGCAACCCACCGAAACGCCGCGCCAGGGGCGCGGAGGGCAGCCGCCCCAGGCGGCTGGTCCGGTCGGGCGCGTGGACGTCGACGTGAGGGAAACGCTGCTTCGCCCGACCGACCGAGCGGCTCCGCCGCTCGCCCGCAGCCGACCCGGCCCGCGTCCGCGCGGGGGCGCCCCCGGCGGCTCCACACCCGGTGACCGAGTGGGCCCGCCTTCGCCGCCCCGCCATCCGGAAGAAGGTCACCGGAACCCGCACCGGGGTGCTGCACCCCCGCTCGATCCGAGGCATCATCCGAGCGATGCGCCTCCTCCTGCTCCTTCCCCTCGCGCTCCTGGCCTGCGACCTCAAGCAGCCCGTAGACACGGGCGCACCGGTCGACAGCGCGGACACCGACACCGACACCGACGCGGACACCGATTCGGACACCGATTCGGACACCGACACCGACTCGGACACCGACACCGACACCGACACGGACACGGATACCGATACCGACACCGACACCGACACCGACACCGACTCGGACACCGACACCGACAGCGACTCGGACACCGACTCGGACACCGACACCGACTCGGATACCGACTCCGATTCAGACGCGGACACCGACACCGACTCCTGCGACCGCGACATCTGCGACACCGCCGACACCACAGACACCGACACCGACACCGACACCGACACCGACGAACTCTGCGATCGCGATGACTGCGACACCGGCGCCGACACCGCCCCAATCGACACGGCGGAGGATGCCTGCGACCGCGACGACGGCTGCCCCGACACCGATGACACCGACGACTGGGACGACACCGGTGACACCGAATCCCCCGAGGAGCCGCCCGCCGCGCGGGTGCTCGTGGCGACCTACGCCGATTGGGCCGCCGACGAGGGCACGTACTCGGTGTACGACTGGCCGTCGGGAACGCCCATCGTGACCGGTGCGGCGCTCGCAACCGCGGACAACATGGTGGGGTGCGAGGCGGGGACGGTGTTCATGGTCGCGCGGAACACGGGCACGGCCGACACCATCCGCCAGCTCGACCCCGTCACCGGCACGTTGGACGCAGGGTGGGTGCTCGCCGCCGACGCGTATCCGTGGGATATCGTCTCTATCGACGACGAGTGGTGGGTGTCGCTCTACAATGAAGCGCGGATCGATGTGTTCGACGATGCCGGCGTCGTGACGGAGACCATCGATCTGGACGGCTGGCGGGACAGCGCAGGCACCGCCGAGCCTGCCTCCATCGCCGAGATCGGGCCCTATACGTACGTGGTGCTCGCAGGACACGACGAGCCGCGCGGGGTGTATGGCACGCCGCAGCTGCTCCAACTCGACACGGCCTCACGCGCCGTGAATTGGGCGCTCGCGTTGTCCGGAACGCTCGTGGGAGGGATCGGCCACCGGATTGGTGACACGGTCTACGTGCAGGACCAGGGCACCCAGGTGTTCGATGGCCGCCTCGGCACCGTGACCCCGAACCTCGACGGGGGCTTCGAGATCGTGGACCTCGCGGGCCCGTCCACGAGCGGGTTCGTGCTCGACGAGGCCACCACGAACGCCACGTTCGACAGCTACGCCGCCATCGAGGGCACCGGCACGGGTTGGCTCGTGATGACGGATCAGGCCACCGGGGTGCAGACCGTCGAGTTGGCCGATCTGGACGCGGGCACCCACGCCCCCGTGTACGCGATCCGCGGCTACACGGTGCGGTCGCTGCTGCCCGAGGACGACGGCACGTTCTGGGTGATGGAGAGCGTGGAGGACACCACCGGCGCCGACACCTACGCCTGGGTGCACCGCGACGCCAGCTTCGGCGAGATGGAGCGCTTCGAGCTCGGCGCGGACCTGTTCCAGATGCGGATCTGCGAGATCTGAACCGTCACGCCGGCGCGGAGAACCCATACGCCGCCATCAACGCCGCCCGTGGCCGCTCCGGCAGGAAGCCGAGCATCCGCTCGAATTCCTCGCTGCGGAGACGTTGGTGCTGCAACCCGGCCCGCGGCCGCTGCTCCAACCAATTCGCCACGGTCAGGACGCACAGGTCCGACAACTCGGTGGGTGACAGGGGGCAGGGGAGCCCGGTGAACCGGTCGCCGATGTGGAAGGGACCGTCCGGGCGTGTGAGGTTCGCATACAACGTGTCCTTCTCCATGGCGCCGAACAGGTACGCGAGGTGTTCGGCGCGCTCGCCGATCTGGGCGCGCACGTCGGGGCGGAGGGCCAACGCCAACGCGGGTGTCCTGTAACTCTCGGTGCCGTACACCGAATGGAAGAGCCCCGCGTCCGCCAGCTCTGCCGGCACGTGCCATTCGAGAAGGAGCGACCGGACCCCGAGGAGGTGGGCGAGCAGCGTGTCGTCGGTGTGGCCGAGACGGTCCACCGCGTTAAGACGAAGAAAGCTCAGGTGAAGGTGCCGGTCCCAATCCTTCCGCACCATCGCGAACCGCCACGCATCGAAGTGGCGCCCACCCTTCACGATCGCGCCCCGGGCCGTGTCTTCGAGCACGAAGCCCGCCTTCTCCAACACGCGCCGCGAGGCGTCGTTCCCCACGAACACCTCCGCTTCGAGCCGAGTGGCGCCGCGCTCTTGGAAGGCGATGTCGACCAGCAGCCGCACCAGCGTGGTGCCGTGGCCGCGCCCGTGGAAGGCGGGCGCGAGCGCGTACCCGAGGTCCCATACGCCGTGGTCGGGCCGCACCGGGCGCAGGCTCCCCGACCCGATCATCACGTCCGTGCGCGGGTCGATGACGGCGAGGCTCAGGACGTGCCGGGGCCCGGCGGCGTAATCCTCGCGACGGTCCGCCCAAAAGGTGTGCAGCTCCTGCGGGTGGGACGGGCCGTTCCAGAGCAGGGTGTCGAAGAGGTTGGTCCCGACGATCGCCGCGTAGTAGCCGTCGATCTGCGCTTCGGACGGCCAGGTGAAGACGAGGCCGCCCACCTCGTAGCGTGGCACGTTCATACGTCGGGCTCCATCCCGGCGCGCGCCCGCAGTCCATCGAGCAGCAGCCACTGGGAAGGAAACTCGAGCGCCGCAAAGACTTTTTCTCCCACGTTGATCTCCGGATCGTGGTGCCGCGCCACGGCGAGCGCGATCTGGTAGGGGCCGGGGTTGTCCAGCACGACCTCGTGGGCGACGAAGATGCGGCCTTCGTCGTCCGTGCCGACCTCAGCTTCGAACCAGGCGACCGCGGCCGCGAATTCGAAGGGGGCCCACGCGGCTCCCACCCGTTCCGACAGGTCGTGGAGCGAGGTGGTGGCACCGTCCCCGCGGTACAGGCGGATGGCCTCTCGTCGCTGGGAACGGTCGTCGGGGGTGGGATACCGCAGCACGAATCGGCCGAGCGGCAGCTCGCGGTACCGATCGTCCACGCCGAAGTCGAATGGCACGTACAGCTCCAATTCCGCGCCCTCGTGCGGAGGCTGCGTCTCGCGTGGGAGGCCGAGGCGCGCACGGAGGGTGTGCTCGATGGCGCTGCCGGCAGCCTCGGCCGGCGCCCACACCGCCTCCGTGATCGCGGCCAGCAGGCCCTTCCGGAGCGTTTCCCACACCGTGTCCGCGTCCACTCCGGCCTCTTCGCAGGTGTCCGCGAGGGCCGCTTCGAGCACCGCGCGCATCCTCGGCGATCGGGGCGTGTCCCCCTCCCACTCGGGCGCCACAGCCAGCCTCGGCCAACGCGGAAGGGGCTGCTCGAACACGGGGGGCGCGGCGCGGCCATCGGCGCCGATGGTGACAATCCAATCCGGCGCGGGCGCGTCGGGACCGTCGAACCAGGGGTTTCCATTCCATGCCAGGATCCGGCGCCCGGGCACGTCGAAGAGGTAGACGTACTCCACCCACCCGCAGCGCCGCAGAGAGGCGCGGTCGAAGAAGGGCGGATCGTCCGAGTCGGTCCGGCGCTTGCGGTCTGGAAACCACTCCCAACCGTCCGGTGCGTCCTCGACGAGCTCGTGCACCAACCCCGCCATGTCCCCGCCACGGGTCAGCAGCTCGAGGAGGAGGTAGTTCCCGAGCTCGAAGGGATAGGAGTCGAAGCGGTGGTACACGCCGCGGATGTTGGTGCCGTCGGGTACGCACAGGATCGAACGGGTAGACATCGTGACGGCATAACCCTGGACACCTGCTCGCCTACGACCCCACCCCCAGGTTCGCCACCAACGGCAAGTCTACCGCGCCCACGAACCGCTCCGTGAGCATCGCCACAACGTCCTCCGAGATGCGGGCCCAGAGCTCGGCAGGCAGCGCTTCGCGCATCATGGCGACGGGGGCGTTCGACCGTGTCATCACCTCCCAGGTGCCGACGGGATCGCCGGTGTAGGGGAGGACGTGCGCGGCGTGGGACACCGTGATGTCACGAAAGCCGGCGGCGGCGAGGGCGTCGGAGAGCTCGTCCAATTCTCCCAGGGGCGCGCGGCCGTCGTCCGGGGGGAGGCCGGGGACGTGGCGGCGTAGCACGCCCATGACCTCGTGGAACAGGGGCATGCGAGCCATGGGCGGCCACGTGGTGACCACCAGGCGGCCCCCGGGGCGGAGGACCCGGCGCAGCTCGATGAGCGCGCGCGCCCGATCGGGCACGAACATCAGGCCGAACATGCAGAAGGCGGCGTCGAAGGCGGCGTCGGCGTAGGGGAGGGCACACGCGTCGCCCTGTTCCGCGCTCACGTTCGTGAGGCCGCTGCTCGCCGCCGCGGCTTGCAGGCGCGCGACCATCGCCGGGGCGAAGTCGAGGGCGTGCACCCGCGCGACCCGGGGCGCCGCGAGGAGCGAGAGGGTGCCGGGGCCCGCGGCCACGTCGAGGATGGTGGCGTCACGACGCGGTGCCGCGAGGCGGAGCGCGTCGGCGGCGAAGGGGAGGAAGGTGGGCGTGATGTAGGCCTCGTAGGCCTCCGCCACGCGGTCCCACGTACCGGGGAGGGCCATGGGATTGACGGTCGGCGTGGACATCTGCTTCTCCTTCCGTCCTCTATCCCTCAACTCCGAATATCGATGACCTCGGCGACCACTCCCTCGACCGCGAGATCGAGGAGCTCGCCGTCGGCCACCATGCCGCCTTCCGCGTCCCGAACCACGCGGCAGGAGGGCCGGGCGAACGTGTCGGGCGAGCGAACGCCGGACACCGACACCACCCAGCGCCCATCGGCGAGCCGCAGCAGGGTGCCGGGCGGGTAGCGCCCGATGCGGTTGACGAACGCCTGGAGGATGGTCGGGTCGTAGAGGGTGCCCGAGGCCCCGTCCATCCGCGCGAGGGCCTGGGCGGGCCCGTACACGGCGCCGCCGGGGCGGTAGCGGGTGAGGGTGTCGAAGTCGTCGGCCACGCGCACGATGCGGGCGTAGAGGCTCGGGCGGGCGTCGAGCGCGCGGTGGTGCTCGTAGGCCACGAGCAGCCGCTTCACCTTGGCCTGGTGGAACCCGCGCTGCTTGAGCAGGAGCCGCGCGCCCGCGCTGCCATGGCGGCCGAAGGGGGGCGCCACCGGCTCCGCGAAGCCCTCTTCGCGCGAGGCGTAGCCGGTGTCGTGGAACATGGCGGCCACGCCCAGATCCGCGAGGGAGGCCTGGGCCAGCCCGAGCTCCTTTCCGATGAGCACGGCGAGCGTACACACGCGCAAGGAGTGGCTGGCGTGAGCGGCGGCGTGCACGGAGGAGCCGCTCTGTTCGGCGTCGAGCAACAGATCCGCGTGGCCGGAGGTGTCGATGATGTCGTTGACGAGCCGCCGGACGGGCAGCGGGTTGGGGACACGCGCCTCGGCGAGGTTGTCCCACGCCTCGGTGACGAGCCCGGCGGCGCGCTCCATCGTCTCGTGGATCTCGCGCTCGCCCTTGGTGACGGGCGCCTCGGCGGCCGACTCGCCGGTGAGGCGCAGCCGGTACAGTCCCTGGACGGACACGGTGGGCAGGTTGGCGTCGCGAACGGCGTCCCGCAGGACGGAGAGGGGGCGATCGGCCGCGGGTTTGTGAGAGAGGGTGTGGACGAGGCGGCGGATGGCACCCTCGTCGAGGGGCGCCCCCATGCGCAGGCCGCCGGCCCCGTGCCGCTGCAGCTCCTCCGCGAGGTCGGCGGCGCCGCCGGTGCGCTCGTCCATCCGCACGCGCACGTCGTTCAGGTACAGCTGGCCCTCGACACACACCAGGTGCAGGGGACCGAGCAGATCGACGAGGCGCGCGAGCACCGCCGCGAGGTCACGCGTGGGGTTGTCGAACGCGTGGTTGTCGGGGCTGTGCGTGCGCATCAGGCGAAGGAGCCCGGTGAGCAGGCGCACGGTCTGCTCGCCGCCGTCGCGCACCTGCTGGGCGAGCGCGCGGTCCTCGCCGCCACGGGCCTGCTCGAGGGCCTTGCCGAGCGCCTCCTGGTCGCGCGTGACCGAGTCGGCCGCGTCGCTCGGCGATGCGCTCAAAGGGCCCCCCGGAGCACGCGCCGCCGCTTCACGAGGGTGGCCGTGCAGTGGCGGGCGAGATCGCTGCCGGCGCGCTCGGCCACGTACTTGACGAGCACCTCCGGCTCGTCGCCGCCCACGTACACCATGCCCGACACCGCGACCCACTGGAGCATCGTCTGGCCGGGGAGCACGCCGCCGAAGAAACCGCGCGGTTTGAGCCACTCGCGGAACAGCTCCGCGGCCCGCGGCAGGTCACACCGCGCGAGCGCCTCGCCCGCGGCCTCGGCCTCGCGGTTGCCGAGGCGCAACGGTGCCTCCCGCTTGACGCGCTCGGCGATGGGGCCGAAAGCACCCCTGAGGGCCCGGCGCCCGCACAGATCCAGCGCGCGGATGCGCACCTCCTCCGTCGGCACCGCGACGAGCCCGAGCAGCACCCGGGTCATCACCGGGCCGACCGGAGCGGACTCGAGGACGTGGATCGCTTCGAGCTGGAGCTCGATGTCGGGGCGCGCCACCACCGCCTGCACGCCCTGGAGGCCGAGCTGGGGGTCGGCCGCGGAGAGCGCGCGGAGGAGCTCGACCGCGATGCTCGCCTCTACGGTGCCCAGCTGGTCGAGGATCCAGGCGCCGTGGCGCGGTACGAAGCGCTCGATGAGGGAGCGCGCGACACGACGGCTCGCCTCGCCCCGCTCGGTCTCCAGCACCTTGATGACCATCGCGAGGTGGTTGCCGGGCAGCAGGTCGAGCAGCTCGACGAGCTCGGCCGGCGCCGTGGTCGCGTCGCGCGGGACGCTGTGCAGGATCCGCGCGATGGCGCGCTCGTCGCCGAAGGAGGTGAGCAGGACGTCGCGCTCGCGGGCGTCCGCCGGGGCCGGGAGCCGGGCCGAAGCGAGCAGCCGCACCACGTCGAGCACCGCGCCGAGGAGCCCCTCGGAGAGGAGGAAGTCGCGGATCTCGCGGAGCTGCGGCACCGCCTCGCCGAGCGGCAGCGGATCGGCGGGATCCGCCGCGGCGCGCACCAGCTCGGCACACAACTTGACGCACAGGTCGGGGAGCGCCTGGGTGTTGTCCTCGGCGAGGATGGCGTCGATCTCATCGATGCCGAGCACCTTGTAGTCGACCGGGCCCACGACGGGGAGCGCCGGCGCGGGCAGGTCGAAGTCGGGCGGGGCCTCGACATGGCGGCCGCTCCCGGTGCCGGTCTGGACGCCATTGGCGGCGAGTACACCCGGATCGACGGCCTCCTCCTCCGGGACGAACCCCTCCACCGCCTCGAGCTGGATGTGAGTGAAGCCGGCCTTCCACAAGAGGACGACCATGTCGTCCTCGGCTTGCCGCACGCCGGTGTAGCGGATGGAGAGCACCTCGAGGAGCTTGAGGACCTCCTGCCAGGTGAGCGCCGACTCCAGCGTGATGCGGCGCACGCCGTCCCGGTACAGGCGGAAGGCGAGCGAGCGCTCGCGGTCCCGGTCGAGGTAGACCACCTCTCCGTGCACCACGAGCTCGAAGGGGCTCACGACGAGCGGGAGGTCTCCCCACGTGGTCAGGTAGCCCTCGACGGCCTCCCGCAGCGCGCCGAGGAAGTGGCGGATCGCCTCGTTCGCGGGGTCGTACAGCAGGAACGACCGCGCCGCCCGAGTCAACGCGAGCACCACCCCGTTGGCGGCGACTCCGCGTTGGCTCGAGCCGAGACGCAGCTCCCCGTCGTCCGGGGGGACGACGTCGAGGTGCCGGTCGGTCTCCATGCGCGCGACGGTACCACGGCCAGATCCGTCAATTCCGGGGTTCGACCGAAAGCAAGTCCGCTGTAAGTCTCAGTCGCACTGGCCGATCGTCACGTTGTCGATCGACTGGTATTCGTGGAACGACGCGGAGGTGGCGCCCGTGAACCCGAGGCGCAGCGGCGTGTCCGCCTGGTCCCAGCTCGCGGTGAGGCGGTGTTCGCCCTCGGCCGACACACGCACGGTCGCGACGCCCTCCTCCCAGGAGTAGACCACGCCGTACTCGTGGGGCTCGCCGTCGTCGAGCTGGAAGTCCCCGATGTCGGCGGTCGCCATGAGGATCTCGACGTCGCCGAGCAGGGTGATCGCGTTGTCCGAGCGCTCGTTGGTGTCGAGCCAGGTGTCGAGCGCCACGGCGTGCCCGTGCAAGCCCAGGAACCCGAGCGAGCCGCCGAAGCTCCCCACGCCGGTCTCGGGCTCCTCGCCGCTCAAGAACGCCAGGGTGAGGCCGTCGTCGCCGCCGGCGCAGCACATCTGCGCGGTGAACGTGATCTCCATGCCGACGCTGCCCGACACGGTCGAGGTGAACAACGCCGAGCCCGCCGAGTCCTCCGCGTTGAGGGTGAGCTGGAGCGCGCTGCCGTCGGCCGTCGCGTCGCCATTGAGCGAGAGCTCCGTGGGCGCGGTGGCGAAGTCGGAGCTGAAGATGGGCGTGGCGAGGGTCGTGTCGTCACAGTCGTCGCACACGTTCGCCGCGCCGGGGTAGACGTTGTCGTTCGTGTCGTCACAATCGTCGCAGCTCGGCGAGCCGTCGCCGTCCGCGTCGTTCGTGGGCGCGACGCCGTCACAGTTGCGGTCGGTCGCGTCCGCGCAATCCTCTTCCGGGGCGCCCGGGTAGGTGGCGGCGTCCGCGTCGTCACAGTCGTCCGTGTTGGTCGACAGGCCGGGCTCACCCGGGCACGCGAGGGACTTCGGCCCGACCACGCCGTAGCCGTCGTTGTCCTCGTCCGGGAACAGGAGCTCCTGGTTGACGGCGGACTCGTCGACCCGCCCGTCGCAGTCGTCGTCCACGTCGTTGCAGCGCTCGGACGCGTCGGGGTTGATGCGCGAGTTCGTGTCGTCGCAGTCATCCTCGACGGCGAACCCGTCGCCGTCGGCGTCGACCGGCACGGCGGTGTCCGTGTCGACGATGTCGGTGTCCGTTTCGGTGTCGGTGTCCTCCCCGGTGTCGGGCTTGTCGGCCCCGTCGGAGGAGGTGCAGGCGGCGAGGAGGAGGAGCAGGGGGAGGAGCGGTCGCATGCGTCTACCATAGCGGGATGACCGCCTGCTGCGTGCGCCGATGACCGCAAGTTCTGTCGTCCCGACCCGTCCGATCGGCGGGAACGGTAGGAGCGACCTGCTCCTTCGCGCAGCCGCCTGTCTGCTCACCTCGGCGTGCATGGTGCTCGGCGCGCCGGACACTGGCTGGTGGTGGCTCGGTTTCGTCGGCTGGTTGCCCTGGCTCTGGGCGATCGACGGGCAGACCCCGCGCCGCGCCCTCGCCTACGGCCAGCTGGCCGGCACCTTCGTGATGTTCGGCACCGCCATCTGGATGACGAACCTGCTCGAGCGCTTCGCCGGGCTCTCCCTCGCGCCGCGCACGCTCGTGCACCTGCTCTTCGCGCTGCTCCAGGGCCTCCAGTGGGCCGGCGTCTCCTGGCTCCTGGCCTGGCTCCAGCGCCGCACCGGCCGCTCGCTCCTGCTCCTGGCCCCCTTGTGTTGGGTCGCCGGCGAGGCGCTCGCCCCCCACCTGTTCCCGACCTACTCGGCGCTCCTCTGGTGCTGGCATCCGCTGTGGTTGCAGGTGGCCGAGCTGGGCGGGGTCACGATGGTGGGCGCGGTGCAGCTC
This sequence comes from Myxococcota bacterium, assembly GCA_040386535.1. Classification (GTDB taxonomy): domain Bacteria; phylum Myxococcota_A; class UBA796; order UBA796; family SXON01; genus CAJBVW01. The sequence goes on along the minus strand of JAZKFH010000040.1, from coordinate 1,943 downwards.
GGCATCAACGCGGCGCTGTACCTGCTCGTGCGGGACGGCTTGACTCACCGGGTGAATCGGGTCGCGCTCGCGACGCTGGTCGGATTGTTGGTGGGGACCCCTCTCTACGGCGCCGCGCGCATGGCCGCCGCGGACACGTTGGCGGCGGCCTCCCCCCACGTGCGCTTCGGCATCGTGCAGGGCAACCACGGCATCCGCGAGTGGTCGCGCAAGACGTCGCGCGCGGCCGTCCTCTTTCGCCTCCAGGCGCAGTCCGCGGTCCTCGAGGCCCAGGGTGCCGAGGTGCTCGTGTGGGGCGAGAACGCCTATCCGCACCGCAAGGTGCTGCCGCGCGTCGGTGGCGTGGACGTGCCCGAGAGCGACGTCCAGCGCATCCGCCGCGGGTTCGTGAGCCCGCTGGTGTTCGGCGCCATCACCGCGGACCCCGCAGTGAGCCCGTACGCGTGGAACTCGGCCGTCGTGCTCGGCCCTGACGGTGTGTTGGGCGACCTCTACGACAAGAACTACCCGCTCCTGTTCGGCGAATACGCCCCGCTCGTGGATCCCGCCTGGTACCTCGCGAACGTGAAGGGCGCCTCGCACATCAACGCGGGGGACGGGGTGAAGGTGCTCCGCGTGGGCGACTGGCGGCTCGGCCCGCTCATCTGCTACGAGGACATCCTGCCCCGGTTCGCCCGCCGGGTCGCCGACGCCGACGTGCACGTATTCGTGAACCTCACCAGTGACACCTGGTTCGGCCGCAGCACCGAGCAGGGCCAACACCTCGGCCTCGCGGTGCTCCGCAGCATCGAGAACCGCCGCGCGATGGTCCGCGCCGTGAACGCGGGACCGAGCGCGTTCATCGATCCGGCGGGGCGGGTGGTGGCGCGCACCAAGGTGACGGACCCCGACGCCGCGGGGGCTCCCATGCCGATCCCAGACGGCCTGGTGGTCGACGTGCCGATGATCGATCCGGCGTTCCGGACCGTGTATGGGTGGACGGGGGGATTGTTCGAGGGGTTGGTGCTGGTGGGGTTGGTTTGGGTGGGGGCGCGGGGGCGGTTGCTATAGCTTGGAGAGGAGCGCGTTCAGGACGCTCGCGGCGTGTCGGCCCCAGTGGTGGTCGAAGCCGAACTTCCACTCCCAGATGGCGCGGAGTTGGTTGTGCTCCCAGTGGACGAGGCCGCGTTGGAGGTCCGCGTAGATGTCGCCGATGTCGTCGGTGATGTCGCCGAGCTCGAGCGAGGGATCGTCGTAGATGCCGTCGAAGGGATTGGAGACGCAGCGGTAGTATTGGAAGTCGGAGAAGAGGACGGTTTTTCGTGGCGTCGGGGGGGCGGGCACGTCCTCGTCGCTGTCGTCGTCGTCTGCCGGGTCGACGTTGGGGAGCTGGGCGCCGTGGCCGATCAGGTCGGCGAGAAGGGCGATGGGGACGCGCAGGTCGCCGTCGTAGGTGGGGTGGCTCTCCACCCAGGTGCAGAAGCGCTGGGCGGCGGCGACGAAGGGGGCGACCTGGTTCATTCGGGGACTCCCAGCGTCGCGAGCATCTCCTGCACGTCGTCGTCGTCGAGCGCGGGGCGGGCGGCGAGGGCGGCCGCGATCAGCGTGCGCGCGGTGGCGACGAGGGCGGCCGGGAAGTCGAGGCGGGCGGCGCGGGACCCGAGGCCCATCCCCAGGGCGAGGCAGCGCTCGGCGTCGAGGCCGTCGGCGGTGCGGAGCAGCCCAAGCAGGGTGTCGGGCGAGAGCGCGGCGGCCACGCCGAGATCGAGCCCCACGAAGGCGGCACACTCGGCCTCGGCGATCTCCGCGGCTTTGGCGCGACCAAGGGCCCGTGCGAGCGCGGCGGTGAGGAGGCGGAGCTGGCGGAGGAGGAAGTCGTCGCGGATCATGGGGTGGGGTTTATCGGGGTGGGGGGGTGGGAGTGTTCTTTGGGGCGGGGGCGCTGCCCCCGCAACGCCCCCGGG
>JAZKFH010000039.1:0-156473 GCA_040386535.1 Myxococcota bacterium | reverse complement strand
AGCCGAAACTCTATTGAACGTTACAGAAACTACTACCAATTTTTCAAAGACCGGCTCGAGCGCCTTGGCGTTCGTCCGATGACGCGCGAGAAGTCTCCTTCCCGGTTGCCGTTCGTGCTGCCCCTTTTACTGTGCCGCCGTTTCACCGTCAAGCATCTTTTTCAGGGATGCCGGCGACGACGAGGCAGCGGCTCGGGGGCCGCACCGGATTGACCGAGTTTCACTTCGGCTTCCGTTCGTTCGGCCATTTACCCCTGGGCGCCCCCTCCGTCAAGCACTTTTTCATGAGTGCGTCTCCGAGGAGACCGACCGAGGACCGTCGCGCAGGGTGACCGCATCGACCCGGCCCAAGTAGCACGTCGAGCTCCCCTGTCAAGACAGGAAGGACAAGACCTCGGGGTGCATGCGGATGCACTTGTAGATCCAGCCCCCGATCATGCCGAAGAGCAGCCCAAGAGCGACCACCTGCTCGCGGCGTCCCACCCAGCGGAACAAGCCGTTGAGGAGCCCGCGGTTGGTCAGGAGGTCCCCCATGCCGAGGACCGCGCCGACCACGGTCAGCAGGAACAGGACGATGCCGAAGGGCTGGGTCACCAGGGCCTCGAGGGGCCGCAGGTGTGCCATCAGGGAGAAGGTGGTGGTCATGCCACACATCGGGCAGGGCCAGCCTGTCATCGTGAGCATGGCGCAGCCGCCGAGCCCCAGCTGGATGTGGGTGCCGAACCCCTGGGTCGCGGGGGTCAACCAGACCGCGAGCCCGAGCACGATGCTCGTAGGGATCCCGATCATGGCGCCGAGGACGCGCGGACGTTCGACGATCGCGGTGAAGCGGTCAAACAGGCCGGTGAGACGAGTGAACACGGCCTCTTTCACGATGCCTCCTCGGGGCCCGTATCCCCCGTGTCCGAGTCGTCGGCGACCGCCGCCTCGAGCACAGCCTCGACCGCCGCCGCGGCGTGATCGAGCTCCTCGAGGCGCGACCGATAACGGACCTTGAGCGCCCGCAGCTCGGACGCGAGGTTGAGCGCGGTCAGCAGCGCGGAGGTGTAGCTGTCGAAGCTGGGCGCTCGGGCGATGAGCGCGCGAAGGCGCCGATCGACGTCTGCCGCGGCGTGCTCGAGGTCGTCATCCTCATCCGCGCGGAGGGTGTACGAACGGCCGAGGATGGTGATCTGCTTCTGCACGGCGCTCCGCTAAGCGAACCCTCCCCTCGCGTCAATCCGCGTCCGGGAACAACGCGCCCGCGAACGCCGCGGGATCGAACGGCCGCAGGTCGTCGATCTTCTCGCCGACGCCGACGAGCTTGACCGCGAGGCCGAACTCCTCGGAGACGCCGATGATCACGCCGCCCTTTGCGGTCCCGTCGAGCTTCGTGAGGGCCACGCCGGTGACGCCCGCCACGTCCTTGAAAACGCGCGCCTGGGAGAACGCGTTCTGGCCCATGGTGCCGTCGAGCACGAGGAGGGTCTCGTGGGGGGCGCCCGGGACGATGCGCCCGATGACCTTCCGCACCTTGGCGAGCTCGTCCATGAGGGTCTTCTGCGCCTGGAGGCGGCCAGCCGTGTCACAGATGACGACGTCGATGCCCCGGGCGACGGCGGCCTGGAGCGTGTCGTGGCACACCGCCGCGGGATCGGCGCCCTCCTGATGCGCGATCACCGGGGCGTCCGCGCGCTCGCCCCACACCTTGAGCTGCTCGATGGCGCCCGCGCGGAACGTGTCTCCCGCGCCGAGGAGCACGGTCTTGCCCTCCTGCCGGTAGCGCGCCGCGAGCTTGCCGATGGTGGTGGTCTTGCCACTGCCGTTCACCCCGACGACGAGGATGACGAGGGGGCCGCTCTCCACGGTCGCGAGCGCGGTGGAATGGCGCTCGAGCCGCTCCCGCACCAGCGTCCGCAGGGCCCTCCGGAGGTCTGACGCAGGCGCCTTCGCGGGGACGCGGGTCCGCAGCTCCGTCAACAGCGCGGTGGTGGCGCGCGTGCCGCAGTCGGCGCGCAGAAGGGCCTCCTCCAGGCCCTCGTAGGCCTCCTCGTCCGCCAGCTCGCGGCCGAACACCGCACGCAACGAGCCGCCGAGGGCATCCCGCGTGCGCTGGAGGGCGGCGGCGAAGCGCTCGGCGGTGGTGGGCCCGGTGGGGAGCGCCTTGGTCTCGGTCGGCGGCGGGAGCGCCATGCGCCGCGAGAAGGCGACCGCGCCGCCCACGAGGACCACCAGCAGCACCACCGCGGTAAGCGCGAGCCAGATCCAGTCCTGCATCGGTCCCCCTCAGTCGATCTTCACGGTGACGAGCCGGGAGGTGCCCGGCTCCGGCATCGTGACACCGTAGAGCACGTCGGCGCACTCCATGGTCTTCTTGTTGTGCGTGATCACGATGAACTGCGACGCCTGGCTCATGTCGCGCAACATGTCGTTGAAGCGCGCGCCGTTGCCCTCGTCGAGCGGGGCGTCGACCTCGTCGAGCAGGCAGAAGGGCGACGGCTTCACGCGGAAGAGCGAGAAGATGAGCGCGATCGCGGCCATCGCCTTTTCTCCGCCCGAGAGCAGGGAAAGGTTCTGCACGCGCTTCCCGGGTGGCTGCACCTGGAGCTCGACGCCGCAGGTGAGGAGATCCTCCTCGTCCGTGAGGACGAGCCGGCCGGAGCCGCCGCCCACGAGGCGCGGGTAGTTGATGCCGAAGTGTTCGGCGACCAGGTCGAAGGTCTCGCGGAAGCGCTCGCGGCAAGTACGATTGATCTTGGCGATCGCCTTCTCGATGATGTCCATCGCCTCGGCGAGATCGGCGCGCTGGGTCTCGAGCTCGGCGTGGCGCGCGGAGGCCTCCTGGTACTCGTCGAGGGCCTCGGGGTTGATCTCGCCCACCTTGGCGAACGCCTCGCGGAGCGCTTCGAGCGCCGTGATGCGGGCGGACAGATCCCCTTCGAGCTCGGCGTCGGTGACCCGGAGCACCGGGACCGGCTCGGCCGCGAGCCCGGGCGGCATCCCCTCCGGGCTCCACCCCTCCAGGAGCACCTGCCCGTCGCGATCGAGGCGGTCGAGCAGCCCGAGGAGCGAGAGGCCGTGGCGCTGCTCGGCCTCCTCCTTGAGGCGATCGAGCTCGCCGCGCACCCGCGCGAGCTCCCCTTCCGCACGCACCAGCTTCTCCTTGGCGATGTCGCGCCGGTCCCGCGCGGCGCGTGTGGCGGCCTCGCTCGCGCGCACCTTCTCGCGCTCGATCTTGCCGCGCTCCCGGAGCTGCTCCAGCGCTTCGCGCACGCGCCCCTGCTCCTCGCCGAGCGCCTGCAGCTTGGCCGTGGTGGCCTCGGCGTCGAGCCCAAGCTGGAGCAACCGGGCGTCGAGGTCCGTCCGCTCGCGGTCGACCTGGGTGGCGCGGCTCCCCGCACGTTCGGCCCGCTCGCGCGCGGTGCGCTCGGCTGTCTGCGCGGCGAGCAGGTCCTTCTGCCAGTTGGCGTTCTCGATGCGGAGGCGCTGGGCCTGGTCCTGCGCCTGGGCGAGCGCCGGCTCGAGCCCTTCGAGGGCACCTTGTCGCGAGCGCTGGGCCTCCTCCGCCGCGCCCTGACGGCCCTCGGCGGCCAACAGGCCCTCGGCGGCGCGCTGCTCCTCGCGGTCGAGCGCCTCGCGGTCGCGGACGATAGCGGCGCCCTCGTTGGCGAGCGCCTCGGCGGCGCGGGTGGCGCGGAGGCGCTCGGCCTCCTGCTCACGGAGGCGGTGACGCACCTCGGCGACGGCGTTCTCCCGGCTCCGCAGGTCTCCGCGGGCCGCTTCGATCGCCGCCGATCGCGACGCCACGGCCCCCTCCGCGGCGCGGACCGCTCCCCGCGCGGCTTCGAGCTCCTCGCGGCGCCGGGCGACCGCGCCGTCCGCCTCGGCCATGGTGACCTGGAGCGCGGCGATCTCGCGGCGGCGCTTGAGCGCGGCGGTGCCGGTGCCGGCGTCGGCCCCGAGGAGCACCAGCCCGTCCTCGCGCAGGAGCGCGCCGTCTCGCGTGACGACACGGAGGCCGGGGCGCCAGGCGGCGAGGGCCTCGCCGAGGGTGCCGACGACCTGACAATGCGGGAGCAGGGCCGCGAGGGCGGCGCGGCCCGACGGGGTGCCGCCGACCTCGGCGGCGAGGCCCTCCGGCGAGGGCGGGGACGACGGCACGACGAGCAGCCGGGCGCGGCCACCCTTGGCCGTCGCGGCCGCGCGGCCCGCCACGTCGAGATCGGGGACGAGCGCGCTCTCGAGGGCGCCGTCGAGGGCGCGGGCGAGCAGGGTCTCCAGGGCCTCGGGGACGTCGAGCTGGGAGGCGAGGAGCCCGACGACGCCCGGCACGGTGAGGACACCCTTGAGCCCGTCGGGCACGTCGGCGTTCTTGCGCTGCAGATCCTCCAAGGTGTCGAGGCGCACCTTGACGCGCTCGCGCTCGCGCGTGGCGTCGGTGAGGAGGCCGTCGATCCGCTTCTGCTCGCGGTTCGTCGCGTCCCGCTCGGCTTCGGCGCCGGCGATCGCCGCCCGCCCGGCCTCGACCTGTTGGCGCGCGGCCGCGACGAGCGCCTCGGCCTCGGCGAACTGCATCGAGATGCGCCCGATCTCCTCCGTGACGTGGCTGTTCGACGCGCCCGCGGCCGCGAGCTGCCCACGATTGCGCTCCTCCCGCACCGCGAGATCCCGGCGCCGCCCCTGGATCGCCCCCACCGCCGCGCGCGCCCGGACCGCGGCCTCGAAGGCCTCCATCGCGCCGCGCCGCGCCCGCTCGAGCTCCTCCCGGGTGACGCGCAAGGTCTCGCCCGCCACCCGCGCCCGCTCGGTCGCCCCTTCGAGGGCCTCCCGGCTGCGCTTCAGCTCCCGCTCGCCGTGCTCGCGCGCCGCGCCCTGGTGCACGGCCTCGGCGCCCGCCGTGTCCCGCTCGGTGCGGAGCTCGGCGAGGTCGGCCGCGAGGCGCGTCAGGCGGTCCTTCCCGCCGGCCGACTCGCGCGCCTGGTACACGGCCGCGCTCTCCTCGACCCGCCGCTGCGCCTCCACCTCGGCGAGGCGGTCTCGCACCCGCCCGGCTTCCTCGTCGAGGGCCTCCTGCCCCTTCCGCCGCTCCGCGAGCTCGTTCTCGTGCCGCTCGACGGCGCGGTTCCCCTCCCCCGTCTCCGCCTCGTGCGTGCGGACCTGCTCGGCCAACGCCTTGCGGTCGCCGACGAGGCCGGAGCAGCGCGCCATCGAGACGAGGATCTCCTGCTGGCGCAGGCGGGCCTGCAACATGCGCCAGCGGCCGATGCGCTGGACCTGCCGCTCGGCCGATCGGAGCTGGCGCCCCATCTCCTCGGCGAGGTCGGCCACACGCTCGAGCGCGGTGCGCGTCGTCGCGAGCTTCTCCATCGTCTCTTCGCGGCGCGCCTTGTACCGGGAGATGCCGGCGGCCTCCTCGATGAGCAGGCGGCGCTGCTCCGGGCGGGCATGCACGATCTGCCCGATGCGGCCCTGCTCGATGACGGAGTAGAGCTGGTTGCCCACCCCCGTGTCCATGAACAGCTCTTGGATGTCCCGGAGGCGCACGCGCTCCTGGTTGACCAGGTACTCGGAGTGGCCGGTGCGGTAGAGCCGGCGGGAGACGCCGAGCTCCGCGAAGCGGGCCCAGATGCCGGGGAAGGGCTCAGCGCCCGCCTCGAAGGTGAGCGTGACCTCGGCGAAGCCGACCGGCTGGCGCGTCGACGAGCCGGCGAAGATCACGTCCGCCATCGAGTCGCCGCGGAGGCTCTTGGCGCTCTGCTCGCCGATGCACCACTTCACGGCGTCGATCACGTTCGACTTTCCGCAGCCATTCGGGCCTACGACGCCCGAGATCCCGGGCCCGAAGCGGAACACCGCACGGTCGGCGAAGGACTTGAAGCCCTGCAGTTCGAGCGAGCGGATACGCATCGGGGCACAGGCCTAGGCCAGCTTGTCCTCTTCGGCAAGGGGCATCCGCATCTTCCTAGCCCGACCGGGTCAGCCGGACGCCCGCGCGGCGCCGGGCTCGGCGGGGGGATCGCCCCAGGTGCCGTCGCGAACGATCCAGGTCGGCTCGGCGTCGTGGGTGAGCATTCCGAGCGTGTCGGCGAGCACGAGGCGATCGGTGTCCTCGATCGAGATGGGCTCGCGGAGCCACTGGTGGAGGCCCGCGAGGAGCACGCCCGCGCGGTCCCCCTCGGGTACGAACCGCGGCGGCTCGGCCACCTGGACCACCTGCCCGTCGCACCGGACGAGGCGCACCCGGTCCTGCAGCATCAGGCTCCAGGCGAGGCGCCGGTGCCGGTAGACCGCGACGTACGCGAGGTGAGCGGCATCCGAGTGGATGACCACGAGCCCCTCCCCCGCGCGGAGCGCGAGCGCCTCGACGGGGTGGATGGGCGCCTGGCGACGCGCGAGGCCTCCGCGCCCGAGCTCGGTCTCCCCGACCTCGGAGAGGATCGGCCCGCCGCGGGACTCGATCCCCACGCTCCAGACGAGGCGCTCGATCCCGTCGACCCAGAGGTCGGCCGGGCGCCACGGCCCGACCACGGTGATGCCGATCTCGGCGCGCCGGTGCAGGTGCGCGGGCCGGAGGACGCCGCGCAGATCCGCCACGACGGAGTCGGCGGTGCGGGGCTCGAAGCTGTGGAACTGGGCGAACTCCATCTCTCCTCGTTCAGAGCAACGCGCCGGCGATGCAGGCGGTCATGAAGGTTGCGAGCGATCCGCCGATCATGGCTCTTAGGCCCAGCTCGGCGAGGTCACCCATGCGGCCGGGCGCCATCCCCCCGATGCCGCCGAGCTGGATCCCGACCGACGCGAAGTTCGCGAAACCACACAGGGCGTAGCTCGCGATGATGGCGGCGCGAGGCGACAGCGGCGTGGGCCCGGCCATGATCTCCCCCAGGTGAATATAGGCGACGAACTCGGTCAGTACGAGCTTCTCCCCCAGGAGCATGCCCACCGTCGATGCCTCGGAAAGGTCTACCCCCAAGAGCAACGCGATGGGGGTGAAGACCCATCCGAGGACACGAGAAAGCGAGAGGGAGCCGCACCCCTCCTGCCAGCCGTAGACCACGCCGTTTTCGCAGAACGAGACGGGGGCGAGCGAGAAGATCCAGTCCATCGCCGCCATGAGCCCGACGAACGCGATGAGCATCGCGGCGACGTTGATCGCCAGCGTCATGCCCTCGGTGGCCCCGCGCGCCGCGGCCTCCATCACGTTGCGATCGGGGCGCTCGTCGGTCCAGCGGAGCGTGCCGGCGGTGTCGGGCGTGCCGGTCTCCGGCATCATGACCTTCGCGATCACCAGCGTGGCCGGGGCCGAGAGGATCGAGCTCGTGACGAGGTGCCCGGCGATCCCGGGGATGTGCGAGAGGAAGCCGACATAGGCCGCGAGCACGCCCCCGGCCGTGTTGGCGAAGCCCCCGAGCATCACGCAGAACAGCTCGCTGCGCGTCATGCGGGCCACGAAGGGCCGGACCAGCAGCGGCGCCTCGGTCTGTCCGAGGAACACGTTCGCGGCCGTGGACAAGGTCTCCGCGCCGCTCGTCCCCATCGTGCGTTGCATCAGCCAGGCCATGCCGCGCACGAGCACCTGCATGATGCCGAGGTGGTAGCTGATCGCCATCAACGTCGAGAAGAACACGATGCTCGGCAGCACCCAGAACGCGAAGGTCTTGAGCGGCGGGGAGACGCCCTGGACCATCGCCGGGACCCCGTCCGCGTTCGTGATCTGGTGGGGCACGAAGGAGGCGAAGACGAAGGTGGCGCCCTGCTCCGAGAAGGAGAGCAGCTTGCGGACGCCCGCGTCGACGCCCGCGAAGAAGAAGTCCTGAGCCGCGGGCGAGAGGACCACGAGCCCGAAGAGGATCTGCAGCGCGAGGCCCCACACCACGACCCGCACCGGGAACCGGCGCCGATCGGTGGAGAGGATCCAGGCGATCCCCACGAGCCCGAGGAGCCCGAACAGGGAGACGACGTTCACGCCGAGGACCGGGTCAGTCGCACATCGACAGCCGCACGCGGACCGGCGTGAGCTCTCCGTCGATCGCGACCGGGAAGAAGCTCCACTGCGCGAGCGCCTCCATCACGCGCGGCATCACCTCGATGTCGCCCTGGACCCAGTTGGACGCGAGCAGGGTGCCCTTGGCGTCGAGATCGACGTCGACGAAGCACGCCCGTGTGGGGCGCTCCATCGTCCACTCGGGGGGGACGAGGCGGTTCACGTAGACGCCCGGGTTGCCGGCGAAGGGCGGCAGGGGCTTGGACTGCCCGTCGACGAGGAGGAGCACGGACTGGGTACGGACCGCGTCGGCGTCGTCGCGACGCACGAAGATCGGCGCCGGGAACACCGCCTGCACTTCACGCTCGGGGAGATCCTCCCACACCCAGCTCCGAACGGTCTGCTCGGCGTCCGCGCGGCCGGCCTTCGGACACTTCTCCACGCGGATCTTGGCGGCGCGCCCGTCGGTCCCGACGACCACGCGCACGTTGCAGGTGTAGGTGCCCGGCGGGTACAGGTCGAAGCCCGGGCCGGTCGGCGTGGTGTCGCCCAGGGACGGCTCGATCTCCGACCAGTGCACCGCGCGGACGCCGGGGAAGGCGGCGCCGTCCGTGTCCTCGATGGGAACGTCGACCGGGGGCACCGGCACGAACACGGTGGGATCCTGCTCGCGCGGGATGACCACGAACCGATCCCGCGGGATCGGCGCGTACCAGATGAGGGACGCGCGCAGCCAAGGGTAGATCGGGCTCTGGCCGAGCTTGGGGAAGAACCCCACGTCGTCGAAGGTGGGCGGATCCGTGAAGAGCACGGAAACGCCCGCGTCGCCGCCGACGGACAGGCCGGGGATCCCGGTCATCAGCTCGCCGCGGAAGCCCGCGTAGCCGCCGGCGGAGCCGAGGGTGTCGCCGAAGCCGCCGATCGTGAGGCCGTAGATGCCGCGGTGCTCATGGTGGCGCCGCGGGGTGGAGAGCGTCACGTCCGCGCGGATGTTGGGGACCCACACCGACTGGAGTGTTCCTTCGAGGATGTCGAGGTCCATATCGACGCCGGCCGAGACCGAGAGCTGCTCGCCGAGGTGGATGCGCCCCTCGGCGCCGTACCAGCCGGCCCCTCCGGTCGACACCGCCACGCCCGCGAAGCCCACGACGTGTTTGCGCGGGAGGAGCGTGCGGACCTCGAACTCCGAGGTGTAGGGCAGCTCGCCGTCGACCGCGACGCCGTCGGTCGTGGCGGGCTCGAACTCCCAGGTGGTGATCGCCGTGGCGAGGGCCCAGAAGGCCTCCTCGTCACACTCGACGGGTTTCACGTCCGTCGCCTTGCCGGCAGCGCTCACGAGGATGACGACGCTGCACGGATAGGTGCCCGGCGGCACGCTCCGGTACTTCTGGGGGAGCAGCGGGTCGGAGAGGACGTGGGCCACCGGCGGCGTGGTGGCCGCCGATGCGAACCCGACGAGGATCAAGGGAATCATTCGACCGTCCCGTGGAGCAGGGCGCGCGGCGCTCCCGCGGTTCCGGAGGGGTCCCCGACGACGAACGCCGCGGAGAGCTGGGCGCGGGCGTGTTCGACGCCACGGCCCGCATGGTGCAGGAGCGCGAGGGGCTGGCCCTCCTCGACGGATTCGCCGATCTTGTGGAGCACGGTCACGCCGACGCCCGGGTGCACCGGGTCCTCGGCGCGGAGCCGCCCGGCGCCGAGCACGAATGCGGCGCGGCCTACGTCCCAGGCGTCACAACGAATCAGGACGCCGGGGCGGGTCGCGCAGACCTCCTCGACCTGCACGCCGGCGTGGGAGGCCGCGAGCGCGCCCAGGTCTCCGCCGTGCGCGGCCACCATCCGCTCGAAGCGCTCGTACGCGCGGCCGCTGGCGAGGACCGCGGCGGCGTCGGGGTGCCCGGAGAGCGTGACGGTGAGCGCCCGCAGATCCTCGGGCCCGCCTCCCTTCAGGCAGGCGATCGACTCGTGCACTTCGAGGGCGTTGCCGCACGCCTGGCCCAGCGGTTGTTCCATGTCGGTGAGGAACGCGCGGGTCTCGACGCCTGCGCCGTTACCGACGCGGACGAGCGCTTCGGCGAGGCGACGGGCCTCGGCGGGGGTCTTCATGAAGGCGCCGGTGCCGACCTTCACGTCGAGCACGAGGCGGTCGAGACCCTCGGCCAGCTTCTTCGAGAGGATGGACGCGACGATGAGCGGGATGCACTCGACGGTCTGCGTCTCGTTGCGCAACGCGTAGAGGATGCGGTCGGCCGGGGCCAGGGTCGCCGTCTGGCCGTTGATGAAGCAGCCCGCGTCGATGAGGGCGCGGCGGAGCGCGGCGGTGTCGAGATCGGTGCGGTACCCGGGGATGGCCTCGAGCTTGTCGAGCGTGCCCCCGGTGTGGCCGAGGCCGCGCCCGGAGATCATCGGCACCTTCCAGCCGAGCTCGGCCCAGAGGGGCGCGAGCACCAGGGACACCTTGTCGCCCACGCCGCCGGTGGAGTGTTTGTCGACGAAGGGGCCGTCGATGCCGCTCCAGTCGAGCTTGTCGCCGGTGTCGGTCATGGCGCGGGTCAGCGCGATCGCCTCGCCGTCGTCGAGGCCGCGGACGAACGCAAACGCGAGCCACGCCGCCGCCTGGGGGCGCGACACGCTGCCGTCGAGCACGCCGGTGACGAAGGCGAGGATCGCCGAGTCGGACAGGCGCTCCCCGGCGCGCTTGGCACGAAGGATGTCGTCGATCACAGGGACTCCTTCACGCCGTCGTTGAGGGCATCGACGAAGGACCGGCCCTCGGGGCACTCGACGCCGAGCCACTCGCCGGCGGTCGCGCCACAATCGGCAAGCGTGGTGCGCGTGCCGAGGTCGACCGCGCCGATCCCCTGTCGCCACGCCAGGACGGGCACGTATTCGCGGGTGTGGTCAGAGCCGGGGAAGGTCGGGTCGTTGCCGTGGTCCGCGGTGACGAGCAGCAGATCGTCCGGGCCGAGGCGGGCGAGGAGCTCGGGGACCCGCGCGTCGAGCGCCTCGAGCGCCCGGGCGTAGCCGAGGGGATCGCGGCGGTGGCCGTACAACATGTCGAAGTCGACGAGGTTGGCGAAGATGAAGCCGTCGGGCTGGGTGTCGAGCGTGTCGAGGATGGCCTGGGTGATCGTGGCGTTGTTCCCCGCCTTGACCGCCTTGGTGAACCCACGATCGCCGTAGATGCTCTGGATCTTGCCGATCGACGTGGTGGGGACCGCCTTCGCGAGCAGGCGGTCCATCAGCGTGTCACGCGGCGGCTGGAGGGCGAAGTCGCGGCGGTTCTCGGTGCGGACGAAGCGGGACGCCGCTCCGGCAGGCGCGTCCACGAACGGGCGCGCGATGACCCGCGCGATGCCCCAGGCGCGGACCACCTCGAAGGCCTCCTGGCACAAGCGCAACAGGTCGGCCACGGGCACGACGCTCTCGTGCGCCGCGACCTGGAACACGCTGTCCGCGCTGGTGTAGACGATGACCTTGCCGGTCGCGACGTGCTCGGCGCCGAGGCGCTCGATGATCTCGGTCCCGGAGGCGGCGACATTGCCGAGCCAACCGACGCCGGTGCGCGCGGTGAACGCCTCCATCAGCGCGTCGGGGAAGCCGTCGTAGTAGGTCTGGAAGCGCTCGCCGACGCGGCACCCGGCGAGCTCCCAGTGCCCGGCGATGGTGTCCTTGCCGTCTCCCGCGGTCGCCATGCGGCCGTAGGCGCCCTCGACCACCGCGGGCGCCGTGACGCCGGGGATGGGGCGGATCGAGGCGAGGCCGAGGCGGGTGAGGTTCGGGAGGACGAGGGGGCTGCCCGTCGCGACGCGGGCGGCCGCGAGGTGGCCGAGGGTGTCGGCGCCGGCGTCACCCCAGGCCGCGGCGTCGGGCAGCTCGCCGACGCCGAGGGAGTCGGCCACGATCAGGGTGACGCGCGCCATCAGTACGCGCCCTTGCCGACACCGCCGGTGACGATGGCGACGCTCGCGCTCGCCCCGAGGCGGGTGGCGCCAGCGGCGACCATGTTGCGTGCGTCCTCGGCTGTGCGGACGCCGCCCGAGGCCTTGACGCCCATCTCCGGCCCCACGACCTGGCGCATGAGCTTGATGTCGTCGACGGTGGCGCCGCCGCCCGAGAACCCCGTGGAGGTCTTGACGAACGCGGCGCCCGCGGCGCGGCTGATCGCGCAGGCCGCGATCTTCTGCTCGCGGGTGAGCAGGTGGGTCTCGAGGATGACCTTGACCGGGCGGCCGGACGCGGCGTCGACCACGGCGCGGATGTCGTCGAACACCTTGTCGTGCTCGCCGCTCTTGAGGAACCCGAGGTTGACCACCATGTCGATCTCGGCGGCGCCGTTGGCGATGGCCTCGCGCGTTTCGGCGGCCTTGGCGCGGGACGTGGCCGCGCCGAGGGGGAAGCCGACCACGCAGATGGTCATCACGCCGCTGCCCTTGAGGAGCTCGACGCAGAGGGTGACCCACGTGGTGTTGATGCACACCGACGCGAAGCGGTGGGTACGCGCCTCCTCGCACAACTTGACCAGCTCGGCGCGGGTCGCGTCGGGCTTGAGCAGGGTGTGATCGATGAGCTTGGCGACGGTGCCCGGGGCCCCGACCACGCCGACGGTTCCGTCGGTGCCGACACGATCGACGTCACCGACCTGGAGGTGGAGGGCGGACCCGTCCTGCCAGGTGCCACGAAGCTCGGGCAGGGGGGGAACCAGCCGCTTCTGCTCGGTGGACAGCATCTCCTGGCGTACGCGGGCGGCGATGCGCTCGACAAGCGCGTCCATCTCGGTGGACAAGGCAGGCTCCCGGAAGGGGGCGAGTGTAACGCGAAGCGCGTTCGGATCCGCGCACACGTCGGGACCGACCGCCGACCCGGCGACGAGAACCGCAGCCGGGGCCCCCGCTGGTTCCCCCCAAGGGCCTTTAGACCGCCGGCCGAGCCCCGCGGTAGATCACCACCTCGGTGAGCTTGACCGGCGTGAGGGGGCGGTCGTTCTGGTTGCGCGGGACGCTGGTGATCTTGCGGACGAGGTCGAGGCCGGCGATGACCTTGCCGAAGACGGCGTGTTTGCCGTTCAGGTGGGGGGTCGGGACCTCGGTGATGAAGAACTGGCTGCCGTTGGTGTCGGGGCCGGAGTTCGCCATGGAGAGGATGCCGGGGACGTCGTGCTTCAGGGCGAGGGCGCTCGGCTCGTCCTTCCACTTGAAGCCGGGGCCGCCGCGGCCGTCGCCCTGGGGGTCGCCGCACTGGACCATGAACTGGGGGATGACGCGGTGGAAGACGACGCCCTTGTAGAGGGGCGCCGTGGTCTTCTCGCCGGTGGGGGTCTTCCATTCGAGGCCGCCCTGGGCGAGGGCGACGAAGTTGGCGACCGTGCGCGGGGCCTCCTTCTCGAAGAACTCCACCTCGATGTCACCCAGGGTCGTGCGGAACAGGCCGCGGAGGGGGCCATCCCCCGGGACGTTGACGGGGGGCGCGGGGGTGTCGGAGACCTGGCCGAACATGGGAGCTCCTGGAAGGGAGGCCGGATTAGCGGAGGTCGAGGTTGGGCGCAAGCGGGACGGGCCGGCCAAGGTAGACTCCCGCGATGCTCCTGTTCCTCCTCGCTTGCACGGGGCCCGACAAGCCCGACGGCGCCAGCGGATTGCCGTTCGCCCTCCCCTCCGCGGACCTCGGCGCGCCGCTCACGGCGGGCGCGGGGCTCGATCCGTCCGACGCGGACGGGATCGGGCTCGCCCTCGACGCGCTCCTCCCGGTCTTCGACGCGACGGCCGGCGCGGATCCCGCGTGGGACACGCCGATGGCGGTGTGGGCGCTCCTCGAGCCCGACACCGTGCGGGATCGCGGGGTGTGCCCCATCGAGCGCATCGACGATGGCGTCACGACGCACGTCGGGGGCTGCCGCTCGTCCTCCGGCTACGAGTTCACCGGAGAGCTCTCCACCCACGAGTGGGAGGAGGCCGGGGTGGACTACTACCGGCTGGAGGCCGACCTCGAAGTGGTGGGCGACACGGAGGGCGCGGCGTTCGACCGGGTGCGGATCGTGGGGGCGCTGCAACGCGCGGCGCCCGAGGACGGCGCGGTCGACGCGCACCTGGACCTGAACCTGCACATCGAGGTCGATGGCTACTTCGAGGCCCAACACACGCTCGACGACCCCCGGCTCGACGCGTGGCGCTCCTGGACCGTGTCCGGCTCGCTCGAACAGGCCGCGGGCGCCTGGGTGGTGGGCGTGGCCGCCGACATCGGCGGAGCGGGCGGCCTGCTCGTGGAGAGCACCACCCTGACGCAGAAGAGCACGTGCCCCATCGAGGCCGTGGGAGAGGCCACCCTGGGCGACGGCGTCACCGCCATCTTCGAAGGGGTGGCGTCGTGCGACGCGTGCGCGCGCGTCACGTCGGACGCGGGCGAGGTGCTCGCGTGCGCGCCGCCGAACTGAACGACCGTACTTGACCGCCCGAACTACCGAGGACGCGGCGGCAGGCGATCCATGAACGCCTCCACACACGCGCGGATCTCGTCGCGACGGCGGCGGTAGGTGAAGATCCAGCTCCCGTACGGGTCGGAGATCTCGACGAGCCCCCCGAACGTGCCAAGGAGCTGCACCTTCTCGTCCGCGGAGGGGAACCGCTCGCGCACGTCCTGCGCGTGGCGCATCTCCATGACCACGATCCGGTGCGCCCAGTCGACGAGCTCCTGGGTCATCGGTTGGCTGCGGTGGTCCGACAGGTCGAACCCGAGCTCCCGGACCGCCTTGACCGAGTTGGGCGCGGCCGGCTGGCCAGGGATCGCGTGGGTGCCCGCCGACTTGACCTCGACGCGCCAGCGGCGCTCGTCCGCGTAGCGCCGGGCCAGGCCGTCCGCCATCGGCGACCGCGCGATGTTCGCCGTGCACACGAACAGGAGGTGGTGGGGCTCGTTCACGTGCGCAGCGTGCCTCGGGCGAAGGAGGTTCGCAACCCGGTCACCCGACCACGATGAGACGGACGTGCTCGGGGAGCAGGCGCAACAGCTCCTGGATGAACCGCCCGCGCAGGGCATGCCAGAGGAACGTGCGTTGTGTCGCGCCGATCACCAGGGTGTCGCAGCCGAGCTGCTCGGCGGCGTCGACGACGGTGCCCGGCGCCGAGTGCGAGAGGCCCCACACGGGGACCGCCTCGATGCCGAGATCGCGGATCACCTCGCAGCCCGCGTGGAGGACCGTGAGGCCCTCCGGCGTGGGGGACGCGAGCTGGGGGTAGAAGAGGCCGGGGATCTCGTCCACGTAGAGGAGGAAGATCTGGTGTTGCCCGCGGCTCTTCGCCCGGTCGCACGCCTCGCGGAAGATCTTGCGGGTGGCGCCGCGGCTCGCGACGAGGATGCCGGGCGTGTTGCCCTTCGGCAGGGCGCGGGCCTGCGCCACCGTGAAGAACGGGGTCTCGGCGTGCTCGACCTCGCGGGGCGGCGCCATGCGCGGAAGCCGGGCGAGCGTGCGCTCGAACCAACCGGTGTGGGTGCCGACGGCGATCGCCATCCCGAACGCCGTGAGCCCGCCGCCGAAGAGGGTGGCGGTCGGCTTGCTGACGAGGATGGCGGCGAAGGCGACGACCACCGCCACGCTGGTGAGGATGCCCACCCAGAACATCCACCCGCGCTCCCCGTCGCGGTACCGCAGCACGTCGATCCCGACGCTCGTGAGCACGAAGGAGCCGAGCAGGCCGAACGCGTAGAGCTCGCCGAGGCGGCTCATGTCGCCGCCCACGGTGAGCAGCACGACGGCGGGGACGACGGTCCCGAGCAGGATGGCGCGGTACGGGGTCTGGAAGCGGTGGGAGAGCGCGCCGAGGCCGTGCGGGAGGAAGTCGCGCCGCGTGAGCGCCAACTGCACGTGGTAGTTACCGATGATCGCGGTGTTGGCCGCCAACAGGAGGAGCGAACAGGCCGTGAGCACCACGGCGATCTGGAGGCCGTACCCGCCCCACACCGCGGCGAGCTCGGCCACGAGACGCTCGCTGGCGTGGGACTTCACGGAGCCGGGCAGGGTAGCCGTGGAGAGGAAGGTGAGCGCGGGCGCGGTGAGCACGACGCTCACCGCGACGGCGATCATGCCGCGGCGGGGCGTCAGGTGGAGATCGCGCATGGCGGGGGCGAGCTGGGCGAGCGACTCGAGGCCGGAGAACGCGAGCCACGCGCCCGAGTAGCCGACGAGGGCCTGGGTCGGCGTCAGCGAGCGGAGGGAGGCGAACTCCCGGGGGATCGCGGCGAGGATGTCGGGCGGGGCGCTGAACAGCGCGGTCCCGATGACGAGGAGGTTCACCAGGAAGGCGCTCCCGGCGAGCACCGTGCTCACCAGCGCGCTCTCCTTGATGCCGACGATGTTGAGCCCCGCGAGGGCCCCGAGGCACAGGAGGGTGACGGGGAGGACGAGGGGCCCGAGGGGGAGGACGCTGTCGACGTAGTAGACGGCGCACACCGCGCTGATCGCGACGGTGAGGAAGTAGTCGACCATGATGAGCTGGCCGCCCGCGCACCCCCACCAGGGCCCGAACGCCTTGTCCGCCACGCTCACGACGCCGCCGCCGCCGGAGAAGCGCCGTGTCACCTCGACCACCTTCACGCAGAGGAGCAGGAAGGCGAGCATGGTGAAGAGGACGAAGATGCCGGCACGATCGCCTGCCACATCGTAGAGGATGCCCGGTGTGTAGTAGACCGAGCTTCCGATGTCACAGAAGACCACCGCCCAAACGAGCAGCCAGCCGATTCGACCCGCGTTGCGGGACATGCTATCTCCGATGGCCCGCGGCCGGCCGTCCTGGGCCGAGCCTCATACACTCTCGACGCGGTGCGATCAAACCGTGGTGATGCGTGACCTACACCCCACGTAGATCGGACCTCCTCGCCGCCATCGACCGCCGCCTCTGGCGCGATCTCGGCTTTGCAGACCCCGAACCGACCATCCTGCCATTCCTGCCGATGCTCGTCGTCGCCTGGGCGGATGGAACGGTGGGGACAGCGGAGGCCGAGACAATCCGCGAGCGCGCCCGCCAACTCCCGGCGCCGCTCCGGGAATGGGTCGCGGATCGCCTCAAGTTTCCGCCCGGGCCCTACTTCCGGTACCAGGTCGCCCACCTGATGAGCTTCATGGTGTGCGTGTGGCACCGGGAGGAGCGGGGAAAGTCGAAAAACTGGGCGGAGGCGGGCCAGGAGTGGGCGGACGACCTCATCCAGGAGGCCGGTTGGCTGCGCCGGGTGCTGGGTGGGATGAGCGCGGAGATCCGTGACCTCGAAGCCCTGCGGCGTGTCATGGACGAGGGGCACATCCCTACGAGCGACCGCCTCTGGGCGCTCGCCCGCGGCGCGCACGCCGAGGCCGAGCCCCACCGCGCGGTCGCCGTCATCTCGGAGAACGAGCAGATCGCCCAGGCGGTCGGTATCCTCCTCGAGAAGCCTGACGAGCGGCATGCTCTCGGCAGCTTCGTGACCATCGTGCGTGACGACGATCTGGACGAGGACCGCGTGCGCAATCTGCTCGCGCGGTCCCAACACCTCCGCGAGCCGGAGCGTTGGATCCTGCTCGCGCAGGAGGTCAATGCGCGTGGCCGCGCCCTCACCCGCCGCCAACTCGACGAGCTGCGCAGCCGGTTCGCCGTCGCCATCGGCGGGCGTTTCGAGGAGTGCGAGTTCGCCGAGCTCGCCTACCTGGAAGACGCCCTCGCGGTAGACGCGCGCTGGATGAGCTGGGTGCCGGGCAAGATCGAGGAGCTGCGGATCGATCGCGACGCCGTGGTGCGCACCCAGGCCCCCGGCACGTTCAACGTCCCGCGGGCCAAGGTCCACGCGAACGTGGCGCAGCAGCTGGTGTCGGGCCCCCCGGGCCTCGGCTTCCGCGTCCTGAACATCGAGGGAGAGGGTGCCACGCTCCGCCTCGCCAGCCCGGTCATCCTGACAGAGCCCGCCACCCGCGAGACCGTGGCGTGGATCGCCCGCTTCCTCCCCGAGATGTGTGATCCGCACACCCAGCTGGTCCTCGACGAGGACGGTCCGCGCTGGGTTGCCGAGGTCCACCCGCAGCTCCCGTGCCGCCCGGCCACCACGCCCGAGCCGCTCCTCCCGGGCCGCTCGCTCCTGGTCCCGCCCTGGGTGTGGTTCCGCGCCGCGGGGGCCCTCGGCGTGCGTTTCTTCGCCGGCAAGCGGAAGGTGGCGGCCAACCAGGCGCCGCCGGGCCCGATCCTAGCGGCTCCGTAGCGCCCGCAGCACCGCGTCCAGCAGGACCTCGGTCGGCGCCGGCTTGCGCACGCGCTCCACGACGCGCTCGCCCAGCAGCTCGATGAGGATGCGGTCCGTGCAGGCGGTGTGGGCAAGCAGCAGCGGGTGCGGCTCGACCCGGTCCAGCTCGTCGAGCAGCACCAGCCCGCCGAGGTGTTCGAGCTGTTCCGCGTAGCGACGGGCGCGCGGGCCCAGCGCTCCGCCGCGCTCGTGACCGAGCGGGATGAACAGGTCGGTCACGACCAGATCGATGGGCTCGCCGCCGTTGTGGAGCTCGGCCACCGCCTCCTCCACCGTGGTCACCACCTTCACGTCGGCCCCCAGCGCCTCCCGGAGCGTGCGCGCGACGAGCTCGACGTTCTCGGGCTCGTCGTCGACGAAGAGCAGCCTCATGCGTTCCCTGTGTACACGCGACGTATCAGCACCAGGGCGAACGCGACGAGCAGGGCGGGCGCGGCCGGCGCGGGGCCGTCGGGACCGCAAACCCAGGAGATGCCGCCGGGATCGGCGGGGCCCGCCGAGGCAACGGCGCAGCCCTCGTCCGTCACTCCGTCACAATCGTCGTCCAGGAGGTTGTCGCAGGCCTCCGCGGCGTCGGGAGACACGGCGGGATCGGCGTCGTCGCAGTCCCCTCCCCCCACGCGGGCGGCGTCGGCGCCGTCTCCGTCCACGTCGACGAGGTCCTCGCCGTCGCAGTCCTCGTCGCGCCCGTTGTAGGGCACCTCGTCCTCGGGGACACACCCGTCGGGCAGCGCCGTGTCCCGGCCGGTGTCGCTCACAGCCGCCCCTCCAGCCCGAGGCTCGCGCCGCCCGCGACGTAGCCGAGCCCCGCGCCGAACCAGCCCTGGACCCTCAGCCCCGCGCGCGGACCGATGGCTCCGGACGCCCCCACGACGCCGCTCGCGAGGAAGCTCATCCGCGGCACCTCAGCGGCGCCCTCCGCGCCGCCCTCGGGGAACGTCCCGAACCAGTGCAGGCCCGCGTCCACCCCGCCTTCGACGGCGAAGCGGGAGGTGCGCGGGCCGAAGCGCACGCCGGCGCGGGCGGGGACCGTGGCGCGGAACAACGTGCCGCCGCCCTCTTCCATCGGGATCGGCGCCGCGACGGCCCAGGGATCGACGGTCACGGCCAAGGCCAGCCAGTCGTTCAGCGCGATGCGAGTGTACACGGAGGCGCCCGCGTTGAGCCCCCCCAGGCCGTCGAGCGCGCCGCCCGCGACCGAGCTCCACCCGCCCGCGGGCCCGGCCCCGAGGACGAACCGCCACGCCTCGACGGGCCCCGGTGGGGTGCGATCGGCCTCCTTCGGCGCGAGTCCGTCCCCCTCGTCGGTCCAGAGCGCGAGCCCCGCGCGGTCGTCCACGAGGTACAGCACCGGGGCGCCGTCCCCGACGAGCTGCCCCGCCGCGGCGAGCAACGTGCGCCCGTCCGCGTCGAGGTGGCCCTCGGCGAGCGCGGCGAGCGCGATGTCCACGGTGAGGGTCGAGGGCGGGGCGCCTTCCGGCGCGAGCCACACGAGGGTGCGGCCCCCGGTGAGGCGCAAGCGCGCGGCGGCCGTGATCGTGGAGGCGTCGGCGGCTTGCACGAGGTTCGCGCCGTGCACCGCGTCGAAGGCGATGCCGGGGAGCGGCCGGCCGTTGACGCGGGCGCCCACACGCGCGCCGGGGCCCGTGACCAGCATCCGCGGCTCGTCCTCCCGCGTGCTCCGGCGCCGAGTCTCGTCGTACGCGGAGAGCACCTCGGGCGACAGATCGGGGGGCGCCGACAACGACGCGCCGAAGCTGGCCGCCCGCAAAAGTGCGCCGCTCGCCTCGTCCTCGTGGAAGGTGCGCCGCCCCGCGTCGCCCCCGGCGGCCTGGGCGAGGAACGTGTGGGCCTCGGCGAGGCCGAGCTCGAGGCGGAACAGGTCGGAGGCGGCGGGGGCCGACGAGAGGCAGACGAGCTCGAGGTCGAGGGACACGAGCGCGGCGAGCGCGTCCCCGAAGGCAAGGAGCTGGAACCCCGCGCGGGCGGCCTCGAAGCGGCGGCGCCAGTCGTCGATGGGCACGCGCCGGTCGCACTCGTCGGCGCTGGGCAGCCCCTCGACGCGCACCAGCTGGGCCGCCGCGGCGAAGTCGAGCGCGGGGACGAGCACCACGTTGGGGTATCCGAGGCCGACGAGCGCCTCGCGCAGCCCGGCCACGCGCGCCTCGGAGACCTCGGGCGGCAACACCGCCACCACGGATGTGGCACTCCGGGGCGTCACCTCCGGAGGTGTGGCCGCCCACCCCATCATCGCGCCGAGGACGAGGCCGGCGCTAAGGCTCACTCCACCGATCCTCGTCGAACAGCCAGATGCGACGGGTGTCGCCATTCGCGACGACGTCGACCTTGAAGCTCTTGCGGCGGCCGTCCTCCGCGACGAGCAGCACGGTGTGGCTGCCCGCGGACACGGAGTGTTGGAAGATGGGTGTGTAGCGGACGTACTGCCCGTCGATCATCACCTGGGCGCGCGGCATCGAGCTGATCGTGAGGAGGCCCTCGGCGCGCCGGGTCTCGGTGGCCTGGGTGGACGCGGGCGTGGTGGTCGTGGTCGCTGCGGGGGTGGTGGTCGCGGGCGTCGTGGTCGTCGGCGTCGCGCTGGTGGAAGCGGTGGACGACGGGACGATGCGCACCGGCGCGTCGGGCTCGGGCGAAGCCGACGACGAGCTCGATGCGGCGGTGGTCGCCGTGGGGGTCGAGCGCTTCGTGGACGCGGCGGGGGTCGTCACGGGCGTTGTCGACACGGCGGGCGTCACGACGGGCGCAGGCGCGGCGACCGTCGCAACCGGAGCCGCGACCGGCTTCGGGACGACGACAGGCGCGGGAGGGGCGGGAGGGGCGGCAGGCACCGCCGCGATCGTGACGGGCGGGGCGGCCGCCACGGTGCGGCGGGGGGTCCCGAACATGAGCTGCCACGCCGCGAAGACGAGCACCGCCAGCGCCACGGTGAGGAGGCCGGCGGCGGCGAGGGTTGCGGGGAGCCGGCCGTTCGGGGCGGCCGCGGCCGTGGGCGGCACGACGCCGTGTGAGTCACCGAAGCGCACCGGGAGCGACGGGGGCGGCTGGATCCGCGGGCTGCCGAGGCCCGCACGCGACATCGTCGGCATGGAGCGCTGCTTCTCCTGCTGGGGCTGCGCGGGGGGCGCACCTTCCAGGGCGCGAAGCTCCTTGAACAGGCGGGTCAGGCTGTCGTGCACGCCCACCGGATCGACCACGAGCGTGGAGAGCGCCCGCCCGAATACCGCGGCGTTGCGATGACGCGCGTCGGGGTCGCGCTGGAGCGCGCGAACGAGCACGCCGCCGAGGTCGGACCACGCGCCGCCGAGCGCCGCCGCCCGCGCCGCGCCCGTGTCGTCCAGGAGCCGTGCCCGGATGTGGGCGTTGTCCTTCTCGCTGAAGAGCGGCTCGAGCGCCGCGAGCTCGTAGAGCACGGCGCCGAGGCCGAACACGTCGGCCGCGGGCCCGACCTGGCCCCCTTCCGCCTGTTCCAGGGCCATGTAGCCCCAGGTGCCCTTGACCGCGCCCGCGGCCTCGGGCGTGCCGTGCGCGGAGGAGATGCCGAAGTCGAGCACCTTCGCGACGCCGTGCGCGTTGAGCATCAAGTTGGAGGGCTTGATGTCGCGATGGACGAGGTGGAGCAGCTCGCCGGAGTCGGTCGCGAGGTTGTGCGCGTAGTGCAGCCCCTCGCACACCTGGCGGCCGAGCTCGGCGATGACCTGCACCGGGAGCTGCAGGCGATGGCGCCGGCACAACGAGATGATCTTCCGGAAGGTGACGCCCTCGATGTACTCCATCACCAGGTAGTAGAGGCTGCCCTCGCGGTTGAACTGCTGGATACGCACGAGGTTCTGGTGCTCGAGCCGCGCCGAGATCCGCGCCTCGGTGATGAACAGCTCCTGGAACGCCGCCTCGTTGGCGAAGTCCGGGTGGATCACCTTGACCGCCACGCGTGTGGTCACCCCGGCGAGCGAGTCCAGCCGGCCCTCGTAGACGCGGGCCATGCCACCGGCGCTGATCGGCCGCAACAGGCGGTAGGGCCCCAGCCGGGCGTCACCGGCGCTGAAGTCCAACGGGTCTGGGGGAGTGGGGGCCGACATCGCGCGCGTCAGGATACCCGATCCGGCCGGGTGCGAGCCAACCCGAGCAGCACGTCGACCACGCGTCGGGAGCCGTGGCGCGCCACTAGCCCCGCCCGCACGTCGTCCGCGTCGGGCAACGGAGGGACCACGCCGTGCTCGGGATCGTCGAGGATGACGCTCGCGGCCTCCGGAATTCCGCCCACGCGCGAGCCGATCGACGGGATGCCGCGCGCGGCGGCCTCGAGCAGCACGAGGCCGAGCCCCTCCTGTCCGGCGCCGCCCGGCGGCACCTCCCACCCCCGCGGGATCCGCGCCGGAGCGGCGGGATCGGCGCGGGAGAGCAGCGCGAGCGCCCACGTGCCGGCCCAGGGAATCCGCTCTCGCGGCAAGGCGCCGGTGAACGTCGCGTCGACACGAAGGTCCTTGGCGAGCGCCTCGAGCCCCTCGCGGGCCGGCCCTTCGCCCACCACCGTGATGGGGCGGCCCAGGCGCTTCGCGAGCGCGATCGCGCGGTCGACCCCCTTGAGCGGGCCGAGCCGCGCCACGACGAGCAGGCGATCCCCCCGCGGCACCGGCGCGACCGGATCGATCGGCGCGGGGAGCACGGTGTAGGGCTGACCGAGCAGGCTGCCGAGGTAGGTCGAGACCGGCACGAGGATGGCGGAGCGCCGCACGCGGTCGAGCCCGTCGACCAGCGGGGGCCGGGTCAGGTCGGAGCCGTGCCACGCCACGAACACGGGCACGTCCCGACGCGCGGCTCCGCCGAGGAGGCGCGTGGCCATCGGCCAGGTGGCGGCAACCACGCGATCGCCGTCGCGGAGGCGCGGCAGCACGGAGCCGGCCGCCCACCACGAGCCCCAGCGCGCCCACGAGCGCCCGAGCATCCGGACGCAGGGCACGGGGTGGTCGGCGGGCGCGCCGTCCCGGGCGTGGACCAGCACGGGCTCTCCCGCGTCGTGGAGCGCGCGGGCAACCCCCTCCGCCCAGGTCGCGACGCCGCCGTCCCGCGGGGGGTAGTCCGTCGTGACGACGTGCCACGTCATGCGGCCGCCCTGCCCGCGGCGAGGCACGCCCGCAGGACCGTGGCGACGTCGAGGCCGCGGAGGCACAGGTGGTCTCCTACGGGGCAGACGGGACCGCCGAAGCGGGCGCACGGGCGGCACGCGAGGTCGAGCTCCACCGCATGGCCGCCGTAGCTGAAGAAGCCGTCGGTGGACGTGGTGGGGCCGAAGAGCCCGACCACGGGGAGGCCGACGGCGGCGGCGAGATGGAGCAGCCCCGTGTCTCCCGCACAGACGACGGCCGCGCCCTCGAACGCCGCGAGCGTGTGTTCGAAGCCCGCCTCGCACGTGCCCCCGAGCGGCCCGACCAGCGCCTGCTCGCCGGGGCCACCGACCGCGCGCACGGGGCCCGGCCAGGCCGCCGCGAGCGCCTTCCAGTGCGGCCACCGCTTGGTGGCGTGGGCGGCGCCGGGCGCCAGGACCAGCGCGTCCCCGTGGCGCGCGGGCGGGAGCCAGGGCGGCGGCCGGGGCGTCACGGCGGCGGCGCGGCCGTAGCGCGTGAGGACGGGGTCGGCCGGGGGCGCCTTCCACCACACGCGGGCGCGGCGCCGCAGGTCCTGGCGCTCGACGCGGGCATGGGCGGGGACGCGCAGGCTGCGCAGGTTGTGCTGGAGATCGATCACGCGCGCGCCGACGGGGAGCGGATCGCCGGGGGCGAGCACCCCCACGACGCCGTCCAGGCGACGCGCGAGGTCGTGGTAGCGCGGCAGCGTCAGGAACCAGACGTTGCCGAGCGCGGCGGTGACGGCGCCGGCCAACACGATGTCGCCCAGCGAGGAGTAGCGGATGACGACGTGGACGGTCATGCCGCGCTCTCCCCCGCGACGCGCTCGACCACGGCGGCGACCTCGTCGGGATCGATGCCGCGGAGGCAGCCCAGGCCCACGAAGCAGCGCTTGCCGTAGCAGGGGCGGCACCAGAGGTCGGGGCCCTCGACAGCGGCCCCTACGCCGGTGCGCGCCGCCGTGGTGGAGCCGTGGACGACGACCACGCGCGTGCCGCACGCCGCGGCGAAGTGGGCGGCGCCGCTGTCGTTGCTGACGAACACGCCGCACCGATCGAGGGCGGCGGCGAAGTCGGGGAGCGACAGGCCCTCGACGACGGCGTGCGGCCCGGCGATCGCGCGGACCGCGGCGCCCTCCCCCGGGCCGGCGAAGAACACGACGCCGCGCCCCTCGTCCACGAGCTGATCGGCCAGGGCGCGGAAGTGGGGCCATCGCACCGTGGCGGACGGGCTCCACGGGTTGAGGCCGACGAACCGGGCCGGGAGCGAGCCTGGCGCATGCCCGCGCCGGCTGTACGTCGGCAGACCGGTGACCTCCGCGCCCAGGAGGGCGGCGACGCGGGCAAACCCCTCGCGGCGGTGCTCGGCGCGGACGGGCACCACGTCGGTCAGGAGGGGGCCGCGCCCGGCGGTTGCGAGGCCGATCCGCCGCGGCAGGTGCCGCCACCGCCACGCCGCGCCGAAGCTCGGCTTCAAGAGCACGCCGATGTCGCCGTCGGGGCGCGCCGTGACGGGCCGCACCTCGAGCGCGCCGTGGAGCGCGTCGTGGAGGCCCTCGTAGAGCTCCGGCCCCCACCGCGGCGCGTAGATCCGCGCGGGCCCGAGGGCCGCCAGCGCGCGGATGGCGGGGAGCGCCATCACCCCGTCCCCGAGGTGGTCGGGCGCGCGGATGTCGAGCATCCGGGAGCATAACCCGCGGCCCGGGCGCGTCGATTCTCGGCGTTCTTCCTATGAAGCCAGGACACACACCGGCGGCCCTCCGGCGGAAGGGTGAGGACGATCCCCGCTTGACGGTCCCCTCGTCGGTGCAAAGGGATCGCCTGCTCGTCGAGCTCGACCTTCCCCCCGAAAGGGTCCCTTCCAGGCAGGCGCGAGGCGGCCGCGCTCCACGGTGCCACACGTGCGGCCACGCCTACGATCCTCTGCTGGAGCAGATCCTGGGTTCTTTGCGCCAATCACGTGACCGTGACCAACCCGTGACACCCGGCCCGTCCCGCCGGAGTAGATCGGCCCGCCTTCGTCCGCCCTGGGAGCCCCTCTGTCCGTCAGCACCCTACCCACCCTAGGCACCTTCCGGCCGACCTCTTCGGCCGCCTACGACCGCGCCGCCATCGCGTCGGCGGTCGCCCGCATCCGCGAGCCCGCGCACATCGTGCGCGAGGCCAACGGGGGCCGCGTGGGCCTCGCCTTCGACGGTGTCCCCGCCCCCGGATCGGCCTCTCCCGCCGACATCGCCTGGCTCGGCACCCTCCCCTCCTTGTGGCCCGAGTGGCTCGGGGATCGCTCCTTCGCGGAGACCCACGGCACCCGCTTCCCGTACATCGCGGGCGCCATGGCGAACGGCATCGCGTCGACCGCCATCGTCATCGCGATGGCCCGCGCCGGCATGATCGGCTTCTTCGGCTCCGCCGGCCTCTCGCTCGGGCGCGTCACCGCCTCGATCGACGAGCTCCAGGCCGCCCTCGGCGATCTCCCCTTCGGCGCGAACCTCATCCATTCGCCCAGCGAGCCGCTCCTCGAGGCCGGCATCGTCGACCTGTACCTGGCCCGCGGCGTGCGCCGCGTCAGCGCCTCCGCGTACATGGGCCTCACCTCCCACGTGGTCCGCTACGCGTGCACCGGACTCTCCGTCACCCCCGACGGTCGGATCCACCGCAAGAACCACCTCTTCGCGAAGATCTCCCGCCCCGAGACCGCCGCCCGCTTCCTCGCCCCGCCGCCCGGCGAGATCCTCGACACGCTCGTGCGGGACGGCAAGCTCACCCAGGAAGAAGCACGGCTCGCGCGGATGTTGCCCCTCGCGGAGGACATCACGGTCGAGTCCGACTCCGGCGGCCACACCGACAATCGCCCGCTCGGCTCGCTGTTCCCGACCATCGCCGGCCTGCGCGACCGCCTCGCCGCCCAGCACGGCTATTCCCGCCCCGTGCGGGTCGGCGCCGCGGGCGGCCTCGGCACCCCGGCGTCGATCGCGTCCGCCTTCGGGCTCGGCGCCGCCTACGTCCTCACGGGCTCGGTAAACCAGTGCACCCTCGAGGCGGACATCTCGCCCCTCGCCAAGGAGATGCTCTGCAAGGCCGACGTGGCCGACGTGACGATGGCCCCCGCCGCCGACATGTTCGAGCTCGGCGTCGAGGTGCAGGTCCTCAAGCGCGGCACGATGTTCGCCGCGCGCGCCCACAAGCTCCGCGACCTGTACCGGACCTACGAGAGCTACGAGGCCATCCCCGCGGCCGACCGCGCGAAGGTCGAGAAGGACATCCTCAAGGCCGACTTCGACGCGGTGTGGGACGGTACCCGCTCCTTCTGGAACGGGCGTGACGCGCGCCAGGTCGAGAAGGCGGAAAAAGACGCACGCCACAAGATGGCGCTGGTGTTCCGCTGGTACCTCGGCAAGTCTAGCCGCTGGGCCATCGAGGGCGACACCTCCCGCGTCGCCGACTACCAGATCTGGGCCGGCCCCGCGCAGGGCGCCTTCAACGCCTGGGTCAAGGGCACGTTCCTCGAGCCCGCCTCGGCGCGCTCGGTGGTCGAGATCGCCGCCAATCTGCTCGAGGGCGCCGCGGTGATCACCCGCGCCCAACAACTTCGCACCTACGGCGTGGCGGTCCCCGAAGAGGCCTTCGCCTTCTCGCCCCGCCCCCTCACTTGAACCCCAGGAAGCAACCGATGACCACGGAAGCCCCGTTCACCCCCATCGCCGTCGTCGGCGCCGGCGCCCTGTTCCCGGGCTCCCACGACACCACCGGCTTCTGGCAGAACATCCTGGCGAAGAAGGATCTCATCCGCGAGATCCCCGCCGGCCACTGGCTGATCTCCGACTACTACGACGCCGACCCGAAGGCACCGGACAAGACGTACGCCAAGCGCGGCGCCTTCCTCGACGAGGTGCCGTTCGACGCGATGGGCTTCGGCATCCCGCCGTCCATCCTCCCGGCCACCGACACGTCCCAGCTCCTCGCGCTCATCGTCGCGCAGGCCGTGCTGGACGACGTTTCCGGATTCAAGACCGCCGCGATGGACACCAGCCGCGTGTCGGTCATCCTCGGCGTCACCGGCGCCCAGGAGCTGTTGAGCTCGCTGGTGAGCCGCCTCCAGCGCCCCGTCTGGGAGCGCTCGCTCCGCGGCATGGGCATGGCCGAGGCCGACGTGAAGGAGGCCTGCGATCGCATCGCGAGCCACTACGTCGGCTGGCAGGAGAGCTCCTTCCCCGGCCTCCTCGGCAACGTCGTCGCCGGGCGCATCGCGAACCGCCTGAACCTCGGCGGCACGAACTGCATCACGGACGCCGCGTGCGCCAGCGCCCTCGCGGCGGTGCACCTCGCGATCAACGAGCTCCGCCTCGGCCAGAGCGACATGGTGGTGACCGGCGGTGTCGACACGCTGAACGACATCTTCATGTACATGTGCTTCAGCAAGACCCCGGCGCTCTCGCCCTCGGGCGATTGCCGCCCGTTCGACGAGGCGGGCGACGGCACGCTCCTCGGCGAGGGCCTCGGCATGATGGCGCTCAAGCGCCTCGCCGACGCCGAACGCGACGGGGACCAGATCTACGCGGTGATCAAGGGCATCGGCACCTCGTCGGACGGCAAGTCCAAGTCAGTGTACGCGCCGGTCCCCGAAGGCCAGGCCCGTGCGCTGCGCAAGGCCTACGAGGTGGCCGGCTACGGCCCCGAGACCGTCGATCTGGTCGAGGCGCACGGCACCGCGACCAAGGCGGGGGACGCCGCCGAGATCAAGGGCCTCAAGATGGTGTTCGAGGAGTCCGGCCGCAAGGATCGCCAGTGGTGCGCGCTCGGCTCCATCAAGTCCCAGATCGGCCACACCAAGGCCGCCGCGGGCGCCGCGGGCCTGCTCAAGGTGGTGATGGCGCTGCACCACAAGGTGCTTCCGCCCACGATCAAGGTCACGAAGCCGACGCCCGCGGCCGACTTCCCGAACAGCCCCTTCTACGTCAACACCGAGGCGCGGCCCTGGATCCACGGCAAGGCCCACCCCCGCCGCGCCAGCGTCAGCTCGTTCGGCTTCGGCGGCTCGAACTTCCACATGACCTGTGAGGAGTACGTCGGCTCCGCGCGCCGCCCGCTCCGCGCGGATCTGCCCACCGCCGAGCTCCTCGTGTTCTCGGCCGACACCGCCGCGGCGCTCGTGGCGAAGCTCGAAGCGGCCCGCGGGCAGCCGCTCATCCAGCTCGCGTACGAGTGCCAGAAGGCGTTCGACGCGAAGCAGCCCTTCCGCATCGCGCTGGTCGTCGAGGAGCCGATCGATCCGATCCTCGACCGCGCGATCGCGACCGTTCGCGAGGGCAAGCCCATCCACCGGGCGCACGTGTACTTCCACCCCGGGTTCGACAAGGGGCAGGTCGCGTTCCTGTTCCCCGGCCAGGGCAGCCAGTACATCGACATGGGCAAGGACCTCGCGATGCGCTTCGACGCCGCGCGCGCCGCCTATGACGACGCCGAGGCCGCCGTGCCCGGGCTCGCGAACGTGTTGTTCCCGCGCCCCACCTTCACCAAGGAGGACCGCGCGCGCGACGAGGCCCTGCTGGTGCGCACCGAGTGGGCCCAGCCCGCGATCGGCGCCACGAGCTCGGCCATGGTGGCGATGCTCGCCGTGTGCGGGCTCCGTCCCGACGCGACGGCGGGCCACAGCTTCGGCGAGCTCACGGCGCTCTGGGCCGCGGGCTCGATGGCGTTCGGCGACTGGATGACCGCCGCCCGCACCCGCGGCGTGCTCATGGCCGGCGCGAGCGAGACCCCCGGCGCGATGGCCGCGGTGACCGGTACCGCGGCCGACGTGACCCCCCACCTGGTCGACGGCGTCAACATCGCCAACCTCAACGCCCCCGAGCAGACCGTCATCGCGGGCACGATCGAGGGCGTCGACGCCGTGATCGCGCGCTGCAAGACGGCGGGCCTCCGCGCCACCCGCCTCGCCGTCGCGACCGCCTTCCACTCGCCGATCGTGGCCCCGGCCGCCGAGGCCTTCGCGGCGCACCTGCGCGGCGTCGAGTTCACCGCGCCCAACGTGCCGGTGTGGTCCAACACCACCGCCGCGACGCTCGCGCCGAGCGGGCTCGCCGAGGCGCTCGGCGCCCACCTCGCCAAGCCGGTCCGCTTCGTGGAGCAGGTCGAGGCGATGTACGTTTCGGGCGTGCGCACGTTCATCGAGGTCGGCCCCGGCGGCGTGCTCTCCGGCCTCGTGACGAGGATCCTCGGAGATCGCCCGCACGAGGCCTTCTCGGTGGACCAGAAGGGCCGCTCGGGTGTAGACGCCCTGCTCGCGGCCCTCGGCCGCGCCGCCGCGCTCGGACTGCCCGTGCGCTTCGAGCCGCTCTGGGCCCAGCGGGACGCCAATCCCCTGAAGGCTCCGGCGCCGAAGATGGCGGTGCAGATCAACGGTTCCAACTACGGGAAGCCCTACCCGACGCCCTCCGGCGGCGGGCCGACGCTCCCCTCCCACACGCTCCACACGCCCGCACGCAAGGAGGACGCCCTCGTGAAGACCGGAGTCCACACGCATCCCCTCCCCACCCCGTCGGCGACCGGCGCGGTGGTGGCCGCCTCGCGCCCCGTCGCGCCCCCCGTCACCGAAGTGCACGCGACTCCGGTCGCCACACCGGCGCCCGCCCCCGCCCAGTCGTGGGGCCCGAACCCCTGGGTCGCGGCCTTCCAGGACAGCCAGCGCCAGATGGCGGACGTGCAGGAGAGCTTCACCCGGTCGATGTCGGAGGCGCACATCGCGTTCCTCCGCTCGCACGAGGAGTCCACCCGCGCGCTCGTGTCGCTCGTGACCGGCGCCCCCCTCGCGGCCGCCCAGCCCTGGGCTCCGACCCTGGCGGCGCCGGTCTACGCGGCTCCTGCGCTCCCGGCGCCGGTGTACGCCGCGCCCGCGCCGGTGTACGCGGCGCCCGCGGCCCCGCCTCCCGTGTACGCGGCGCCCGCCCCGGTCTACGCGGCCCCCGCGGCTCCCGCCCCGGTGTACGCCGCGCCCGCGCCGGTCGCTCCCGTGCGCGCCGCGCCGGTCGCTCCGGTGGCCGCCGCCCCCGCGGTCGACCTGACCAAGGTGCTCCTCGAGGTCGTCGCCGAGAAGACCGGCTACCCGACCGAGATGTTGAACCTCGAGATGAACCTCGAGGCCGACCTCGGCATCGACTCGATCAAGCGCGTCGAGATCCTCTCGGCGCTGCGCGAGAAGGCCCCGGAGACCCCCGAGGTCGACGCCGACCGCATGGCCGCGCTCAAGACGCTCGGCCAGATCGTCGCCTTCCTGGGGGAGAGCGCACCGAAGGGTTCCGCCGCCCCGGTCGCGGCCCCCGTCGCCGCCAAGCCGAGCGGCGCCGATCCCACGAAGCTCCTCCTCGAAGTGGTCGCCGAGAAGACCGGCTACCCCGTGGAGATGTTGAACCTCGGCATGAACCTCGAGGCCGACCTCGGCATCGACTCCATCAAGCGCGTCGAGATCCTCTCCGCCCTGCGCGAGCGTGCTCCGGAGACCCCGGAGGTCGACGCCGACCGCATGGCCGCGCTCAAGACGCTCGGCCAGATCGTCAGCTTCCTGGGTGAGACGATGCCGACGTCGGCGGCCCCCGCGGCCTCCGCGACCAGCGCCGCCCCCACGATGGACGCCACCCGCCTCCTCCTCGAGGTGGTCGGCGAGAAGACCGGGTACCCGGTCGAGATGCTCAACCTCGACATGAACCTCGAGGCCGACCTCGGCATCGACTCCATCAAGCGTGTCGAGATCCTCTCGGCCCTGCGCGAGCGGGCGCCCGAGACCCCCGAGGTCGACGCCGACCGCATGGCCGCGCTCAAGACGCTCGGCCAGATCGTCGCCTTCCTCGGTGAGTCCGCTCCCGCCGTCGGAGGAACCCCCCTCCCTTTTGATGGTGGGGGGGCGCGCGCCCTGACGCTCCCCCCCGCTCTTCGTCAGGAGGTGTTCGTCACCCCCATCGCCGCGGGCTCCGCGGTGAAGGTCGGCCCGCTCGCGCTCGTCCCGGACGACCGGGGCGTGGCCGCGCTCCTCGCCGCGCGCCTCGTGGCCCGCGGAGTAGACGCCGTGGTGCGCTCGTTCGACCAGCTCGACGGCACCCGCGGCGTCGTGTTCCTCGGTGCGCTCTCCAACGTGCCCGATGTGACGACGGCCGTGGCGGTCTCCAAGGCGGCGTTCCGCGCCGCCAAGAAGGCAGCGCTCGGCACCGCATGGGTCACGGTCACCGCCACCGGCGGCGACTTCGGCCTCGCCGGCGTCGACCGCACCCACGCGGTGCTCGCCGGGCTCGCCGGCTTCACCAAGACCGCCGCGCTCGAGCACCCCGCCTCGTTCGTGCGCGCGATCGACCTCTCGGCTGAGGCCGATCCCGCCACGCTCGCGGCGTGGATCGACGCCGAGCTCGGCCAGTCCGGGCCGGTCGAGGTCGGCGTGACCCGCGCCGGCCGCGTGACGCTCGAAGCCCGCGACGTGGACATCGCCCAGGTGGCCCCCGCCTTCGGCCCGAGCGACGTGTTCGTCGTCAGCGGCGGCGCGCGTGGTGTCACGGCGGCGTGCCTGCTCACGCTGGCGCGGTCGTGCCGGCCGAAGTTCGTGCTCCTCGGCCGCTCCCGCATCGACGCCCCCGAGGCGCCGGCGGTCGCGGCCGCGGTGGACGAGAACGCCATCAAGAAGGCCATCTTCTCGACGGAGAAGGGCCTCACCCCGCCGGAGCTCGGCCGCCGGGCCGCGGCGGTCGTCGGCGCACGCGAGGCGCGGGCCACGATCGCGGCGTTGGAAGCGGCGGGTTCGACCGTGCGCTACCTCGCGGTCGACGTGCAGGACGGCGCCGCGCTCGAAGCGGCGTTCACCAAGGTTCGAAAGGACCTCGGGCCCATCACCGGCCTCGTGCACGGCGCCGGCGTCATCCAGGACAAGCGCATCGCGGAGAAGCCGGATGCCTCGTTCGACGCCGTCTACGATACGAAGATCGGCGGGATGTTCGCCCTGTTCGCGGCCACCAGCAACGACCCGCTCAAGGCGATCTGCCTCTTCTCGTCGGTCGCGGCGCGCGGCGGGAACGTCGGCCAGTGTGACTACGCGATGGCGAACGAGGCGATGAACAAGGTCGCCGCGGGCGAGGCGAAGCGCCGTCCCGGCTGCGTCGTCAAGTCGATCGGCTGGGGCCCGTGGGCCGGTGGGATGGTGACGCCGGCGCTCGCGAAGCAGTTCGCGGCGATGGGCGTTCCCCTCCTCCCGATCGACGTGGGCGCGCAGATGTTCGTCGCGGAGCTCGCGGCTCCCGGGGCCGTCGAGATCGTCGTCGGTGGGATGATCCAGCCGGCGGGCGGCGCCAAGGCCAAGCCCACCCAGACCCCGACCGCCAAGGCGCCCTCGGCCCCGGCGGTGGCGGCGCGCGCGGCGGGCTCGGCCTCGGGAACGTCAGCAACGGCGGCCTCGGCCTCCGGCACCGTCACCCGCGTGGTCCAGGCCAAGGACTACCCCTTCCTGCGCGACCACGCGATCGCGGGCAGCCCGGTGTTCCCGGTGGTGCTCGCGCTCGAGTGGTTCGTGCAGCTCGCGCAGGAGCTGCGCCCCGGCATGGTGGCGGTGGCGTGTCGCGACCTGAAGGTGCTCAAGGGCATCACGCTCCCGGCCTTCGAGGGCGTCGGCAATGCCTTCGAGGTGCGCGCCACCGAGGCCGCGCCCAACCAGCTGGCGATGGAGATCAAGACCGCCGGCGGCCCCGCGCACTACCGCGCCACCGTCGAGCTCGCCGCGCGCACGCCGGCGCGGCCCGCCGCCCCCTCCCCCGCGGCCCTGGGCGCCTACGATCACGCCCTCGGCGAGGTGTACGGCTCCTTCCTCTTCCACGGCCCCGGCTTCCAGGTGATCCGCGCGATCACCGGGGCGTCGAAGGCCGGCATGGAAGCGACGTTGACCGGCACGCACGACATCGGCTGGCCGGTCAACGGGTGGAAGACCGATCTCGCCGCCTTCGACGGCGGCCTTCAGCTCGCGCTCCTCTGGAACCGCATCCACACCGACGCCGCCGCGCTCCCCACCGGGATCGGCGCGTGGCTCTCCTACGGCGCTCCCGCCGCGGGCGTGGTGCGTTGCGTGCTCACCGGCCGCAAGACCAACGGCCGCTCCGTCTCCTCCGACATCGCGTTCGTGGACAGCGCCGGCACCGTGTTCGCCGAGCTCCGCGGCGTCGAGACCCACGCGCTCCCCAGCGGGGCCTTCCCCGTGTCGCCGCGCCCCGAGGCCTAGAAATGTCCGCTCCCATCGCCATCGTCGGGCAGGCGTGCGTCCTGCCCGGCGCGCTCGACGTCTCCACGTTCGCGGACAACGTGTTCGCCGGCCGGGATCTGGTCACCGACGCCCCCGTGGGCCGCTGGGGCCTGCCGCACGCGGACGTGATGGGCGAGGGGCGCGACCGCGCCTGGTCCTCCGCGGGTGGCTACGTCACCGGCTTCGACGCGGTGTGGGACCCGACGGGCTTCGATCTGCCCGCCGCCGAGCTCGCCGGCCTCGATCCGCTCGTACACTGGCTCGCCCACGTGGGCCGCGGCGCCCTGCGGGACGCCGGCATCGACGTCGGCACCGCCACCAGCCGGGCCCGGCTCGCCCGCTGCGGCGCGGTGTTCGGCAACCTCTCGTTCCCGTCCGAGGGCATGGCCCGGTGGGGCGAGCGGGTGGTCCTCCAGGAGAACCGCCGCCGCGCGCCCCCCGCCGACCCGCGCGACCGCTTCATGTCCGGCCTCCCGGCCGACCTCCTCTCCCGCGCCCTCGGCCTCGGCGCCCCCTGCTTCGCGATCGACGCCGCGTGCGCCTCGTCGCTCTACGCGATCCGCCTCGCGTGTGACGCGCTCACCGCCGGCCGCGCGGACATCATGCTCGCGGGCGCCGTGCAGCGCGCGGACAGCCTGTTCCTGCACATCGGCTTCTGCGCGCTCGGCGCGATGAGCCACCTCGGGATGAGCCGCCCGTTCCATCGCGAGGCGGACGGCCTCGTGCCCGCCGAAGGCGCCGCACTCGTGGTGCTCAAGCGCCTCGCCGACGCCGTGCGTGACGGCGACAAGATCCTCGGCGTGATCCGCGGCGTGGGCCTCTCCAACGACGCCCGTGCCCGCAACCTCCTCGCCCCCTCCGAAGAGGGCCAGGTGCGCGCGCTCCGGGCCGCGTACACGACCTCGGGCGTGACCCCGGCCGACATCCAGCTGATGGAGTGCCACGCCACCGGCACGCCCACCGGCGATCGCACCGAGATCGCCACGCTCTCCGAGGTGTTCGGCCGCCAGCCGCTGCCGATCGGCTCGCTCAAGTCGATGGTCGGCCACCTCATCACCGCCGCGGGCGTGGCGGGGCTCCAGAAGGTGCTGGCCGGCTTCGCCCGGCAGACCATGCCGCCAACATTGCATGCCGACGAGCCCATCCCGGCCATGGTCGAGTGGGCCAACTTCCGGCTCCTCTCGAAGCCCGAGCCGTGGGACGCGCCGGTGCGCCGCGCCGCCGTGAGCGCCTTCGGGTTCGGCGGCAACAACGCCCACCTCATCGTCGAGGAGCACGTGCCCGGGGCCCCGGTCACCGTCGCGACCGCGCGCAAGCGGAGCCGCCGCAAGTCGGACGCCGCGCCGGATGTCACGCCGGTCGACGCCGCCCTCCGCGGCCCCCCGCCGAAGATCGGCATCGTCGGCATCGCCGTGGCCGCGGGCGCCGGGGACGACCGCGCCGCCTTCGCGCGGGATCTGTACGCCGGCACCGGCACCCCCCGTCGGGACAGCGTCAAGCTCGGCCTCGCTGGGCTCCGCTTCCCGCCAAAGGATCTCGGCCTCTCCCTCCCCCAGCAGACGCTGCTCCTCCGCGTCGCGCTCGACGCCGTCGCCGAGGCCGAGGTGCCCCTCCCCCGCGAGAGCACCGGCATCTACGTCGGCATGGGCGCCGACGTGGCCGTGTCCGGCTACGGCCTGCGGTGGCGCATCGGCGCGCGCACCGGCGCGACCGGCGCGGTGCTCGAGTCCCTCCGAGACGCCGTCATCCCCGCCCTCCGCGCCGAGAACGTGGTCGGCACGATGCCGAACATCCCGGCGAACCGCCTCAACGTCCAGCTCGACGCGGGCGGCCCCGGCTTCACCCTCTCCGCCGAGGAGCTCTCCGGCGTGCACGCCCTCGGCGCCGCGATGGACGCGCTCGCCAGCGGCAGCCTGCAAGTGGCCCTGGTCGGCGCGGTCGACCTCGCCTGTGATCCGCGCCACGCCGCCGCGATCGAGGCCCTCGCGCCCGGCACCGTCCCCGGCGACGCCGCGGTGGCGCTCGTGCTGGTGCGCCTCGACGATGCCCTGGCCGCCGGCCACCAGGTGTGGGCCGTCCTCGAGAGCGTCGAGACCACCGGGGCCGCCTCCCCCGCCCTCTCCGACGCCAGCAACGAGCGGGGCGGTGAGCCGATCGTAGCGCCCAAGGCCCTCGGCCGCGCCCACGCCGCCGCGGGCCTCGTCGACATTGCCGCCGCCGTGCTCGCGTGCGGCCACGGCCTCCTCCCGGGAGTTGGCGGCGCGCCCCGCGAGTGGTCGCCCGAGGGCGGGCTTCGTCGCGCCACCGTCGCCGTCCGCAGCCTTGGCGGCGCCACCGCGCGGGTCACCCTCTCCGCGACCGGCGCCCCGATCCCGCTCGATGACGCCCCGGCGCCGCTCGCCGGGCACCTCCTCTCCTTCCCCGCGCACGCCGAGCCCATCGTGCTTCCCTCCGACCCCTCCATCCCCAAAGAGGCGCGCGCCGTGCTCAAGATGCCGACCGCCCCCACGCTCGCCCCGATCCTCGGCGCGTTCGAGGCCCCCGTCGCACCGCCCGTGGCGGCTCCCGCCAAGGCCGCCGCCCCGGCGCCCGCTCCCACCAAGGCGCCGGCGCCCGTCGCCCCGGTGACGTCCGCTCCCCCGGTCACGACGGTCGCGACCATCGCGGCCCCGGCGCCCGCCCCGCTCCTGGTCGCTCCGCCGGCGCCGGTCGCCCCGATCCCGTCGCAGCCCGCGCCCTCGTTCGCCGCTCAAGGCGGGGACCCGACGCTCACGGCGCTGCTCGCCCAGCAGGCCCGCGTGACGCAGGTGCACCGCGCCTTCCTCGAGCAGCAGGCCGCCGTCCAGGCGCGCTTCGCCGCCTCCCGCGCCGCCACGACGCAGATGATGCTCGGCGCGGCGTTCGGTGGCGCTCCGCCTGCGCCGATGCCGCTTCCGCACGCCCCGCAAGCCGCGCTCCCCCAGGCCGCCCCCATTGCGCGCCCGGCGCCCGCTCCGTCCTCGCCCGTGCCCGCGCCCGTCGCCGCACCCATCGCAGCGCCCGTCGCAACCGTCGTCCCGCGTGCCGCCACGCCCGCCACCTCCGCTCGCCCCGGCCCCAAACTCTCCCGCCAGGACCTCGAGGCCATGTCCCGCGGCCCGATCTCGCGCCACTTCGGCCCGACGTTCGCGCCCCAGGACGCCTACGCGCGCGTCGTGCGGATGCCCGAGCCGCCATTGCTCCTGTGTGACCGCGTCACCGGCATCGACGGGCCGCCCGCCGTGCTCGGCAAGGGCACGATCTGGACCGAGACCGACATCACCGAGGAGAGCTGGTACCTCCACGAGCGCCACATCCCCGCCGGCGTGATGATCGAGGCCGGTCAGGCCGATCTCCTCCTCGTGAGCTGGCAGGGCGTGGATCTCAACTACAACCGCGGCGAGCGGATGTACCGCCTCCTCGGCTGCGATCTGCGCTACGAGGGCGGGCTCCCCACCGTCGGCGACACGCTGAAGTACGAGATCCAGGTCGACGGCCACGCCAAGCTCGGCGACATCCGGATGTTCTTCTTCCACTACGACTGCAAGGTGGGCGACAACGTGCGCCTCACCGTGAAAGAGGGCCAGGCCGGCTTCTTCTCCCAGGCAGACCTGGACAAGTCGGGCGGCGTGCTCTGGGATGCCGCTACCGCCGAAGTCGACCTGACGGGCCCCGTCGCGCCCCCGGCTGTCGCGTGCACGAAGTCCTCCTTCTCCAAGGAGGACCTCCTCGCCTTCACCGAGGGTCGTGTCGCCGACGCGTTCGGCCCCGGCTTCGAGCGCGCCCACACCCACACGTGGACGCCCAAGATCGCGGGCGGCCGCATGTTGTTCTTCGACCGCGTGACGAAGTTCGACCCCGCAGGCGGCCCGTGGAAGCGCGGCTACCTCGCCGCCGAGTGCGACATCACGGGGAACAATTGGTTCTTCGACGGGCACTTCCACAACGACCCGTGCATGCCCGGCACGCTCATGTTCGAGGGCTGCCTCCAGGCGCTCCAGGTCTACATGACCGGCCTCGGGCACACGCTCAAGCGCGACGGATGGCGGTTCGAGCCCAAGCAGGGCGAGACCTTCCACTTGCGTTGCCGCGGGCAGGTCATCCCCACGAGCAAGCTGCTCACCTACGAGATCTTCGTGCAGGAGGTCGGGCTCGACCCGGTCCCGTACGTCAAGGCCCAGGTGATGTGCACGGTCGACGCGCTGAAGTGTTTCCACGCCGACCCGCTCACGCTGGTCATGGTGCCGGACTGGCCGCTCACGCGCATGCCGAAGCTCCTGTCCGACTACGTCGAGCCCAAGCCCGCCGTGTGGGACTACGCCTCGCTCCTGGCGTGCGCCTGGGGCCAGCCCTCGCACGCGTTCGGACCCATGTACAAGGTGTTCGACGGCACGCGCGCGGTCGCCCGCCTCCCCGGGCCGCCGTACCACTTCATGTCCCGTGTCACCCGCACGGACGGCGCCATCGGCTCCACCAAGGCCGGCACGATCATCGAGATCGAGTACGACGTGCCGCCGCGCGACTGGTACTTCCGCGAGAACGGCACCCCCACGATGCCCTTCGCGGTGCTGCTCGAAGCGGCGTTGCAGCCCTGCGGCTGGCTCGCCAGCTACGTCGGCTCGGCCACGACCAGCGACACGGACCTGTTGTTCCGCAACCTCGACGGCACCGGCAAGCTGCTCGCGGAGATCCTGCCGAACAGCGGTACGCTCACGACGCGAGTGAAGATCAACTCGGTGAACCGCTCGGCGGGCATGATCATCGAGGGCTTCGACGTCACCATGTTCATGGCCGACGCATCGGGGGTCCAGCAGCCGCTCTACGAGATGAAGACCGTGTTCGGCTTCTTCCCGCCGGCCGCCTTCGAGAACCAGGTGGGCGTCGGCTCCGAGGAGGACGACCGCGCCTGGCTCGCCTCCCCCAGCGAGTTCCAGGTCGACCTCGCGACGCACCCCGCCCGCTACTTCGACGGCAAGCTCCGCATGCCGGGCGACATGTTGTGCATGATCGACCGCGTCACGGGGCACTGGCCCACGGCGGGCAAGGCGGGCCTCGGCAAGTGGCGCGCCGACAAGGACGTCGACCCGAAGGAGTGGTTCTTCAAGGCCCACTTCTACATGGATCCGGTCCAGCCCGGCAGCCTCGGCATCGAGGCGATGATCCAGCTCCTCCAGTTCGTCATGATCCACGAGGGCTTCGGCAAGAAGTTCCAGGAGCCGCGCTTCGAGCCCATCGCCATCGGCAGCGAGCTGAAGTGGAAGTACCGCGGGCAGGTCGTGCCGCGGAACAAGCTCATCCAGACCGAGGTCGAGATCACCAAGGTCGAGGGCGACACGGTGACGTGCGACGCCCACTTGTGGGTCGACGGCAAGCGGATCTACTCGGCGTGGGGCCTCGGCATGCGAGTGGTGGAGGGCGCGGGCGGTCCGACCTTCCCTTTTGATGGTCCCGGCGGCGCGACTCCCACTCCGGGTGCGTCGTCGGGTGTTGGTTCTCCTGGGGCAGGGGGCTCCGCCCCCCGCAACGCCCCCCAAGCCACGACCACGGTCACCGTCCCCGTCCCCATCGACCACTGCCCCACCTACGTCCTCCCGGCCCTGCCCGCGATGACGATGGTGATGCTCGCGTTGCAGGCCACGGGCGCGCCGGCGCTCAAGGACGCGTCGGTCACGCGGTGGCTCTCGTTCCCCGAGGGCCCGCGCGACGTGACCGCCACCGTGGTCGGTGACAAGGTCGTGCTCGGCGCGCCCGAGCCCTTCTTCGTCGCGACGGCGTGCGCGCCCGTGGCGCCGGTGGAGCTCCCGCCGCTCCGCGATGCCGTGCCGGGCCCGATGGGCGCGGAGCTGTACGCGAGCGGCGAGCTGTTCCACGGGCCGAGCTTCCACGTGGTCGAGCGTATGGTCGCCCGCGGCAGCAACGGCGCCACCCTGATGTTGCGGCCTGCGGCGCCCGACGTGCTGCTCGACGGCATCACCCACGGCGTGCCCCACGATCGCCTGGAGACCTGGTGCCCCGAGATCGCGCCCGGGCAGGTCGGCTACCCCTCGCGTATCGAGTCCATCTCGCTCTACGGGGCCCCGCCCCGCACCGACGGGACCGGGCGGCCGGTGCGCTGCGAGGTGCGGTTCCTCGGCCTCGTGAGCGGGCGCCCACGCATCGGCGCGCACCTCTACACGGAGACCCCGCAGGGCGAGGCCCTCCTCGCCTCCGTCGTCATCCAGGAGGTGCTCCTCCCCAAGGGCCGTATCGGCGAGGCCTCCCCCTCCGCGCGGCGTGACTTCCTGCTCGGCAAGGCCGGCACCGGCGTGGCGCTCTCCCACATCACCGGCGACACGGCGCGGCTCACGGCGCGCGACGTGAAGGGCTCCGACTGGCTCCCCGGCACGATCGCGCGCGTGTTCGGCACGACCGACGCGCCCGTGATCGCGGTGAAAGAGATCGCCGCCGCCCAGCTCGGTCTGCACCCCCGCGACGTAGCCGTGGTCGGCACCCGCGCGTTCTCCCCGCATCGCCCGCTCACGACGGTGTCCTGGGCGCCCGTCGCCGGCGCGGACCCCACGGGCTCGGGCGGCGCGCAGGCGGGCCCGGTGGCGTTCCCCGACATGTCCCAGGTGACCGGCTGGTGGCGCGCCCACCTCGGTCGTGGCCTCGGCGACGCGGGCGCATGGCCCGGCGAGGAGCTCGTCGCCGCGCTGGCCCGTCGCTACCTCGCGGACCTGGTCGTGCACGATCCGGTCGCGATGGAGTCCGTGCGCGGCCGCCCCGTGTTGTTCCTCGGCAACCACGAGAACTACCTCGAGAGCGTCATCTTCACGTGCGTGGCGCCGGCGCTCTTCGGCACGCCCACACGGGCGCTCGCCAAAGTGGAGCACCGCGACCGTTGGCTCGGCGCCCTGGAGCGCCTGCTCACGACGTACCCGGGGCAGGAGCAGGATCCGTTCATCGTCTGGTTCGACCAGAAGGATCCGGCCTCGCTCCCCGCGCTCGCCCGCGGCGCCACCGACCGCAGCCTGCTCGTGCACGTCGAGGGTACCCGCCAGATCACCCCGGGCCAGCCCGTCGACAAGATCAGCTCCTTGTGGGTCGACATCGCGCTCGAGCGCGGGCTCCCCATCGTCCCCGTCGCCTTCCGCGGCGGCGTGGACGGGGTGAGCCGCCACGACGTGCCCGCGGCCCCCCAGGTGCACCACATCGGCGCGCCCATCCTCCCCGAGGCCCTGGCGGCCATCCCCTACGCCGATCGCCGCCGCGTCGTCGCCGACGCGATCAACACGCTCGGCGTGCCCGCGACGATCGCGCCGGTCACGACGCCGATCGCGCCGGGCGCCGGCATCCGCGCCGCGCTCGGCTCCGTCTCCGACGGCGTCCTCCGCGATCTGCTCGACGGGAAGCCGCTCCCCGGGGGGGCGGAGGGTGCGTGGTTGGCGGAGCTGCAGGGGTTGATCGCGTAGTCACGACGGCCGCCTCACGGATGGTCGACCGTGTAGAGCCAGGCCGGCCACGGCGTGGCCCCCAGGCTAGCCGGCCCGAGCATCGCGGGCGTGATGGTGCCCGTGCCCACCGCGTACAGCTCGACCCCGTCGGTCCGTTCGCGCGCCGGCCCGAGCCGCGCCTCGAGGTACTGCCGGACCGGCGCGACCTGCGCCGCGTCGCGCAGATCGACGTGCACCACCACCCAGCGCACCCCCACGGACGCCAGCCAGCTCACGTCGGTGCTGCGCGCGGGCGCAGGGTGCACCTGCTCGTCCAGGAGCCCGCACAGCCCCACCACGAACGGCTCGGAGATCACCTGGCGCGCGCCCATGTCGAGGGTGTTGCGGTCGCGGGTCAGGCGATCGCCCCAGGGCACGCGCTTGTGGTGCACCGTGGCGTCGTAGAAGTAGCGCTGGAACTTGCCGATCCCCTGCTGGGGCACACACTCGAACGGGAACGGGAGCACCGCGTAGTCGGCCGGGTCCTCCCCCATCGCGTGGTACGGCGCGGGCACGGGGTCGTGCACGACCGGGAGCGGCCAGGGCGTCGGCGAGAGCAGGAGCGTGTCGACCAGCAGGGCGGCGGCCGCGAACCCGGCGAACCACCGGCGGCCCACCTTGTCCACCGCGAGCGCCGCGAGCATCGCGAGGCACAACGTCGCCACCACCGCGGCGCGGTACGGCACGTGGATCATCTGGAGCACCGGCACCCATTTCTTGAGCGCCCCGAGTGGCAGGATCAATTCGTTGCCCGCCGCGGTCTGCCACATCCCGGAGCCCACCGCGAGATGGTCGCCGAGCATCAGCGCGATCGCGACGAGCGCGGCGGCCCACCAGCCCGCCACGAGCCAGCGGCGGCGCCGGGTCCAGGCGAGGGCCGCGAGCGCGAGCGGCACCACGCCGAGGTAGCCGATCTGGATCGCCGTGCCGGCCGGCACCCCGGCCTTCCCCGGCTTCACCAGCCCGTCCAGTGTCGCCTCCATGAAGAGCCAGGTGTCGCGCTCGCCGAACACCGCCAGGGCGCCGGTGGCGGGGCGGAGCAGGTGGAGGTTCGGGGCGAGGTCGCGGAGGAGGTTGAAGTACCGAAGGAGCACGATCGAAGGGGCGGCGCACAACGCCGCAAAGAGCACCAACCGTCCGAGGGTGGCGAGGCTGCGGTCGCGCCCGAGGACCCCGA
The DNA here is from genome assembly GCA_040386535.1 of Myxococcota bacterium. Taxonomy (GTDB): domain Bacteria; phylum Myxococcota_A; class UBA796; order UBA796; family SXON01; genus CAJBVW01. Next base: position 114,182 of record JAZKFH010000039.1, on the reverse strand, counting down.
TCGCATAGGCGATCACGAGCCAGATCGAGAGCAGGCCGTAGTACGGCGTGGCGGAGAGCAGCGCCGTCCACGCCAACGCGCCGGCGAAGGGGGCGCGCCAGGAGCGCCCGCACGCGTCCACCGCGAGCAGGAGCAAGGGCAGGAACGCGTGGCAGAAGTTGGGGATCTCCCCGATGTACACGATGGAGAGGATGTAGCCCGACACCCCGTAGGCGATCCCCCCCACCCCCGCCGCCCGCTCCGACACCCCCTGCCGGCGCGCGAGCGCGTGGGCCGCGGCTCCGGCGAGCGCGCCGAGCACGAGCTGGGTCAGGTTGTACGCCGCCAGCGCGGAGCAGAAGGTGCGGAACACCGCGAACAGGGCGAGCGCAGGCCAGCCGATGAGCACCACGGCGCCACCGGCGGGGTAGCCGCGCTCCCAGAGCCAGAGCGGGATCCGGCCGTTCCAGCCGCTGACCACGGTGTCGAAGATCCACAGGTGGGAGGACGCGAACCGCGACACCACGAAGCTCGTGTCGAGGTCCAGCACCAGGGGCCAGGTCACGAGCACCCACAGCAGCAGGTGGCCGAGGAACGGCAGGAACGGGTGCAGCCGCTTCATCTACCCCGCCGCCACCAGCCGCAGATCCGCCCGCAGCCGCGTGTCCCGGCTCGGCCGCCAGATGTACTGGTCGACGAAGTAGTGGTGCAGCGCGAAGCCCCAGAACAGGGTCTCGCCGATCACCGGCAACGACAGGCCCGCGAACAGCGGCGTCGTGCCCGTCGCGCAGCCCGGCGGCGAGCCGAAGCCGCAGTTGGGGAGGCGGTAGGCGAGCGTGAACGCGATGCCGACGAGCGCGTAGGTGAGGAAGCTGCGGCCCACGACGGCCGCCCACCCGTGCGCGGCGGGCTCCGTGCGGTAGCGGTTCCGTTTGTAGTGCCACACGAGCGCGTGATACTGCACGTTGTGCCACGCGGTGACCGCGATCGTGATGCCCCCGATGGGGAGCCGGTTGGCGATGGGCGGCGACAGGACGATGGCCGTCCACGCGAGGACCAGCGCGAGGTAGGCCACTTTGGGCCCGCTGGACGCCCGGCCCGCCCGCCGCGCGCTGAGCACCCGGAGGCCCCACCCGAGCGACACCGCGGCGGTGAGCCCCCAGAGGATCGCGGCCACGACGGGCTCCCAGGTGGGCGTGCCCGTCAAGCCGAGCATCGGCCGGGCTTGCGGGTGGCCGAGCGCGAAGGCCACGAACGGCGCGAGCATGCCCGTGTAGAGGGCGGCGCGATCCCAGGCGGCATCCCCGGCGTCGGTCTCGCCCGACACGCGCGCGTACAGGCCCACGAAGCCGAGGTGCTGGCGCAGCACGTGCCACCACGCCCACAAGCTCGCGGCGGTGAGGAACAGCGCCACGGGCAGGCCGGACCCGGAGATCGCGGCGAGGCCGAGGAAGGCGGGGCCGGCCAGGAACCAGAGGAGCGAGCCACGGAGCAGCCCGCCGCGGGCCTGCCATTCGGCGGGATCGAGGTAGGTGCGGGCGAGCGTCGCGAAGAGGTGGGGCCCGTCGAGCGCGATGACCCACACCCACCACCACGGCGCCAGCTCGCCCGAGACGAGGATGGCGAGCGTGAGCGCGGCGCTCGCGGCGACGCCGCCGAAGAGGAACACGCGATCCTGCGTCGCGTCGATGATCCAGGGGCGGGCGCTCACGAAGCCTCCGGGGCCGACGGAGGTTCGGCGAGCCAGGCCAGCAACGTATCGACCGCCGCGCGATCGAGCAGCGGGTCGAGGTGCGTGCGGCCGGGGAGCGGCAACAGACGCGCGCCGGGCGCGGCGGCGGCGATGCGCTCGCCCTGGACGGGGCCGATCACGCCGTCCCACGTGCCGTGCGCCACGAGCAGGGGGACCCGCGCCGCGGCGAGGGTCGAGAGCAGGTCCATCTCGGCGAGCGCCGCGCGGAAGGTGGCGACGTAGTCCGCGCCGGCCCCGCGGATGGGGAAGTGGGCGCGGCGGAAGCCGCCGACGGCGGGCAGGATCTCGGCGGTGGTGCCGTAGCGGAGGGTGCGCCAGAGCCCCTCGCCGGCGAGCGCGCGGGCCTCGCGGAGCATCGTGGCGCCGAGCGCGAGGGTGTAGGGCGCCGAGACCGAGACCACCGCGTGCGCGCGGGTGCCGCGGGCCGCCGCGTCCAGCGCGAACGCCCCGCCGAGGCTCTGCCCCAGGATCACGACACGGTCGGCGTCGGCGGCGACCGAGGCCACCGCCGCGTCGACCCGCGCGCGCCCGGCGGCGACGGAGAACGTGTCGGCCCCCTCCCGCCCGTGCCCCGGCAGGTCGACCATCTCGACGACGGCGCCCAGCGCCAGCAGCCGATCGTAGAGGTACCAGAGCCCGTAGAAGCGGTCGTTGCCGCCGCCGTGGAGGACGACCACCCCGAGGCGCGCCCGCGCCGGCCCGAGCCGCCACCGCCCCTCCCCCACCCGGACCTCCGCCTCGCGAAAGGGGCGGTCGGGGTCGAGGCGCGCCAGGGCCGAACGCGCGAGGCTCGCGACGACCGCGAGCGGGAGGCCGAGCGTGAGCCCCAACGTGAGCCCACCCGGCGCCGCCGTGGCCGCGCCGAGGCCGACGATCCCGAGGGCCGCGGCGAGCGCCACCTCGCGGCGGCCGCCCGGTGCGAGCCCGCGGAGGCCGAGGACCCCGCCGAGCCCGACCAGGGCGCCCGCCCAGCCCACGGCCCCGGCGCCGACGGCCCACACGCCGATCATCGGAACACGCCCGGCGCGCGGCCCTGGATGGCCAGCGGCACGGCCACGCCGACCCCCGCGAGCAGCGCCCAGATCCAGGCGCCGCCGCCCAGCGCGTCGCTCCACGCGGCGGGCCCGTTGGACCACGGCGCCATCGGCACGATCGCGGAGCCGACCAGCAGGGCCGACGTGCCCAGGACCAGCAGCCCGACGGCGCCCTGGAGGAGCGCGAACCGCTGGAAGGGCGTGGGCCGCACGGTCGAGCTCCGGAAGTGCTCGAGCACCCACCGGCCCGCCGCCCCCACGACGAGGTAGGTGCCGGTCACGACGCCGACCGGCCCCGGCACCGTCGTGACCGCCGCGAGGAACGCCGCGTGCAGGAGGCAGCCCGCCACCTGGTAGAGCGGCGTCGGGTGGAGCGCGATGTCGTGAAGGCCACCCTCCCAGACCGCCTTGGCCTCGTGGCACCGATAGCGCATGGCCCAGGGGGCGTCGGTCGGGCGGCCGTAGCAGCACCCGTATGTCAGGCACCCGAGCCGCCCCACGGCGTGCGCCGCCGGGAGCGCCAACGCGCACACGTCGGTCAGCACGAGCGGATGGACCCCGGCGAGGGCCGCGGCGAGCGGCAACATCATCGCGACGCCGAGGAGGCCGCCCTGGAAGGCGAAGCCCGTCCTCGACAGCGCCTCCCGCAACGGGCGCGTGCGCAGATCGACGGCGACGGCCCACCCGCGGGAGCCGATCACGATCCCGGGCACCAGCGCCCCGAAGAGCACCGGGAGCACGGCGCCGGGCGCGATCCCCGCCCCCGCGAGCCACGCCGCCACGGAGGCGACCCCGACCGCCACCGCCGCGCCCGCGAACACCCCGAACCACACGACGCGGCGCCGCGCCCCCCGCCAGACGACCACGTGGTTCGGGAAGAAGCGGCGTGTCGCGACGGTTTCGGCGTGGCCGACGGTGTCCGGCGGGGCCAGGGCGGCAGGCTCGTTCACGGCGCGTCTCCTCGGGCCCGCGCTCTATCGGCGCCGCGCGCGGTTTGGCACACGTGAGCCAGGTTTGAGCCACGCTCGGGCCGTTCTGGGCGGCGAAGCGCTCGGGGCCCTGCCTCCGGGGCGTTGCGGGGGCGGAGCCCCTGCCCCAGGACGGGCGACAGAATCTACTCAAGCGGGCGGGCCTGCGGACGACAGAGGGAGCCTCTCCCCCTTTTCCTCCCCTTCTCCAGGAGATTCCTCGTGCGCCTCTCGATACTCGCCCTGCTCGCCCTCGCCGCATGTCCCGCACCCGAAGTGGAACCGAAAGACGACGACACCAGCGTCATCATCGACGACACCGACACCGACGACACCGACGACACCGACGACACCGACGAAACCGACGACACCGACGACACCGACGACACCGATGACACCGACGACACCGACGACACCGACGACACCGACGACACCGACGACACCGACACCGCGGTGCCGGTCGATCTCGACGCGGATGGCTTCGACGCCGCCGCTGATTGTGACGATACGAACGCCGCGATCCACCCGGGCGCGGACGAGCGCTGCAACACGGTCGACGACGACTGTGACGGCACGGTCGATCAGGGCGCGCTCGACGCCGTGACCTGGTACGTCGACCTCGATGTCGACGGCTTCGGCGACATCTCCGATGCTGTCGCCGCTTGCGACGCGCCCGCCGGCTTCGTGGCCGAAGCGACCGATTGTGACGACGGCAACGCCGCGTTCAACCCGGGCGCGGTCGAGGCCGATTGTACGGACCCGGCCGACTACAACTGTGACGGCTCGGTCGGGTTCGCCGATGCGGACGCCGACGGCGTGGCCGCGTGCCAGGACTGCGACGACGCCGACGGCGCCGTGTTCCCCGGGGCGGACGAGCTCTGCAACGAGCGTGACGACGATTGCGACGGAACCGTCGATCAGGGCGCCCTCGACGCGTCGACCTGGTACGCCGACGGCGACGCCGACGGCTTCGGCGACGTGGCCGACACCGTGGCCGCCTGCGCGGTCCCCGAGGGGTTCGCCGCCGACGCGACCGACTGTGACGACGCCGACGCCGCCTACAACCCCGGCGCGGTCGAGGACGATTGCACCGATCCTTCCGACTACAACTGTGACGGCTCGGTCGGCTTCGCCGACGCCGATGCCGACGGCTTCGCCGCGTGCGAGGAGTGCGACGACACCGACGCCGCCGTGTTCCCCGGCGCCGACGAGGTCTGCGACACCGTGGACAACGACTGTGACGGCACGGCCGACCAGGACGCGCTGGACATGTCCGCCTGGTACGCCGACGTGGACACCGACGGCTTCGGCGACGCCACCGAGGCTTTCGCCGCTTGCGACGCGCCCGCCGGCTACGTGTCCGACGCCACCGACTGCGACGACGCCGACGCCGCCTACAACCCCGGCATGATCGAGCCGGACTGCACCGATGCCGCCGACTACAACTGTGACGGCTCGGTGGAGTTCGCCGACGCGGACGCCGACGGCACCGCCGCGTGCGAGGACTGCGACGACACGGTCGCCAGCACCTTCCCCGGCGCCCCCGAGACGTGCGACGGCGTGGACAACGACTGTGACGGCACGGTCGACCCCGCCTCGTCCACCGACGCGCTGGTCTGGTACGCCGACGCTGACAACGACGGCTTCGGCGACCCCGCCGCGCCCATGGCCGCTTGCGACGCGCCCGCCGGCTTCGTGGCCGACGCGACGGACTGCGACGACACGGTCGCGAGCACGTTCCCCGGCGCGCCCGAGATTTGCGACGAGGTGGACAACGACTGTGACGGCACGGTCGATCCCTCGTCGGCCACGGACGCATCGACGTGGTACGCCGACATCGACAACGACGGCTTCGGCGACATCACCGAGGCCGTGGTCGCTTGCGACGCACCCGCGGAGTTCGTCGCCGACGCGACCGACTGTGACGACGCGGACGCCGCCTACAACCCGGGCGTCCTCGAAGACGACTGCACAGATCCGGCCGACTACAACTGTGACGGCTCGGTCGGCTTCGCCGACGAGGACGCCGACGGGTTCGCCGCCTGCGAGGAGTGCGACGACACCGACGCCGCCGTGTTCCCCGGCGCCGACGAGGTCTGCAACGAGCGCGACGACGATTGCGACGGAACGATCGACCAGGAGGCCACCGACGCGTCGACCTGGCACGCCGACGCCGACGCCGACGGCTTCGGCAACGCCGCGATGACCATGGCCGCTTGCGACGCCCCCGCCGGCTACCTCGCCGACGCCACCGACTGCGACGACGCCGTCGCCACCACCTTCCCCGGCGCGCCCGAGACGTGCGACGAGGTGGACAACGACTGTGACGGCACGGTCGACCCCGCCACCTCCATGGGCACCAGGCCCTGGTTCGTGGACGCCGACGGCGACCACTTCGGGAGCCCCTTCACCCTCGTCTTCGCGTGCGAGATGCCCGCTGGCTACGCCGGCACGCCGCAAGACTGCGACGACACGGTCGCCACCACGTTCCCCGGCGCGACCGAGACGTGCGACGAGGTCGACAACGACTGTGACGGCATCGTCGACCCCTCCTGGTCTACCGACGCGCTGACCTGGTACCCCGACATGGACGCCGACGGCTTCGGCAACGGCGCCGCACCCTACGCCGCTTGCGACGCTCCCGCCGGCTACGTCACCGACGCGACCGACTGCCTCGACTGGATGCCCAGCGCCCACCCCGGCGCGCCCGAGGTGTGCGACGGCCTGGACAACGACTGTGACGGCACGGTCGACCCCGCGACGGCCATCGGCGCGCCGACGTGGTACGCCGACGCCGACGCCGACGGCTACGGCAACGCCCTCGCGCCCGTCGCCGCGTGCCTCCCCCCCGTGGGCTACCTCCCCCACGCCATGGACTGCGACGACACGAGCGCCGCCGTCTCTCCGTCCGCCCGCGAGTCCTGCGACGACGTGGACAACAACTGCGACGGCCTCGTCGACATCGGCGCCTACGACGCCACCCTGTGGTTCATGGACGCGGACGCCGACGGCGCCGGCGGCAACTACGTCTCCCACAGCTGCGACGCGCCGGACGGCTTCATCGCGACCGGCGGCGACTGCGACGACACGGACGCCGGCGCCCAGCCCGGCGGCGACGAGCTCTGCGACGGCACGGACAACGACTGCAACGGCCTCGTGGACGAGAGCTCGGCCGCCGACGCCCTCACCTGGTACGCGGACGCGGACGCCGACGGGTACGGGGATGTCTACAACGCCGGCATCCACTGCGAGCAGCCGGCCGGTTACGTCGCGGACGACCGTGACTGTGTCGACGACAACGCGGCCGTGAACCCCGGCGCGCCGGAGATCTGCGACAGCGCCGACAACGACTGCGACGGCTCGACCGACGAGTCCGCGATCGACGCGCCCACGTGGTACGCCGACGCCGACGCCGACACGTACGGCGACCCCGCCGACAGCCGGGACGCGTGCGCCGCGCCCGCCGGCTACCTCGCGGACGCCACCGATTGTGACGCCGTGGACGGCACGATCTTCCCGGGCGCTGACGAGCTGTGCAACACGACGGACGACGACTGCGACGGCGCGGTGGACGAGTCCGCGGTCGACATGCAGACCTTCTACCAGGACGTGGACGGAGACGGGGTCGGGATCGCGGAGGCCACCGAGGTCGCGTGCGTAGCGACGGAAGGGTTCGCGCCCATCGACGGGGACTGCGACGACGACAACGTGGGGACCTACCCCGGCGCCGCCGAGACCTGCGACGACGGCATCGACCAGGACTGCTCCGGGCTCGAGGACGACGAGCCCTCCTGCTACGGCTGCTCCGAGCTGGACGGCTACCTCGCGTGCAGCCCCCTCCCGTGGGAGCAGGCCGCGGAGGTGTGCGCGGCGCTCGGCTCGAACCTGGTGACCGTCGACGACGCGGCGGAGAACACCGCCCTCGTCACGACGATGACCAGCTGGGGCGCGGGCCACACCTGGATCGGCATCTCCGACCTCGCGACCGAAGGCGAGTTCGTGTGGGAAGACGGCACGTCGCCGAGCTTCACCAACTGGACCGGCGGCGCGCCCGACAACGGCGACGGCATCGAGCACTGCGGGGCCATGGACGGCGAGAGCGGACAATGGAACGATTGGGCGTGCTTCCTGGAGATGCACTTCGTGTGCGAGTAGCGACCGCCTGAACCCCGCTCGAGACCACGGCGCCGTCCCCTTCGGGGGGCGGCGTCTCCGCTTTTGGGAGGCGCTCGGCCGTGGTGCCCGCGGCCCCCACGGAGTAGGCAGCGCCGTGAACGCTGGTCCAACCCCACTCCGCGGCGAGCGTTGGCTGTGGCTCCTCTGCGCGCTCCTCGTCGGGGTGGGGATCTACTTCCGCGCGCGCAACCTCGACCTGCCCGTCGAGTTCAGCTTCGACGAGCGGCACTTCGTCAAGAACGCCCGCCGCTACCTCGTGAGTTACCGCGACGGCAACGACCACCCGCCGCTCGGCAAGCTCCTGATGGCGTTCGCGATCGGCGTGTTCGGGGACCACCCGTGGGCGTGGCGCGTCCCGAGCTTCCTGGCCGGGCTCGCCAACATCGGCCTCGCGGCTGCCCTCGCCCGGGCGATCTTCCGCGATCGCATCGCGGCCGTGCTCGCCGCGGCCTTCGTGGCGGCCGACGGCTTCCTGCTCGTGTACTCGCGCACCGCCCTGCTCGACGGCCCCCTCACCGCGTTGATCCTGGCGAGCGCGCTCGTCTCGTTCACCGCGCGGCGGCCGGCGCACGTCGGGATCGCGGCCATGCTCGCGGGGGCGGCCGCGTGCGTGAAGTTCAGCGGGATCGTGGCGCTCGTGCCCGTGATCCTGGCGTGTTTCGCCAACGGCCTCCCGCGGTCCACCCTCGCGTTCGTGGCCTTCGCGCCGCTGACCTACTGGCTGCTCTTCGCCGCCGGACTCGCCGCGAACGACCTGCTCTCCTCGCCGATGGACGTGGTCACCCACACGGCGCGGCTCTACAACGAGCACCTCACCAAGACCGAGTGGACCCACCGCTGGGTCTCCCCCTGGTACACGTGGTTCCTGCCGGTGCGGCCCGTCGTCATGCGGCTGGACAAGGCGGACGGCGTGATCCGCACCATGAACTCGCTCGGCAACCTCGCCGTGTGGTGGGGGAGCGAGCTGGTGGTGCTCGGAACCATCGTGAGCGTCCTCCGTTCGCCGCGCGCGTGGATCGCCCGGGTCCGTGAGACGGCCCCCGGCCTGTTCGGCGCGGACGCGCGGGCGATCTGCTGGCTGCTGCTGCTCTGGGCGCTGCCGATCCTGCCGTGGGTGGTCACGCGCCGCGACTCCTACGTCTACCACTACCTCCCCGCCTACGTCTTCGGGGTGATCCTGCTTGCGGGCGCCACTGCGCGCCTCTTCCGCATGCGCCCGCGTCTCGGCTGGGTGGTCCTCGGCGTCGTCGCGACCGTCTTCGTGCTCTACGTGCCGATCTGGGCCGAGCTGCCGATCTCCCGGGGCACGTGGCAGACGCTGTTGTTCCTGCACATGTGGCGCTGACGCCACGATACCAACGGGTCAGAGCTCCGCGATCCGCCGCGCGAGCGCCGCCGCGAACGTCGGGTCGCCGTTGAGGCACGGCACGAGGCGCAGCTCCTCGCCACCCGCGGCCAGGAACTCCTCGCGCGCGCGGATGCCGATCTCCTCCAGCGTCTCGAGGCAATCCGCCACGAACGAGGGGCAGACGACGGTGAGGCGCTTGACGCCGCGCCGCGCCAGCTCGGGCACCACCTTGTCCGTGGCGGGCTTGAGCCACTCCTCGCGCCCGAGGCGGCTCTGGAAGCTCTCGCTGAACGCGCCCTCCGCCAGCCCGAGGCGCGACACGAGGCCCCGCGTCGTGGCGAGGCACTGGGCGCGGTAGCAGTAGGGCGGCACCTTGCCGGACCCGGGCACGCAGCACCGCGTCGTGAGCTCGCACGTGCTCGACGCCGCCTTGATGTGGCGCTCGGGCAGGCTGTGGTAGCTGAACAGCACGTGGTCCGCGCCGGCGACCATCGGGCGGGCGAGCGCGGCTTGCGCGTCGAGGAAGCCGGGGTCGTCGAAGAAGGGCGGCAGCACCGAGACGGGCGGCACGAACGCGCGCTTCGACAGGGCGGCGAACAGCGCCTCGAGCGCGGTGCCGGTCGAGGACGAGGCGTACTGGGGGTAGAGCGGCACCACCACGATGCGATCCACCTCACCAAGCTCGGCGATCGCCGCCTCGATGGACGGGTTGCCGTAGCGCATCGCGAGCGTGACGTGTTCGCCGAGCTCCTTCTCCACCGCCGAAACGATCGCCCGGCTGTACACGAGCAGGGGCGATCCGTCTTTGAGCCACACCGCTCGATAGGCCTTTGCGCTCTTCGGGGAGCGGGTGGGCGTGATGAGCAGGTTGACCAGGATCCAACGCGCCGGCGTCGGGATGTCGAGCACGCGCCCGTCCATCAGGAACTCGCGCAGGTAGCGGCGTACGGCCCCGGTTTCGGGCGCGTCCGGCGTCCCGAGGTTGAGGAGGAGCACCCCGCGCCGCTCGCCTTGTCTACGCATCGGGCCCTTCTATACCGGAGGCGCCCGTGCAGCCGAACGTCATCCGGTATACACGCTCGCGCCGCACGGTACCTATGCTCTTCCGAGACCTCACCATCGAGAGCCTGAGCTACGAACTCGCGCCCCACAAGGTGACGAGCGAGCAGCTCGAGGACCGTTTGAACGGCGCGATGGCGCGGATGCGCCTCCCGCCCCACCCCATCGAGTTGCTCACCGGAATCACCGAGCGCGGCTTCTGGGACCGCGGCACGCTGGTCTCCGAGGTCGCCGCGCGCGCCGGGCGCAAGGCCCTGGCGGACGCGGGCATCGACGCGGGCGAGGTCGGCCTGCTCATCAGCACGTCGGTCTCCAAGGACTACCTGGAGCCGTCGGTCGCGAGCCTCGTGCACGGCGAGCTCGGGCTCGACACACGCTGCGCCAGCTTCGACCTCGCCAACGCGTGCCTCGGCTTCATGAACGGGATCGAGGTCGCCGGCCGGATGATCGAGGCCGGCGTGATCGACTACGCGCTGATCGTCGACGGCGAGAGCTCCGGAAACATCGTCGACGCCACGCTCAAGCGGCTCGTCGGCCCGGAAGCCACCAGCAAGGACTTCTGGGACAACTTCGCGACACTCACGCTCGGCTCCGCCGCGGTCGCGATGGTGCTCGGCCACACCAGCCGCACCCGCACCGGGCACCGCGTGAACGGCTCCGTGTCGCGCTCCGACACCGAGAACAACCGCCTGTGCCTCGGCACCGCCGAGAGCATGGTGACCGACTCCACGCGCCTGTTGAAGGCCGGCGTCGCGCTGGCCGGCCGCACCTGGGCGCACGCCGCCGAGGCGCTGCCGAACTGGTCGGCCGTCGGCATCGACCAGTTCATCCTGCACCAGGTCGGCAAGTCGCACATGGTCGCCATCTGCCAGGCGCTCGGCATCCCGCAGCAGAAGTGTTTCCTCACCTACCCCACGTTCGGAAACGTCGGCCCCGCCGCGGTTCCGCTCACGCTGGCGCTCGCGCACGAGGCCGGGCGCATCCGCCCGGGCGACCACGTGGGGCTCATGGGGATCGGCTCCGGCCTGAACGTCGCGATGATGAGCGTGACCTGGTGAGCGCGCCCGAGCCCTGGCGCGCGTTGTACCCCTTCGCGTCGCACTGGCACACGGTGGGCTCCCACCGCATGCACTACGTGGACGAGAGCCCGGCCGAGCCGACCGGCGGCCCCGTGCTCATGGTGCACGGCAACCCGACGTGGTCGTTCTACTGGCGCGAGTTCATCGCCGATCTGCGCGGCGCCCACCGCGTCGTCGCGGTCGACCACCTCGGCTGCGGCCTGTCCGACAAGCCCGAGGAGGGGCCGTACCGCCTCGCCGACCACATCGACCGGCTCGAGTCGCTCGTCGTCGCGCTCGACCTGCGCAATGTGACCCTCCTGATGCACGACTGGGGCGGCGCCATCGGCATGGGGATGGCGGCGCGCCAGCCCGATCGCATCGCCCGCATCGGCGTCTTCAACACCGGCGCCTTCCCGAGCCCCCGCATCCCCTTCCGCATCGCGGTGTGCCGCGTCCCGGGCCTCGGCCCCCTCGCCGTGCGCGGCCTCAACGGCTTCGCGGGCGCCGCCATCTACATGGCGACCGAGAAGGGCCTCGCCCCCGACGTGCGCGCCGGCCTGCTCGCCCCCTACGACACCTGGGCCCACCGCGTGGCCGTGCAGCGCTTCGTGGAGGACATCCCGATGCGCGCCGACCACCCCTCGTGGAACACCCTGCTCGAGGTGGAGAAGGGCCTGCTCAAGTTCACCGACCACCCGGTGCTCATCGGGTGGGGTGACAAGGACTGGTGCTTCAACCACACCTTCCGCCAGGACTGGGAGCGTCGCTTCCCCGGCGCGTTGGTGCACCGCTTCGCGGATGCCGGTCACTACGTGATCGAGGACGCAAGGGCCGAGCTGCTGCCGATCGTACGCGCGTTCGCCTCGGGCGCGCAGGACGAGGCGGCGCGCAAGAAGCCCGAGCCGCCCAAGAAGCAGCGGCGGATGGCGGTCGCGGCGGACGACGAGAGCTCCGCCACCCGGACCAACCCCGAAGCCGAGTGATAGCCTCCGGCAGCCGCAGGTGAAGTCGTGATCAACATCGCCCGTCACCTCCCCCTCCAGGCCGCTGCCCGTCCCGATCAGGCCGCGGTCATCGCGGGTCGGCAACGGGTGACCTTCAAGGAGCTCGACCAGCGTTCGGACCGCTATGCCCACGCGCTCCAGGCGGCAGGCATCCAGCGGGGCGAGCGCACCCTCCTGATGGTGAAGGCGGGCGTCGATCTCATCGCCGTCACCTACGGGATGATGAAGGCCGGCGTCGTGCCCGTCCTCATCGACCCCGGCATGGGCGTCAAGCCGTTCTTGCGTTGCGTCGCGGACATGGCGCCCACCGCCATGGTCGGCATCCCCCTGGCGCACGCGCTTCGCGTCGTCTTCGCGGGATCGTTCACCAGCGTCAAGACCCACGTGACCGTGGGCACGCGCTGGTTCTGGGGCGGCCCCACCCTCGCGGGCCTCGCCACGAACGAGCGCCCGTTCACCATCGCGGAGACGGCGGACGGGGACGAGGCCGCCGTGTTGTTCACCTCGGGCAGCACCGGGCCGGCCAAGGGCGTCGTCTACACGCACGGCATGTTCGAGGCCCAGGTCACCGCGCTGCTCGACACCTACGGCTTCCGCCCCGGCGAGATCGACTGCGCCGCCTTCCCGCTGTTCTCCCTGTTCGACGGCGCGCTCGGCATGACCAGCGTCATCCCCGACGTGAACCCGTCGCGCCCCGGCACGTGTGATCCCGCGAAGGTGGTCGCCGCCCTGCGCGACAACCACTGCACCACCGCCTTCGGATCGCCCGCGATCTGGCGGCGGGTCGCCCCCTACTGCATCGCCAACGGCATCAAGCTCCCCGAGCTCCAGCGGGTCCTCATCGCCGGCGCGCCGGTCCCGCCGCTTCTCGTGGAGCAGCTCCACCAGGTCATCGGCGGCGACGTGCAGACGCCCTACGGCGCCACCGAGTCGCTCCCGGTCGCCAACATGACCGGCAAGGAGATCGTCGGGGACACCGCCGCCGCCACGCTCGCGGGGGCGGGCACATGTGTCGGCCGGCCCGCCGCGCACATGGAGATCCGGTTGATCCGCATCACGGACAACCCGATCGCCACCTGGTCCGAGCAGCTCTGCGTTCCCGACGGTGAGGTCGGCGAGATCTGCGTCAAGGGGCCCGTCGTGACCCGCACCTACGCCAACCGCGCCGAGGCCACCGCGAGCGCCAAGATCGCCGACGGCGCGGCGGTGTGGCACCGCATGGGCGATGTCGGCTACCGCGACGAGAAGGGCCGCATCTGGTTCTGCGGCCGCAAGGGCGAGCGTGTCCGCACTGCCGCTGGGGAACTCTACACCGACAAGATCGAGGGCATGTGCAACGGCGACCGCCGCACCGCGCTGGTCGGGGTGGGCGAGCCCGGAAAGCAGCGCCCCGTGCTGATCGTAGAGGGCGCCCCCGACGACGCGTTGGCGAAGCGCCTGCGCGAGAAGGTGCCCGTGTTGGAGGCGGTGTTGTTCTACGCGGCGTTCCCGGTCGACGTGCGGCACAACGCCAAGATCCACCGCCACACGCTCGCGCTCTGGGCGGAGCCGCGGGTGTCGACCGCGCTGGCGGCCCGATGAACGCCCTCGTCACCGGCGGCGGCGGCTTCCTCGGCCTCGAAATCGTCCGGCGCCTTCGCGCCCGCGGCGACACCGTGACCGTGCTCGCGCGCGGCGAGTACCCCGAGGTGGCGGCGCTCGGCGCGCGGCTCGTGCGGGCCGACATCAGCGACGCGGGCGCGGTCCTCGCGGCCGCCGCGGGCCCCGACATCGTGTTCCACGTCGCGGCGAAGGCCGGCGTGTGGGGCAAGAAGGAGGACTACGAGCGCGCGAACGTCACCGGCACGGAGAACGTGCTGGCCGCCTGCAAGGCGCACGGGATCACGCGCCTCGTCTACACCAGCTCCCCGAGCGTGGTGTTCGACGGCAAGGACCACGTCGGCATCTCCGAGGCGCCCTACCCGGAGACGCACGAGAACCACTACTCCGAGACCAAGGCTCGCGCCGAGCGCCTGGTCCTCGCGGCGAACAGCCCCACGCTCGCGACGATCGCGCTGCGCCCCCACCTCATCTGGGGCCCCCGCGATCCCCACATCCTCCCGCGGCTGTTCACCCGCGCCCGGGCCGGCCGCCTCCGCATCGTCGGGGACGGCCAGAACCGCGTGTCCGTCAGCTACGTCGACAACGCCGGCGCCGCCCACCTCCAGGCGGCCGCGGCCCTTGCCCCCGGCGCCCCGTGTTCCGGCCGCGCCTACTTCGTCAACGATCCCGAGCCGGTCCTCGTCTGGGCCTGGGCCAACGATCTGTTCGGTCGCGTCGGCATCCCCCCGGTCACGCGCAAGGTGTCGGTCGGCGTGGCGCGGTTCGCCGGGACCATCGCCGAGGCCGTCTGGTCCCTCTTCGGCCTGGCCGGCGAGCCCCCGATGACCCGCTTCGTGGCCGCCCAGCTCGGCACCTCCCATGCCTACGACATCGGCCCCGCCGTGCGCGACTTCGGCTACACGCCCGAGGTCGGCCCGGAGGAGGCGCTGGAGCGGACGGCGGCGTGGTGGAAGGCACACCTCCCCGGCTGAGCGGGTCGCGGAGGGATCCTACTCCCTGGTGACCAACCCCTCGGGCCCCGTCGTGATGTCCGACGGGGCTTCGACCGCGCCGTCCAGCGCCAAGCGGACCCGCGCGACGAGCACGCGAGACCCGAAGGGCTTGCGTAACACGTCGCGACGGCCAGTCCCTTCGGCGGCCTCCGGCACGGCGTAGCCGGTCATGAAGAGCACGCTCATCTCCTTCCGGCCCTCGCGCAGGCGCGCGGCCAGCGTCGTGCCGTCCAGGCCAGGCATCACCATGTCGGTGAGCAACAGGTGGATCGGCCCGTGGTGCGCGTCGGCGCAGGCCTCGGCGTCCTCCCCGTCGACCGCCTCGATGACATCGTACCCGTCCGCCGAGAGGGCCTTGCGCACGAAGGCGCGGACCGCGGCGTCATCCTCGACCACGAGGACGGTCTCGCTGCCGGTCGCGACGTCGACCTCGTACTCGCGCACGATCTCCAGCGGCTCGGTGGTGCCGGGGATCTCGAACAGGAAGGAGGTGCCGACGCCCGGCGCGCTCTCGACCCGGATGGTGCCGCCCACGCGCGCCACCACGTCGCGCACGATGGAGAGGCCGAGGCCGGTGCCGGTCGCCTTGGTGGTGAAGAAGGGCTCGAAGATGCGGGCCTTGATCTCGGGGGTCATCCCCGCGCCGCTGTCGGTGACGGAGATCTCCACGCGGTGCGGCCCGATCGCGCGCGTGTGGATCGAGAGCGTGCCGTTGCGCGCCATCGCGTCCCGCGCGTTGACCGCGAGGTTGAGGATGACCTGCTCGAGCTGGCCGCCGTCCGCCTTCACGTTGCACGCGAGCGGATCGAGGGTGAGCGCGAGCACCACGTCCTCGCCGATCACGCGCCGCAGGAGCTTCTCCATCCCGCGCACCAGGGCGTTCGGATCGAGGACGCGGGGCGCGAAGGTCTCCTGGCGGCTGAACGCGAGGAGCTGGCGGGTCAGCGCGGCGGCGCGGTGGGCGGACTTGATGACCTCGTCCAGCTCCTTGGGGGAGCGCGCGGGCCCGAGGCGGTCGCGCAGGAGCTCGCCGTACCCGAGGATCGCGGTGAGGAGGTTGTTGAAGTCGTGCGCCACGCCGCCCGCGAGCCGCCCGACGACCTCCATCTTCTGGGCCTGGCGCAGCTGCTCTTCGAGCAGGATGCGGTGCCGCTGATCGGCGAAGACGATGACCGTGCCGGTCACGCCGCTGTCGTCGCGTAGCGGGCTCGCCACCACCTGGACGGGAAGGCCCTGTCCGCTCGCGGAGAGGAAGATGTCCTCGACGAGGCCTTGCGTCGCGTCGTCCCGCGCGGGCCGCTCGAGCGGGCAGCGCCCGGCCGCGTGCGTGTCGCCGTGGACGAGGTCATGGAGGCGCTTGCCTTCGAGGGACGCGATCGGCCGCCCCAACAACGAGGAGGCCGCGGGGTTCACCGAGACGATGCGGCCCATCAGATCGATGCTGACGATGCCCTCGCCCGCGGAGGAGAGGATCTGGCGCGTCTGTCGGGTCTGGCGGTCGAGCGCCTCCGCCATCGCGTCGAGCGAGAGCGCGAGTTGCCCGACCTCGTCGCGGCCGTGGCGCAGGGAGTACCGCGCCGCGAGCTCGCCGTGCGCGAGCCGGGCCGCGAGCGCCGAGAGGGCGCGGAGACGCTGGACCAGGATGCGGTCTCCCGCGTACCAGGCCACGCCGATGGTCAGGATGGCGAGCACCGCCACGGCGACGAGGCCCCACCAGAAGTTCTGGTCCGACCGCACGAACACGGCCGCCTTGGGGAGCTCGAGCGCGGCGAAGGCCAACGAGGGGCCGTCCGCCAGCGGCATGATGGCGAAGAGGCGGTCCCCCCCGTCGTGGACGTACCCGGCCTCGGAGCTCTTCGCGAGCAGCTCCGCGTACACGGGCTCCTCAGCGAGCGAGGTCCCCACGGCGTCGTCGCGGGCTGGCTCCCGCGCCAGCACCACCCCGTTCCGATCGAGCACGGTGAACACCGCTCCGGTCGGGAGGAGCGAGCGCGACATGGAGCGTCCCAGCGTCTCCAGGTCGAGCGCAACGTACACGACGGCGCGGAGCACCCCCGCCTCGTCCACCGCGGGGTACCCGATGTTCACCGACGCGCGGCCCGACACGCGGCCCACCTGGTACTCGCCGATCGAGAACGTGCGGTGCTTCACCGCGTCCTTGATGTACGCGCGGTCCGACACGTCGACGGGCCCCGGGAGCGGCACCGCGCTGCAGAAGATCGTGCCCTCCGGCGTGACCGCGCCGATGTTGGCATAGCCGGGGTTGTGCCCGCGGATGCCCGCCGCCACGGATTCGCAGGCCGCCCCGTCCTGCGCGAGGACCGCGGGGAGGTGGGCGAGCCCGACCAGCACGCCCTTGGCCTCGCTCAACGTCACGGTCTGGATCTGCGCGGTCTGGCGGACGGCGAACAGCGCGGTGTTCAACGCCGCGGCATCCAACAGCGCGCGCTCGCTCCGGACGGTCCGCACCAGCACGACGGTGGCCGGGAGCACCGCGAGGAGCACCAGGATCACGAGGCGGGAGCGCAGGGCGAACATCGGCGGCAAGCCTATACCATTCGCGAGCCGACAACCTACAAAACGCAAGGGTTGCGATAGCGGAACCCGGTCGAGCCGGGGCCGACTACTCGGCCGCGCCCGCGGCGATCCACGCCCGCACGGCGGCGATCTCGCCCGAGGAGAGGACGAACGCGGGGGGCATGCCCGTGCCGCTCCCGCCGGCGGCGGCCTGCCGGCCTTCGAGCTTCGCGACGAGGTAGCTCCCGTCGGGGTCCCCCGAGGCCACCCGCAACAGATCGGGAGCCTGCACGCTCGCCATCCCCACGAGCGCGTCGTAGGCGCGGCCCGGCGACAGGTCGAGCTCGCCGGAGGGAGCGGCCCCGCCGTGGCACGCATCGACACAGTTGCGATCGAGGAGGGGCTGGATGTCGGCGGCGAGGCCCGGCGGCGGAAGCGCCGTCTCGCCGTCTCCAGCGGCACATCCGAGCCCGGCGAGGCCGAGGAGGAACAGGACCACTCACACCTCTGCCTCCCGGTTTGACACGGAGGCGCGCGGGCGGCCACCGCGTTGCCTTCGCGGGCTCCGCGGGAGAGGATGCCCCCGCGATGCTGACCCTCCTCCACACGTCTGACTGGCACCTCGGCCACACCCTGCACGACCACTCCCGCGCCGAGGAGCACGGGGCCTTCCTCGACTGGCTGGTCGACCTCGCCCAGATCGAGGCGGCGGACGCCCTGATCGTCGCGGGTGACCTGTTCGACGGCTCCAACCCGCCCGCGCAGGCCCAGGAGCAGCTGTACCGCTTCCTCGTCACGCTGCGGCAGCGCCTCCCGCGCATCGACGTCGTGCTGGTCGGCGGCAACCACGACTCCGCCCAACGCCTGGACGCGCCCGCGGCGGTCTTGCGGGCCCTCGGCCTCCACATGGTCGGTGGCCTGCCCCGCCTCGCACCCTCCGGCGCCCGCTCCGAGCGCGCGCTCGACCTCGACCGGCTCCTCGTCCCCCTCACCGACGCGAACGGCGCCGTGGCCGCGTGGGTCGTCGCGGTGCCCTTCCTGCGTCCCGCCGATCTGCCCGTGGTGGTGGACGCGGAGGACGCGCTCGTGGAGGGCGTCGCCAGCGTGTACGCGTCCGCGCTGGAGGCGGCGCGGGCGCGGCGCCAGCCCGGCCAGGCGCTCGTCGCGACCGGGCACTGCTACATGAGCGGCGGCGCGCTCTCCGACCTGTCCGAGCGCAAGATCCTCGGCGGAAACCAGCACGCGTTGCCCGTCACCCTCTTTCCGGAGGACATCGCCTACGTGGCGCTCGGGCACCTCCACCTCGCCCAGAGCGTCGGGACGCGCGAGAGCGTTCGGTACTGCGGCGCGCCCATCCCCCTCTCGATGCCCGAGCGGAGCTATCCCCACGCGGTGAACGTCGTGAAGCTCGACGGGGAGCGCCTCGCCGAGGTGCGCGCCGTCCGCGTGCCGCGCGCCACCGCGATGCTCCGCGTGCCGCCCACCGGCGCCCTCCCGGTCGACGAGCTCGAGGCCGCCCTGCTCGCGCTCCCCCCGCGCGACCCCGCGGTGCCCGAGTGGCGCCGCCCCTTCCTCGAAGCGTGCGTGCGCCTGGATCAGCCCGAGCCCGGGCTGCAACGCCGCGTGGAGGCCGCGCTCGACGGCCGCGCCGCGCGCCTGGTGAAGCTCTCGCGCGAGCGCACGGGCAGCGGCGTGTCCCTCGGCGACTCGACCGGCGGCTCGCTCGCCGACGCCACCCCCGACGACGTGTTCCTCAAGCGGTGGCGCCAGGAGTTCAAGACGGACCCCGATCCCGTCTACCTCGCGTGTTTCGCCGAGCTCCTCGGCGCCGTGCAGGAGCGTCCATGAGGATCCTCGCCATCCGCGGCAAGAACCTCACCAGCCTCGAGGGGTTCTTCGAGCTCGATCTCGTCGACGGGCCGCTCGGCGCGGCCGGGCTGTTCGCCATCGCCGGGCCGACCGGGGCCGGCAAGAGCACGATCCTCGACGCGATGTGTGTCGCCCTCTACAACAAGACCCCCCGGCTCGGCGGGCAGGGCGGCGTCGAGGTGGGGCGTACGGACGGCACGATGCGCGGCCTCCCCGCGAACGATCCGCGCAACCTGCTGCGGGACGGCGCGACCGAGGGGTACGCCGAGGTCGACTTCCTCGGGCGCGAAGGGCGGCGGTGGCGCGCGCGGTGGTCGGTGCGGCGGGCCCGGCTCGCGGTCGCGGGGAAGCTCCAATCTTCCGACCTCACGCTCGAAGAGATCGGCGGCGCGCGGGTCGGCGGGACGCTGACCGAGACCCTCGCCGCCATCGAGACCGAGCTCGGCCTCGATTTTGACCAGTTCCGCCGCGCGGTGTTGCTGGCCCAGGGCGACTTCGCCGCCTTCCTACGGGCGAAAGCGGCGGACCGCGCGTCGCTGCTCGAACAGATGACGGGGACGAAGATCTACGGGGAGCTCTCGCAGGAGGCGTGGGCGCGCACGGCGGCCGAGCAGAAGGCGCTCGACGAGCTGGTGGCGCGGCTCGCGGACGCGGAGCCCGCCAAGGCGGACGCGCGCGAGGCCCTGGAGACGGCCGGGCGGGGCGCGGCGGCGACCCGGGGTGGCGCGGAGGCCGAGGTGGCCCGCCTGCGGGCGGCGTTGGCGTGGCACGGGGCGGCGGAGGCCTTGCGACACGGTGTGGACGCCGCGCTCGTAGAGCGGAAGGGCGCCGAGGACGCGCGGGAGGCCTTGGCGGACGCGCGCGAGGAGCTCGCCGGGGCGGAGGCTGCGGAGCCGGCGCGGGGCGCGGTCGAGGCGCTGGACGTCGCGATCGGGCGCGCGTTCGTCGCGACGAGCGCCGTGGAGTCGGGCGAGACCGCCGCCGTTCTCGCCGCGAAGGACGCGGAAGAGGCCCGCGGCCGCTCGGAGAAGGCGGCCCTCGCCGTCGCGGAGGCGGAGGCCGCGCGGATCGCGAAGGGGCCCGCCCTCCAGGAGGCCCGCGCCGCCGACGTGCGGGTGGTCGAGGCGCGCCGCCGGGCCGAGGCCGCCGCGCTCGACGCGAAGGGGGCCGCCGACCTCGCGCGGAACGCGGCCGACGCGTTGCGCGCGCGGGATGGGGAGCTCGCGGCCGCGGACGAGCGCCTCACCGCGCTCGACCAGTGGCTCACCCGCCACGCCGCCACCGCGACCGTCGCGGCGGAGTGGGGCCAGCTCCAGGTGCACCTGAGCGTGCTCGCCGCGGAGGCGCCCCGCCGCGAGCGCGCCGTTGCGGCGTCGGCGGTGCTCCACGCGGCCGCCGAACAGGCGGCCACCGCCCACACCCAGGCGATCACGGCGCGCGACACGTCGCGGCTGGAGGCGGACGCCGCGGCGAAGAAGGCCGAAGCCGCGCGCGAAGAGGTGGCCCGCCTCGACGCCACGAACCAGGGTGAGGACTTCCCGCTCCGACGCACCCGCCACGAGGCCCATCGCGACGGGCTCGTCCGCTGCGCGGATCTGCTCGCCACCTGGTCGCGCCTCGGGCAGGAGCGCGCCGTGGAGCTCGCTGCGGTCGAGGCCGCATCGGCAGCGGCCGTCGAAGCGGAGGCGGCGCGGAGCCGCGCGGCGCTCGCGCGGGCGGAGCAGGGCGCGCGGCTCGCGGAGGCGCGGGACGGCCTCCGTCGGGCCCAGGCCGCGCTCGACCTGACCGGGCACCGCGCCGCCCTGGTCGACGGCGTGCCGTGCCCCCTCTGTGGCGCCCCCGACCACCCCTGGGCCGACGGCTCGCCGCTGGCAGGGCTCGTGGACGACACGTCGGGCCGCGTCGCCGCGCTCGACGCCGAGGTGGCGCGCCTGGGCGCCGTCGAGTCCGCGGCCGGCGCGAAGGCCGCCGCCGACACGCTCGAAGCCGCCCGGGGCCGCGCGCGGGTGGCCGACAAGGACAAGCAGCGCGCCGCGCTGGCGCAGGCCTGGACGGCGGCGCGGGTCACCCCGGCCCCCGAGGCCCTCCCCGAGGAGGACGGCGCCGGGGCGCTCGCGGCGGCGCTCACGACGGGGCTCGCCGCGGCGCTCGCGGACGTGCAGGCGCACCTCGTCCGCCTCACCGCCGAGGAGCGCGAGGCCGCGCGGCTCGGCAAGGCCGAGGTGGACGCCCTGAATGCCGCCCGTGCGTGCGCCACGCGCGCCGCCGATGCTGTCGCCCGCGCCGACGTCGCGATGAGGGTGCGCGAAGAGGCCGAGCGCGCCGTGGCCGAGAACGTCCGCGTCCGCGACGAGGCTCACGGCCGCGCCAAGAGCGCGCTCGATGCCGCCGCTGCGGCGTTCCCTACCAGTGACAAGTGGCGCGCCGCCGCCACGAGCGACCCCGCGGCGTTTCGCGACGCGTGCGCGAAGGAGGTCGCCGACTGGCACGACAAGCGCGCCGATCGCGAGGACGCGACCACGAAGCGGGCAGCCCTCGCGGTCCAGCGCGCCACCGCCGCCGCCACGTCCGCGGGGCAGGCCGAGGCGGCCGCGCGCGCCGCCGAAGTCGCCGCCATGGCGCTCACGGCGAAGGCCGACGTCGAGCGCCTCCGCGCCGCGTTGCTCGACGGCGCCCCCGCGGACGCGGTCGAGGCCGCGCTCGTGGCCACCGGCGCCGCCGCACGCACGGCCGCCGACGAGGCCCGCACCCGCGCCGAGCGCCTCGCCGCCGTCGCGACGGAGACCCGCGCGGTCGCCACCGCGGCCCGCGCCGAGGCGGCCCGTCGCGACGCGGAGCTCGCCGACACCCGCGCCGCGGTCGCCCGCGCCTGCGCCGAGCTGGACCTCGACGAGCCCACCCTCCGCGCACGCCTCGCCCGGGACCGCCGGTGGCGGGAGGACCTGCGCGCGCGCCTGTCCGCCGCCGATCGTGCTGTCGCCGAGGCCGTCACCCGCGCCGCCGAGCGCACCCGCGCCGCCGACGCCCACGCCGCGACCGACCCGCCCGCCGAGGATCGCCCCACGGTGCTCGCCGCCCTCCCCGCCGCCGAGGCGACCCAACGGGCCGCGGACGACGCGTGGACGGCCGCACGCGCCGCCCTCCTCCAGGACGACGACCGCCGTGCGCGCTCCGCCACCCTCCTCCCCGCCGTCGAGGCCCAGCGCGCCGTCACCGACCGCTGGAAGGTGATCAACAAGCTCATCGGCTCGGCCAGCGGCAACGTGTTCCGCCAGTTCGCCCAGTCGCTCACGCTCGACCGACTGCTCGAGCAGGCAAACGTCCAGCTCGCCTCGCTCAACCCGCGCTACCAGCTCCAGCGGGTCCCGAACGTCGAGATGGAGCTCCAGGTCGTCGATCTGCACATGGCCGAGCAGGTTCGCCCGCTCACCAGCCTCTCGGGCGGCGAGACGTTCCTCGTCTCCCTGGCGCTCGCGCTCGGCCTCGCCGAGCTCGCCGCAACGCGCACCCGCGTCGAGTCGATCTTCATCGACGAAGGCTTCGGCACGCTCGACACCGAGACGCTCGACGTGGCGCTCTCGACGCTCGAAGGGCTACGCGCCGAGGGCCGCACCGTCGGGGTGATCTCCCACGTCGGGGGGCTGGCGGAGCGGCTGGGGACCTGGGTGTCGGTAAGGAAGGTGTCGCCGGGGCGGAGCCGGGTCGAGATCGTGATCGGGTAGCGGCCCCCCTTCGACCGTCGGAGCTACTCAATCCCGCGCACGACCCGCACCACGCCGTTCTTCATGTCGGCGACGTAGAGGTCCCCTCCCGAGACCAGCGTGTGGACCGGGAACGCGAAGGTCGCGTCCACGGCGGGGCCGTCGTCGCCGGTGAGCCCCTCCTCGCCGGTGCCGGCCACGGTCTCGATCGTGCCGCCCACCACGCGGCGCACGACGTTGTTGCCGCTGTCCGCGATGTAGAGCGCGCCGCCACTCCCGACGCTCACGCCATAGGGGTACATCAGCTGCGCGTCGATCGCGGGGCCGCCGTCGCCCGTGTAGCCGCGCGCCCCGGTGCCCGCGATCGTCGTGACCGCGCCCGTGTCGACGTTCACGGCCCGCACGGCGTGATTGTTCGCGTCGGCCACGTAGAGCACGCGCCCGTCGATCGCGAGGCGTTGCGGCCCGGCGAAGCGTGCGTCGGCGCCCGTCCCGTCCACGAAGCCGGACGCCGGGGCGCCGGCGAGCGTGTCCATCCGGCCATCCACCATCACGCGGATGGCGTTGTTCTGGGTGTCCGCGATGTAGACCGCGCCGTCGTCCCCCACCGCGAGCCCCGATGCCTCGGAGATCTTCGCCGTGGTCGCGTCGCCGCCGTCGCCGTCGTAGCCGATCTCGCCGCTCCCCGCGCACGGCCGCACCGCGCCGTCCGGGTCGACATGCAGGACGCGCGCCTCGTGCAGCGGCAGGACGTAGAGCGAGCCGTCCGGCCCGAAGACCGCGTCGATCGGGTTCTCCAGCGCGGTCTCGAGCGGGGCCGAGCCCGGCGTGGACCATGCGTGCTCGCCGGTGCCGACGATCGTGACGACCGATCCGTCGGGATCGACGGCACGCACGCGCATGTTGTTGAAGTCGACGATGACCAGCCGCCCGTCGGGGTGCTCGCGCACGGCCGAGGGGAAGTAGAGCCAGCTCTCCAGCGCGGGCAGCCCCTCGCCGTTGAAGCCGAGGGCGCCGGTGCCGACGACGCGGCAGACGGTGCCAGGGACGTCGGGGCACGCCGGATCGACCGGCGTGTCGCCGGTGCACGCCGCGAGGACCACCAGGGCGAACACCCCGACGCGCCCCGTCGCGAGTCTACCGGTACACGACACGCACGACCTGGTTGTAGGTGTCGGCCACGTAGAGGTTGCCGTCCGCGTCGAAATCGATGCCGTACGGCTGGTTCAGGAGCGCGTCGGCGGGCGCGCCACCGTCTCCCTCGTAGCCCATCTGCCCGCAGTTCCCGACGACCGTGGACACGATGCCGTCGGCACCGATGGCGCGCACGCAGGAGTTGGACGTGTCCGCCACGTACAGGCTGCCGTCGGGGCCGAAGCCGATGTCGGTCGGGCCGTAGAAGGCCGCCGAGGTCGCCGCGCCGCCGTCACCCGAGTACCCCGCAGCGCCCGTGCCCGCGTAGGCGTTCATCGTACCGGCCGCGAGGTCGACGTAGCGGATCACGTGGTTGCCCGTGTCCGCGAAGTAGAGCCGCGCGCCGTCGGGCGAGAGCGCCATCCGGTTGGCCGGGGCGGCCGCCTGGCCGACCGAGGCGTGCACCGAGGCGTCCGTGGCCGGCCCACCGTCGCCCCCGTACCCGGGGGTCCCGTTGCCCGCCATCGTGTCGATCACGCCGGTGGTGTCGATGCAGCGGATGCGCTGATTCGCCTGGTCAGAGATGTAGATCTGGTCGGCGCTGTCGAGCACGACACCCGACGGGAGGTCGAGCTTGGCGACCGTGGGATCGCCCCCGTCCCCCGCGAAGCTGCGCGTGCCGTCCCCCGCGACGAACTCGAGCATCCCGGTCGTCAGGTCGACACGCATGACGCGGCTGTTGTGCCACGCCGCCACGACCATCCGCCCCTGCGAGTCGAACGCGATGTTGCTGGGGTGGTTGAACCGCGCCTCGGTCGCGGGGCCCACGGGGCCGTCCCCGAGCTCGCCCGTGCCCGCCACCGTCGTGAGCTCGCCGGCGGGCGTGACCTGGCGGATGCGGTGGTTGTTCCAGTCGAGGAGGTACGCGTTGCCGTCGGGGCCCCACGTGAGATCGATGGGAAGGTAGAGGTTGGTCTCGAGCAGCGGGGCGCCGTCCGCGGTGAGCCCGGCGATGCCGGTGCCCGCCCAGGTGCAGATGGTGCCGGGGGCCTCGGAGCAGCCGCCGGTGTCGTCGGAGGGGCCGGTGCAGGCCAGAAGGAGCAGGGAGAGCAGCATGTTCACTCCTACCGGTACACGACGCGGACGCGGTGGTTGTAGGTGTCGGTGACGTAGACGTGGCCGTCGTTGCCGAACTCGATGCCGAAGGGGCGGTCGAGCGTGGCGTCGAGCGCGGGCCCGCCGTCTCCCGAGAAGCCCTTCACGCCGGTGCCGACGACGGTGTCGATGGTGCCGGCGGTCAGATCGATGCGGCGGATCACGTGGTTGTCGGTGTCGGCCACCCACAACGAGCCGTCGGTGTCGAACTCGAGGTCACGCGGGAGCTGGAGCATCGCGTCGACCGCGGGGCCGCCGTCGCCCCCGAAGCCCGCCGTGCCGTTGCCCGCGATGGTGGAGACGAGCCCGCTGGCGAGGTCGATCTTGCGGATGCGGTGGTTCTCGGTGTCGGCCACGTACAAGTTGCCGTCGGGGCCGAGCGCGATGGCGCCGCCCGGCTCGGGTTGCGCGCCCGTGGGGAACGAGAAGTTCGCGTCCGCCGCGGCCGCGCCGTCCCCCGCGAAGCCCTTGGTGCCGTTGCCCGCGACCGTCGCGATCGTGAACTCGGGCGTGAGCACGCGGATGCGTTGGTTCTTCATGTCGACGATGTAGACGTTGCCGGCGGCGTCGAGATCGACCGCCTTCGGCATGGAGAAGCGCGCGTCCGCCGCGGGCGAATAGTTCTCGCCCACGAAGCCGGGAGTGAGCCCGCAGTGCACGTGCACGTTGCCGGTCGCCGGGTCCCACGTGCGGAGCTTGTGGGTGTGCCACGACGCGTTCAGTAGCGTGCCGTCGGGCAGGTAGATCACGTCGGTGGGGTGGTTCAGGTGGACGGTGGTCCCCGGGGCGCCCGGCAGCTCGAGATCGGAGAAGTCGTCCGGGCCGTCCCCGATGAAGTCGGTGCCGACGATCGTGGTGATCGTCTCGTCGTCCTCCACCAGCCGCAGCTTGTGGTTGTTCCAGTCGACGATGACGGGGTTCCCGTAGGGGGAGAACTCGACGTCCATCGGCCAGTAGAACATCGACGCGAGGCGGTCGTTGCCGCCGCCGTCGTACCCGATGTCACCGTTGCCCGCCCAGGTGCAGATGTTGCCGACGGCGTCGTCACAGGGGGTCACCTCACCCGTGTCGTCGGCGGGGCCGGAGCAGGCGGCGAGGAGGAAGAGGAGCGTCATCGGGGGGCCTCTCAGAGAGCGGGGAGTTCGGCAGCGCCACCATACGCCAGGACGCCGTGATCGAGCGGGAAGGAGGAGAGTTTCCCCCCGACGGTCCAGAGGCCGCCGTCCGGATCTCCCCACACGGCGTGCAAGTCGTATGCCGTGACCGCGCCGCGCGGATCGGCGGCCCAACCGTCGGCACCGCGCGTATACACGGAGCCCTGGGTGCCGACCGCCACCGGCACCGGCCCGCTCGCGTTCACGCCGTTGAGCTGCGGCGCGAGCGCGGGGGTCTCGTCAACCCAGGCGCCGCCGGCCCCAGTCACCACCGTGCCGCTCCCGAAGCCGCCCACCGCCCAGACCGCGACATCCGTGCCGTGTACGGTGAACAGGTTCCGGGTGGTCCCCGTCGCGAACGAGGCCCACGCCGCGCCGTCCCAGTGCACGCCCACGCCGCCCGTGCCGACCACGTACACATCCGTCGAGGAGCGGCCCCACACCTTGTAGAACGCGAAGGCCGCGGACGCCTCGGCCGGGATCGTGGCGAGCGCCCACGTGGCGCCGTCCCAGTGCCACACCTGGCCGGCGTCCGACGCCGTGTCGACGTTGCCTCCGACCGCCCACACGTCGTCCTCCGCGGCGGGCCACAGCCCGAACACGGTGATGGCGGGGTCGAGCACGTGCTCGGTCGCCTGGCCCGTGGCGCGGCTGTACTGGAGCACGCGCCCGTCCGCCCCCGCCATCCACACCGTGTCCGAGGTCGCGCCGGTCGTCGCCACCCACCACAGGTCGCCCTGAGTGCCGGTGTCGAGGACGTTCCACCCCGCGCCGTCGTAATGCAACGCCGCCGGGCCCTCGCCGGCGTCGGCGCCCACCACCCACACGTCGTCCGCCGCGGTGCCGGTCACGCTCAAGAAGGCGGCGGGCTGATCGACCGCGACGAGGGTCCACGCCTCGGCGGGCGTGTCGCCCGTATCCACGTCCTTGTCGGTGCACGCGGCGAGGAGGAGCGAGGCGACGACGGGGAGAACGACGCGGGACATGCAACCTCTTCGCGGGGGCCGGCCCGGGCCCGCTTCGTCGGAGACTACGGCTCGGGGGGCTGGGTGGGCTCGGTGGGCTCGATGGGCCGCGGCGCGGGCACCCACCGACCCCGCACGAACCGCTCGTGGGGATGGTACCCCGACTTGTACCGCAGCGCCGCGCAATCCTCGACCCAGAGGCCCAGGTAGTACCAGCGCATCCCGCGCGCGCGGCACACCTCGATCTCGTGGAGCACCGAGTACACGCCGAGCGAGCGCGCGGCGTGCGACGGATCGAAGAAGTGGTAGGCGCTGTTGGCGGAGGTCAGCCCGAGATCGAGCAGGCTCACCGCCACGAGCCGCCCGTCGAGCGAGTAGCGCACCTCGGTGGTCGGGGCGCACGACTCCACCAGCCACTCCTGGTAGCCGATCGGGTCCTTGCGGGAGTGTTCGGTCAACAGGCCCCGGGCGCGCCGGTGCCGGTTCCAGAGCGACACCCGGCGGCGCGACAACGTCGGGGGCCCGAGCTCGACCGTCAGATCCTCGTTGCGCCGCATCACGCGGCGCTGGGCACGCGACGGCGTGAACGCGGGGATGTCGATGCGCACGGGCTCGCAGGCCGAGCAGAACGGGCACTCCGTGCGGAACACGGTGCCGCCGACCCGCTGGTCCCCCTCCTCCAGGAGCAGGTCGAGCTGCTCGGGCGAGAGCGGAACCGTCGGGACGCGAGCGGGGCACCGCGCGACCTGGCCGGGCCGGTAGATGCAGTCCTCGAACCGGTCTTGCACGATGCGCGTCTCGGGGCGATCGCGGGTATCCGACATCCCTCACAGCGTAGCGGGTGGCCTGTCGGCCCGCACGCGTCGGCGTGCAGAACTACGCGGCGGACCCCGTCCACATCTCCCCGAACGGCCTACGGGTTGCCCGAGTCCGTCGCTTCTTCGGTCTGCTCTTCGACCTGCCCCGCCACGTCGTAGCTGACCTCGAGCAGGGCGCCGCGCGGCGGGATGGCGGTGCCGTGGAACTCGATCTGCGCGTACTCGGCGATGTAGGTCCAGCCGTCGATCTCGCTCGGCGGGACGATCGTGGGCTCGGCGTCCTCGCTCAGACGCATCTCGACCTCGATGCTCTCCTCGATGGCGGACTTCGAGAGCTGGAACACTGTCAGGATGCCCGAGGCGACCTCGCCCAGGGCGTTCATGATGGTGGAGTAGTCGGTCTGGCAGATGTCGGCCTTCACGCCGCCGAGGAGCTCGATGGCGGTGAAGTAGCGGCGGCCGGGCACGGTGGCCTCGCAGTCGTCGACGATGTCGGGCCCGACGATCCCGGAGATGACGACCGGATCGCCGTCCTTCAGATCGACGAGCTGGCGCACGAGATCGGTCACGGGCGTGAGCTCGGAGGCGCGGGTGTAGCAGTCCTCGCCCGTGGAGGCCTGGCCGAGCGCGCCGTTGTCCGAGCAGTCGTTCTCGTCGGAGAGCACGACGATGGAGAGCATCGCACCGTCGCGCAGGAAGCCGTCGTTCACGGTGTACGCGAGCGGCGACGAGAGCGCGGAGACGGCCGCCTGGAGGCCCTTCTCCTGGTCGGAGCCGCTGTTGCCCTGCTGGACGCGGGTGCGGAAGGCGTCGGCGTAGCCCGGCGTGTCGACCGAGAGCACCTTCGGCTCGCCGAGGAGCACACCGGCGGTGCCGTTCGTGCGGTCGACGTCCGTGGTGATGACCCCCAGGTGAAAGTCCATCGCCGTGCTCTCGAGGTTGGCGGTGAAGTCCTCGGCGCCGAGGGCCACCGCCGCCTGCTCGTTGATCATCGAGACCGAGTTGTCGATGACCCAGAGGATGTCGACGAGGTTCGACGGGGCCTGCTGGAACTCGTCCGTCTTGGACGCGCGCGTGAATTCGTTGTCGCTGCAGCCGACGAGGAGCAGAAGCGGGAGGAGAGCACGCACGGACACCTCAACACGGCAAGCGTAGCAGACCCTGAGCCGGACTACGGCAGCAGGTACGCCTCGGAGATGCACAGATCGTTGAATTCGGATCCCTTCTTCACGCCGGTGACGGTGATCCGGACCTTGCTGGTCGTGTGCGCCGGGAAGGAGATCGTCTGCTCGCTGATGCTGTCCTTGAGCGTGATGGCCTCGGTGCTGCCGTCGGAGAAGGTCAGGCTCGCCGTGGTCGCCCGGTTGCTCTTCATGAAGTAGCCGAACGAGTACGCGTTGCCGTTGCGCAGCACCAGCTTGGACACGCTCTGGCTGCCGCCGAGCTCGACCTCGAACCACTCGTTCAGGCCGTCACCGGTCTTGTTGCCCTCGCACCACATCGAGTCGAGGATGCCGTCGGCGGTGTTGACGGGCTCGTAGTTTCCGTCGCCGTCGGCCGGAAAGGTGGACGAGACCTTGTAGCTCTTGATCGGCAGGTGGAGCGCGGCGCCGCTGTCGTGGAACACGACCTCGGAGACCCCGGTGTCGTTGAACGTGTTGCCCGCGTAGATGCCCTTGACCTTGAGCTTCACGGAGCTCGTCTTCTTGGGCGAGGCGAAGGTGATGGTCTGGGGCTTGAACTCGTCGGTCAGGGTGATCTCCTGCGACGTACCGTCGGAGAACTCCACGACCATGAGCTTCGGCCGGTTGTACCGGTTCCAGTACTCGAGCGTGTACCAGACGCCGGCCCACACGGTGAAGCCGGTGAGCGTCTTCTCGCCGCCGAAGTCGGCCATGACCCACGAGCCGAGCCCGCTCCCCTCGTCCCCTTCGACCCAGGGGGAGGACTGGCGAGCGTCCGTGACGTTGGCGATGTCGTAGCTGACGCCGTCGGACCCGGGCGCCGAGGACGACGCGGTCCAGGTGGTGGGCTTGACCACGGCGGCGTCAGCGGGTGCGACGAGGCCGGTGGAGAGGAGCGTAGCGACGAGGCCGAAAAGCATCAGATTGGACTCCAGAGAGGAGGAGACGACGGACGCGGATGATGGTAGGGACGCAGGCTCGTGTCAATCGAAGTGTGACCCAGAGCGTCGCCGAGCCTCACTCCACGTCACCCCAGCATCACCCGAAACGGGGCCATACGCCCCGAGACACCCGAACCTGGTGGATTCATCCGTGCCTCTGCTGGTGGACACCATCCTTCCCTTCGCGCCCGACGGCCACGTGGACCTCGGCGCGATCCGCGCGCACACGCTCTGGCTCTGCGCGCAGGGCGTCGACGGGCTGGTGCCGGGCGGGGCCGAGTTCCTCCACGTCGACCGCAAGGAGAAGGAGCGCATCCTCGAGGTCGTGGCCGATGTGGCCGGCGAGACCACGCTCCTGTTCCCGATCTGGGACCCCTCCCCCGCCTACGTGCTCAAGCTCGGCCGCCTCGCCGCCGAGCGGGGCGTCGCCGGCGTCCTCTTGCCCCCGCCGCTGCTCCTCGCCGTCCCCGAAGAGGCCCTGCTGGACTGGTTCCGGTCCGTGGCCCAGCACCTCGCCGTGCCCTTGTACGCGTGGCACCACCCGCGCTTCGGCAACGCGTTGACGCCGCGCCTGCTCGCGCGGCTCGCCACGGAGACCAAGGTCGCGGGCGTGCTCGACGCATCGGGGGATCTGCACCGGCTCCGCCGCGTGGTGGCCGCCTGGCCGGGCCACGTGTGGGCCGCGCTCGACGAGGGGCTCAACGCGTCCGAGCTCCACGCGCTCGCCCTCACGCCCGGCCTTGCCGGCGGCGTGTCCCGCCTCGCCAACGCGTGGCCCGATCTCGTCCGCCGCGCCTGGGGCCACGAGGCGCTCCCCGGCGACGAGGAGCTGTTCGACGCCGTCGTCCGCCGCGCCGCCGCGGTCGAGCGTGCCGGCGGCGTCGCGGCGCTCAAGCGGGCCCTGGGGCTCGGCAGCCGCCTGCCCCTCGCGGGGGTGGACGCCGCCGAGTTCGCACGGCTGCCGCCCTCCACGTTCCGGTAGGGGAGCGACGTTAACGCGGGGTCCGCTTCAGAACGTCGTGGTGAGCGACACCTTGGCGCCCTCGAACCCCGGCAGGTTGCGACACTGGCCGCCCGCGCAGCGGATGCCCGCGCGGTACGCGCCGTAGAAGGCCTTGAGCGTCGTGGAGCTGTTCGGCATCCACTGGGCCTCGACCGCGGCGTAGAGCGAGTCTCCCGCTTCTCCGAACACCGTGCCCGCGAGGTTGCCCGTGCTGCTGATGAGCGGGTTGTCGGAGTAGTCGGTGTAGAGGATGAACGCCCACGGCGCGCCCACCTTGACGGCGAGCGCGTTGGAGAAGTCGGTGAAGTCGGTCTGCTGCTGGGGGTTGACGCCCCACTGGTAGCGCATCAGCGCGGGCGCCAGCTCGAGGGAGAGCTTGCCACCGAGCGGCACGGAGATGTCGACGTCCGCGTGCAGGAGGCGGTCGGCGCCGAGCGCGAGGCCGTCGTCACCCGGGTCACGCACGTCCACCCGCTGGCCGCCGTTGGCGAGCACGTGAAGGTCGCCGTTGATGTACTGCACGCCGACCATGGGGTGCAGGATGGTCTCCGGGGCCCGGTTGAAGTGCAGGCCGCCGAGATCCTCGTCGCGGAACACCGCGAGGCTGGCGTAGGGGACCAGGGTGACGTGCCGCTCGGCATTACCGAAGCGCAGGTCGATCCGGGCGCGGCCGCCGGTCATGTCGTTCGAGTTGACCGCCGCCGAGCTGTCCTCGGTGACGACGCGCTCGTACTCCAGGGTGGGCCCGCTCACGAGCTCGTAGTTGTCGGAGAAGGTGTTGATCCACTCCGTGTCCTTGTTGCGCCGGGCCTCCACGAGGATCGACGCGCGCCCCGGGTAGGCCGCGGCGCTGGCGTACAGCGCGTACCCGCCCTTCACCGGGATCTCCACGGCCTCGTAGCCGAAGGCGTTGCCCTCGACGTACAGGTCGATCCCCTTGACCCCGAGGGCCTCCACGCTCCCGCCCGCCGCCCAGGCGTCGATCGGCTGGCCGTAGGCGCGCCAGCCGTCCTGCCCCGGCTTGTAGCCGCGCGAGTACTGGAACAGGATGCCGTGCGCGCCGAGGTTCACCGGGCCCAGGCCGTAGCGGTCGATGCGGACGCCGCTCACCGCGTGGGCAACGTCGGGCTGGAGCGCGATGTTGGGGTTCTCGAGCGCCACCTGCTGCGGGTTGGTGAGCCCGGTTGCGACGGTGAGGTCCCACGGCCCGGCGTGCACCACGCCGCGCGCGCCGCGCAGGGACGTGTCGACGTCGATGTCCGTGTTCTTGACCACGTTGAGTGCCATGCCGCGGCCGAAGGAGAGGTAGGCGTCTCCCAGGGTGAGCGTGGCGGTGGGGCCACGCGCCTCGACCCACACCTTCTCCAGATCGAAGAACGCGTCCTGGAAGGGGGATGCGAGGCCTTGGCCCAGCAGATCCCGCTCGTGGTGGAGCGTACCGTCGAGGATGTAGCGGTTGGCGAACAGGCCCACGCCGTCCACGCGGGCGCCGACCCCGACGTTCGGCGTGCCGCCGGACAGGTCGAGCCGGTTCACGACCTCGACGTAGTCGAGGATGTTGCGGTCCTCGAAGTTCTCCAGCTTCTCCGGTACGTGGGAGTAGCGGATCCGCAGGTCCTCGGACCCGTGGATGCCGGAGAGGATGCCCAGCGCGGGCGTCTTCTCGGGGGGCGCCGCCACGGTCGCGACCGGAAGTGGATCGGGGGGCGAAGGGACCGCGGCCGGGGCCGGTTCGTCGGCGCGCGCGAGGCCCGCCAGGATCGCCAGGATCACGGGGCGGGCACGGCGAGGAGCTTCTCCACGGCGGCCCGGAGCGTCACTTCGTCACCCGGGTTGTAGCCGCTGAACACCTGCTCGATGTTGCCCATCCGGTCGATCAGGACGTTGAACGGCAGGGTCTTGGTCGGGTTGTACTGGGCGACCACGGTGGTCTGCGGGTCGAGCAGGATGGAGTAGGTCAGGCCCTTGCTCACGACGAGCGGCTTGACCTTCGATGCGTCACGCGCCGCGTCCGCCGAGATCCCGAGGACCACGAGGCCCTTGGGCCCGAGCTCCTTCGACATGGCCTGGAGATGGGGCATCTCGACCTGGCAGGGGCCGCACCAGGTGGCCCAGAAGTTGACCAGGACAACCTTGCCCTTGTGCTGCGACAGGGTCTGCGCCTGGTTGGTCAGATCCCGCAGGGAGAAGTCGGGAGCGGGCTTCCCCGCCGCGTCGGCGACAACGGGGACGGCGAGAACGACGGTCGCGAGTAGAGCGAGACGGAGCCAGAGCGCGCGCATGTGCCTCCTGAGGCGTTGCAGACGAGACGCGCAAGCCTATCCCCGTCTTCACGCTGTCCGCATGACGGGACTCGAAGAAGCACGCGGGGCGGGATCCGTGCAGGCCGCGATGGCGCCGCGGCGAGGCGGCGCGTGCACCCCGTGCCCGTGCTACCTTCCGCCCCATGCGCTCCCGTATCCTCGTGGTCGATGACGAACCGTCGATACGGAAGGTTCTCCAGGCACACCTCGCGCGCGACGGGTACTCCGTCGAGAGCGCCGCGGACGGCGCCGAGGCCATCGGCCGCCTCTCGGGCGAGCCGTTCGATCTCGTCATCACCGATCTGAAGATGCCCGGGGTCGGCGGGCTCGAGCTGCTCGCGCACGTGCGGCAGAACCATCCGGGCCTCCCGCTCATCGTCATCACCGCGCACGGCACGGTCGACTCTGCGGTCGAGGCGCTCAAGCTCGGCGCGTTCGACTACATCACCAAGCCGTTCGATCTCGCCGAGCTGCGCACCGCGGTCGACAAGGCGCTCCGCGTCGAGCGCGCGAGCCGCCGCTCCGTCCAGGAGGATCCGACCTGGCGCGCGCCGCTCTCGAGCCCCGGCCGCTTCGACCTCATCGGGGTCACCACCTCCATGCAGCGCGTGTACGCGCTCGTGGACAAGGTGGCCGACTCACCGACCACCGTGCTGCTGGTCGGCGAGAGCGGCACCGGCAAGGAGCTCGCCGCCCGCGCGCTCCACGCCCAGTCGGGGCGCAAGGACAAGCCGTTCGTCAGCGTCAACTGCGGGGCCATCCCGGAGAACCTCTTCGAGAGCGAGCTGTTCGGCTACGAGCGGGGCGCCTTCACCGGCGCGGTCACGTCCAAGCCGGGGCGTTTCGAGCTGGCGGACGGCGGCACGCTCCTGCTCGACGAGGTGGGCGAGCTGCCGCGCGACATGCAGGTCAAGCTCCTGCGCGCGTTGCAGGAGCGCAAGGTGGAGCGTGTGGGCGGCGTGCGTCCCACCGCGGTGGACGTGCGGGTCATCGCCGCCACCAACGTCGACCTCGCCGCCGCGGTGGCTGCCGGCCGCTTCCGTGAGGACCTCTACTACCGCCTGAACGTCATCCAGATCCGGCTGCCGCCCCTGCGCGATCGGCGCGAGGACATCCCGCTGCTGGTGGAGCACTTCCTGGCCCGCTTCAACGAGCGGCTCGGCAAGCACGTGGTGGGGGTGGACGCGGGGGGGATGGCCGCGCTCATGGCGTGGGGCTGGCCGGGCAACATCCGCGAGCTCGAGAACGTGGTCGAGCGGGGTGTGCTCCTCTCGGACGCCGATGTCCTGGGCGTGGACGCCTTCCCCGGCCTGGAGCCCATCCCCGAGGGCCCCGCCGGCGCGGACCAGGGCCCGGACGCCGACGGCCTCGGGCTCAAGGAGCTGGTGCGCGTCCACACCGCCAAGCTGGAGCGGGCGTTGATCCTCCGCTCGCTCGAGGCCGAGGGAGGAAACGTGACACGCGCGGCGCGGCGCCTGGAGATCAGCCGCAAGAGCCTCCAGCTCAAGATGAAGGAATACGGGCTCCGGGAAGAGCCCGAGTAACGGCGCGCCGACCTGCACCCGGCCGTGTTCCCGGACCCGGATACGGTTTGAACTGGCCTACCCGCGTCCGCTCGATACGGAAGAGGTCATGAAGGCCGAACGCCGCTTCCGCGTCTCTGGGCCAGTGGTACACCAACGATTCACCGTCCGAGGTGCGTGATGCACGTCCGCCTGCTCCCCTTCCAATCCGTCCTGGCGCTGCTCCTCGTGGCGGGATGTGCGGCCGAAGCGCCGACCGCGGCCACGCCCGCGGCGGATCCGGTGGCGGTCGCCCCCGCGCCCACTGAAGCCGCCCCGAGCACCGTGGCACCCGGCGTGGCACCCGAGCCCGCCGTGGCAACTGGCGTGGCGACCGAGCCCACTCCGGTCGCGCCGCCATCCAACACGCCGGCCAGCCCCGAGCCGGCCGCCCCCAAGATCACGCCGACGTCCAAGGCGTCCACCCCCACCGAGCCGGCTCCAACGCCGGCCACAGCGACGGCGGCAGCCCCGGTCGCGCCCGAAGCTGCCGCCGCGCCGGTCGCCACGGTCGCGGACTACACGTTGGATCCGGGCAAGAGCGCCCTCTACGTGCAGGTGTTCAAGGACAGCGGCACCCTGGCGTCCGGCCTCTCCCACGACCACGTGGTGACCGCCACCGGGTGGTCGGGCACCGTGCGGTGGGATCCCGCGTCGCCCGCGGCCTGCAAGGTCGACATCACCGTGCCGGTGTCCGGCCTGCGCCCCGACGACGAGGCGATGCGCAAGCGCGTCGGCTACGACGTGATGTTGGAGCCGAGCCAGCGCGAAGAGGTCAAGGGGAACATGCTCGCGGCCGGCCAGCTCGACGCCAAACGATTCGGCAGCATCACCTTCGTCTCCACCCGGTGCGAGGCCGCGGGCGACAAGGTGAAGGTCACCGGCACCCTCACGATTCACGGCGTCCCCAAGGCCGTGTCCTCGACGATGAAGCTCTCCGGGGATGGCAACACCCTGACCGCCTCCGGCACGTTCAACGCCAAGGCCACGGACTTCGGGTTCGACCCCTACACCGCGCTCCTGGGCGCGCTCAAGAACAAGAACGAGATGAAGTTCACGGTGGACGTGCGGGGAGCAGCCAAGTGACACCCCTCCTCCTCGTGGCCCTGCTCGCGTGTGACGACGACATCTTCCCGGCCGCCCACAACGGGGAAGCCATCGTGGGAGACGGGTACACCGACGTGGTCGCGGTGTTCGACGGGGGCTGTGTCAGTTGCCACGGCGCCACCTCGCCGAGCGGTGGCCTCGACCTCGTCACCGACCCGTGTGCCGCCATGGTCGACGTGACCTCCTCCACCTACACCGCCGTCCTCGTGGCACCCGGGGACTCCGCCGGCAGTGTCCTGTGGCACAAGATGGCGGACACGGGCACCTACGGCGGGGTCATGCCTTTCGGCGCCGCCCTGCCCGCCGCGAGTGTGGCGACCGTGGCCGCCTGGATCGACGCCGGCGCCCCGTGTGACGAAGACACAGCCGCGCGCTCCCTTCCCGACCAATCCGGAGGCCCCCGATGATCATGCTCCTCGCCTCGGTCGCCTTCGCCTCGATCGATCCGGAATGCCAGGCCGTGGCAGACGGGCCCGCGCCCGATTGGTACGTAGATGACCAACACCAGCAGGACCACCTGCTCAACTATTTCGCGCTGGTCACCACGCTCTCGCCGCTGCACGGCCCCCTCCCCGCCGAGCCCGGCCACGGCAGCATCGGGCTCGAGCTGGCGGTGATCCCGCCGCTGTCGTGTGACCGCCGGCTCGTGCTCGCCCGCAGCAAGACCGAGGACACCAACAAGGCGCCCGTGGTGCCACGCCCCCGCGCGTTGTTCGCCTTCCCGAAGCTCGGCCCGTTCGTGTTCTACGCGGGCGCGGCCTACGTGCCGCCCGTCACCGTGTTCGGGACCCGCAACGTCATCGCCTCGGGAGAGGTGGGCGTGGCCCTCCCACTCGAGACCGGCCCCGAATTCGGCCTGCGCTACCACTACACGCTGATGAAGTCGATCGCCGAGATCGCCACGCCGTTCGACCCTTCGGCCGACGCCGTGCTCGACTTCTACAGTGGCTCCACCTTCGGGGTCGACGGGATGTTCGGTTGGAAGCTGGGTGTGTTCACTCCCTACCTCTCCGCCGGCTTCACCGACGCGTCCACGTTCTTCTACATCGGGGACGACGGCGTGGTGAGCAACAACCTCTCCCCCTACGCCGGCTTCGCCGGCTCGCTCGGCGCGCAGGCGCGCATCGGTCGGCTCGATGTCGCGGCGGAGTTCTACACCGCGCCGGGCTACCTCTACACGGGCCGGCTGCGCGCGGGTTTCCTGTTCTGATCGGGGCCATTTCGCGGCGGACACTCGGTTACAGCTGCTGACAGCCAGGCCCATCCTCGGGTTTGGATCTCGCGAAGAGCTCGGATTTCTGGTTTGTGTCTGTCACGATCACGGCCTTGCGTAGGGCCGAGGTCCGCCCGGCGTTGACCGCCTCGTTCGTGTCACTACCTTGCCAACCAGCAGGGTTCCCGATCACTGGGGTCGGGCGAGACACAAGGGAGGGGGCGTATCATGCCACAAGAGAAGGAAAGCAGCCGCGGCGGCCGTGGCTTCGCGGGCATGGATCCGGCGAAGCAGAAGGAGATCGCGAGCAAGGGAGGCAAGGCCTCCCACGAGAAAGGCACGGCGCACGAGTTCACGCCGGACGAGGCGCGCGAGGCCGGGCGGAAGGGGGGCAAGGCGGCCCACGAGAAGGGCACGGCCCACGAATTCACGCCCGAAGAGGCGCGGGAGGCCGGCCGCAAGGGGGGACAGGCCAGCGGGCGCGCGCGCGCAGCGGCCGCCGCCGCCCAGCGGGGGGGCAGCCACGCGGCGGAGCGCCAGAAGGAAGACGCGGAGTAGTCGGACGACGCTCCGCGATCCGAGCGATCGCGGAGCGTCCACTCCCACTACACCGGACGGCACTACACCGGATGGCACTACACCGGATGGCACTACCCCGGATGGGCCAGGGCCCGCTTGCTCCAAGAGGGGTCGGGCGGCGGCTCGTTCAGGTGGATCCAATAGTTGGCGATGAGGCGCACCGCGCTCAGGTACTCCTCCTTGGAGTCGGGCTTGGAGACCACGCTGCTGACCTTCACGCGGTAGCACTCGCTGATGAAGTTGGGATCCTTGTTGCGGGTGAACATCACGATGAGCGCGTGGTGGTCGGCCCGATAGCGGAGCGCCTGCAATACGTCTCGGCCGTCGCCGTCCTGCAGGTCGACGTCGATGATGAACAGGCGAGGAAAGTGGGGTTGGAGCAGCGGGGGAGGCCCGCCCGCCGGGCGCAGGAAGTCGACCATCTCCTGAAAGCTCTGGATCCACCGCCGTGGGTTCCGCACCTTCGACGACTCGATGCCGTCCAGCGTCGTCTGGCCGTCCTTCTTGTCCGCGTCGACCACGATCACCTCGAGGGCGGCCGTGTCAGCCGTTCGCCGAGGCAGCACGTCATCGAAGGCGTGGCCGTCCGCCAACTGCGTCAGAAGGTGGGGTTGTGGCCCGACGCCTCCCAAACCAGGAGGCGGGATGTTCAACCCGAGCCAATAGGCCATGAAGATCTGGATGGAGCTCTTGAACCGGGTGAAGTCGAGCTCCTTGCGCAGGTAGGAGTTCGCGCCGAGGACGTACGCGTCGATCACGTCCTGCTCGAGGCGCGAGGACGTGAGCACCACCACCGGCACGCGCGTGGTGCGCGGGTTGCCCCGGATCTCGCGCAGGACCGTCTTGCCGTCGAGCCGGGGGAGCTTCAGGTCCAGGAGGACGACCGACGGAGGCATCCGCTCGTTGGCGTTGTAGAGGTACTCCACCACCTCCGCGCCGTCCCGCAGGGGACGGAGGATGTGCGGCCAACCACTCTTGGTGAGCGCCATGGTGGCCAACGCGAGGTCGTCGTCGTTGTCCTCGACGAGCAGTACCGTCGGCTTGTCGGTCACCACACCTCCTGTCTTCTCCTAGCCACACGACGCCCCGGAGAAAGGGAAGGGATGGTTCGCCATCGCGCCCAACGGCGCCGGGCACACCCAAGGCGGGCGGGTGTGGGCGCCCGGTCCAACCTGCCGATCACCCGCAAGCAAGTCAGCGAATGTTCAGAATGTCGGCAGCACGTCACCATGCTTTCAGAGCGATAACGCTG
Source organism: Myxococcota bacterium (assembly GCA_040386535.1). GTDB lineage: Bacteria > Myxococcota_A > UBA796 > UBA796 > SXON01 > CAJBVW01. Next base: position 74,749 of record JAZKFH010000039.1, on the reverse strand, counting down.
GCGACCGGCGGATTATCTGTCTGGATAGGAAATCGCGTCCCCGGCTCGCACCTTCCCGCCGCCCCCGAGGGACCCCACGCGACATGGTTCCGCATCAGTACGGTTCCCGCCCCGGATGTATGTACTGCGACGCTCCACGTGCCGAGGAGGGACACGCTTGTGCCACCGCGGCCGAGGTCGAGGCGCATTGGATGAGCTGGAGCTCGAACGGCTACGACCCGGACGCACACCTCCGGGTCCTCGTCGCCAGCTTGTGCCACCGGACCCAGGAGACCTTGACCGTCGAAGTCCTGACGGGCACGCCCGAGGTGCGCTTCGTCGTCCGGCGGGGCCCCGAGATCATCGCCCAGGCCGCGAACCGGGTGCGTGACCTCGCCGCGCGGGAGACCGCCGCCCGGTTGTGGCGGTGGCAGGCGCGCCGGTACGCGGCGGCGGGTGGGCGGTGAAGGAAGTGGCGGCGAGCCATGGGAATCGAACCCACCGAGCAACCCCTCTCGAGGCGCCCCGACCGGTTTTGAAGACCGGGGCCGGCACCAGCGCGGCAAGGCTCGCCAGAAACACCTCGTCCGAACGACCTAGGGCGGCGGCGGGCTCGAGCATTGGAGCGCGTCCCGGAACACGCCGCAGGTGTAGGCGCCGCGGTACAGAACGTCGACCTCGCCGGTGAGCTCCTTCCCGTCGACCGTCATCGACACCTTGCACGGCCCGGCGGGAACGTCCCACACGTAGCAGGAGGGCTCACACGCCGCCGGCGACGCCACCTGCACACATTGCACGCGCGACGTGTTGCCGCCGCTGAAGACGAACTTGGCCTTGTCGACGCGGATGTCGGAGACAGGGGCGGGCGCCACGACCGCGACGGCGGTGGCAGCGACGACGACCGGCGCGCGCCGCTTCACCGCGAGCTCGAGGTTGGGGTCATACTTGCCCTGCACGGTCGGGAGCTGGGCGCCCCCCGTCGCGTTGGGGACCGACAGGACGAGGTAGCCGTTGAGCTCGGAGCCGGTGACCACGCTGTCCCCGTTGCTGTCGGCGTCCCCGCTCATGCCCTCGATGAAGGACTTGGCGAACACGCCCGGGCGGACCGCCTGCCGGGGCGCGGCGCTCGACAGGATGAAGCTCTTCTGCCCGATCACGGGCCAATCGTTGCCGGTGGGGCCGAGCAGGGCCAGCCCGTTGAGCGTGCCCTCGTGCGCCGCGTCCGTGATGACCATGTAGCGGCTGGCCGGGATCCACTTCTGGAGCTGGGCCCCGAGATCCATCGCCGTGAGCGAGGTGGCCTCGAGCGCCTCGGGATCGGTGTCGTAGAAGAGCAGGCGAGGCTCGCCGAAATCCCCACCGACGCCGTGCCCGACGAAGTAGAACAAGAAGAGGTCCCGATAGTCGACCTCCTTGGAGACCTGCTCGCGGAGCACGGACTGGACGTTCTCCAGCGTGGCGCTCGCGTCGGTCAGGAGGCGCACCTGGTCGAAGCCGGCGGACTGCTCCAACGCGGCGGCGACACGCGCCGCGTCGGTGCGCGCGGTGTCGATGCCGAGCTCGGCCGGGAGGCGCGCGTAGCTCGACAGGCCGATGACCAGCGCAATGCGCTTGGGCTCGGGATCCTGGGCGTGGGCGACCGGCGCGGCGACGGACAACGTCCCGAGCGCGAACGCCGCCAGGGAAGTCAGAGCTGATAGGCCGATCCGCATCGATCCGTCTCCTCGCGGTCGCATGCTAACCCATCCGTCGACGTCCTCGGGTAAGGGGCCGCCCATGCACCGCGTTCGCGACCCGATCCATGGCTTCATCGACCTGTCCCCCGTCGAGGCTGCGTTGGTCGGCACGCGCGCCGTCCAACGCCTGCGCCGGGTGAAGCAGCTCGGCCTCACCCACCTCGTCTACCCGGGCGCGGAGCACAGCCGGTTCGTCCACTCGCTCGGCGCCTGCCATGTCGCCGGGCTGCTCGGCGCCTCGCTCGCGCGCGCCGGCTGGTCGGGAGACATCGCGCTGGTGCGCGTGTGCGCGTTGCTCCACGATCTCGGCCACCCGCCCTTCTCCCACGCGGGCGAGCGCGGCGTGCCGCACGAACACATGACCCTCGCCCTCGTGCGCTCCGGCGAGGTGGCGGAGGTGCTCGCGGCGCACGGCGTCGATCCCGCCGCGGTCGCAGCCACCATCGCCGGCACCGGCGATCCGGTCGCCTCCACCCTCGTGTCCGGCCAGCTCGACGCCGACCGCATGGACTACCTGCTCCGCGACGCCCGCATGTGCGGCGTGCGCTACGGCGAGTACGACCTGCCGCGGCTCGTGGAGTCGGTGGTCCCCGCGCCGGACGGCGGGCTCGCGGTGCGGGGCGCCGGGCTCCACGCGGTCGAGGGCCTGCTCCTGGCGCGCTACTCGATGTTCCAGCAGGTGTACTTCCACCGCACGCGCCGGGTGCTCGATCTGCTCCTGGAGGACGTGCTCCCCGATTGGCCCACCGATCCCGAGGGCTTCCTCGATTGGGACGACGGACGAGCGTTCGAGTTGTTGCGCCACGATCCACGCCCGGCGGCGCGGGCGATCTGGGAGCGGCGGATCCCGGCTTGTGTCGCGGAGCTCGAGGTGAGCGCAGACCCGACCCAACGCGCCGAGGCCGATGCCATCGCCGCGCGCCTCGGCGAGGTGCTCGGCGCGGCGCCGCGGGTGGACAGCTCCGCGCGCATGGTGACGTTCCGCCCGAGCGGCGACATCCCCATCCTCGACACGGACGGCCGCGTGCGCAGCGTGTTCGCGGCGTCCCCCGTGCTCCGTCGCATGGACCCCCACGTAGAGGTGCGCCGCATCTATGTCGACCGCGCGCTCGCCGAACGGGCGCGAGCGGAGGTCGCGGCGTTCCGCGGGCAGGCCGTCCAGCTGCGGCTCTTCAAGGCGTAGCTGCCTGTCGAGCGGACGCCTGCTGCGTAGATCGCGGCGGTGGCTGCAAGGGACTGCAAGAGCCGTTCGGGTCCACATGTGCGAGAGAGACGGCGCCCGGCGCACCCTCGTCGGCTGTCCCTCTCCCCAACGTTCCCGACCACGTCGGCGACGGAGTCCTCATGCGCCCCTTCCTCCGCTCCGCTCTTCGCTCCCCTCTCCGCGGGCGCCCAGCCCGCCTCCCTGAGGTCGACCTCGGGACCCCCAATACGAAGCGCTCGGTGCCCGGTCTACTGGCGCGGGCGGGCGTGCTGGCGCTGCTCGTGGCCGGCGGCTCCGCCCTCGCCGCCGGATTGGAGCAACAGTGGCAGGTTTCCGCCGGTGGAACCGGTGACGACGGTCTCTTCAGCCTCGGGCAGACGAGCGACGGCGGCTACCTCCTCGGCGGCCGCTCGGGCTCTGGTGTGGCCGGCAACAAGTCCAGCGCCTCCTCCGGCAACTACGACTTCTGGATCTCGAGGCTCGACGCCAACGGAAGCGAGCTCTGGGAGCGCAGCTTCGGCGGAAACCAGGACGACACGCTCTTCAGCGTCCAGCCGACGAGCGCGGGCGGCTACATGCTCGGCGGTCGCTCGGGCTCCGGGGTGAGTGGCTCCAAGACCAGCGCCAGCTACGGCGTCTTTGACTTCTGGCTGGTGGAGATCAACTCCGGCGGAACCAAGATCGGCGATAAAAGCTTCGGTGGAACCGGCGACGATCATCTCACCACCCTTCAGCGGACGACCGACGGCGGCTACATCCTGGGCGGCTACTCGAACTCGGCTGTGAGTGGCTCCAAGACCAGCGCCAAGTATGGCAACGACGACTACTGGGTGGTGAAGCTGGATGCAAGCGGGAACCAGCTCTGGGACCGTAGCTTCGGTGGAGCCGCCGTGGACACGCTCAACAGCCTCCAGCAGACGAGCGACGGCGGCTACATCCTCGGGGGCCAGTCGGCCTCGGGTGTGGGTGGCTCCAAGACCGCCGCCCACTACGGCGGCTACGACTACTGGGTGGTGAAGCTCGACGCGAGCGGAAACGAGCTCTGGCAACGCAGCTTCGGTGGGAGCGCCGAGGACTCGCTCCGCAGCCTCCAGCAGACGAGCGATGGGGGCTACATCCTCGGCGGCGTCTCGATCTCCGGGCCGGGTGCCGGCAAGTCCAGCACCACCCGATCCTACGACATGTGGGTGGTGAAGCTCAACTCCAGCGGGAACCGGGTCTGGGACCGCAGCTACGGTGGGAACGAGCTGGAGGTGCTCGAAGAGGTTCGGCAGACGTCCGACGGGGGCTACGTCCTCGGGGGCTTCTCCAACTCGGGGGCCACCGGCACGAAGACCAGCCTCCCCTACGGCGCCGGCGACTTCTGGCTGGTGAAGATCGACGCCACCGGAACCCAGCTCTGGGACCGCAGCTTCGGCGGGTCGGGAGACGAGGCGATCTCCAGCCTCGAGATCACGAGCGACGGCGGCTACGTCATGGGCGGCCACTCGAACAGTCCTCCGAGCGGCTCCAAGACCAGCGTCAGCTACGGTCACAACGACTACTGGGTCGTCAAGATCGCGCCCGAGTACGCGGACGGCGACGGCGACGGCGTCCCGGACAGCACCGACATCTGCCGGTTCGGGAACGACCGCGTCGATCCGGACCGCGACGGTGTCCCCTCCGCTTGCGACGACTGTCCCGACGACACCCTCAACGACGGCGACGAGGACGGCCTCTGCGCATCCGAGGACAACTGCCCCACCACCTGGAACGAGGACCAGGACGACTTCGACGGTGACGACGAGGGTGACCTCTGCGACACCGACTGGGACGGCGACGGGGTGGACGACGGCGCGGACCTCTGCATCGGTTTTCCGGATGGCACCGACGCCGACGACGACGGCATCCCGGACGGCCCCGACGCCTACGGGGATGCCTGCGACATCTGCCCCGACGACTTCGAGAACGACGCCGACGCCGACGGCGCGTGCGAGTCGGACGACAACTGCGAGGATGTCTACAACGCTGACCAGGCCGATACCGACGGCGACGCCCTCGGAAATGCGTGTGACGACGACGACGACGACGACGGCGTGCTCGACACGTTCGACGCCTTCCCCTTCGACCCCTCGGAGTCGGCCGACAGCGATGGCGACGGCACCGGCGACACCACGGACACCGACGACGACGGCGACGAGGTGGCGGACGCCTCCGACAACTGCGCCCTCCTCGCCAACGCGGACCAGGCGGACACCGACGGCGACGGCGACGGCGATGCCTGCGACGCGGACGACGACAACGACGGCGTCAGCGACGACAGTGACGGCTGCGACGACGAGGACCCGGGCCTCTACGACGCCAACGGCGACGGCTGCCTGGACGACACCGACCTCGACGGCGTCCCGGACGACGTGGATGTCTGCCCGCTCGGCAGCGACCTGGTGGACGAGGACGGCGACGCGGTGCCCGATGCCTGCGATGCCTGCCTCGGAGACCCGCTGAACGACCAGGACAGCGACGATCTCTGCACCACCGAGGACCTGTGCCCCCTGGACCCCCTCGGCGCCGACGATGAGGACGGCGACAGCGTCTGCGACACCGACGACCTCTGCTTCGATGGCGATGATCTCGTGGACACGGATGGGGATGGCTACGCGGATGACTGCGATGCCTGCCCTGCCGATGCCGAGAACGACATCGACAATGACGACGTCTGCGGGGATCTGGACGTCTGCCTGGGAGATGACACCATCGACCCCGACGCGGACGGCATCCCCAGCGCCTGCGACACCGTGTGTCCCCTCGACCCCACCAACGACGTGGACATGGACAGCGTCTGTGGCCTGGACGACCCCTGCCCCGTCGATGCCGGCGATGACAGCGACCTGGACGGCTCCTGCGACAGCGAGGACATCTGCCAGGGCGAGGACGACCTCCTCGACACCGATGGCGACGGCCTGCCCGACTGCCAGGACTCGTGTCCGCTGGACCTGCAGAACGACGGGGACAACGACGGGCTGTGCGAGTCCGATGACAACTGCGAAGGCGTGGCGAACAGCGACCAGGCCGATGCCGATGGGGACAGCATCGGCAACGTCTGCGAGCAGGACAGTGACGCCGACCGCGTGATCGACGACACCGACAACTGCCCGCTGGTGGCGAACGCCGCGCAGCTCGACACCGATGGCGACGGCCAGGGAGACGCGTGCGACGCGGACAGTGACGGAGACGGAGTGGCCAATGGCAGCGACTCCTGCACGGGCACGCCGGTCGGCACCCCCGCGCTGAGCACGGGCTGCTCGGTGGCCCAGACCTGCTCGCCCACGGCCACCTGGCGCAACCACGGCGCCTACGTGAGCTGTGTCACCCAAGGGGCCAACGCGCTCGTGCGGGCGGGAACGATCACCTCGGCCCAGAAGGACGCCCTGACCAGCGCCGCGGCCGAGTCGGCCGTCGGCCGGCGCTAGGAGCGTTCCAGGGAGCCCCGCCTCGCTCGGCCACGTGCCGGCGGGCGGGGCCGGCCCCTACTGCGCCGCGGTCTGGCCCGGCTTGGGGACCGTGGTCGGATCGACCCCGTCGAGCACGGCCTGGGTCGAGGCGTCGATGTAGTCGACGATCCCGACGAGGTCGGCGTTGCCGTTCGCCGCGGCGCGCACCTTCTTCGAGAGCTCCTGCTCCTTGGCGACGGTGCCGGCGATGTCGATCGAGTCGTCCGCCAGGGAGGCCTGGTCACGCAGGTAGCGCGACATCGCCCCGCACTCCGCCGCCAGCTCCGGATCGGAGACGAGCTGGGCGGCCCGCTTCCAGAACGCGCTGACGTGGTTGTTGTGCTTGTTGAAGGGGCGCGCGAGCTTGGCCGCGTGCTCGATCTCGGCCTTGTTCTGCGGCCGGAGGGTGCCCGGCGGCGGGGGCGGGTTGGCCGTCGCGTCGGCCACCACCTCTGCGGAGCTGCGCTCGTAGCGGAGCTGGTCGACGGTCTGGACCTTCTTCTCGACCTTCGCGACCCCGTCGGGGCCCTCGGTGGAGGAACCACCACCACCCATGCCCGGCCCGAAGGCGAGCAGGGCCACGCCGATCCCGAGCACCGCCGCGACCACGTAGGGGAGCCAAGTCTTCATCCGGACCTCCATCGCCCCAGGCCTACGCCGGGGACGGACAGCTATTCGATGTTGCGGAGAACGGTGACGACGGACGTACGGTCGTCTCCGCCCATGTTGGCGGCCACCGCGTGCCGCGGCGCGTTCGACACCTGGTAGGGGCCGGCCTGGCCCTTGAGCTGGCGGAACAGCTCCACCACCTGCTTGACACCCGTCGCGCCCACGGGATGCCCGAAGCCGATGAGCCCGCCGCCGGTGTTGACCGGCAGGCGCCCGCCGATGTCGGTCACGCCTTCACGCGCGAGCTGCCCGCCCTCGCCCGGCTTGGCGAAGCCGAGCGCCTCGTACATGAGCAGCTCGGTGACGGTGAAGCAGTCGTGCACCTCGGCCACGCCCACGTCGGCGGCGGTGATGCCGGCGGCGGCGTACGCCTTGTTCGCGGCGGCGGTGGTGGTGTGGAGCTGGGTCAGATCCCCGTCCTCGTACAACGAGGCGGTGGAGTGGCCGTACCCGAGGATCTCGACGGCGTCGGACGGGGTCTTGCCCATCGCGCGGAGGCCCTCTTCACTCACGACGATCGCGGCCGAGCCGCCGTCGCTCACCTGCGAGCAGTCCGACATCTTGATGTAGGGCGCGTACTCGGCGTTCTGCAGGAAGCAGGGGTTCTTCTCGCTCGACGCGGCGGCCGTGTCGAGGTCCATCTTGCGCGCCTTCATGTGCGCGAGGGGGTTCTTGTTCGCGTTGCCGTAGGCCTTGACCGCGACGCGACCGATGTCCTCTTCCGAGACGCCGTAGCGCTCGCGGTAGATCTTGGTGCGGCGGCCGAAGAGCGCGGGGAACGTGAAGTCGTCGATGGAGCGCTGGCGCTTGTAGTGCGAGGCGCGCGCGAGGTAGTCGGCGCCGGTGCGGGCGCTCTCGTTCGACTGGATCTCGACCCCGGCCACGAGGACCGTGTCGTAGCCGGCGCGGATCGCGTCGATCGCGCAGAGGAGCGCGAGGCCGCCGGATGCGCAGGCGCCCTCGGTGCGGGTCATCGGCTTGCCGGCGAGCGCCGGGTGGCTGCCCGCGAGCGCAGCGCCGAGGTGCCCCTGCTTGGAGAAGAGCTCGCCGACGAAGTTGCCGATGTAGCCCTTGTCGATCCGCTCGGGATCCACGCCGGTCACCGCGAAGCACGCCTCGACGGCGCTCTGGAGCGTCTCTTCCAGGCCCGGGTTGTCGCGCTTGCCGAACTCGGGGTGGTTCTTCCAGATGAAATCGGGGTGACCCTTGCCGACGAACGGGGTGTTGGCGCCACCGACCAGGAAGACACGACGGGACATGAGGACCTCCGAGAAAGCTCGCGGGTAACCCGGTGCGCCGCGGTCGGCGTGCGGTCCGCGTGCTCAGGCGCCGCGGTCGGCGCGCTCGGGCGCCGGGCACCGTGGCGCGGCGCTGCTCGAGCCCCTTCGGTCCCGCGTGGAACCCGGACTACCCCGCCGCGACCGCCATCGGCCGGCGCTCGGCGAGGAGGCGCTCCACCTCGGGGTGCACCTGGTACATCGTGATGACGGTGCCGAACGTGTTCTTCCACTGGCGGACGCGCTCGCGGCTCACGCCGAACTCATCCGCGACGACCTGGCCGCTCTCCGCACGGGCGAGCGCCTCGAGCAGGCGACGAAAACGCGCGCGCCCGTAGGTCTTGATGAAGTTGCGCGCGACCCGTTCGCGGCTCCTGGCGTTGGCGATCGGCATGGGGTTTCTCCTCCCGGTGGTCCTGTTCGCTGACCTGTACTGCGTGAAACCTTCAGGGAAGACCTCACCCCCACAGCCTACCACCCCCCGTTGACGTGTCAATCCCCCTCCCTCACGAAGAGTGGGCGTTGAAGCTGCCTTTCATCCGGTTTGGAGGATCTACCCCGCAACCTCCCATAACTCCACGACAATTCCCTCCTGGAGCAGCCTGTCGTGCCAGACCCGCTGCTCGTCGCGCAACGAATCGCCCGGTCCCTTGATCTCTACGAGCGCATCGCCGTGATCGAGCCTTGCGGGCACCGCGCCCTCGACCCGCCCGGCGACCCCAGAAAAAACATAAAGGTCGGGGAGGCCGCGGGCGGCGCTCCAGCCCTCCTTCGCGAGCCGGCCGAGCACCGCCGCCGCGGTCTTGCCCGGGATCGCGGCCGACCAACCGCGCACGACCTCGCCCGCGGAGAGCCCCGCGAGGCGCTCGCCGTCCCAACCGGCCACGAACGGCGCGGGACCGTCTGTCGCGAGGGCGTGCAGGCGCGCGTCGATCTCGGCCCGGCGGCGCGTGTAGAAGCCGGGGGTGCCGACGTCCAGGGGGCCGTCGCGCCGCGCCGTCGGGAGCATGCCGGGCACGGGGAGGAAGTACAGGTCGCGGAAGACCAGCGCGTAGAGCGAGGTCCACAGCCAGTTTTCGCCGTGGTGGGCCTGGCGGCCGGCAGCGTTGAGGACCCGCACCACGGCGGCTTCGACGGGCACGGCGGCGCCGTCGACGATCCAGGTCGGGCGGATGCCCCGCGGGCCGGGCGCGAGGCGGAGCCGGCGGGTGGGGGCGGTCCGGAGCGGGTCGAGCGGCACCCAGCCCTCGTTGAGGCTGCGCGCAAGCCGCTTTCCGGTGCGCTCCAGCGCGATGGCGGCCGCGCGGTCGCCCCCGCCGGAGGCCCCACCGGACGCGACGCCGGAAGTCCCCGCGCGGCACACCGCCAACGCCTCCGCGCGCCGCCCCTCCCGATCGAGGCGCAGCGCCCACGCCGCGCGGATCGGCGCCCCCGCGTCCACGAGGCGGCCGAGCACGTCGGCGGGCGGGTCGGTCGCCAGGACCGCCTCCAGCGCGCGGCGCCAGGGCCGGAGCGGCGCGCGGGGCCCGTCCTCGCCCGCGGCGGCGAGCACGATGCGGAGCGGCTCGTCGGCGTCGGTCCACGCGGCGGCGCGGGCGCGTTCGTAGGTGCGCAGCGCGGCGCGGTCGCGGAACAGGCCGGGCCCGCCGGTCGGCACGTACGCGGGCCACCGGAGCTGCCCGAGGCGCTCGACCACGAGGCTCGTGCGGTCCACGTAGGGCGACTGGAAGTAGAGCAGCTCGGCACGGCCGACGAGCTCCAGGTGTGCCAGCATCACGACGGGCTCGTTCACCCACCGCTGCCCGCGGAGCCGCTCCACCAGGGTGGCGCGCGCCCCGCCCGTCGGGAGCCCGAGGCGCACGCAGGCGGCCCGGAGCGCGGGGACGTCGAACGCCGGAGCGCACCGGTCGTCGGGGATCGTGGTGTGCGCGAGCCCGGCGGCCACGAGCGCCGCCACGGCCGCGGCCAGGTCGAGGTCGTAGCGCAGCGACGCGACGCGGAACACGGGGGGCAGCCGCGGGCCGGTCCCCTCCCCTTCCGGGCATTCGGCAGGTGTCGTCGAAGGGCTCGCGCCGCCCGTGCGCAGCGACAAGCGGGCCCAGAGCTCGCGCGCCGGCGGATCGATCGCGCGGAGCCGCTCGAGCACCACCCCCTCTCCGGCGGCGAGCAGGTGCCCCTCCTGGACGAGGGCGCCCTCGATCACCTCCAGGAGATCGGCGCCGCGATGGGGCGATGGAGCGATGGACGTGCGCACGATCCGATAGATGCCCCGGAACGCACGAGGACGCATGCACGCACGTCGAACCAAGATCGTCGCCACCCTGGGCCCCGCCTCGCGGGAGCCCGAACAGATCCTCGCTCTCCTGCTCGCCGGGGTCGACGTCTTCCGCATCAACTGCTCGCACGCGAGTGCCGACGGGATCCGCGAGGGCGTGGCGCGCATCCGCCGCGCCGCGACCAAGCTCGACCGCGCCGCGGGCATCCTGCTCGATCTCCAGGGCCCCAAGATCCGCACCGGCGCGCTCCCCAAGCCCCTCGTGCTCCGCACCGGGGACGTGATCACCGTCGTGATGGACGAGGACTACGTGGCCGACGGGAACCGCATCGGCACGACGTACACCGGCATGGCCGGCGACGTGACGCTGGGCGACTACGTGCTGTTCGCCGACGGCGCCCTGTCCGGCCACGTCGCGGCGGTGCGCCGCGAGCTGACCCCCGGCGAGGTCGACATCCGCATCGAGGACGGCGGCGAGCTCGGCAGCCACAAGGGCATCAACCTGCCCGGCGTGGCCGTGAGCGCGCCCTGCCTCACCGAGAAGGACATCGAGGACCTGGAGACCGGCGTGCGCGCCGGCGTCGACTTCGTCGCGCTCTCCTTCGTGAGCCAGGCGACGGACGTGCTGATCCTGCGCGAGCACCTGCGCCGGCTCGAGGTGACCGACCTCCCCATCATCGCCAAGATCGAGAAGCCCCAGGCGGTCGCCAATATCCAGGAGATCCTCGGCGTGGTCGAGGGCATCATGGTCGCGCGTGGTGATCTCGGCGTCGAGGTGAGCTTCGAGCGCGTGCCGGTCATCCAGAAGGACTTGATCGCCTCCGCCAACAAGGCCGGCGTGCTCGTCATCACCGCCACCCAGATGCTCGACTCGATGGAGCGCAACCCGCGGCCCACCCGCGCCGAGACCACCGACGTCGCCAACGCGATCATCGACGGCACCGACGCCATCATGCTCTCCGGCGAGACCGCGGCCGGCCGCTACCCGGTGCGCTCCGTCGAGGCGATGGACCGCATCGCCCGCGAGGTCGAGAACAGCCGCTGGATGCGCATCCCGCTCGAAGAGGTCTCCGTGCTCGCCGGCCCGTCGCATACGGTCGTGCGTTCGGCCTGCTACGCCGTCCGCGAGATCTCGCGCCCGTTGATGGTGTTCACGTGGTCCGGCGCAACCGCGCTCTACGCGAGCAAGTCCCGCCCGCCCGCCCCCATCTTCGCGCTCACGCCCAACCAGACCACCTACGATCGTCTCGCGCTCGCGTGGGGCGTGACCCCGATCCGCTCGCCTTCGGTCGCGTCCACCGACGAGCTCATCGCGCTCGGCGAGCAGACGCTGCTGGACCGCGGGCTCATCACGCGGGGGCAGGAGATCGTGGCGTTGGCCGGGAATACTCCGATGCGCGGAGCCACGAACACCATGAAAATATACACTGTAGGCCAGCTGTAGCTGGCACGCCCCTTGCTTCCCAGGTTGCCAGAGGCCCCCATGACCCGCACCCTGCTCCCCCTCGCCCTCCTGCTCCTCTCCGCCTGCACCGTAGACGTGCTGCCTGTCCCCAACGGCGACTACGTCTTCGCCATGGCCGAGCCCGAGGGCACCGCCGACACGGTCGACGGCGTGCTCTCCATCGACACCGGGGCGCTGCTGCTGTCGCTCACCGACGCCGAGGGGGCGGTGGAGGAGTGGGACCTCGTGGCCCATGACGCGGGCGATCGCTACACGGACTGCTACACCAACTACAGCCACGCGACCATGGACGCCTACTCCGTCGATGGGAGCGTGGTCCTGGCGGGGGTCATCCTCGACGCGCCGGTGTTGACCACCAAGTGTGGCGGCGACGTGATGCTCGGCGCCTGGGCGGCCGACGGCGGGGCGTTCGACGGGCCGATCTTCTACTTCACGCCCGCCGGGTAGCGCCGCGCTGGGGGGTGGTCGGCGGTTTCGCGTCGCCGCGCCGGGGATGGCATCGCGATAGGGGGCGCCACCGGAGCCTCGCCTTGTTCGAGATCGCCATCATCTTCGCGCTCGTGCTGCTCAACGGCGTGTTCGCCGGCGCGGAGATCGCGGTGCTGTCGCTGCGGAAAACGCGGCTCGTCGAGCTGGTGGACGAAGGGAGCAGCGCCGCCCGCGCGGTCATGCGCCTGCGGGAGAACCCCGAGTCGTTCCTGGCGACCGTGCAGATCGGCATCACCGTCGTGGGCGCCACCGCGGCGGCCTTCGGCGGCGCCGCCGTCGCCGAGGACCTCGCGCCCCTCATCGCCCGCATCCCCGCCCTCGCGAGCGTCGCCGACAAGCTGGCGCTGGGGCTCGTCGTGGCCGCGGTCTCGATGCTCTCGCTCGTGCTCGGCGAGCTGGTGCCGAAGTCCCTCGCGCTCCGCGCCGGCGAGTCGTACGCGTTGTTCATCGGCCGCCCCCTCGCCGCGCTGGCGTGGGCCGCCCGCCCAATCGTGGCGCTGCTCACCGGGGTCTCGAACCTCGTGCTGCGGGTGTTCGGCGACGAGACCACCTTCACCGAGTCCCGCCTCTCCCGCGACGAGATCCAGCAGATGGTGGAGGAGGCCACGACCACGGGGTCGGTGGATCCGCACGCCGGGGAGATCGCGTCCCGGGCGCTCGAGTTCAGCTCGCTCGACGCGTACACGGTGATGGTGCCACGCGCGCGCATCGCGATGGTGCAGCGGTCGGCCGACGCCTCGACTGTCGCCCGGGTGGCCCGCGAGAGCGGCCACGGCCGCCTCCCCGTGTACGACGCGCATTCCGACGACATCGTCGGCTTCGTCAACGTGCGCGAAGCCCTTGCCGCCGCGGTGTCCGAGCCGCTCGGATGGGCGCTCGCGTCGTTCGTGCACCCGGTGCTCTTCGTCCCCGACTCGATGCCGGCGCCCGCGCTGCTCCGCAAGCTGCAGTCCGAGCGGATGTCGCTCGCGCTCGTCATCGACGAGCAGGGCACGCTGGTCGGCGTCGTGACCATGGAGGACCTGGTCGAGGAGCTGGTCGGCGAGATCATGAGCGAGAACGACGCACCGCGCGTGGGGCTCACGCGGCAACCCGACGGCAGCTGGCTCATCGCGGGGGACTTTCCCCTCCACGAGCTCGATCGGGCGATCGGCATCGACCTACCGGAGGGCGACTTCTCGACCGTCGCGGGCCTCTGCATCGCGCGCGCAGGGCATCTCCCCCAGGCCGGAGAGCGCATTGAGGTCGAGGGGGCGGAGCTGGAGATCGTGGAGGCCACGCCGCGACGCATCCGGCTGGTCCGGCTACGGCGGGTGGTGGTGCCAGAGGGCCGCGGGACGAGCGTGTAGCGCCCGGATCAGCGCGGGGCTTGCACCGTCAGGATCGACGGGAGATCCTGGAGCATCGCCACCACCTTGTGCAGGCTCGAGACCAGGAGCCGGCGGCGGGGATGGGTGGCCGGGAGCGCCTCGATGGCGCGCCGGACCTCGCCGAGCTCCCCTTCGAGCACGCGGGTGACCGCGAACGAGAGGCGATCATTGGCGTCCGCTACGGAGAAGGGCACGTGGCGGTGCGTGATCTCGTCTTCTTCTTCGTCTCTTTCGAGCATGTGAACGTCCTCCCGTTGCAACCCGCGGCGAACCACCGCAGCGGCGCACATTGCATACGCCATCTCGGGCAAGGACTTACATACGTTATTGCTCCTTTTTGTTTCAAGCGACTACGGCGCCGGAAACTACGCGAAGCCGAGCGCCCCGGCGGCCCGCTCCGCGCGCGCCACCGCCTCTTCGATCGTGGCGCCGAGCGCGGTCACGTGGCCCATCTTGCGGCGCGGCCGCACGGAGGCCTTGCCGTAGAGGTGCAGGTGCACGTCGGGCACGGCCAGGGCGATGTCGGCGCCGGTGAGCCGCGCGCGGCGACGATCGACCGTGCCGAGGAGGTTCACCATCGCCGCGGGGGCGCGCAGCGCCGTGTCGCCCAGCGGGAGGCCGCAGATGGCGCGCACGTGCTGCTCGAACTGCGAGGTGGCGCAGGCCTCGACGGTGAGGTGCCCCGAGTTGTGCACGCGGGGCGCCAGCTCGTTGACCAGCACGCCCTCCGCGGTGACGAAACACTCGACGGTGAGGGTGCCGACGAGCCCGGCGGCCTCGGCGAGGGTGCGGGCGATCGCCTCGGCCCCGGCGGTGGCGGGGAGCGGGACCCGGGCGGGCGCGCGGGTGAGGCGGAGGATGCCGTCGGCGTGCTCGTTCTCGAAGACGGGGAAGGTGCGCACCGCGCCGTCCACCCCGCGGGTCACGACGACCGACACCTCGGCGGTGAAGGCGACGTCACGCTCGAAGAGCCACTCCCGCCCGTCGAGCAGGGTGGTGGCGAGGGCGGCCTCGGCGGCGTTCCGGATGCGGTGCTGCCCGCCCCCGTCATAGCCGCCTCGCGCGGACTTGAGTCGCGACGGAAAGCCGAAGCGGAGGACGGCGGCGGCGAGCTCGTCGGGGGTGCGCACCGGGCAGCCGGGCGCGGTGGGGACGCCGTGGCGATGCAGGAAGGCGTGCTCGCGCACACGGTCCTGCGTGACGCCGAGGAGCGCGGCGTCGGGCCGCACCGGCACCCGCCCCTCGATGGCGCGCACGGTCGCCTCGGGGACGTTCTCGAACTCGTAGGTGACCACGTCGCACGCGTCGGCGAGCTGGCGCGCGGCCGCGGTGTCCTCGAACGAGGCGTGGATGACGCGGTCGGCGAGGCCCGCGGCGGGGCCGTTCGCGTCGGGGTCGAGCACGACGACGCCGTAGCCGAGCTGCCGCGCGCTCATCGCGATCATGCGGCCGAGCTGGCCGCCGCCGAAGATGCCGATGGTGCTGCCGGGCGGGATGACGGGCGCGGGGGCGCCGACGGAGGCGCCAACGGGGGCTACGGAGCTCATCCGGGCTCCAACGCCTCGCGGGCCTGCCGGGCGTGGAACGTGTCGAGCGCGGTGGCGAGCCCGGCGTCCGTCAGCGCGAGGATGCGCACGGCGAGCAGGCCCGCGTTGGCCGCGCCGCCGATCGCGACCGTGGCCACGGGGATGCCGCGCGGCATCTGGACGATGGAGAGGAGCGAGTCCAGGCCGTTGAGCGCCTTGCTCTGGACCGGCACGCCGATGACCGGCAGCCGGGTCTTGGCGGCGACCATGCCCGGGAGGTGGGCGGCGCCGCCCGCGCCGGCGATCACGACGCGGAGGCCACGATCCGCCGCGGCGCCCGCGTACTCGAACATCAGGTCGGGCGTGCGGTGCGCGCTCACGACGCTGAACTCGTAGGGCACGCCGAATTCTTCGAGCACGTCAGCCGCGGCGCGCATGGTGTCGGCGTCGGAGCGGCTGCCCATGATGATGCCGACGAGAGGAGTCGTCATGCGCCTCCCTAACGCGCGTCGGCTCGGTGCCCTTAGAGACGGATGCCGATCCCGCCGACGAAGCGCACGACGTAGCCCCCGCTGGTGAGCCTCCCCGGCGAGAGCCCGACCTCGCCGTCCGTCCCCGTGCGCGCGGGCGTCAGGAGCAGCGTGGCGGGCACCTCGGCGAAGATCGTGATGCGGGAGATGGGGTCGAACGCGATCCCCAGGCCGGCCGTGGGCCCGAGCGACGCGCCCGCCGGGGCGTCCGGGTAGTCGACGAAGTCGGGGTCGGGCACCTTGAAGCCGTCGTGCAGGAGCACGCTGAAGGCGACGATGGCGTACGGCTTCACGACGCCGGTGGCGACGGGGAACAGGCGCAGGCGCGGCTCGACGAAGGCCTGCACGGCGCCGACGGGCTCGTGGTAGTACTCTTCGTCCGCCGGGTCACAGAGCGCGGAGCACTCCCAGCCGGTGTCCAGGTGCTTGCTGCCGTACTGCACGGCCACGGCCACGGACGTGTCGAGGAACCACGCGGGGGCGTAGCCGAGGGCGAACCCGAACGTGGGCGCGGCGCTCGCTCCGGCGCCCTCCCACGTGGAGGTGCCGACGGTGTCGAAGGCCTCCCCCTGCTTCTCGATGCCGAGGCGGACGCCGTAGCCCCGATCGACGTCCCCGAGGCCGTAGCCCCCGTGGAGCTCGAGGAAGCCGCGGCCGGCGCGCACCCGCGCCGCCTTGAGCCAGTCCTCCCGCGACAGGCCACTGGCCTCGTAGCGAGCGTAGGCGCCGGCCGGGACGCCCATCCGACGGCGATCCTCGTCCGCGCGCAGGCGGGCCCGCACCGCGTCGTCAGTGGGGGGCCGGTCGTCCCGCGGCGTGCGCTCGACGCGCGGCTCCCGCTCGGGGCGGACCTCCGGCTTCGGGGCGTCCTTGACGGGCGGCGCGTCACCCTCCACGAACTCGTCTTCGAGCACGAGCACCGGGCCCTTGAAGGGGGCCACGGGCTTGCGCGCGGGGAGCAGCGGCAAGGCGTCCCGCGCGGCGCGCGCGATGGTGCGGGCGAACGCGGCCTCCTGGCCCGGCGCCACGGTCTCGCGGATGACCTTGAACGGCGCGGCCTCGTCGGCCCCGTGCAGCCGCACGCCGACCTCGAGCCCCGCGGGCGACTGGCCCACCGAGAGGACCACGGCGAGCCGCGCGTCCGTGCGGTCCCAGAGGTTGGCGGGGCAGGCGTCCACGTCCCAGCAGGTGTCGGCGTCCTCGCCGGCCCAGGCGCGGATCGCATCGACGTCGTCGAACGAGAGGCCCTCGTCCTGCGCGGCGGTGGCGACCATGCCGTAGAACAACCCGGCGACCGAGAAGTCATCCAGCGTGACCGGCGTGGCGTCGACGAACAGGACGTCGGCGGCATGGGCATGGCCCAGGAGGGCAAGGAGCCCCAGCATGGTGCTACCGTGCCTTGAGGTTGCGGCACCAGACCGCGTCGAAGCTGCCGTCGAGCGCCCCGTCGTCGAACTGGAGGCCCTCGAACACGCCCGAGGCGCTGTCCTCTTCCGAGATGGACTCGACGGTGAACAGGCCACCGGTCGCGATCGACTCGTAGAAGGCGCCGCCGGCGACGCTCACGACGGAGGCGGAGATCGCCGCGTCGATCGCGACGGGGAAGGAGCCCTCGACGAGGGCGTCGGGGTCGTACGAGAATTGAAGCAGCTTGGTCTCCGAGTCGGTGGGGGCCTGCCCGATCTCGTAGTTGCGCTTCACATAGTCAAGGTCCTCGCAGTCGATTTCCAGCATGGAGATGATCACGAACGGACCGCCGAAGAAGACGTACTTCGTCTTGTCGAAGTCGACCCCGCCCGCGGTCCCGGTGACGTCCGCGCTCGCCCCGCCGCACGCGGCGAGCAGGCCCACGCACGCCAGACCCGCCCACTTCGACACCGCCAGCCCCGTACCAAAAAGTCCGCGCATCCGGCCTCCTTCCGCCCGCACGGCTATCCCGCGGAGCCGGAGGTGGCACGCGGGGCCGGGTGGGCCGATGGGTCGGGTTAGCGGGGGGGCGTGGCTGCTCCCCTCTCCGTCCATTCGCTCCTGGTCCGCGCTCGCGCGGGCGACAGGCCCGCCCTCGCCCGGCTGATCTCGATGATCGAGGCGCGCGCGCCCGGCGTGTCGGACGCGCTCGACGCGCTCGCGCCGCGCCGCCTCACCACCCCCGGCGCGCCGCACGTCACTGGCATCACCGGCCCCCCGGGCGCCGGCAAGAGCACCTTCGTGGACCGCCTGGTCCAGCACGCCCGCGCCGCCGGCGAGCGCGTGGCCGTGGTCGCGGTCGATCCCTCGTCGCCCTGGTCCGGCGGCGCCATCCTGGGGGACCGCATCCGCATGGAGCGGCACGCGGAGGACCCCAACGTGTACGTGCGCTCGCTCGCCTCGCGCGGGCACCTCGGCGGCCTCTCCCGCGCGGCCGGCCAGACGGTCGACGTGCTCGATGCCGTCGGGTTCGACCGTGTGTTGGTGGAGACCGTGGGCGTCGGCCAGGGCGAGCTCGCCGTGATGGAGGTGGCCGACACCGTGCTCGTGGTGCTCACCCCCGAGAGCGGCGACTCCGTGCAGACGATGAAGGCCGGGCTGCTCGAGATCGCCGACGTGTTCTGCGTCAACAAGGCGGACCGCCCGGGCGCCGACCACCTGCAACGGGATCTCGAGCAGGCCGTGCACCTCGACGACCGGCCCGGCTGGCAGGCCCCGGTGCACACCTCCGTGGCGCTCGAGGACCGCGGCGTGAACGAGACGCTCGCCTCCCTCGAGGCCCACCGCGCCTGGTGTGTGGGCCCGGGACGCACCGCGTGGGACGCCCGCCGCGCCGAGGGCCGCGTGCGCATCTACCTGGACCTCATGGGGGAGGCCGCGCGCGAGCAGGCGCGGCGCGGGCTCGCGGGGACCGACCTTCTCGCCGACCTTCGCGCCGGCCGGGTCCGCCCCGAGAGCGCGGCGGCCGGACGCGTGCGCGTTTGACCGACTTCCGCGCGCTCGTCGCCACCCTTCCGCCCGGCGCGGGCCGCGTGGTCGTCACGCCCGGTGAGGTCGCGAGCATCCGGATCGACCACGCCGCCTCCCGCAACGCGCTCGACCCCGCGATGATGGTGGCCCTCGCCGACGCGGTGGAGACCGTCCGCGATGCCGCCGTGGTGGTGCTCTCCGGGGCCCACGCCACCTTCTGCTCCGGCGGCAACCTCGGCGCCGTGCGCACCCACCTCGCGGTGCCCGGCGCCGGCCGCGCGTTCGGCGCCTTCATGCAGGGCACGCTCGACCGCCTCGCCGCGCTCGACGCCATCGTGATCGCGGTCGTGGAAGGCGCGGCGCTCGGCGGCGGCGCCGAGATTGTCGCCACCGCGGATCTCGTGGTGTCCGCACCCGACGCGCGCATCGGCTTCGTGCACGCGCGCCTCGGGGTGTCGCCCGGCTTCGGCGGCGGCGGCCGACTCGTGGCGCGCGTGGGGCCACGTGCCGCCCTCCAGGTGCTCGCCTTCGCCCGGGTGCTGGGCGCGGAGGAGGCCCACGCCATCGGCCTCGTGGACGAGCTCGCCGCCGATCCGCACGCCCGCGCGGACGCCCTCGCGCGCGAGCTGCTCGCCCTCCCCGCCGCCGCCGTCCGTGGCGCCAAGCGGGTGGTGCGCGCGGCCACGCCCCCGGTCGGGCGCGCCGAGGAGCTGGAGGTCTTCGCCGAGCTGTGGGGCGGCCCGGATCACCAGCGGGCGCTGGCCCCGCGAGACCCGCGGCGGTGACGCTGCTGCTGCTCCTCGCGGGCTGCCCCAAGCTCGTCCCCGAGGCTCAGCCGCCCCTCGTGGAGACTCCTACCGTCACCACGGTGCCGACGGGCCGGGTGATCAGCGAAACCTACGTGGACAGCACGTTCCCGCTCTCGGTGGCCGTCCCACGCGGCTGGGTCGCGACGCCCGGGACCGACGGCAACGACGTGCGCGTGGTGCTCCAGGATCCCGAGGGCGACGTGACCGTCACGATCGCGGGCACCCGCGGCGACACGCTCACGCCGCGCCCCCTCCCCGGCTGCACGTGGACGTTCATCGACGCCGCGCGCTACCGCGCCGTGAAGGTGCGCGCCGAGGTGCTCGCCGCGACCTGCACCCCCGAGGATCCCGACGCGCCGCGGATCCTGGCGTATGTCGTCGGCAACGAGGGCATGGTGTGGCACGTGGAGGGGAAGGTCACCCCGGGGCGCCTCCGCACCGGCAAGGTCGACCTCGATCTGGTCGCGGGCGGCGTCCGCTTCCGGTAGCGCCGTCCGACCCCTGCCCTACTGGCGGCGGCGCAACACGAGCAGCAGGCCGAGGGCCGGCCAGAGGCCGACACCGCCGGGGCTCGACGAGCAGCCGCCGCTGCAGCCTTCGCTGGAGCAGCCGCCGTCTTCGCCGCAGCCGGAGGACGCCTCGTAGGGCGTGGGGCCGACCCACGCGAAGGCGCCGAGCCAGTCGGCGTTGTCCCCGACGGGGCCCGCTTCGAGGTCGAGCAGGCCGATGCCGCTGAAGGACGGGAGCGCGAAGGCGAGGCCCTCGAGGAGCCCGCCGACCACGCTGTCGACGATGCCGCCGAACGCGCCGGAGAAGCCCGCCACGATGGCCTCGTTGGCCTCGGGGTAGAACTCGTTGTAGGTCACGGTCGGGGTGAGCGCGGCGGGATCGAGGTCCACGTCGAGCGCGAGCTCGCCGGTGGTGCCGTCGAACCCGAGGTCCATTCCGACGATGCCTTCGAGCGACACGGTCACGATCTTGGTGTCACGCCCGTCGAGCTGGGTGTAGAGCTCCAGGCCGAGGTTCTCGAGGTTCACGTCGATGTCGTGGCTGCCGTCGAAGCTGGTCGTCGGCGGGGACATCGGCGCGGTCTGCAGGACCATCGGCTGCGACTCGGGGAACAGCTCCGCGAACACGCTGCCGGTCAGGACGTTCAGGATCGAGGTGTCGAGCGGGAAGGCGCCGCCGGGCTCGAGCGTGTAGCAGAGCAGGCCGCCGCGCCAGAGCGCGTAGAGGGCCTGGTTCGTGAAATCGTCCGAGAGGATGAGGCCGACGTGGAAGTCACCCGAGATGCTGCTCGGGACGACGCCGAGGTTGGGGGCCGACGAGGGGGTCTTGATCGAGCCGCCCGGGTCGTACGCGGCGACGCACGGCGCGGCGCTGCCCGCCATCGAGCCCGACATCTGCACGCGCACGCCGGCGGGCGTGATGACGACGTCGCTCGGCTGGAGCGAGAGCTGGACGACGGCGCCGTTCAGGTCGAGCTCTTGGACGATCGTGGCGCTGGCGAACGCCTCCTCGATGGTCTCCTCGAGGGTGGGCCCGATGTCGGCGATCGCGTCCTGCAGGAAGGTGTCGACCTGCCCGAGGATGAGGTCGTACATCGAGAGGCCGAACCAGTTCAGCACCTCCTCGATGTCGCCGACGGAGCACCCGTCGAGATGGATGTCCTCGTTCACCAGGTCGTACGAGACGTTGATGGCGCCGATCGTGGCGTCGAGCATGTTGACGCCCGTGCCGTCGTCCACCACTTCGAGCGCCATGGTCGTCGCGACGGTGACCGGGAACGCGTCGACATAGCCCTCACACGTGTCGTCCAGGCACGCGAGCTCGTACATGAGCTGGAACGTGTCGGACGGATCGTTGAGCGACACCATCAGGTTCGCGGTGATGTCGAGCACGCCGTTGCCGGGCGTGATCGTGGCGTTCGTGACCGAGATGTTCACCCACGCGCCAGCGAGGCCGTAGGCGTAGTTGAAGCACCAGTACCCGCCCTCGTCGTTCATGTCCGGGATCTCGATGCCGGACGGCAGGAGCGCGGGGATGAGCGCCGCGACGGCGTTGAGGCCCTCGGGCGTCAGGTCGGCGTAGGCCGCCTTCTCGATGGTCTCGCCGGGCGCCCAGGTCTCGGCGGCGGCAGGGAAGGCGGCGACGAGCGCGAGACCGAAGAGGGGCAATGTGCCTCCAGAGGCGCCCCCATGCTACTCGGCCGGGCCCGCGTCCGCAAGGTGGAGGTCGAGCCCGGTCTTTGCCGCGCGTCCCGCCCCTCGTCAGCTGGTCGGCCCCCGCGCCGCCAGCACGATCCCGTTGCCTTCCAAGCGCCATTCTCCGGGGGGAAGGAGCACGGTTCCGCCGAAGCCCACGCGCTCACCGGCCACCTCCAGCTCGCCCTCCACGACGGTCAGCGCTTCCCATACGTCGAGCTGGCGCTCTTGCGGCAGAAGCAGGCGTTCGACGTGAAAATGGGGGCCGTCCAGCAGCTCCTCGCGCCCAGGCCCGAGCGGACGTACGACCGCGGCGGAGACGACGGGCGCGCACGCGACGACCTCCAACGCCTCTTCGAGGTGGAGGGGGCGGCCGCGCCCCCAGTCGTACAGGCGCCACGTCAGGTCGCAGGGTTGTTGGACCTCGTAGAAGAGCACGCCGCCGCCGATCGCGTGGATGGTGCCGGGGGGCACGTCGATGACATCCCCCGCCTTGACCTCGAGCCAGGCGAGGTCGGCCTCGATCTCCCCAGAGAGCGCCCGCTTTCGCAGCTCTTGCGTGTCCATCGCGCGGTTCAGCCCGTAGGCCACCCTGGCGCCCGGCTCCGCGCGGAGCACGACCCAGCCCTCGTGTTTGCCGTGCGGGGCGCCCACGATCCGCACCGCGGCGGCGTCGTCGGGGTGCACCTGCACGGAGAGGGTCTCGCGCACGTCGAGGAGCTTGACCAGGAGCGGAAAGTCGACGACCTCCTCGAGCCGGCGGCCGTCCGCCACCCGGTTGGCGCGCCACACCTCCCAGCTCTCGCCGATGCGGGCCGCGGGGTCGGGATCCTTGCCCATCTCGGCGGCGAGCGAGGTGCCGCCCCACATCGGCCGCGCGAGGGTGGGCGCGAGGCGGACCGGCCGGGGCGCGACCTCGGCGGGATCGACGATCGCCGCGAGGAGCGCGGCGCCCCGCAGGACCTCCACGCCGTCGCGCGTGGCCCGGAAGCGCGCGCGGTCGCCCTCGACCGTGACCGTGAAGTCCACGTCCTCGCCGGGGCGCACCATCCCGAGGAACCGCACCCGCTCCAGCGTGGCGACCGGGCGGCCCGCGATCCGCTCGACCTCGACCAGCAGCGCCGCGCCGGGGACCAGCGGATCGCCGTCGAAGTGCCCCGGGAAGTCGGGAAAACGCATCAGAAGTCCGCACGCACGCCGAGGAACGGCCGCGTGGGGAGGTGCTCGAACATGCCCTCGACGAGCTCGCCGTCGACCATCGTGGCGGTGGGGAGGAAATCGTTCTTCAGGTACAACACGTTGAGCACCTCCAGGTACACCGACCAGCGCAGGCGCGGGGTGGCATGGCGCCACTCGACGCGAAGGTCGAGCTGGTGGAAGTCGCCCAGGCGCTGATCGTTGAGCGCGGCGAGCTGGATCGTGTCGGCGCCCGCGGGCTCGACGGAGGAGGCGGGGCGGCCGCTGTGGAAATCGTAGCGCCCGGTGAGCCGCCACTTGGGGGTCAGCTGGTACTCGACCGACAGGCCGGCGGTGACCGCCTGGGCCTGGGAGGGCACGTACTCGTCCTGGAACACCTCGTTCAGCGGGTTGTCCCGCTTCGCGTCGAGCAGCGAGAGGTTCGTCGCGACCTGGACGCGCTCGGTGCGCGCGGCGAACATCACGTCGACGCCCATGTTGCGGCCCGTGCCGTCGTTCGTGAACGTGACGCCGCGGTCGACCGCGTCCTGGTTGTCGGGGTTCACGACGAGGTTCTCGAGCTTCGCGACGTAGGCCTCGACCCGCACGAACCCGCCGTCTCCGATGGGGAGGGCCTGGTCGACGCCCACCACCGCCTGCCACGAGCGCTCGGCTTCGAGCTCGGGGTTGCCGAACACGGGATCGGTCGCGAGGGGGTCCTCGACGACGTGGTGGTACAGGCCGGCGCTGATCTTCGGGACGGTGCCGGTCGGGAGCGGCATCGAGAGGCCCACGGAGGGGCCGGGCAGGAACTCGCCCGAGCGGCCGACGTAGGTGCCGCGGACCCCGAGGCGCGTACGGACGGGGCCGACCCAGGAGTGCTCGGCGTAGACCGCCGCCTGGGGCAACGCGTCCTGCTGCTCGAGCTCGACGAGACCGAGCCCGAAGTCCCCCAGCGGCGCGGCGGCCCACGTCGGGCGCGCGCGGGTGTCCTCGACGGGGCCCGCGGTCTTGTACTGGCGGAGCTGCCCGGTGGCGCCGAAGGCGAAGGTGTGGGCGTCCCCGGCGGGCAACGTCAGATCGGTGCGGGCGAAGATCTGGGTCCGCGTCGCGTCGCGCGTGACCTTGCCGCCGAAGTCGCGCTCGAGGTGCGACTCGTCGTAGGTGAAGGCGCCGGTGGTCTGCAACGTCGCCTTGCCCATCTCCACGGTGTGGTCGAGCGAGGCGAGGTACACGACATCGTCGAGCTTGAACGTGCCGTCGATGGTGACGATGCTGTCGTCCTCGCTGTCCACGATCGCGAGGTGGTCGCTCGTGCGCAGCAGGGTCAGCAGGAACTTGTGCTTGCCCGGCGTCCACGCGAGGCGGCCGGAGAGCTCGTCGTACTCGGGGGCGGCGATGGCGGTGTCGAACAGGTCGACCTGCTTCATCACCCAGAAGTAGGCCTCGAGGTAGGAGCGGCGCGCCGCGAGCGCGAAGGTCAGGTCGTCGCCCTTTCCGATCGGGCCCATCAGCAGGAGCCGCGCAGTGCTCATCGAGATGTCGATGGCGCCGTCGAGATCGCGGGCGCGGTCGTCACGCGGGGCGCCGTCCCACGAGTGCACGTCCATCACCGCGGAGGTGGACGTGGGGTAGGACGCGGGGGCCGCGCCCGCGAAGAACTTGACCTCCTTGAGCATGTCCGGGTTGAAGATGCTGTTGAAGCCGGCGAGGTGGAACGGGTTGTCGAGCGGCACGCGGTCGAGGAGGAACACGACCTCCCCCGCGGTGGCGCCGCGCACGGAGAAGGTGCCGAGCATGTCGCCGTCACTCGCGACGCCGGGGAGCTTGTGGACGGCCCGGGTCACGTCTTCGAGCGCGCCGGGCGTGCTCTCGACGTCTCGGCGGGTGAGCGTGTAGCTGCCGGTGATCGGCTCCAGCACGGGCTCGCGGGGGGCGCGTGCGACGTCGCGCCAGCGCTGCCCGAGCCCCCAGACGACGATCTCCTCGGTGGGGCCGGCCGGCGTGAGGGTGAGCTCGGCCGAGCGGGTCTCGCCGCTGGTGACCTCGAACTCCGCGCCCGCCGGGGTGAAGCCGTCCTTCTCCATCCGGAGCTGCCACTTGCCCGCGGGCAGGAACGCGGCGTGGACCCGCCCGCCCTCTCCCGTGGTGTAGACGCGCGGCTCGCCGCCCCCCGAAGGCGTCAGGACCACCTTCACGCCGGGCACGTCGAGGCCGTCGCCATCAAGGACGTGCAGGTGCACGGTGGCGGGGACGGGGTTGCCCTGCTCGTCCCCCACGCCGAGCGTGAAGGTGAACGCGTAGTCGAGCGTGGAGGGCGCGGGGATCCCGGCCTTGCGCGCGGGGGCGAAACGGAGCTGCCGCGCGGCGGCGACGGCGGCCGTGTCGACGTCCTCGCGCACGCTCTGGATCACGTCGGCGCCCGTGATCGCGCCGTTGGCGTCGAGCGTGATGCGCAGGACCACGGTGCCGGTGACCCGCTCGGCCATCGCGGTGGCCGGGTACTCGGGCGTGGCGGAGGCGAGGAGCTTCGGGGGGGCGGTTTCGCCGGGGGTAGCCTCCTGGGGAGGGTCCTCCTGGGGAGGCGCGGGAGCCTCCGACGATGCCGGCGGATCCTGGGCGAGCGCGAGCGTCGCGAGCAGCGCGATCACGACGGCCCGCCGATCCGCAGGGTGACACCCACGCGGAGCACCCCGTGCACGTGGACCATGTAGCGGCGGAGCGCGCCCATCACCCGGGTCTGCAACACGTCGACGGTGAGCACCTCTCCGGCCGGGACGACCGGGCGCTCGCACGTAGCGGACTCGACCTCGACCAACATGCCGCCGTGCGCCGCGGGTTCACACCCCGCGTCGCGGGCCTCGGACGCGAGCGCTTCGACCACCGCCCACCCCGCCGCCTGCGCGGCGAGCTCGATCAGCGCGAGGGTCGGGTACACCCCGTCGACGCAGAGGGGGTGGGCATCCGGGAGCCGCACCCGCCACTGGAGGGGGCCGCCGAAGAGGGGGAAGCGCATCGGGAGGGTGTGCGGGATCACGCGCGGACCACGAGGCGCACGGGCGCGTCGCCGCCCCACGCGACCGTGCCGCCGGTCCGGACGCACGCGGCGAGCGCCACGAGGTCGACCGCGGGGAACAGGCCCAGGCGGGTGTCGTGGGCGGGGCCCGAAGGGGGGGAGAGCGGCGCTTCCAACGGATACGCGAAGCGACGGTGCCAGTCGCCGGCGGCGGGCGGCGCGTCCTCCCAGCTGAGCTCCGGACCGTCTCCGTCGGGCAGCAGCAGGAGCGCCGCGCCCCCCTCCCCCATCGGCGCGTCGGCCCCCGCGAACACATAGCCCTGCTGCACGTCGGGCCCGAGATCGTCCGCCACCAGCACGAGGGCGGGCCGCTCGTAGAGGGACACCCACACCAGCGCGCGCTCGAGCGTCCGGATGGAGGTCATCGGGCCCGCACAGAGCGTCTCGGAGGGGCCACGCAGGCCGAACGCGATGGAGAGATGCCCGGCAGCCGCGTTGTGGACGGCGTTCTGGAAGAACAGCGGGCTCGCGCCGGCGGCGCCCTTGGTGAAGTGGGTCCGAAGGAAGCTCGCGGTGCTCGAGAACTCGCCGATGCCGGTGCCCCAGAACAACGCGAGGGTGTCCCGGTCGGCGCGCGACTCCACGAGCGGGGCGGCGCACGCGGCGGCGATGCGGGCGACGCGGCTCATGCGGCGCCAGGTCCCGGCGGCGAGGGACTCGGGGCGCTGCGGATCGGGCGCGACGTGGAAGGAGCGGCCCTCCGGCAGCTCGGGGAGGGCGCCCGGATCGACGTCCGCCCCGCCGAGCGACCAGGTGCGCGCGCCGCCGATGACCGCCCTCACGAGGGCTCCCGGCGGAAGGCGACAGCCGCGTTGTGGCCGCCGAACGCGAGGTTGATCGACACGCCCACCGTCTGCTCGCGGCTACGCACGGTGGGCGAGACGTCCACGCCCTCGACGGGATCCTGGAGGCCGGCGACGGGCGGGATCACGCCCGCGTCCATCGACTGGAGGAGCCACACGGCCTCGACCAGGCCCGCGGCCCCGAGCGTGTGGCCGCTCGCGCCCTTCGTGGCGGAGATGGCGGCGCGGGGGGCGGCGCGAAAGATGGCGGCGGCCTCCGCGGCGTCGTTCGCGTCCGTGCCGGTGGCGTGGGCGTTCACGTGGTCGATGTCCGCGGGGCCGAGCCCCGGAGCGCCAGCGAGCGCGCCGGCGATGGCGCGGAGCACGCCGGAGCCCTCCGGATCGGGCGCGGTGAGGTGGTACGCGTCCGACGCGGTCTGCACGCCGATCAGGGAGAACCGGGCCCCGCCAGCCGCCGGCGACGCGGTGCGCGGCTCGAGGAGGAGCCACGCGGCGCCCTCGCCGATCGCCATGCCGTCGCGCGCCTTGTCCATCGGGCGGCACCGGGTGGTGCTGTAGGCGGAGAGGCTGCGGAAGCCGGAGACGGTGGTGCGGCACAACGCGTCCGCGCCGATGACGAGGGCGCGACGACACCGGCCCGCCCGCACGAGATCGGCGCCGACGCCGATGGCGACCGTGCCGCTCGTGCACGCGGTGGAGACGACGAGCGCCGGCCCCGTGGCGCCGAGGCGGCGGGCGACCGCGACGGCGGGCCAATGCGCGAGGTGGCTCCACATGTAGTCGACGGGGCGCGCGGGCTGCTCCCCCTTCACCCACGCCTCGATCGCGGCCTCGCCGCCGAGCATGTCGGAGGTGGTGGTCGCGAAGATGACCGCGAGCCCGCGCGGGTCGACGTCGAGGTCCGCGAGCGCGGCAAACGCGAGCGCGACCGTGCGCGATCCATCCTCCAGCGGAGCGCGGACACAGGCGACGGGCTGCTCGCGCGGCACCCACTCGGGCCCCGGCCCGAAGCCGTCGCGCCCGGCGATCAATGCCGCGAACCCACCCTCGGTGGCACCGAGCGAGGTGAGGGCGCCGAAGCGCGAGATCTGGAGCGGAGTCGTAAGAGCCATCGAGGGGCGCCTACCCTATCCGCTCGCTCGACACGGCGTCGTCCGGGCGGCGGGCTTCGACGAGGGCGTTGGCGAAGGGGCCGGTGCCCGCGCGCGTCACGTGCACATCGGCGAGGTGACGCGCGACCACCGCCGCGAGCGCCACGCCGCCGCGCACGTGTACGCCCCCGCCCTGGTGGCGCCCGAGCGCGACGAACACCCGCTCGGTGGTGGCGGTCCACCACGAGGCGAAGCCCTGGCCGATCTCCGGATCGCGCAGGTACAGGGTGCCGCCGGGGGCCACCGCCGCGCAGAGCCGCGCCAGGAGCCGATCCTGGCGATCGGGCGTCAGGTAGTGGAGCACGTCGATACACGTCACCACGTCGGCCTGGGGGAACGGCGCGTCCTCGCCGTCCGCCACCTCGAAGATCAAGCCCGCATCGGTGCCGGCGGCGGTGCGCGCCGCGGCGATGCGCGTCTCGTCGATGTCGACGCCGTGGACCACGAGCCGACTGCCCGCCTCGCGCAGGAACACGCCGAGCAGGCCCTCCCCCGCGCCCACGTCGAGCAAGCGCCCGTCGCGCGGCAGGCGCTCCCAGAGGTGCCAGAAGATGGGATCGAAGCTCACCTTGCCCGCCGCGAACCCCATGCGGAAGCGGCCCGCCGCGCGGTAGCGCTCGGCCACGGCGCGGGCGAGCGACCAGGGGCGCGGGCCCGCGAGCGCCGAAGCGAGGCGCGTGTGCGCGTCGGCCGCGAGGCGACGGCGGCTCTTTCCGTCGAGCTGGAGCGGCGCGAGGACCTGGAGGTGGAACCGCGCGATGTGCACCTTTGCCCAGGCGCTGCCCTTCGGGAGGGCGAGCGCGGTGCCCGAGATCGCGACGGGGAGGATGGGCGTGTTCGTCCGGAGCGCGAGCTCGAACGCGCCGCGGTGGAAGGCGCCGAGCGTGGCGCCGTCGCCCCGTTGCCCCTCGGGGAACAGGACGATGCTGATGCCTTGCGCGAGCAGGTGGTGGCACTGGGCGAGCCCCTCCTCCACGCTCTCGGCGTCGAGCCGCACGTGCTTTCCGAAGCGCGCCATCTGTCCGAACACCGGCATCCGGAACACGCCGGGACGGGCCACGACGCGCACGGGCACGGGAAGTTGCATCAGGAGGGGAATGTCGAGCATGGACTGGTGGTTGGCAATCACGATCCAGGGGCCCGGGCCCATGGTCTCGACACCCGTGATAGTCAGCCGCCAGAACGGCTGGGCGCGGATCATCCCGATGCCCCAGACCGCGCGGGCGGCGCGCGCCGAGACGCGACGGTCGGGATCCCACGGCGAGGCCAGCACCTGGAGCGGCACCGCGACGAGGAGGGTGAGCAGGGTGAAGACGCCGAAGACGACGAGGTTCAGTGACCCGATGCACCGGAGTGCCGCGCGCGCGAGGGTTGACATCCGTGGGCGCCTTAGCATGTGCGCGGGGCTCGCGGCGATCGTGCTCGGGCTGCTGCCCGGTACGAGCTTCGCGATCGACGCGACCGTGTGGGCAGAGCTCGCGCGCGTGCAGCGCCTCGAGGCGAGCTTCGACCAGACGCAGACCCGCACGGTGCTGAAGCAGCCGCTGAAGAGCCGGGGAGACGTGCGCTTCGAGCGCGCGCCCGCTGGCGTGACCGGCTCCGCCCTGACCTGGCAGGTCAACGAGCCCGGCCGGTCGACCTTCTCGCTCGTCGGCTCCGTGGCGCGCATGGAGTACCCGGACCTCGGCATGAAGGAGTCCTTCGATCTCGCCCAGGTGCCCGACGCGAGCCGGCTCGCGAGCAGCCTGCTGGTGTGGATGCAAGCCGACGCGGTCGCGGTGGCGCGGGAGTTCGACACGACCTACGGCGCGACCAGCGCGGTGCTCGTGCCGAAGGACCCGACGTTGCGCGGCCTCCTCGCCTCGATCGACATCACGTTCGTGCCGGGCCCGTGGCGCGTGCGCGCGGTCGATCTCGTCGAGCCCGACGGGGACCGCGTCAACATCGTGTTCCATGCGGTCAAGCTGGACGGCGTCGCGGTCGCCGACCCGACGTCGCCCGCGCCGGTGCGGTAGAAGCCCCCCCGAGCCACCGACCGCCGCATGACCGCCCGCACCCGCATCGCTCTCCTCGCGCTCGTCACGGCCGTCCTCGGCGGGGTTGCCACGCGCGTGCGCGTGTCGGCCGATCTCGCGGAGGCCCTGCCGAAGGAGGGCGAGGCCGGGCGCGCGTTCGCCGACATCTCCCGCTTCTCGTTGCTCGACAGCATCGTCATCGAGGTCGACGGCACGGGCGTGTCCGAGCAGGTGCTCCACGACGCGGTGGACGCGTTGGGCGCGAAGCTCGCCGCCCGCGGTGATTTTGCGTCCGTACGCTACCGCTTCGGCATGGCCGACGGCATCGCGCTCCGCACGGCGGCGGCCCCCTCGCTGGCGCTGCTCGGGGACACGGCCGGCTTCGCCGCGCGGCTCACGCCCGAGGGCATGACCAGCGCCCTCTCGCGCGCCCGTGATCGGATGTTGTCGCCCGCCGGCGCGATGATGTCGCGCGGTTTGGAGACGGATCCCCTCGACTTCGGCGGCGCCTTCACCGACGCGGTCATGGGCGTCGGCGCGCTCGGTGGCGTCTCGCTCCGCGACGGCCACCTCGTCGCGGACGACAGCCACCACGCGCTGATCCTGGCCCGCGCCAACACGCCCGCGCTCGGCACGACCCTCGACAGCCCGATCATCACGCACCTGCAGGAGGACCTCGCCGCGAGCGCCCTGCCCGCGACCTGGCTCGGCTCCCACCGCTTCGCCGCCGAGGCCGCCGACCAGATCACGCGTGAGGTCAACCGCGCCGTCACGGCCGGGCTCCTGCTCGTCGGGCTCACCTTCCTCGTCGCGTTCCGCTCCGTCCGCCCCCTCCTCGGCGCGCTCCCCGCGCTGATCGTGGGCGGCGCGGCGGCGGCGGCGGCGGCGGCCCTGCGCTCGCCCATCCACGGCATGGCGCTCGCGTTCGGCGGTGCGCTCGCGGGCCTGGGCGTCGACTACTGGATCCACCTGTACCTGACGGGCATCCGCGACGGCGTGCCCGCCACGGCCAAGGAGCGCTTCGAGACCGGCCTGCGGGCCCTCCACCACCTGCTCCCCGCCTACGCGATGTCGGTGGCCGCCACCCTCACCGCGTTCCTCATGCTCGCGACGAGCAGCTACCAGGCCGTGGCCGACCTCGCGTGGATCGGCATCGGCACCGCGTCCGGCGCGCTCCTCTCCGTGGTGCTCGGCGGGCCGACGATGTTCGCGCTCGTGGCCCGCCCGGGGGACCGCGTGCCCAACCTCCCGCTCCCGACGCGGATCCCCGGCGCGTTCGCCGCGATGCTCGTGGTGGGCGTGGGCGTGCTCGGGTTCGCGGGCCTCGGCGTGCATTTCGACGGCGATCCGCGCGCGATGGACGCCCGGCTCCCCGAGACCGCCGCCATCGAGCGCACCTTCGAGTCCCGGTACGGCGGTAGCGGCACCACCGCGCTCATCGTGGCCGAGGCCCCCACGCTCGACGCCGCGCTCGACCAGCTCGCGCGCGCGGTGGCCGGCCTCGCGAACACGCCCGGTGTGACGGTCAAGAGCCCCCTCCCCTACCTCCCGGCCCCCTCCGAGCGGACCGCGCGCGCCGCGCTCCTCGCCGACCCTGCCGCGCTCGAGGCCCGGTTCCTCGCCGCGGCCGACGCGGTCGGCTTCTCGGGCGACGCCCTGCTCCCCGGCTTCCGCGCCACGCTCGCCGCCTCCACCACGCCCACCGTCGCGACCTGGGCAGGCACGCCGGGCGCCGATCTGGTCGACCGCACCGTGCGCATCGGGCCCGATGGCGCCGCCGTCGCCGCGATCGTCAACGCCGTGACCACCGGCGCGCTGGAGTACGCCCGCCGCGAGGTCGAGCTCGCCGGCGGCGAGGCCCGCTTCGTGTTCCCCTCCGCCATCGCGAAGGACGGCGCCGAGCGCATCCGCGGCGAGCTGCTCACCCGCTCCGGGCTCGGGCTCCTCGCGGTGCTCGTGTTCATGGCGATCCGCTACCGCGACGTGCCGAAGTTCGTCGCCGCGGCGCTGCCCTCCGTCGCCGCCGCCGCGGGCACCCTCGGCGTGCTCGCCCTCACCGATTTTGCGCTCACGCCGGTGAGCGGCCCCGCGCTCGTGCTCGTGCTCGGCCTCGCGTTCGACCAGGGCGTGTTCCTGGTCGAGGCCGACCAGGTGAGCCCCGATGACAGCGGCAAGCGCGCGTGGCTCGCCAGCCGCGCCGCGATCCTCGTCGCGTTGTGCACCGCGCTCGGCGGCTTCGTCGGCCTGACCGTCGCGACTCACCCGGCCGTGTTCGGCGTCGGCGTGGCGATGTCGCTCGGCATCACCTTCACGTTCGGCGCCGCCTTCCTCATCGTGCCCGCCGTGCTCACCGACGAGGGCCGCGAATTCACCCGCCGCCTCTCGCGCCGCGCCGTGTTCGTCCTCGCCGTGGCCCTCTCGCTCGACGCCCTGCTCGCGCTGCGCGGCCGGGTCGTGCCCCCGCCGGCCCCGACGAGCTTCCGCACGTACCAGCTCGATGTCCGCTCCCCGACCGACCGCCGGTACGGCCCCAACCGCCTGACCCGCAGCCACGGTGTCTGGGTGGCGCGCGCCGAGGGCACCCCCTACGAGATCGGCTACGCGACGGGGCTGCTCGCCGGCGACCTGCGCGCGCGCAACGAGGCCTCCATCGTGGAGGAGTTCTACGCCAACGTCACCAACCCGCTGATGCGGTACGCGCTCGTCCGCGGGGTGCCGCTCTTGGCGGACACGATGTCCGCGTCGACGCCCATGGCCTACCTCGAAGAGCTCCGGGGCTACACCGACACGGGCGAGGACCACATGGGCTGGGTGGCCCCCGAGTACACGCGCAAGCTCTGCTACCACGCGATCCACGACGTGGGGCAGGCCATGGTGGACAGCCCGCTGCTCGGCTGCACCGGGTTTCTCGCGGGCGGCGCGCGCACGGCGGACGGCCACTGGATCATCGGCCGCAACTGGGACTTCGACGGCGGGCGTCTGTTCGACGAGGACAAGTCGGTCGTCCTCGTGAAGCGGGACGGCGCGATCCCCTTCCTGCACGTCGCGATCGTGGGCCTCTCCGGCGTGGTGTCCGGCGTCAACGCCGAGGGCATCGCGGTCGCCGTGCTCGCGGGCGCTTCCGACGCGCCGATCAAGGCGGGCGCGCCGATGATCTTCATCGTGCGCGAGATCCTGGAGCAGGCGCGGAGCCTGGACGAGGCGCGCGCCATCCTCGACGCGCGGCGCGGGTTCGTGTCCGAGGGGCTCCTCATCGTCGACGGCAAGCGTGGCGAGGGCGCGGTGTTCGAGGTCACGCCGGAGGAGGTGCAGGTGCTGCCCGCCGGGGACGCGATCGCGCTCGCCAACCACTTCCGCTCCGCGTCGCTCGCGGACGACATCGCGAACCAGCAGCGCATGGCCGAGGGCACCACCGTGGCCCGCCTCGCACGCATAGAGGCGCTCATCGCCCCGGAGCTCGGCCCCATCGACCTCGATCGCGCCCTCGCCATCCTGCGGGACCGCGGCGGGGTGGGCGGCGCCGCGCTCCCCGCGGGGCATGAGAGCGCCATCAACGCGGACGTGGCCTCGCACGGCGTGGTCATCGACGCGACCGCGCGCACCATCACCGTGTCGATGGCGCCCAACCTCTCGGGCGGCTTCGTGCGCTTCGCGCTGGACGACGTGCTCGCCGGAAACCTCGACGGCGAGCGGGTCGCGGGGCCGGACGTGCCCGAGGTGAGCTACCGCGTGCACGAGGCCCGCCGCCTCCGCGAGCGCGCCGGCCACCTCTCCCCTGCCGCCGCCGAGCCGCTCCTTCGCCAGTCTCTCCGGCTCGCGCCCGGGGCCCCGGAGACCCTGCTCGCCCTCGCGGAGGTGCTCGTGGCGCTCGACCAGGGGCCCGAGGCCCGCACCCTCGTCGACCAGGCGGTCGCCACCCCGCCCGCCCGTGCGAAGGATTTGCGCAAGGCCGAGGCCATCCGTGCGCTCGCCGCGGAGGCCGCCCCATGATCGCGCTCCTCGCGCTTGTCGTCGCGCTCGTAGTTCCGCTGGCCGCCGCGCGCGCGCCCGACTGCGCGCCGCCCACGGCCCCCGCGTCCGCCGTGCAGGTCGGGCTCACGACGCATGGCCGCCAGGTCGGTGGGCTCGGCATCGCCGCGATCGACGACACCACGTGGTCGCTCAGCCTCCTCGCCCCCGCGGGTTTCGAGCTCTTCACGATCAGCGGGCCGCCGGCCACCGTCGCCACTGGCCTCGAAGCGTGGCGGCCCTGGCTGGAGAAGCTGCCCGTCGAGCGGGACCTTCGCCTCGCGTTCACGCCCACGGCCGCCGGGGGAGCCTGCCGCGCGCCCGGCGGCACCCTCCGCGCCACGCCCACGGAGACGGGGTGGACACGGCGCTGGTGCGGCAAGGGCGGCGGCGCGACCGCGGTGCGGGACGGCGACCGGGTGACCCTCACCGACAAGCGGCGCGGCTACACGCTCACGCTCATCCTCTCGGAGCCCGATGCGCCTCGATGATCTCGTCGTGCTCGGGCTCCTCGCCGCGGTCGTCGGCCTCGACGTGGTCCGCGGCGTGGACGGCGCGGCCCTCCCCGTGGTGCTCGCGGCCGCCGGCGCGATCCTCTACGTGCTCGCCGGGCGCCGCCGCGCCGAGCCCGCCCCCTTCCCCATCCCGCCGCGGCCCGCCGTCCTCATCCCCACCAAGGACAACGTCGGCACCCTCGCCGACATCGTGACGCGCGCGCGTGAGCACGGGCTCCCCGTGTTCGTGGTGGACGACGGCAGCACCGACGGCTCCGGGGACGCCGCGCGCAAGGCCGGCGCCGAGGTGATCACCCACCCCAAGAACCAGGGCAAGGGCGCCGCGCTGCTCACGGGGATGCGGGCGGCCGCGCGCCTCGGCCACACCCACGTCATCTGCCTGGACGCCGACGGGCAGCACGATCCCGCCGACATCCCCGCGTTCGCGGACGCCATCGACAAGGAGCCCGTCGCCATCTTCGCGGGCGTTCGCGACTTGTCGACCGCGCCCGAGATCAGCCGCTTCGGCCGCAAGTTCTCGAACTTCTGGATCTGGGTGGAGACCGGCTGGCGCGTGGGCGACAGCCAGTGCGGCTTCCGCGCCTACCCCATCGCGCCGGTGCTCGCGCTCGCCATGGGCGGCGGGCGCTACGAGCTCGAGGTCGAGGTGCTCACCCGCGCCCTCTGGACCGGCGTTCCGGTGCGCGACATCCCCTGCTTCGTGTTCTACCCGCCGAAGGAGGAGCGCGTCACCAGCTTCCGGCCCTTCCTCGACAACGCGCGCATCTCCTGGATGAACGCGCTGCTCGTGGTGGAGCGGATCCTGTGGCCGCCCCGGTGGTGGCTCCGCATCCGCACCGCCGAGTCCTGGAACGGGCGGTCGCGCGGCACGAGCGGCGGGTGGCGCCTCGTCCTCCTGATCCAACGCGTGTTCGGGCGGCGCCTCGGGTACGGCCTCGGCACGTTCCTGGCGGCCTGGTACGTCGCGTTCGCGCCCAGCGCGCGGCGGGGCCTCGAGAGCTACCGCGCGCGGATGTTGCCCGGCCGCTCGTCCTTCGCGGCGAGCTTCGTGGTGTTCCGCAGCTTCGCCCACGCGTTGCTCGACCGCCTCACCTTCGCGGGCCAGGGCCCTGCGGCGTTCCAGTACGCACGCGAGGGCCAGGAGCACCTCATCGGCGCGTTCGGCGAGCCGCGGGGCGCCATCCTGCTCGGCGCACACGTCGGCAACATCGAGGTCTCCGCGGGCAGCGGCGCCAACGCCTCGCGCATGAAGAAGCTCCACGTGTTGCGCTTCGAGGCCCCCGGCGATCACGGCCGCGCCGTCGTCGCGGGCATGCCGGAGGCGTGGCGCCCCCACGTCATCCCCGTCAACTCGGCGGAGGGCTTCTCGACGCTCACGGTCGTCCGCGCGCTCCGCGAGGGGGCCGTGGTCGCCATGATGGGCGACCGCCTGATCGACGATCGCACCGTCACCGTCGAGTTCCTGGGCGCCCCGTGCCGCTTCCCCGCGGGCCCCTGGCTCGTGGCGGCGCTCGCGCGTGTGCCGGTCATCGTCGTGGGCGCGTTCCAGGAGGGCCCGGGCGCCTACCGCGTCATCGCCACCGAGCCGATGAGCTGCGTGTTCGACCGCAAGCGCCCGCGCGACGAGCAGGTGCGCGAATGGGCACAGGTCTACGCCGACCGCGTGGGCGCCATGGTGCGGCGCTACCCCACGCAGTTCTACAACTTCCACGACGTGTGGGCGAGCGTACCGGGCGGCGCGCCGACGGCGTCGGTCGGGGGCCGGACCGGAGAATCAGGAATGCAGGAATAGAGGAACGCCCGAAGGGGAAGCGGGAGCCGGAGTCCCGGGCCTACCCGGACCTACCCCGCGGCCTGCGCCGAGCCGCCCTGCTCCTTCTCCTCGACCAGCTTGTGCACGTAGCCGTGGATGTCGCCCACGGTCTTGAACGTGCGCGCCACCTGGTCGTCCAGGCGCACGCCGAAGCGCTTCTCGATCGCGATCATCATGTCGGCGGCATCGAGGCTGTCGAGATCGAGATCTTCCCGCAGGCGCGCTTCGGGCACCACGGTCTCGGCGGTGACCTCGAACTGCTCCACGAAGATGCGGTCGAGCTCGGCGATGATGGTCTCGGCGGTTCGTGCCACGTCGGTACTCTCGGGTAAGGGCCGCCTTGATAACCGCGATTCGCTCGGACTCGCAACCGTCGGTCATGAATGGTCAAGGCCCAGGATGGGCTACCCGTGCGCTTCCGGAGGCGCCCCGATCACCAGGCTCGCGTTGATGCCTCCGAACGCGAAGTTGTTGGACACGATACGACGAAGCTGGCGTTCCAACGGAGCTTGTGGCAGAAACAGGGGCGCCACGTCGGGGTCCGTCAGGTTGAGCGTCTGGGGGACGATCCCCCGCCGCATGGCCTCGATACAAAGAATCAGCTCAGTCGAGCCGCAGGCCGCCAGCATGTGGCCCAGGTGACCCTTCAGGCTCGACACGGGCACGTCCGACCCGAAGATGCGGTGCGTGGCATCGGCCTCCGCGGCGTCCCCCACGGGGGTGCCGGTGGCGTGGGCGCACACGTAGTCGATGGCGGTGGGGTCGAGCTTCGCGTCCGCCAGGGCGCGCATCACCGCGGAGGCCATGCCCTCCGCCTGGGGCGAGGACATGTGCGTCGCGTCGCAGCTCTCGCCGTAGCCGAGGATCTCCGCGAGGATGGGGGCCCCACGGGCGCGGGCCTGCTCGAGCTCCTCGAGGACCACGATCGCGGCGCCCTCGGAGCACACCACGCCGTCCCGCGAGCGATCGAAGGGGGCGGGCCGCGTGTGCGGGGCGTCCTCGTGGCCGCGGCAGCCCGCGCGCACCACGTCGAACGTGGCGGCGGAGAGGATGGAGAGCTCGTCCGCGCCGCCAGCGAGCACGGTGTCGGCGCGGCCGAAGCGGATCATGTCCGCGGCGATGCCCACCGCCTGGTTGGACGCGGCGCAGGCGCAGCTCGGCGAGATGACCGAGCCGGTGATGCCGAAGGCGAGCGCGATGTGGCTCGCGACGGTGTGCGACATCACGCGCAGGAAGCTGTTGCTCGGGATCGCGCGGATGGAGCCGCTGGTGATGTATTCGCGCCAGAACTCCTCCATCGCGTCGGGCGAACCCGTGGTGGAGCCGGCGCAAACGGCCACGCGGCCGCTCGCCAACGTCTCCATCGGGAACCGCGCGGCCTCCAGCGCGTCGGCCGTGGCGTTGGCCGCGTACTGCGCCATGCGCGCCATGCTGCGGCGGTGCTTGCGCGGGATCCGATCGACCTCGAACCCACGCACCGGCGCGGCGATGCGCGCGCCGAGATCGCCCACGACGTCGAGCGCGGGCATGCGCACCACGCCGCTGTGCCCGTCGAGCACTTCCTGGAAGGCCGCGGCGGGATCGTTCCCGAGCGGCGTCACCATCCCCATCCCCGTGACTACGACCCGTCTCATGAAGCCCTGACCTCCGCCATCAACGGCGCTGCCCCACCCAGGAGCTCGCCGCACACCACATATGCCGACATCATCGCCCCGCAAATGCCCGGGAACCCCACGGTCTGGCCCACGTTCACGAGCCCGCGTACCTTGGACACCATCGGCAGTCGATACCGCCCCATCTGGTCTACCGAGTGGAGGTGCCCGTACGCGGCGCCCTTCCACGACCCGTTGAAGCGCTCCGTCGTGAGCGGCGTGCTCACCTCGCTGTCGACCACCTCCCAACCGGGGTGGTCCGCGCGGATGGCCTCGATGAAGCGGTCGGCGATGGCCTGCTTCTCGGCGACGTAGGCCGCCTCGCTCACCTGCCGCGCCGCGAGGAAGTGTTCGTACCTCGCGTACACGAGGCCGAGGACGACCTGCTCCGCGCCCGGCACCGGCGCCGGATGGCGCTGCCCGGGACAGGTGAGGAAGTAGAAGGAACAGTCCTCCGCCGTGGCGGGCCGGTCGACCGTGTCGAGGTCCCAGGAGTTGAAGCGGTAGAGGTTCCGGTTGCCGAGCAGACCGAGATCGCCGTCGACGCGGAGGTACACGCCGAGGTGGGCGAGCCCCGGGCGCGCCTCACGGACGCGCGCCGCGTAGGCGGGCCGTACGGAGCCCGCGGGCAACATGTCGAGGGACACACGCGGGTGCACATCGGCGACGACGAGATCGGCCTCGTAGCGCTCGCCGTCCGCGGTGGTGACCGCGCACGCGGCGCCGTCCTGCACGTCGATCGACACTACGCGGCGCTTGAGCCGCAACGTGCCCCCGAGGGCCTTGAGCCGGCGCACCAGCGCGAACGCGAGGCGGTCCCCGCCGCCCTCGATCGAGGTCGCGCTCTGGAGGAAGTGGTCGGTCACGATGGCGTGCAGGCCAAAGGGCGCCTCGGCCGGCGGCACCCCGTAGAGCGCGGACTGGCCTGCGACCACCATCGTCAGGCGTGGATCCTTGAAACACTCCCGGGTCACGTCGAGCACGCTCTGGCGCTCGTACGGGAGGATGGCCTCGGGCGGCGTGGTGTCGTCGAGGTTGAACCAGCCGTAGGCCTTCACCGCCTCGTCGTGCAGCGCCATGTAGCGATCGATCCCGGCGCGCTCCTCGGGGAAGTGCTCCACCAGCCGATCCCGGTAGCGGTCGGCTCCCACGGGCACGCGGAACTCGAGGTCGGGGAACCGCAACACGTCGAACCCGTCGGGATCGAGCGGATTCCACGTCACGTCGTCGTAGACGCCGAGGTGCTTCATCGCGCGGCCGAAGAGCTGATCGGGCTCGGCGCCGCCGACGTAGTGGAAGCCCGTGTCGTAGCCGACCCCGCGCCGGAAGAAGCGGTGCAGGAACCCGCCCGCGCGCGTGTGTTGCTCGAGGACGGTGACCTCCCAGCCCTTCATCGCGAGCAGGATCCCGGCGGTGAGCCCGCCCATGCCGGAGCCGATGACGACGGCGCGCTTCACTCCTGGTCCGTCGAGGGCGTACTGGACGGCGGGAGCGCCTCCTCCGGGAGGACCGCGGCCTGGAGGGTCACCGTGCACAACACCTTGTCGTCCTGCCGCACGCGGCCCTTCGCCCACGTCACGCCGAACCGACGATCGGTCACCTCGACCTCGAACTCGAGGCGCGCTGGCGGCACCGCGAACCCGCGGAACCTCGCCTTCTCCACCCCGGTGAGCACGGCCTGGCCCTGTTCGCCGGAGAGCGACGCGAGGCAGGCGAGCGCCTGGGCGAGGCCCTCGATCATCACCACCCCGGGCACGATGGGGCGCCCGGGGAAGTGCCCGGGGAAGTGCTCGGGGAGAAAATCGGTCTCGCAGCGGATGCGCGCGCCGTCGACCTCGACCACCCGGTCGAGGAACAGCTGAGGCGGCCGGTGCGGGATCAGCGACACGACGGGCGGCCACGGAGGACTCAGGGCCATCGGGACCTCGATCAGGAAGGGACGAACAGGGTGGCGACGGCTTCCGCGTAGGGGCCGGGCGCTTCGATCGCGAGCGCCACCGCCATCGGTGCGAGCCCCTCCGCCACGATGCGCCGCGCTTCCTCCCCGGCGCACTCGCCGGGGTCGCAGAACACGAGGACGGGGCCGCGCAACCCGAGCAGGATGGACGCCTCCGCGACCGGCGCGCCGGGCACCGTATAGCTGAAGTGCAGGCGCGATGCTTGCGCGGGGCCGCCGTCGACCAGCCCCGCGTGGTAACGAAGGTCCGCCGCGTGACAATTGGAGGCGCTCGCCTGGACGATCGCGGTCTCGGCGTCGAACGGCGCCGCGTCCCGGAGCGCGCGCAGGGCCGCGATCCCCCCGCGCACGTAGTTGTCGGCGCGCCCGAGGGTGGGCGGCGCACCGGGGAACACGCGGGTCAGCGGGAGATCGTCCGTTGCGACGCGGGTGGTGGCGACGGCGTGGACGGACCGGAGCGGCGAGGACGAGCCCTCCGTAGGAACCGGCCCGAAAACCACCGCCGCGTTCACGCCGCCGAACGCCGCGCTCACCGAGAGCCCGTGGCGCGGATCGCGGCACGGCGCCACGGTCATCGGGCAGTCCGGGTCCGTCACCTCGAGCGGCGCGGGCGCCGCCGCCCCGTTGAGGATCGCGAGGACGACCGCGGCTTCGAGCGCCCCGGCAGCTCCGAGCGTGTGCCCGAGCACCGGCTTGCAGGCGTGGAGCGGCACCGGCCCCTCGAACAACGCGGCGAGCGCGCGGGCCTCCATCGCGTCGTTGAACACGGTGCCGGTGGCGTGCGCGCTCACGACGCCGATGTCGCCCGGCTCCAGCCCGGCGTCCACCAGGGCGGCGCGCGCGGCACGCCCGAGCCCGGCGCCGGTGCGGTCGGGCGCGGTCAGGTGCACGCCGTCCTGCGAGAGCCCACACCCGAGCAGCGCAGCGAGCGGGGCGCGCCCGGCGGCACGCGCGGAGGCCGGGGTCTCGAGGAGAAAGGCGGCGGCGCCCTCTCCGAGCAGCAGGCCGTCACGGTCGGCGGCGAAGGGGCGGCACGACACCTTGGCGAGCGCGCCGAGGCCCGCGAACCCCGCGTGGATGTAGAGCGACTGGGCGTCCACCCCAGCGACGATCACGCGCTCGCACCGCCCCGCGCGCAACCAGCCGCGGGCGACCTCGAAGGCGGCCGTGCCCGAGGCGCACGCGACCGAGAGGGTGCGGTGGGGCGCGAGCCCCACCTTCGCGGCGACGCGCGCGGTGGGGAGCTGGCGCCACGCCCACGTGTCCAAGGGCGCACCGGACGCGCGCGCCTCCCGATGCCACGCCTCGAACCCCCCCGAAATCGCACCCGAGCTCGTGGCGACCACGAGGCCCGCGCCCTCCGGCGGCGCCACGGCCTCCACCACAGCGAGCAACATCTCCTCGGCGCTACCTGCGTTCGCGAGGGTGGCGAACGGCGAGCGCAAGGCGTCGGTGGCCCATGGCACCGGACGGGCGAGCGAGCGGCCACTCCCGACGGCATCCACCAGCGCGTCCACGCCCCAGCCCGCGGCGGAGACGGCCTGCATGCGAGTGATCCACGGGGTCACGCCACCTCGCGTGCTAGATCGAGCGCTTCGCTCAACGAGCTGGCGCGGATCCCGCGCGCGTCCCACTCGTCGAGGATCTCGGGCAGGAGCGTGGACGTGGGGCCGGGGCCCTCGTGGAGCAACACCACGTCGGTGCCGACGACGGCCCGACAGCGCGCGCGCAGGGTCTCCGGCCGGATGGGCACGCCGTCGAGCGTGCGGACCGAGCACCACGCGAGCTCGAGCCCCGCGGCGTGGGCGGCCGCGTACACGCGGGGGCTGGTGGCGCCGAAGGGCGGGCGGTACCAGCGGACCCGCGGCGCGCCGTTCTCGGACGAGCGGCGCTCGGCCAGCCCGTGCTCGTCGAGGACCTTCAGCGCCGCGGTGAGCTCGGCCGCGCCCGCCCGGGGCGCGCGCATCGTGAGCCACGGATGGTGGGACATCCCGTGCAGGCCGATCTCGTGGCCACCGTCGAGCATGGCGCGGAACAGGTCCGGGTGACGCCGCACACGGTCGGCGAGCACGAAGAAGGTGGCGTGGGCGCCGGCGCGCGCGAGCGCATCGAGGAGCGGGCCCGTCGAGACGGGGTGCGGGCCGTCGTCGATGGTGAGCGCCGCGCGGCCGGGGTGGAGGCCCCGTTTCACGCACGGGCCGAACAGCTCCAGCTCCGGACGCGCCGAGGCCACCGTGACGCCGCCGAGCAGCCCCCCGAGCGCGGCGAGCCCCGCGGCGGTCGCGACGGCGGGCGAAAGGAGCCCGGCCCCCGCGGCGACCCCGGCCCCGATCCCGACGGCGCCGAAGCCGAGCACCCAGGCCTCGAGCCGCGGGCGGGCGACGACGCTCACGCCGCGCCGCCTTCCGTCTCCGGGAGCGCTCCGGGCAGGCCTTCGGGGCGGCGGGGCCAGCGGCGGGCGGCGATCAGCGCGGTCAGCCCCAAGGCGAGCCCCAGGCCCGCGCCCACCACCACGCTGCCGAGCAGGCAGCTCACGAACAGGTCCGGGGCCTGCTTCAGCATGGTCCAGAACGTGCCCTCCACCAGCTCGGGGCCCATCGCACGGAGGTTGCCGTGGCGCATCCACTCGCCCACCGCGATCTGGGCGCTGATGAGGAACGGCGCGAAGAACGGGTTGGAGATGTTCGCGGCGGCGTAGACCAGGGCCTGGTTGAGCTTCAACCAGCGGGCGACGGCGATGCACACGAAGATGTGGATGCCGTAGAGGGGGAGGCTGCCGAGGAACACGCCGACGCCGACGGCGAGGCCGATGGAGCTCGGGGAGAGGTGCTGCCGGAGGAGCAGGTGCACCCAGCTCCGGAGCCTGCGGATGTAGCTCCGCATCTCCTACGCACCGCGCCCGGACGACCGCACCGCCTGGGCGAGCGACGGCATCCGGTCGGCCATGAGGCGCGACGCGGTGGGGCCGGTGCGGAACACGTCCCCCGCGAGCAGGCTCACGATCCCGCGGCGGAAGTAGGGCTTCTGGACCTCGCGGGGCGCCAGCGCCAGCGTCATGAAGTCTCCCGAGTACCAATGGTCGATGACCTTGCGGAAGACACCCGCGCCGTCCCGATACTCCGCCTGCCACGCATCCAGATCGCCGGCGCCGCCGCTCAGCAGCGCGGCCGCGAGCCCACGGGCGCCGTGCAGCCCGAGCAGGACGCCGGAGCTGAACGTGGGATCGATGAACGTCGCGGCGTCCCCACAGAGGGCGAAGCCGTCCCCGTGGAACGTGGTCGAGGTGGCGGTGAAGTCGGTCAACCCGCGGAACGGGAAGATGCGCTCGGCGCCCTCGAGGCGCGCCGTGGCGTCGGGCGAGGACGCGATGGCGGCGGCGAAGCGC
Source organism: Myxococcota bacterium (assembly GCA_040386535.1). Taxonomy (GTDB): domain Bacteria; phylum Myxococcota_A; class UBA796; order UBA796; family SXON01; genus CAJBVW01. The sequence goes on along the minus strand of JAZKFH010000039.1, from coordinate 31,258 downwards.
TCCTCGACGTTGCCGCGGATGGGGCTCGACGGGCTGAGCACCACGCCCACGCTGCCGATGCCCTCCCCGAACGGGATGATCCAGATCCAGCCGCCCTCGATGCAGCAGATGGTGATGTCCCCGGGCTCGTCGGGCGCGAGCGTCTTGACGCCGCGGTAGCGCGTGCCGATCGCGGAGTTCTTCAACGTCGGATCCGCCACGCGGAGACCGAGGCGCGAAGAGAGCCACATGCCGCGCCCCGCCGCGTCGACGATGCGGCCCGCCGACATCGCCCCTTCCGTGGTCTGGAGGGTGCGCGTCGGGATGTCCGCGGAGAGCGCCTTGCCGTACACGATCGTGCAGCCGGCGGCCTGGGCGAGCTCGCGCCAGCGCAGATCGAACACCTCGCGCTGCACCTGCCACGCGGTGGTGTGGCTGGGGGACTCGGCCTCGCTGAAGTCGAACCGTACGGACTGGCCGCCCTGGCAGAACACGGCGCCGTGCTTGACGACGAACCCGCTCGTGTCGAAGCCGAGCTCCTCGAAGATCGGCCCAGAGCACGGCAGCATCGACTCGCCGACCACGCTCTCGGGGTGCTCGATGGCCTCGAGCAGCGTGACGGAGACGCCCTTGCGGGCGAGGTAGGTCCCGAGCGCACAACCGGTGGGGCCGGCGCCGACGATCAGGACATCAGGACTCATCGGTGCGCCTCGACATAGGTGGCGATGGTCGCGACGGAGGCGAACGCCTCGCGCGCCCGCTCGTCCTCCGGCATCTTCACCCCGAGCTCTTCCTCGATATGGATGGCGAGCTCCAGCGCATCGACCGAGTCCAGCCCCAGGCCGCCCCCGAAGAGCCGATCGTCGTCCCCGATGTCGCCCGGCGCCACGCCTTCCAGCATGAGCACCCGCACGATCATCTCCTTCAGCTTCGCGTGTAGATCGTTCACGACCTCGGCCTCCGGCCCCTCCTAACTCCCATCGAGGCAACTGTGACCCTGATGCTCCTCCTGCTCGCGTGCTCGCGCGCCACGCTGCAGATCGGCGCGGTCGACCGCCCCCCGGTCGACGCCGCGATCGTCCCGGGCTGCCCGAGCGAGGAGGACGGGCGCCTCTCCCCGTGCCAATGGCGGCGCGTCGTGTGGGCACACCACATGTGGGCGACCGGACGCACCCGCCACTTCATCGTGTCCGGAAACGCGGTCTACAACCGGTACGTGGAGGCCGAGGCGCTCAAGGCGGGGCTCGTGGCGCTGGGTGTCCCCCCCGAGCGGGTGTTCCTCGAGCCGCGCGCGCTCCACACCGACGAGAACATCGGCTACGCGCTGCGCATCGCGGACCAACACGGGCTCGACTCGCTCGCGATCGTGAGCGACGCGGTGCAGACCGTCGGCGGCTGCACGATGGTGCGGGAGTGGTCGGAGAGCCCCCGCACCTGCCTCCCCGCGCCGATGGACTACACGCTCGTACGGGCGCGGCTCGCGATGGGCCTGCCCGAGGCGCGCACCGAGCCCATCCCCGAGGCCGAGTGGGCGCCGCTCGACGAGCGCGAGCGACGTATCGCGGAGCAGCTCGGCGTCCCCAAGCGCGGCAACTCGCTGTGGATCTACCTCTCCAAGAGCGTGCTCGCGCCGTTCGGCCTGGCGCAGCCGCCCGTGCTGCTGCCCCCAGAGTAGGCGCCCCGAGTCGCGTTCAGCTCTCCTCGGCCACAGGCTCCCGGCTGAACCGGTAGCCCACGCCGCGCACCGTCTCGATGTGCCCGGCGGCGTCCCCCAGCTTCTCGCGGAGGCGCTTCATGTGGGTGTCGACCGTCCGCGTGTACATGTCCGGCGGCAGATCCCACACGTCCTGGAGCAGCTGGGAGCGCGACTGGACGCGCCCGGAGCGGCGCATGAGCGTGAGGAGGAGCTTGAACTCCGTCGCGGTCAGCGCGAGCTCCTCTCCCTTCACGAACACGCGGTGCGCGGCCTCGTCGACCACGAGCACGCCCACTTCGAGCGCGCCCGTCGCCGGGCCCGGCTCGCCCGCCGGGGCCGCGCCGCGCCGGAGCACCGCGCGCACACGCAACACCAGCTCGCGCGGGCTGAACGGCTTGGTGACGTAGTCGTCGGCGCCCACCTCGAACCCGACCACGCGGTCGATCTCCTCGCCGCGAGCCGAGAGGATGATGATGGGGACGTGCTTCGTCTCCGGTTCGGCCCGGAGCCGGCGACAGACCTCGGTGCCCGGCAGGCCAGGGAGCATCAGATCGAGGATGACGAGCGAAGGCGGCGTTCGGCGCGCCATTTCCAGCGCGTCGAGGCCGTTGGCCGCGGCCATCGTGGTGAGTCCCTCCCGTTGTAGTTGGTGAACGACCAGGTTGCGGATGTCGTCTTCGTCCTCGACGACCAGGATCGGGCCCTTTCGTTCCATGCACGCCGGCTAACCGCCGGCACCGAGGGGGGCTGTGACATCTTGGCGACGGTCCGCTTCCAATCGTGCTCGACCGCTTGGACGGGTGGGCAGGAAACACCGACCTGCGGAGCTAGTTCGAGGACATCTGCGAGCTTCGACCCACTGACGCTACCTCCGCGGCCGCGGATCGCGTATTGTCCACCGTACGGGGCGCTCGCCCCGCCGAGGGTGCCCTGCCGACCGACGACCCGATCCCGCCGCAGCGACCGCCGCCGGCGGCGGAGCCGCGCCCGGTCCGCGCGTCGATCGGCAACCAGATCGACCTCGCCGACGGCGTCACGCCGCGCACGCCCCGCCGCGATCCGCTCATCGGCAAGGTGCTCGACCAGCGCTACCGCATCGTGAGCCTGCTCGCGCGCGGAGGCATGGGCCGCGTCTACCGCGCCGAGCAGGAGCCGCACGGGCGCATCGTGGCCGTGAAGGTGCTCGACGTCGGGCTCGAACACGACGACGACCAGGAGTTCCGGCAGCGCTTCATCCGCGAAGCGGAGACCTGCGCGCGCCTCACCCACCCCCACACCGTGCGGGTCTTCGACTACGGCGAGACCTGGGACCACGTCCTGTTCATCGCCATGGAGTACCTGGAGGGGCGCAACCTCTACCAGGCCATCCAGACCGACGCCCCGATGGACCCCGCGCGGGTGATCCGCATCGGGCGCCAGGTGGCCTCCTCCCTCCGCGAGGCCCACGCGCTCGGCCTCATCCACCGCGACCTGAAGCCGTCGAACGTCATCCTCACGCGGCCGGGGGGCGACGAGGAATTCGTCAAGGTGGTCGACTTCGGGCTGGTCAAGGAGATCCGCGGCAACGCCGAGTTGACCCGCGCCGACGCCCTGGTGGGCTCGCCCAGCTACATGTCGCCCGAGCAGATCCGCTCGACGGATCTCGACCAGCGGAGCGACATCTACTCGCTCGGCGTGCTGCTCTACGCCTGCCTGACCGGGCGCGCCCCGTTCACGGGCCCCACCTCGCTCACCGTGCTGATGGGGCACCTGAACCACGCCCCGCCGCCGATGGCGAGCGTGTGCCCGTCGATGAAGCCCACACCCGCGCTCGAAGCGGTGGTGATGCGCTGCCTCGCCAAGGCGCCCGCCGATCGCTACGAGCACATGGAGGACGTGCTCCGCGCGCTCCAGGCGTGCGGGGACAGCCTGCGCCACGGCGCCACGGCCGTAACGGTGGAGACGACGGGGAGCGGCTTCCACCCGGACGCGGCAGGCCCCCGCTCTTCCTCCCCCGACTCCTCCTCCCCCCACTCGACCTCGCCCCGCTCCTCGCGGCCCCCCGGTAGCGGCGGCCGGAACCCGCTGAACACCCCGTCGGAGGTCTCCCTGGTCCTGCCGCGAAGCGGTCCCTCCGCGGTGCTCGCGGCCAGCATCGGGATCGGCGTGCTCCTCGGTTTCTTCCTCGCGGTCGGCGGCCTCGCCTGGATCGCCTTGCGGGCCTCGGAGGGAGGTGCGCCCCCGCCGACCGAAGCGCTCGTGCAGCCGATTGCCACGCCCGGAGAGGCCGCCGTCGTGCCCGTTCGCGAGCCCGCCCCCGTCGTCGTTGACGCGGCGCCGGTCGTCGTCGCGGCGCCCCTGGTAGAGCCACCCCGGCCGCCCGCGGCCCAGACCGCCGAGCCCGCGTCGTCGCGCCAGACACGCGCCCCCTCCCGGAGCACCGGCACCGCGACCAGCAGCGCCGCGACCAGCAGCACCGCGATGACCGGTACCGCAACGGCGAGCGAGCCGGCGTCGACCCCCTCGAACCCGCCCGCGGCCACGGCCCCCTCCCCCGATGCGCCCACACCGGATACGACGGCACCGGCCCCGAGCGGCGCCCGACGACAGTCGGACGTGCGGGATCCCTGGGGACAACGTTGATCGCGCTCCTGCTCCTCTCCCTCTCCACGGCCGCCCACGCCCAGGGCCTGCCGCCGGCCCCGGATCCCTCCACCGTCGCGCCCGCCGACGACGCGCGTGCGCGCGAGCTGTTCGAGAACGGCTCGCTGCTGTACGACGAGGGCCGCTACGAAGACGCCATCGCGGCCTGGAAGGAGGCCTGGCGCCTCTCCGGGCGCTCGCTCCTGCTCTTCAACATGGCGAACGCCACCGAGCGGCTGGGCCGTTACGACGAGGCGATGGAGCTGTTGAGCCGGTACCGCGCGTTCGCGCCCGCCGAGGAGCGGGAGACCTTGGACCGCCGCATCCGCAACATCGAGCGGCGGCTGGTCGAGGCCGAGCCCGCCCCCCTCACGCCGCCCCCCGCGGTGACCGTCGCGCCCCCCTCCACCTCCTCCGGCGCCTCGTCCGGGTCCGTCGCGACCCTCCCGCGCAAGCCCGTCCGGGCCGTGCCGCTCGTCCTGCTCGGCGTGGGCGGCGCGGGCCTCGCGACCGGCGCGGTGTTCGGATTCCGCGCGCTCGACGCACGGGCCGACGCCGCGGCGCTCTGCACCCCCCTCGGCGAGAAGACGTGGTGCCCGGACTCGGCCGCCGGCGCGCTCGCCACCGACCGCCAGAGCGCGCTCGTGGCGGACATCAGCCTGGGTGTCGGGATCGGCGCCGTCGCGGGCGGCATCATCGGGCTGCTCCTACCGCCCGCCCCCGTGAAGGTGGCGGTGAACGTCCAGGAGGACGGCGCCATGCTGCTCCTCGGGGGGGCCTTCCGTTGAGGATCCTCGCGCTCGGCCTGCTCGGCGGCTGCTCCTTCACCACGTTCGACTACGCCACCTGCGAAAGCGGGGCGGAGTGCCGCGAGGCCTTCGGCTTCGGCTACACGTGCGGCGAGGCCGGCCTCTGCGAACAGATCGAGGTCGAGCCGCGGTGCAACGCCGCGTGGCCGGTCGACCTGTTCCAGCGCATCGAGAACTATCGCGACGCGATCGTGCTGGGCAGCCTGTTCGACCACACCTCCGACACCCCCGAGACCCGCGCCGCCCGCCTCGCCGTGATGCAGGTGAACGACCTGTCCGGCCTCGACGGGCGCCCCTATGCGATCGTCGAGTGCACGTACGAGGAGAACAACGTCTACGACGACCGCGATCTGATCGAGGCCACCTCGTTCACCACGTCGTGGCTGGCCGAGACGCTCGGCGTGCCCGCGATCATCGGCCCCGCCACCTCCTCCGCCGCCGAGGCCGCGTACACGGTGGCCTCCCCGGCGGACACCGTCCTCATCTCGCCCTCTGCCACCAGCCCCTCGCTGTCCACGATCGACGGCCTCACGAAGACCGACGACGAGCCCGGCCTGTTCTGGCGCACCGCGGCGCCCGACTCGCTGCAGGGCGCCGTCGTGGCGCAGGACATGCGTCTCCGGTTCGTCGACGATGTGGCGGTGATCTACGGCTCCGGCTCCTACGGCGAGGGCCTCGCGCAGGTGTTCGAGAAGGCATTCAGGGACGACGGCGGCACCGTCACGCTCTTCCCCTTCTCCGACGACACCCAGCGGGACCTCGCGGTCACCAGCGTCGCGGCCGCCCAGCCGGAGGAGGTGTTGTTCATCTCCGCCGAGGGCACCGACGTGGCCGCGTTCCTCAACGCCGCCGCGGTGCTCGAGCCCTACGCGACCATGCCGATCTTCCTCACCGACAGCGCCCGCGACGACGACGTGCTCGCCGGCGCGTCGGGCGCCTGGGACCTGTTCGACCAGGTGCGCGGCACCGCCCCCTCGGTGCCGGCGGGGGCCGTGTACGACTTCTTCTCGGGGGCCTACGCCGGCGCCTTCTCGCCGGCCGCCGCGTCGGACTCGGTGTACACGGCGCACACCTGGGACGCCGCGTGGCTCGCGATCTACGGGGTCGCGTGGGCCGCCGCCAACGAGGACGGCCTGACCGGCACGAACGTCGCCCGCGGCCTCCGGCACGTCTCCCTCGGCACCCCGATCTCGATCAACCCCACCTCGTGGTCGCAGGTGCAGGCGGTGTTCGACGAGTCCGCCCCGATCGACGTCACGGGCTCGTCGGGCTCGCTCGACTTCGATCCGGACACCGAGGAGACCACGGCACCGATCGACGTGTGGATCATCGACGGCACCAGCTTCGTAACTATCGACACCATCGAGCCATGATCCGGGTGTTGCTCGTCGGCGCCGGTCTGCTGCTCGGGGGGTGTGATCGCGCGGCGGGCGACGCGGCGGACCGCGCCCGCTACGTCGAGGGCCTGACCTCGGGCGAATGCGCGCCGATTCGCGACGCCGCGCTGCGGGACGACTGCCGCGAGGCCACGGCGACCTCTCCGGCGGACTGCGAGGGGGTGGCCGACCCCACGATCCGCGGTGAGTGCTGGTTCCAGCTGGCCGAGTCCACCAAGGACGCGGCGTTGTGCCCCCGTGCGGTCCCCTTCGCGGACGACTGTGCGCTGCACGTGTTGTCGCGCGGCTTCGCCACGTGGCTGCCGAAGAAGGTGCGCCCCGGCGAGCAGGAGGCGGCCGCGGAGTCCCGCATCGTGGCCGCGGGGCTCGCCGCGGACGACATGCGCCCCTGGTCCGCGTTCTACCGCCACGTGCTCGGGGCGACACGCCCCATCGACCGCGCTGCGTGTGACGCGGTGGCGAATCTCGACCGCCGCGAGGCGTGCAAACGCACCGGCATCGCGATGTACCAGGATCTGTTGAACCACGCGCGGGACCAGAAGATCTACCCATGCGACGGTGGGCCCCTGCCCACGCTGCTCGCCTACGCGCCCGACCCCGAGCTCGACGCAGTGCGCGCCGCGCGGAGCGACCTCTGCGCGCCGCGCTGATGCTCCTCGCCGCGCTCTTGCCCGGGTGTGGCGGCCCCACGCCCGCAGCGGCCTTCCGCGACGCGCTCGCCGGGAACCTCCCCCTGGACGAGGCGCTGCTGCTCTGCGACGCGGCGGGCGAGTCGGCCGAGGAGTGTGTCGCCACCGTGGTCCGCGGCCACGCCGACGCCCCGATCGCGCGCTGCGCGGCCCTCCGCAGCGAACAGTGGCGCTCGGAGTGCGCGTTCGGCATCGCCGAGGCCCGCGCCACGGCGGGGGATCGCTGGGGCGCGTTGACCGGGTGCGGCGCGGCCGGCGCCTACTACAACGAGTGCCTGTACCACGCGTGGACCTTCGAGCTCCAGCTCGCGTCGAACGACCTGGGACGAGCCGTGGCGGGCATCGAGAAGGCCCGCCCGATCGTCGCCTACTGGTCCGCCATCGAGACCGTCGGCCCCGGCGCCGAGGAGCAGCTCTGGGCCGACTGGTGGTACTTCGCGCACGCCCGCAACCGCCCGGCGTCGCTGGCGCCGTGCGCGACCTTGACCGACGCGACCGACCGCGCCCGCTGCGAATCGGGCACGCGCACCTATGTCCGCCGGAGCGTGGTGGAGGCCCTCCTCCGCCCGAACACGCCCGCGGACACGAAGGACCGCATCTGCCGCGGCACGCCGAAGGACGCCCTCGCCCTCCTCGGTGAGCTCTATCTCCCCGACCCCGCGCTCGACGCGGAGGTCGTCGCTGCCGTGGCCGCGGGTTGTGCCCCCGGTCGGATCGACCGCCCCTGGAACCCGGTGTTCGGTGCGCGCAGTCCTGCTGGGTAGCCTCCTCCTCCTCGCGGTCGGGTACACGGCGGTGCGCGTCGGGGTCCGGCCGCGGAGCGAGGCGTGGTCGATCGTCGGGGTAGACGCCGACGGCGCCTTGCTCTGGACGTGGCTCTCCGTCGGGAACACCGGGCTGCTCGACGGGCAGCTCACCACGCGCCTCTTGCTCCTGCCCGCGGGCCCCGGCGTCATCGAGCACCGCGCGTCGTGGGGGCCGGCGCCGCTCGGGGACGAGGGCGTGCGCGGGGGCGCGGACGCGTTGGTCGCCGTGCCGGACGGGTGGGAGCTGCGCGTGGGGGGCGACGGGCTCGGCGCGCGGGTGGCAGCCCGGGGGGCGCGGCCAGGGTGTCCGCCCGAGATCGGCGAGATGGCCGGCGTGGTGGAGGACCGCGTGGACGGGCGGCTCCTGAGCGGCTCGGCCATCGTGACCCGCACGCGCACGGACGGCGAGGTCGAGGGCTCGGCGCTCTACGTGCTCGGGGAGGGCTTCGCCGCAGCGATCGAGCCGCTGTCGGACTGCCCGGCGTGGGTCCGCGCGGGCGAACGCACATGGACAGGCGACTCCACCACCTTCCCCATCGAGCGCGGCACGGCGCTCACGTTGGGCGACTGGACGCTGTCCTTCCGCTCGGCGGGAGACGCCGTGGTGCAGGACGGGTGGAGCCACACGGTCGCGGCCGAGCGGCTGGTCGCGCGGGCCTTCGGGTTCCGGCCGCCGCGCACCGAGGTGCGTCGCGCGGTGATGCGGATCGAGGGGCCCGGGGTATCGACGCTCGCCCCGGCGCTGGTGATCCAGCGGCGTTGAGGCCGGCGATGTCGGCGAGCGCCGATGTCGCCCGCTGCCGACGTCCGCTTTGACCCGTCGGACGAGGACCGTTAGAGGCCGCCCTTCCCTGGGATCGTATGCTCCTCGCGCTGCTGCTCGTCTCCGCGCCCGCCGAAGCCAAGGATCTCCGCTCACGGTTCGGAGTCGGCTTCCACGAACAATTCGGCAGCGTGTCCGCGCTCTCCGTCCGCTACGGCCTGCCGACGGGCAAGCCCACGTCGAACGTGCAGGTCGAGGTCGACCTCGGCGCCGATCTCGCGGCGTTGACCGAGCCGAAGTTCTTCGCGGGTGGCCGCCTGCTGTACTCGGTGGTGGCCGAGGACAACATGAACCTCTACCTCGGGGCCGGCGCCGGCTACATCGTGGACGGGCTCGAGGGCACCGTGCGCCTCCAGCCGGTCGTGGGCGCCGAGTTCTTCTTCTTCGGGCTGGAGAACCTCGGCTTCTCCGTGGAGTGGGGCGCCAACGTCGACCTCGGCGCCGCCTGGGCGGTCAAGACCGTCGGCTCCTCGCCGGCGATCGCGGCGCACTACTACTTCTAGGCGCTCGGGCCCGCCGACTACGGCGCGGCGACCGAGACCACGGCGCTCTGCGCCCCGGACACGACGGTCCACGTGCCCGCGGGGACCTCCCCGATGGTCCAGGACACGTCCAACTGGCAGGCGCAGTTGCACTCGTCACTGGCCGCGACGACGACGTTGTCGATGGTCGCCGTGGCCGGCGTGAGCGTCGCGGCCACCTCCATCGTGGGGCAGCAGCCGTACGCCCACTCGTCATGCCGCACCTCGATGACGCCCGGCGTGGTGCTCGTGGCGCTGAACCCCGTGACCGTGCTGTCGCACTGACCGTCCGCGCCGGAGACCGGGAGCGCGCAGGAGGGCTCGCCGCCACAGGCCTCGCTGGTGTCGGTGTCCGTGTCGGTGTCCGTGTCGGTGTCGGTGTCGGTGTCCGTGTCGGTGTCGGTGTCGGTGTCGGTGTCCGTGTCCGTGTCCGCCGGATCCTTCCCCGTCTCCGGCGCGTCCGTGTTCCCCTGGCAGCCGGCCAGGAGCACGCCCACCATCAACCAGCCTGCCGCGTGAAGCCTCAAGGGCACCTCCACCCGTGGACTAGCTGGCCCGGTCCACCGTGACCACGCCCTTGAGGCTCTTGAGCCGCTTGATGAGCAGCGAGAGCTCGCCCACGTCGTGCACGGCGATGCCGAGGTCACACACCGCGCGGTCGTCGTCGGTGGTGCGCATGTCCGCACGCCAGAGGTTGATCTTCGTCGAAGCGCACGTGCCGGTGATCTCGGCGAGGATGCCGGGGCGGTCGTCGCAGACGACGCGCAGGAGGCCCTGGTGGAGGGTCTTGACCGAGCCGTCCCAGTCGACCGGCACCACCCGATCGGCGTCGAGGCCCTTCACCATCGCGCAGTCGGCCTTGTGGACCGAGAGGCCGCGGCCACGCGTGATGTAGCCGATGATCGACTCGCCCTTCATCGGGCGGCAACACCGCGCGTAATCGACGAGGATGTCGCTCTCGCCGTTCACGATGATCGCGCTGTCGTTCGACTTGCGGACGCGCTGGATCCACGCGGAGAGCGCCGAGGGCGCGGGCGCGGGGGGCGCCTCGGGCTGGACGGGATGCAGCACCCGGGCGGCCTCGGCGGGGCTCGTGCGGCCGCTGACGACCTCGAGCGCGAGCGCGTCGAGATCCTTGTAGCCGCCTTCCTTCAGGCGATCGCCGACCCCCTTCTCCGAGAGCTCCCGCTTGAGGCTCGAGCCCACCTTGCGCAGCGCGCCGTCGAGGATCTCGCGGCCCATCGCCACGCCGTGATCGGCGAGCATGTCGCGGAGCTTCTTCCGGATCTTCTCGAGCGCGCGGTGGCTGTTCGCCCAGGCGAGCCAGTCGCGAGAGGGGTGCGCGTCGTTCTTGGTGAGGATCTCGACCGTGTCCCCGATCTTGAGCGTCGTGCGGAGCGGCACCATCCGCCCGTTCACCTTGGCGCCGGCGGCCCGGTTTCCGACCTCGGTGTGGATGTGGTAGGCGAAATCGAGCGCGGTGGCCTGCTCGGGCAGCAGGATCACGTCCCGCGCGGGCGTGAAGACGTGGATCGTGTCGCCGAGGTCGCTGCGGGCGGCCTCCATGAAGTCGGCCGGATCCTCGATGTCGCGCGCCATCTCGATGAAGCCGCGCAGCCGCGCCACCTCTTCGAGCTCGTTGTTCGTGACCGCGAGCCGGCCGTTCTTGTAGCGCCAGTGCGCCGCGATGCCGGTCTCCGCGATGCGGTGCATGGCGGGGGTGCGGATCTGGATCTCGATCTGGCGCCCGTCGGGCCCGATCACCGTGGTGTGGAGCGACTGGTAGCCGTTCGACTTGGCGACCGCGATGTAGTCCTTCATCCGCCGGGCGACGGGGATGAAGCTCGCGTGGACGAACCCGAGCGCGACGTAGCAGGTGCCGCGATCCTGCACGAGCACGCGGAAGGCGAGCAGATCGTGGATGTCCGAGAGGTGCTTCCCGGACTTCTGCATCTTGCGCCAGATGCTGTAGAGGTGCTTGACCCGGCCGGTGACGTTGGCCTGGACCTCGTGCTTCGCCAGCGTGGTCTCGAGCAGCGAGATCGTGTCGCGGACGTGCTGGTCGCGCTCGACCTCCCCCTCGGCCAACTGCTCGCGCAACGACGCCCAGGCGTCGGGATGCAACCAGCGGAAGCACAGGTCTTCGAGCTCGCCCTTCACCAGCTCCAGCCCGAGGCGATGCACGAGCGGCGCGTAGATGTCGAGCGTTTCCCGGGCGATGGACTGGCGCTTCTCGGGCCGGTGGTGCTCGAGCGTGCGCATGTTGTGCAGCCGATCGGCCACCTTGACGATGATGACGCGCAGGTCCCGCCCGAAGGCGAGCACGAGCTTGCGGAAGTTCTCGGCCTGCTCTTCGAGCTTGCCCTTGTAGGTCAGCTTCGAGAGCTTGGTGACGCCCTCGACCATGTCGGCGACGGCCTTGCCGAAGCGCTGCTCGATCTCGTCGCGCGTGGCGAGGGTGTCCTCCATCGTGTCGTGCAACAGGCCGGTCGCGATGGTCTCCACGTCCATCTGCAGGCCCGCGAGGATGTTCGCGACGGCCAGCGGATGGATGAGGTAGTCCTCGCCGTTCTTGCGGACCTGGCCGCGGTGCCGGAGCGCGGCGTACTGGTACGCCTCGGTGACCAGGCCCACGTCGGCACCGGGCGCGTACTCCTGCACCCGCTCGATCACGTTCTGGATCAGCGCCGTGTCACCGTAGGCGGTGTCACCGTAGGTGCTCTCACCATGTGGTTGGACGTCGGGAGGCATGGGGGACCCCATCAGTCTTTGCGCCCGCGTCTAGGAGTTGTCAAGCGCCGGCACCGCCGGTAAGGGCGCGCACCCAGGAACTCCGCCGGGAACGCCTCGACAACTCCGCGAGAAAGATCCCTTGGAGCTGGGCGTGCGCCGTGTCGAGCACGTCATTCATCACGAGGTAGTCATACTCCCCACAACGCGCGATCTGCTCGGTTGCGTCCCGAATACGGCGCTCGACGACCTCCGGCCCGTCCTTGCCCCGCGCCTCGAGCCGCTGCCGGATGACCTCGATCCGCGGCGGAAGCACGAAGATGGTGACCGCCTCGGGGTACACGGCGCGCACCTGGCCCGCGCCCTGCACGTCGATGTCGAGCACGATGGAGCGGCCCTCCCGGAGCGCGGCGAACACGGGCGCGCGGGGGGTGCCGTACATCGTGCCGTACACCTCGGCGTGCTCGAGGAGCTCGTTCCGGCCCACCATCTCCCGGTACTCGTCGGGATTGACGAAGTGGTAGTCCACCCCGTCGCGCTCGCCCTTACGGGGCGCCCGGGTGGTCGCCGAGACCGAGAACTCCAGGCCCGGCACCCGGTCCAGCGCGGCGTGCAACAGCGTGGTCTTGCCCGTGCCCGAGGCCCCGGAAACGACGAAGAGGGCGCCGAAGTCGGGCGCCGCCCATCCCTCCAACATCATCGAGAAATCCTCGGGTCCACGGCCATTCCCCACATTCGTCTTCGTTCCGGCGGCCTTCATTCGACGTTCGCGGCCTGCTCGCGCATCCGCTCGAGCACACTCTTCATCTCCAGCACCCGCGCGGCCACGGGGTGCTCGGCGGCCTTGCTGCCGACCGTGTTGATCTCGCGGTTCATCTCCTGCAGGAGGAAATCGAGCTTCCTCCCCACCGGATCGTCCGCAACGAGCGCCTGCGCGAACTGCTCGCAGTGGCTCCCGAGGCGGGTGATCTCCTCGGAGATGTCCGACTTGTCGGCCAGGATGGCGACCTCTTGAGCGAGGCGCGCGGGGTCGACGCGATCGTTCATCAGCCGGGACAGGCGCTCCTCCAGGCGATGCCGGATGCGGTCCGCCACGCCCTCCGCCGACTCGGCCACCTCGGCGCAGAGGCGCAGGAGCGTGTCGAGGTTCTTGCGCAGGTCGAGCGCGAGCGCGTTCCCCTCGGTGGCCCGCATGATCGCGAGGTCGGAGAGCGCGGACTGCACGGCGACCTCGCAGAGGTCCCACTCGGCGAGCGCGTCGGCCTCGGCCTCGCCGGTGAGCAGCACGCCGGGCTGCGCGATGATCGCGGAGAGCGGGATCTCGCTCACGTCGCGCTGGACGCGCCGCGCGATCTCCGCCATGGCGCGCCGGTACTGGTCGACCAACGCGAGGTCGACCACGACGCGCGTAGAGCCCTCGACCGAGCTGCGCCGCACCATCGCCTCGACGCGGCCGCGCTGCACGCCCTCGCGCAGCAGGTTCAGGATGCGCGGTTCGAGCACGTTGTACTCGCGGGGCACCCGGACCTGGAGGTCACGGAAGCGGTTGTTGACCGTCTTGATTTCGACCACGACGGTGAGGGCGCCGTTGCTCGCCTCTCCCCGTCCGAAGCCGGTCATCGAGTTCATGTGGCCTCCTCAGCCGGTCCGAGGAGGGCCCGCCCGGCGGCCTTCCATGCCCCTACCCCACCGAATAGCCAGCCCGCGTCGATCCCCAGCGCCGAGAGGCGCTCCGAGACCGCGGCGGCCGCCTCGTCGTCTACCCCCACCACCACCACGGGACGGCCCGGGGCCGCGCTCCGGGCGAAGGTCCCGATCTGCGCCCCGACGAGCAGCGGGGCGCCGACGGGACGAACGCCCGAGGTCCCGACGATCAGCGCGGCGGCATCGAGGTCCGCGATCGCCAGGGCACGCGGGCCGCCGGTAGCGCCCACGGCGAGGCCCCCCGGGGCGGTCGACGCGACCCGCAGCGACACGGAGCGCGGCGCCGTGCCGGGCAAACCTGCGGAACCGTTCGTTCCGGGCATGGCAGCGCCAGCCGGGCGTTCCCGACCGAGGATCCCACGTAGGCGGTCTCTCAGCCCCAACACGCGCTCCCGGCGCTCATGCTAACCCGCCCTGCATGACCGTACTGCTCCTGACGTGGGTGACCGGGTGTGGCGACGCGCCGGCCCCCGACGCTCCGACGCCCGCCGCGCCGGTCGCGGTCCCCGCCCCGGCGTCCGCCCGAGCGGTAGAGATCGTGCTCGAACGTGGCCACGACGCGGGCGACGGCTGGGTGAGCGCCCCCGCCCCCGACGACGTTCTCCTGTCCCCACCGGCGGTCGGCGACGTGCGGGATGCCGCCGGCGCCCGCCGCTGGCGCGCCCTCCTCCCGCCGGGCCCCGGCGTCGCCGTCGTGTCGCGGGCGGGCTGCGGCCCCGTCGAGGTGCCCTACACGGTCGGCGCGGTCGAGATCGTGGTGCTCCCCTACCCCACGTGCGCCCCCCCCGACGCGCCGCTCGTACCCGCCGGCTCCGCCAAGCGCCTGGACCGCCGGGAGGCCCCGTGGGCCACGATCGAGCTGCTCCACGGGCTCGAGCTCTTCCTCGACGTGCCCGCCGCCTCCGCGGGCCATGAGGACGGCCCCGCGCGCTACGTCACCCTCGCCGAGGCCGGCGCCATCTGCGCCTGGGCGGGGGGGCGGCTCCCCACGAAGGCGGAGTGGGCCTCTGCCCGGGTCGACGCCACCGGCACCCCGGTTGCCAACGACACGCGCGCGCGCCTCGGCTCCTCCCCCACGGGCGACGCCGCCCGCGCGCTCGCCGGGCTCACGCCATACACCGGCGCCGCCGGCCACCAGGACCTCGACGGCAACGTGGAGGAGTGGCTCGCCGACGGCACCGTGGCCGGGGGCAGCTTCGTGTCGCTCTCCGACGAGCTCGGCGTCACCCGGGAGGTGCCCGCCACCGCGCGCAGCGAGACGATCGGCTTCCGCTGCGCGTGGGACTGACCGTTCAGCGACTCAGCAGGCGCCGTCGGTCCCGTCGTCGCAGTCGAACTCGCAGTCCCCGTCGTCGTCGTACTCGAAGTCACACGTCGGGCCGCCCACGTAGGTGATCGTCTCGACGCCCGAGCCGTCGTACGCGAAGCTGCCGACGCTCTCGGCGTACACGTCGCTCCCCTCGAACGCCGTCAGGGTGCTCTCCAGCGAGCCGTCGAAGTGGCGGGTGGAGGTGCCCTCACACGTGAGGCCTTCGCCACAGTCCCCGGTCCACTCCTGGGTGGTCTCGCCATCGGGCTTCGAGGTGGTGAAGGCCCAGTAGCTGCCGTCATCCGCGTCGAGCAAGGTCGTGCGGTTCAGGTTCTGCCGGAGCGAGCCCGTGTAGGTGTAGTCGGCCACGTTGGCCTCCCAGCTCCACACCGAGTCGTCGGAGTAGCTGCCCGACATCACCACCGCGTCTTCGATGTCTCCCGAGGAGTCCCACGAGGCGATCGTCATGTCGCAGCCGGTGCGCTGGACGCGGTAGTCGGTCTCGAACACGTCCCCGAGCATGTCGGTGACGGTTTCGGTGAAGAGGAGGTCGAGGTTGCCGTTGTGGAAGACGGTGCCGAACCCTTCCGCTTCCGTACGGCGGATGTAGTACGCGGCGTCGTGCTTGGTCACCCAGTCGAAGTCGCCTTCACCGGTGGCGTAGCTGCCCGCGATCTCGGTGCGCGGCGCGTCTTCCGGGTCGAACGCGAACTCTCCGGAGCCATCCCCGGTGAGGACGAAGGCGAGCAGATCGTCGGACCAGTAGTAGATGTCCTGGTCACACGCCGGCTCTTGATCGATCCAGGCCGTACAGCCGAGCAACGTGAGGGCGAAGATCATGGCTACCTCGAACGGGGCGCACCATAGCCGAGCGCGCCCGCCCCGTCACCCGAGCCCGTCACCCGAGATGCCGAGGAGGCGCGCCATCGCGGCATGCGTGTCCGCGGCGACAAAGCCCCGCTCCGCCAGCCGCGCGCGCCCGGCCGCGCCCCGTCGGGTGGCCTCGGCGGGATCGTCCAGCGCCGCGAGGAGCGCCGCCGCGAGCGCCGCCGAGTCGTCGGGTGGGACGATCCACCCCACCGCCTCGTCGGCGATCTCGGGCAGGCCCGACACGGCGGTGGTCACGACGGGGAGCCCCGCCGCCATCGCTTCGAGCAGGGCCACGGGGATGCCGTCCTGGTCGCCGTCGGGCGCGCGTCGGCACGGGAGCGCGAAGATCGTGGCTGCGGCGAGCTCGGCGCCCACGTCGGCGCGGGGGCGGAGGCCGCGGACGTCGACCCCGGGCAACGCCGGCGCGTCGGAGAGCATCCGCACGCGCGCACGTTCGCCGAGGAGCAACGCGGCGGCCGCGAGGGTGTCGAGCCCCTTCTTGGGAACCCACCGCCCGACCGCCAGGATCACGGGCGGATTGGAGGGCACACCGCGCGGGACGCCGAGGTCGACCCCGCAACGGACCACGACGGCGTCGATGTCGTAGCGCGCCCGGAGCGCCGCGCGGTTGTGCTCGGAGATGGTGACCACGAGGTCCGCGTCGCGCAGCACGTCGGCGAGCCCGGGGTGCGGCTTCCACAGATCGACCGCGTGCACCGTGACCCCGTACGGCACCCCCGCGCGCCGGCACGCCACCCGCGCCCAGCCCGCGGCCTCGCCCGCGAAGTGGACATGGACCCGACGTGCCCGGCGCACGATCGTCGTGAGCCAGAGAACGCGCGGCGAGAGCATGGCCGGGGCGCGGAGCCACTCCCGGAGCAGCGCGGGCGCCGCACGTAGCCAACCCCAGCGGTGCGGCCGGGCGTGCACCGGGGCCGGCGCCGGGGCCACGAACGGGTCGCCGCGGGGATCGAACGCCGCGATGGCGACCGGCGCCCGCCGTGCGATGGCCGCGATCTCGTCGTGGACGAAGGTCTCGGTGAGCGTCGGCCAATACCGCAACACATAGAGGATCACCGCAGGCACTCGTGCAGGAACCGCTCGATCTCGGCCGCGCGGTCGTCCCAGGTGCGCAGGCGCGGCGCCGGGCGCGGGGCCACGAGCGCGCGGGCCACGGCCGCGGCGAGGCCCGACGGATCGCCCGGGGGGTAGTAGTGCAGCGTGTCGCCGCCGATCTCGCGGGTCGTGGGGAGGTCGGCCGCCACGATGGGGATGCCCGTGGCGAGGTAGTCCCAGAGCTTGAGCGGCGACGTGAGCGCGCGGCCGAACAGGTTGTCGTCGAGCGGCAGGAGCAGCGCGTGGTAGCGCGCGAGGTGGGCGGGGAGCGCGCCGTAGGCCACCGGCGGGAGCGCGGTGACGTTCGGCGGCAGCACCGCGCCCTCGGGCGCCCCACCGACGAGCTCCAGCCGCGCGCCCGCCGGCCACGACGGGAGCGAGGCGAGCACGGTGGCGAGCCCCTTGTAGGCGCGTGGCGAGCCCGTGTAGCCGACGACGGGACTCGCCGCGGGCGCGGGCGCCCCGCCGGTAGAGAGCAGCGCCCGGTCCGCCCGCGTGGCGTTGTGGATCACGACGCGTCGTGAGGGAAGCGTGTGGGTAGCCTCGAGCAGCGCGAGCGTGCCGCCACAGTTGGCCACCACCCCCGCCGCGCGGCGGTACACCGCCGCTTCGAGCCGCAGCATCGCCGCCGGGTTCTCCCCCCGCTCCCGCGCGAGCGCCGAGTCGACCTCGTGCGCCTCGATCACCACCGGAACCCGCGTCGGGATGCGCGCGACGTAGCGCTTCGCCCGCGCATAGACCACGTCCCCCTCCCAGCGGCGCACCTGCCACCGGAACCACCACCCGGCGCCGGGCGCCCACACCACGGGCGCGATGCGCAGATCGAGCCCCTCCGGGTGGTCCAGGCCGTACGCGCGCAGGGCGGCCGTCGGATCCCCCGGATCCGCGCCCGCCGCGAGCCCCGCGGCCCCCGCGGCCGCGACGTCGGCGCGATCGCCGAGCAGCGTGACCGTGTGGCCACGCCTCGCCAACGCGTGGCACGTGTGCACGACCTGCACGCTCTGCGCGCGGGTGGCGGGCACGCGTGGTCGGTACAGGTGGAGGATGCGCAACCGGAAGACTCCGGAGCACACGCTATCTCCGGCCGATGACCCGCGCGCCCGCGACACCTACCCCAGGACCGCCGTCACCACCGGCACCCCGGCGAGGTGCGCGGCCGGATCGACCTCCCCGAGCCGGAGCAACGTGGCCCCCACCGTCGCCGCGTCGAGGGACACGCCCCCCTCCGTCACCTCCCCCGAGGCGAGATCCACCGGATGCCCGTAGAACAGCGGGTCGAACGCTCCGATCACCCGCCCTCCGGCGACGCCCGGCCCCACCAGCAACACGCTCGTGCAGGGCCAGTGGTCCTTTCCGCCGTCCACGTTCTCCAGCGGAGCCCGCCCCATCTCAGAGAGCACCACCAGCACGGTCTCCTCCGCGAGCGTGCCCCCCGCCTCGCCCGGCGTCTCCTCGAGCTTGTCCACGAGGCGGAGGAGGTACCCGAACAGGCGCTCGAAGTTGTCGGACTGGCGCGCGGTGTTGGCGACATGGGTGTCCCACGGCCAGGCTTCGAACGACACCGTCGCCACGCGTGCCACCCCCAACGCCAACAGATCGACGGCGAGCGCGAGCTGGCCGTCGAAGGTGGCGGTGTTCCACGCCACCGTGTCCCCCAGCGCTTTTAGCTGCCCCGCCCGGTCGAGCGCCGTCCGAAGCCCCTCCGTCAGCGCCGCCTCCCGGCCCGGCCGTGCCGCGAGGACCGCGGCGGCGACGCGTTGTTCGAGCGCGGCGTCCATGATCGCGTCCGCGCCCGCGGTGGGGCGCCCGACCGGCACGTCGCTCCACGCGGCGATGTTCCCGTCGAGGAGCGCCGCGAGCTGGGGGTTGGTGCCCGTGCGGGTCACGAACGCGCCGTATGCGCCGGGGTACGAGGGCCCGCCGATGACGACCTGGGGCAGCGGAAAGTCGGCCGACCGCGCCGCCCCGAGGATCGCGCCCCAGTCCGGGCGATCGGGCCCTACGCCGCCGGTGAGGCCGAGGCGCAGGCACGCGTCGTGCGCCACCGACGGCACGAGCACCCCATTCAACACGACGGCCCGGGCGGCATAGGTCTCGAAGAACGCGCGTACGCTCGGCCGAGCGGGGTGGTCCACGTACCGCAACTCCCCGACGGCGCCCTCGGTCGCCTCGACCTCCATCGTCACGTCGGGGTTGCCGAACGCAGGCGCGAACACCCGGGTCGGGTCCCACCCGCCGAAGTTCACGACGAACAGGAACTTGAGCAGGCGCCCGGTGCCACGCGGGAGCGGGAGCGCGGCGCGCGCGGGTGCGCCCACGAGGCCGAGCCCGACGGCGCCCAGGAGCCCGGACGTTGCGCGGAGGAGGCGACGGCGGCTCAGCATGCGGGAGGACCTCCTGGGACCGGTTCAGTAGACGAGAAAGGTCGGATCGCGGAGGAGCACGGAGAGCACCCCGGCCCAGGCGGCGACCGGATCTGCGTCGAGGGCGTACAGGTCCGCCCACAGCGCGAGGTCCGCAGTGACCTCGGGGCCCCCCTCCGCCACGCGCGCCCCGAGGACGCGCAGACGCAAGGCCTGGAGCTGCCGCGCCATGACGGGGGTGCCGGTGGCCGGGGTCTCGGTGAAGTCGACGAGGGTGAAGAGCCGGGCCTCGTCCTGGTGGTCGCGGTCGTGGGCGGCCACGTACCAGGCGGCGGCTTGGGCCAACCGCGCCTGGACCAGCACGGACGTGGCGCTCGGCTCCGTGGCGGGTCGAGTGGAGAACACGCCGTCGGCCCCGCCCGCGAGCGTGCGCACCCCGTAGGTGTCGCTGCCGAGCAGGTCGTAGCCCTGGTGGGTGAAGCGGAACCCCGTGAGGTCTTCCACCACCGTGCCGAGCTGCTCGACCGAGAGCATCTTCGCGGCGTAGGTGGCCTCTCCCTCGATTCCGTGCCTCCCGACCCGGTAGCGCTCGGCCCCCGCCACGGATCCAAACAACGCGCGGAGGGTGATCCCACCCGCGAGCAGCTCCCGGTGGTGGTCCGCCAACACCTCCGCGTCCTCGGCCTCCTCCCCGTGCAACATCCCGTACACCTGCTCCGTGACACACGCCGTGAGCCGCGGATCCGCCGCGATCTGACGCCCCAGATCCCCCAACGTCTCGCCCGATTCCCCTTGGTAGGCCGGCGCCACCCCGGTCGCGATCCGCCAGAGCGACGTCCGCTCGGCGTGCCAGCTCGCCGCGTCCGCCACCGTGTCCCCTCCCAACGGAAAGAAGCCGTACAGATACGACGCCAACGGATCCAACGTGGCGTGGCACGACACACACCCCGGGTTGGTGGTCAACGCGTCGGCGACCGCGTCCGCGTCGAGCAGATCGACCGATCGATCGAACGTGACCGGCAGCGTCAGGTAGTCCTGACACAGCAGCACGCGACTGATGGCGTTCGCGCGCCCACGATTGAGGTTGGAATTGCTCGTGGTGTAGTGCCACCAGAACCCGTTGGTAGCCAGGACTCCCGCCGCCGGCCGACCGTCCGTGTAGCGCACCATCTGCCACCCGCTCGCCCCGTCGGGGTAGTCCACGGGCGCGGCCGCCGCGGCAAACTCGTCCGCCATCGTCCACTCCGCGGTCACGATGTCGGTGTACGGCAGATCCGCCTCCGCCAGGCTGGAGAGGATCCGCAGCGGCTCGTCCCCGACAGCGGCTA
Organism: Myxococcota bacterium; assembly: GCA_040386535.1. GTDB lineage: Bacteria > Myxococcota_A > UBA796 > UBA796 > SXON01 > CAJBVW01. The sequence continues at coordinate 10,496 of JAZKFH010000039.1, read as the reverse complement.
CGAACGCCGCGGGATCGCTCACGCCGAAGTCCGCGGCCGCGTAGGGGTAGCCGTCCTGGCGGGTGAGGTAGATCCCAGCGAACAGATCGCGCACGCGAGGCCCGAAGCCGGGGTCGTGAAGGTACGCCGCCACACGCTCGGACCACGCCGCGGCGTCGATGGGCTCGGCCTCGACCGCCTCGATCTCCGCCACGGTCGGACGCACGCCGCGCAGATCGAGGCTCAACCGCGTGAGCGCGCCCACGTCGCTGCCGAGCTCGACCCGCGGGTCGGTCTCGAGGAGCTCCGCCTCGGCGGGATCGCCGCCGTGGCACCCGAGCGCCACCGCCCACACCCACGCTCTCCCCGTACGAAGCACGAGCAGGCCCCTCCCTGCCAACGGATGTAAGCGCGGGGAAAGCCGAGAACCCGCCGCTCCCCTCGCGCGCTCCTCCGCGGGCGCTCCTCCGCCGGCGCTACTGCACGTGCTCCTTGCAGCTGCACCCCGCCGCCTCGCCCTTCGCCGCGTCGACCATCTCCCGCTCGGCCTCGAGAAAACTCCGCACCGAGGCCGCGTCCACGCCCGGCTCGGCCCCGTTGCCACGGCGCCACATCATGGCGCACTCCTCACACACCGGCTCCCCGTTGCGCAGGCCCTCGCCACACTTGCATCCGCCCGCGCGCATCGCGCACAAGTTGCACGGCGCCTCGACACAACAGTCGTAGCGGCCGGCCGTGGTCAGGTCCCCCACGAGCGCCTTGAGCTGGTCGCGCAGGGCCACGCGGCGGGCTTCGAGCGCGGCGGGATCGGTGACAGCGGCCGCGGGGGCCTCCGGCGCCGCCGGATTGCACCCCAGGAGCAGCAGGACCGTCAGCAGCCCCCTCGCGTACGTCGTCCGCATCGTCGTTCCCTCCCGCCGACCGCCTCTAACTGGAACCCGGCGCTGGACGCGCCCTGGCGGCCGGCCTACCATCGCCGCCAAGCCCAGGTCCCCGTGCGACTGCTCCTATTCCTCGTGCTCGCCGCGTGCTCCGAGTACGACCTCGGCAAGACCCCCGACGAGCCCGGTGGGAAGGGCCGCCCCGACACCGACATCCCCGACACGGACACCGACACCACGGCGGACAGCGGGCCCGGCCCCGACAGCGGCATGACCACCGTCCCCGACGACACCGCGCCGGACACCGACATCCCCGTCGACGTTCCCGCCGGGAAGATCGACGTCGTGCTGATCGTAGACGTGGCGTACGTCTACGATTGTTACCACGCCGATGTCGCCGTCCACACCGACGCATTGGTCAACGCGCTGCTCGACAGCGGCGCCGACGTCGCCGTCGCCATCGCCACCTTCGACGACTACCAGGTCAGCGGCGAGTGGTTCGCGGCCTCGGGCGGCCTCCCCTACGTGCTCGGCCAGCAGCTCACCACCGACCGCGCCCGGCTCCTCTCCGCGGCGAGCCGGCTCGGCCTGGAGTGGGGGGGAGACGGCCCTGGCAGCGGCCTCGAGGCCCTGGTCCAGGCCACCAGCGGCGACGGCTACGATCAGGACTGCAACGGCCGGTTCGACTCCACGACCGACGTGCGCCCCTTCAACGCGCGGGGCTCCGACGCCTTCGGCGGCTCGGCTACCGGCGCCGCGGTCACGACGACCCCTGGCACCGGCACTCGCCCCGGCGTCGGATACCGGGACGGATCCAAGCGCGTGGTCGTCCTGCTCGCCGAGAACACCTTCCGCGACCAGGCCGAGAGCCACGATTTCCCCAGTGGGAGCTGCTCCGCCGCGAAGACCCGCACCGCCGCGGTGACCGCGATGGCCTCCGTCGACGCGAAGTTCCTCGGCGTCAACGCCTACGAGTTCCAGGACATCGACACGGCGCTCCAGGAGCAGCTGGTCGACCTCGCGCGCTCCACCTCCTCCCAGATCGACGCCGACGGCGACGGCGCCTACGACGACGTGGCGGTCTTGTCGGGGAGCTGGGACTGGCCGGCCACGGACGTGGTGATGGGCGCGATCTTCGACCTGGCGCGGTAGCGCCTCACGCGCCGCGGGCCTGCACCAGCCAACCGGCGAAATGGTCCGCCGTCGAGAGCTCCACGTTGCCGACGCGGAGCCGGGGCCAGCGCTGGGGCGGCACGCTGCAATCGCTCGGCTTCATCGCCGCCATGTAGGGGATCGCGGGCACACCGAACGCCTCCATCAGCGACTCGTGGCGATCGAAGTCCCCGACGTTGACCACCACGGGGTGCCACCCAGCCAACTCCGCCCGCATCGGTGCTTGCTGCGACAGCCGATTGAGCTGCTGGCAATCCGGGCACCACGACGCCGAGAACGTGATCAGCACGGGCTTTCCGTCCCCGAGCGACGCCGCGCACTGCTCGGCGAGCACGTTGTAGAGCTCAGTGTCGCTCCGATCGACCCAATAGGTGCCATCGCCGGACGCGCACGCCAACGAGGTGATCAACCCGAAGAGAAGCAGGCGGAGGGACATCCGCGCCGCCTATGTCGCCCGCCGTGCGGCGGCACGGTTCCGCCCCCTGTCAGTCCCCGCCCTCGTCCACCGCGAGCCGCACCCCTCGCGCATCCCGCACGAACGTCGGCGCTACGTCCACCGAGGGCGCGGCCAGCTCCACGACCGCAGCGTCGCCGTGCTCGGCGCGCTCGTCCGCCGCGGTGGGATGGGCATCGTGGGCGTGCACCGCGGTATGGGAGATTTCTGGCGTGACCGTCTCGGTAGTGTAGCTGCCCCCGGTGTAGCCGACCCCGCCGAACCCCGACGGCGCCGTGGCCGACTCAGAAGGTTTGCGGCCGCCGAAGTAGATGATCTGCTTCCACGTACGGCTGATCGCATCCCCGAACACGAGGAGCACGTCGCCCGGTCGACACAGGTTCAGGCCCCGGTCGACCGCGGCGGCCTCCTCCACCACGATCTCCACCCGATCCGCGGGCACCCCCGCCGCCACGAGCTCGGCGGCGAGCATGCGGGGCACCTCCTCCAGCCCGCGGCCGCGCACGTCGTCGTCGCGACGGCACACGAAGCGGTCGAAGCTGGTGGCGGCGCGGCGGGCGATGGCGCGGATGTCATCGTCGCGGCGATCCCCGGGGGCGGAGAGCACACACACGCGTTGGGCGCCGGGGCGCAGCCCACCGTCCGCAGAGAGGCGATCCACGAGCCCACACATCGCGTCGACCGCGGCGGGATTGTGGCCGTAGTCGAGGATCACTTTGAAGCCCAACTGTTCGTACACGTTTCCGCGGCCGGGCGCCTGGAAGAACGTGGTGTCGAACGTGCGCAGGCCGTGACGGATGCCATCGAGCTTCACCCCCATCGACCACGCCATCGCCGCCGCGAACATGGCGTTCTGTACGTTGTGGAGCGCCTTGCCCTCCAACGTGGCGGGGATGAGATGCGTCCACAACAGCGGCATGTGCGCGCCCTTGTCGTAGAGGGTGATCATCTGCCCGTTGATGCCCGCCTCGAGCGCCATGGCCCGTCCGCCCGCGCGGACGTGCTCGCGCACCAGGGCGTTGTCCGGCCGCAGCGTCACCCAGCAGATCCGCTTGGCTACGGTGCGATCCGCCATGCGCAGGCACAACGGATCGTCGGCGTTGAGCACCACCGTGTCCCGCGCCACCTCGATCGGAATGCGCTTGACCTCGGCGAGCTGCTCCACCGTGTGGATGCCCCCCATCCCCAGGTGATCCGCCGTGACGTTGAGGCAACACGCCACGTCGGGGTGCCGATACCCAAGGCCGGCACGCAACAATCCGCCGCGCGCGGTCTCCAACACGGCCACCGTCACATGTGGATCGGTGAGCACCATCCGCGCCGCGATCGGGCCCGTCATGTCCCCGGCCACCGTGAGCCGCCCGTCGATGTACACCCCGTCGGTCGTCGTCATGCCGACGTGCGCGCCCACCTGCTTGTGGATGTGTGCCAGCATGCGCGTGGTCGTGGTCTTTCCGTTGGTACCCGTGATCGCGGCGATGGGGATCCGCGAGGGCGCCCCCGCCGGAAACAACATGTCGAGCACCTTGCCCGCCACGTCACGCGGCGTGCCCTCGCTCGGCGCCACGTGCATACGGAAGCCCGGCGCGGCGTTCACCTCGCAGATGCCACCACCGACCTCCTTCCAGCTCCGCGCGATGTCGGGTGTGAGGAAATCGACCCCACACACGTCCAGTCCCACCGACGCCGCGGCGCGCACCGCCATCTCGCGGTTGTCCGGATGACACACATCGGTCTGGTCGATCGCGGTGCCACCCGTGGAGAGATTCGCGGTCGAGCGCAGGTACAACACCTCGCCCGCCGGCAGCACGCTCGCGACGGTGAGGCCCCCCTTCTGCAAGAGCCGATCGGCCTGGGCGTCGAGCTCGATGCGGGTCAACATCTTCTCGTGGCCGATGCCGCGCCGGGGGTCCCGGTTCACCGCGTCGACCAATTCGGCGACCGTCCGCGTGCCGTCTCCCATGACATGGCCCGGCACCCGCTTCGCCACCGCCACCAGCTCCCCGTCGATGACCAACATGCGATGATCGAAGCCCTGGATGTACGTCTCGACCAGCACACAATCACTGTGCTCCACCGCGCCCACGAAGGCCGCGCGCACCTGCGCCGCGTCGGTGAGCCCGATCGACACACCCCGCCCGTGGTTGGCGTCGAGCGGCTTGACCACCACCGGATACCCCAGGCCCTCGGCGGCCTCGACCGCCTCCTCCGCGTCGTACACCTGCTCCTGCTTGGGAACCGGCAGGCCGATGTCCCCGAGGATCCGGTTGGTCAGCTCCTTGTCCCCCGCGATCTCGACCGCGATGTGCCGCGTCTCCGACGTGATCGTGGCTTGGATCCGCTTCTGGCGGTGCCCGTGCCCGAATTGGACCAGCGACCCCTCCGAGAGCCGCACCCACGGGATGTCCCGCGCCTCCGCACCGCGCACCAGCGACGCGGTCGACGGCCCGAACGCGCGCTTCTCGGCGCCCCGGATCAGGCGCTCGACCTCTGTCACGAACACGAACTCCGGATCGGGCGGCACGTCGCCACGCAGCTCCACCGGCACCAGCGAGTGGATCAAGCGCAGCGCGATCTGTCCGGCGCGCTCGCCCACCCACGCATCCTCGTATTCGTAGACCATGTGATACTGCCCGCGCGTGCCGTTGCCACGGGTCTTTCCAAACGTCACCTTGGCCCCCGCGAGGTTCTGGAGCTCGATGGCGACATGCTCCATCACGTGTCCCAGCCACGTGCCGCCGTCCTCGCGCAGCCGCCGCACGAAGCCCCCCGCCGCGCCGTACGAGCAGCCGTGCTCCCCGAGGCTCGGCACGTGCGCCAGCAGCCCGTCCACGAAGCCCGGGATCGTCGCGCTCGGGTGCTCCTCGAGCGGCCCCAGGTCCAGGGTCATCCGGATGACCTTGAAGTTCGCGTAGAGGTTGGGGCCGGCGTAGACGCGTTGTTCGAGGATGCGCAAGGGAAGGGCTCCGGACCGCGGGAGTCTAACGGAGTCCGCGCGGCGACACGGAAGAGGTGGCGTTTGCTGGTGTCTACTCGGTTACGTCCTGCTCGACGCCTGGGCGCGTCCGCGGCGAGGACGCCACGGTCGGCCCCTTCCGGGGTCGGCCCGAGGGCCTCCGTCCGCCCGCGCGCCGAGGACGGCGCACGGGCGGGACCGGCCGGGCCGAGCCCGGCCGCCCTCCAGGCGCCTCGCGCCGGAGCCCCCAGCGCTGACGACGGTGCCGTGCGGATCGTAGGCCTCAGGGAACGAAAACCTCTCGAACGTATCGAATGAACGCGCGGCGCCGCGCGTAGCCGACAACGAGGTCACCCCATGCTCCTGCTCGCCCTCTTCGCCTGCGTCGACACCAAGCCCCCCGTCGAGACCGTCGAGTCCCTGGCGTGCGCCGCCGGCGAGATCCGCGTCGCGTCGACCGGCGCCGCCTATCCTACGCTGGGCACCGCGCTCGATGGCGCCGCCGAGGTCGACACCATCTGCATCGGCGCCGGCACGTGGCTCCTCGAAGACACGATGCGCTGCTCGGGCGACAGTCTCGACATGCGCGGGCGGACCCTGACCGTGGTGGGCGCGGGCGCCGACAAGACGACGCTCGTGGGGGCGGGCGGCGTGGGCCCGGGCAACTACTGCCACGACCTGGGCATCGACACCTTCGAGGCCGCGCAGTCCTGGTCCGGCGTGACCTTCTGGAACGCGGCCGTGACGCTCGAAGGGAGCGCCGTCGCTGTGTCCGACGTGCGCGTGAGCCACTACTCCGGGGACATGCGCGCCCTCCGCCTGATCTCGCCCGCCCTCGACATCCGCGGCCTCACGCTGGCCGACAACGTGTTCGACTACGGCGCCGGCTTCGAGCTGCGCGGCGACGGCACCCTCGCCGACCTCGTGCTCGAGCGGACCCGCTCCGACGGGGGCAACGTGGGCGAGATCTACGGCAACGTCGCGTGGACCGGCGGCCGCGTGTCCGAGAACACCCGCACCATCGACGAGCAGGGCTTCGACCTGATCGAGACCTGGGGCGATGTGCGTGTGAACTCGGTCACCTTCACCGACAACGTCACCAACGGCCCCATCCTCACCGCGCACGACGCGCTCACGCTCACAGACGTCGAATTCCTCGCCAACCAGACGGATTGGCGCGGCGTCCTCACCTCCCACGGCCACGTGACGATGACCGGCGGCGCCCTCCGCGGCAACGAGGGCCTGGATGGCGCGATCGCGATCTTCGAGGGCGGCGAGATCGAGCTCGTGGGCGTGGACGTCGAGGACAACGTCGGCTGCGCGGTGACAGGCGACGGTGCGTGCCTGCGCGAGGACTTGGGGCCGGACACGACGGTTTCGTGTGATGCCGGGGGGTGTGGGTAGGGCTTGGTTGGGGGCCTCTCCGGGCGTCGGGCGCGCCGAACTCGGAGGATGGAGGCTCATCCTGTGAGTTCGGCGGGTCTGCCGGGGTTTGTCGGGGCGCCGACGGCCAAACCGGATCGCTACAAGTCCTGACCGCCACCGCCGGGGCTGGGATGGCAGGTTGGGGGCGGAGGTCGCGTGAACCTGTTCGAGGCGCTGTTCATCTTCGCGAGCCTGTGCCTCGGCTCGACAGCCTCGGCCTGGATCTCCGGCGAATTCGGGTGGGTGTGGGCCCTGCCCGCGTTCGGGGTCTTCACGCTCGTTCTGCCCGGCCTCCTTGTCGCCTCCCACGCGGTGAGGCGTTGGCTATACCCTGGCGGTGACGCGGGCCCGCCGTGCAGTTGCGGCGGGCCTATGTCCTACGAGAAGGTCGGCTCAGAGTCCCACCTCTGCTGCCAATCGTGTGGAACGCGGTACGAGCGGCGGCAGGGCACGGCGTGGCGCTACGACCCTGCGGGGAACACGGTCTTTCGGCGGTTGCGGATGTTCTGGGGGTGGGTTTGACGGTTGGCGATCGGGGCGGCTCCGCCCACACAACCGGGGCGCCGTCGACTCGAAGGCTCCACCGCGCTACGCCTTACCCATGCTCGATCAGAGGACCTGCGACGAGTGCGGGAGCGCCTACATCGCTGCGACCTCGGCCATGGCCTCGGAGTGCCCGGAATGCGCCCACCAACTCTACGGCTACCCGCCCTGCCCGCACACGTTCGCGGATGGCCGCTGCACCCGGTGCGGCTGGGACGGGTCGGTCTCGGCGTTTCTGAAGGCCGCAAGTGAGCGTTCGTAGGGCCGGCGGCCAACCTTCGGGGCCGAGACGGCGCTCGATGAAGTGCATCCTGTACGGCCTCCTGGGGACCTTCGTCAGCCGCTACTCCGAGTACGAGGGTTACTGGCTTCTCGGGTTCCTGGTCGCGCCCGGGATGACGCTCCAAATCGACCTGCTGAGCGATGAGCCGCTCTCCGGCGAGCCGACGCCCGAGTCCACCGCCGTGACACTCGCCCGGGCGAAGTTCCGAGACCAGCTCCTGAAGGCGGGCTACTCCCAACTGTGTGTCGTCGCGGCCATGCTCACCGTGGAGGAAGTGGTGCCCACACGGCAGTTCGGCGGGGGCGTGTCGAGGTACGGGTACGACGTCCGGTTCAGGGCCGCGGCGACGATGGACGACGGCCGAAGCTACCATCGTGAGGTTGTCGTGTTCGTTGCGCCGCACGACCCGGCGGTCGAGCTCCGGAGTGGGGGGCGGTGACTCGAGGAGCACGCAAGGGCGCCTGGCCACGTGGCAAGCACGCCACCCAGGCGACGCCTACACCCCCGGGGCCACCCCTCGCCCGTCCGCCGAGGTCCCCGCGCTTCGACCCTCGGCTGTCGGGCCCGCCGCGCGGCCGCGCAACGCGAGGGGGTGGCGCCAGGGTTGGCCTGCGCGGAAACGTCGCGCGTCGAGGGCCTGGAACGGGGCGAAGACGCGGGGCTCTTCGAGGGGCCAGACGGCGCACCGCGGCGCGGCGACCCCGGCGGCAGCGAGCAGGCCGTTGGTGGCGCGGCGGGCCGACTCGTTGGCGCCCTCCATCGTGGCGAGATCGGTGAAGGTGCGGACGTAGTCACCGGCGAGGAACAGGTTCTCGATGGGGGTGACGGCCTCGGGACGGTGGCGCCAGGAGTCCACGGTGTTGATGAGGAGGGGCTCGAGGTTGCTCACCGCGCTGCCCCCGTGGCCGCGCAGGCGGGCGGGGCCGTTGGCGCCGGGGCCGCCGCGCACCTGGATGGCGGGGTCGAGGAACCAGCCGACGATGTTCTCGGGGCGGAGGCCTGGGAGATCGCCCACGGCGGCGCGCATCTGTGCGAGCACCTCGTCGAAGATCTGCTCCGCGCTGTCGAGCTCCCGCGCGGGCCGGCCGGTGAGCATGCCGGGCGCGTCCCAATTCGAGATGTCGATGGAGAGGATGCCACGGGCCTCGCCGGTGCCGTAACGTTCGGGGCGGCGCCGCCAGAATTGGGCCTGGGAGATCGCGGTGAGGGCCCACGGGCTGTCGACGAGATTGGAGTGTCCGCGCGCGAGCGGCACGTCCTCGCGCAGGTAGATCTGAATGCCGTTCATCCAGCTCACGTGCAGCTTGTCGAGGTGGCCGAGCGCGGGCGCGGCGCGGACGAGCGGGGCGTTCAGAAGGGGGAGCAGCCCCTCCAACGGCAGCGCGCACAGGTACCAATCAGCGTCGAGGACGGCCGGCGCGCCGCCGATGTCCGCCGCGACGGACGTGATGCGCTGGCCCTCACAGGCAATCCGCGTCACGCGTGCGTCGTAGACGAAGCGCACGCCCAGCGAGCGCAGGTGTGTCACCCACGGATCGATCCAGACCTCGTTGGTGGGGCCGTTGAGGACGCGGTCGAGGTTGCCCTCGGCGTCCAGGCCGTGGAGCACCAACTGAAGGAAGGTGTTCCCGATGGTGCGCGTGCTCGCGGTCTCCGCGCGCATGGCGACCAACGTGCGTGTGAGGCCGACGCACAGGTAGCGCTGATACGCCGGGGACATCTTGTCGGCGTTGACGAAGTCCCACCACGGGATGCCCTCGTACTCGGCGAGGCGCCGCTCGGGGCAGCTCGTGAGGAGCTGGAACAGGCGGTCGGCGAAGTAGAGCCACTCGTTGGCGGGCACGTCGAGGCCGAGCAGATCGGGCACGGTCCGCGCGCTCTGGAGCATCTCGCGCAGGCCTGTCGGGAAGCCCGCCAGGATGCGGGTGGCGGGCGCGCCGTTGGGGGCGATGTGGATCTCGCGGGTGAGCACCAGGTTGTCGAGCACGCCGCGGCGGTTGCCCGCGAACGGAATGCGGGCCATGGTGTCCGGAACGTGCCGGTAGAAGCCGGGGATGAAGCGGAACCCATGCTCGCCGGGGAGCGTCGGGCCCGCGCCCGCGGCCGGGTGAAGCTGGCCGGTGCCGGAGGCCACATTGATGCTCCGCGCCTTCCCTCCCGGGCCGGGGCGCGCCTCGTACACGGTCACCTCGAACCCGCGCTCGACGAGCTCGTGGGCGGCGGTCAACCCGGCGACACCGGCGCCGAGCACGGCGACACGGCGGCTCATCGGCGCACCCCACTCTCGGGGTCGCGCCCATGAAGGGCACGGGCGCAGAGCAGGAGGAGGAACGCGGTGGTGGTGGTGGAGCGCTGGTGGAGGCGAAGCAGGGAGCGGGTGAGCATGCCCGGAGCAAATGCACGCCGCGTGCCACGTTCGGGGAGGTGGCGACCGTCAGGAAAGCCGCATGGCAAGCGGATCGACGGGCGGGCGCCAGCCGGGGGCTCGATGCGCGCGCGCGGTGCGGGGATGCGCGCGCGGTGAGCGGGTGCGCGCGGGGCCGGCGGCGCGGGTCGGGCGCGGAGGGGCGGCGGCCGGTCGTGGGACGCGAAGAGGATTGGAGACGTGCGAGGCGGCCTCCCGCGCGTTCCCGAGCGGGTCACCTTGCCAGTTTCGGCTCTTCGCCGAAACTGAGCGGAACGTTGGCCAGTTCTCCAAAGGCGGGGGCCCCGAAACGTCGGCGTGGCGTCACTAAGGGTCCGCCCGGAATGTCCAGCACCGAGGGCGACCCTGGGCCGCGGCCGCAAGGAGCGAGGAGGGAG